>NZ_WITC01000034.1 GCF_009601505.1 Sinorhizobium terangae
GGATTCCCTTTTTGTTGGGATTGTGATTCAAGATCATTGCTGGTGAGGAGGCCAGCAATGATGGCGCGACCTCTTTCTCTTGATTTACGCCAGCGCGTCGCCGCCGCTTTGGCCGGAGGCATGACGGTGCGGGCGGCCGCCTTGCGCTTTGGGATATCGGCGGCGACGGCGGTGCGGATCGGCCAGCTCGACCGGTCCGGCCGCGGTTTGGCGCCGGCCAAGATGGGGGGCCATGTCAAACCCATGCTGCGGGGCGCGGCGGCCGATGAGGTTCACCGCCGACTGGCGGCCAAAACCGATTGGACGGTGCGGGCGCTTGCCGCCGATCTGAAGGCGGCCGGGATCGATGTCTCGCATGACACCGTTTGGCGGTTTCTGCGCCGCGAAGGCAAGACATTTAAAAAAAACGCTGATCGCCAGCGAGCAGGACAGGCCGAAGGTGGCGCGCTTCCGAAGCCGCTGGAAGACCCATCAACATCGACTTGATCCGCGCCGCCTGGTGTTCGTTGACGAAACCTGGGTCAAAACCAACATGACGCGCAGCCGCGGCTGGTGTCAGCGCGGCCAGCCGCTGATCGCCAGAATACCGCATGGCCATTGGAAGACGCTGACCTTCCTCGCCGGGCTGCGTCACGACCGCATCGTCGCACCCTTCGTGCTCGACGGCCCGATCAACGGCATTGCCTTCACCGCCTGGGTCGAGCAATGCCTGGCGCCAACCCTCAACCCCGGGGATATCGTCATCCTCGACAATCTCGGCAGCCACAAGGGCAAGCCGGCGCGCAGCGCCATCCGCGACGCCGGCGCCCATCTGTTCTTCCTGCCGCCCTACAGCCCCGACCTCAATCCGATCGAGATGATGTTCGCCAAACTCAAGACCCTGCTGCGCAAGGCCGACGAGCGTAGCGTCGAGGCGACATGGCGGCGCGTCGGCGAAGCTCTCAAGGCGTTCAGCCCGCACGAATGCGCCGCCTATCTCAGGCATGCAGGATACGTTTCAACGTAGGTCTGACAGACTCTAAGGCATGTCCAGGGCCTGACCGACCGCGCCATCGCGCACACGCTCGGGGTGAGCAATGGCGTCGTGCATGGTTATCTGCGGCGCGCTCGTCTTGCCGGGCTGAACTGGCCGCTGGGCCGCCGCATCAGGGCAATCGCTCGAAGATCACGTTGTCATCAGTAATTGCAGCAAGCCGGTATGATCTGCATTCCATCAGATTGATGATCCGAGCCCTGTCACCCTTTATACGATGCTCAGCACTTGGCTCGCATTGGACGACAGCAGGCCTGATGCGCTCGTAGTCGATCGCCTTAATGAGATCGTGATCCAGTCCTTCGCAATCAATCGATAGGAAATCAACCTTATTGGCATATGGCGCCAATAGTTCATTGATACCGATCGCGCTGACCTCGATTTGTTCTCGGATACCTCCAATACCATTGAAGTCGCCGAAACTCTCAAGATATGTCTTATTCACAGAGGAAAGCTCATGGGCGTTTCCGATGAAGAGCGTGGCAGACGCTTGCGGAGCGGGCAAGACTACGGATCGCACGAGAACGTCTTCCGGACGGGCAGTGCGGATCATCGCTTCCAATTCAGGATTTGGTTCAACCAGAACACCTCGCGCACCTCTTTGGTACATAAGGTATGTGCTTGACGTAGAGATGGGATGATTAGCGCCGATCTCGACATAGAAGACACTGGCCCAAGATCTTTGGCTCTTGCAGAGTCTTGCAGCCAGGATACCTTCGACAATAACGTCTTCTCCGGCATGTGAGTAACTGGCCGGCGCGAAGTTCTTGATCCGAGAGTTCGGTAGATTGAGCCTAGCGACCTCATGGTTTATGGACTGGTTTTCAAACTGGGACAACATAGCGCGCACTCCAATCTAACCTGCGATCTTGGGTCAGAGTCGTTACGACCGGCTTGTCGCGGCGGCTCTTGCTCATCCCAGCAATCAGCGTGCCACCTGCGGCGCTCCTTACTTAGCAAGAGTGAAACACGCGCGCCCGCTGGGGAATGGCCGCGGCCCTTTTGTCGGATTCGCGACATCGGTGCCACCAACCGTCCGAAACTTGCCGAAGTGACGTGCAAACGTAACCGCCCGATTGTCACCGCCTGCCGGCTATCGTCGTGATGGCCTAAGACACGTCTTTAACGACGTCGTTAGCGACGTGTCTTAGGCGAGGATTGCGATGCGGGTGGAAATTCTTGGGCAGGAACGGCGGCGGCGGTGGTGCGACGAACAGAAGCTCGAGATTCTCATGTCGGTTGGGATCGACGGGGCGACGGTGACTGAGGTTGCGCAGCGACACGATGTGACACGACAGCAGATTTACACCTGGCGCAGTGAGCTGAAGAAGAAGGGACTGTTGTCGCCTTCTGCGAATGCGGTGTTTGTTCCCGTGGAGATGAATGGGACGCAGACCGAGCGCCGCGGGGACCAGCAGGACCCCTCTGGGATGATCGAGTTGCGATTGGCCTGCGGTCGCAGCCTTTGCTTCGACAGCGGCGTGGATTCCGCCACGCTGACGCGGCTTATCCGGGCGGTGGAGTCGGCATGATTGGACCAGGGACCGGGGTTCGGGTCTATCTTGCCTGTGGAGCCACCGACATGCGTAAGGGGATAGAAGGTCTGGCTGCGCTTGCGCAGGACGTGTTGCGCCAGAAGCCGACAGGAGGTGCGGTCTTCGCCTTTCGGGGGCGACGTGGCGATCGTTTGAAGCTCCTTTATTTTGATGGCCAGGGCTTCTGCCTTTATTACAAGGTCCTCCAGAGAGGCCGCTTTCCGTGGCCGTCGACCGCCGATGGAACGGCTCGGCTGACGTCGGCGCAACTGGCCATGCTGTGGGAGGGAATCGATTGGCGACGACCCAACTGGGGTGCGCCGCCGGCACGCGTCTGTTGATTTTATCCCTCTGAATCTACTTGTTTTTATGGCCATTCCTCCTGGCTTATGCTAGTCAGGCTCATGTCGAACGCGAGCCAAAATCTTCCCGACGATCCCGCCTTCCTGAAGGCGATGATCGCCGCCTTGCAGGCGGAAAATGCGAAGATGTCGGCGACATTGCAGGCGCATGGCCAGTTGATCCAGACCTTGCGGCTTCGCATTGCCAAGCTGAAGAAACAGGTCTTTGGCAAGTCCTCCGAAAAGATCGAGCGAGAAATCCAGCAGCTGGAATTGGCGCTGGAGGATCTGTTGATCGCTGCGTCGGAGAACAGCACCAGGTCGATCGACGAAGCTGATGAGGTTGCCGCATCTACGGATGCTCAAAAGCAGACGGTGACGCGCCGTCGCCCACGCGTGTCGGACAAGGCAGTTCGCGAGCGTAAAGAACTGGATCCAGGCTCGTGTTGCCCCGCTTGTGGCGGTGAATTGCGTCTTGTGGGCGAAGACGTAAGCGAAATCCTCGACATGATCGCCGCGCAGATGAAGGTTATCGAGGTCGCCCGGCTGAAGAAATCCTGCCGTTGCTGCGAGAAGATGGTGCAGTTGCCAGCACCTAGCCGTCCAATACCGGGCAGCATGGCGGGTGCCGGCCTTCTGGCTTACATCCTGGTCTCAAAGTTTGACGACCATCTGCCACTGTATCGGCTGAACGAAATCTTCGCCCGCATGGGCGTCGACATCCCAGACAGCACGCTGGTCGATTGGTGTGGTCGTGCCATGCGGGTGCTGCAGCCGCTGATCGAGCGCATCGAGACCGCGATCATGGGAAGCGACCTTCTTCATGCCGATGATACCCCGATCCGGGTGCTGGATCGCTCGAGGAGGGACAAAGGTTTGGGCAAGGGCGTGAAGAAGGGCAGGATCTGGACGTATGTCCGCGATCAACGTCCTTGGGCGGGTGCTGCTCCACCGGGCGCTGTCTACTACTTTGCTCCCGACTGGAAAGAAGAGCACGTCCATCATCACCTCAGGCAGGCGAGCGGTATCCTTCAAGCAGACGGCTACAAAGGCTACGGGAAACTGTACGAACCCGACACGGAGGGGCAATCCCGCTTCCGGGAGGCTTCATGCTGGGCGCACTGGAGACGTGACTTCCACGATATCTGGAAATCGAACAAATCCGAGATCGCCTGCGAGGCTCTCGACCGTATCGGTGCGCTTTACGACATCGAGCGAGAGATTGCAGGTCAGCCTGCCGATATCCGTCTTGCTACGCGTCAGAAGCAGAGCAAGCCAAAGGTCATAGCATTGCGTGCCTGGGCCGAAGCGCAACTGGCCCGTATTCCGGGCAAAGGCGATTTGGCGCAAGCCTTCCGTTATGGCCTGAGCCGCTGGTCGTCATTCTGCCTGTTCCTGGAAGATGGTCGTGTCGCCATCGACAACAATGCCGCCGAGCGGGCCCTGCGCCCAATTGGAGTAGGGCGCAAGAACTGGCTATTTGCTGGCGCTGACACCGGCGCGGAGACCTTGGCACGCGCCATGACGATCATCGAGACGGCCAAGATGAACGGCCTCGATCCGCAGGCCTATCTGGCCGACGTGCTCGACCGCATTCACGATCACAAGATCAATAGGCTCGATGAGCTGCTGCCCTGGAACTGGGCACCTGTCATAGCCACCTGCGCCGAGGCCGCCTGATGGCAACCGTGACCCATGTGTTCAGCATCGACTACGTCGCCAAATTGCTCGATGAAGATTCCGAGCTCCTTCAGGCGATCGTCAGCAACGATGACAATCTGAGCTACGGCAGCATCATCAGCGTCTACACCGCGCCGGACGAGGCAATAACTTCGCTCACCCGCAACGGAATTGAAGAGCTGGGGCAAATGCTTGCCCATGCTCGTCGCACCGCTGACGAATGGAACGACTTCCTCGAAGACTTCGTCGATGACCAGGAACTCATCGCTCGCATCAAAGCGAAATCTCCGCGGTAACAACCGGGCGGTTACGTGCAAACTGGCCTGCTGCCGGTTTTTCAGACACGCTGTTAATTAAGCTAGCATAGCTTTCTCCTCGAACTCGACGGGGCTCAGATAGCCCAGTGTCGAGTGCCGTCGCCGAGGGTTGTAGAAGCACTCGATGTAATCGAACACGTCCGCACTGGCGTCATCCCTCGTCCTGTAGACCTTACGTGCTGTCCGCTCGGTTTTCAGCGACGAGAAGAAGCTCTCCATCGCAGCATTGTCCCAGACGTTGCCTGACCGGCTCATCGAGCACGTGATGTCGTGGTCGGCCATCAACCTGGAACTGCTCGCTGGTGTATTGGGCGGATTCAAGCGGTCGTCGCAACACCGATGTGTTCACTCACGACAGCAACTCGTCAAGCGCCTCTGCCGGCGTTTTCCAGGGAAGGGTTTTTCTCGGTCGGGCATTAAGGGCCGCGGCCACGGCGGCGATCTCGTCGGCGCTGTGGACGCTGAGCTCGGTGCGCTTCGGGAAGTACTGACGCAGCAGCCCATTGGTGTTCTCGTTGGTGCCGCGCTGTCAGGGCTCTTACCTCGACTGCGTACGCGGGTCCTGCGGACCCGCAGCACGCGCCCCGTTCGCAAGCAGGCCGACAGTTCGCGGCGTAGCGCTCCCCGACCCTGAACGAAGAGAGCTCGATAGAACTTCGTGGCTGATGCGCATCGTCTTGTCGTCCGGGAAGTCGATCGGCAAGCGTCGGGCGATCTGCTCCGGGCTCCAAGCCCTGGCCCATCGCCGATCCTTTCTCGGACCGTGCCGGCGGCCCTTCCACCGAACGGCCGGGCCAGGAACGGCGGCGCCACTTGGGGACATGACGACGCCGGCCAGTCGCTGCTCCACATAAGTGCGCAAGGTTGTGTGGAGCGCAAGCTTGGTCGGTTTGGGCCGACGGGCCGATCGATCGGCGTGCCATTGGGTTGTCGATGCACGATATTCCCGCCCGCCGCTGCGCGTCGCGGCATTGCGTCGTAGCTCACGGGAGATGGTCGAGGTGGATCGGCCAAGTCGGCGTCCGATCTCGCGTCTCGAAAGGCCCTGAACGCGAAGAAGTGCGATCTCCTCCCGTTCCGCAAACGCAAGGTATCGCTCTGACGGCGGCTTGGTGGAAGATCTGAACATCGCTGGTGCCATGCCGCCCGCCTGTCGGAACAATCTGGTTCCAACAGGCTGCGACATACCAGCCGCCAGCGCAGCATCTTCGCTGGTCAGCCCCTGCGCTATCCCCAACCAGAATCGCTGGAGTTCAGATCGCCCCGCCACTGGCGGACGTCCCGGTGACGGCAACGGCGCCCGTCCAGAACGGTGTGATCGTCGCTTTCCAATGCCCATCGCAACCTCCTTCGTTCAGGTGTTGCGACGACCGCTTGAATCCGCCTTGGCCGCCTCGGTCGGAATGATGGATCAAGCCTGGCGGCGGCGTTCTGCGGTCGATGGCCGCCATCAGGGCTTTGGTCGTGAGGCGCGAGTCGATCGAGCGGCCGATGGCGTATCCGACGAGCAAGCGCGACCACGCGTCGAGAACGATGGCGACGTAAACGAAGCGGCCCGGTACAGCCACATAGGTTATGTCGGCGACCCAAAGCTGATTTGGACCGCTCGGCACGACGTCCTTTGCCAGATTGGGGAAGATCGGGCCGTCATGGTCGCTGTCGGTGGTGGCAATGAAGCGCCGCCGAACCTTGGGCTGCAGATCGTGCGCGCGCATCAGGCGCCTGATCTTCTTATGGTTCATGACCAAGCCCTGTTGACGCAGGGCGGCGCCGACGCGACGGTAGCCGTAGAACTCGAACCCGTCGCAGATCGTGAACATCGTTTCCACGATCGCGGCGTCGTCGGCCTGCTTCTGAGGGCGGTCATAGTGTAAGCGCGCATTTCGCTGCGCGTTATAAGTGGGCTTGAGCCGGCGGTCAGGCAGGCTGCCTTTTGAAGTTGAATGGTAGCAGGTCATCGATGTCGGCGTTGTCGGGACGCTGCGGCAGTTCGGTTAGGACGTGGCGCAACCACGCGAATGGTTCGACGCCACAGGCGCGACAGGTCAACATCAGGCTATAGGTGACGGCGCTGGCCTTGGCTCCATCGACGGTGTCGCTGAACAACCACGATTTTCGGCCGGTGGCAAAAATTCTAATGTCGCGCTCGAGTAAATTGTTATCAATCGGCATCCTACCGTCGTCGGTATAGCGGGTCAGATATTCCCATTGATTGCGCGTATAGGAGACGGCATCGCCAAGCTTGGTGTCGGGCACGACCTTTGGAGCGATCGCGTCGAGCCACGCCTTGAGTGCGTTCAGGACCGGGACGCTGTGTTTCTGGCGAAAGCGGCGCATGTAGTCGGCCTGTGGTTCACCGTCATCCGGCCTCTCGTCCCGCACCTGCCTTTCGATCCGGTAGAGCTGGTCGAAGAACTTGATGGCCTGCGCCGGCGGCCCGCCGGGTTTCTTGCGCGCCTTGAGAGCATCGACAAACTTCCGCCTGGCATGGGCCATGCACCCGACATGCGTGGCGCCTTTCAACGTGCGCCAGGCCTGATAACCGTCACTCATCAGGATGCCGCGGTAGTCGCCAAGGAAGGCCTGCGGATGCTCTTGTCCGCGGCCGGGCTGATAATCGAACAGCACGATCGGCTGTTTACTGTCCTCGCCGCTGCGAAAGGCCCACATATACGACGTGCTGGTCGCTTCCTTGCCCGCTTCCTTCAGCACCTGGACTGTGGTCTCGTCGCCATGAATGACGGTCTGCGATCGAAGCCGCAGCTTCAGCCTGTCATAGATACGAGACAGGTGTTTTTCGCTCGAACCGATCACCCAGTGGCCCAAAGCGCCGCGGCTGACAGGAACCCCGGCGCGCTCGAAGGCCTGCGCCAAACGATAGAGCGGCGTGCCGTCGACATATTTATGAACGAGCGCGAAGGCCAGCGTTGAGGCCGTGGCGATGCTACCCGGAAGGGGCTGCTTCGGCATCGGCGCGATGATAACAGGCGTGCTGATCCCGGTGCGGTCACAGTTACGGCACGCATATTTGGCTCGCGCATTCTGCAGAACCGTGGCCTTCACCTCGATGTGAAGCTGCTCGGTAACGAGCTCGCCCATGCGATGCATCGGGTGGCTGCAGCACGGACAGACCTTCTGGTCGTCGGCAAGGTCATATTCGACGCGCTGGCGCGGCAGGTTCGCCGGCAATGGCCTGCGGCCGGGTTTCTTGCCCTCCGGCTTTTCGATCTCCGCCAATCCCGTGTCCGGTAGAGCGACGGCATCATCGGCGTCTTCGCTGTCCTCGTCCCCCTCAAGGGCAGCCTGCTCGGCCTCGTTGAAGATGCGATCCATGTGCTTTTCGCTGCGAGGCGCAAAACGATGCAACTGCGCCAGCGCCAGTTCTTCTTCAAGCTTGAAGACGCGCTGCGCAAGGATATCCTTCTCGGCCTTCAGCGCGGCGATTTCGGCAGCATTCGCCGCCAAAAGCGCCATCAATTCCGCAACATCAGGGGTGCCGCTTCGAGTCATTATAGTCTTGAATCTGAGCCGTTCCCTTACGTCAACGGCAAAGTTCAGCCGACAAATTCATATTGCCGCACCGGATGGCGCACCATCGCGTCGAGATCAATGCCGTCGAGCAACCAGTGCAGTTGCTCGGCATCGAGCGGCACCACCGTCTCCTGCCGTAAAGGCCAGCGGAACTTGTCTTCCGTCAGCGCCTTCAACATGAGCACAAAGCCAGACCGATCGAAGAACAGCAATTTCATCCGGGTTCTGCGACGATTGCAGAAGGCGAACACCGCGCGCTCGAACGGGTTGAGGCCCATTGACTGCTCCACCAGGATCGCAAGGCTGTTGATCCCCGCACGAAAGTCGATCGGCTCCCGGTGAAGATAGACGCGCAGATCATCAGCCAGCCGGAACATCGCAACGCCCCAACGCTTCGATCATCGCCGACAAAACCTCAGCATCCGCATCTTCCAGCTCAAGCCGCACACCGTTCGGGAGCGACGCCTTTAACCGCAGCCGTGGCGATGTCGGCCGAGCCGACGGGGCCGGCGGCCGCACAGTCGGCACTGCCGCAACCACCGGAACGAAGGCCGGCGGCGCGCTGTTCGACATAACCGTCAATTCCGTCTCGGTCGCTTGCCGGCGTCGGCGGAGCGCCACCCAGTTGCGCAACTGATTGGCGTTGACTCCGTGCGAAAGCGCAAGCCCTGCAATCGATACTCCCGGCTCAAGGGCCGCATCAACCAAGCGCTCCTTCTCAACCGGATCAAATCGTCGCTTACCGTTGCCAAGAACCCGAACCACTCGAAGCGGCCCTGATCTTCCCGCGCCATCCAATGTCATGTGTCCACAGTCTCCGTTGTGGACACAGAATCCCTCACTGCCACGTCTATGAACAGGTGCGGGGAATTCCGCGCTTACG
>NZ_WITC01000035.1 GCF_009601505.1 Sinorhizobium terangae
GGATTCCCTTTTTGTTGGGATTGTGATTCAAGATCATTGCTGGTGAGGAGGCCAGCAATGATGGCGCGACCTCTTTCTCTTGATTTACGCCAGCGCGTCGCCGCCGCTTTGGCCGGAGGCATGACGGTGCGGGCGGCCGCCTTGCGCTTTGGGATATCGGCGGCGACGGCGGTGCGGATCGGCCAGCTCGACCGGTCCGGCCGCGGTTTGGCGCCGGCCAAGATGGGGGGCCATGTCAAACCCATGCTGCGGGGCGCGGCGGCCGATGAGGTTCACCGCCGACTGGCGGCCAAAACCGATTGGACGGTGCGGGCGCTTGCCGCCGATCTGAAGGCGGCCGGGATCGATGTCTCGCATGACACCGTTTGGCGGTTTCTGCGCCGCGAAGGCAAGACATTTAAAAAAAACGCTGATCGCCAGCGAGCAGGACAGGCCGAAGGTGGCGCGCTTCCGAAGCCGCTGGAAGACCCATCAACATCGACTTGATCCGCGCCGCCTGGTGTTCGTTGACGAAACCTGGGTCAAAACCAACATGACGCGCAGCCGCGGCTGGTGTCAGCGCGGCCAGCCGCTGATCGCCAGAATACCGCATGGCCATTGGAAGACGCTGACCTTCCTCGCCGGGCTGCGTCACGACCGCATCGTCGCACCCTTCGTGCTCGACGGCCCGATCAACGGCATTGCCTTCACCGCCTGGGTCGAGCAATGCCTGGCGCCAACCCTCAACCCCGGGGATATCGTCATCCTCGACAATCTCGGCAGCCACAAGGGCAAGCCGGCGCGCAGCGCCATCCGCGACGCCGGCGCCCATCTGTTCTTCCTGCCGCCCTACAGCCCCGACCTCAATCCGATCGAGATGATGTTCGCCAAACTCAAGACCCTGCTGCGCAAGGCCGACGAGCGTAGCGTCGAGGCGACATGGCGGCGCGTCGGCGAAGCTCTCAAGGCGTTCAGCCCGCACGAATGCGCCGCCTATCTCAGGCATGCAGGATACGTTTCAACGTAGGTCTGACAGACTCTAAAAACGAAAAAGCCGCGCGGTCCAAGAGAACCGGCGCGGCTTTTCTGCATAGGCTGATGTTGGCGGTCCTATACCGCCTTCATCTCCAGCACCCGGTTGGCCGCCGAAACGATCGCTTCCAGCGAGGCAGCGACGATATTGGTATTGATGCCCACGCCGAACAGCGTGCCGCCGGGATACTCGACCTCGACATAGGCAATGGCCGCGGCATTCGAACCATGCTGCAGCGAGTGCTCCGAGTAGTCGGCCACCGAAAGCTCGATGCCGAGATAGATCGACAGCGCATTGATGAAGCCGTCGATCGGGCCGGTGCCCTTGCCCTCGATCCGCTTGGTCTCGCCCTTGTCTGTGATCTCCGCGGCAACGACGCGCAGGCCCTTGTGTTCACCGACCGGATAAGTGTGGTGGTCAACGAATTTCAGCCGGGCGTGTGGCTGCTCCACGTAACGCTCGAGGAAGCGGGCATGGATGCGCTTCGACGGCAGCTCCTTGCCCTCTTCGTCGGTGATGCGCTGGATGTCCTCGCGGAACTCGACCTGCAGGTTACGCGGCAGGTTGATGCCGTAGTCTTCCTGCAGAATATAGGCGATCCCGCCCTTGCCGGACTGGGAGTTGATGCGGATGATCGCCTCGTAGCTGCGGCCGACATCACGCGGGTCGATCGGCAGATAAGGCACTTCCCAGAGCGGCTTGTTGGCCTGCTTGATCGCCTTCATACCCTTGTTGATCGCGTCCTGGTGCGATCCGGAGAAAGCCGTGTAGACGAGTTCGCCGACGTAGGGGTGGCGCTCGGGAATGACCATCTGGTTCGAATATTCGTAGACTTCTTTGATCCGCACGATGTCCGAGCAGTCGAGCATTGGGTCGACGCCCTGCGTGAACATATTCAGGGCCAGCGTCACCACATCGACGTTGCCGGTGCGCTCGCCATTGCCGAAGAGCGTTCCCTCGACGCGGTCGGCGCCTGCCATCAGGGCCAACTCCGTTGCGGCGACGCCGGTACCGCGGTCATTGTGCGGATGCAGCGAGATGATCAGGTTTTCGCGATTGTCGAGATTGCGGCACATCCACTCGATCTGGTCGGCGTAGATGTTCGGTGTCGCCATTTCGACAGTCGAGGGCAGATTGATGATCAGCTTGTTGTCCGGCGACGGCCTTACGATTTCGGTGACCGCGTTGCAGATCTCCAGCGCCACTTCGAGCTCGGTGCCCGTAAAACTTTCCGGCGAATATTCGAAGCGATAGCCGCCGCCGGCCTTCGCCGCCATGTCGGTGATCATCTTGGCGGCATCGGTCGCGATCTGCTTGATGCCGGCGACGTCCTTGCCGAACACCACGCGGCGCTGCAACTCGCTGGTCGAATTGTAGAAATGAACGATCGGCCTATGGGCACCGCGCAGCGCCTCGAACGTGCGGGTGATCAGTTCCGGCCGGCATTGCACCAGCACCTGCAGGGATACATCGTCGGGGACATTGCCCTCCTCCACACACCAGCGTGCGAAGTCGAAGTCGGTCTGCGAGGCGGACGGGAAACCTATCTCGATTTCCTTGAAGCCCATGTCGACCAGCAGATGGAACATACGCGACTTGCGGTCGTGCCCCATCGGATCGACCAACGCCTGATTGCCATCGCGCAGATCCACCGAGCACCAGATCGGCGCTTGCGTGATGGTCTTGGACGGCCAGGTCCGGTCCGTCAGCGCGATCTGCGGGTAAGGCTGATATTTCACCGCCGCCTCGGGCATGCCGGTTTTGATGGAATGCGATTTCAGAATCATGTGCAGCTTCTCTTCGTCACTGGAGCGTGGCTTGCCAGATGCAATAGCCGATCATCGGAGACATTGCGATCGCTAACGCCGCGGGGCCGTGCCTTTTGTTTCAGCACTCTTGGGATTCGAGGAGCATCTGCCGGCTAGGCTTTTCGGCCGCCGGGCGCTCCTCAGCGAACCCGGCAACCGCGAATAAGGCCGAGAAGAAGAAGCGAGGCGAAGGCGCGAGACGGCGCACGATTGTCATCGTGTCCGGGGAAGATCGCTGCGATCTTGTGTGCCTTGGCCTGTTTCATGGGGAAAGCCTATACACGGCTTGGCGCGGCGGGGCAAGGGAGACGGCGCCGATATAGCCGGAGCCGCTTCACCCGCGAATGCGAGAGCAAAGAAAAGAAAAAGGCACCGGCGCGCGGCCGATGCCTTTCGTGTGATTGTGCCCTATCGCGCTCAGACGTCGGCGATCGACGTGATGATCCGCGAAACGAGCCCGTATTCCTTCGCTTCTTCCGCTCCGAGCCAATAGTCACGGTCGGTATCCTTGGCGATCTTTTCGACCGGCTGGCCGGTTGCTGCGGAGAAGATCTTGTTCAGGCGCTCGTTCATCTTGAGGATTTCGCGTGCCTGGATCTCGATATCGGAGGCCATGCCGCGTGTGCCGCCGGACGGTTGGTGCAGCAGGAAGCGCGTGTTCGGCAGGCAAAGGCGCCGCTCCTTCGGCGGACCGACATAGATCAGAGCACCGGCGGAGGCTACCCAGCCGGTGCCGATCGTCCAGACCTTTGGTTTCACGAACTTGATCATGTCGTGAATGCTGTCGCCGGACTCGACGTGGCCGCCGGGAGAATTGACGAAGATGCGGATATCGTCATCGCTGGCGGAAGCGAGCGCCACGAGCTGCGAGCAAACCTTCTGCGCCAGTTCCTGCGTGATCGTCCCGTAGATGAAAATCGAACGCGACTTGAAAAGGTTCGCCTCCGTTTCCTTGCCGAGCGGCAATTCGGTCTTCTTTTCTTCCTGTTCGTCGTCGTTCCGCATTCTTCGGACTCCTCATGAAATGTCTTCAAAGTCAGATAATGCGACTCGACGGCGAAGACAATGCAAACAGGCGCTCGAAGACCGGGTTCGAGTAGTCGGCGCTGCCGCCATGGTAAATGCCGGAGCCGCAAATGCCGTTTGGACAGCGGGCGAAAGGCCAATAAGATCAGTACGTCATGGAAGGGCGCAGGGACCTGCGGCTCGCCTTCTAGGCGAGCCAAGCCCTAATCGTTTCACAAGGAAAATCCGAAATGCCGGTAATCCGCTCCGCCATGCCACACGAGATGGAAGCTCTTGCTCAGATTGGTCTATCCGCCTGGTGCAAGGGAATAAAGCCGCTTGTGCCGGCGCCAGTTGCCGTGAAGATCGAACGAAGCAACCCGTTCCTTTCTTTCCTCAGGGAACTTGGCTCGCGTGTGTTGATCGCCGAAATCGATGGCGAACTCGCCGGCCTCGGCGCTTGCGAGCACGAAGACGACACGATCAGCGATATTTGGGTATCCCCCGCCTTTGAAGGGCGGGGTGCCGGATCGGCTCTCATAGCTGCGCTTGAAGCGCAAATCGCTGAGCGGGGACACACCGAGGCGCGGATCCACGTCGCTGCAGCAAACGAACGAGCCCTTCGGCTCTATCAGAACCTTGGATATCGACAGCTTTGGCGGAAGCTCGATTTCGATCCAATCCTGGAGACCGATCTGGAGAAGATCGGCCTGTCGAAGTCCCTCTAGACTAATGCTTGTCGCCCGAAAGTGTGCAGCGGTATCGGGACAACGACATGCATGCAACCAAAGAACTTAAAGCGCGTCGCGTAGCTCCAATTGAATGCGACGCGCTTTAGAGTCGGTCAGCGTTAAGCTGAATCGAAACAGGATTCCCTTTTTGTTGGGATTGTGATTCAAGATCATTGCTGGTGAGGAGGCCAGCAATGATGGCGCGACCTCTTTCTCTTGATTTACGCCAGCGCGTCGCCGCCGCTTTGGCCGGAGGCATGACGGTGCGGGCGGCCGCCTTGCGCTTTGGGATATCGGCGGCGACGGCGGTGCGGATCGGCCAGCTCGACCGGTCCGGCCGCGGTTTGGCGCCGGCCAAGATGGGGGGCCATGTCAAACCCATGCTGCGGGGCGCGGCGGCCGATGAGGTTCACCGCCGACTGGCGGCCAAAACCGATTGGACGGTGCGGGCGCTTGCCGCCGATCTGAAGGCGGCCGGGATCGATGTCTCGCATGACACCGTTTGGCGGTTTCTGCGCCGCGAAGGCAAGACATTTAAAAAAAACGCTGATCGCCAGCGAGCAGGACAGGCCGAAGGTGGCGCGCTTCCGAAGCCGCTGGAAGACCCATCAACATCGACTTGATCCGCGCCGCCTGGTGTTCGTTGACGAAACCTGGGTCAAAACCAACATGACGCGCAGCCGCGGCTGGTGTCAGCGCGGCCAGCCGCTGATCGCCAGAATACCGCATGGCCATTGGAAGACGCTGACCTTCCTCGCCGGGCTGCGTCACGACCGCATCGTCGCACCCTTCGTGCTCGACGGCCCGATCAACGGCATTGCCTTCACCGCCTGGGTCGAGCAATGCCTGGCGCCAACCCTCAACCCCGGGGATATCGTCATCCTCGACAATCTCGGCAGCCACAAGGGCAAGCCGGCGCGCAGCGCCATCCGCGACGCCGGCGCCCATCTGTTCTTCCTGCCGCCCTACAGCCCCGACCTCAATCCGATCGAGATGATGTTCGCCAAACTCAAGACCCTGCTGCGCAAGGCCGACGAGCGTAGCGTCGAGGCGACATGGCGGCGCGTCGGCGAAGCTCTCAAGGCGTTCAGCCCGCACGAATGCGCCGCCTATCTCAGGCATGCAGGATACGTTTCAACGTAGGTCTGACAGACTCTA
>NZ_WITC01000036.1:0-280104 GCF_009601505.1 Sinorhizobium terangae
GGATTCCCTTTTTGTTGGGATTGTGATTCAAGATCATTGCTGGTGAGGAGGCCAGCAATGATGGCGCGACCTCTTTCTCTTGATTTACGCCAGCGCGTCGCCGCCGCTTTGGCCGGAGGCATGACGGTGCGGGCGGCCGCCTTGCGCTTTGGGATATCGGCGGCGACGGCGGTGCGGATCGGCCAGCTCGACCGGTCCGGCCGCGGTTTGGCGCCGGCCAAGATGGGGGGCCATGTCAAACCCATGCTGCGGGGCGCGGCGGCCGATGAGGTTCACCGCCGACTGGCGGCCAAAACCGATTGGACGGTGCGGGCGCTTGCCGCCGATCTGAAGGCGGCCGGGATCGATGTCTCGCATGACACCGTTTGGCGGTTTCTGCGCCGCGAAGGCAAGACATTTAAAAAAAACGCTGATCGCCAGCGAGCAGGACAGGCCGAAGGTGGCGCGCTTCCGAAGCCGCTGGAAGACCCATCAACATCGACTTGATCCGCGCCGCCTGGTGTTCGTTGACGAAACCTGGGTCAAAACCAACATGACGCGCAGCCGCGGCTGGTGTCAGCGCGGCCAGCCGCTGATCGCCAGAATACCGCATGGCCATTGGAAGACGCTGACCTTCCTCGCCGGGCTGCGTCACGACCGCATCGTCGCACCCTTCGTGCTCGACGGCCCGATCAACGGCATTGCCTTCACCGCCTGGGTCGAGCAATGCCTGGCGCCAACCCTCAACCCCGGGGATATCGTCATCCTCGACAATCTCGGCAGCCACAAGGGCAAGCCGGCGCGCAGCGCCATCCGCGACGCCGGCGCCCATCTGTTCTTCCTGCCGCCCTACAGCCCCGACCTCAATCCGATCGAGATGATGTTCGCCAAACTCAAGACCCTGCTGCGCAAGGCCGACGAGCGTAGCGTCGAGGCGACATGGCGGCGCGTCGGCGAAGCTCTCAAGGCGTTCAGCCCGCACGAATGCGCCGCCTATCTCAGGCATGCAGGATACGTTTCAACGTAGGTCTGACAGACTCTAGCGGCTGCTATTTAAGAACCAATTAAAATTGACGTATGCAAATTCAGGATGTCCGCGGCAATCGGAGGCGGCTCTAAATCGCCGCGGAACTACTGCATGATTCCTCAAATCGGAATCGATTTAAGGACAAAATCATGCAGCAATTCAAAGTGCTACAGCGACCTTTGCGCGTCCGATTGAACGCGACGCGCTTTAGCGGCGCATGAAGGCTTCGAAGGCCGCGCGCGCTTCCGCACTCTTCAACTGCGCTGCGAAGTGCTGAGCCTCCTCGTCGATACGGGCGAGCACATCACTTCGATCCCCACGAATGAGATCACGCGCAATGCGCAGCGCTTCCGGCGGCTTCCTGGCAAGGCGCGCCGCGAGCGAGAGCGTCTCTTCCTCCACCGCTTCCGGGCCAACGACCTTCCAGATCAGCCCGGCCTGCAAGGCATCGGTGGCCGCTAGAGGTTCTCCAGCGGCGAGAAGCCCGAAGGCACGCTGGTGCCCCATGATGCGCGGCGCGATCAGGCTGGATGCGGCCTCAGGCACGAGCGCAAGGTCGACGAAGGGGGTCTTGAAGACCGAACGTGCCGAAGCAACAGTCAAGTCGCAATGGAGATGGATGGTCGTGCCGATGCCGATCGCCAGACCGTCGACGCCGGATACAACCGGCTTTTTCGCGCCCGCGAGCGCCAGCAGGAAATCGAGTACCTCGGTCCCCATCGTGCCGCCCATTGCAAAGGCGAGAAAATCGGCCATGTCGTTTCCGGCGGAGAAGCATCCTTCGGAGCCGAGGAAGGCCGTGGCCCGGACAGCCGGATCGGTTCCTGCGACCGTCAACGCCTTGGTCATCTTGGCGTACATCTCGCGCGTGATGGCGTTCTTCTTTTCCGGGCGGTTGAAACGGATGACCTGGACGCCGGGCAAGGCCTCCGGGCGTTCGACAAGCACATGATCGGTCATGAGTTCCCCCTCAAACGAGAGCGGCGCGCGCGGCCGCAAGGCTTTCCGCGCCACCGACGACGCGGTCCTTGAGCGCGCCTGTTTCTGCGAGCAGGTTCTCCGCCGCGAACCGGCAGAGCGCGATGCGCGCATCTTGTTTTCCGTCGCCTGCCTGCGCCAGGCCACCCTTGGCGAGATAGGCGCCGGTCAGCACCAGCCCGAAGAGGCGCTGATAGGCGGTGGCACCGGACAGCGCGTCGGTGAGCTTTCCGCCTTCCAGCGCAGCAAGCAGCCATTCGCTCGCGTCGGCGAGATCGCCGATCGCAGCATCGAGCCGCACCGCCGTCTCGCCGAAACCCTTCCTGTTGGTGGATCCGACGGCGGCGGCGATCTCGCTCAGTTCGGCAATGAGTCCGCGCACATGGGCGCCATCGGACAAACGCAGTTTGCGGGTGACGAGATCGATCGCCTGGATACCGTTGGTGCCTTCATAGATCGGCGCGATGCGGGCATCGCGCAGGTAGCGGGCGGCGCCTGTCTCCTCGATGAAGCCCATGCCGCCATGCACCTGGATGCCCAAGGAGGCGACGTCAACACCGGCATCGGTGGCGAAGGACTTTGCGATCGGTGTCAGCAGACTCGAACGCTCCTGCCAATGACGGGCTTGGTCGCCTTTGCTGGCATGTGCCATGTCGACTGCGTGGGCGCAGGCATAGGCGATCGCGCGCGACCCCTGTGTCAGCGCCTTCATCGTCAGAAGCATCTGGGCGACATCCGGATGCTCAATGATCGGACTCATGCCCTCGCCGCTCCAGCCGGGCGCCCGGCCCTGCGTGCGTTCCTTGGCATAGGTGATCGCCTTCTGGGTGGCGGCATCGGCGATCGCGACCCCCTGCATGCCGACGGCCAACCGGGCGTTGTTCATCATCGTGAACATGCAGGCGAGCCCACGGTTCTCCTCGCCGATCAGATAGCCGATCGCACCTTTTTCATCGCCGAACTTGCCGTCACCATAGATCATCGTGCAGGTGGGCGAACCGTGAATGCCGAGCTTGTGCTCGAGCGAATGACAGAAGAGGTCGTTACGGGCACCGAGCGAGCCGTCGGCGTTGACAAGGAATTTCGGCACGAGAAACAGCGAAATGCCCTTCGTGCCGGCGGGCGCGTCCGGCAGGCGCGCCAACACCAGATGGACGATGTTGTCGGTAAAGTCGTGCTCGCCCCAGGTGATGAAAATCTTCTGGCCGAAGATGCGATAACTGCCGTCGTCGCGACGCTCGGCCCGAGTCTTGAGCACGCCGAGATCCGAACCGGCATGCGGCTCCGTCAGGTTCATCGTGGCGGTCCACTCGCCCGAGACCATTTTCGCGAGATATGTCGCCTTCAGGGCTTCCGAGCCGTGCTTCTCCAAGGCTTCGATGGCGCCCATGGTCAGCGTCGGGCCAAGCGCGAACGCCATCGAGCCGGCGTTCCACATCTCCATCGCGGCGACGTGCAGCATGTGCGGCAGGTTTTGCCCGCCGAAGGCTTCCGGCGCCGTCAGTCCGTTCCAGCCGCCGCCGATCCAGTTGTGATAGAGATCGCGCCAGCCTTCCGGCGTCTTGACCGCACCGTCGACGAGCCGTGCGCCCTGCCGATCACCGATATCGCCAAGAGGGGCCACCTCTTCCGTCGCAAAGCGCCCGGCTTCCGCGAGGATTGCATCGACCAGATCCTCGCCCAGTTCACCGAAAACACCGGCATCCAAGGCCTCGGCCATGCCGGCTACGTGCTTCAGTGTGAATGCGATCTCGTCGACCGGTGCTTTGTACATGATGGTCCTCCCCGTGCAGCCATTGCCATCGTCGACCGCGCGTCCTTCTTCGAACCGACACTATTGATTTTTACGTATACGTCAACGTCAATTGCGTTCGGCTCGCATTGCGCAGGCGTGTAACAAAACTGTCATCGACGGCGATTAGAAGCCGAGTCCGGATTGCCCGCTCACACTTTACCTCATTTCGGTCAGGCCAAGGCGCTGAGATGAACTTGATTTCTCCCGAGATACCGGGCCTTGTCTGGGCCTACCGCTTCATACCGGGGGAGAGCCGATGCCAGCGCATCGCGGCCGACTCTTCGATCGACAACCTGTCTGGCGGCGACGGCTGGGTCTGGCTGCATCTGGCGCTCAGCGATGCGCGCACGCCCGGGTTGATCGAACGCATCAGCAACCTACCGCAGGCAGCGATTGCCACGCTGACGAGTCACGACACACAGGCCGCAATTACCGTTTCCGAGGACGTCGTCCACGGGACGCTGGTGGATTTCGAGCGCACGTTCGACGAGGTCACGAAAACGATCGGCTGGCTGCATTTCGCGGTCAGTGACAAGATCATCATCACGACGCGGCTGCATCCGTTACGCAGCATCGACCGGGTGAAGGCGGCCGTCGAGAAGAGCACCAAATGCAACCGGCCGATCGACCTCTTCGAAATGCTGGTTGTCGAGTTCCAGAGAACGTTGATCACCCTCGTCCTGGAACTGACCGAAGAGTTGAATGTCATCGAGGATCACGTCTACGGAGAGGCTGGCCACAGGCAGCAGCCAGGGCTGGCACCGCTGCGCAGGACCGTGGTGCGGCTGCATCGGCACCTGCGGACCATTCTCGCCCTGTTGCGGCGGGCCGGAGCGTCGGAGGAGGATGAGGTGCCGCCGGGTTTCATCGACGCGGCCGAGCGGCTCTCCGATCGGCTGGAGGCGGTTGACCGGGATGTCTTCGCGCTCCAGGAGCGCGCGAGGCTTCTCCATGAGGAAATCGACAGCAAGATTTCCTCGGAGACAAACCGGCATCTCTACATCCTGTCGCTGATGACAGCGTTCCTTTTGCCGCCGACACTGGTGACCGGCTTCTTCGGCATGAATACGGGAGCCCTGCCCTTCGCCGATGGAAGCGGGACACTCTACGCGGCGTTGATCATCGCCTTTTCAATGGGCCTTGCCTGGCTCATTCTCCGTCGCATCGGCATTCTGTAGCACGCCGTTGCGGAAGGATGCGGACCGGTCTTCCAGCCTCATCCAAAGGCCGGAATCACTTCCGACCTGCCTTCTCGTCGGCCTGCAAGCCGATTTTAGCTGTAGGGCGAGTAGCACTGCCGACGCGGGCCGCCATAGGGTTGATAGGTGTTGTCATAGGCCCTGTAGGACCGATAGCGCGCGTAGCACCATTCGACGTGCCTGTTGCCGTAGCGAGCAACCGGCGGGCGGGCGATCGGTGGACGGACGATCGGCCCACCGATAATCACGCCAGTGCCGAAGGCCCCTCCCGGGTACCACCAGCCATCGTGATAGCGATAGCCGGGACGATAGTAACGATAGCCGCGATAGCCGTTGTAATAATAGCGGTCACCGTAGCGATAATATCCGCGCGGCCGATATTGAACGTCGGTTACATTGCTCTCAGCTTCGATCCTTGAAGGCGTGGGTGTGAACGCCTGCGACGGTGCGGCGGACGTCCCCAGCAACAAGGCTGCGAACGCCGCCGAGAGCCACTTGCCAGTCATTGTCTTCATGGTTTCCTCCATGACCGAAAGCCGGAAATCAACGGCGTGTTGAACGCATAAGTAGCGGGTCTTGTTCCCTATTTCTGGAACATGCAGCCGGCGATTGCGCCTTTGCCACTGGAGCAAGGGTCGAAAGATGAACCGTGCCGGCCACCTGCAACATCACAATCCTGAGCCGAACTTACGCATGACGCTTCTGCCGCAGGTCTGTGTACAGGAGCGATCGTTTCGCGCAGGATCGACACGGGGCTGAGATTTACGACCTTTTAACGCTAGTGTCGGCAATCTCAGTGGATGGAAAAGCGGGGACTCTCGATCTCGGGGACGATCTTGCGCCTGGCGGCCCTTCTGGGTCTGACCTTCGCGGCGGCGAATGTTCACGCGCGTGATCTCGAACCCTGGAAGCAGCGGCAGAACGCCATCATCGTCGATGCCTATGAGATGAACAGCATCGACTGGGAAGCGCTGCTGAAGGACAAGCGCATCGCCGGGTTCATCGCCAAAGCCTCCGACGGCCTGCCCGAGAGCTTCTCCTGCACCGGAGACCATGGCGGCGACACGGTCGCCCATTGCAAGACGATGTGGCGGAAGTACGCCGTCAGCCGCGAGCTCTACCAGACGCGCCGAATGATCGCGCGCGCGTACGGCCTGCTCTGGGGCGCCTATCATTTGGCCCGGCCCGGCAATCCTGTCGATCAGGCCAATCATTTCCTCGACTACGCCAATCCGCGCGACGACGAGGTGATGGTCCTCGACATAGAGGGGATCGACCCGGAAAAATACATGTCGCTGGAAGACGCGGCCATCTTCGCCGGGCATATCAAGGCCCGCACCGGCCGCTATCCGATCCTTTACACCAATCACATCACCGCGAAATACATCGCCGCCAACCGCTACAAGCACCGGCTGCTGTCGCGTCTTCCGCTCTGGTACGCCCGCTACAAGCCGGACATCCGCAAGGTTTTTCCGATGGGGAACTGGGACGGCTATGCCCTCTGGCAATTCTCCTCGTCGCACAATTGCGGCAAGCGGCGCTGCCCCTACCGTGTGCCCGGCACGCTTGACGACATCGACGTGAATGTCGCGGCGATGCCGGCGTCCGCGCTGAGGGCCGTCTGGCCGCAAGGCGCCCTTCTGCCCGAGAAACCGCCGGTGTTGACCGTGGTCGCGGCGGCGACGCGCGGGACAGCGCCGACGGCCAGCGCCAGGGCGGTAGCTTCCCTCGAGCGGCCTGCCTTGCTCGTCAGCCGCGCGACGGCCGAGAGCAAGTCGGGCAGCGGCGTCGACAGGACCGTTACCGGCTCGATCGCGGTCAGAGCTGCCGAAGTGCACCTGCCCGATCAGACCGAGCGGCGCTGACAGACCCGCCCGTCACGCCTCGATCTGGACGTCACCAATCGGCCGAGAGCAGCAGGCAAGGATGTAGCCCTCTTCGATCTCGTCATCGAGAATGCCGCCATTGTGGTTCATCTCGACATCGCCGGCGACCTTCATCACGCGACATGTGCCGCAGATGCCGCCCTCGCAGGCCGCACCGATCCGGACGCCGTTGGCGCGGGCGGCCTGCAGGATCGTCTGGCCAGGCACCACCGTCACGTCCTTGCCGCTCATGGTGAAGGTCACCCGAGCCGCCTCCGCCGAAACCCCCGCCCCGGCGCGCACCGCAAGCTCCTCTGCCGCGGGTGCGGCGGCTGGCTGGAAGCTCTCCTCGTGATAGCGCGCCATATCGAAGCCAGCACCCTTCAGCATCTCCCTGACGCCGCGCATGAAGGGCTCAGGCCCGCAGCAAAACACCGTCCTCTCCAGGAAGTCCGGCGCGAGCAGAGGCAATTTTGTCGCATCTATGCGACCGCGTAGCCCATGCCAGCCATGGCGCGCCTCATGGCCTTCGACGAGAAAACCAAGATTGAACCGCCGCATCTGGCGGGCGAGAACCTCCAGCTCGGAACGAAACAGGAGGTCCTCCGGCCTACGCGCGCAGGAAATGAAGGTGATGTCCGTGTCCGGCGCGCAGTCCGCCATCCAGCGCGTCATCGACATCATCGGCGTGACACCCGAGCCGGCCGAGATAAACAGGTATTTATCCCCCGGATGGCGAACGAAGCTGAAATCGCCGAGCGGCCCGAGCGCCTTCAGCCTCGTGCCCGGCTTCAGATTGTCGAACATCCAGCGCGTGCCGGTGCTGTCCGGCTGCGCCTTGACGGTGACGGCAACCGAGAGCGGGCGGGACGGAGAGGATGACAGCGTGTAGGTGCGCATCACCGGTTCCTCGCCGACGGGCAGTTCCAGCGTGACGAACTGCCCCGGCAGGTAGCGGAACCAGGCCGGCTTGTCCGAGCGGAAGGTGAAGGTCATCACGTCCGCAGTCTCGACCACGGCCGATATGCATTCGAGCAGATGCTGCCGATCGATCCACGGATGAAGCTCATCGAAATGGCGGAAGGAAGAGCCCATTTCCATGGTCATGCCACCCGCGAAAGAGGAGCGACGTCGCCTTGCAGGCGGTTCTGCATGAAATTGCAGTACCATTCGACGAACTGCATGACGCCGCCCTCGTGCTCGGCCGAATAGGGGCCGGGCTCATAGGCCGGCGAGCGGATGCCGAAGGCGTTTTCCTCGACGATCTGGCGATCCTGGTCGTTGGTCTCGGTCCAAACGTGGGTAAGGTCCTCGATGGTGTAATCGACGCCCTCGACGGCGTCCTTGCTGACAAGCCATTTGGTGGTGACCTGCGTCAGTTCCGGTCCAAGCGGCAGCACGCGGAAGGTGATCGCGTGATCGCCGAGCACATGGTTCCAGGTCGTCGGGTAGTGGAAGAGCAAGAGCGTGCCGATCCCGCGCTCGTTGACGCCGGTCGAAAGCGGTTTGCGAACGGCCGCTTGTCCGGACATGGTGTAGCTCTCCGCCCCGTTGATCAGCGGCATCCGCGTCATCCGGAATTGGCCGGTTGGTGCAATCCTGAAGCTGCTCGGAAGGCCTGCCGCCTCGCACCTTTCCCAATGGGCGCCGATCTCCGGGTCGTTCATGGCACCCTGGACGCCCGTCACCGTCGGGGCCTCCGGGTAGGTACGGCAAAGCTCCGGATGGTTGGCGGCGCAATGATAGCACTCGCGGTTGTTCTCCCAGACAAGCTTCCAATTGCCCTTCTCGACGATCGTGCTCTCATAGGCGACCTTGGTCTCCCCGAGTCTATGCGGCGCGAGATAGCCGGCAACCGTCTCCCGGAACGGCTGGAAATCCATCGGCTCGTCGGCGAGGCTGATGAAGATGTAGCCGCCAACCGTTTCGCAATGGACCGGCTTCAGGCTGTGCTGAGCCGGATCGAACCCTTCGGGCATCTGCCGCGCGAAAAGCAGCTTGCCGTCCAATTCGTAGGTCCACTGGTGATAGGGACAGACGAGCTTGGCCGATGAACCCTTGTGCTGCGTGCACACGCGCGAGCCGCGGTGGCGGCAGGAATTGTGAAGCGCCCGGATCGTTCCCTGCCGGTCGCGGACGATGACGATCGGATAGTCGCCGACCTGAACGGTAAAGTAGTTGCCGGCTTTCGGAATTTCACAGTCGTGACCGATGAAGAGCCAGTCCTTGTACCAGATGTGCTCGAGGTCCTGCCGGTAATATTCCGGGTCGGTGTAGAAGGCCCGGTCGAGGCTATAGCCCTCACGACGGTTTATGAGCCGGCGCAGCATATCGTTCTGAATGTCCATGTCCTGTCCTCGTTCATCAGTTCGCAGAGGCAGGACAGGAACCAACGCCGACAATGATGCCGGCGCGTCAAAGGCTCCGATCCGGCTGCCCGCCGCAACCAGTTACGGTCGATTTTTCGTCCCAAGGCTGGTTTCCGGGCTCTGGAGTGGCCCCTAAAGGGACCCGCCCGGCGCCTTCCCGGACACACCGTCCAGTGGCCTTTTGCCGTGGCTTTCGCTCCACCACCGTTGCGGGGGCAGCGCCGGGATCTGACCGGCTTCCCAATTCTCCGCCCTCCCTGGAGCGGCACCTTGAGTGTCCATATCTAAGCGCGCCCAGCATCTTTTCATTTGCCGATTGACGACATCGGCTCCCGGAAAGACGACACGATATCCGCTCATCGATCCTAAATTTGGGGATTGATATTATTTATTATAAACAATGTGATAGCGGAAAATGTAAGCAACTGATGATTTTTTCGGCAGCGTCATCCCGGGCACGAATTTGACTGGCCATTTTACGACACACCTTCGAAGCGGATACCATCGACAAAATGTGTTGAAAAATCATCTGTTAACCCTGAAGGACTAGCATTCGGGGAGATCAACTCGCTTCGCGGACAAGGATGGCGCCGGCGCGGATGGCTAGACTGAGATATTATGATACCGGCACGAGAGCCGTGATCCCCGCACCAAAGGCCACACCCCACGCGGAGTTCCTGCGGACCGGACGGATCGACCGCCGACGGCACTGGATGGCCGAGCAGCGGCGTTACCTGACGCATGAGGAGGTTGCGGAGCAAACCGGGCGGAAGCTTTCGGCGGCCGGGGAGACTACCCACAAGCGGATCAACGCTTTCCATTCTTCGATCCAATTCCCGAAGATGGTCTTTCACCGCACCCTGCCGAACAGTCCGCATCTCGGCTACTGCCATGTGACCGCCGCGAAAACGCACCTCGAGCGTTCGCACGACGTCACCTGGGCCTTCTATTTCGCGAACTTCTTCTCCGATCTCGGTGACGAGACGCATTTTTTCGATCGGATACAGAGGGGTTATTCGCGCATGTACTTCGCCGTCGCCATCGAGCCCGGCGGTGACGAAGGGCAGATGGTCATCAACCGCAATGTGCGGGGCAACGGATTGATCTTCCGAACGCAGGATCCGAAGATAGCACTGAAGAACGTCCTGATGCTGGGCGCACGGGACGACGCACTGCGCAAGATCATTCGCAGCCTTTGACCGACACGGTCGGCATTGCTCTTATGCATGTCGCTGTCCCAAAACCGCTGCGCACTTTTGGGTGACGTGCCTTGGCGAAGAAAATCGTTCTGTTTTTCCGGCACGTCCGTTAAAGGAGGCGACGGAAAGGCAAACGGAACCGTCATGGCCGAAATCATCGATACACGCACAGAACCGGCCCGGGCGATCGAGCACGCCTGCGTCGTTCTTTCCGAGGGCGAGCCGGTCGCGATCCCGACGGAGACGGTCTATGGGCTTGCGGCGGACGCGACAAACCCCGAAGCGATCAGCCGCATTTACGAGATGAAGGGCCGGCCCCGTTTCAATCCATTGATCTGCCACGTCTCGGATATGGCGATGGCCGAGGCGCATGTGACGTTCGACCCGATTTCGCGCCAGCTTGCGGACGCCTTCTGGCCGGGTCCTCTAACCCTTATCCTGCCGCAACGGCCGGAGAGCACCGTCCACGCGCTCGCTTCCGCCGGGCTCAATACGCTCGGCATCCGCATGCCTGCTGGCTTTTCACGGCAGGTGATCGCTCGCTTCGGACGCCCGCTTGCGGCGCCGAGTGCCAACACCTCCGGCAAGATCAGCCCCACCAGCGCAGCCCATGTTCAGGCCGACCTCGGTTCCAAGCTGAAGCTCATCCTCGATGCCGGCCCGGCTGGAATCGGGCTTGAGTCCACAATCATCAAGGTTGAAGGCGGCACACTGCGGCTCCTGAGACCCGGCGGGTTGGACGCCGGCGAGATCGAGAAGCTCACAGGGTGCGAGGTCGTGCGGCCGGACAGCGCCGGCGCGACGATCGAGGCGCCCGGCATGCTTGCGTCACATTACGCTCCGGGAGCGACCGTAAGATTGAATGCCGAGGATGTCCGGGCGGGAGAGGCGTTGATCCGCTTCGGCGGCAGGCCGCTTCCCGGCGAGGGCGAAGCGACGATCGTGCTGGACTTGAGCCCCGGCGGCAATCTTCGCGAGGCGGCCGCCAACCTTTTCGACTACATGAAGCAGGCGGATGCGAGCGGTGCTCGAACGATCGCCTTCGGCCGCGTGCCGGAAGAAGGCCTCGGAGAGGCAATCATCGACCGCCTGCAGCGGGCAGCGGCGCCCAGGGGCTGAACAATTCGCCGAAAAACGAAGGAGCGATCATGACGACCATACTTTCTCCCGAACTGATCGCCTCTTTCATCGACATCGTCGGCAGCGGCCACGCGCTCAGCAGTCCGGCGGAGACCGCGCCTTATCTCGTCGAGTCACGCGGGCTCTATCACGGCACCACCCCGCTCGTTCTCAGGCCAGGCTCCGTCGAGGAGGTCTCGCGCATCATGCGCCTGGCAAGCCAAACCCGTACCGCGATTGTCCCGCAGGGCGGAAATACCGGACATGTGGCCGGCCAGATCCCGCGCGAAGGAAAAGCCGACATGGTTCTTTCGCTCGAGCGGCTGAACCGCATCCGCGACGTCGATCCCGTCGGCAATGTCATCGTGGCCGATGCCGGCTGTATCCTTGCCGATGTCCAGAAGGCGGCGGACGATGCCGGACGCCTCTTCCCGCTGTCGCTCGGCTCCGAAGGCTCCGCCCGGATCGGCGGTAATCTCTCGACCAATGCCGGCGGCACGGCCGTGCTCGCCTACGGCAATATGCGCCAGCTTTGCCTGGGGCTGGAGGTCGTGCTGCCGACCGGCGAAATCTGGGACGGATTACGCCGATTGAAGAAGGACAACACGGGCTACGACCTTCGAGACCTGTTCATCGGCGCGGAAGGAACGCTTGGCGTCATCACCGGTGCGGTACTGAAGCTGTTCCCGAAGCCGCTTGGCCATCAGGTGGCATTCGCGGGCCTTAGGAGCGTCGAGGATGCGCTTGCCCTCTTCGATCGTGCTTCGACCCTCTGCGGACCGGCGTTGACGGGCTTCGAACTCATGCCGAGGATCGGCATAGAGTTCACCTCCCGGCATATTCCGGGCGTGCGCGATCCGATGCCGACAGTCCATCCCTGGTACGCGCTGATCGATATTTCGACCTCGGATTCCGCGGAGAGCGCCGAGCGCATGATAGAGGGTGTGCTCGAGACGGGCGTCAGCAATGGTCTCGTCGAAAATGCGATCATCGCGACGAGCGAGACGCAGCGCAAGGCGCTGTGGCACATGCGCGAAAGCATGTCGCCGGCACAGAAGCCGGAAGGCGGCTCGATCAAGCACGATGTATCAGTGCCCGTATCGAACATCCCCGCCTTCATGGCCGAGGCCGACACCGCCGTCATGAAAGCGATACCCGGCGCCCGTATTTGCGCCTTCGGCCACATGGGCGACGGCAACATCCATTACAATATTTCGCAGCCGGTCGGCGCCGACAAACAGGTCTTCCTTGACCGCTGGCGCGAGATGAACGCCATCGTCCACGGCATCGTGCTGAAGTATCGCGGATCGATCTCGGCCGAGCACGGCATCGGTCAATTGAAGCGCGATGAGCTCGCGGAAATCCGCCCGGAAATCGAGATCGAACTGATGCAGCGGATCAAGCATGCGTTCGACCCCGCAGGCATCATGAATCCAGACAAGGTGTTGCGCACAAGGTCTATGTGATCTAACCGCCCAGCCTGAGCTGCGTCAGCTGCATCAGCGTATCGGCGCTGATGCCGAAACCGCCACCGCCTGACAGGATCGTGGCGGCGGGAGAGACATCGGTGTTGTTCTCGACGTCATAAAGCGCTGTGAACCGCTGCAGGAGCTTATCGAGCTTCTCGGGATCGTGGAGATCCTCGATGTTCATCACGCGCTTGATGTATTCGGCTTGAACATCGATGTCGCTGCTTGCCATCTCCTGCGGGATGCTGAAGGCGGTTCTGACGACCTGCATCAAGGCGCTGTCGGCAAGAAGGTCGTAAACCGTGTTGACGTCGGTAGCCATGCGCTTGAAATAGAGCGCCAAGCGCACACCGGCATTGTCCTCGCCGGCGTTTTCTTCCAGCGTCTGGTTGAGGTAAAGATCCATCGTGGCAATGATGCCGCGCCGGGTCTGGATCTGGCCTGCGGCTCCGCGCGCAAGCTTTCCTTCGCCGTCGAAATTGAAAGAGGCCACGATCTCGCGATAGCGGGTGTCGTCCACCGTGTTGATGAAGCTTTCCGGGTCATCGAGATCGGAAACAAACATCTCCCTGAGATAGCTGGTCTCGATGGTCTCGGGATCAATGCCTGCGGCGACAAGGACGAAATCGACCAGGCGCCGGTTACCGAGCAAATCGTCGAGCGTTTCGATCTTCTGCATCTCGGCACTGTAGTATTTCGCCTCTTCCTGCGCCTTGGCCTTATCTTCGTCCGTGCCAAAGCGGCTCTTTTCGATGACATAGGCCTTCGATGTATTGAGGATTTCGGCCTCGGATTGTGCAAGCTTGGGCGCGCCGAGCGAGCCGTCAGGCTCAAAGTTGAACGCCTTGGCGAGCGTCACGTAACGCTCGTCCTTGAGAGAATTGGCGTAGCTGTCGGGGTCGCTGAGATCGCTCGTCAGGACTTTTCTCAGCTTGCGTACGCTGTCCCCCTCCTCCTCGAGACCGAATGCGCGCAGCGTAAGCGTCATCATGCTGGTGTCGTTCAGCAGATTGTCAACGCTCGTCAGCGTGTTGATCAGCATCTTGAAACGAGAGATCAAAGCCTCGTCCGCAGCATCGTCCTTGTCGTTGTAATGGATCATATAGCCATCGGACGTGGTGGCGATCTGCGCTGCCGTCTGCGCGCTGTCGCCGCTCGCGAGCGTGCCATCGGTCTGGAAATTGAAGGCGGCTGCCATGGCCTTGTAGGCCTTGTTGTACTCGCCGCCCATCGTGTTGGCGTAGCTGTTCGGGTCGTCGAGGTCACTGGTCAGAATGTTCTCGACGGTCGTCGTCAAGGTGCTCGGCGGCAATCCGAAAGCAGTCACCACGTAGTTGAACAGGCGGGTATCGGCCTTCAATGCGGCGACCGTCGTGATGCTGCCGATCTTCGACTCATAATAGCTCTTGTTGAGCAAAGCCTCGGCCGAGGTAACGCGGTCGCTGGCGTTGAGGATATAGCTTTCGTTGATGGCACTCTTTTGCGCCGCGTCCTGCGGCAAAGTGCTGGCGGGCAGGGTCCCGTCGGTCTGGAAATTGAATGCCTTTGCGAAATTCAGCGCCGCGTTGCTGCCGAGCTTGTTAACGTAACTGTTCGGATCGCTGACGTCGCTGGTCAGGATCTGTCTCAAATGGGTATAGGAGGTGTATTTGGGATCGAACCCGAAGGCCTTCATCGCATAGGTCCTGAGACGTTCATTGCCCAGGAACTGGTCGACATCCGTCACCGTATCGATCACCGCGTTGTAATAGCTCGTCTCGGCATTGAGCACATTCGACTGGTTGGCGATCGTTTCGCTGTAAAGCCCGATCAGCGCATCGGTCTGAGCGTCGGTCTGGGCAACGGCGGTCGACGAACCGAAACTGAACGCCTCGGCGAAGTTGCGATACCGCTCGTCCGTCAGGCGATTGGCAAAGCTGTTGTCGTCCTTGAGGTCGCTCTCGAGAACCTTTCGCATGAAGGCGACCGCATAGGTCATGTCCTCCAGGCCGTGGGCCTTCATCGCGTAGGAATAGAGGCGGTAGTCGTCGAGAAATTCGTCGACCGACGTCACCTTGCCGATATTCGTCTTGTAGTATTCGGCCTCGCGCGCAACCCGCGGCTGTATCGACACCCGGTTAAGACTGGCCCTCATGTCACGGGTAATGAGATTATAGTCGATATAGGTCGAAACCATGCCGCCGCCTTGTCGATTGCTTCTTGTCGATTGCTGGCGGGCCGCGCCCACCAAACAGAATTCTGACGCCACATCATCTTCCTACAGACTTGTGTGTGGCTTTTCCGGCATTCGTTCGCGGTTCAAAAAAATCCCGGCAATTTCGTTGACGAAGAAGAAACCTTGACGGGTCGGCTTTTGCTAACCATCGGGCCACGCAAAGTTTTTTTAACCGCGATTTTTAAGCCGTCCGGAAGAGCGGCTGCCTATTCTCCCGCCCTAGAGGACGAAAAGTCCCGACGAGAAGACCGGGAACCGGCTCTCAAGGAAAAACAAGGGCGATTGAAATGCGCAACACACTTTCTCAACCGGCCTGGGTTGAAAACAAACTGAGGCTCGATCCCAAGCGTTTTCCGCAGCAGGCAACCTACGCCTTGCGCGGACATGCCGGCAATGTCACCATCAGCCTCGACGAACGTGGCGCTGTTTTGCGCAAAGTGCTACCATCGAGCGGCCTGCCGCTTTCGATCGCGCTGCCTGCGCGAGCGTTCAAGGGTGTTGCAGCGCGGGCCATCGACCACGGCGACGGAGAGGTTACAGTGACGCTCGAACTCCATCACGACGATCCGGATCTTTGCATCCCGCTGCTCGTCGCCCACGACCTTTCCGACATTGCCGCCGACTGGCGGGCCTGGGCGGAAGCCTACCGCATCCCGATGCTGATGGTCGAAGCCGACGGCGTCGCACGTCCTCTGGAAGAGCACCTCGGCGATGTCCGCACGGCTCCGACGAAACCGCGCCGCCGCCACTCCTTTTTCGCCGAGCGCCGCCCGCGCTTTCTCGTGCGCCGCTCGACCGGGACGCTCGGCGTTCACATGAAAATCGGCGGACGCGAAATCATCGCCCGGACCTGATTCCACTCCCTATCGACGTCCAGTGCGAGGACCGGCCGAACCCTGCGGTCGGTTCTCGTCTTTTGGCGCCTGTGGAGCACGCGGGGAACGCCGCCAGGTTTTCCACATGTTGCGGGCAAATGTTACCGCAGAAACAGTGGCTTCGCCTTCATCATGCCATATGCGCTCCATAGCCAATGGCACGAATGAAGGAGATATCGCATGCGCAAGCATCTGCTCGCCGTCCTCACTGCCATCCGGGCCGCTTTTCGTGCACGTGCTGCCATCAAGCTGCGCAAGCCCGATGGCGGACCGAGCTGGGCGTAACCGGCGTCACGATGGACGAGGCTTGACCGAAATGTCCGGTCGACCGGAAGCCCACACGTCCTCCGGATCCAGCCGGAGGATTTTTCATATGAGACGGATGAGTAGCGTCAGGACAAGCCCTGCAAACACAATGAGACCGACGACGCTGTTGAACTTGAACAATGCAAGGCATTGCAGCGGGTCATGGATATTCAGCACCAGGATCTGATAGCCAAGCATCACCGCCGCCACCAAAAGGGCCGCATAAGCGAAGAAGCCCACGCCCGCCGCGACAAAAGCGAGCAACATAAGCAAGACGGCAAATCCATAGAGCCCGATCAGCCAAGGCCGGGGATTGTCGCCGAACCGGCGCGCGGTCGAACGGACGCCGATCAGTGCGTCGTCCTCCCTGTCCTGATAGGCATAGATGGTGTCGTAGCCAATGGTCCAGGCGATCGCGGCTGCGTAAAGCAAAATGGAGGCAAGGGAGAGCGCGCCGAACTCCGCCGACCAGCCCATTATGGCGCCCCAGGAGAAGGCAAGGCCGAGGAAGAATTGCGGCCAGTCGGTGAAGCGCTTGGCAAACGGATAGATCGCCACCAGCGCCAGCGACAGAATACCCAGGAAAATACTGAAGCCGTTGAACTGCAGCAGGACGAGAAGTCCCACAAGGGCCTGCAGTACGATGAAGGCCTTCGCCTGGAAGCGCGTGACGCGCCCGGAAGGCAGCGGGCGCGACCGGGTGCGCGCCACTTCCATATCGATATCGTGGTCGACAATGTCGTTGTAGGTGCAGCCGGCACCGCGCATCGCGATCGCGCCGACCGTGAACAGCATAACGTGGAACAGGAAACGGCCGGCCGAGAAGCTGCCAAGGGTTGCCGCAGTTGCGGAAGCCAACGCCGCCGACCAGAGGCAAGGCCACAACAAAAGCTGCCACCCGATCGGCCTGTCCCAGCGGGCAAGCTGCGCGTAGGGCCAAAGCGCGCGCGGCAGCACGCGATAAACCCAGTTGTTGGATGGTGCGTCGTAAACGCGGCCGGAATCGAGAGAAGAGGTGTTCATCACTCCTGTTTGGCTCCCCGAGGGCGGACGGTCAAGCGGCAACGCTCCGTCCCACAGTCAGTGCGGCATGGTTGCGGCAATTCAAAGTGGTACAGCATCCTCTGCGCGCCTGATAAGACGCACGGCGCTGTGGGCCGTCAAGGAAGAGTAAAGTCGAAGCGATAGGTCGCGGCAACGCCGACCAGAAGCTGGTTTCGGCTGCCGCGTTCGCGCACCAGGCTCGAATCGGCGGCGGGGCCCATCAATCGCCGGTATTCGGCATAGGCGCTGGTCTCCAGCTTCTCTGTCGCCTGCCAGGTGATCGCAGCACCGAGGCCGGCGGAGTGGATGCCGCCGCCCGGGTCATAGGCGCTCAGGTCGGACGCGGCGGATTCCTTGTTGTTCACACCGTAATAGGTGTCGAAATAATCACTCGTCGCAGCCGTCAGACGCGGACCGCCGGAAATCCGTACTGTGTCGCTGACATCGACGAACGCGTCCGCCGCAACGTCCGCGACGACACCGTGATGGGTGCGGATACCCTGGCGGACTTCGGCGCGCAGACGCATCCAATCGGTCGGATAGACTTCGGCGAAGCCGCCGACTTCGCCGCCGAACTTGACCGGATCGAGGCCCTTCAGATCGCTCGACCTATCCTCGTCGCGCTCAAAGAGCAGCTTGCCCACGACGCCTGCCCGCAAGCCGCCCTGATCGAGGAGCCCATAGGACATATTGTCGTTGCGCGACGAAAAACGCACGGTGCTGCCGGCCTTGCCGAGCGAGACCAGCGGCGCCGCCTGGAACATCCGATTGGATGCGCCTTCATATTTCGGGCCGATGAAACCGGTGGCGCCGACCTTCAGATACCAATCGCCCGACCAGATAAAGCGGCCGTCTTCGGCCTTAGCCGCGCCGGCCAGCAGAAGAATAGTTCCGGAAAGAAAAGCAATACGGATACGCAATGAACAACTCCGGGTGAATCATGCAGCAATTCAAAGTGCTACAGCGACCTTTGCGCGTCCGACTGGACGCGCGGCGCTGTAGTCGGCTGGATCGTGGCACGAGCGAGGGAGAGAGCTCTTATGTGATACAACCGCCGCTTTATTTGTGGTGTATTCCTACGATTCCGTTAACCAGGTCAATTCAGCATTCATTTCCCATGGCATGTTGTCGGTCAGCTTGAGTGGTCGCGCAGATAGAGGCTTGGCGGTGCGCCAAGCATGCGCCGGAACATGGTCGTGAATGCCGCGACGTTCTCGTAGCCCGCATCGAGCGCCACGGTCGTGATCGGTTCGCCGTCGGCGAGGCGCGGCAGCGAGCCGAATATGCAGGCCTGCTGTCGCCAGGTAACGAAGCTGACGCCGGTCTCGTGCCGAAAAAGGCGTGTAAAGGAACGGCGGCTGATGCCCATGCGATCGGCCCACTGATCTATGGTCGCGTTCGCGGAAGGTGTCTTCAGGAACTGCCGGCATAACGTGGCAAGCCTCTGGTTCCGCGGGAAAGGCAGGCCCAACGGCCGCTCGGCGAGCCGCGGGATCTCCGCCAGCAACAGATCCATGATCAGTTGCTCCCGTCGTTCCGACGATACTTCTTCCTTAGCACCGACCAAGGCGTCGATAAGGCTGCCGACGAGCGCCGTGATCTCCAGCACGAGCGGCCGATCCGCGCGATTGGAGGCGGCGGAAATATAGATCGAGTGCATCCGGACATCGCTCACCATCTCCGCCGAGTGTTCCGTGCCAGCGGGTATGAGCAGGGCGTGACCCGGAGGGATCATCCAGCGCCCGCCCGGCGTGTGCACCAGGACAACTCCGCAGCGCGCCCACCACAACTGCGTGCGGCTATGGCTGTGTGGCGGAATCCTCAAGCCGGAGGCGTAGTCCTTGCCGATCGCCAGGACAGAGGCGTTCGCCTTCTCGATCCATTCCAGGCTTCTGAAGTGATCCGCATCCGGCAGTTGCAGCAGGTGATTTCTTCTCGATACCGGCATTTGGCCCACTCGCGAAAGAACTGGACCAAATCACAAAAGCAGGCCAGCGACAAGCCGTCTAGAGATGACCGGCAGATCAACAGGTGAGCCGTTCGCAGGGAAACATCTCATGGCTTCAGTGACGTCGACAGCAAGCATCAGTCCCGAAAAGACCGCCTTTTCCGTCATTCTTGCGGTCAGCTTCTGCCACATGCTGAACGATGTCATGCAGTCGCTGCTTACCGCACTCTATCCGTTGCTGAAGGAGAATTACGCACTCGACTTCGTTCAGATCGGCCTCCTGACCTTCACGTTTCAACTGACCGCATCGATGTTGCAGCCGGCGGTCGGCATCGTCACCGATCGGTGGGGCCTGCCCTATTCCCTGCCGGTGGCCATGCTTTCAACCTGCTCGGGCCTCATTCTCCTCGCAAACGCCGATCACTTCTGGATCCTTCTCGTGGCCGCGAGCCTGATCGGCGTCGGCTCTGCGATCTTTCATCCCGAATCTTCCCGGGTGGCGCGGCTCGCGTCGGGCGGCCGCCACGGACTGGCGCAATCGCTCTTCCAGGTCGGCGGCAATGCCGGCAGCGCGCTGGGACCGCTGCTCGCCGCCTTCATCGTCATTCCATTCGGCCAGGGCAGTCTCGCCTGGTTCTCGATCGTGGCGATCACCGGCTTCTTCGTCCTTTCCTGGGTCAGCACCTGGTATGTGCGCCATCGCCGCATGACCATGAACCGGCCCGCTCCGAACCGCGCGCTTCCCTTGCCGAAGGCTCGCGTTCTGTGGGCAATCGCGATTCTCGTTCTGCTGACCGCGACGAAGAACGTCTATCTCGCCAGCATATCCAGCTACTTCACCTTCTTCGTAATCGAGAAGTTCGGCACGAGCGTGCAGCAGGCCCAGCTCATGCTGTTCCTGTTCCTCGGCTCGGCGGCTGCCGGGACCTTCCTCGGCGGCCCGATCGGCGATCGGTATGGCGCGCGCTTCGTCATCTGGTTCTCGATTCTCGGCGTCATTCCGTTCGCGCTCATGCTGCCCTATGCAAACCTGTTCTGGACAGGCGTGCTGAGCGTAATCATCGGCCTCATCTTCTCGTCCGCCTTCTCGGCCATCGTCGTCTTCGCACAGGAGCTCGTTCCCGGCCGCGTGGGGCTGATCGCCGGCGTCTTTTTCGGCTTTGCCTTCGGCTTCGGCGGCATGGGCGCTGCAGTGCTCGGCATCTTCGCCGACCGCCAGGGCATTACGTTCGTTTACGAGCTCTGCTCCTACCTGCCGTTGCTGGGCATCCTGACGGTGCTGCTGCCAAGGCTTCCGACGAGGTAGGACGCGGCCCATGCAGTCCCGGCGGAGGACATCGGTCCAGCTACCGGTCGCGTCGAAACCGGTTTGTGCCGACGCGACCCTCTGTAATCATTCATAAATTATTGCGCGTTAGCGTTATTGGATGGGGGCTTGGGCAGGGGCATGAAATGAGAGGGCGCGCGGTCTTTTCCGTCTTCCTGGCGACGCTGGCATACGCGTCCGCCGCTCGCGCCGAAACACTCAACCTGCTCATCTGGGAATCCTACATCGACCAGGAAATCGTCGACCGCTGGACGGCGAAGACGGGCGTCGCGATCCATCAGGTCAACTATGACAGCGGCGATGCCCGCGACGAGATCCTGGCGGACCCTGGCAGCAACATTGATATCGTCGTCGTCGGCGAAAACGGTGCAGCGCTTTTCGGCAGGAAAGGCGTTCTCGAACCGCTTACGGAAATCAATGTCCCCTCGCTCAAGGATTATGCGCCTGAATGGCGCAAGCGCTGCGCCGGGCACGGCCTGCCCTATCTTTGGGGCACCATGGGCATTCTCTACCGCTCCGATGTCGTGAAGGAACGCCCGACCTCCTGGCAGGATCTAATGCGCCCGAAGCCGGCGTTGAAGAAGCACATCGCGATGTTCGACGACCACAACGAGGCCTTCGTTGCCCCGTTGATGCTGCTCGGCGCGTCGATCAACGCCAACGACAACGAGACGCTGAAGGCCGCCTTCGACCTCATGAAGGAACAGGCACCGTCCGTGCTGACCTATGATTATGTGGTCACCTCCATCCAGAACCCGGCGATCGGCGGAAACATTCACATGGCGCTCGGCTACAGCGGTGATGAGCATGTGCTCAACGACAAGGTTGGCGTCTCCGGTCTCTGGAAGTATTCGGTCCCGAACGAAGGCACGCTTTCCTGGCTCGATTGCATGGCCGCGACGGCGGGCTCGCCGAACAAGCGGCGGGCGCTGGAATTTGTCGACTTCATCGGCTCGGCGGAGAGCGCAGCCGCAAACGCGGTGGCACTGTCCATGCCGACAGCAAGCAGCGCGGCGCTCAAGCTCCTGCCCGAAGCGATGCGCTCCGACGCGGCGGTCTACCCCCCTGCGGAAATCCTGGCGAAAAGCCAATATCAGCAAGAACTCTCTGTCCAGTCGGTGCAAGCGCGCCGGCGCATTATCAGTACGTTGGCGAATTTCCAGTGACACTCGGCAAGCGCGCACTCATCCTCATCTTCCCTGTGGTGCTTGCGGGCTACCTCCTCGCCGCCCTCTCGGTCCACATCGCCCAAAGCCGCTCGATCCGGTCGCTGGAACACGCCAAGCTGTCGCAAAGGCTCGAGCATGCGGCCGCGGTCTTTCAGAACGAGGTCCGACGGAGCAAGAGTTTCCTCAACGCTCTCCTGAACAGCAATGCGCTGCGCCAGTTCGTATCCGAAACGGACAGAACCTATCGCGCCACTGCGCTTGGCGTGCGTCTGCAGGAGAGCGTAAAGTCGCTCTCGGACGAGCCGATGGGTTTCGTCTCATTGGTCATCCTGACCTCCAGGCTGGACACGGAATACTATTTCGAAAACAGTTGGGATCCGTTTGCGGAGGTCGACCATGCACAGGTCGAACTCGCCAGACAACTCGTCAAGGGCAGCAAGCTTACGGATTGGACCTATCTTCACGACGTCGGCGGACGACCCAGAATCGTCTACTCGCAGTTCATCGATCCGATAACCCTTGGTCGCCCTCTGCCCAGCAACAAGGCGAACGCGCTTCTGATGCAGGTGGCCGTACAGCCCGATCGGTTCCTTCAGATGCAGGCCGCGCTGAAGAAGGAATATGAGGCCGACATCGTTCTCCAGCCCTGGCCGCTCGCCGTTACCGATGACCTTTCGGCGAGCGCACCTCTCGGACCGGCGCTCTATGCGACGCTGACGATTTCGGACGCGCATTTCGACAGCCAGATGCTGCGCCAGAAGACGTTGCTCGCCCTCGGCGCAGTGGCGATGAGCCTTTTTTCCATATGGCTGATCGTCTTCCTGATCCGGCGCTTCATTACCGGGCCGATCGCCACACTCGACGCCAACGTCATGGCGGTCATGGTCGGAGCACGCGACGAAATCGTGGATCACGACGAAGCGGGCGAAATCGGCCGCCTGACGCAGAACATCCGAGAGTTGCATCGCCAGTCGGTTCATTCGCTCGAGCTCGTGCAGAAAAGCTCATGGACGGACACGCTTACCGGCATCAGCAATCGCGCGCATTTCAACGCGCTTGCTACCGGCGTCGTTCAGGACGCCATTTCGTCCGGCGAAAAATGCAGCTTGCTGTTCATCGACATCGACAACTTCAAATTTGTCAACGACAAGCATGGCCACGAGGTCGGCGACGAGCTCTTGAAGACACTTGCCGCACGACTTGCAGACCATGTCGACACCATCACCCAAAGGCGGGGACAGAAACCAGCGATCTTCGCCCGCCTGTCCGGCGACGAATTTGCCGTGCTGGTGCGCTCAAGGCCGGGCGACGGCACCGTCCGGGAAATCGCGGCGGCAATTCTCGCTCTGTTCGACGACGGCTTCGAGGTTTCAGGCAAACGCTATCCGGTGACGGCGAGTATTGGCGCGGCGATCTGTCCGGACGATGCGAGCAATGTTGCCGAACTGATCTCCAACGCCGACGCCGCCATGTATCAGGCCAAGAGCGCCGGCAAGAACCGCTCCAGCCGTTTCTCCCGCGCGCTGCACGACAAACGCACGCGCCTGCGCCAGATACAGGAGGAACTGCGCTCTCTCGATCCGGACGAGCAGTTTCACCTCGTCTACATGCCGATCGTGGACACGAGAGGCCGCGTCACCGGTTGCGAGGCCCTGCTGCGCTGGCACTCCCCCATTCTCGGCAACGTCACTCCGGACGAATTCGTGCCGATCGCCGAAAGCTCCGGGCTGTTTTCCAAGATCGACTGGTGGGTCATCAACAAGGCGATGTCCGATTGCCGCCAGTTGAAGGCGCTTTTCGGCCCCGATACCGTTCTAGCGATCAACATTTCCTCCGCCGAACTGCACTCGCGCTCGATCAGCGACTATTTCTCCGATTGCATCGAGCGCCATGGACTTCAGCCGCAATCGATCGACATCGAACTGACGGAGACCTTCGCGGTCAAGGTGAGCGATCAGTTGCGCCGGAACATCGACGATCTGCGCCAGAAGGGCTTCCGGCTCTCCATCGACGATTTTGGCGCCGGCTACACTTCGGTTCAGCAGATCATCGACTATGCCGCGGACACGATCAAGCTCGACAGGGCGCTCGTCTCCAACCTGACCGCGTCACAGTCCCTGCCCGTCCTCAAGGCCGTTGTCGCCCTCTGCCACGCGAAAGATATGGCCGTGGTCGGCGAAGGCGTGGACACGCCGGAGAAGCTTGCGATGCTGACCGCAGCGGGCTGCGACCGGTTCCAGGGCTATCTGATCAGCAAGCCGCTTTCGCTCGACGATCTCGGAATCTGGGCGCTGACCCGAACAGCGCGCGCCACGCCGGAAGCGGTTGAAGGAAGTGCCGAGGACTCGCGGACGGGCTCTCGCTCAACCCCGGTAGCCATGTGATTCCGCTGCAGGGACCGCTTTTTCCTTGACCTTACCCCGCTTGCCGTCCTAACCGCAGCGCAGCAATGACCTGATGGCGAGGGTGGCAATGAAGGTTCTTCTGATCGGATCGGGCGGACGCGAACATGCGCTTGCGTGGAAAATCGCACAATCGCCGAAACTGACCGCGCTTTATGCCGCACCGGGAAATCCCGGTATCGCCGAAGAAGCGACGATCGTCGCCCTTGATGTCGACAACCAGCAGGCTGTGGTCGACTTCTGCCAGCGGACTGCGATCGATTTCGTCGTTGTCGGCCCCGAGGCGCCACTTGTCGCGGGGCTCGCGGACACGCTCCGCGCCGCAGGCATTGCGGTCTTCGGCCCGTCTGCTGCCGCTGCCCAACTCGAAGGCTCCAAGGGCTTCACCAAAGATCTCTGCGCGAAATACGGCATTCCGACCGGCGCCTACAAACGCTTCACCGAGGCGGATGCGGCCAAGGCCTATGTGCGGGAGCAAGGTGCTCCGATCGTGATCAAGGCCGACGGGCTCGCCGCCGGCAAGGGCGTAACCGTCGCCATGACGCTTGACGAGGCCCTCGCCGCAATCGACGAGTGCTTTGCCGGCGCCTTCGGGTCAGCCGGTGCCGAGGTGGTCGTCGAGGCCTATCTCGACGGCGAGGAAGCGAGCTTCTTCTGTCTCTGCGACGGCAAGAACGCCCTGCCGCTCGCCTCAGCGCAGGATCACAAGCGCGTCGGCGACGGCGACACGGGGCCAAACACCGGCGGCATGGGCGCCTATTCGCCGGCGCCGGTAATGACGGCGGAAATGGTCGAGCGCACGATGAGGGAGATCATCGAGCCGACGATGCGCGGCATGGCGGACAGCGGCTATCCGTTCACCGGGGTCTTTTTCGCCGGGCTGATGATCACCAGAAAAGGCCCGGAGCTCATCGAATACAATGTCCGCTTCGGTGACCCCGAGTGCCAGGTGCTTATGATGCGTATGAAGAGCGATCTGTTGCCGCTGCTTTACGCGGCAGCGACGGGAACGCTTGGCGAGATGAGCGTGGACTGGCGCGACAAGGCGGCGCTGACTGTCGTCATGGCCTCGCGAGGATATCCGGGCGCCTACGAGAAGAACACGCCGATCACTGCCCTCCCCGACGAATCCGCAACGACCAAGGTGTTCCATGCCGGCACGGCGATGAAGGACGATCAGTTGGTCGCGACCGGCGGCCGCGTGCTCAATGTCACGGCGATGGGCGAAAGCGTCAGCGAGGCTAAGGACGCTGCCTACGCGACGTTGCGCGGCGTCTCATGGGAAAACGGATTCTATCGTCACGACATCGGCTGGCGCGCCGTCGCGCGGGAAACCGCCTAGAGCATTTTGCAGTCAGGTGAGATCACCTGACGTCGCACAAATGCGGCGCACTTTTGGGCGACATGCATTAAGCGAAAAAGCCGGCATCATTCAATTTTTACCAATCCTCATGACGGGAAGGTAAGGGAAAACACATATCGTCGCCCTCGATAGTTTCGAGGAGAATCCAATGCGTTCCCTGCTTATCGCCGCCACTTGCGCGCTTCTCGCCGGTACGGCCGCCGCATCGTCGATCGAGGACGTCGTCTCCGGCAAGGCGGTCAACTCCAGTGTCGCTACGGTTTCCTGCGTGGACTGCCCGCCGCTGCAGCCGAAAAAGAAGTCCTCCTATGTCGTCCCCGAGATCGCTCCCGGCACCGACAAGGTCGAACTCAAGGAAGTCGGTGGCGAGGTAAAGCTGGTGCGTACCGAAGCCTGGCTCGGCGGATCACCGGTCGTCTTCGTCAGCAAGGCACCCGAGGAAGTCGTGAGAGCCGCGGCGATGAAAATCGAGCCGGCAACGGCGAATGCGTCCGCAAGCGTGGATCTTAGTCAGCCCGGCACGCATGAAGTCGTTTCCGTCGAGATCGATGAGACGGCGAAAACTGCGGCTGTTCTTCCAATCTCGCGCGCGGAACCGGTTGCAGCCTCAATGGCGGGCAACTCACAGGAATTTGATCCGGCTGGATTCGAACTTCGGCTAGAGTAAAACCATATAAATACAGTTCCCTGCCCCGTCCAGCTGACCCCTTACTCACGGCTGGCGGGCCTTCGCTGCAATGGCGAGAGATTGCGCCCCTGAGAGAAGCAGGGGCGTAATCTTTTGGAGGAAACCCCATTCCGCGCACGGCCTAGCGCATCGGCCCGAAAACCCGATTTTCGGAAAGCACGATGCGTGGAATCAAAGAGTTACAGCGTCCTTTGAGCGTCCCAAACGGCGCACGGCGCTGTAACCTTCATCTGCCCTACAGCGCCGTGTCTTGTCGGGCGCGCAAAGAACGCTGAAGCACTTCGAATTGCTGCATGTTTTTCGGCTACGATTCAAGGAAACCTGCAGCGGCGACGAGGCGATCTATTTCGCTGTCGGAATAAACCTCGATGCCGTTCTGCCGCAGCAATGCGGCGGTCACGCCCATGCCCGAGTGCCGGGCGCCGCTGAAGTTGCCATCGTAGATGAAGCGTGAACCGCAGGACGGACTGCCGTCGATCAGCAGCGCGAAGCGACAGCCGGTTTCCAGCGCAAGCGCCAGGGCATTTTCGGCTGCGCGAACAAATTCCTCCGTCACGTCGCGGCCGGTGTTTTCGACCACCCGGGCCTTTCCCGAAAGCACGTCGGTTCCCGCTTGTCCGTCCGCGATCTCCGCCGGAGGTCGTGGAACCGGCATGCCGGCCGACATCTCGGGACAGATCGTCACCAGCCGACCCTCCTCGCGCCAGCGATCGATCGCCGGGTGAGCAAGCGGCTTCGATGCGCCGTCATAACGCACCGCATGGCCCATGAGACAGGCACTGACGAGGATCTTGGCGGTCATGCCGCTTCATAAGCGGTAACCACGCGTCCTTTCAAGCGGCGAATCTACCGGAGCAACGGCAGGGCGATGGAGGCCAGCAAAAGGAAAGCGAAGATCAGATTGGCGACACGCGCCTTTCGCGGGTCGTGGAGGATTGCCGCCATAGCGGCACCGAACCAGAGCCAGGTCGTGTTTACAACGATTGCGAGGATGCTGAGAGCGATAACCTTCGCCATGGCGCCTTCGCCGGCGCCGGTAGCGCTGCCCGCATAAACGGCGCCGATCGCGGCATAGGCTTTGGGGTTGGCGATCGCGAGCACGAGGCCGCTCAGAAAGGACGGAGCGTTCGAGCCCTGGTCTTCAGTGGCAACGGGCGGCGCGGTGGCGATATGCCACGCGAGATAGATCATGTAGGCGCCGGCGAGGACCATGAGCGCCGGCTTCATGCCCGGCAGTTCGAGAATAACGGCTGTTACGCCCGCTGCGATCGCCAGCACGACGGCAATCGTGCCGATATTGACGCCCGCGGCGTAGTGCGCGCTCAGCCGCACGCCGTGGGCCGCGCCCATGCCGGCGAGGCTGAGCGTTGCTGGACCCGGACTGCCCATCAGCGGCAGCGCGGCAAGAACAAGGAGAGCGAGATCTCCAGCCATGGCCACATCCTCTGTGTCAGATCCAGAGATCGTTTTCAGCCGTGCGCTCACCGCCCTCATGCCCGGTGTTCAGGATGCCGCGCGGTTCGATGAGCAGCATCTTCACCTCACGGTCGGCAAAGGGCTTGTGCTCGACGCCCTTCGGTACGACGTACATCTCGCCCGGGCCCACGTTGACCGAACCGTCGCGGAAATCGATCCGAAGCGTGCCGTCCAACACGATGAAGGCCTCATCCGTTTCCGGATGATCATGCCAGACGAAATCGCCCTCGATGCGAACGATCTTGACCTGATAGCCGTTGATTTCCGCGATCACGCGCGGCTGCCACTGGTCCGAAAACCGCGCCAGCTTGTCCTGAAAATTGACCGGCGCATAGGTCCGCTTCGACGCATCCATTGCCGCTTCCTCCTGCCATTTCGAACGAGGTTAAGGCGATCATCGCAAGCGGTATTGAACAATCGTGCGAGGCGGAGCGTTCAACTCCAGGCTGGTTTGCCCGCCATCCGCAGCCAGCGTCCGGGTGAAAGACCGAAGGCCTTCTTGAAATGGCGGTTCATATGCGCCTGGTCGGCAAAACCGGCATCCAGCGCAGCCTCTGCGGGCGATGTCCCTCGTCTCAGATCGGCTTTCACCGCCTCCAGCCGGCGTTGCACGAGATAGCGATAGGGACTCGTACCGAACAGCCGCCGGAAGTCGCGGCTAAGTCCCCAACGGTCCCGACCGCTGATTGCCTCAAGCGTCTCGAGCGTAACCGTGCCCTCCGGCAAATCGTGCAGGTAGAGCCGCGCCCGTTCCGCCGCACGGTAGTCCAGCGCACAGCGGCCGGGCGAAGAGCCGCCGGCGGCGGCTTCGAGCGCATGGGCAAGCTCGAAAAGGCCGTCGTCGAACTCCAGCGCTTCGATCCGGGCGTCCGTTGCAGGCAGGAGCGCGCGAACCGCTGCAAAGAGCCGCGGATCGGATGAAATGCCGCCGACAATGAAGGGCAGCGGGCGGCCACCAAGGACGCTTTGGATGGCGGCCGGCTCGATGTAGATCATGCGGTAGCGGAAACCGTCATCGCTGCCCGCATGACCGTCATGCAACTCGTCGGGATGGAGCACCATCGTCCTGCCGGGGAGACTGAAGCGATCGGCGCCGCGATAGTGGAAGCTCTGGACGCCGGAAAGCGTCTGCCCGATGGCGTAGGTATCGTGCCGGTGCGGCTCATAGGCCGGGCCGGCGAAGAAGGCTTCGATGCGCTCGAACGGCACAGCGTCGTCGGCAACCGCTATCCAGTCGCCGCGGTGCTCACGGGCCAGCGGCTCGATGATGCCCTCACCTGCACTCGGATGCTCACTCGTCATGCCCTACGAGATAGGCCAATTGCTCTCGCTTGTCGATGCAAAGGGACTCGACGCGGGCCTGCCCGAGCAGGTGCAGTCAACCGCACGAGAATGACAGTCGCTACCCAGCAATCTTCGAGAAATCCGCAACCGCCCCCGTGGCGGAGCGGATGAGCCCCAGCAATGCCAGGCGGTTGGCACGGATCGCTGTGTCCTCGTCATTTACCAGGACATCATCGAAGAATTGATCGACTGGCTCACGAAGTTTCGACAACGCCGCCATGGCCGAGCGGAAGTCCTCCTTGACGATTGCGTCACGGGCATCGCCGGTCGCGACCTTGATCGATGCGTGGAGGGTCCGCTCGGCATCGAGCTTGAAGAGCCGCTCGTCGACGGAAGCGGCGACTTCCGTGCCCTTCTTCTCCTCAGCCGCCAGGATCTGCGTTGCGCGCTTGGTGCCCGCCAGCAGGTTCTTGCCCTCCTCGGCGGTAATGAAAGCCGTCAGCGCCTCGACGCGCCGCGCGATCAGCAGCAGGTCGTCGGCGTCCGCTGCCAATACCGCGTCGATCAGATCGTAACGTGCGCCAAGGTCACGCAGATAAACCTTCAGCCGGTCATGGAAAAAGGCGAGAAGATCGGCAGAAATATCACCGGCGACCTCCGGCCTCTGCTCCTTTATCCCCGCGAGCGCAATTTCGAAAACAGGTCGGAGCGGCAGGCGCGCCTTGCCTTCCAGGATGAGCCGGATCACGCCGAGCGCGGCACGGCGCAGCGCATAGGGGTCCTTCGAGCCCGTCGGCTTTTCGTCGATCGCCCAGAAGCCGACAAGGGTGTCGAGTTTGTCGGCAAGCGCAACGGTTACGGCAACGGGATCGGCCGGCACGCGGTCGGACGGTCCCTGGGGCTTGTAGTGGTCCTCGATTGCATTGGCGACGGCGGGTGTCTCGCCCTGCAGCACCGCATATTTGTGACCCATGATGCCCTGAAGCTCGGGGAACTCCCCGACGGCTTCGGTCCGCAAATCCGCCTTGGCCAGCACGGCGGCGCGGTCGACCTCGGCAACGTCCGCGCGGGTGACCTTGGCGAGCTCCGCGGCCAGTGAGCGGATGCGGGCGACGCGTTCGCCCTGCGTGCCGAGCTTGGCGTGGAACGTCACGTTCAACGCGTCGAGCTTTGCCATGCGCTGGTCGAGCGGCTTCCTGAGGTCGAGCCCGAATTTCTTCGCGGACGGCTCGAGCGTTTCGAGATCGGGCAGGTTGCCCTGGTCCCGCTTCCAGAAATGCGCCGCGTCCGAGAGGCGCGCGCGCACGACCTTGCCGTTGCCGTGGACGATTTCCTTGCCGCCGTCCTTGGCCTCGATGTTCGACACGAGGATGAATTTGTTCGACAGCGTCTCGGCGCCCGGCTCGCGCGTGACGAAGCACTTCTGGTTGGTCTTGATCGTCAGGCGGATGATTTCCGACGGGATTTCGAGATAGCTCTCCTCAAAACTTCCCATCAGCACTTGCGGCCACTCGACAAGGCCCGACACTTCCTCGAGCAGACCCTCGTCCTCGACGAGTTCAAGGCCGCTGGCGAAGGCGACGTTGTGGGCGTCGGCGGAGATGATCTGCTTGCGGCGCTCGGCATCGATCACGACCTTCGCCCTTTCGAGCTTCTCAGCGTAATCGGCAAACCGGCGAACGGCGATCGGCTCAGGCGCATGGAAACGGTGGCCATAGGTCACGTTGGAGGCGACGATACCGTCGACCTCGAACGGAACAACCCTGGTTTCCTCCGTCTCCGAACCGAAGGTGCAGACGATCGACTGGAGCGGGCGCACCCAGCGCAGGCTTCCGGGCTTCGCTGAGGCGGCACCGGAACGCATTGATTTCGGCCAGGGGAAATTGCGGATGATCCCCGGCATTATCTCGGCGATGATCTCCTCGGCGTCCCGGCCTGGCTTGAGAATATGGGCGACATAAAAGTCGCCCCTCTTTGGATCGCTGTGGACATGGGCCTCGCTGATCGACGAGAGGCCCGCACCGCGCAGGAAGCCCTCAATCGCCTTTTCGTTGGCGTCGGTGCGCGGCCCCTTGCGCTCCTCGCGAATATCGGCAGACCGCGCATTCAGGCCGCGGATATCGAGCGTCAGCCGGCGCGGCGTCCAATATTCACGCGCGCCCTCATAGGTCAGACCCGCGTCGACCAACGCATCCGTCACGAGCTTCTTCAAGTCGCCCGCCGCCTTGCGCTGCATGCGGGCGGGGATTTCTTCGGAGCGCAGTTCGATAAGAAGATCAGGCATGGGACTCTGGACTTTGTTCTGTTCCGGACGGTTGCGGCGGACTTAGCAAGCTCCGATGAAAAAGTCACCAAGCCCGGCAAGGAAATTGGCCTGTAGCGACGGCACTACCAGCCGCCACCGCCACCACCACCGCCGCCGCCGCCGGAAAAGCCACCACCGGTGGAAAAGCCCGAGGACGAGCTCTTGGGCGGCGGCGGCAGGGACGACGTCATGGTGTCCGCCATCGAACCGGCGAACCCGCCGATCCTGTCGCCGAAGGAACCAGGGCCAAAGTAATCGCCGTGATACCAGCTCGGCTGATAGGCAGCGGCAGCAGCGGCACCCGCGGACGCGGCAAGCAGCCAGCGGTCGAATGTCTCCGTCCATGGCTTCTCGACGCCAAGCGCCACGGCATAGGGGAGCAGCGTCTCGAAGTGCCGGGGCGACATTTCCGGCGCGCCCTGGAGGTTCATCCGGTCCTTCTCGGCGAGCGTCATGTATTGCCGCAGCCCGTCGATTCCGTCCATCATCCGGGTGCCGAGCGGCGTCGGGGCCCCCATCAGGAAGAAGAAAAGCACATTGACGAGCACGATACCGCCAACCGCGAAGAGCAGCGGCAGGTCGTCCGCGCCAGTCGCCGAGAAGACGATGGCAGCCAGGACTCCGGAAAATATCGTAAGGAACACGAAGGCGAAGAAGGCGAGGAGCACGATCGACATGATCCGGCGCGCGAGGCTCGAGCCGCGCCGCAACGACTTGCCAACGGAGACGGCGAAAATCGAGACGAAAAAGGCGATGAAGACCGGCACGATGACCAGCGGAATGCTTTCCTCGCTAAGATCGCCAAAGATGAAGAGTGCGGCCAAGGCAAGCAGCGAAAGCACGACGCCGCCGACAATATAGGCGACGTTGGCGCGGTAGTACTTGCCGCGGTGTTCCCGCTCCATCGAACTGCGGAAGGCAGACCCCGCCGCCTCGACCGTCTTGCCGTTCGCCCGATCGATCGTGAGCTTGCCGCCCGCAGTCCCAACCGCCTTCATCAGCGCCGCCTCGCCGATCGGCAGCTTTTCGGCACCCGCCTTGCCCGTCGCGGTGATGACGATCGCCTTCTTGAGGTCGTCGAGGACAACATAGCCCTTGACCGCCAGGTTGAGCGCGGCGGCCGACAGCGCGGTCCATCCCTCGCCGGAGAACCCCTTGTTGTCGATATAGTTGACGAGCGCCGGCGAAATGCCATCCGGCGCGTCCCAGCGCGGCACCATCACACCGCGCTCAGGGTCGCGGCCGACGCGCACCCAGGCGCGTCCGTAGTAGAGCGCGACAACGACAAGGCCCGCACCGGCAATGACCAGAGCCAGATGGTCGCGCAGCCACCAGATGTTTTCCTCGGATGCGCTTGGCCGGTCGATGCTGCCCTTCGGCAGCTTGACGGCGATCGTCAGACCTTCCCGCGGGCGCAGCCGACGCGTCGTCGCGAAGAAGATCTCGTCCCCCTCCTCGACCGCCCGAGCATCCTTGCCCGTTGCGCCATAACCGCCGGTAAACACGTCGAGCGCTTCGGATTTCACGCCCCTCGGCAAGGTGACGGTGGCGGTTGCCTCCTCGATCGGGAAGGCCCACTCGGTTCCGGTCACATTCCAATAAAGTTCGTCGTGATCGTCGAAGAAACGTATCTGCCGGCTTGTCTCATAGGTGATCTGGAACGTGTGTTCCCCGCGCGGCAGGAACACGTCGGCCTCGCCGGTATAGATGCGGATACCGCGGTCGATCGATTCGGTGCGGTAGCTCTCCTTCTCGCCGTCGCGTTCCACGGAGATGAGATCGAAGTCGACCTTGCTGCGCCGGCCGCGCGCATCGGCGAAGGTCAGCGGGAAATCGCGATAGATGCCGCGCCGGATCTGGTTGCCCTCGACATTGGCCGTGATCGTCTCGGTCACGGTGAGCGTTCCGTCCTTGGCGACCTCGATGACCGAATGGAACGACGAGATAAACTCTTGCGCGGCTACGGTGAGTGGCCAAACAAGGACGAGAAGAACAAACGCAAGCGCTGCGGAAAAACGCTTCATCGCAATTTCCTTCTCCGCATCGTCAGAACTTGACCGATGGCACCGCCCGGTCCGCTTCGTTGGCAATCTCGAAATAACCGGCCTTGGCAAAGCGGAAGGCATTGGCGATCAGATTGGACGGGAAGCTTTCGACCTTCACGTTAAGGTCACGGGCAGCGCCGTTGTAATAGCGCCGGGACATCTGGATCTCGCCTTCGATCGTCTCAAGCGTGCGCTGGAGCTCCGCAAAATTCTCGTTGGCCTTGAGATCCGGATAGGCTTCCGCGAGCGCAAAGAGCTTGCCGAGCGCCTGTGAAAGAGCGCCTTCGACGGCGGCCCGGCCGGCAACGTCGCCCTGCGGCATGGCCTGCGCTCGATTGCGCAGCGCGACGACCTCTTCAAGCGTCGACTTTTCGTGCGCCGCATAGCCCTTCACCGTTTCGATCAGGTTGGGGATCAGATCCGCGCGCCGCTTCAATTGCACGTCGATGCCGGACCACGCCTCTTCGGTGACTTGCCGCGCCTTGACCAGGCCGTTGTAGACAAAAACCAGATAAAGGATCACCGCGACGCCAATTGCCAGTCCGATCATGAAAGCCCCTCCTTGAGAATCCGCCAGAGATTAGCACCGGCTTTCCAGCTTGAAAGGCATTTTTTGCAATCAAAGCAACGGGCGGCCGCAAAGTTGCGAGCGGCTCGCCTGGCCTGCGCGAGCTCGATTTCCTTACATCGGAATCGACCACTGGCTGCAACTACAAAGCTGTTCCGCCGGGAACGGCGCTGAAACCAAAGATAGGCGAAATTCGCCTCATCGGCCAACTCAAGACGAAAAGCCCAGGACCATGAAAACGCTCGCAACCCACATCAACGTAATCGCCTTCCTGGCCCTCTTCGTTGCCTATGCGAGCGGAGCCCAGGGCGACAGGCCGAACGGCGTGCGCCGTGCCCTGCAGACTTATGGCGGCCAGTTGTCGGCGGAGATATATCCGATCGCAGGTCTGCTGTTGACGGATACGCGCCGATGCGCCCGAGGCCCGTGCCGCTAACGATCTTTCGATCGAAACAGGCGGAGGCCTGCGACCTCGTCCACTATGCTGCTTCCCTGCTCCAGTTGGCGCCGCCGGCGTCGGTCAGCAGGAACGCCTCGCCGCAAGCCTTTGCCAGCGTGCGGACGCGCAGGATATAGCTCTGGCGCTCCGTCACGGAAATCACACCGCGCGCATCCAGCAGATTGAAGACGTGGCTCGCCTTGATGCACTGGTCATAGGCGGGGAAGACGCATTTATGCAGGCGATTGTTGCTGCTGTCACCGGGTGCGCCGGCCGCCAGCAGTGCCAGGCACTCCTTCTCGGCATCGATGAAATGCTGATGGAGCATCGCCGTGTTGGCATATTCGAAATTGTATCGGGAATATTCCTGCTCGGCCTGCAGGAAAACGTCGCCATAGCTGATCTTCTCGGCGCCCTCGCGGCCGTTGAAGTTCAGGTCGTAAACATTGTCGACGCCCTGGACATACATGGCGAGGCGCTCGAGACCATAGGTCAGTTCGCCGGAAACGGGCGAGCACTCGATGCCGCAGACCTGCTGGAAATAGGTGAACTGCGACACTTCCATGCCGTCGCACCAGCACTCCCAACCGAGACCCCAGGCGCCAAGCGTCGGGCTCTCCCAATCGTCCTCGACGAAGCGGATGTCGTGCAGCAGCGGGTCGAGGCCGATCGCGCGCAGCGAGCCGAGATAGAGTTCCTGCAGGTTCGACGGGTTCGGCTTCAGGAGCACCTGGTACTGGTAATAGTGCTGAAGCCGGTTCGGGTTCTCGCCATAGCGCCCGTCGGTCGGGCGGCGCGACGGCTGGACGTAAGCCGCACGCCACGGTTTCGGTCCAAGCGCACGCAGCGTCGTCGCCGGATGAAACGTACCGGCGCCAACCTCCATGTCGTAGGGCTGGAGCACAGCGCAGCCCTTATCGGCCCAATAGTTGTGCAACGTCAGGATCAGCGCCTGAAAGGAGCGTTTCGGGTTCATATGGTCCGGGAGGGAGGCGGTGGTCATAGGATCACGTCCGAGTTCTTCGAAATTTGCCGGACAGGTGCCATGCCACAAAGCAAGGGTCAAGCGTCTTACCTAGTCCGCGTCAGGGATGAGGCATGCGTCTTTCACTCGTCATCGCGCTTCAGGCGGTATTCTCCGGTCTTCGGATCCTTGACAAGAGTTCCATTGGCGCCGGTCTGCTGTTCGCGGCGCAGGCGCTCGCGCTGCCGCGCCAGCTTTTCGGCGTCGGCGATGAATTTCCGATAACCGAGCCAGGCGATAATACCGATGATCACGAGCAGGATGAGCTGCGGCATTGTTCCTCCTCTGCACGCTTCCTCCGATTCCGGCGAAGCGATACAGCCTCTCAAAGTTCTACTTCCACCTGGTGCGCCTGACCAGACGCGAGGGGTGGAGCAGCGCGCCTAAAGCGCGTCGCGTTCAGTCGGACTCATGCGACGCGCCTTAGGTCATGCTCTTATGCATGTCGTTGTCCCAAAACCGCTACACACTTTTGGGCGACATGCACTAGAGCCCGTACCGCGCCCACAGCGCCCTTTCCTCAAGCGCTTCGGCAAGCCCCGCCGCCGCGGATGCCGCCAGGGGTGCTGCGATCGCGGCGGCAACGGCCGCGCCCGGCTGGCGGCGGCCGAAGAGGCTGCGCGCCGGCTGGATCAATTCGAGCCGCGTTTTTGCGCCATAGCGTCTTCTCACCTCTCCGCGCATATCGCCAAGTGCGTCGACAAGGCCGAGTTCCTGCCCACGCCGACCGGTCCAGAAAAGGCCGGAGAAGATATCGGGATGGTCGGCCAGAAGGGCTCCCCGGCGGGTCTTGACCATCTGGATGAACGTGTCGTGGATCTCAAGCTGCAAGCTCTTGAGAAACTCGACGTCGCGCTCCTTTTCCGGCTGGAACGGATCGAGCACCACCTTGTTTTCACCCGCCGTGTAGACGCGACGCTCGACACCGATCTTCTTCAGGAGTTCGGGAAACCCGAATCCACCGGAAACGACGCCGATCGAGCCGACAATCGAGGTCGGATCGGCGATGATCTCATCGCCGGCAAGCGCGATCATGTAGCCGCCGGACGCAGCCACGTCTTCGACGAAGATGAGGACGCGCTTCTTCTTTTCTTCCGCGAGATCGCGGATGCGCTGGTAAATCAGGCGCGACTGCACCGGCGAGCCGCCCGGCGAGTTGATGGAGATGGCAACCGCCGGCGCATCCTTGACCGAGAAGGCCTTGTCCAGAAGCGGGGCCACAGTCGCAAGGTTGAGAACCGGGCGAAACTGGCCACCGCCGGCCATGATCGCTCCGTGAAGCCGGATCGCCGGGATCGTCAATCCCTCCCCGCGGAACCGCTTCGGCACTAGCCTTTTCAAGAATCCGGCCATTTCAACTCCTGCCCGTCATAAACCTGTTCTGCATGTATGCACTGCCGTCGCAAACACAATGCCTCGTTTTTTCGCTTACGTTTTATCACCGACGGCGGTAAGCGGCCCGCCCATTGTTGAGGTCATCCACTTCCGGAGAAAACCGGTGTGTTCCCTCGTCGTGCATGATGAGCGGCGCGCGCAGAGCCAATCGCTTTCGGCTCTGCTTGATCGCCGTCACGAGGATGCGAACGGCGTTCTCGCCCGCGCGCGGGAGAAGCGGCGTGATCTCGATACCGCCGAAACGCCGACCGCATGCCGCGATGATCTCGGCGATCGACTCCGGCCGGGCAATGAGAGACAGCTGCCCGCCTGGTTTCATGATCGCCCCTGCGGTCTTGATCCAAGCCTCGAAAAGATCGTCGGTCATCGCGTGGGCCTCGGCCTTGAGGCTGTCCGGCGTCTTCCGGTCCGCGGCATCGTTGAACGGCGGGTTCATGATGACATGATCGAAGGCATCATCCGGCAGACCCGCGGCGGCGCGCGCCTTGCCGTTCAGCGACACGTCCGCCTCGAGGACCGAGACCCTCGAAGCGAAATATGCGTTCTGCGGCAGTGCGAGGCTGCGGCGAGCGAAACCGGCCATGACGGCCGAACGCTCCACCAGGAGCACGTCAGCCTCCTCGAGCCTCGAGGCGACCGCCATGCCGGCGGCGCCTGCACCGGCACCGAAATCGGCCACGCGGCAGCGATCGCGGCAGGAAACGAGCGAGGCGAGGAGCATCGCATCCATTCCCGAGCGATGCCCCTGGCCCAGCGGCTGAATCAAGTGAAATCGGCCGCGGTGGAAGGCATCCACGGTTTCCGGCATCGCCGTCATTGCACCGCCCCTCCATAAGGAAGGTCGCAAGTGGTTCCCGGAAAAGCCGAAATCACTGCCGCAATTCCTGTTCCAGGCCCGCATCGATCAGGATCCGCCTCGCCTTCTCGGCATCATCCTCCGCAACCATGAAACGGCGCGGCAAAAGTCCAAGCGAGCCCTCCAAAATACTCATTCCCTGATCGGCAATAAGGCAGCCGATTCCGGCATCCTTCATCAGGCTTTCGGCGAAGGAGAGGAGTACGGCGTCGTTGGTGCGGATCAGTTCCTTCATTCGGCTCGGTTTTCCTGTCTTATTTCAAGCACGCGAGGCAATTCGCCTCTTGCCGCCTGAAAGCCCTCTTTCTATTGTCGAAATCGACGATGAAACAGGAGTCCGGGCGTTGGGCGTAGTGATACCGCTGGAAGACAATAAAAACAAACAGGCGTCTGTGAAGCCGCTCGTCGACCTGACCATGTCCGACATGGAACGGGTCAATCAATTGATCCTGTCCAAGGCCGGCTCCGATGTCCAGATGATCCCGGAGGTCGCCAACCACCTGATTTCGTCCGGCGGCAAACGCCTGCGCCCCATGCTCACGCTCGCCGCCGCCTCGCTGTTCGGCTACGAGGGCGACGCCCACGTCAAGCTCGCAACCAGCGTCGAGTTCATGCATACGGCGACACTGCTGCACGACGACGTCGTGGACGAAAGCGACCTCAGGCGTGGCAAATCGACGGCGCGCACGATCTGGGGCAACCAGGCAAGCGTGCTCGTTGGCGACTTCCTGCTCGGTCAGGCATTCCGCATGATGGTCGATGTCGGCTCGCTCGAGGCCCTCGACGTGCTTTCGACGGCGGCCTCGGTCATTGCAGAAGGCGAAGTCCTGCAGCTTTCGGTCGCCAAGAACATGGAGACAACCGAAGACGACTACCTGCAGGTGATCCGCGCCAAGACGGCGGCACTCTTCGCGGCGGCGGCGGAAGTCGGACCGATCGTCGCGGCAACCAGCAATGCGAACCGCAAGGCGCTGAAGTCCTACGGCATGAACCTCGGCTTGGCCTTCCAATTGGTCGACGATGTGCTCGACTACGGCGGCTCTTCGAGCGAACTCGGCAAGAATGTCGGCGATGATTTCCGTGAAGGCAAGATCACGCTGCCGGTCATCCTCTCCTATCGCCGCGGTACGCCGGAAGACCGCACCTTCTGGCGCGAAGCCATCGAAGGAGGAAACAGCGACGGTGCCAATCTTGAAAAGGCGCTCGGCCTCATCCGGCGCTATGGCGGGCTGAGCGACACGATTGCGCGTGCGCAGCATTATGGCACAATCGCGCGTGACGCATTGGCGCCGTTGCCGGCTTCTCCCTGGAAATCAGCGCTGATAGAGGTGATCGATTTCTGCATCGATCGAGTAAGCTAGACCGGCGGACAATTCCATATTAGGAATTTCTTGCCGCGTTGCGCCAAAAAAGCCATTCTGTTCCTCAAGACTTGCTTCCGGCAATCTCTGATCGATCCGGAACAACCAGCGACGGTGAAGCAAAACGCACCGTCGGCAATGAAAGGTTTGATATGCGGCAAAATACATTCCTTCGCCTTCTTAGCAGCGCAGCACTGCTTGCTTTCGCATCAGTGTCCGGCAGCTATCAGGCTTTTGCCGAGGAAAAGGCGGCGGTCGAAGACACGAAGCCTTTCGACATCAGATCGGTCGACACCTTTTCCGGCGCATTTCTCGCCGCCCGCACGGCCGATGTGGATCGCGACTTCGCATCAGCAACCGAGCTCTACAAGATTGCCCTGCGGTTGGAACCGGACAACAACGACGTCAAGCAGCGGCTGATGATCACGCTGCTCATGGCAGGCAAGCTTGATGAGGGCGTCAAGATCGCCGACGACCTCAAGTCCGATCCGGCCGTCGAACGGATCACGACGGTGGTCCGTGCCATCGAGGCGATCCGCAAGCGCGAATACCGCAGCGCCCAAAAGCTCCTCGCCTATGACGGCCCTAACGATCTCGACCGGCTGATGAATACGCTTCTGTCCTCCTGGGCGAAGTTCGGCCAGGGGCGGCCGAAGGAAGCGCTCGCGCAGATCAAGGCGCTTGAGGGCCCGGAATGGTTCCGTGTCTTCAAGAACTATCACGCCGGCGCGATCGCGCTTGCCGCCGGCGACAAGGCAACGGCACGCGCACGGCTCAACGACGCCATTCTCGACCGAGAAGGCGGCAGCGCCGCCCCGGACACATTCATGCGTTCGGTCGAGGCACTGGCACGCTTCGAGGCTCGCGAGGGTAACAAGCAAAAGGCGCTCGATACGATTGCCGTCGGCGAAGGTATGGTCAACAACTACACGCCGCTCGAGGCGCTGAGAAAGAGCATCGAGGAAGGCAAGCCTCAGGAACAGCAGGTTCGCACCGCCGTACAAGGCGCCGCCGCCGTGCTCTTTTCCGTCGGAGGCGCACTCAATCGCGAAGGCGCGGAAGACGTCGTTTCGCTTTATCTGCAGACTGCACGCCAGCTCGATCCGGAAAGTGCCGACATCCTCGTCATGCTCGGCGGCATTGCCGAAAACCTGAAGAAGCAGGATGAGGCGATTGCGCTTTACAAGAGCGTGCCGGAAGGTTCTCCGATGCGCCGCCTTTCCGAGCTCCAGCTTGGCCTTAGCCTTGCCAGCGTCGGCAAGGTCGATGAGGCCAAAAAGCACCTGAGAGCGCTGATCGACGTCGATCCGAAGAATATCCGCAACTATCTCGCCTATGGCAGCGTTCTGTCGGACGCCAAGGATTACAAGGAGATGGGCGAAGTCTACGACCGCGCCGTGGCGGCCATCGGTCCGGTACCGAAACGCGGCGACTGGACCGTGTTCTTCCAGCGCGGCATCGCGTACGAGCGGCAGAAGATCTGGGAGAAGGCCGAGCCGAATTTCCGCAAGGCGCTGGAGCTCAATCCGGACCAGCCGCAGGTCCTGAACTATCTCGGCTACTCCTGGGTCGACATGAACATTAACCTCGACGAGGGCCTAAACATGATCCGCAAGGCCGTCGAGCTCAAGCCCGACGACGGCTACATCGTCGATTCGCTCGGATGGGCCTATTTCCGGATGAACCGGTTTGACGATGCGGTAACAGAACTCGAGCGGGCGGCCGAGCTGATGGCGGGCGACGCCACGATCAACGACCACCTCGGCGATGCTTACTGGCGGGTCGGACGCAAGCTCGAAGCGGTATTCCAGTGGAATCAGGCACTGGAATTGAAGCCCGAGGAAGCAGAAATTCCGAAGATCAAGGCAAAGATCGAAAACGGCTTGCCGCCCGTCAAGCCGCAGGTTCCTGCCGCGGCCGACGCCAAGGAGTTGCCGAAGAAGACGGGGCCCGCGACGCCGGGCAAGAAATCCTGAGAATATGCATTTGGACGACATTCCGGGCTTCGCGCTGACATGCGCGGCGCCCGCCAAGATCAATCTGGCGCTGCATGTCGTCGGCCAGCGCGCCGACGGCCACCATCTTCTCCAAAGCCTCGTTACCTTCGCGGATTGCGGCGACCGGATCGGGCTTGCGTCGGCTGACGCCGACCGCTTCACGGTGTCCGGGCGCTTTGCGGACGGGTTGCCGCTTTCGGCGGAGAAAACGGGCGGCAATCTGGTGCTGCGCGCGCGCGACCTGCTGCGAAGAGACCTGATGTCACGAGGCATCGCCGCCGGTCCGGTCCATCTCCATCTCGAAAAGAACCTGCCGGTGGCCTCCGGCATTGGTGGCGGTTCGGCGGATGCGGCGGCAACGCTTCGTGGTCTCCTTACACTCTGGGGCGCGTCCGTCGAGCCGGCAAGGCTCGGTGCGGTTGCGCTCGAACTCGGGGCGGATGTGCCGATGTGCCTCGATGGCCGGCCGCTTCTCGCCGAGGGAATCGGCGAAGAGATCACCGCCCTTCCCGATCTCCCATCCTTTGCAATCGTTCTCGTCAATCCGCTGGTCGCCGTCTCGACGCCGATGATCTTCCGGACGCTCGTCAACAAGGTGAATCCACCGCTCGACCTGCCGAAAGGCATGAACACGGCGGCGGAATGGTTGTCGGCGATGGGCGATATGCGCAACGATCTGGAGGCGCCGGCGCGGAGGCTCGTTCCGGTGATCGAGGAAGTGTCCGTTAGCCTGAAGGCGGCGGGCGCCACGCTTGTGCGCATGTCCGGCTCCGGCGCCACCTGCTTCGGGCTGTTCGACAGCGACGAAAGCGCGCATCGGGCCGCCGAGCGTATTTCCGCCAGCCATCCGGAATGGTACGTTTGCGCCGCGCGAACTACACGGAGAGATTAGCACCCAATGCCAGGCATCGACGAAGGCCGTCCCTTCATTCCCGTCGGCATTGCCGTGCTCACGGTGTCCGACAGCCGTACGCGCGCCGACGACAGGTCAGGCGACACGCTTGAGGCGCGCATACGCGCGGCCGGCCATCGGCTCGAAGCACGGGAGATCGTCACCGACGACCGGCAGAAGATCTACGATCAGGTGAAGGCCTGGACGCTGGACGAGGCGATCGACGTGGTCATTACCACCGGAGGCACCGGCTTCACCGGCCGCGACGTGACGCCGGAGGCGCTTGAGCCACTGTTTGAAAAGCGCATGGACGGCTTTTCCGAAGTGTTCCACCGGATCTCTTACGAGAAGATCGGCACGTCGACGATCCAGTCGCGAGCCACCGGTGGCGTTGCCAATGCCACATTCATCTTCGTCCTGCCGGGATCACCGGGCGCCTGCAAGGACGCATGGGACGGCATCCTGAAACAACAGCTCGACTATCGGCACATGCCCTGCAATTTCGTTGAAATCATGCCGCGGCTGGACGAGCACCTCAAACGCGGCTGATTGCGTCCCGCAGTCCTTGTCTCGATATTTTTCCTCATCCAACTGCGGGTTGTTCCCAACGAAACAGCCGGGCTCGATCAAGCCCGGTACATTTCTCACCGTCAGCCGGCGTTGGGGGTGGCCGAAGGCGAGACCGATCATCCATCTCAAGCGCAGCGAAGACAAATCTTCCGACGACACGGGCGGGGGAAGAGCAGGATATATACGACGTGCCGTCCTCCGGATTGCATGGCAAGCCATTTTCGCTAGCAAGGTCATTTGAGAGCCGCTTCGGGGGGTGCCGCGGACAAGACAGGCACCCCATTCTTGCAGTAGCCAGCGACTACTCCGCAGCCGGCCGATTGCCGGCCGCCACCCAAGCGGGAACAATCTCAGTCGACAGTTTGCGCACCGCACGAACATTGACCATGTCGCTGAGCCGCATATTCGCGCGAGCGACGGCGATTGCATCGCGCTTCTGCATCAGGAATCCCGTCTCAAGCGGGCGTGCCCTGCGCGAGAGACGACTTAACAGCGGACGGCGATGCATTCGTGAGGGAGAGAACCGCGCCGGGTTTCTGTTGAGCGACACATATTCGAGAAGCTCGTCCACCCATCTTCCGGTCGGTCGCGCGCCCGGCTCCAGGAGCATTACCCATTCCCCCCGGGCAGAACGGACAATGTCGCCCAAATCCCAATCGACACAGAAACGGCACCCGGCAGCATCGGCGACGCGCGACGAACCGTCCTTTGAACCGTGATCGAGAATGATGACGTCGCTGACGAGGCCCTCCACGGCGCCGGCAACAAGCACGGACAGCGTCTGCGCAAGCTCGGCCTCGTTGTCCCGTGTTTCCATGATGATCGTCAGCATAGTCGTTCCTACCGCATTGCACTCACAAATGCTACAGCCATCGGGGTCGCCCGCTTCGCCGCCCCGGTGCGATCTTCTGTCGCTCAAATTCTAAAGATTTGTTCTTGCTTTGTTCTCGCTCCTGCGATAGGAAAATAATCAGGACGAAACGAAGCCCCGTCTCTTCCGAGGAGATATCGATGACCGAGCTGTCTCAATTGAGGCAGGGCGCCTTTGCGCCCGCCAACACCGCGGACAAGGCCGAAGCAATGATCAAGGGGACGGGCCTGAGGATCGACATCGATCGCCGGCGTGGCCGCGGCGCGGGCCTGAACATGTCCGGCCGCTTCGAACCGCAATCGCGTGAGGTCTTCGACGACGGTTGGGAGAGCATCGAGGAACTGCCGCCCTTCAAGACGGAAGTCCAGGTCGAGAAGCCACGTGCGGTTATCACGCGCAACGAATCTCCGGACATTGGTTTCGACCGCTCGATCAATCCTTACCGCGGTTGCGAGCACGGCTGCATCTACTGTTTCGCGCGCCCGACCCATGCCTATATGGGCCTCTCGGCGGGCCTCGATTTCGAGTCCAAACTTTTCGCCAAGCCCGACGCCCCGCGTCTGCTGGAACGGGAGTTGGCGAGGCCCGACTATAAGGTTCGTCCGATCGCGATCGGCACCAATACCGACCCCTACCAACCGATCGAGAAGGAATGGCGGATCATGCGCCAGATCCTCGAAGTGTTGAAGGCGGCAAACCACCCTGTGATGATCGTCACCAAGTCGGCCATGGTGACACGCGACATCGATCTGCTTGCCCCGATGGCGGAAATGGGATTGGCGCGGGTCGGCATTTCGGTGACCACGCTCGATCGAAAACTGGCGCGCACGATGGAACCGCGGGCATCGACGCCGGCAAAGCGGCTCGAGGCGATCCGCGCCATCTCGGATGCAGGTATTCCCGCCGGTGTTCTGGTTTCACCGATCATCCCGGCGCTGAACGACCATGAGATCGAGCGCGTGCTCGATTCGGCGAAGGCGGCGGGCGCGTCGGAAGCGAGCTACGTGCTGTTGCGGCTGCCACTCGAGGTAAGCCCGCTCTTTCGCGATTGGCTGCTGCGGAATTATCCGGACCGCTACCGCCACGTCATGTCACTGATCCGCTCCATGCGTGGCGGCAAGGACTATGACGCCGAGTTCGGCAAGCGCATGAAAGGGGCTGGCCCCTATGCCTGGCAGATCGGCCGGCGCTTCGAGCTTGCTGCCAAGCGCCTGGGGCTCAACCTGACGCGCCGGCAATTGCGCAATGACGTCTTCGTGCCGCCACTCGGAATGGGAGTTCAACTGTCATTGCTTTAGGTCAGCGCACCCCCTGAGACTTCTCGCCAAATACAAGCCGATCTCCTCTCCGACAGGAGTTCGATAGCATCGTTCAAGCAAAATCTCGGTTCCGGCGCCCTCCCCTGCCTCGTGATGGCGCTGGTTTTCCTCCCGGTTACCGCCGCACTCGTACCGGGGGGCTTGAAGGGAATCGGGCGAATATGCGAGGGTCCCCGCATGTCACGTCGCAATCCGCCCGATTCCCCACTCTTTCCCATCGAGCTGCCCGTCCCTGATTTCGGCTTCGAGCTTGCCGCCCGCCGCGATGGTTTTTGGCCTGTCGCCGGCGCGGACGAGGCGGGGCGGGGACCCTTGGCCGGCCCCGTCGTTGCTGCGGCGGTCATTCTCGATCCGGACGCCATTCCGAATGGTCTGAACGACAGCAAGCTCCTGAGCGCCGAGCAGCGCGAAGCACTATTTGAGCAAATTCTCGCGACGGCGACGGTGTCGATCGCCTCGTCTTCGGCGACACGCATCGACACGACCGATATTCTCAAGGCAAGCCTCGACGCGATGCGCCGGGCCGTCGATGGTCTTTCCACGACCGCGCGTTTCCTGCTCGTCGACGGCCGTGATGTTCCGCCGGGAATTTCCTGCCACGCCAAAGCGATCATCAAAGGCGATTCCCGGTCGATGTCGATCGCTGCTGCATCGATCGTCGCCAAGGTGACTCGCGATCGGATGATGGCGCGCGCCGATGTCACTTTCCCGGCCTATGGCTTCGCCATTCATGCCGGCTATGCCACCACAAAGCATCGAAACGCCATCGACAGCCACGGCCCCTGCTCGCTGCATCGAATGAGTTTCCGGCCCTTTCGCCAGGTTTGATGCCTTCGACCAGCAATCGACAGGTGGCGCGCCAGAGCATTTTGCAGTCAGGTGAAATCACCTGACGTCGCGCAAATGCGGCAAAAGCAAACGGATAAAGCGGTGGCGCGAACGCACGTAAGCGCATCCCGCGCTATAACGCGGCCCGTCTTCGAGACGCGCAAAGATGGCTGCAGCACATTGAATTGGCCGCCGAGCGAGCTTCCCCCCAAGGGTTGGACTGGCGCCGCGATAACTCCCCTCGCCGTCGACGTCCAGCAATCGCTCGCCTCAGGCACTCGCCGCATGCAAAAAACCCCCGAAAGTGGAGGTCCAACTTTCGGGGGTCAATTCGCGAGGTGACGCCTTCTTTGAATTTTCAGATCGTTGCCGTCTCAGTTGAGCCGAGTCTTGACCTCGCCGAGCGCCTTCTTGAACAGCGTATCCTGCGCATCGGCATCGGTCTTGGTCGACAAGACCTTCTCTGCGGCGCTGATCGCCAGATCAACGGCTGCCGAACGGACCGCATTGATCGCGTCGCTTTCGGCCTGCTTGATCTTCTGTTCGGAAAGTGCCGTGCGGCGCGCGACATATTCCTCGGTCTTCTGCTTGGCTTCCGCCGTCAGCATTTCCGCTTCCCGCTGCGCGGCGGCAACGATGCTGGCGGCCTCGGCCTCAGCGTCCTTGCGCTTGCGCTGATACTCGGCCACCAGGCTCTGGGCCTCTTCGCGCAGGCGCTTGGCTTCCGCCAGTTCGTTGCCGATCTTGTTGGCGCGAGCGTCGAGCGCGCTGGCCATCATCCCCGGAACCTTCAGATAGGCGATGAGGGCCAGGAAGAGGATCAGGCCGATAAGGGCGTAGAAAGTAGCATCAAGTGCCATCGTTCATTGTTCCTCAGTTGCCTGCCGATGCCTTGACGGCGGCAGCGATCTCGGCCTTGGTGACGGTTCCACCGATCAGTTGCTTGACGACCGCGGTTGCCGTTTCCTCGGCGATCGCGCCGACATCGGCGAGCGCCTTGGACTTGATATCGGCAATGCGCGTTTCAGCGGCGGTGATCTTCTTCGCCAAGTCTGCCTCAACCGCAGTCCGGTCGGCGCTGGCCTTCGCCTTAGCAGCCTCGCGTGCCGTATCGGCGATCGAATGGCCCTTGGCCTTGGCGGTTGCCAGTTCCTGCTCGTAGGACGCGATGGCAGCGTCGGCTTCGCCTTTGAGGCGGGACGCTTCATCCAGGTCCTGAGCGATCCGGTCGTGGCGGGTCTCGAGAATGCCGCCAATACGCGGAATGATGACCTTCGACATCAATAGATAGAAGAGGCCGAACGTGATCGCGAGCCAAAGCAACTGCGATGCGAAATGGCTCGAATCGAAGGGCGGGAACACGCCCGTGCCGTGTTCGCCTTCGGGGGCCACACCCGTTTCGGTGTGCACCTCGCCGGCTGCAGCGGGTTCGTGCGCTTCGCCTTCAGTGGTGGTTGACTGGGCATAAGCCGCGGTCACAAACATGCTCACCTCCAGGTGCACTCAAGAATATGCGTGACCGCGGCCCCTGATGGAGGCCGCGGTCAAAACTTCGGTCCGTATTAGACGGCGAAGAGGAGGAGCAGGGCTACGAGCAGCGAGAAGATGCCCAGAGCTTCCGTAACGGCGAAGCCGAATACGAGGCGGCCGAACTGGCCGTCAGCAGCCGACGGATTGCGCAGAGCGCCGGACAGGTAGCTGCCGAAGATGTTGCCGAGGCCGAGAGCCGTGCCGGCCATACCGAGGCATGCAAGACCTGCACCGATGAACTTTGCTGCTTCCGCTTCCATGATTGACTCCTTCGAATGGTGTTGCGGCTTAGATTTGTGCTTCCGGCGGTTTGTCCGACCGGAAGCCAGCGACTGTTATTCCCTAGTGGCTTCCCGGATGGACGGCGTCGTTGAGGTACATGCAGGTCAGCACCGCAAAGACATAGGCCTGGAGGAAGGCGACCAGGAATTCAAGACCGGTGAGAGCGACGGTCATGAGGAGCGGCAGGACCGCGCCGCCGATGCCGAGCGCGCCAAACGCGCTGAGCGAGGCGACGAAGCCTGCGAAGACCTTCAGCGTGATGTGGCCGGCCAGCATGTTGGCGAAGAGACGGACCGACAGGCTGATCGGACGGGAAAGGAACGAGATGACTTCGATCGACACCACCAGCGGCAGGAGCGCACCCGGCACCCCATGCGGCACGAAAAGCTTAAGGAAGCTCAGGCCGTGCTTATAGAAGCCGTAGAGAATGACCGTGCCGATCACGAAGACGGCGAGTGCGAAGGTAACGATGATCTGACTGGTGACGGTGAAGAAATAGGGAAACATGCCGAGCAGGTTCGCCGTCAGGATGAACATGAACAGCGAGAACACCATCGGGAAGAATTTCATCCCGTGGCTTCCGGCCCCCTCGCGCAGCATCGAGGCGATGAATTCATAGGACATTTCCGAGACCGACTGCATGCGCGTCGGGATCAGGCCGCGCTGCGAGGTCGTCAGATAGAGAAAGCCGGCAGCCGCACCGACGGTCGCGACCATGAACAGCGACGCATTGGTGAAGGAAAAGTCAATTCCGCCAATCTCGATCGGGACAATCTTGTTGACCAGGAACTGGTGGGTCGGATCGTTTGACACCGCGCTTCTCTTTCGTTTTGCCCGCCCGCGAGCGGAAATCGTGTTCATTCGGGCAACGCCTCAGGCGCCATCCCCGTCCTTCTTGTCATTTCCAGGGCTGCGTCTTCCCTGGTCCGGCGTTGCCACCAGCCCGGCCGACCGCAGCACATTCAAGACGCCGGCACAGAACCCGAGCAGCAGCAAGACGATCATGCCCCACGGCCCTGTACCCGCAAAGTGGTCCAAAAGATAGCCCAGAAACGCCCCGACCACGATGCCGGCGATGAACTCGCTCGAGAGCTTCATCGCCGCCGCGTAGCCTTGCCGACTTTCCGCAGCGCGCGTCTCGACGTCGTCCGACTTGTCCGTCCGCTTGGACGCGATGTCGTCGCCAAGGCGCTTCAGCCGCGTTTCCAGACTTTCTTCCGGCTTCTCCGTCACATGGCTCCCCTTTGCAGTCCCCACGCGGTCTTAAACGCGATCTCGGTCATACAAACGGCCGGTGTTCAAGCCACGCTTCGGCCCCATTTGAAGTCGCGCGCAACATAGTTTTAGGCACCCGCATAGTCAAGGCATGCGAGCCCCTTCGACGTGGACAATATTTCTCCATGATTTCAGATAGTTAGCCAGAATATTGGCAAGCTGCGGCAAAGCAGCAACGAGAATCGGCGGCGACCGGACTGTATCAGGTAACCGCGCGGCGCCAGATCATCCGGCGGAGTCGAGACTGTCTATCAGCTCCAGCCGCCGCCATAGGTGCGATAGAAGATGTGCAAGCCGATCTTGCCGACGCGCTTCATGGTTTTTGCCCAGGCCGGGTTCACATAGGTCGCGTGATAATGTGTTGCCGACCCCACTTCCGGCAGCCAGATCTTACCGGCGGTGACGGCCATTGCGACTTCCTTGGCGGTCTTCCAGTGCGAGCGCGAGTAGATCAGGTCGCGGATCATGTCGCAGGCGAAGGAGAACTGGCAACGGTTGCGCCAGGCCTTGTTCTGATAGACGACGCCGCAAATCGTCTTCGGGTAGGTCGGGTTGCGGACGCGATTGAGAATGACCTGCGCCACTGCGGCCTGGCCTTTCACGGACTCGCTGCGGGCCTCGAAGTAGATTCCTTCGGCGAGGCAGGTCTGCTCTTCCTTGCTGAAGACCGTGGCGGGCAAGGCGGTTGCCGCCCAGGCGTGGTCGTCGGGCGCGATTTCCGGAATGAAGCGGCCGGCGTTCTTGTCTTCCCTGAGAATCGAATCGAAGGGCGACTCACGCGCATAGTCCGGCTCGGGCCGGACATAGGCGGTCGCAAGAATATCGGCCTTGTCGTTGGTAATCAGCTTGGCGAGCATCGGCGAAACGCCGGGATCGGCCTTCGGCGGCTTCTTTCGGTAGAAGGCCGTGGCGATCTCGATCTCCTTGCCCTTGATACGCGGCTTGGCGAAAACCATCTTCTCGAGCCCGTCGAAGTCCGGCTCCATCAGCGAACTCGTACGCTGGAGGATCGAACCGGCGGTAAAGTCCTTCGGCGGCGTCACGGGGGTGACGGCAATGATCCGACCCTTCTTCAGCTTGCGGGTCACGCGGTCTTCGTCTGGCGAGGCGCCCTCGTGCTTGGTTTCCGCGGTCAGCGCCACATGGCTGCCGTCGGGCATCGTGATGCCGGCACCACCATCCAGGGCACCGGTGGTGATCGGATCGGCGAACACCATCTCGACCTCGTGCAGCGAACCCGCCGGCGATTGTGTCAGATACATCCGCCAGCGCTCGCCGCCTCGGTTGATGCCGGACAGGAAGGTCGCCAGGTCGGAATAGGCGACCGCTGAGGGGAAGCTCAGGAAAATGGCAATGCCGATCATCGCGGGCGCAGCCCAGGCCGGCAAAGACATACGAGACTTGCAACGCAACTTCTGGCTCTTACGCACCAACCGGCTCCACGCAACACTTACTCGGGCACGCGTTCTCCCAAGCCGGCGAAGGGCCAGCTCCAAGATTCCGTGCAGGAAGCTAAGATTTGGAAGCGGTCGGACAGCGCACCGAAACCGCCTCGGTAGAGCCTAGAAAATGCAGGAATAACCTAGTTGCTTGTGCGCTTTGTGCGCGTCAGCTCCGGGCTAACCCTCATCTCTAACTCTCCATGCATGAACCATAGGAGCGTCATGGTTAATGCTGGTTTAATGGACGACAGGAAATGCAGTTGCGCGAGTTGATGTCGGAGCAACGGGCCGTTTCTTTGAAGCTCAAGGCGGTGGGCGTTGCGTCGTTGAAGAGCAATATGGGCTGGTACCAGACATCATCGAGGCCCTGCCGTTCCGCCGCAGTGTAATCGCCACCGCCGCACCGGATCCTCTTTGGCGAACGGTGCCAGTCGCTGGGCGCACCGTTGAGCGCCCAGGCGAGCGCACGAGCATCGCTAAAACCGCAGCACAAGCCCAAGGATCGGCCCCTGCTGGACGGCATCGAACACGAATCCGTCGTCGCTATAGTCCACCCCCAGAGCGCGGTAGCCGGCAACCGCCGAAATCGTGTCGCTGAACCGGTAGCCGATCGCCGCGGCAACGTCCCAGTCGAGATCGGCAGCACCGGCACCGATGAGCCCCCAACCCGTCAGGTAAATTTCAGGTGTCAGCGAATAGGTACCGCGAAAGCCGGCCAGACCGTCCACCCAGGTGGCGTCATCGCTTCTGGAGCGCCCATCAAGAAGCCCGCCGTGGAAGGAAAGCTCGCTTTCGACGGACCATACGCGCAGGCCGCCGACCACGTCCAACCGAGCTGCCCCGCTCTCGAAGACGGAGTATCCCACGCCGAGCAGCCCGGCGAACGTTTCCGATGTGAGCTCGACGTCCGTTGCGAGAACACCTCGCGGTGTGCCCGCTTGGCCCGAAATCTTGGTGTACATGACGTCAGCGAAGATGCTGTACGGTCCGTTGCGGGCTTCGCCAATCGCCATCGCACCGAACTCAAGGTGATCGAAGATATCGCTGAAACTGGCATCGACATCCACCGCCGGCAGCCCGAACTGCGCGACGTCACCCGACAATCCGGCCGCCCAGAAATAGGGGGCGAAGGAAAAGGTCCATCCGCTTTCGGTGGTCGTCTGCTGAACCTCCGGCGTCATCGGGGAATAAATGTCCGCGGCCTTGACCGTGCCGGCAACGAGGCAAGTTCCGATTGCCGCTAGAGTACGAACGATGCAAATCTTCATGATATCTCCCTGTAACGGTCGCTGTTGCGAGCAATCTCTCTTCCAAGCCCCTCGTTCAATCCCGGCTCAGGACAGCAGCCTGATCCGTCATCTGCCGGGCTATCGGCTGCAGTTCCCGGACCTCTCCTGACTCTGCTCTCCGCACGCGCTATCGGACGTATTTGACCTCGCCGCGCCGGATGGTCCGACGAGTGTCTCGACGTGGTGGACGTAATTCTGCCGCGTGTTCTGATCGACTATGGCAGCAGGAGCAGCAACGACCAGGCCTGCTGCGGTTCCGACGGTCTGGGCGGCCCCGGCGGTCACCGCCACGATATGGTCGCCAAGCCCCAGACGACTGTCGGTCAAGGTCTGGCCGCTGGACAGTCGGCTGCCAATCAGTTGTACGATTTCCGGCGACTCCGCGAACTTTGTGTGGTGCAGATTGTCACCTGCCTTGATCCTGGTGAGATCGATGACGGTGATCCCGTTCGCAGCCAGTTCCTCCCTGTAGGGCGACTGCTCCGGATCGATCGCTCCCAGCCGCGAGACATTTCCCCAGACGCGACGAGAAACGGCGAGCGCACGGTCATCGCGGGAAACGAAGAGCGTGAAGCGCGGCCGTTGCTTGCCCATGTCGGCGATCTGCGAACCGAAGACGTCGACATCCACGTCCGGCGCCGCCAACATGACATTCTTGAACTTCGCCGGCAGCCCGTCGTTGCGGATGGCCATCTGCCGCAAGGATTCCAGCGCCAGCCAATTGCCCATCGAATGGGCCAGGATCGAGACTTCCTTAACCTCGGGATCACGCGCCAGATACTGAAACAAGTCTTCTACCGCGTTGCGGGTATAGTTGGTGCTTTCGCGGTCGTAGCCATAGGCGAGCAGACTCCCCCGTGACGGCCACGTCGCAAGCACCGGTACGCTGTGCGCACCCGAGTCGTGGATGATCTGCGCAAAACGGAAGACCGCATCCTCGAACTGGTTGTTGAACCCATGGATAAAGACGAGGACGCTGCCATCCGGGCTCTTGCGCACATGGCTGTTCAACCATTTTTCGGCCGCACTGCGGTCAACTTCCGCCGCCTTCAACGCTGCGAAGTCCGTCTCCGGATTCGGCGGAAGCTTGCGCGGCCAAGCGACTTCACCCGCCTTGCGTGCGGTCTCAGGCGGAATGGACACTGTAATGTCCGCGAATGCCGGAATGAGCGCGCGTTCACCGCTGAACATCTCGCCCGGCTTTTCCGCCCGGCCCCGGGTCGTCGCAACCAGCATTTCAACTTGGGTGGCTGACGGATTGGCCGCTACCGGCACGAGCACCCCCGTCGGGCGGCCCGCACACGCGGAGAGCACCATCGCGCTCAAGGCCGCGACGCATGGTAAAAGCAGCCATGACAGTCGTCCTCCGCCTTTGGCGTTCCGGGAGTGGTGCCGCGTCAATTCAATTACTCCTGTATGCACGCCGGCGGAAAGAAGGACCGGCAAACGCAGAGTTTGCCGGTTCGACCGAAACCGGTGCTCACTTCAAGTATTCGACCTTCAGACGTTCGATCTTGCCGTTGAAGGCGAACGGCTTGCGGTCAAAGTATGCGAGGGAGACTGGAGAGTAGCTGTCTCTGCCCACGTCGAAGGCGTCATTGGCGGTGAACGCGAGCGGAGCGGAGCGCGGCACGCGCCCTTTCGCCACCTCTTTGCCATCGATGCGGATAACGACGTCGAGCGGTGCGCCGCGATTGCTGCCGGACTTGCGTTTCGACCTCTATGTTGACCTTGCCGCTCGGCAACGGTTCGGAGGATTGAAGACGCGTCCGCTCGATCTCGAACAGATTGTACTCGTAGGTGAGCTTGCCGTTCTCGACCCACAAAGCGACACCACCCGAAAAGGCACCCAATGCGTAGAGCACGCCCTCCGAGTCCGGCTTCAATTCCGCCTCGATGGTTACAAGGTTGCTGCGAGCTCCAACTTTCGGCGCCGTGAATTCGGGAACACCCACGACGTCTTGCGTGAACTGGAACTCGGTCGCGGGATTGGACGGCGCATCTTCCGGATGGAAGACGGCAGACCATAGCCCTCCCCCGACGGGGAACACCTTGTTGGCTTCGGCCTGAACGCCAAACGCCTTTTTCAGTTCCTCGACTTTTTCGGGATGATCGGCCGCGACGTCCTTCGCCTGGGAGTAGTCCTTGCTGAGATCGTGAAGTTCCCACACGTCATTGTCCGGCGACCATTTGAAGATGGCGGGATCGAGGCCGGGAGTCCATGGTGTACGCGGCCCGAAGACGGATGCGATCCACTCTTCCTGATAGATGGCACGGCTGCCCATGATCTCGAAGTACTGCTCCTTCTTCTGCCCCGCAGTCTCGGGAGAGTCGAAGGTGTAAGTCATGCTGACACCATCGAGGGGGTCCTGGGTGATGCCGTCCACGAGCTTCGGCGGCTGAATGTCCAGAACGTCATAGATCGTTGGCACGATGTCGTTGAGATGATGGAACTGGGAGCGCGGTTTCTTGTCCGGCTTGATCCTGCTCGGCCAGGAGACCACGAGCGGCGTTCGCGTTCCGCCGAAATGGGCGGCAACCAGCTTGGTCGATCGATGCGGCGTGGAACCGGCCCAGGCCCAGCCGGCATGATACATGTTGTCGGCCTTGGGTGATCCGAGAACATCCATTCCACCCAATTCATTCATCGTGCGGATGTGATCCTTGATTTCCGTAGCGATGCCGTTCTGCGCCAGAAGCTCGCTGATCGTACCGTTCTGGCCTTCCGCGCTGGACCCGTTGTCGCCCCAGACATAGAAGATGAGGGTATTGTCGCGAATTCCCAGTTCATCGAGGGCCTCGATCAACCGCCCGGCCTGAGTGTCCGCATGTTCGGTATAGCCTGCAAAGACCTCCATCAGCCGACGCTGGAACGGCTTCTCGTCTTCTGGAATGTCCTTCCATCCCGCAAGCGTATCCGGGCGGGGCGTTAGTTCCGTATTCTCCGGTATCCAACCGAGTTGTTTTTGGCGTGCATAGATGCGCTCTCGCATGGCATCCCAGCCGTCATCGAATTTGCCTTTGTACTTGTCCGCCCATTCCTTGAAGATGTGATGCGGACCATGTGCAGCGCCGGGCGCCCAGTACATGAAGAAGGGCCGGTCCGGCGTCAGCGCGTGCACCTGCTTCATCCACGACACCGCCTTGTCGGTCATGTCCTCGGTGAAGTGGTAGCCTTCCTTCCCGTGAGATGGATCGACGCGAACGGTGTTTTCGACAACGGGGGGCTCCCACTGGGAGGATTCCCCGGCAAGAAAACCATAGAAATAATCGAACCCGATTCCTTCGCCGGCGGGCCAGTCCGTGTACGAGCCGACCGCGGTCGTTTCATTGGCCGGGGTATTATGCCATTTGCCGAAGGCTGCAGTCGCGTAACCGTAATAGCCAAGGACTTTCGCGACGGTTGCGGAGGTGCGTGGTATCCTCCCGGTATATCCGTCCCAATCGTTTGCCAACTCGGCGATCTGGCCATTCCCGACGCGATGATGGTTGCGCCCCGTCAGCAATGCCGCCCGCGAGGGGGAGCACATGGCGGCATTGTGGAAGCGATTGTAGGACACTCCGTCTTCCGCAAGGCGGCTCAACGTCGGTGTTTCGATCACTCCGCCGAAGGTGTCCGGCAACGCCGGGCCGACGTCATCAAGCATGATAACGACGATGTTCGGGGCGTTCGCGGGAAGGCGCGGCTGCGCAGGCAACGGGCTGTAGGTGGACTGAGCTATCGTCGGGCCGGCTTTGCTCCCTGAGGGCTTCGGCGGAAAAGGCAATGATTCCTGAGCCATTGCGGGAGCGCTCAGAAGCAGGAGCGCCGTGCTCACTCCCAACCAACGTGTTCTCGCGTGCTTAGGTGACTTCATACGACCCTCTCGGTCTGATAACGCATCTGAAACCGACGTGACATGTTGAGGTGTCTATAGGCTCGGCATGCCGCGCCGCTGGACGATAGCGACGGCAGTAGTTGGGCGCACATAGATGCGACCCGCCCTTCAACACCTTGCGCGGAATTCTTATCTCGGGCTGACAGGGATCATGGCTGTCGGCTTCGCGCCCGCCGCGCGGGTTTCTGGGAATACAGCACGCCTTCGAGGGGTCTGCCTCGTGCCGCGGCGAAAACCAGTCGGACGTCCACTCCCAAACGTTCCCGATCATGTCGTAAAGGCCGTATCCGTTGGGCGGGAAGGCTTTGACCGGAGAGGTGCGCGAATAACCGTCCTCAACGTTATTGGTTCTCGGGAAGGCGCCCTGCCAGGTATTGGCCAGATGACGTCCGGCAGGGATAAATTCCGAGCCCCAGGCATATTCAGCGCCATCGAGGCCGCCTCTGGCAGCAAACTCCCACTCAGCCTCCGTTGGAAGATCCTTGCCCCTCCACCGCGCGTACGCGAGCGCGTCGTGGTAGGAAACATGAACGACTGGATGGTCATCCAACCCTTTGATGTTGCTTCCCGGCCCGTATGGGTGATGCCAGCAGGCCCCCTCCAGAAAGGACCACCATCGAGTCCAGTCTTGCAGGTCGACGGCCCCGTTCGGCTGATGAAAGACCAATGAACCGGCATACAGCATCTCCGGTAAAATACCGGGGTAGTCCCGTGGATCAGGAGGAGATTCCGAAAAGGTGCGATAACCGGTCGCCTCAACAAACTCCGAAAACTCGGCATTTGTTACAGGCGTTTCATCGATTAGAAAGCCATCGACACGAACGCGATGTATCGGCCCCTCTTCGGGATAGCGTGCGTCGGACCCCATCGAGAAGGTTCCGCCCTCGATGAAGATCATGCCGGCGTGCGCGCACCCAGCAACGCCGGTTCGGTGAGCCGCTTCCAAGGTCACGCTTCCCCCTTGCCCCGTGGCGACAACGCGTTCGCAACGCTTGGTCACAGCGTTACAATAAGCGCAAGCGCGGCGCTTGCCATTTGATGCCAACTACGGGCAGAAACGGCCTGTTCAAGTAGTCTCGACGGGTACCAGTAAGAGCCGCCGGAAACGCTGTACTTTCGGCTTTCTCGCTGTGCCACAGGGATCATTATCGCTATATCTCAATCGCACCATGCTTCCGGTGTGAGACGTGAGAAATCGATGGTGGGCTTTGCAGCCGCCACGGTAGCGTGCGCGTCAATACAGATGTCAACTCACCCTCTTCACGGGCGGTATCGTCCAAGAACCGTCAATGATGGACGGATTGCTCTCGTTGGGCCAATAGAGGCGCATCATTAGAATGAACTTTCCTTTGGGCGCCGGGAGCCAATTCGATTCCTTGTCCGCTCCAGGTGATTCATGCTGGATCAACAGGTCGATCGAGCCGTCCGGATTTGCCTTGAGTGGCTGCCTTGCGCTGATCGAGTAGCGATTCAGCGGATTGTCGACAAAGAAGTAGTCGGCATCATACATGGTCAATGACCAGAAGCCCGAAACAGGCGGCGTCAGGCCTTTCTTGAATGTCAGAACGTACTTCTCGGACCCGTTATATGCCCGCTTGATCAGTCCGCTGTCAGATTTCAGCGAGGTTGGATAGATCGCATCCTGCGGCCGATTTGCTCCGAGACCGATCGCGGTGACCAGGGCACGCTGCATATAGTTGGTACCGTAGATGCCGGTCTTTGTCGTGAAGCCCCAGCCATCAATATCCTGCACGTCGCCGTCGCTGAATTTGAAATGCATCATGATGCGTGCGAAGCCGAGCTGCGGGACGCGCTTCACAAATGCCGGATCGAATTTGGTCTTGTCGAAGTCCTGACCGGGAACGATTCCCAGTTCAGCGAGCTTGGCGACCATGGGCGCGTCCGCGTCGGTCGGCGGATTGCGCTTCAGGAGCTCGGCGAAGAGAGTGAAGTACTCGATGGCGTCCATGTTGTTGACCTGCTCGCGAACGGCGGTCTTCATGTCGATCGACGGATCGACCTTGCCCTCGGGTGGAGCCCAGTCCTTCCCCCAAGCGCTCAAGGGGTAGAGCTTCACTTCATCCTGCAGTTTATGAACTTCGGCGTAGTCCTCCGGGGTGCCGGTGCAGTAGATGCGTCCCAGCAGCCACACGATGCTCGTCGGAGACTTGTACTGCGTCACACCCTCCGGGAGCTTCCCCTCCCAACCGGGGCCGGTGACCACGAACGTCTGGGCGTCCGTGCCCGTGGTGCGTTTTCCGGGAACATCGAACACTGTCGTCCAGCCGTCCAGCATCGGAAACAGGGCATAGCGGTCTTTCATGTCGGGCAGGCTAACGACCCAGGGCTCATCCCCCACGTCAAAGAACGCAGTCGTATAGAGGGTATCGGCGTTGGGTGCCGTCACGTCCCGGAACTTGGCGTCCGGATACTGGCGCAACTTGATCAGATGCCCCATGGGGCCCCTGCTTCCCTCCGCCTCGGCGACGTTGGTAATCACCCGCCTGGTCATTTCCATCGTTACCAGGGGATAGGCGTAAATATAGGCCTCGACAGCCAGCGCGAACTCATCGAGTCCTTCCGGCAAATCCGCTACCAATCCTTCTGCGGCCATCGCCGGCGTAGCAAGAGATCCAGCCGCCATCGCCCCAAGGCCGGCTACCGTCAAGTCACGACGCGTGATATCCATTCTGTCCCTCCAAGAAAAATTGAGTTGCGAACCAATGCGTTGAGTTCAGTCGATGTAAACGACGACGTAGCGCCCGCCTTCTGGTTGGTAGTAGACCCCGCCGCAACGCCACACCATGACGCCGCTGACGCTGGTCCTGACGCAGCCGGCCGGCAGTGTGGCGGCATAGACGGTGGAGCGGCGGATCACTCGACGCGTCGTACGGCGGGCGACGCCGGCCACACTTCCCGGCGTTACTGGCCGGCCTATGATTGCGTGCGCCTCCGATACGAACGGCATGGGAACGATATCGACCGCAAGCATGGCCAGACCGGCGACGGCGACCGAAAGGACCTTCGACCTGCGCCTCTTCATTGCGCCGCCTCCAGTGCAAGCTCGCCGGTAACGTCGGCATGGACGTGTTCAACTTTGTTCGCGTCGGCTGGCGGCGTGAATTTGAACTGCGCTGTATCGATCCCGTCCGAATTCCAGTTGCTCAGCCGCAGCGTGTATTGCGGCGCCCCGGCCATCCATTTGGTCGTGATGACATATTTGAGCGGTAGTGGCTTGCTGCCCTTGCTAATCCAGATTTGCCAGTCGACGATATCGGTCCTGAAGGCGAGATGATCGCATTCGACGCCGTTGACGAATGCCGATCCGACAACTGTTCCCTCGGTGACGCCATCGGTGAGGGCGGCATAGGGGTCACTTGCCAGCAACTCCGCTCCCGGAGCATCAAGTTCGGTTGTGGCGCGAAGTTCCTCGCTCGCATCTTCAATGCTGCGGCCGGGACTTTGCAGTTGGGCATAAGCATTTGTGATCCGGTCGTGGAGCGATATCGTGGTGCCGTCGAATATCACCTCCGCCTGGGCAAAGGGGCCCATACGCTTCATCCGGAAACCCTTCGCGCGATCGAGTGCAATGGAGCCGGATGCGCTGTACTGAATCTTCTGGCCATCCAGAGTGAGGATTTCCTGATCTGCGTCGTAGTCGACGCCAAGCGCGGGCATCGACTTGAGATTCTCGCTCATCGCAGCCAGGATTCGCTCGGCCTCCGGGTCGATCCCGTCTCTCGCCGAGGCCGGCCATGCGACCACGCTGACTACGAGCATCGATATCAGTGTGTACGAGCGCCATGCCGTGCCAGGCGATCTCATTACGGGTTCATTCATTTGCTCACCTAGCGGACTCGTTTTCTGTGGGTCGCCGGGTCAACTTCCTTGCGAAAGCCTTCCCAATCGGTTGCATACTGCTCTAGTGCTCAACTTACGTCTTGCCTTTTCATGCCAAGTTTGCTGCTCGGATGTTATATTCTGTACCCTCGATCCGGCTTAGGGCCTTGCTGCCGATGGGCCCTGCCTCGCCAGGCACGATGTTTCGGCCATCGAGTTCTGCGCGCGCCTCGGCATCTCGCCAAATGCGTTCCGGACGCGGCCGGCTGGCTCCCGCGCACCACGCTCTCATATGCCCAACGAGTTGCGCCCGATGCCCGAGCAAGGTCAGCGGTTCGGTGTGGAACCGCCGTTCGCCGGGCCCGCTGGTCATCTCCAAGGCCGGTGCTTCGGCGGCCATTATAGGAGCGGGATGCGCCCATAGTTCATCAAGGTTCCGCATCCCGCTTCTTCACCCTCCGGAGGAACTAGCGCACGTAGATCGTCAGCCCGCCGTCGGCCGCCTGTTCGGCGCCGCCGATATTGTCGATCTCGATATTCTGTGCCTTAAGTTTCTCCAAGAGTGGCTTGTTGGCTTCGACTGCCGCAAGCAGCGCCGCGCGCTGGTCCGGCGTGGCGTTTTCAACCCACATCCGCGTCTGGTCCTGCTCCGACAGGGTGCTGACGAGGACGACATTCACCTTGTCGCCGCTATAGCTGCGCACGGTCGCCTCGATCTCCTTCGGCCAGTTCATGGTCGCGCCTTGGGCATAGGCCATTCCACCGAAGCTGAAGGCGGAGAGGGCGGCGATGACGGAGAAAGTCGCAATTCTGTTCATAAACATGCTCCTTCCTAGGGGTTGGGCTGGCCGCGCGGTAACAGGAGTGTTGAGCGCGCCAGCATCGCAGACACCAGCGCGAACCAATCCGCGCCGGATTCATGACATGCGCAGGGGCCCTATCCGACATCGGTTTAATCCAGTCGGTACAATCGCTGCGGGAGAGCCCTGTGCGGGTAAAGCGGCGCTCGGTTTGATCCTGCCTTTTTGCCGCGATACTTAGTCCAGCGTTTCAATAGCAGGGCGGATAGGGATAATAGCCACAGGCCGGGCGGTAGTAGGGGGCTGCCGCAGCGGCGGCACCAGCGTACCAGGCGCCGCGATAGGCAGTGCGGCGGGCGACGCCGGCGAAGGAGAGCGGCGTCAGCGGCATGCCGATAATGTCGATGAACACCGAGGCCGGACCGTCGGCGCCATCGAGGCTTCCCTCCAGAACCTCGACGGCGAAGGACAGTTGCTCGCCATCGAGCTTGGGCGACGTCAGAACGACGACCGCGTCACGGATCGTCGAACCGTCCTTGCTCAAGACGGATATGGTTGCGTTCGGCGGGTCCTTGGCGAAACTGTCGCTGCCTTCCGCCCACTCCTCGATTAGCTGCTTGGTCGGCGCGTGGCCAGCCGCCCGCACCGGACGATCCGCAAACAGTATGGAGTTGGCGGCCACGCCGGTCAGGGTCAACGTTTTGTCCGCCAGATTGGCGCCGCGCGCATTGAGGACGATCAGCGACGGCACGACCTCGGTTCTTGCCTGACCGATCGTCTTTTGCAACGGGACGTGTACGGGCGCCGGCTCAGTGCTTTGCGCCAACGCCGTTATGTGACTGAGAGCGAAAAACGTGATCGCAATGGAGCTGGCGGTAAGTTTCGACGGCATCAGTTCCTCCTCAAGGTCGCTGAGCGTTGCCATGAACAACTTCGTCGCAAAGGTCTTCTCAGCCGGTTGCATACTGCTATAGTATTCAACTTACGTCTTGCCTTTCCATGCCAAGTTTGCTGCTCGGATGTTACATTCTGCACCCTCCATCAGGGTTAGGGCCTTTCTGCCGATGGCGCCCTACCTCGCGAAGCACGATGTTTCGGCCATCGAGTTCTGCGCGCGCCTCGGCATCTCGCCAAATGTGTTCCAGAACGCGGACGGCTGGCTTCCGCGCGCCCAGTGCTTTCACATGGCCAACGAGTTGGCCGCTCTCCTGGGGGACCCGTTCGCGGGCGCGCATGTCGGGCGCTTGACCGAACTGCGCGATCTCGGCCAATGGGGACAGTCGGTTCTCGCAGCGGAGAACGTGGCTGATGCATGTGTGCTCGCGGCAGCCAACGTGTCCTCGATCCATCACGGGTCGGATGTACGCTTCGTGGTGGAAGGCGGAACCGCTCGCATCATCTTCCGCTTCGCCGATCGTTTCGAGTTCGATCCGCGGCACTTCATCTTCGGAAGCCTCGCCGTATTGCGGAAGGTGCCGCTTCTGGCGGGAGAGCCCTCCGCGATAAAAGTTCGACTGACTGCGTCGAGGTCACGCGGAAGCGAGGCGCTGGAGGAGTGCTTGGGCCCCAACATCGAAATGGGATGCGATCACGATATGATCGAGATCGATCGGGAGTTGCTGAACCTTCCTCTCAAAATCCGACGCAATCGCCCTTCGAAGGTGACAGAGGCACTGGCCTCGACGGTGGAGGCGGCGAAGCTGCTTAGCGAAAGGCTGTCCGATGGTCATGCGCTTGGGCTGGAGGTCGTAGCAAGAAGCATTGGCATGTCGGCTCGGACCCTGCAGCGGCGCCTGAAGTTTTGCGGCGTCGATTTTGAGGACTTGCTCGACGAGACGCGGCGCGGGGAGGCCATCCGGTTGATCTGCGAAGGCGTTCACAGCATGACCGACATCGCCTTCAGGGTAGGCTACAGCGATTCCGCGCATTTCACGCGCGCGTTTAAGCGCTGGACGGGAGTGGCGCCCTCCCGCTTCCGGACGGATGCGCAAAGGGCGCCGTAGCACTTTGAATTTGCTGCACTGCGATCTAAGGATACGTGCAGGCGAACCGGCGATATTTTCGTCGGAGAAAGAAGATAGTCTTCCCTGGCGTTTCAGATGATCACGTGCGAACCGAGCTCGACCACGCGGTTGGTCGGCAGACGGAAATAGTCCGACGGGTCGATCGCCGCGCTGGCGAGCGCGATGAACAGACGATCCTGCCAGTGCGGCATGCCGGACTGCGCGTCGGGTACGAGCTTGCGGCGGCCGAGATAGAAGGACGTCGACATGATGTCGAATTTCAGCCCCGACTTGCGGAAAAGACCCAGGGCCTGGGAGACGTTCTGCGTCTCCATGAAGCCGAACTTCATCTCGAGAAGCGTGAAGCGTTCGGACAGGGGCTTCGCGCTGACCCGCTCCTCCTTGGGCACTTTCGGTGTGTTGGCCGTACGGATCGTCAGGATGAAGTTCTGCATATGCAGCACGTGATTGTGCTTGATGTTGTGCAGGAGAGCCGCGGGCGTCGACTCCGGGTCGCTTGTCAGGAAAATCGCCGTGCCGGGCACCGCCACCGGCGCATGCTCGCTCTTGCGTTCGATCGACTTGATGAAGCTCGCCAGCGGAATGTCGATATGCCGCGTCTTGGCATGCAGCAGTTCCGTCCCGCGCTTCCATGTCCACATGATTATGATGAAGGTCGCCGCGATCAATATCGGCACGTAGCCGCCATCATGGATTTTCAGCATGTTGGCGCCGAGGAAGAAGAACTCCAACGTGAACAGTGGCAGCAGCGTGCCGGCTGCCCACCAGGCCGACCAGTTCCAGCGGGCACGCAGGAACTCGAAGGACAGGATGGTCGTCACGACCATGGCACCGGTGACGGAGATGCCGTAGGCGGTCGCCAGCGCCTCGGAGGAGCCGAACATGAAGACCAGGGCCATGACGCCGAACATCAGCAGGGTGTTGACGTTCGGCAGATAGATCTGGCCGGTATGGGTCTCGGAAGTGTGGAAGATCGCCATGCGCGGCAGGAAGCCGAGATGGATTGCCTGGCGCGTCAGCGAGAAGGCGCCGGTGATCACGGCCTGGCTGGCAATGATCGTCGCCGCCGTCGCCAGGATGACGGCTGGAAGCAGCGCCCATTTCGGAAACATCAGGAAGAATGGATCGGACATCGCCTGCGGGTTCTTGAGAACGAAGGCGCCCTGGCCGAGATAATTCAGCGTCAGTGCCGGAAACACCACGGTGAACCATGCCCATTGAATCGGCCGCCGACCGAAATGGCCGAGGTCGGCATAAAGTGCCTCCGCCCCGGTCACGGTCAGAAACACCGCGCCGAGCACGATCATGCCGACGAAGCCTTCGTTGAGCATGAATGTGGCCGCGTAGTACGGATTAAACGCAGCGAAGATCGACAGATCGTCAGCGATGTGCATCAGACCGACAGCGCCCATCACCAGAAACCAGACAAGGGTAATCGGCCCGAAGAAATTCGAAACCGCAGCCGTACCCTTCGACTGCACTGCGAATAGCAGCAGCATGATCACCACGGCGATCGGAACGACATAATCGGTCAGGTCCGGCGTCACCAGCTTCAGCCCCTCAACCGCCGAGAGCACGGACAGTGCCGGCGTGATCATCGCATCGCCGATGAAAAGAGCCGCTCCGGCAATGCCCATGAAGAAAAGAATCGAGGTGTGACCGTTAGCGGTCTTCATCAACAGAGCGAGCAGCGAGAGCGTGCCGCCCTCCCCCTGGTTATCGGCACGCAATAGAAAGAGCACATACTTGATCGTGACGATGATGGTCAGCGTCCAGATCATCAGCGAGATCAACCCGATGATCTCAACGTCCGTGACACCGTCATGCGAAACGGGCCGCAGCGCCTCGCGGAACGCGTAAAGAGGGCTGGTGCCGATATCGCCATAGACGACGCCGATCGAGCCGAGCCCGAGGACGAGCAGGCGGCGCATATTCTCGGACCCGTGTACGGCAGGGGCAGACAATTGAGACATACGTGTCCAACAGGCTCTTAAAGCCAGCCTTTCCAACGGAAGAAGAAGAAGGGTATCACGGCCGATATCACCATAGCCGCCAGTGCCCACGGGTAGCCGAGCTGCCATTCAAGCTCCGGCATCACGCGGAAATTCATGCCATAGATGGACGCGACGAGTGTCGGCGGCAAGAGGACGACCGAGGCAATCGAGAAGATCTTGATGATCGCATTCTGCTCGACGTTGATAAGGCCCAGCGAGGCATCGAGCAGAAAGGTGATGTTTCCCGAGATGAACGCCGCGTGCTCGGAGAGCGATTGTATGTCCCGCGATATCGACCGGCAAAGTTCCCGGCTGTCCTTGTCGCCTTGCACAGCGGGAACAGTGTAGACGAAGGTCAAAAGCCTTGAAAGCGAGGCAAGGCTGTCGCGCGTTTTTGCGACCAGCCTGTAGTGACCCGCCACATCGCGCAGCCGTGCCTCGAGAAAGTGCGGCGGACGGCGTCTGGCCGCCGCCTTGTCGCCGAAAACTTCGATCGACAGGCCGTCTATCTTGTCCACCGCCTGCTCCAGGATTTCCGCCGTCCGGTCGGCGATCGTCTCGAGCAGCCGGGCGAGAAGCACGGCTCCGTTGCGGCACCCGCCGGGAATCCGGTGCATACCGGCTTTGAACAACCCGAACGCCCTGGGCTCCGCGTAGCGGATCGTCACCAGCCGGCCGCCCGAAAGAATGAAGCCGACATCCGTCAGGCCGGGAATTTCCGTATCGCTGCGATAGACCAGCGAAGCCGTCATGAAGACGGCGTCGTTCTCAGTGTAGAGGCGGCTTGACGGCTCGATATCCTTCAGGTCGTCCCGCGTCGGGATGGAGATCCCCAGCAATTTCTCCATCATCAGATCTTCCGTCTTGGTCGGCTCGACGAGATCGATCCAGACGACGTCGGGACGCAGGGACGCCGGCGGCTCTGCCGCCGACAAGGCAACGGCGTCACCGTTCGTACAGTATCCCGTGATCATGCCGCTGCCCTTTTCATGCGGCCGACAAAATCGACCCACGAGGCTCTGAAGCGATCAACCGCCACACGATTTCCATAATGCAGATTCATCAGATGAAGCTTCCGCCCTGCACGACAAATCCTCAATCGTTTGTCGCGGGAGGCCACAGTCTCCGGCGAGAGGCGCTGAGCCGATCACCCTGCACAGGGGCGGCAAGGCATATGGCGCAACACGCGCGCAAAATCAATGCTCCTTTGCGCATGCCTGTCCTCGCAGGATTTCATTTCGGCGCAAACTAGAGCCTTTCATGTCTAAATGGAAGCGATTCTGCCGGAGCAGGTTTTCATCGGGATCAGAGGCGATTGCCCATTGCATGATTCCTTAAATCGGAATCGATTTAAGGACAAAATCATGCAGCAATTCAAAGTGCTACAGCGACTTTGCGCGTCCGATGGGACGCGCGGCGCTGTAGTGTCGTACTTGACCGTACGGCCCAGACGATCGCCTCTGATCCTGGTGGAAAGGCCGTATGCTCAGGCTACGGCGCGCCAGCCGAGCAAATGTTCCACTCCGCTTGAGCCAACAGAATCGGTTCCATTTAGACATGAAAGGCTCTGACCTGCTCGGACGAGCGACGCAAATCTATTCGAAGACGATATCGGGCATCGTCCGGCCCTTGCTATGGCGAGCCGCCGAAACCTGCTCCCAGACCTTTGCTGCAATATCCCGGTAAATGCGCGCAACCTCGCCGTCGGGTTCGGAAACCACCACCGGCGTTCCCGCGTCTGAGGTTTCGCGAATACCCATGGTCAAAGGTACCTCGCCGAGGAACGGCACGCCGATGCGCTCGGCTTCCTTGCGCGCGCCGCCGTGACCGAAGATGTCGTAACGATTGCCGGTGTCAGGCGCCACGAAGTAGCTCATGTTCTCGACGATCCCGAGAACCGGGACTTCCACCTTTCGGAACATCGTGAGCCCCTTGCGTGCATCGACGAGCGCCAGGTCCTGCGGCGTCGAAACGATGACGGCGCCGGCCAGCGGAACCTGTTGGGCCATGGTCAGTTGCGCGTCACCCGTACCGGGCGGCATGTCTACGACGAGAATGTCGAGCTCGCCCCAGGCCACCTCGCGAAGCATCTGCAGCAGGGCCGACTGGATCATCGGACCGCGCCAAATCATGGCAACTTCCTCGTCGACGAGGAAACCCATCGACATGACCGTCAGCCCGTAGTTTTCCATCGGCCGAATGAGCCGCCCTTCGATCTGCTGCGGCCGGCCGCTGATTTTCAAAAGGCGCGGCATGGAGGGGCCGTAGATATCGGCGTCGAGCAGACCGACCTTCAAACCGTTTGCCTGCAATGCGAGCGCGAGATTCACCGATGTCGTCGACTTGCCGACACCGCCCTTGCCGGAAGCAACGGCGATAATGGCACCGACGCCGGGGATCCCCGCCTTTGCCGGCGCGCCGCCGGCGGGACGCTGAGCGTGCCCGTGCGCCGCGGGCGGAACCTGCCGCGGTGTCTGAACCGGCGCCGCCTGCGGTGCCGCCTTGCGATCTGCCGTCAGCGCAACCATTGCCGCCTTGACGCCGGGTATTTCGCGCACGACCCTCTCCGCCGCGGCGCGCATCGGCTCAAGCTCCTTCGCCCGATCGGCCGGAACGGTGATCGAAAAATAGGCTTTTCCGTCGGAAATGAAGACATCGGAGACAAGGCCGAGGTCGACGATATTGCCCTCCATGTCCGGACCGCGCACGTTCCGCAGCTTTTCAAGAACCGTTTCCCTGGTTACGTCCGGCATGCCGCCCTCTTCATCTGTCTTCGTTACGCCGCCTGGCATTGATTAGGCGGTAACATTTTGAACCACTGCGGTGCCGCGCGTCTCTTCCGACGTGCAAAGGACGCTGTAGCGCTTTGAATTGCTGCATGTTTTTCTCCTAAATCGCCCACGATTTAAGGAAACATGCAGCGGATAATTTATCCCCAAATCTGACCCGATTTAAGGAATTATGCAGTAGATAGTTGAGGCGGAGCGGTTCGCCAATGCGACAGATTGGGAAAAACAGGGCCGCCAGCCGATCGTCGTGTCCGTACATCCGGGATCACAAACGACTGGCGGCGGCCCTGCTTCCTCGCAACCTTCGTGGGCGCTGTTTTATTGTAGTCCCCTCTGGACACAACACACAGATGCACAATGCGTGCCAGATTCGCGCCTTGCAAGAAAATATAGTGATTTCAATTGGATGAGGTCTATGCGCTTTAGCAATGCAGGCAAGGATGGCTGCACTGTTTCTGAGCAAGCACATTATTTTCGCGCAAGGGCGCGGCTCGCGCCGGGTATCAGCTGATGTAGCCCTTCTTCATCGCCTTCACGACCGCCTGCGTGCGGTTCACGGCGTCGAGCTTCTTGGTAACGTGATTGAGATAGTGATTGACGGTGTGCTCGGACAGACCAAGGATACCGGCGATTTCGGCGCTGGTCTTGCCGGCTGCCGTCCAGCTCAGGCACTGGATTTCGCGCTCGGACAGGGTGGTATTGGTATTCTTCCAGACGGCGCCGATCTCCGCCAATCGATTGTAGACGTGGATCGCGATCATCTGCAATTCCATCGCCGCCGTCATCGGCAGGTCGGCTTCCGGCCCCATGAGAATGACTGCACCGCGGCCGCCTTCGGCATCGTGGACCGGGAAATAGTTGGCCTGCAAAAGGCCGTTCTCGTGCAACATGGCGATGTAGTCTGCAGCCGATGCCGGCTTGCCGCCCTCGTTTTCCCAGTCTTCAAGCATGATCTGGAACGGTGTCGTGGTCTCCCGCAAGCGACGCACGCCCGTGCTGAAGCGCAGCATCGACAGGCTGTCATACTTGTTGAGGAGTTCGGCCGGCATGTTGGATATGACGGTCGTTGCAGCCAGCCTCTCCACTTCGATCGCGGGAATCGAACAGATGAGAAAAACCTTGAAACCGAAGAGCTGCGTGACCCGCCGCATATAGCGGATGATATCGAACTGGGTCTCAAGCCTTGCGATTTCAGACGCGAAATCACCGCCCCGGGGCAGATCGGTGTCAGTCATCCCGGCCGTCATCGTATCTTGCATTTCGCACGTTCCATGGCATTCATCGATTACCAAATAGCCCGAGCAGTCGACCAATGCCAACAGATGATCCACGTTCGGCGCCATTCATGCGCAAAAGGCTGTGTATTTTCCCCCGCTTTGCGCGCCGCATGTTCCGTCCGGCCTTTTCGAAAAACGAAATTCAGTTGATCAGCCCTGCACGCATGGCTTTGGCAACGGTCTGAACACGATTGACGGAATCCAATTTGCGCGTCGCGCGATTGAGGTAATGGTTCACCGTGTATTCGGAAAGCGCCATGATTCTCGCCATCTCCATGGTCGTCTTGCCCGCAGCGGCCCAGCGGAGGCACTCGATCTCACGACGGGAAAGGCTGCCGGGTCCCCGCCGGTCACGGCCTCGCACCTCGCTCAGCCGACTGTAGAGAAGACCCGCCCAAAGGTTGAGCGCCTGCATCTCGTCGTTGGAAACAAGCTCTCTGTTGCCACCAAAGGCGACGGCGGCGCGTCGTCCCGATGCGTCATGAACCGGCAGATACAGACCGCGCGGCAGACCGGCCGCTTCGAAGACACAAACCGCCGCGTCACCCTTGCCGTCGAGCCGCCTGCGCGCAAGCAGATGGGCATCGTAGGTGAACGGAATCGTGCTGCGGCGCAGCCGCTGGATGACGGGGCTTCCATCGATCAGACGAGCGCTGTCGTAGCGCCTGAGAAACTCCGACGGCCAAGTCGTCATCAGCGCCTGCGTGCCCAGGCTGTGGCATCCGGCATCCGGGATCGACAAAACCAGGAATCCACGAAAGCCGTAGGCGTCCGATATCTGACCGAGAACCCGCTTGATATCGTCTTCGTCGCCCAGCGCTCCCGCGACTGACCGCCCGCTCGGGAGTATCAATGAGGACATACCTGCGCTGAAATCTACCACCCGCTCGTCTCCCACATCCCGCGCCCGATCGAGCGAGGCCGCCTTCGCCGTGATAAACGACGTCAAAACTTCCGTCAAAAATCAAGTCCGCTTCAAGTCCTTGCAACCGGCCGTAGCGGCGCGCCTGATATATCGCAAGCTAATGATCTCGAAACAGCTCGTCCAGTCGAAGTTCCTAATTTACCGTAAAGCAGAGTTAACGTCCATTGCGCCCGGGGCCGAGGCGCATTCGGACCTCCTCCTCGATCTTTCCCGCCGCCTCCCGTACGAAGTCGGCCCAAGCCGCCAACTGCGCCATGTTGACGCGATAGGCAGGCCCGGTGACGGATACGCCCGCAACCAGATCGTGTTCCGGAACGAAGATCGGCGCGGCGACGCAGCAGATTTCCGCCTCGTGCTCTTCGCGGTCAAACGCGTGCCCATCGCGGCGAATTTCATCGATTTCCGCAAGCAGGCCGGCCGCAGAGCGGTGCGTATGGGCCGTGAACGGATGGAATTTCATGTTTGCGGCGATTCGCAACAATTCCGGCTGCGACAGCGACGACAGCGCGGCCTTGCCTATGCCCGTACAATAGGCCGGTGACGCCTTGCCGATTTGCGAACTCATCCGTACCGCCTGCCGGCTCTCGACCTTGTCGACATAGATGATCTCGGTCTCCTGCAGGACGCCGAGGTGAACCGTCTCCCCGGTCAGTTCGTGCAAACGCAACAGATGCGGCTCAGCGATGTCACGGAAGCGGTTGCCGGACCAGGAGCGATAGGCGAGCTTCAACAGGCGCAGGCCCGGCTCGTAAGACAGATCACGGCCCTGAACGAGCAGGCCTTCCTCGACCAGGTGACTGAGCAGCCGATGCACGGTGCCGCGCGGCTGCCCGACGGATTGAACGATATCCGTGAACCGCTGCGGGCTGCCCGCCGTCACCACCGCCTCGAGAACCGCCATGGCCTTGCCGAGCGTGCCGGTTCCGGCGATTTCAATCTCTGCGTCGGTTGTTTTGGTTTCGTTCATGTCATCAGGCTTCGTAGCAGCGGCGTGCCTTGACAGGACAAAAGCAACGGCGCGATAATTCCAGATAGTAAAACATTGTTCCACATAATGGAACTGCCACCTCATCCAATATCAGCATAGAGGAAACCATGCCAATGCCGAGCGGTCAGTTTCCCGACCTCCAAAACAAGGGTGTGCTCATCACCGGCGGTGGGTCGGGCATAGGCGCCGCCCTGGTGGAAGCTTTCCTGCGGCAAGGTTCGCGCGTGGTCTTCATTGACATCGCTGAGGAAGAGAGCCTTGCGCTTTGCGAGAAGCTGGCCGCCGAAACGGGAAGAAGACCCCAATTCATTCCCGCCGATCTCAGACAGGTCCCGAACTTGAAAGCGGCCGTCGAAACCGCCGCCGGCATGCTCGGCTCGATCCGCGTGCTCATTAACAATGCCGCACGTGACGACCGGCAGCAACTCGAAGCGGTGACGGAAGAGAGCTGGGACGAAAGCCTGTCCGTCAATCTCAGGCACCTGTTCTTCATGTGCCAGTCAGCGGCACCCCATATGCAGCGCGCCGGCGGCGGGTCGATCATCAACTTCTCGTCGATCGCCTTCATGCTCAACATGCCGGATGTCCCCGCCTATGCCACCGCGAAGGCCGGCATTATCGGCCTCACAAAGTCGCTGGCCGGGAAACTCGGGCCGGAGAATATTCGCGTCAACGCGATCCTGCCCGGCATGATCGTCACCGAACGGCAGAAGCGGTTGTGGCTGGACGACGACGCGATTGCGCGGATGCAAGAGAGACAGTGCCTGAAACGCATGCTGATCGCCGACGACCTCGTGGGGCCGTGCCTCTACCTGGCTTCGGATTGCTCGGCGGCGATGACGGCTCAGACCATGATCATCGATGGAGGCGTATTTTGATGACGGCAGGCTATTATGCCGCGGTCGATTGGGGAACCACGAGTTTCCGGCTGTGGCTCGTCGGCGAGGACGGAGCCGTCCTTGCGGAACGCCGCAGTGCTGAAGGCATGACGACGGCGGCGAAGGTTGGCTTCCACGCAGTACTCGACACCCATCTCGCCGCGACGGATGCTCCCGGCCATCTCCCGATCATCATTTGCGGCATGGCCGGTGCCCGCCAGGGCTGGAGGGAGGCCGGTTACCTCGATACACCGGCCGCCCTCACCGCGATTGCCGGCAACGCTATCTGCGTCCCCGACGTCGACCGCGACATCCGGATACTGCCCGGCCTCGCCCAGCGCGACATGCGCCATCCGGACGTAATGCGCGGCGAAGAAACGCAGCTTCTCGGCGCCGCCGGTACGCTCGGCACCGGGCGGCACCTCGTGTGCATGCCGGGTACGCACAGCAAATGGGTCCGCCTCAACGGCGACACGGTCGAAGGCTTTTCCACCTTCATGACCGGCGAACTGTTCGACGTCGTCTCGCGCCACTCGATTCTCAGCCATGCGTTGGCGGATGGAGGCGTCTTCGCCGGCAACGATCCGGCTTTTGTCGAAGCCGTGTCAGAGTCGGCGCGGAATCCGGCTCTTGCCACGAACCTGCTTTTTTCAGTTCGCGCGGGACAGCTTCTCCACCGGTTGAGTGCCACCGACGCCAAGGCACGGCTCTCCGGCACCCTGATCGGCATCGAGATCGCAGGGGCCCTCGCGACGGCCGGATCGATCGACGGAATTTGCCTCGTCGCATCGGGCCCGCTCGGAGCGCTCTACCATGCGGCCCTGCAAAACCAGGGCCTCAAAGTTCAACATGTCGACGCCGATGATGCCGTGCGGGCCGGCCTCTCCGCCGCCGCTTGCGCCATCTGGCCCCTCTGACCGAAAGAAAGAAGATGAACCGCATCCCCTTGCCACCGATGAAATATCCGCTGGTCGCCATCCTGCGCGGGCTCAAACCCGCCGAAACGGAAGGCATCGTCGGCGCGCTGATCGAGACAGGCTTCACCGCAATTGAAATCCCGCTGAACTCGCCCGACCCGTTTCGTTCCATCGAGATCGCCGTGAAGATGGCGCCGGCCGGCTGCCTGATCGGCGCAGGAACTGTGCTGACGACCGAGCAGGTGGAACAACTTGCCACCGTCGGCGGACGGCTGATGGTGAGCCCCAATGTCGAACCGTCGGTGATCAAGCTTGCCGCGGCGAAGGGCATGGTCACGATGCCGGGTGTGTTCACGCCGACCGAGGCGCTCGCCGCCGCCGGCGCGGGAGCGTCCGGTCTCAAGTTCTTTCCCGCGAGCGTACTCGGCCCCGCCGGTATTGCGGCGATCCGCACGGTTCTTCCAACCGATATCGAGATCGCAGCCGTCGGCGGCGTGTCGGAAAGCAACTTCGCCGACTACGCCAAGATCGGTATTCGCAGCTTCGGCCTCGGCTCGAGCCTCTACAAGCCCGGCATGAGCGCCGCAGACGTTGAACAGCGGGCGAAGGCGACGCTTCAAGCCTATGACGCAGTTTATGGAGGCCACCGATGACCGATCCCGTTCCGTTTTCCGGCCGCGTCCTCTGCGACCTCTGCTCCGAGCTCGGCGAAGGTCCGACCTTCGATCCCGGCAGCGGCACTGCCTGGTGGTTCAACATCACGGGCCGGGAACTGCACGAACTGCATGTTGAAAGCGGCCGCAAGACGGTTCACACGCTGCCCTTTCTCGGCACCGTGCTTGCCGTCATCGACCCGGCCCGGCAGTTGGTCGCGTCGGACCAGGGGCTTTTCCTTCGCGATACGGGAAGCGGCAAGCTCTCCCGTTTCGCCATGCTTGAGGACAAACCCGGCAACCGCTCCAATGACGGTCGCGTCCATCCATGCGGCGCTCTCTGGATCGGTACGATGGGACGGAAAGCCGAAAGGCATTCGGGTGCGATCTACCATGTCGCCGGCGACCGCGTCACCAAGCTTTACAGCAATATCAGCATTCCAAACGCCATTTGTTTCTCGCCCGACGGAGCCACGGCCTATTTCACCGATTCGGCGGCCAACCATCTGATGCGCGTCGATATTGATCCCGCGACCGCTCTTCCGACCGGGGATGCCGTTGTCCTTTCCGACGAGAGCACGTCTCCCGGAGACGTCGACGGCGCGGTCTGCGATGCCGACGGGCTGATCTGGAACGCGCGCTGGGGTGCAAGTTCCGTCGACGTCTACAGGCCGGACGGCCAAAAGATCGCCCGCTATGCCGTGCCCGCGACGCAGCCAAGCTGCCCGGCCTTCATCGGGGCGAAGGCTGACAGGCTGCTTATAACCTCGGCCTGGCAGGGAATGGACGAGTCCGCCCGGGCGGCCGATCCCAATGCCGGGAAGACTTTCGACCTCGGCGTCGAAGTCAAGGGCCGTTTCGAGCCCGCCTTTCTGCTCTGACCGCATAACAAGTGCTGGTATCGGGCTGCCAAAAAGTCATACAATTTAGCCATGCGATGAATCGCCATGGAACGGGAGGGCTCGAATGAGCGAAAAGAAAAAAGAACTGAGAAGCCGCCATTGGTACGGCGGAACGCACAAGGACGGCTTCATTCATCGATCCTGGATGAAGAACCAGGGGTTCCCGGATCATGTTTTCGACGGGCGGCCAATCATCGGCATCTGCAACACCTGGTCCGAGCTCACACCCTGCAACAGCCACCTGCGCGTCCTGGCCGAAGGCGTCAAACGCGGCGTCTGGGAGGCCGGCGGTTTTCCGGCCGAATTCCCGGTTTCCTCGCTCGGGGAGACGCAGATGCGCCCGACCGCCATGCTTTTCCGCAACCTCCTGGCGATGGACGTCGAAGAGGCGATCCGCGCCCACGGGATCGACGGCGTGGTGCTGCTCGGCGGCTGTGACAAGACGACCCCGGGGCAGTTGATGGGCGCCGCCTCCGTCGACCTGCCGACGATTGTGGTTTCCTCGGGCCCGATGTTGAACGGCAAATGGAAGGGGAAGGACATCGGCTCGGGCACGGACGTCTGGAAATTCTCCGAAGCCGTACGGGCCGGTGAAATGAGCCTGCAGGAATTCATGGCTGCCGAAAGTGGCATGTCGCGTTCGCCCGGCGTCTGCATGACCATGGGCACCGCAACCACGATGGCCTCGGTGGTGGAAGCGATGGGCCTTTCGCTCCCCACCAACGCAGCCCTTCCCGCTGTCGACGCGCGCCGCATGGCGCTCGCACACATGACTGGCAAGCGGATCGTAGAGATGGTGCACGAGGACCTTCGGCTTTCGAAGATCCTGACGAAGAAGAACTTCGAGAACGGCATCATCGCAAACGCCGCCGTCGGCGGATCGACCAATGCTGTCGTGCACATGCTCGCAATCGCCGGACGCGCCGGCGTCGACCTCTGTCTTGAAGACTTCGATCGCGTCGGCGGCCAGGTCCCCTGCATCGTCAATTGCATGCCGTCGGGCAAGTATCTCATCGAGGATCTCGCCTATGCGGGCGGCCTGCCGGCGGTCATGAACCGCATCCAGCACCTGCTCCATGCCGACGCGCCGACGGTTTTCGGCGTGCCCATCAGCAAGTATTGGGAAGGTGCCGAGGTCTACAATGACGACGTCATCCGCCCACTCGACAACCCGCTGCGCGCCGCCGCCGGCATTCGCGTGCTGAAAGGCAATCTTGCCCCGAACGGCGCGGTCATAAAGCCATCGGCCGCGAGCGAGCATCTGCTCGCGCACGAAGGTCCGGCTTACGTGTTCGAGACAATCGAAGACCTCAAGGCCAAGATCGACGATCCCGACCTGCCGGTAACCGAGGATACGATCCTCGTCCTCAAGGGGTGCGGCCCGAAGGGCTACCCCGGCATGGCGGAAGTCGGCAACATGCCGATCCCGCGGCGGCTCGTCGAAAAGGGCGTTCGCGACATGGTGCGCGTTTCGGATGCGCGCATGTCGGGCACTGCCTTCGGCACGGTGGTCCTGCACGTCAGTCCGGAAGCCAATGCCGGCGGCCCTCTTGCGATCGTCAAGACCGGCGACCGTATCCGTCTCGATGCCATGAAGGGCGAGTTGAACCTTCTGATCAGCGAGGAGGAGTTCGCGGCTCGCATGGCCGCCTGGCAGCCGCCGGAGCAGAAATGGCAGCGCGGTTATTACAAGCTCTATCATGAGACCGTGCTGCAGGCCGATAAGGGTGCCGACCTCGACTTCCTCGTCGGCAAGAGTGGCAGCGATGTGCAACGCGAGAGCCATTAAGACGTCTTCGGACAGCGCGCGATAGCGGTAAAGTATGAAGATCTCGGATTGAGCTCGTCCGGGATCTTCACGCGAAATTTCGTTACTCACCTAAGTATTTTCCGGGGGCCATGCGAGAAGTTCTGGCGACGGACGTAGTTTTAGCTATACCTTAACAAAGAAAGGCTGCGTTTGCCGACCCTGCATGACACGACCGCCAACGGCTTGATCCTGCCAAAACAACGCAGCCCAAGGTAGAACCGCCACCACTTCCCTCGGTGGCTGCTTGCATTTTTTACGGAACAGATTTCGCCTCCGGACGTTGCTTGAGTATCACCAGCGCGGTGTGGGCAGGCCGCTCGCCAACGCCGTGGGGTGGTCGACAACGTCAACGAAAGGCAGTCTGATATGACAAAGAAACTTGTATCTTCCGTTGCGGCTGGCGCGCTTCTCGTGGGCGTTACCTTCGCCCCGACAAGTTTCGCGCAGCAGACAACGACTCCGCCTCCGGCAGCACCCACGCAGACGCAGCCGGGCGGCACGACACCGCCTGCGACGGAGCCTCCGGCCGACCAGGCCCAGACTCCTCCTCCCGCTGGCACCGAGGCACCTAAGGATACTGCCGCTAAATCGGACTATTTGACCGAGCAGGCAGCCGATCAGATCGCGACGAGCGATTATGTAGGCCAATCGGTTTACAATGCGGCCGATGAAAGCATCGGCAAAATCGACGATCTGATCATCAAGAAGGACGGCGGCGTCCAAGCGGCCGTGATCGGCGTCGGCGGCTTCCTCGGAATCGGCCAGAAGAACGTCGCGGTCCCGTTCGACCGGATCGAGATCTCCGAGCAGGCCGACACGGCAGCGCTGAGGCTGACCACGACCGAGACGGCCGACACGCTGAAGGCAGCGCCGGAGTTCAAGACGAAATCGCAGATGATGGCCGAGCGCAATGCAGCACAGCCGGTCGACACATCAACGACATCGTCAACCGGTACGTCACCGGCAACGCCGACGCAGCCGTCACCTCAGCAGTAAGCTGAATGGGCAGCGGACATCCCGCTCCCATACCTGAAAAGCGGCGCAATGCGCCGCTTTTCTACTGCATGATTGTTTAACCGGAATCGATTTAAGGACAAGATCATGCAGCAATTCAAAGTGCTACAGCGACCTCCAATTGAAAGCGCGGCGCTGTAACGGCCTCAGAAAAGCACGCAGTATCGCAGGGCATCATAGATGCCCGCGTGGATATTGCGGCTCGCGACCGCATCGCCGATCCGAAACAGATCGAACGTCCCTTCGGGATTGCGCGAGACAATTGGGTTTTCGCGACGGATGAGAGCCTTGTAGTCGACCGCGCCAAGGTTGCGGGACAGCGGCTTGAGCTCGATATAGAGTTCGGCCATCGGCACCGTGCCATGCTCGACGATCACCTGCGCCACCCGACGCTCGATCGAAGCGGTCTCCGAAAAATCCGAACACAAGGTCGCAACCAGTGAATTGCCGTCGCGTCTTACCGATTTCAGCCGCGTGTTGATCGTAACCCGCACATTCTTCTCGGCAAAGATCTTCGCATAGGGAACGTGGTTCATGCCGCCGATCTCGGGTGCGAACATGCGCTCCGGCGAAACGATCTCAAGTTCGACGCCAGCTCTGGCTATCAGTTCGGCCGCGGTCATGCCGCTGTGCGCGCCGTTGTCGTCATAAAGCAGAACAGGTCCCTCGGGCTTCACGGCGCCCGCAATAATATCCCAGCTCGAAACGACGAGGTCGTCGCCTGTCTCGAGCGCGGGATTCTGGGCGATGCCGCCGGTGGCAACGACGACGAGATCCGGTTCCCGCGCCAGCACGTCCTCCACGCCGGCAAAGACATTGTAATGGATCGGAACGCCGAGCCGCTCGAGTTCGGAAAGCCGCCAGTCGACAATGCCGATCATTTCCTTGCGACGCGGGTTCCGCGCTGCCAGCAGGATCTGGCCGCCGGCTTCACTGGTTGCCTCCAAAAGCTCGACCGAGTGACCGCGTTCGGCGAGCACGCGGGCCGCCTCTAGGCCGGCGGGCCCCGCCCCGACGACAACCGCACGCCGGCGGGGGCCATCGCTTTTCGAGATGACGTGCGGCACGATCGCCTCGCGTCCGGTCGCCGCGTTGTGAATGCAGAGGGCGCCGCCGCCCTCATAGATGCGGTCGAGACAATAGGTCGCGCCGACGCAGGGGCGGATCTCGGCCTCACGCCCCTCTTCGATCTTCCTGACGATATAGGGGTCGGCAATATGGGCACGGGTCATGCCGACCATATCGAGCTTGCCCTCGGCGATCGCATGCCGCGCCGTTGCCACATCGGCAATGCGGGCGGCATGGAAGACCGGAAATTTCGTGGCTGCCCGTACTTCTCCGGCGAAATCGAGATGCGGCGAGGCGGCCATGCCCTGGATCGGGATCACCTTGGTGAGCGGTGCGTCGTGCTCGATATGGCCGCGAATAATGTTCAGGAAGTCGATCTTGCCGGAGCCCGCGAGCCGTCTCGCAATCTCGACGCCTTCTTCCTTCGACAGGCCCTTGTCCCAGTCCTCGTCCGCGACCATGCGCGTGCCGACGATGAAATCCGGACCAACCGCCTTGCGCACGGCGTCCACCACCAGGTTCATGAAGCGTAGGCGATTGTCGAGCGACCCGCCATATTCGTCGTCACGATGATTGGTGGCTGGCGACCAGAAGCTGTCGATCAGGTGGCCGTAGGCCTCGATTTCGATACCATCGAGACCGGCGGCCTGCATGCGGCTGGCGGCCGCTGCATAGTCGCCCACGATCCGCTCGATATCCCACTCCTCGATTTCCTTCGGAAACGACCGGTGCGCCGGCTCGCGGATGGGAGAGGCGCTCAACACCGGCAGCCAGTCGCCCTTGCTCCAGTTCGTACGGCGGCCGAGATGAGTCAACTGGATCATCACGGCGGTGCCGTACTCATGACAGTCGTCGGCGAGTTTCTTGAGCCACGGTACGATCTCGTCGGCATAGGCATGGAGATTGCCGAAGGCCGGCGGAGAGTCCTCGGAGACGATGGCCGAACCGGCCGTCATCGTCAGCGCTATGCCGCCCTTGGCCTTTTCCAGGTGGTAGAGACGATAGCGATCCTTCGGCATGCCGTCTTCGGAATAGGCCGGCTCATGGGCCGTCGACATGATCCGGTTCTTGAGTGTCAAATGCTTCAGACGGTAGGGTTGGAGCAGCGGGTCCTTCGAAACGGTCATCCAACGGTCCTTGAGGCTTCCACGCCCGTCAGTACCAGGCGTCGGGCATGCTGTTCTTTCGTCTGGCGACATAATCCACCAGAGCTTCGTCGATGGCTACATCCAGAGGCGGTGCTTCGTATTCGTCAAGCGTCTTTTTCCAGCTGCGGTTGGCGCGTGCCGCCATGTCCGTCTCGCCCTGCTCGACCCATTTCTCGAACGGTTCGTTGTCGGAAAGCGCGCTGTCCCAAAAAGCGGTCTGATAATTGCGCATCGTATGGTCGCAGCCGAGAAAATGGCTGCCCGGTCCGACCTCGAGGAAGGCATCCATGGCGAGCGCATTGTCGTCGACGACGACGCCCGCGAGATAGGAATGCAGCGCCCCGCAGAAATCGGTATCCATCACGAACTTCTCGTAGGACATGGCGAGCAGGCCATCGACGAAACCGGCCGAATGCAGGATGAAATTGGCACCGCAGTGGACCGCAGACAGCATCGACATGACGCCCTCCTGCATCGCCTGCGCATCCGGCCGCTTCGAATTGGAAAAGTTGCCGGCGCAACGCAGCGGCAAGCCCAGCCGGCGGGCGAGTTGACCGACGACCATGCTGCCGATCGCCGGCTCGGGCGTGCCGAAAGTGGGCGAGCCGGAGCGAAGCGACATCGATGACAGGAAATTGCCGAAGATCACCGGCGCCCCTTTTCGTTCGAGTTGCGTCAGCGCACAGCCTGCGAGCGTTTCGGCATAGGACTGGGCGATGGCGCCGGCATTGGTGACAGGCCCCATAGCCCCGCCCAGGATGAAGGGCACGATGACCGCCGCCTGATTGGCGCGCGCATAGGCGCGCAAGGATTTCGTCATCGTCCCGTCCCAGACGAGCGGCGAATTGACGTTGACGTTGCCGAGGATGACGCAATTCCTGTCGACGAAATCGGCGCCGAAGACAATGCGCGCCATCTCGATCGAATCCTCGGCACGTTCCTCGGCCGTGATCGAGCCCATGAAGGCGCGGTCGGAATACTTGATATGGCTGTAGACCATATCGAGGTGGCGCTTGTTGACCGGCACGTCAACCGGCTCGCAGATCGTTCCGCCGGAATGGTGCAGCCACGGGCTCGATTGGGCGAGCTTCACCAGATTGCGGAAATCCTCGATCGTGCCGTAGCGCCTGCCCTTGTCCAGGTCCATCACGAAGGGAGAACCGTAGGCCGGGGAAAAGACGACGTTGCGGCCGCCGATCTCGACGCTGCGGGCGGGATTGCGGGCATGCTGGGTGAACTGCGACGGTGCGGAACGGACGATCTCCTTCAGCATGCCCGGCTCGAAGGTGACCCGAGCCCCATCGACCTTCGCGCCGGCGCGCTTCCAATGGTCGAGTACCGCGGGATCATCGCGGAACTCGATGCCGACCTCCGCAAGGATGCGATCCGCGGTCCGCTCGATGCGCTGCAGGCTTTCCTCGCCGAGAATGTCGTAGGTCGGTATGTTGCGGACGATATAGGGAACGCCAAGATTGCTGCCCCCTTCCCGTCGCTGTGCGCGTGCACCGCGTGTTCTGCGGGGCGTCGCAACCGTTGCTGCTGACGTCGATTCCATTGCAACCTCCCATCATTTTTCATGATGCTAGTGACCATCAAGACCGTTGTAACGGTGGAAAAATTCGACGCATGCTATAAGGTGCATTTATGGAAAATCTGCGCCGCCTCCTTCCGTCCGCCGCCAGTCTCATCGTTTTCGAGGCAGCCGGCCGCCATCAGAATTTCACCCGCGCCGCCAACGAGCTCGGGATGACGCAAGCAGCCGTATCCTACGCCATCCGCGGTCTCGAGGACCAACTTGGCGTGCCGCTGTTTCACCGCGTGCACCGGGCGGTCGAATTGACTGAAGCGGGCGAGAAATTCCATGCAGACGTCTCGGTCGGCCTGTCGCGAATCCAGAAATCAGCCGAAGATATCCGCTCGAAGGGCCGCGAGACGAATGTTACCCTCGCAGCGTCCACCGCTTTCGCCTCGATGTGGATGCTTCCACGGCTGAACCGGCTGCGCGAAGACTTGCCGGAAATCGACCTTCGCATCCAGACCAGCGTGCGCGATCTCGACCTCGACGAGGAGCCGATCCCGCTCGGCATCCGAGGCGGTGATCCCGGTCACTGGCCACGCTATCATGCCGCCCTGCTGGCCGAGGAAGTGGTCAATGCCGTTGCGACGCCCGCCTATATCGAGGCGCACGGCCTGCCAGAGACGCCGGCCGACCTGTTGCGACACAATCTCATCCACCTCGAGGAACCCGTGCGGCGGGCCTGCGACTGGACGGAGTGGTTCGCAAGTGCGGGCCTTTCCTACCCGGTCCAGGGACGACGGCTGGCGATCAACGACTACGTGCTCGTCATCCAGGCCGTGCTTGCCGGTGAAGGGATCGCACTGGGCTGGGAGCACCTGATCGAGCGGCAGGTTCGCTCCGGTGCGCTCGTTCCGGTGGGCGGGCACGTCCTGAAGACCGGACACGCATTCTACGTCGTCTGGCCGCGATCGCGCGAGCTTAACACTCAGGCTCGGCGCATCAGAGATTGGCTTCTGGACGAGGGCTTGCGTGACCGCTGAAATCAAGCGTCACCGGGATGCCGCGCTGTCGCGATAGCGATCCGAAAGATAGCGCATCGTGGCAACGGCGTCCGCCGGCTTGCCGTAGAAATAGCCCTGTCCCATCCCGCAGCCAAGCGCCTTCAGCTTCAGCGCCTCGGCGAAATCCTCGATGCCTTCGGCGACGACCTCGAGCTCCAGCCCCTCGCACATCGAAACGATGGCCTTGATGATGTGCTCGGATGCCCGATCGGCGGAGATGCGGGATACGAAGGCGCGATCGATCTTCACCTTGTCGAAGGAAAAATCGCGCAAGCGGCCGAGGCTCGATTGCCCTGTCCCGAAATCGTCGAGCGACACGCGCACGCCCGCCGCCCGCAGTTCGGAAACGATCTTTTGCGCCACATCCGCATCAGCCATCACCGCTGTCTCGGTAATCTCGAGCTCCAGGCGGCGGGGGTCGAGCCCGACCTGGTTGATGATCGACAGCAGGCGCGAGCTGGTCGCCGGATCCATCAGCTGTGCTGAGGACAGATTGAAGGAAAGGAAGAGTTCCTTCGGCCAGGACAGCGCCGCCTGTGCCGCCTTGCGCAGCAACGTTTCGGCCAGCTGCTCGATGAATCCGCGCTCTTCGGCGAGCGGTACGAAGATCGACGGCGAGACGTAGCCGAGATCCGCGTCGCACCATCTCGCCAGTGCTTCGAAGCCGACGACCGTATCGCTGCGCAGGTCGACGATGGGCTGGAAATGCACATCGACCTGGTCGGCGATGATCGCGTTGCGCAACGCCTGCTCAATCTGAGTGGCGCGCTTCATTTCCTGGGCGATCTCCTGCGAATAGACGGTAATCTGGGCTCGACCCCGCCGCTTCGAGCGATAGAGTGCGGTGTCGGCGCTCTTCAGCAGGTCTTCAAAGCTGTCGCCCGCGAAAGGATAGACCGCGAAGCCGAAGGACGCAGAGAGCCGGACGTTTCGGTCGCCAAGATCGAAGGGAGCAGACAGGACTTCCTTCAGCACCCGGCCGAGTTTTTCCGCGCCATTGCGCTCGAAGATCAGCGGCAGCACGAAGGCGAACTCGTCGTCCGTGGTCCGTGTCACGGTCGCACCTTCCGGAACGCAGGCTTTCAGACGGTGCGCGACCTGCCGGAGGATCTGATCGCCGGCCTCCGGCCCGAACAGGTCGTTGATCGGCTTGAAACCATCGAGATTGGCAAGGCCAATGGTGAACGGAGCAGGGTCACTCGCGCGTTCGGCCGCAAGTTCACAGACCGTTTGGCGCAGATGCCGGCCATTACCCAGGCCGGTCAGTTCATCAAGAAGCGCCAACGCGTGCGTCACGTCAGTGATCTCATGACCCGCGACCTGCCTCCACATCATCGCCGCAAGCTCCCGCTGTCGGCCGATGCAAGCACTGCCAAACAGCCGTGGCGCCACGGCTCTCGCCGGTGGAGACGGACCTCTCGCATCGGGGAAGGTAGGGGCTGGGCGGCTGGACGAAGCACATACATTGCTGCGAGGCTCTACACTTTCTGGCAGTTCAACGCAGACGATGACAATCGGCGGTTAACAATCCCATAGCGCCTCGCTATCAAATCTATGGCCGGCCTCCCCAATTCTAGTGAGTTGACAGGATTCACGCCTCAGCCGGCGACACGCATGTTTCCGGCCGGCATGTATTTTCTAAGCACCGCCTCGATCATGTCCGGGCTGACCGGTTTCATGATGTGGTCATCCATCCCCGACGCTTCGCATTGCCTAAGGTCGATGTCGAGCGCCTGCGCCGTCACCGCGATGATCGGTGTCCGCCGCCCCGTCCCCACTTCGGCATCACGGATGGCGACTGCGGCGTCGAAGCCGTTCATGACCGGCATCGATATGTCCATCAGCACCAGGGCCGGCTGAAGTTCGTGCCAGAGCTCCACTGCCTCCTTGCCATTCGCGGCGATCCGATGGGAGACCCCGAGCCCCTCCAGTATCTGGGCAAACACGAACTGATTGATCTGATTGTCCTCGGCGACCAGCACTTCGATATCCGGGACATGCGTTTCGGGCGCAACGTCGCCTTCGAAGGAGATCCCCCAGTCCGCCTGCGAAGGCGACGTCCGCGATTGCGGACGCTCGGCGCAAACACGAAAGATCTCGGCAAGCAGGGCGCCGGCATCGATGTCGGCGGCGATCTTGAGGACGGCGCTCGCGTGCCAGCCGGCAAGGACGTGCTCGACGCTCGGGAATGCGCCGTCGACCACCAGGATATCGAGCTTTACGCCGCAACGTTCGGCAGCGGACGCGAAAGCTTCGAGCTCGTCGATATTGCGCACCGCACATGCGTCGAGACCGGAACCGCGCAAACGCGCCACGAGCCGTTCCTCCGCGCCTCGGTCGCCGGTCGCAAGCAGCACGCGCAGTCCGCGCGCCGGCAGGGTCTCGATCATCGATCCCGCCTCGACCAATTGCTGCACGTTCAATGCACGGAAGGGATCGTAGAAGTTCTGGGCCGGCGTAAAGATGCTGTAATCGAGGATCTGAAGGCCGCTGCTGGCCGTGCCGTCGCCCGTACCGTGATACCAAGCCGCGATATCGGTGACGTCGTTCATGCAGGTCACCACAAAATGACGGCCGGGCATGCCGATGCGATATTTGCGTGTCACGACCCAGAGATCGCTGCCGTCGGCGCGAACGATGTGTTCCGCCTCCGAGTATGGCTTGCCGGTTTCGAGCACTGATCGGTCCGACTGTTCGAACCGTTCCGCCAGTTCGGCGTCGACAAGGTCCCACGCGGAGCGCCCGAGGATCGCCTCCTGAGAAACCTCATGGATCGTGCAGAACGCCTTGTTGACGGCGATGTAGTTGAGGTTCCGATCCTTGACGCAGATTGGATTGGGCTGTGCGTCGAGGATTTCTTCGGTCAGTTCCACGCGCTCGAGGTCGGTCTGAAGCTGTTCGTCGCGCTTTTTCTGTTCCGAAACATCGGTGACCGACAACATGCCGATACCGCTCGACAGCCGGCGCTTGCGCAATGAAACCCAGCGTGTGCGACCGGCCCGCTCGACGCTCTCGTAGCGCTCGCGCCAATGAAGCGCCATGTGTTCGGCGATCCAGTCTTCCCTGTTTGCTCGGCGGCGGCTGTTTTCGGGTAGTGTGCCGGGACGCACACCGGTATCGTAGACGGCGCCCAGGAAGTCGCGGAGCCGAGTGCCGGGCGTCAACAGGCGGGCGGGAACCGGAAAGAACTGCAGGATCGAGGGGGTGGCGAAGAGGATCGTATCGTCTCGACCGCAGACAAGCAAAGCGAGGCCAAGCGCGTCGCAACTCGACTCGAGAATGATCCTGTTGATGTCTGCGCCGCCCGACGCCACATCGGTCATTACGCTGTCCTCATTCGCCGTCTGCATGGTTCGTTGCACCGGATGCAGCAATCTAAAGTTTCACAGCGGCCCTTGCGTGTCTGAAAAGACCCGCGGCGCCGGCGCGGCGGTTTCATTCCGGGACATGCTGGCCGGCCTCGGAAGGCGTCTCTTCGGGCGGAATGCGTGACGGCGTCCAGCAACGCCGCAGGGCTCCAAAGACAAAACCCGTGCTCATTCAGGTTGCTTTGGAAAATCGCAGCAGAACGTTAAAGGGGAATTAAATCATGGCCTCATTTTTCCTGTGACTATCGGTGGCGACCGCCCGTGTGACCGTCCCCCCGCGGCAGATCAAGCGCAGACACCCCTTTCCCTCGCGCGGCGAATCCGGGAAAATGAGCCATGATCATCAAGCAACTTTCAGAAACGCTCATCAACCAGATTGCCGCCGGTGAGGTCATCGAGCGGCCCGCCAGTGCTGCCAAGGAATTGATCGAGAATGCGCTCGACGCCGGCGCGACAAGGATCGAGATTGCAACCGCCGGCGGTGGCAAGACGCTGCTCAGGGTGTCCGACAACGGCAGCGGCATGTCGCCCGCCGATCTCGCTCTGGCGGTTCAGCGCCATTGCACCTCAAAGATCAGCGACAGCCTGACGGATATCCGGACTCTCGGCTTTCGCGGCGAGGCCCTGCCCTCGATCGGATCGGTCGCGCGCCTGTCGATCACGACGCGAACGGCCGGCGCCAGTGAGGGGGCGGCGATCGCGATCGCGGGCGGCAAGACCGAAGCCGTGCGCCCGTCACCGGCCAATGTCGGCACCGTCGTCGAGGTGCGCGATCTCTTCTTTGCGACCCCCGCGCGGCTCAAATTCATGAAATCGGAGAAGGCGGAAGCCGCCGCAATTTCCGAGGTCGTCCGCCGCATGGCGATCGCCTTCCCGAAGGTGCGCTTCGTGCTTTCCGGCTCCGACCGGACGACCCTGGAGTTCCCGGCCACCGGCGAAGACCGCCTGGCGCGGATGGCGCAGGTGCTCGGCAGGGATTTCCGCGACAATGCGATCGAGATCGACGCCGAACGGGAGGACGCCCGGCTTACGGGCTTTGCTGGCGTGCCGACCTTCAATCGCGGCAACTCGCTTCAACAATATGTCTTCGTCAACGGCCGGCCGGTGCAAGACAAGCTCATCCTGTCGGCCATCCGCGCCGCCTACGCCGAAACCATCCCCCATGGACGCTACCCGGTCGCCGTCCTGGCGATCGAACTCGACCCGGCGCTCGTCGATGTCAATGTTCATCCGGCGAAGTCGGACGTCCGGTTTCGCGATCCGGGGCTTATCCGAGGACTGCTTATCGGCGCGATCCGCGAGGCGCTCGCACGCGACGGAGACCGCGCTGCGACAACCGGCGCAAGCGGGATGATGCGCGCCTTCAGACCGGAGATGCAGAGGCCACAGCAACCCTGGGCGCCTGCGGCCTCTCCCTACCGGCCGCTGCATTTCGATCAAACTGCAAACGGCTTCGCAGAGGCTCCGCAGCGAGCCTTCGCGGAATTCTCGGAGCCGTCGGCACGCTCCGCCGCTCCGGCCGAGGACACGCGCGTCGCGGCTGCATCCCCCGCGTCCTTTCCGCTTGGCGCTGCGCGTGCGCAGCTCCACGAGAACTACATCGTTGCACAGACGGATGATGGCCTCGTCATCGTCGACCAGCACGCCGCACACGAACGCCTCGTCTTCGAGACGATGCGGACGGCGCTCCATTCCCGCCCGGTGCCCGCCCAGACCCTGCTCATCCCGGAGATCGTGGATCTCCCCGAGGATGATTGCGATCGGCTGATGGCGCATGCAGCGGAATTCATCCGGCTCGGCCTCGCAATCGAACGCTTCGGTCCGGGGGCGATCGCCGTGCGCGAGACGCCGGCGATGCTCGGCGAGGTGGATGCGGCCGGCCTGGTGCGGCAGCTTGCCGACGAGCTTGCGGAATGGGATACGGCGAACGGCCTTGCGGGCCGGCTTGAATATCTCGCCGCGACAATGGCCTGCCACGGCTCGGTCCGCTCAGGCCGCCGGATGCGGACGGAGGAGATGAACGCGCTGCTTCGCCAGATGGAAGCAACACCCGGCTCGGGTCAGTGCAATCATGGCCGGCCAACCTATATCGAGCTGAAGCTGTCGGATATCGAACGCTTGTTTGGTCGCAGCTGACGAGCGATCGACTGCCGGTACTGGTGTTTTGCCGGGCGCTGGGATAGACCAAGAAAGCAATCGAATTCGGAAGGCAGACGCAGGCAATGATGAACCGCTTTGAAGGAAGTTCCTCGCGCGAGGCGAAGATCCGCTATCTCGACGGCGACTTCCAGATCGTGCTCGCCGGATCACATGTCGTCTGTGCCATGACGGGCAAAGCGATCCCGGTGGACGAATTGCGTTATTGGAGCGTCGCCCGGCAGGAGCCCTATGTCGACGCCGCCGCCTCCCTCGAAGCGGAAAAACGCGCCGGTGCGCTTCCCAACCAGCGACGTTGAATTCGGTACGAGCCCTCCTCACAGAGTGACTGCTTTGGCCTCCCGCAGCTTGCGCGCCCGTGCGGCGGCAAGCGTCCGATCTATGATTTTGCCGGGCACCGACGGATCGTCGAAGCGCACGTCGATTTCGATCACGTTGCTCTTGGCCGCCAGTTCTCCCGCCCGGCCATGGCCAGGTTCGAGACGGACCATGTCCTTCGACGTGGTTACCAACGTATAGCCCTGGCTCGCGGCGCGATCGAGCAGGTCGGCAATTTCATCGTCGGAGAAATGGTGATGATCGGGAAAGCTTCGCGTCTCCTCGACGATTGCACCCGTCTCACGCACGGTCCGATAAAACTTCTCCGGATCGGCGATACCGGCCCAGGCAAGAACCTTGACACCCGCGAGCTTGCCATCATCGATCCGGATGGTTTCCGCGGCATAGACGGGCTTGCCCGCCCGTGCAGTCCGGCGGACCAAAGGGTCGGCCGCTGACCCGCTGCCGATCTTGAGGAGCGCTGTTGCGTGGCGAAGCTGGTCGGCAATCGGCGCGCGAACCGGTCCCGAGGGGACCAGGTGCCCATTGCCGATGCCTCGCCCGGAATCGACCACGAGCAAGGCAAAGTCGAACGCAAGCCGCGCGCTCTGGAAGCCGTCGTCCATGATGATGATGTCGGCGCCTTCGGCAGCGAGCCTGTGCGCACCCTCGACACGGCGACGGCAGACGACGGTCAGGGCTTCGCGGGCGAGCAACAGCGGTTCGTCGCCGACGTCCCGGGCACGGTGGTGATGCGGGTCGACGATCGTCGTGACGTCCAGCGAACCGCCATAGCCGCGGCTCAGGAAGCCCGGCTTCAGCCCCTTCGCCTTGGCGGCGCGCGCAAGCGCGATGGCGGTCGGCGTCTTTCCGGCTCCGCCGACGGTGAAGTTGCCGACGCAGATCAGCGGCACCGGCGGCGCGGCGCGGCGGGCGCGATCCATGCGCATTCCGGCGATGCGGCCATAAACCCAGGAAATCGGCCAAAGCGCATAGGCGCGCCAATCGGCCTTGGTCCACCAGAACGGTGGCGCTTCTGAAACCATTCTGCCTAATCTGCCTCCACGACCTGCCCTGCCCCCAAACCGGCCAGGAACGCGACTTCTACAGCGCGGCGGCCGCGCTGGGCTGAACAACGCGACCGACAAAAAACGTCAGAATGGGAAAAAAGGCAAGCCGGTCGGTGCCGAGACCTACAGCACCGCCTCCAGTTCCGTTATGTCCGCCAGGCAATGGTCCGAGGCCGCGGCAAGCGATTGGCGCGAGCCGGTGCCGGTCAGCACTGCGACCGTGAGACCGACGCCGGCGCTGCGCCCCATATGCATGTCGTGATTGTTGTCGCCGACGACCGCCACCTGATGCGGCGCCAGCCCCGTCGCCGCACAGAAACCCAACACCATGCCCGGCTCCGGCTTGACGCCATGGCCGCTGTCATAGCCGGCGACGTAGTGCAGGTAACCATCGAAGCCGAAGCGCTTGGCGGTTTCCCGGATCGACCGTTCGTTGTCGCTCGATGCGACGCCGAGGCGGTAGCCCTTCGCGTGAAGGCCGGCAAAGAAGGCGCCGAGATCCGTCACCGGGACGGCATAGTCCGCGGACTGCGCAAAGAGGCTGTCGAAGAGCGTCGTCAATTCCTCGACCGTGAAGGGCGCGCCGGCGCCAACCATGCCTGTGGCAATTTCCACCGTATTGCCGGCGGCAAGCAGGCTGTCGGGCGCAACATAGCCGCTGTCCGGGTCCATTCCGCCCGCCTGAAGCAGCACCCTCGCAAGCGCCTCGTCGCCTTTCGCGGCGATGCGCGCCAATTCGTAGTTCACCGGCACCCAGCTCTTCACGTAGTCGAGAAGCGTCCCGTCCTTGTCGAACAGGATGCCGACGATGGTTTTCGATGCGACCATGATCCGATCCGCAATTGGCGCTTCAGCCTTCCATACGCGGCTCCAGCCGTGCCTTCACGACCAGCGGGTTGATATAGGGCTCAAGTCCCTTGATCGTCGCCGTCAGCGCGCCACGCATCTGTTGCACGCTTTCGAGACCGGCGTCTATCATCGAGCGACGCATGTCGTCGTTGCCGAGCAGATAATTGACGCCCTTGGCCAGCATCTCGACATCGCGCACGATCTTGGCGCTGCCGTTCTTGGCGAGCATCTGATAGGTTTCGCGGAAATTCTGGACATTGCCGCCGGAAAGTACCGCACAGCCAAGCATGGCCGGTTCCAGCGGATTCTGACCGCCTTCGGCGAAGAGCGACCGACCGACGAAGGCGACCTCGGTCAGGCGCAGATAGAGACCCATTTCGCCGATCGTGTCGCCGAGGAAAATATCGACGTCCGGCGTCAGCGGGTCGTTGCGCGTCCGCCGCGCGACCTTCAGTCGCCTGGCGATCAGTGCTGTCTCCACTGCATCGCAGCGCTCGGGGTGGCGCGGGACGATGATCGTCAGGAGACCGCTTCTATCCTTCAAGGCGCGGTGAACGGTCGCCGCGGCATCCTCCTCGCCGTCGAAGGTTGAGATCGCCGCCCAGGTCTTGCGTGCTCCGATCTGCTGGCGATACTCCTTGAGCGCCTTCGGGTCATGCGGCGGAGCGTCGGTGTCGACCTTGAGGTTGCCGGACACCATGACCGGGAGTGCGCCGAGCGTGCGAAAGCGTTCCGCGTCCACTTCGGATTGCGCGATGACGAGCGCCAGGTTCTCGAAGAGAGCCTCTGCGAGCGAGGGCCGCTTTTTCCAGCGCGCGAAGGTCCGGTCCGAAAGGCGGCCGTTCACCAGGACCTGCGGAATGTGCCGGCTGCCGAGTTCGACAATGGTCATCGGCCAGATTTCCGATTCTGCAATGATCGCCAGATCCGGCTCCCAATAGTCGAGGAAGCGGCTCACTGCGGGCTTGCAATCGAGCGGCACATATTGGTGTACGACGGCAGAACCCAATCGCTCAGCGGCAACCCGGGCCGACGTCGTCGTACCGGTGGTCAGCACCACGGAGATGCCACGGCGGCGGATTTCCTTGATCAGCGGTGTGACGGCGACCGTTTCGCCGACGCTCGCAGCATGGAACCAGACCAACGGTCCTTGCGGGCGCGGCGCGCTTGCATGGCCGTAGCGCTCGCGGCGGCGCGCCGGGTCCTCCTTGCCTTTCGCTGCGCGTATGGCGAGATACGACCAGGCCAGGGGATAGATCGCCGTCCCGATCCAGCGATAGCTGGAAAGCGCTAGCCGTGCACGAAGGCTGCTCATGAATACGCGCCCTCGCCCATGTGCCACCTGACACGGATGTCATGCACAGTCCGGGGGCAGGCACGCCGTGCGCGTCCGAATGACATCGACATCAATCATTTTCCGGATCGAGCAGCCGATGCATATGAACGATGAAATAACGCATATGGGCGTTGTCGACCGTCATCTGCGCCTTGGCCTTCCAAGCGGCATGAGCGCTGTCGTAGTCGGGAAAGATGCCGACGATGTCGAGCTTGTCCAAATCCCGGAAGTGGACGTCGGTAAGCGTCGTCAGCTCGCCACCGAAGACGAGATGCAAACGTTGCTTTTTCGCGGATTCTTGAGCCATCGTAATTCCATTTATTCTTGAAGGGTGTTGATTTGCGGCATTCGCCTCCAAAGGTCAATGGGGCTCCAACGGGCGGGAGGCGGCAAGCAAAGCCGGCAGCGCCTGCCTCGAACCCGCGCCAAGAATGCCGTGCGTGACAATGGGGCGATTGTAGGACAGAGGCAGGCCGTCCAGCCCGCAAAGCGCACCGCCTGCCCGCGCAAGAATGAGGTCGGCAGCGGCAAGATCCCAGTCATGCGAGTTCTTCTTGACGATGGTTCCGTCGATCCGTCCGTCCGCGATCATCGCCAGCCGGTAGGCAAGCGATGGCACATGCTGAACGCGCACAATTTCTTCGCGGTAGGGCGAAGCCAGCTTGCCGACCAGATCCTCCGCCATCGCAACCTTCAGCGTCTCCTCGCGCTCGGGCACGCGCACGGCGATCGCGGTTCCGTTCTTCAGCGCCTCGCCGTCGCGGATGGCCTGAAATACCTCGCCGAGCGCCGGCGCATAAAGCGCGGCCGCAACTGGCTGGCCCCGATGGACGACGGCGACGCTCACACACCAAAGTTCACGGCCAGCGATGAAGGCACGCGTTCCATCGATCGGATCGACCACGAACACGCTCTCCCGGGAAAGGCGGCTCTCGTCATCATCGGTCTCCTCGGAAAGCCAGCCATAATCGGGTCGGGCACCCAGCAACCTTCCCTTGAGGATGTCGTTGGCGGCGAGGTCCGCCTCGCTCACCGGCGAGCGGCCCTCGTTCTTCCAGCGCACGTCAAAGGTCTTGCGAAAATATCCGAGCGCGGTGTCGCCTGCGGCGATCGCCGCAGCGAGGATCAGCTCAAGGTCCTCGCTCCAGGCAGGCGTGAACGGTCGGGCTGTTTCTGACATTCAACTCCATACGCGCAAGACCTTCCCGCGCGCCTCAATGTTGGCGGAACACCCCGCCACAGCTCCGCGCGTCTCATCAGACGCGCAAAAAACGCTGTAGCACTTTGAATTGCTGCCTGTCTTTGTCCTCAAATCGGGGTCGATTTAAGGAGGCATGCAGTAGCGATCAGGTTCCGGCGAGCGTCATGCCTTCGATGGCAAGGGTCGGCGCAGCAATGCCGAATTTCCTGTCGATATCATCGGCAGGCGTCAAAGCCATGAACATCTGCTTGAGATTGGAAGCAATCGTTACCTCGGATACGGGAAAGGTGATCTCGCCATTCTCGATCCAGAAACCGGAAGCGCCGCGGCTATATTCGCCCGTCACCATGTTGACGCCCTGGCCGATGAGCTCGGTGACGTAGAAACCCGTCCCGACGCTCTTTATCAGGTCGTCGCGCGAGATCGTTCCGGGCTCCAGGGCGAGATTGGTCGAGGCGGGATTAACCGTCGGGCCGCCGCGAACGCCGCGTCCATTGGTTTCGAGCCCCAACTCCATGGCCGCTGAGGTCGACAGGAACCAATGCCGCAGCACACCGTCCTCGACCATCGACAGTTTCGATCCGCTCACCCCCTCGCCATCGAAGGGGCGCGACGAGGCGCCGCGGACGATCAGCGGATCATCGGTCACTTCGATGCCGGCCTTCATGATCTGCTTGCCCATCATGTCGCGCAGGAAGCTCGTCTTGCGCGCCACCGATGCGCCGTTGATCGCACCCGCCAGATGACCGACGAAACCGCGCGCAATGCGCGGGTCGAAAACGACAGTGACGTTCTTTGCGGTCGGAACCTGGCGCGGGTTGAGGCGCGCGACCGCCCGTTCGCCAGCGACGCGGCCAATGTCCTCGGCCGTTCGCAAATCATCGAAATAGAGGCGGCTGTCGAAATCGTAGTCGCGTTCCATCTTCGTGCCCTCGCCGGCAATGGCGCTGACGGAGCGGCCGAAGCGAGTTGCCATGTAGGAGCCCGAGAAGCCATGCGAGGTAGCCAGAACGAGTCCGCCCATGCCGGCCGAAGCACCGGCACCGCTTGAGTTGGTGACGCCGAAGACGGCAAGGGCCGCCTCCTCGGCGGCAAGTGCAGCCTCGGTCAAGGCTTCGGTCGATACCTCGCTGCCATCGAAGAGATCGAGGTCCGGGTAGGATGTCGCAAGCCGGCCGGAGTCAGCAAGGGATGCGTATGGGTCCTCGGGCGAGGCCTTGGCCATAGCGACCGCACGCTCGGCAAGCACCTTTAAATCGAAGCCGGGATTTGCCGAGACACTTGCGACCCGGCGCCCGACGAAGACTCTCAGCGAAAAGTCATCGCTTTCGGAGGCTTCCGTCGCTTCGACCTTGCCGAGCCGCACAGAAACCGAGCGGGAGCGGCCCCGTACGACCACCGCATCCGCAGAGTCCGCGCCGGCCCGGCGCGCGAGTTCAACGAGCTCGGCGGCTTGCTTCTCCAAAGCAGCGGAATCGATCATCTCAGACATGATTTGGCCTTTCATTCCTGCCCCATTTATTGTGCACTGAACCATGCATCAAGGGTATCTTCGTGATTCCCCGCCCCAGCATCCAAATGATATCCGGCAAAAGCCCTGCATGCAGGGCCCGCAGCAGCCGTGACAGCGAGAGCATCGAGCATGCAGACGACATCGTTTCTCTATACCCAGGCGCTCATGCTGCTCGGCGGCGCCGTGCTCGCGGCACCGCTCTTCAAGCGCCTGGGGCTCGGCACGATACTCGGCTATCTCGCAGCCGGCATCCTGATCGGCCCGGTCGCGCAACGGATTACCGAGGGAGAGGAGATCCTGCACGTTTCGGAACTCGGGGTCGTGTTCCTGCTCTTCATCATCGGTTTGGAATTGAAGCCTTCGCGCCTGTGGCAGATGCGGCGCGACATCTTCGGACTGGGTGCTGCGCAGGTTGTCCTGACCGGCCTCGCTCTCTCCTCCCTGATCGCATTCGCCGGCCTTCTCGAATGGAGGGGAAGCATCATTGCCGGTTTCGGGCTTGCGCTCTCGTCGACGGCCTTCGCAATGCAGATCCTCGACGAGAGTAACGATACCAATACGCGCTACGGCCAGCGCGCCTTCTCCATCCTGCTCCTGCAGGATCTGGCGATCGTTCCGCTGCTCGCCCTCATCCCCTTGCTGGCAGCGCAAGCTCCGGAAGACGCGACGACGCCATTTCAGGACTTCGCGATTGCGGTCAGCGCCATCGCCATTCTCTTCTTTGCGGGCCGTTATCTGCTCAATCCGCTCTTCCAGGTGATCGCCCGCACCGGAGCGCGCGATGTCATGATCGCGGCCGCCCTTCTCGTCGTCATGGGCGCGGCGACATTGATGCAGCTTGCCGGTCTTTCGATGGCGATGGGTGCCTTTCTCGCCGGCGTGCTCCTGGCGGAATCGTCCTATCGCCATGAACTCGAAGCCGACATCGAACCCTTTCGCGGTATCCTCCAGGCGCTGTTCTTCATGGCCGTCGGCCTGTCTCTGGAACTCGGCGTCATCGTCGAAAACTATCTCCTGATCATCGTTGCAGTGCCGTTGCTGATGCTGGTGAAGAGCCTCGTGCTCTATTGGCTTTGCCGCATCACCGGCTCCCGCCACAACGACGCGCTGCGCATCGGCCTTCTTCTGCCCCAGGGCGGCGAATTCGGCTTCGTGCTTTTCACCGCGGCGGCCGCTGCGGGGGTCTTTTCACAGGGAACCTCGTCGCTGCTCGTCGCCATCGTAACGCTCTCGATGGCGCTCACCCCCGTCGCGGCGATGCTCTCCAAGCGCTTGATGCACGAGCAGGACGAGTTGGCCGATGAGATCGAGGAGGACTTCGAGGGTGCCGGCGCCGACGTGCTGATGATCGGCTTTTCCCGTTTCGCCCAGATTGCCTCACAGATCCTGCTCGCCGGCGGCCGCGACGTGACCATTATCGATCACTCCGCCGCGCGCGTGCGCCAGGCCGCAACCTTCGGCTTCCGCATCTATTTCGGCGACGGTACCCGGCTCGACGTGCTGAGAGCCGCAGGCATCGAGCGCGCGAAGCTCGTTGCGGTCTGCACGCAGAAGAAGGAAACCACGGACAGGATCATCAGCCTTGTCCAGGCCGAGTACCCGAACGCCCGCATCTTCGCCCGCTCCTACGACCGGCTGCACACACTGGAACTGCGTGCCAGGGGCGTCGATTACGAACTGCGCGAGACCTTCGAATCCGGCCTGCTCTTCGGTCGCAAGACGCTGGAAGCACTGGGCGTTGGCGACGACGAAGCAATCGCCATCATGGACGACATCCGCCGTCGCGACGAAGCGCGCCTCGTTCTGCAAGAAGCCGAGGGCATCTCCGCGGGCCGCGACATGCTGCACTCGCGGCCGGTGAGGCCCGAGCCGTTGGTCAAGCCGAAGCGCGAAGTCAATCACTCCGCCGACACCGAGGAGCGGATCCTGCCGAGCCTTCCGGCCGAGGACCCGCCGCAGAAGGACGAGACGCTGGCGCAGACCGACTGACAGGGGCCTCGCCCTCAGCCGATCTCCTTCCAGCTCTCGATCCGCTCGGAAAGCGCACGCTTGAATTGCTCCTTGGTACTTGCCGTCGCGGCCAGGACCTCGTGGGCGCGCAGGAAATCGAGAACCCGGAAGCGCCCGACATCGGGACGCATCAATATGTCGGGCGCGCCGTCTTTCATTTTCATCGCAATGATGGATTGCATCATCAATTGGCTCGTGCCGAACAGGCTGTCGATCCGGCTCGGTATCGTTCGCCCGTCGCCATCCGGACCACCGACGACATCGATAGCGACCAGAATATTCGCCAGGCCGCGTAAGTGATCGAATGGGATCGGATTGTAGATGCCGCCGTCGATCATGACTCGGCCATCGATCTTCACCGGCATGAATACGGCCGGCAGGGCAGCGGAGGCGGCAAGCGCCTTACGCAGGTCACCGCTTTCACAAACGCGTTCTGTTTGACCGTAGTAGTCCGTCGCCGTGACCTTCAGCGGGATCAACAGATCGGAAAAGCGGCTGGGAATCGCTTCGGGCAGAAAGGCGTTCAGGACGCGCTCAATGTTGAACCGGCCGAAATGGAGCCCGTTCGACACCGCCTCGGAAAGGGTCGTCGGCCTCAGTCGCCACAGCCGGTTGAGCACTTCGCCGCGATGGCCGACGGTCGACAGCACATGGTGCCGGATCTCCTCCCCGCGCATCCCGGCCGCCATGCCGGCGCCCATGAGCGCACCGATCGACGAGCCAGCGATCGCCACGGGCCGGATGCCCATCTCGTCGAGGGCCTCGATGATGTGGATATGTGCAAGTCCCCGCGCGCCTCCGCCTCCGAGCGCCAAGGCAACCGAGGGGCTCTGCCCCGCGGTCGGTTGCACGACTTCAGACAAGGTATCCTTCCGCATCACGCTCGTCTCCGCTCATCCGACGGGCACCCGATCGGCCGCTTTAGCACGTCGAACTGCTACACGATTTTGTCCTTAAATCGATTCCGATTTAAGGGAATCATGCAGTAGTCACTCGCCGCGGAATCGGTAGAAATGCATCCGCGTGTCGCCAAAAACGCGCACATCAAGCAGCTCGAACTCTGCCGGCAGCCGCGGCTCAATGTCGGCCCGTTCCTCGAGAATTGCCAGAGCGCCGGGGACGAGCCACTTGCCCGCAGCGGCCGCCGCAAGTGCACGCTCGCCGAGCCCCTTGGCATAGGGCGGATCTGCAAAAACCAGATGAAACGGCTCCATCGTCCCGACCGGCCCAAGATCGGTGGCGTCGCGACGGAAAATCTTGGCGCGCCCCTGAAGTCCGAGCGTCTCGATATTCACCCGGAGCAGCCCCCTGCCCTCGACACCCTGCTCGACGAAGAGCGCCTGCCGACAGCCGCGCGACAAGGCCTCGAGGCCGACCGCACCGGTACCAGCAAAGAGATCGAGCACGCGGGTGCCGTCGAGCGCTTCCGGATAGGCGTGGCTCAAGATATTGAACAGGCTTTCACGCGTCCGATCGGTCGTCGGACGGATATCGTTGGACTTGGGCGTGGCCAGGACGCGGCCGCGAAACTCTCCCCCGACGATCCGCAAGGCCGATTACTTCCCCTTGCCCCGGGGCTTGCCGCCGCCGGGGCGGCCGCCCGGCTTGCCACCGCCCGGCTTGCCGCCGCGGGGGCCGCCGGAGCGCTGGCCTGGCGATTTCCCTTGACTGGGCTTGCCGGCCGGCTTTCCGCGCGGGCGGTCGCCGGAAGGGCGGTTGCCGCCCTCACGACCTTGAGGCCGATCGCCTTCGCTGCGGTTTGTGCGCGGCTTTCCGGAGAATGCGCGATTTTCGCCCCCGGCGCGTGCCGGGCGCTCAGCGCGCGTGCGTTCACTGCTTTCGCGCCGCGGCGGGCGATCGCCATGATCCCGCGATTTCCGTTCTGCTGGGTCAGGCCGGCGTCGGCCGAAGCCACCTTCGCGCGCGTCGTCCTTGCGGCGCACAGGTTCGCTGGCGCTGATCCAGTCTCCATCTTCATCGCCGCGCTTGACGACCGACCGCGGAGCGCGCTCCGGGCGGACAGCGCCCTTGGCTGCTGCGCCTTTGCGGTCGGGATCGAACTTTCCCGATGTCTTCGTCGCCAGGCCATCCTTGGTGCGGCCATAGCGTTTCGTCTTCGGTGCGCCTTCCGGACGCTCGCGGCGCACGGGAGTCGCCGCTTGATCATCCGCCGACTTCGGCTTCTTTTCGGCTATCGGGCGTGCGCCCGGCGCCATCCAGACGTTGGCGGTGCGGCTGCGCTTTGCCGGCACCCGAGCCGGGCGGTCGGCAGGTCGGCCGCCGGAACGCTCGCCACGATCGCGCGAACGGCCTTCGTCGCGCCGCGTGTCGAGGCGTGCAAGCGCACGCTCGCGCTTGTCCTCCGGCTTTTCGCGCCGCCCGGCGCGCTCCGCCTTGCCGGCATCCTCGGCAACCTCGTCACGATCACCCCTCTCGGCCGCCGGCTGATCATTGTAGAGAGGCGCGTCGAAATTCGCCTTCGCGTCCTCGATCAGGCGAGGGCCGAGCTGGTCCCGCAGCGTGCGACCACGAATTTCCTGAACTTGGCCTTCCGGCAGGTCGCCCAACTGGAAGGGACCATAGGAGATGCGGATCAGTCGGTTCACATCAAGACCAAGCGCGCCGAGCACGTTCTTGATCTCGCGGTTCTTGCCTTCGCGCAGACCCATGGTGATCCAGACGTTCGATCCCTGAACCCGGTCGAGCGTCGCCTCGATGGCTCCGTAGAGGACACCGTCGACGGCGATGCCGTCCTTCAGCCGATCGAGCGCTTCCTGATCGATCTCGCCGTGAGCGCGCACGCGATATCGACGCAGCCAGCCGGTGGACGGCAGCTCGAGCACGCGAGCGAGCCCCCCGTCATTGGTCAAGAGCAGCAGGCCTTCGGTGTTGATGTCGAGGCGGCCGATCGAAAGCACGCGCGGCAGCCCCTCCGGAAGGTTCTCGAAAACCGTCGGCCGGCCTTCCGGATCGGCGTTGGTCGTCACCAGCCCAGCGGGCTTGTGATAAAGCCAGAGGCGCGTACGTTCGATGCCGCGGATCGGGTGACCGTCGACCTCGATGCTGTCGGCAAGCGTTGCGTTGACGACAGGCGTGTCGAGCACGACGCCGTTGAGCTTGACGCGCCCTTCCATGATCATCCGCTCGACATCGCGGCGGGAGGCAACGCCGGCGCGCGAGAGGATCTTCGAGATGCGCTGCGGCTCATCCGCACCGGGCGCGCTTGCAGCCGGCCGAATGTTGGCGGACGGGGTGGCGCCCGTCTTCTTCTCACCGGAACGAGGTTTCTTTTCCCGGCCGTTGGTCTTGCCGCCGGGCCGCGTGGACTTGTCTTTGGATGTCATTTGTGTTGCCTGCCTTTTGCGGCTGTCCTATCAGGTCAAGCGCCGTGGGTTAAGAGAAATTATTGATCGAGCGATGACGGATACGACACGCTTCATGGATGCGGCCCTCAAGGAGGCCCGGCAAGCGGCAGCACGCGGGGAAGTGCCGATCGGCGCTGTCGTCGTGCTCGACGGCAAGATCGTCGCCGCTGCCGGAAACCGCACGCGCGAACTGAACGACGTCACCGCCCATGCCGAGATCGAGGCGATCCGGAAGGCCGCCGCGATTGTAGGCGGCGAACGGCTGACCGGTGCGGATCTCTACGTCACGCTGGAACCTTGCACCATGTGCGCCGCGGCGATCTCCTTCGCCCGAATACGCCGCCTCTATTACGGTGCGGAAGATCCGAAGGGCGGCGCGGTGGATAGCGGCGTCAGGTTCTATGCATCGCCCACCTGCCACCATGTTCCGGATGTCTATTCCGGCCTTTCCGAGCGGGAAGCCGCCGATATCCTTCGCGATTTCTTTGCCGGCAAGCGCTGAACGGTCGAGCGGTTAACTGTCGGCAAGGGCCTTGAGCGCCGCCCCCGCAAGCCGGTAGCGCTTCCATTCCGCCATGGGCTCCGCGCCGACTGCCTCATAAACCCGGATGGCCGGCTCGTTCCAATCGAGCACGCTCCATTCGAAGCGGCCGCAACCTTGCGCAAGGGCGATGCGCGCAAGATGTTTCAGAAGCAGCTTGCCGGCACCCGAACCGCGGTATTCAGGTGTGACATAGAGGTCTTCGAGATAAAGACCCTTGCGCGCTTGCCAGGTGGAAAAGCTATAGAACCAGATGGCGAAGCCGGCAGGCACGCCGTCGATCTCGCAAATCACCGCGTGGGCGACGGCGTTCGGACCGAAGAGCGAAGATTGCAAGAGCTCGATGGTCGCTTCGACCTCATGCCCCGCCTTTTCGTAGATCGCGAGCTCCGTGATGAAGCGCAGAATCGTCTCCGCGTCTTCCGGGACGGCGTTGCGAATGCTGGGCTTCATGGCTTAGAACGGCCAGTACCACTTGGTGCCGGAATTGGCGATCTGCGCCTCCTTCTTGCGGCGGCGTTCCTTCACCTTTTCCGGCTCGCCGAGATCCGTTTCGGCACCTTCCGGGAGACGACGATATTCGATCGGCGGATCGCTCAGGAAGCGACGCTTGTCCGAATACGCGCCCTGCTCGATCTTGCGGGCCTCGCGATAGGCCTCCTGCTGCTCCTTGGCCGAAAGGCGGCGGCCATTGGCGCTCGCCTTCGCCAGAGGCGAGACATAGTTGGGATCGTTCTTGTTGGCGTCCGCCTCGTCACGCAGGCGCTCACGGACCTCCTCCGGCGACTCGACCCACTGCGGGTTCGTTTCGCGGTTCGCCATTGACTGCTGCGGCTCGATCAGAGCTGTCTGCTGTCCCTGCGGCGGCAGCACGAGCGCCGGGCGGGGTTGATATTTGACCGGATCGCGCTTCGGCGGGGCAAGGCTCACGGCGCTGCCGAGGTCGTCAAGCAGTTGTTCGCCTGCCGACTTGTCCGTACCGTAGGTTGGACCACCGATGCAGCCCGAAAGCACCAAACCGCCCGCCACGATGGCGGCAATGCTGGCGACAACTCGCAACTCTCGCGTCATTTCCATGAATTTCCTTCCAGCCAGCCGCACCCCACATGCCGCGGCCACTCAGCGCCCCTTGGCCGAAAAATCCGCCAAATTTCGGGCAGGTTGTACCGGATGAACGCGACAAGCGCAATTCACCCGGCCAAACGGTGCGTCAAGGCTTGAATCCAAGCTCCCTCAGAGCCGAAGCATCGCGGGCGGAAACGTCCGGATAGAGCGGGTCGGAACCGACATCCGTGGTGATTCGCCAGGAACGAGCGCATTTCTGCCCCTCGGCCAGCCTCGGCACGACACTGACCTTGGCGACGTCCGGCAACGCGAAGGCATCGGCCGGTCCCTCGGAGCCGACGACCTCGATCGCCGATGTGATGCAGATCTCGGCAAAGTCCTGGCCTTCGAGCGCCTGGCGCAAATCCGCATCCGCAACATGGACGACGGGCGCCGCTTCCAGCGACGAGCCGATGCGCTTTTCCTTGCGCTCGATTTCGAGTGCACCGGTCACGACCTTGCGGACTTCGCGGATCTTGCGCCACTTCTCGGCGAGCGCGTCGTTACGCCACTCCGCCGGCACGGTCGGGAACTGCTCCAGATGCACCGAGACGGCTTCCGGGTTGCGGGAGAGCCAGGCTTCCTCGGTGGTGAAAGGCAGCATCGGAGCGAGCCAGGTAACCAGACAATCGAAAATCGTTCGGATGACGTGCAGCGCGGCGCGGCGACGGATCGAGGACGGTGCGTCGCAGTAGAGCGCGTCCTTGCGGATATCGAAGTAGAACGCCGACAGCTCGACATTCGAGAAATCGATAAGCGCACGGGCGATCCGCTTGAAGTCGAAGGCGTCGTAGCCGTCGCGCACCAGCCGGTCCAATTCGGCCAAACGGTGCAACATCAACTGTTCGAGTTCCGGCATGTCGGAAAACGCGATCACCTCGCCCTTGTCATGAGCGAGCGTGCCGAGCATCCAGCGGATCGTGTTCCTGAGCTTGCGGTAGGCGTCGATGTTGGTCTGGATGATCGTCTTGCCGAGACGCTGATCCTCCCAATAGTCCGTCGTCATTACCCAGAGGCGCAGGATGTCGGCGCCGGCATCCTTCATCACCTCCTGCGGGGTGACGGTGTTGCCCTTCGACTTCGACATCTTCTCGCCCTTCTCATCCATGGTGAAGCCATGGGTGACAACGGCGTTGTACGGCGCGCGGCCGCGCGTCGCGCAGCTTTCGAGCAGCGACGAGTGGAACCAGCCGCGGTGCTGATCCGAGCCCTCGAGATAAACGTCGGCCGGCCACTTCAGGTCGGGGCGATCCTCCAGCGTGAAGGTATGGGTCGAACCGGAATCGAACCAGACGTCGAGAATGTCCATGACCTGATGCCACTTGGCATGGTCATGGTCGTTGCCGAGGAAACGCTCCTTGGCGCCTTCGGCGAACCAGGCGTCGGCGCCCTCCTTCTCGAAGGCTTCGAGGATCCGGGCGTTGACGGCGTCATCGATGAGGATTTCGCCCTGATCGTCGGCGAAGATCGCGATCGGCACGCCCCAGGCACGCTGGCGCGAAAGCACCCAGTCCGGCCGCTGCTCGATCATCGCACGCAGGCGGTTCTGGCCGGCGCCGGGCACGAAGCGCGTGCCGTCGATCGCCTTCAGGGCGCGCGAACGCAGGGTCGTGCCGTCGCCGAAGTCCTTGTCCATGTAGACAAACCATTGCGGCGTGTTGCGGAAGATGACCGGCTTCTTCGACCGCCAGGAATGGGGATAGGAGTGCTTCAAGCGGCCACGAGCAAATAGCGTGTGGCGGGCGATCAGCGCCTTGATGACGCGATCATTGGCGTCGCCCTTCTTGCCCTTGTCGTCGATGACGCGACCGGCTCCACCTTCCGCATCCGGACCGAAGCCGGGCGCATCGGCGGTGAAATAGCCGGCATCGTCGACCGTGAACGGGATCGCCGAGGAGATGCCGCGCGCTTCGAGTGCGCGGGCGCTGTCCATCCAGGCGTCAAAGTCTTCGCGGCCGTGACCGGGGGCCGTGTGAACAAAGCCCGTGCCGGCATCATCCGTCACGTGATCGCCGTCAAGCAGCGGCACGTGGAAGGCATAGCCGCCGCCGAGACCGTGGAGCGGATGGGCGCACGTGATCGCCGCAAGCTCGTCCGCTTCGACGTCGCGGACGAAGCTGAACGTCACCTTCGCCTTGGCAGCCGACTCTTCGGCAAGGCGCTTGGCAAAGATCAGCTTTTCGCCGGGCTGCGGACCATAGTCGTTTTCGGCGGTCGCGACCTCATAGAGGCCATAAGCGTAACGGGACGAATAGGCGATCGCGCGGTTGCCGGGGATCGTCCAGGGCGTCGTCGTCCAGATCACGACGAAAGCGCCTGCGAGTGCGTCCGGGCCCTCGGTGATCGGGAATTTTACCCAGATCATGTCGCTCTCGACATCGGCATACTCGACCTCGGCCTCGGCGAGCGCCGTGCGCTCGACCACCGACCACATGACCGGCTTCGAACCACGATAGAGCTGACCGGCCTTGGCGATCTTCATCAATTCGCCGGCGATGCGGGCTTCCGCATGGAAGTTCATCGTCGTGTAGGGCCGCTCGAAATCACCCTCGATGCCAAGGCGCTTGAACTCCTCGGTCTGGACCTCGATCCAGCCGCCGGCGAAGTCACGGCACTCCTTGCGGAACTCGTTGACCGGAACCTCGTCCTTGTTCTTGCCCTTCTCGCGGTACTTTTCCTCGATCTTCCACTCGATCGGCAGGCCGTGGCAGTCCCAGCCGGGAACGTAGTTGGCGTCGAAGCCACGCATCTGGAACGATCGGTTGATCACGTCCTTGAGGATCTTGTTCAGCGCATGGCCGATATGGATGTTGCCGTTGGCGTAGGGCGGACCGTCGTGCAGCACGAACTTCTCGCGGCCGGCAGCCGACGCCCGGAGCTTCTTGTAGAGGCCCATCTTCTGCCAGCGGGCAACCGTCTCCGGTTCCTTCTGCGGCAGACCGGCGCGCATCGGAAACTCCGTCTGCGGCAGATAGAGGGTAGAAGAATAATCGATCTTTTCAGCGGTTTCTGTCATGGTCTTTGCGTTCGTCTTTTCCGCGCGGGTATCGTCACGCATGCGGAACGGGTCTCTGTCTCGAAGATGACTTTGGGGGGCGTGGAAACGCCGAAATCCCGGACCCGCCGGCGGTCTAGCGCGCGCGGAGGGCCGGGCCAATAATTCGCTGATCGACGATCAATCGACGGTGCCGGGTCATAGTGGCCGGTTCTTTAAGGCGTTTTCAGCCTTTTGAAAAGGTCCGCCAACGTCGCATGGCCGAATTCTTTGGCTGCGAAAGGCCGGGCGCCTCCCGGCAGAGCTCAGGCGAAATTGAGTCTCCGGTCGATCTCGCTCAGGGGCTGGACGCCGGAAAGGAGCTGGCGCGCCTCCTCCTCGTCGCGCTTGATCTGCGCCATCAGCGGCTCCAATCCATCGAACTTGAGCTCATCGCGGAGATGGCCGAAGAAGGAGACACTGCAGACTTCGCCGTAAAGCTCACCGGAGTAGTCGAAGACGAAAGTCTCCAGCAGCGGCTCGCCATCGCTGTCGACGGTCGGGCGACGGCCGTAGCTTGCGACGCCGTCGTAAAGAGAGCCATCGGCGCGGCGGAACCGCACGGCGTAGATGCCGTTCTTGAGTTCCGCTTCGGGCGGCAGCCTCATATTGGCGGTCGGAAAGCCGAGCGAGCGTCCAAGCTTCTTGCCGCCGATCACTTCCGCCTCGACCGTGTGACGGTAACCGAGCAGTCCTGCCGCGTGCGCAACATCCCCTTCGGCGAGCAGGGAACGGATGAAGCTCGACGAGATCACCGAAGCGTTTTCATCGCGGAAGGCATCGACGAGCGTGACGCCAAAACCCTCCCGCTCGCCGGCCGCCATCAGGAATGCCGGGCCGCCTTCGCGCCCTTTGCCGAAATGGAAGTCGAAGCCGGTGACCACGTGGGATGCATGCAGCCATTCGCGCAGGATGCGATGGATGAAATCGGACGCGGAAAGCTGAGAGAAGGTCCGGTCGAAGGGGTATTCGATGACGGCGCCGAAGCCCATGCCTTCGAGGATGCGGGCCTTGAGCGGGGCGGGCGTCAGGCGGAAGACCGGCGTGTCCGGCCTGAAGACGGTGCGTGGATGCGGCTCGAAGGTCAGGACGAGCGCGGGAACGCTGCGTTTCGCCGCTTCGTCCAGCGCCCGGTTCAACACCGACTGATGTCCGCGGTGAACGCCATCGAAATTGCCGATCGCGATGACGCCGCCGCGCAGGCGCTCCGGAAGCGGATCACGGGTTTCGTTGCGATGAAAAACCGTCATGTCCGTCTTCCCGTCAGCCAAGCCGCGGCATCCACCACTTCGGCGCGGCCCCTTCCCTTTTCAGGAAGGCGGCAAGTTTCGCCTCGTCGGTGCGGCTTTCATGCATGTATTCCTGGGCATGAATTCCGGCGCTGATATAGAGCAGGTCGAAGCCCGCGTCCTGCGCCCCCTTGACGTCGGTCGGCATGCCGTCACCGATCGCGATGACGCGGGAGAGATCGAACGCACCGCGCACGGCCTTTGCCTCAGTCAGGGCGGCGCGGTAGATCGCGATGTAGGGCTTGCCGGCAATGCGCGCCTCGCCGCCCAGATCCTCATAGAGCTTGGCGATCGCACCGGCACAGGGGATCAGCCGATGCCCGCGCTCCACGACGAGGTCGGGATTGGCGCAGATGAACGGGATCTTGCGCTTGGCGAGTCCCGTCAATGTCGCGCGATAGTGTTCGGGCGTTTCGGTCTCATCGTCATAAAAGCCGGCGCAGACGATCGTCTCCGCGTCCTCCGCCGAAACGATCTCGGTACCTAGACCTTCGAGCAGAGGCAGGTCGCGCTCGGCTCCGATAAAGAAGATGCGTTTCGCGGCTTGCGAGATCAACGCCCGCGTGACGTCCCCTGATGTAACGATGCGATCGTAGGCTTCGTCGGGAACGCCAAGGCCGCGGATCTGCACCACGACGCCGGGATGCGGCCGCGGCGAATTGGTAATGAGGACGACAGTCAGGCCTTTTGCGCGCGCCTCTGCGAGAGCCTCGCAAGCCGAAGCGAAGGCCTGGACGCCATTGTGGAGCACGCCCCAGACATCGCAGAGCACCACGTCGTACCGGCTGGTGATTTCCCGAAAACTGTTGATCCTTACGGCCATATCGGCTTCCCGCAAACTCGGCTTCTCGGCTCACATCGCAAGGAAGGGCAAAGAATACAAGTCTCGCGTTCAGAAAAACGCGGCGCTTCCCAAGAATTCAGACGCACAATGCAGCCAGCGATCTCAGAAAAACCTGAGGAGCGCGTCGGCAGCGAATTCGTCGTCATTGCACACGTCGAAGATTACCCGGGCCGTCGCGATACCCGTTTGTCTGGGGAAATGGAATTGAACGAGGCCACCGTTGACGTCTTTGCATGGTTGCCATTGGATGCGGATTTTGGCGCGATGCCTCGCGTGGGCCGTCCCTCTCCCCATGCAATTGAACAACAAAGGGCTCGCGGCCCATCAACGATCACAACCGGCAAAAATTCTCTCGACCGATCCTTGACTCGTTCAGCGCACGGTCCTATTTCGGCGACGCTAGCACTCGTGAGATATGAGTGCTAACACTCATCCACCGGGTCGATGAACGATCCGCAATGTCATTTGATCGAGGGATTAGACAATGGCAAGCACCAACTTCCGTCCGCTGCACGACCGCGTTGTCGTCCGCCGCGTCGAGTCTGAGGAAAAGACCAAGGGCGGCATCATCATTCCGGACACCGCAAAGGAAAAGCCGCAAGAAGGCGAAATCGTGGCTGTCGGTTCGGGCGCCCGTGACGAAAGCGGCAAGGTTGTTCCGCTCGATGTCAAGGCTGGCGACCGCGTCCTGTTCGGCAAGTGGTCCGGCACCGAAGTCAAGATCAACGGCGAAGACCTTCTGATCATGAAGGAAGCCGACATCATGGGCATCATCGGCTGATCGGCCGGCACCCTCCAACTTCCGTAATTTGAAACCGGGCCCGTCCCGGAACTTCGAAACCAGGAGCTTTCAAAAATGGCAGCTAAAGAAGTCAAGTTCGGCCGTACCGCGCGCGAAAAGATGCTGCGCGGCGTCGACATCCTCGCCGATGCAGTCAAGGTAACGCTCGGCCCGAAGGGTCGTAACGTCGTCATCGACAAGTCCTTCGGCGCTCCGCGCATCACCAAGGACGGCGTTTCGGTCGCCAAGGAAATCGAACTCGAAGACAAGTTCGAGAACATGGGCGCCCAGATGGTCCGCGAAGTCGCTTCGAAGACCAACGACATCGCCGGCGACGGCACGACGACCGCGACCGTTCTCGCTCAGGCGATCGTTCGCGAAGGCGCCAAGGCAGTTGCTGCCGGCATGAACCCGATGGACCTGAAGCGCGGCATCGACCTCGCCGTCACCGAAGTCGTCAAGGACCTGCTTGCCAAGGCCAAGAAGATCAACACCTCGGAAGAAGTCGCCCAGGTCGGCACCATCTCCGCAAACGGTGAAAAGCAGATCGGCCTCGACATTGCAGAAGCAATGCAGAAGGTCGGCAACGAAGGCGTCATCACGGTTGAAGAAGCCAAGACCGCTGAAACCGAACTCGAAGTCGTCGAAGGCATGCAGTTCGACCGCGGCTACCTGTCGCCCTACTTCGTCACCAACCCGGAAAAAATGGTCGCGGACCTCGAAGACGCTTTCGTTCTCCTGCACGAGAAGAAGCTCTCGAACCTCCAGGCCATGCTCCCGGTTCTCGAATCCGTCGTCCAGACCGGCAAGCCGCTGCTCATCATCGCTGAAGACGTCGAAGGCGAAGCGCTCGCAACGCTCGTCGTCAACAAGCTGCGCGGTGGCCTGAAGATCGCTGCTGTCAAGGCTCCGGGCTTCGGCGACCGCCGCAAGGCCATGCTCGAAGACATCGCGATCCTGACGGGCGGCACGGTGATCTCCGAAGACCTCGGTATCAAGCTTGAAAACGTCACGCTCGACATGCTCGGCCGTGCGAAGAAGGTTTCGATCTCCAAGGAAAACACGACGATCGTCGATGGTGCCGGCCAGAAGTCGGATATCGAAGGCCGCGTTGCCCAGATCAAGGCCCAGATCGAAGAAACCACTTCGGATTACGATCGCGAGAAGCTGCAGGAGCGCCTGGCAAAGCTCGCTGGCGGTGTTGCCGTTATCCGCGTCGGCGGTGCGACGGAAGTCGAAGTGAAGGAAAAGAAGGACCGCATCGACGACGCTCTCAACGCGACGCGCGCTGCCGTTCAGGAAGGTATCGTACCGGGCGGCGGCGTCGCCCTGCTGCGCTCTTCCGTCAAGATCACCGTCAAGGGTGAAAACGACGACCAGGAAGCCGGCATCAACATCGTTCGCCGCGCTCTGCAGGCTCCGGCCCGCCAGATCGCTGAAAATGCTGGTGATGAAGCCTCCATCGTTGTCGGCAAGATCCTCGAGAAGAACACCGACGACTTCGGCTACAACGCACAGACCGGTGAATATGGCGACATGATCGCCATGGGTATCATCGACCCGGTCAAGGTCGTTCGCACCGCCCTGCAGGACGCAGCCTCGGTTGCTGGCCTTCTCGTCACCACCGAAGCCATGATTGCCGAGCTGCCGAAGAAGGACGCTCCGGCAATGCCTGGCGGCATGGGCGGAATGGGTGGAATGGACATGATGTGATAAGGCGAAAGCCTTAGCACAGCGATGTTTCCGGTACCGGAACTGAGAGGGCGGCTTCGAGCCGCCCTTTTTGCTTTTCGTCAAACCAAATGATGCATCTCGAACAAGGCACTGCGAAAAAGAAACGGCAGCCCAAAACAGTGCAAAAAACCGTTGAAGTTGTAAAAAAACGAACTATAACAACGCGCCAAGTGAACACCAGATTCACGCGAAGGTGGAGAGCGGCCACGAACTGAACGAGCATCTGCTCGCTTTTGGCTTGTGTACCTGGTCCGAGTAAAGAACATCATCGCCAAAGCTTTTTTGATATTTGCTCGCAACATGGCCGACCTTCTTGCGAAATGATTTCGCTTGACGGGCTGTCTTTCCCGCGTCGAACCAATCGACCAAGAGATCAGCATGGCACGAGTGGCTTGGCCCTCGGATCAACGGCAGCGAGCGGTCCTTTTTCGAATGCGTCTGTCCGGACTTAGATACCGGCTGTTCGCTCTGCATGTTTCCTTAAATCGTTGCCGATTCAAGGATAAAACATCCGGCAATTCAAAGTGCTATAGCGGCCTTGCGCGTCTGATAGGACGCGCCGCGTTGCAGGGCATATCTGGGGCAAGTCGTGTTTAAGATCGCAAGAACAAATTCCCTGTCCTCCGGCATTCACGGCTTGCCACATCAGGAAATACCTGCGCAGTTCTGCGTTTCCGAGGGCTGGTCCGGTGATCTCACCACGGGTCTCTTCGTACTCGGCGACAAGGCCGCAGCGATTCACGGTCTGCGAGAGAACGAGTGCGGATTGCTCAATTTCGTCCGCTGTTACGATCCGGCCGATCGCAATCACGTGCTCGAACTTTTCGAGCAGGCGGCAACGTCTTCCTCGACCTTCTGCTTTTCCACGACGATCATCCTCGAAACCGGGCAAAGGCAGCCGCTCTTCTGCATCGGCGAGTCGTCTGGACTTGAAGAGCGCTATTCCGGCTCGATGCTTGGGGTCTTCTTTTTCCCGCGCTTTCTGATCGAGGGCCCGCAGGCGATGGTGCGGCAATAATCATTCACTGCTTCATTGAAACAGCAGATGGCCTAACTCTCTGAAACTACGCAAGCCTTGGGGTATGCACTTTCCTTCGACCTCCGGCCGGCCGCCGCAGTCGCATCAAGCGACGGCAGCTTGTACTCGCGTGCCCGGGGCTGCGGCGATGGGCGCTGGGCGCCCGAGCAGATAGCCCTGAGCCTCGTCGCAACCCTCCGCTTGAAGGATGTCGAGCTGTTTTTGCGTTTCGACGCCCTCGGCAAGGACCGGCACGGAGAGGCTTTGCCCGAGGGCGAGGATGGCCCGGACGATCGCCTTGGCCTGGGGGCTTCCTTCGACCTCCCACATGAAGCTCTTGTCGAGCTTGATCTTGTCGAAGGGGAACGACCGCAATGTTTCGAGCGACGAGTAACCGGTGCCGAAGTCATCGATGGCGATGGTGACTCCAAGCTCCTTGATCTGGCGGAGCGTCAGCAGCGCGCGCTCCTTGTCGTCGATAATGGTGGACTCGGTGATTTCGAGTTCGAGCCGCTTCGGGCTGAGCCCGGTTTCCGCGAGCACCTGCTGGACGAGGCTGACGATGTCACCATTGGCCAACTGCACCGGCGAGATATTGACGGCAATCTTGTGTTGGCCACCCCATCCGGCCGCCTCGCGGCATGCCTCGCGCAGGACCCATTCACCGATCGGCAGGATCGCACCGCATTCTTCGGCCAGCGGGATGAATTCATTCGGCGGGACCATGCCGCGTTCGGGATGATGCCAGCGCAGCAGCACTTCATAGCCGGTGACGTCGCCGGTCATCACCGATTTCTGCACCTGATAGTGAAGCGCCAGCTGGCCCTTCTCGACCGCGTCCCAGAGATCGTTTGCAAGAGCCCGGCGCTTGCGGGCAGCCTCGTCCATCGAGACCTCGTAGAAGCAGACCGCCTGGTTCAATGCCGCCTTGGCGCGATACATGGCGAGATCGGCATTGTTGATCAGCGTGTCGGCGGTTTCGGCGTCCTGCGGATAGATCGCAACGCCCATGCTACCGCCGGATTTCAGCTCGAAATCACCGAAGCGCATTTCCTCGTGCAGGCAATTTTCAATGCGCCGCAGGAAATCATGGAGCTCGGTGAGTTCCTCGAAGCGCTTCACCGCCGCAAACTCGTCGCCGCCGAAACGGGCAACGAACTCGCCCTCCTGAAGTAGCGCCTTCATCCGCTGCGCGATCGTGACCAGCACGAAGTCGCCCGCGGCATGACCATGCAAATCGTTGACTTCCTTGAACTTGTTCAGGTCAAGGCCGATGACGGCCACCTTGCGCGAGAACCAGGCAGCGGCATCGAGCTCCTCCTCGAGGTAGCTGTTGAACTGCAGCCGATTGGGTAGCCCCGTCAGACTGTCGTGTCGGGCGAGGAACGAAATCTGTTCCTCGGAGTCCAGTCGCTCGGTGATGTCCTCATAGGTGGAGACCCAGCCGCCATCCGGCAACATGCGGTGCTTCGTCAGGATGGAACGTCCGTTCGGCAGCTTCTCGACAAGGTCGGCTCCGCCCGTGCCGACAATGTCGATGCGGTGTTTCTGATAAGCCGCATCGGCTCTGGCCTTGGCCACCGCCGGGTCAGGATAGGCGCTGGCAGATGCCCGCTCGAGAATTTCCCGGAAAGTCACGCCCTTGCCGGCCATCGATTCGGAGAGATTGAAGATCTCGAGGCAACGCCTGTTCGAAATCAGCAGGCGGTCGGCCTTGTCGAACAGACATATGCCCTGCGTCATGTTCTCCAGCGCGATGTCGAGATTCTTGCTGACTTCGGCGATACGATCGGCGTTCGCCTTTTCCTTGGAAATGTCCTTGGCAATCTTGATGAAGCCGCCGTGCCGTCCGGCTTCATCGATGATCGGTTCGATCACCACGTGCGCCCAGTAGCGGGTGTCATCTTTGCGATAGCGCCAGCCTTCCGTCTCGTATTTTCCATCGAGAAGGGCGAGACGCAGCGCCTGTTGCGGCAGGTTGGCCTGCCTTTCTTCCGGTGCGTAGAAGCAGGCGAAATTCTTGCCGATGATCTCCGCGGCAGTGTATCCCTTGTTCGCCTCAGCACCGGCATTCCAACTGGTCACGTGGCCATCGATGTCGAGCATGCAGATCGCATAGTCCTTGACGCTCCGGACGAAGCGGGAAAACTCCTTCTCCGACGCGGCCGCCAGGACCTCCGCCTGACGGGCGAAACCGGCCGCAGTCAGAACGATCGACAGCAGGAAGAATGCCGTTCCTGCAATGACGAAGGCCAAGAGATGCGGCTGCAGCATGCCTATGCCCGCCTCAGCCACGGGGCCGGCTTCGATCGTCACGGCGGCCATCGCCGTAAAATGCAGCGTCACGATCCCAAGCGTCATCGCGGACGTCGCAAGCAACTTGGCCCTCAGCGGCTGGTCGCCGCGGGCGACTGCGAAAAGCGCGGCCACATCGAACAGCGATCCGGCAAGGATCGAAGAGACGACGAGCGTCGCGTCCCAGCGAATGAAGCCGGGGACGTCCAGCGCAGCCATGCCGAGAAAATGCATGGAGGCAACGCCGGCGCCAAGCACCAGCCCGCCGAACAGCCAGCCGGCGCGCCCCGCCACATAGGTCGCGATGCCGAGGGCCGATACCGTCAGCACAATTGCCGCCGCCAGCGACAGGATCATGAGGTTCGTCTGATAGCCGACCAAGACACCCGGATCATAGGCAAGCATCGCAATGAAGTGGGTTGCCCATATCCCGAAGCCGCTGGCGATGCCGGCGGCGGCGATCCAGGTCGCCCGTGGCCCACCGACCGCAGCGCGCGCACGCTGAAGCAAGGTGACAGCGCCGAAACTCGACAGGAAGCAAATCAACGCCGCCAGCACGACCATTCGCGGATCGTGTTCCACCACGAGGCATGTCAGGATCTTGAACATAACAGATCGCCCAAATAACCACTGCACGGACGCAGGTCACCTGCTCCGGCTCGCCATCTGTTGACGTTTCGCGGTTTAAAGAAGCGTGAAAACCCGACGAAGAGGGCCATTCCGAAACGGAACGGTGCTTTCTTCGTTAACAGATCGAGAATTCCGGGCGATGTCGCCGGCTAAATGAGCAGTGACTTGAGGTCAGTGTCAGGATCGGCGAGTTTCGCTCGATCCGGTGTTGTTCCGCTTTCGAGCAGCTTCTTTCCCGTCACATAGGCCTTGGCGTCGTTTATGGCATCGACGGCGATGAACTTGCCCTGGCGGAAATACCAGACCGATACGCTGCCTTCGCGCTGGCCCGGACGGACCAGCGTTTCGTCGTGGCCGAGACCGAAGCCGGCGATCTGGAGCTTCACGTCGTACTGGTCCGACCAGAACCAGGGCTTCGGATCGTAGGGCTCGGAGCTGCCGGCGAGGATGGCGGCAATCGCCTCCGCCTGGTCAACGGCGTTCTGAACCGATTCCAGGCGGATCCGCATGCCTTGCCACGGTAGGACCGCACAGTCACCCATGGCAAAGATCGCAGGATCGGAAGTTCGGCCGTAGCTGTCAACGATGATGCCGTTGGAGGTCTCCAAGCCCGCGTCATGCGCCAGAGCATCGTTGGCGCTGACGCCGATGCCGACGATCACCACGTCGACCGGGATCGTTGAGCCGTCCGCCAGTTCAGCGGCCGTCACGCGCCCATTGTCGCCGATCAGGCGGTGGAGGCCCATGCCCTCGCGGATTTCGACGCCGCGGGCGCGATGAATCTCGCGAACGATCGCGGATGTCGCGGCCGAGGCCACCCGTTGCAGGATACGGTCCGCCATTTCGATGACGGTCACCTCCATGCCGCAGGTGCGGGCGACCGCGGCGGCCTCAAGGCCGATATAGCCCCCGCCCACCACCAGTGCACGGCGACCGGGGCGCATCTCCTCGGCGAGCAGATCGGCATCCTTGAAATCCCGCACGACGTAGACGCCGGCAAGATCGCCACCGACCGAGGCCGGCAGCCGCCGCGGCGCCGCCCCGGTCGCGAAGGCAAGCGTCTCGTAACCGAGCACCGATCCGTCGCCCAAACTCACCTGCTTTTGCCCGCGGTCGATGCGTGTGACGGTGGTCGAAAGGCGAATGTCGATGTCGTGCTCCGAATACCAGGCCTCCGGCCGATAGAGCAGCCGGTCGAGCGTCATTTCGCGGAGCAGATATTTCTTGGAAAGGGGTGGCCGCTGGTAGGGAAGGCTTGCCTCAGAAGACACGATCGTCACTGGCCGCTCGTCCTTCAAAGCGCGAAGTTTGGCAACCAACGCGAAGGCGGCCTGACCGCCGCCGATAACAACAAGTCTTCCCGACACCTGCTTCCCCGTCTCTACTGCATGATTCCTCAAATCGGGATCGATGTGAGGATAAAATCATGCCGATTCAAAGCGCTACAGCGATCTTTGCACGCCTCGGAAACGCACGGCGCTGTAGACACTGCTTTAGCAAGCCGTACCCTTTCCGCCCGAGCTTCGTCAACTCGGGCGGAATGGCAGGACCGCCAGGGGATCAGGGCTTGCGCGGGATTTCCATCCCCTTCTGCGCGGCCGGCCGCGCGAGGCCGCGATCGACCCAGGCCATGACATTCGGGAAACTCTCGTATTCGAGCACTTCCGCGCCGCCATAGAATCTGCGCGCGCCCTCGACCCAGGGGTAGGTGGCAATATCGGCGATCGTGTATTCGTCGCCCATCAGCCACTGCCGGCCTCTCAGCCGCGTCTCGAGCACGCCGAGCAGGCGCTTCGATTCATCGCGGTACCGCTCCATCGGATAGGAGTTGTTGGCAACCCTTTCGGCCGCGAACTTGAAGAAATGCCCGAACTGACCGAGCATCGGACCAACACCGCCCATCTGGAACATCACCCAGCAAAGCGTCTCGTAGCGGCCGGCGGCATCCGCCGGGATAAGCTTTCCCGTCTTTTCTGCCAGATAAACCAGGATCGCACCGGATTCGAAAAGACCGATCGGCTTTCCGCCGGGCCCGTTCGGATCGATGATCGCCGGGATGCGGCCGTTCGGGTTGAGCGACAGGAATTCGGGCGACTTCTGTTCGTTGGCATCGAACGCAATGCGATGCGGCTCGTAGGGCAGGCCCAGTTCTTCCAGGGCAATGGAAATCTTCACGCCGTTCGGGGTCGGCAGCGAATAGAGCTGGATGATATCCGGGTTGGTTGCCGGCCAGCGGGTCGTGATCGGGAAAGAGGAAAGATCAGCCATAAGGATGCCTCGAGGTGGGATGGCGAAGGTGGGATGTGCCGCCCCTACATAGGTCGTCGCAATTGCAATTGTCAGCACCCGAGGTGAAATTTCCTGCGTGACACCTGAGGCTCGCCGCGGGCTCTCAGAGCGCGGCGCGGACGGCTGCCACGATCCGGTCAATGACGGGATCGCCCGCATGGGCCGCCTTCCGCGCCCTGACGAGGCAGGCTTCCGACCGCAGGATCACACCGTCCGAAAGGATCTTGAGATGGTTCGCCTTCAGCGTCGAACCGGTCGAGGTGATGTCGACGATGATGTCCGCGGAACCGGAAGCCGGCGCGCCTTCGGTCGCGCCCAGACTTTCGACAATACGATAGAGCTGGATGCCATGGCTTCCGGAGAAAAACTGCTGGGTCAGGCGCCAGTATTTGGTGGCGATTGCCAGCCTGCGGCCGTGACGTGCACGGAAATCGGCGGCGACGTCGCCGAGGTCCGCCATGGTATCGACGTCATACCAGATTTCCGGTACGGCCACGACGACATCGGCATGGCCGAAGCCGAGCCGGGCGCAGAATTCCACACGCGCATCCGCGTCGGCCAAGCCCTCGCGAACGAGGTCTTCACCGGTGACGCCGAAATCGACGGCGCCGCTGCCGATCTCGCGAGAGATTTCCGAGGCCGAAAGAAAGGCAATCTCGACGTCGTCCCAGCCTTCGACCCGGCCCCGGTAGGAACGATCGTTGCCGACCGCGACAATCTTCATTCCGGCCCGCTCGAAGATCGCCGAAGCATCATCCTTCATCCGCCCCTTCGAAGGCAGTGCAATCGTCACCGTCAATTCGCGCCCCCTGCGGCAGAAACCGCCTGCTCGATCCGGTCAAGCCACAGGGAGAAGCCGACTGCCGGAATATGTTCACGGGCGCCCAGAAGCGTCAGCAGGCGGTCGAAGCGTCCACCACCGGCGAGAACGGCCGCCATGCCTTCGACCTCGATCTCGAAGACGAGGCCGGTATAATAGTCGAGCGGACGACCAAAGGCGGCGCGATAGCGGACGAGACTGATGTCGGCGCCCGCCTGAGAAAGTGCAGCGACGCGCGCGTCGAAAAGCGCCAATGCGGCTTCGATCTTCAACCCCGACTTTGCAGCGAAGCGGAAAAGTGCGGCCGGCGCATCGGCGAGCGGCAGGTTCAGCGTCAGGAATTCGCGCATGACGGCGAGCGTGACCTTGTCCAGCCGCGTGTTCGCCAGTTCCATTTTTTCCTTCAGGCGGCGAGCGATGTCGCGCGGCGACCGGCTGGCATTGGTGGAGTAGCCGGTTGCCTCCATGGTCTCGCCGATAAGGGCAACGAGCCGATCCTCGTCCTCCAGCATGCCCATGATCGCAAGCCGCTCGACCTCGTGACCGAAGACACCTGCGGATTTCGGATCGGCGAGTTCCGCCAGAAGTTTCTGCAGCTGCTTCGGCTCGCCGAAGGCATGGATCAGCCGCTTCTGCCAGCCGCCAGGCAGCCCGCAGGCTCCGACAACCGCTTCGAACACCGATTGGTCGCCCAGCGTCACCTTAAGGCGCCGTCCCGGCAACCTGTTCGCAAGAACCTGCATCGCGTTGCTCACGGCCCGCGCGTCCGCCCGCGCGGTGTCCGGCTCGCCGAGATCCTCGATGCCCGCCTGATAGAACTCGCTCGACCCCTCGCGCCGCTGGCGGAACACTTCGCCGAGGTAGGCATAGCGCTGCGGCGTGCCGGTCGCCGTCTCGATATGACGAAGGCAAACGGGGATCGTAAATTCAGGACGAAGGCAAAGGCTCTCGCCCGTCTCGCTCTGGGTCAGGAAAATGCGACGCCGCAGGTCTTCGCCTGCCATGTCGAGAAAGGGTTCGGCCGGCTGGATCACCGGCGTATCGACGCGCAGGGTCTCCATCCGCTCGAAATCGGCAAGCAGGTCGCCAGCAAAGGCGGGGAGGTTGATCAGAGGCATCGCGTTCAGTTCGCCTTCGTTCGGTCCTCAGCCTGTGCCGCCAGCATCTCCCGCACCTTCTCTACCAGATCGCTCTCCGGCACGGAAATCTGGGCAACACGCGCCTCGCGCCAGGTAACATTGTCCTGGATTTCGCCCGAGAGACGCTTGCCTTCGATCAGGTCCTTGACCTGCACGACCCCCGAAGCGCGTTCATCGCCGCCCTGGATGATCGCCAGCGGGGAACCGCGGCGGTCGGCATATTTCAACTGATCGCCGAAATTCTTCTTGTTGCCCTGGTACATCTCGGCCCGGATGCCGGCGTGGCGCAGCTCCTGGACGAAGCGCTGGTAGCGGCCCATGCTCTCGATGTCACGATCCATGACGCAGACGACCACGGGCGCGATCACGTCCTCGGTCCCAAGCTTGCCAAGGTTTTTCAGCGCCGTCATCAGTCGCGATACACCGATCGAGAAGCCGGTTGCCGGCACCGGCTGCCCCATGAAGCGCGAGACGAGGCCATCATAGCGGCCGCCGCCGCCAACGGAGCCGAAGACGACCTTCTCGCCCTTCTCGTTCGTCACCGCAAACTGCAACTCGGCCTCGAAGACGGGGCCGGTATAGTATTCGAGGCCACGCACGACCGAGGGGTCGATCTTGATGCGGTCCGCTTCATAGCCTGCGCTGAGCACGAGGCTGCGGATCGTATTGAGTTCGTCGACGCCCTCTCCGCCCTTGGCGGTTCCGGCAACGAGTTCGGCGAGCTCGGCGGCGCTCTTCGCATAGTCAGTGATGCCAACGAAAAACAGGATCTTGCGGATCTGCTCGTCATTCAGGCCCGCACCCTTGGTGAAATCGCCGCTCTCATCCTTGCGGCCTTCGCCGAGCAGCAGTCGCACACCTTCGGGGCCGAACTTGTCGAGCTTGTCGATTGCACGCAAAACCGTCAGACGCGCATTCGCATGCTCGTCACCACCAAGACCGATCGCCTCGAGCACACCGTCGAGAACCTTGCGGTTGTTGACACGGATCACATAGTCGCCGCGCTGAATGCCGAGCGCTTCCATGGTGTCGGCCATCATCATGCACATCTCGGCATCGGCCTGGACGCCCGCCGCACCGACCGTGTCGGCGTCGAACTGCATGAACTGGCGGAAGCGTCCCGGTCCCGGCTTCTCGTTGCGGAAGACGTAGCCCGCCCGATAGGTCCGATAGGGAAGCTGGATCTCGTTGAAGTTCTCCGCCACGTGGCGCGCCAGCGGCGCCGTCAGGTCGTAGCGCAGGCTCATCCACTGGTCGTCGTCGTCCGTCAGCGAGAAGACGCCTTCGTTCGGCCGATCGCTGTCGGGAAGGAATTTTCCCAGTGCATCTGTATATTCGAACATCGGCGTTTCCACCGGATCGAAACCGTAGCGCTCGTAGACCTCCTGGATCTTGGCAATCATTTCGTCGACGGCGCGGATATCCGCCGCCGAACGATCGACAAAGCCGCGCGGCAGGCGCGCCTTGAGCTTCTGCGGTTTCTTCTGCTTTTCGTTCATGAAGAGTATTCCGGACTGTCAAATTCGGTCGGTGCATTCCCTACCGGATCACGTCAAGGGCGGCAAGGGCAGCGGGTACAAAGCGCGCGCATACCGGCCCACTGAGAGCCCCTTCGACGCGTGTCCCCGCTCTACGGCGTTCTGTCGCATGGTACGGCCTCCCCAATAACACATCCGTGATTGTACTTGTCGCTATGTTCTCCTATAGGTTAAGCGCTGGTCGGTCGGGTTGTCCGGCACTGCGACGCAAGGGTTTCAGTGGAGATTTTGGCGGCATGCTGAAATTTGTGAATCCCGGTGACGGGGCCGTCAAGCCCGCCCATCTGCAGGCACATGAAGGCTGGACGCGCGATCTGGAGCGCGGGGATTATCTCGTCGAGCCGTGGCGCTGCCACCTTGCCAGCGGCACATTCCTTCTGGGACCGCGAACGCTCGCGCTTCTCGGCGCGTCGCGAAATCCGTGCGGCATCGTCGACCTGTTGCGCGTCCACGACGGAGACGACAGATCGATAATTCTGAACATACTGGAGCAGGCGACCGGGGCAGCCTCCTCCTTCTGCTTCGCCACGCTCGTGCGTGGTCCATCTGGCCAGTCGGCGCCGCTCTGTTGCGTCGGAAATTCGACGCTTGCCAGCGAAGTTGGAGACGGCGCGCTGGAGGGCGTATTTGCTTTTCCTCGGCGCGCGGATGCGTTGGGGGTGTGACGGCGCCCGCCAACACCTCTTCCACTTGCTGCAACTTAACCTATCTTACAGGCATGCTGCGCCGCCTCGCCCTCGTTCTGCTGTTCCTGTCCGCGCCCTTGGTCGGCGCCCTGTCGGCCGCGACACAGGCCCGGGATGTCGCTACCGCGGGCATGGGGCACCATCATCTGGCGGCCGTTGCCGCGGATCATCACGCTTCCGGCCATCACGCTTCGGGCCATGACGTGCGTTGCGCGGCGGGGGAGCGCTGCAACCTTCCAACAAAGCTGCTGCATCCCGTGCTTTGCGCGGCGTGTCTGGCAATCAGCCCCGCACAGTCCAAAGTGACGCCGCCGGAAACCCCGTCCAGTCGCTTTTCCTTGCGCCACTACGCGGCGCCCGACGACGTAAACGCGAGACCGCCGGTCCCGCCGCCCAAGCCCTTCCTTTCAGCCTAGATCACAATGATTTTAGGTCGAATCGACCTAAAATCCATAAACGTGATCGATTCTAATGAGTTAGAGCGGAATGCGGGCGGAAAACCGTCCACACTTTTCCTCATCCCGCTCTAGAACGCCGCGGTTGTTCGACCCCCCCGAGGACGTCTGAAACATCTCTCCGCTTTTCGGCGCCTCCGCCGGGAAACGGACAAACCCGCAAATCGCGGACGAGCATCCGCGAATAACGGATAAGATTTCGAAAGGAAAACATCATGCCCCTGAAAACCATCACCGCCGCCTTGATGTTGACGGCACTTGCCGCCGCTCCTTCGTTCGCACAGGAGAGCGGCCACGTGCATGGCTCAATGGAAGCCCCAAACACGACGGGCGACACGTCACCGTCCAGCAAGGCCTTCGCCATAGCAAACGCCAAGATGCACAAAGACATGGACATTGCCTTCACCGGCAAAACCGACCTCGACTTCGTGCGCGGCATGATTGCCCACCACCAGGGAGCGATCGACATGGCAAAGATCGAATTGGAACACGGCAAGGATGAAGAAATCCGCAAGCTGGCGGAAAACATCATCAAAGCCCAGGAAGCCGAGATCAAGGTGATGAAGGAATGGCTCGCCAAGAACGGCGGCTAAACGAAGAAAGGGGTTTCCCGCCGGCACACTCTGCTCTTGAACAAGGCAAGTACCTGACGGGAGAGGTTGCCGGCGCCTCGGTTTACGCGGACTGGCGCGCCGGCCTTTTGAATTGTTGCCGCATATCCTCGATGTTCGCGCGGCAAAAGCAGCCTTCGATATGGTCGTTGACGAGGCCTATCGCCTGCATGAAGGCATAGATCGTCGTCGGTCCGACAAAGGTCCAGCCGCGTTTCTTCAAATCCTTCGAAATGCGCGTCGACGTGGCGGTCGTCGGATTGGCGATCAAGGCCTCGTAGCTCACGATCTTCGGACGCTCGCTCTGGTCCGGCTCATGGGACCAGAAATAGGAGGCAAGCGATCCGAATTCCGCGCGCAGTTCCTTGGCGCGCCGCGCGTTGTTGATGGTCGAGACGATCTTGCCGCGGTGGCGCACGATGCCGGTGTCGGCGAGGCAACGCTCGATATCGTCCGCGCCGAATTCGGCAACCCGGTCGAAATCGAAGCCGGCGAATGCCGCGCGAAACGCTTCGCGCTTCCGCAGGATCGTCAACCACGATAGCCCGGACTGAAAACCCTCCAGGCAGATCTTCTCGAACAGCCGGTGGTCGTCCGTAACAGGCCGGCCCCACTCCTCGTCGTGATAGCGCCGATAGTCCTCGAGATTGCCGTGCCAGGCGCAACGATCAAGTCCATCATCTCCGGTAATCAAGCCTTTCGCGGCCATTGTCTCTTTCTCGCTTCAGTTGCTCTTTTGTTCTGTTTACCACTCTGAAACCACTTTCATAAAGTGGCCGATAACCCTACCCGGAGCTTTATCTACGCGCCGGCCTTTTAATGAATGGCCGTTTACCTTTCGGTGGCAACGCGGTGCCACGATCCGGCCATTGCCAGGCATCTCGGCAGGTGAAAGCGCCGCTTTCCCGGCCGCGAAGCCGTTGTTGAAGATTTTTGGCGTAATGTAGCGAGTCCGCCTCATGATGGAGAAATCCCTTTTTCTTGCCGTATCCCTCCTCTGTGTCGTTGCCGGTGAGGCCGGAGCGCGCGACCGGTATCACAACCGGCCGCCGGTCATCGTCAGCCCGGACCTGACGGCCCCTTGGTTGACGCAGCTTGGGGTGATGCAGCCCGGTGGCCAGGCGCGTCCGGTCGCTTACCGTCCGCAGATGCCGGCGGCCACCCGAAAACAGTTCGAACAACGCCAGGTAAGCCGCAAGTCCGGTCCGGCATTGGTACAGCCGGTTGCGGCAGTACGTCCGCAAAAGTCGGTAAAGACGAAGTTCGATCCGCAGTTCCTGCCGCAAACCGTGGCCTATGGAGGTCCGGAAAAGCCCGGCACGATCGTGATCGACACCAACAACCGCTTTCTCTATCTCGTCACCGGCAAGGGCGAAGCCCGTCGATATGGTGTCGGGGTCGGCAAGCCGGGCTTCGAGTGGGCCGGCGCCCACCGGATTACGCGGAAGGCAGAATGGCCGAGCTGGACCCCGCCACAGGAAATGATCGCGCGGGAAGCCGCGAAGGGACACTATCTGCCGGCCCGCATGGAGGGCGGCCCCGCAAACCCGCTCGGCGCCCGGGCGATGTATCTCGGCTCGACGCTCTACCGCATCCACGGCACCAACGCGCCCTGGACGATCGGCTATGGCGTTTCGTCCGGCTGCATCCGCATGCGCAACGAGGATGTCGTCGATCTCTATGAACGCGTGAACGTCGGCACCAAGGTTATCGTGATATAAAATCGCATATTATCTCAATAGCCCGCGCACAAGTTGCGTTTGCACTGGGGAACAGTGGTGCAAACGCAACAGCTGTTCCCGGAGATACAAGTTACGCCGATGCCGATGTTCTATCGGATATGGCGTGGGCGAAATCTTGCGGGTAATTTGAGAACCTGCACGCGATTAGGGTTGAGAGGGAATCGTTAATGAGAATTCATGCCAGCAAGGTGGTGGCGTTCGCTGCCGCGGCGACGGTGCTGTTTGCCGTGACGAATGCATCGGCGTTCACGCCGGCGAACGCACCGGAGGCCGCCGCCAAGCGTTCCGACGTTCTGTTGGTCGCCCATCAAAAGCGTCCGCCACAAAAATATTGGCGCACCAAGGTCCGTTTCCGGACGAATGAGGCTCCCGGCACCATTATTGTCGATACCAACAACAAATATCTCTATTACATCGACGGCCCGAACCGTGCGACGCGCTACGGCATTGGCGTCGGCCGCGAAGGCTTCGGCTGGTCCGGCGTCGTCAAGGTCGGCCGCAAGGCCGAGTGGCCAGCCTGGACGCCCCCGGCGGAAATGCGCGTGCGCGAACGGGCGAAGGGCCGCGTCCTGCCGATCACCCAGGAAGGCGGTATCGACAATCCGCTCGGTGCCCGCGCGCTTTATCTCTACCAGGGTGGCCGCGACACCATCTTCCGCATCCATGGAACGAACCAGCCCTGGACGATCGGCCAGAACATGTCGTCGGGATGCATCCGGATGATGAACGAGGACGTCGAGCACCTTTACGATCGCGCCGACGTCGGCACGAAAGTGATCGTCATAGGCCCAGGCAACAAGCACGGCGATGTTACCTACGACGATCGCGGCGTGGACATTTTCCGTCAGATCTTTGGCGGCTGATCGGATCGGCGGGGCAGTTTGTCCCTCACCCCAGCCCCCTCCCCGCTTGCGGGAAGAGGGGGTTTTAAGGGGGCGCCGCCAGTCGCCTTCGCCCCGCTTGCGGGGAGAAGGTGGCCGGCAGGCCGGATAAGGAGCACGCTTCGCCCATTACAGCCCGGCCGGCCTAGGTCCGCCATAGGCCCAGTCCAGCAGCTCAACGGTGTGCACGATCGGAATCGCCGTCCCGGTCGCGATCTGCGTGATGCAACCGATGTTGCCGGTCGCAATCACGTCCGGTTTCGTCGCCTCGATGTTGCGGACTTTGCGCGCCTTGAGCTTCGCCGATATCTCCGGCTGCAGGATGTTGTAGGTGCCGGCCGAGCCGCAGCAGAGATGGCCTTCCGCCGGCTCGCGAACCGTGAATCCCGCTCGCTTCAACAGCTCCTTCGGCACCGTCGTAATCCTCTGGCCATGCTGCATCGAGCAGGCGGAATGATAGGCAACGGCCATTTTCTGCGGCTCCCGCTGCGGCAGCTCGAGCCCGGCCAGATATTCGGTGATGTCTTTTGCCAATGCGGACACTTTCGCGGCCTTTTCCGCATATCCCGGATCCAGCCGCAGCATATGGCCGTAATCCTTGATCGTCGTGCCGCAGCCCGAGGCGGTCACGACGATCGCATCGAGACCGTCTTCTTCGGCGACCTTCAGCCAGATATCGACGTTACGGCGCGCAGCCTCGAGCGCCCGCTCCTCGCGTCCCATGTGGTGCACCAGTGAACCGCAGCAGCCCTCGCCAGCGGCGACGACAACCTCGATCCCCTGCCCGGTCAGCAGCCGGATCGCCGCTTCGTTGATCTCCGGCTTCAAGACCGGCTGCGCGCAGCCGGTCAGGATCGCGACCCGGCCGCGACGCTCGCCCTTCGTCGCGTAAGTGGCGGGTCTTGTCCCTGCGGACGCCGGCGGCACCGCCTTCGGAGCAAGGTCGAGCATGATGCCAAAAGTCTTCAGCCAAGGGACCCGCTTCGCCAGCCCCGCCAGCGGGCGGGCAACGCCGGCCGCGCGGAGCGCGAAACGGAATCGTCCGGGATAAGGCAGCACCGCGGCGAGAGCGGCGCGCGCCAAGCGATCCTTGAACGGCCTTTTGTAGGTCTTCTCGATGTGGATGCGGGCATGGTCGACCAGATGCATATAGTCGACGCCGGACGGACAAGTCGTGAGACACGAAAGACAGGAAAGACAGCGGTCGATATGGGTAACGGTCTCGCGGTCTGCCGCCCGGCCGTTTTCAAGCATATCCTTGATCAGGTAGATCCGCCCGCGGGGACTGTCGAGTTCGTCGCCGAGGACGACATAGGTCGGGCAGGTGGCCGTGCAGAAACCACAGTGCACGCATTTGCGCAGGATCTTCTCGGATTCGGCGACATGCGGATCAGCGAGCTGCGCGGGTGTGAAATTGGTCTGCAACCGAATACTCCAACTGGCAGGCCCTGCGGGCCCACTGCATGTTTCGTTAAATCCTAGCCGATTTAAGGACAAAACATGCAGCAATTCAAAGTGCTACAGCGTCCTTTGCGCGCCTGATAGGACGCGCGGCGCTGTAGACCGCGACGATTCGGATCGGCCGATCCGTAGCCGTCGAACCATTCCTATAATTTAGGGCGGAATGCGGGAAGATCTCAGCGCCTGCTGCATTTCGCCTCCCCAAAGCTAGACGAGCCAGCTCTCGGGATTGGTGATCGCCTCCTCCCGCGCCGCTTTCTGCAGGCCGATCACGCATCTGACGACGATCCACACCGCCGTGGCGACAAAGCCTAGAACGCCAATGACCAAAACCGTGAGCAGGGCCGAGACGATGCAGAAAAGCAAGGCGATCCAGAAGGTACGGATGGCCCAGATATAATGGGTCCTCGCCCATGGCTCCGCCTTGTCGCGGTTGAGATAGGCGAGCACGATCCCGATGAGCGCCGTGATGCCGATGACAAATGCGATCAGGTAAAGCACGTAGATGATCTGAATATTGACCTTGCCCGGTTCCAGCCAGCGATCGGTCTGGCCGGAAAGCGGTGCCTGTGGACCGGTATCGCTCATCGAATTCCCCCTTGGCATCTCTCGAACGGATCGCGGTGGCGCCTACGGCGCCGCGATGCGCCCCGGATTGAAAATCCGCGCTGGATCGAACCGAGCGCGGATGCGCTCCGTCAGCTGAGCGACGGCCGGTGCCTGCGGTTCGAAAGCCGGAATGCGGGCCCGCACGTCGTCGCCAGCCCTCACGAGGCTTGCGTGGCCCCCACCGAGCGCGCCGACATAGCGACGCACGAGTTCCGCCTCGGCATCCGCCTCCATCCGCAGCCAGACGAGCCCGCCCTGCCAATCATAAAAGGCATCGACGCCCGTTTGAAGGCGCAGCGCAGCGACGAGCTGGTGCCCGGCGGACGGCGCGACCGACACCCGCCACAATGGCCGCCTCGTACCGTCGGCGTAGGGTTTCACGTCGCGAATTTCCCCCCACAAGAGACGCGTCGCGTCAGCGTCGAGCCGTGAGACCGGCCCGAAGCGCGAAAGGGCCGCGCTGAGTCTCTCGGCACGCATGTCGACGGAATCCGCCAAGCCTTCGAGCCTCAGCACGGTTGCCGCGCCGTCGGGAAGTGCGCCATCCAGGAAGCGCCCGCGCACGCTCTCGGGCAGATGTGCCGCGCCGGAAGCCTCCACCGGCTGTGCCATCGTCTCGGCCATGGCCGCAGCAGCTTCGGCGTCGTTGAGGGCCGAAACCACCACCGTCGCGGCCGCCGGCGGAATGGGCAGCACCTTGAACGTGACTTCCGTCAGGATCCCGAGTGTGCCGTAGGAGCCCGCCATGAGCTTGACGAGGTCGAGCCCGGTGACGTTCTTCATGACCCGGCCGCCGGCCTTGATCAGGTCACCGGCGCCATTGACGAAGCGCACGCCGAGCAGGCTGTCGCGCGCCGCACCGGCGACGTAGCGCCGCGGACCGGAAACATTGGCGGCGAATACTCCGCCGATCGTCGGTTCGCCGGACGTGGCGAAGATCGGCCTATGATCCATCGGCTCGAATGAAAGCATCTGACCCTTGGCTCGCAGCGCGGCTTCGACCTCGGCAAGCGGCGTTCCGGCGAGCGCACTCATGGTCATTTCCGCCGGATTGTAGCTGACGATGCCGGAGAGGCGACGCGTCGAGAGCGTCCGATCGGTCCGCACCGGATTGCCGAGTCCCGCACGCGTGCCACCGCCGATGATTGCCAAGGTGACGCGTTCTGCTGCTGCGGAGCGCACGACGGAGGCGATGCCCTCCGCGCTGGCCGGTTCGAAGTGGACGATCATGCTGTCGGACGCCCTTCGAGCGGAAAAACCTTCGACGGGTTGAGGATCCACTCGGGATCGAAGGCCGAGCGCGCGGCCATCTGCTGGGCGAGATCGGCCCGGCTGTACTGGTGCAGCATCAGATCACGCTTCTCAATGCCGACGCCATGCTCGCCCGTCAGGCAGCCGCCGGCATCGACGCAAAGCTTGAGGATGTCGTTGCCCGCCGCCTCGGCTCGCGCCGCATCCTCCGGATCGTTTATGTTGTAGAGGATCAGCGGATGCATGTTGCCGTCACCGGCGTGGAAGACGTTTGCCACGCGCAGGCCATAACCGGCGACGATCTCGCCGGTCTTGCGCAACACATGTGAAAGCTGGCTTAGCGGCACGGTGCCATCCATGCAGATATAGTCCGCAATGCGGCCCGTCGCGCCGAAAGCCGATTTCCGACCCTTCCAGATCAGCGCCGCCTCCAATGCGGATTGGCATTCCCGGATCGTGGTGACGCCGTGGCGGCGAGCGACCTCGATGATGCGTTGAAGCATGGCGTCCATCTCCGCCTCGGACCCCTCGACCTCGACGATCAGCAGAGCCTCGACATCGAGCGGGTAACCGGCATGCGCGAAGGCTTCGCAGATCTCGATCGCCGGCTTGTCCATGAATTCGATGGCAACGGGAATGATGCCCGCTCCGATGACGTCGGCAACGCAGGCGCCGGCCGCCTCGGACGAGGCGAATCCGAAGAGCACCGGCCGCGCACCTTCCGGCTTGGCGATCAAGCGCACCGTTGCTTCCGTGACGATGCCGAGCTGGCCTTCCGAACCGCAGACGAGTCCGAGCAGGTCGTATCCGGCCGCGTCCAGCGCCTTGCCTCCGAGTTCGATCACGGTGCCGTCGAAAAGCACCATCTTCACGCCCATGAGGTTGTTGGTGGTGACCCCGTATTTCAGGCAATGGGCGCCGCCGGAGTTCATGCCGATATTGCCGCCGATGGTGCAGGCGAGCTGCGAACTGGGGTCGGGCGCATAGAAGAAGCCGTCCGCCGAGACCGCCTCGGAGATGTTAAGGTTGGTGACGCCCGCCTGAACCGTGGCCGTCCTGTTGAAGAGGTCGATGTCGAGAATGCGCGACATTTTCGAAAGACCGATGACGACGGCATCCTCCTGCGGGATGGCGCCGCCCGAGAGCGACGTGCCGGCGCCGCGCGGCACGACCGGAACGCCGTAGCGGCTGCAATATTTGAGCACGGCAGAAACCTGTTCCGTCGTCTCCGGCAGGGCGACGGCAAGCGGCAACCGCCGATAGGCCAGGAACGCATCGGTCTCGAAGGGCTTCAGCTCGCGCTCCTCGCTGATCAGGCAGCCCTTGGGCAGGAGATCCTTGAGATCGGCAACAATTTCCTGCCGGCGATCCAGAACGGCTTGTTTCGGTTTCAGAAACCCGATCGTCTCCGGCATAGGATCCTCCCAAGCAATACAGCCCACCGAGTGGTATTTTTTCTTTACCACTAGTGCGCCACGCGTTCAAATGAACGCGTAAAGAACGCCGTAGAACTTTGTATCTAGAGCATCTTATTCGCTTTGTGAAAGCGGAATGCACTAGGATCGACACCCGGCAGATGCTAGGGATCTTTTCGTTTTCGGCAATAATGGTCAAGATTGATGACAAATATCGGCGATCTCGAGATCTTTGCGCGGGTCGTCTCATCCGGCAGCATGTCGGCGGCAGGACGCCTGCTCAGTCTATCTCCGGCGGTGATCTCGAAGCGCGTCAAGCGGCTGGAGGACAGGCTCGGCACGCGGCTTCTCCAGCGGACCACGCGGCAAATTTCGCTGACGGAGGCCGGACAAGGTTTTTACGACCGCGTCCTCGGCATTCTCGCCGGTATCGAGGACGCGGAAGCCTACGCCTCCGGGCGCTCGTCGCAGGCGCAGGGAACACTCCGGATCAGCGCGCCGACGTCCTTCGGGCGCATGCATATCGCACCGCATCTGACGGGCTTCATGAAGGATCATCCGGACCTCAAACTCCACATCGTTCTCAGCGACGATTTCGCCGATATCGTCGCTGAGGGTTTCGATCTTGCCGTCAGGATCGGCGAACTCACGGATTCGAGCCTCGTCGCGCGCAAGCTCGCGCCTGTCCGTCGCCTCCTCTGCGCCGCACCGAGCTATGTCGCCCGCCACGGTCTCCCGCGTGAAATCGACGATCTCGCGAATCATGTCTGCCTGCCGGCCCACAATAACGACAACTGGAAGCTGGAAGGGCCCGGCGGCAGCCTCACCTATCGCCCGGAGGGGCCGCTCGTCACCAACTCATCGGAGATCATCCGCGAGGCGGTGATCGCCGGGGCCGGAATCGCGCTGCGCTCCACCTGGGACATCGGCAAGGAACTGCGCTCCGGACAGTTGGTCCAGGTGCTGCCGCAATGGGAAGGTTCCCGCAACCTGGCGCTCTCGGCCGTTTATCCAAGCCGGCAATTCCTGCCCGCCAAGGTCCGTCTCTTTATCGAGTACCTCGCCGCGCTTTACGGGCCGGTGCCCTATTGGGAGCAATAGCCGCGCGGCGTTATTTCTGCGCGCTTTCCTCGTGGTGGCGACGGATGCGGCGGACGACGAGCCAGACGCCGAGGACAGCAAATGGGACGGCAAGGCCGGTCAGAAGGTTGGGATCGACCGGCAGTTCGTGGCTCACGGCCTTGGCGAGATAGCCGAACAGCCCGACCACATAGTAGGAAATGGCGGCAACCGACAGGCCTTCTACGGTCTGCTGGAGGCGCAACTGCAGCTTGGCCCGGCGATCCATCGAGTTCAGCAGGGCGCTGTTCTGTTTTTCGAGTTCGACATCGATCCAGCTTCTGAGAAGCGCCGTGGCACGCGCCAGCTTGCGAGACAGGTTTGCCTGACGCTCCTCGACCGATTGACAGGTCCGCATCGCCGGCGCCAACCGACGTTCGAGAAAGGTGCCGATCGTTTCGTAGCCGGGCACGGCCGTCTCGGCCAGTGTGCGAATGCGCTCCTGCACGATGCCGTAATAGGCGCGGCTGGCACCGAAACGATAGAGGCTGAGGGCGGCACCGGCCTCGACGTCGGCCGCAAGCCGGGTGATTTCGGAGAGCATCTCGTCGGCCTCTTCGCGGACGTTTTCCTTCATCCGCTGGGTGATTCCGGTCAGGCCGTCCTCCGTCCTGCGGATTTCCGGCGACAGCGATTGCGCCAGCGGCAGGCCGAGCATGGCGAGCGTGCGATAGGTCTCGATATCGAGCAGGCGCTGCACCAGCGCGCCCGTACCCGCTTCCGTCAGGCCGCGGTCGATGACGAGAATCTGCGTCAGCCCGTCGCCGTTCTGGCGAAAATCGGTCACGAGTACCGCCTGCCCGTTCTTGGTTTCGCTGTAACAGAGGCTGGTCGGGTCGAAGGCCTTGATCGCCTCGCGCGTCTCCGGCGTGTCCGGCCGGATTTCGAGCCGAATACCGGAAATCAGGGTTCCCGGCGGCGAAAACCCGTCACCGAACGGGTGAATGGGCACCTCGCCGCCGAAATGGTCCGGCGCCGGAGCGTCCCAGAAATAGGTGGAGAATTCCGTGTGCCGTTCCCAGCGCAGCGTGCCCTGCCCCCAAGGCATGGCATGGTGATTGGCATCACGACCGGGCGGCGCGATGCCGCGTGAGCGCGACAGCTCGGACAAGACTGCGTGATCCACGATCGAGCCGCCTTCAGTCATGAAGGCAAGCTGAAAAATGACGCGAGGCGTCGTCACCAGCGCATAGGGGCGCGAGTGAACCTCACCGAGAACCTGCGCACGCAGCGGCGCGGACGGAAATGCAAAACTGCCCTTTGCCATGAAGCGCTTCATCCCCCTCACGCGTTCATCACCACTTTCTTATCAACCAGTCGAGCAAATTGAACAGGACGCATTGACGCAGTTTGACTTTTGTCAGTCGCTACCCGTGACGAAGTGGACAATCAATTTGACCACTTTCCCGAGCCTGCTAGATTGCGGCCGGACATGGAGGAGAAAAGCGGGAAGCGTCTCCCTCCATCGGGAGACATTGCCGTGACCGAAGACCAGCTCGACCTCTATGCACGCATCAGCCACAGCCGGACGGCGGACGAGGTCGTGCAGCAGATCGAGCTTCTGATCCTCGAAGGCGTGTTGCGCGACGGCGACCGGTTGCCGGGTGAGCGGGAGCTGTCGAAGCGTTTCGACGTGTCGAGGCCGATCCTGCGCGAAGCCCTCAAGGAGCTGGAGGCACGCGGACTCGTGGAAAGCCGGCATGGCGGCGGCACGTTCGTCGCCGACGTGGTCGGCCAGATCTTCTCCAAGCCGCTGATCGAGCTTATCGGGCGCCACCACAAGGCGACACAGGACTACCTGGAGTACCGGCGGGAGCTCGAGGGCCTGACTGCGGAGCTTGCAGCAAGCCGCGCCACCGATTTCGACCGCGACATTCTCACGCGCGTCATCGAGCGGATGCGGGCCGCACACCGCAACGGCGATTTCGACGAGGAGCTCTCAGCCGACATCGAGCTGCACAACGCGATCGGCGAAAGCGCGCACAACATCATCCTCCTGCATACGCTGCGCGCCTGCTACCGGCTCCTGACCCAGGGGATATTCTTTCACCGCACGTCGGTGTTCGGCGCTCCGGGCGCGCGCGACCGGCTTCTCGCACAGCATGAGGCGATCTACGATGCCATCATGGCTCGTGACCCGGAGGCCGCCAAGGCGGCGGCGCAAAGCCATATCGACTTCGTCGCCGCCGCGGCATACGAAGCGGAGCGCACCGGCGAATGGGCGCGCATCGCGCGGCTGCGTCTTCAGCAGCGGGATCGTGCCGGGTCCTAATATCGGGCTCGGCCGCCCCCGTGATCTCGATGAAATCCGCCGGATGCGACCCAGGCCGAGCCTCGCTTTTTGGCGAAATTAAAGCGCGTACATATATTTGGCATTGGACGGGGCGATACTGTCGGAACCGCAACGCGGTCTCGCCAGTTTATCGCTGGTCTGAGGTCATTTACAGACAAGATAGGCGCGCCATACTTGTGCAGTGATTGATGTCTATCGATTCGCAGGAGCATCGACCCATTGAACTTCCTGAACCGGTTAGCTGCTGATGTGCATCTGATGCTGCGTCGCCCGGCGCGCATGCAGTATGCTGCGCTCTGCTACCGGATCCGCAAGAAGACGGGTGCGCTGGAGATCCTCCTGATCACCAGCCGCGATACCGGCCGCTGGGTCATTCCCAAGGGCTGGCCGATGCAGGGCAAGCGGGCCCATGAGGTCGCCGAACGCGAGGCCTATGAGGAGGCAGGTGTGAAGGGCAAGGCGCAGAAAGCCGCGATCGGCGCCTATGTCTATCAGAAGCGCATGAACCATGGCCTGAAGGTCTCCTGCAAGGTCCAGGTACACGCGCTCGAAGTCGATGACTTCTGCAAGAACTTCCCTGAAAAGGGTACCCGGCGCCTTGAATGGGTCGACTGCAAGGAGGCGGCGAGCCGCGTTGCCGAACCCTCGCTGAAAAGCCTTATCCTGGCGTTCGGAGAACGGATGGCGGCGGCACCCGCATCCCTGCCCAAGAGCGCGAACGGCTAAACCGCAAAACGTCGGCGGACAACATCAGCCGTGCTTGGAAAGCCGGCATCGATCTAGCTGTCATTCTCCTTTCAATTCCGCTTGAACGCGCTCGCCCGTACCGTTACTGGCGATTATGACAATGGAGATCGATCCGTGGCAAAGCCGCGCCTGGAAAAGCTGACCCTGGACAAGGACCTCGACAAGCTCAGCCTTGCCGAAGAGGCCTCTCATCACGTCATGCGCAGGCTGGCGGCCCCTGGCCTGGCGCTGCTCTTCCTGATTCTCAGCATGGCGTTTGCGGCAATCTACGTTGTCGGCTCGTCGGGTGCTGCAATCGTCGTCGCCGCAGCGGCGATTGCCGGCTACATGGCGATGAACATCGGCGCCAACGACGTGACGAACAACGTCGGCGCCGCCGTCGGCGCAAAGGCGATGACGATGGCGACGGCCCTGGCGATCGCTGCCGTCTTCGAAATCGCCGGCGCGTTGACCGCAGGCCGGAAGGTCACGCTTACAATCGAGGCCGGCATCGTCGACGGAGGGCTCGTCGATCCTCAGACGCTCGTATGGGTGATGATGGCCGCGCTGATCTCGTCCGCAGCCTGGATCAACATCGCCACCTTTTCCCGCGCACCCGTATCCACCACCCATTCGATCATCGGCGGCATCGTCGGCGCCGGCATGACCGCCGCCGGTCTTTCCAGCGTCAAATGGTGGGCGCTCGCCGGCATTACGGCAAGCTGGTCGATATCACCGCTGCTTGGCGGCGCCATCGCAGCGATCTTCCTGGCCGTTCTCAAGGAATTCATCATCTATCGCGAGGACAAGATCGAGGCCGCGCGGCGCTGGATGCCGATCGTCCTGGCTGTGACGGCGGGCGCCTTCACCGCCTATGTGGCGGTTTTTGCGCTCGTTCATGTGGCCATCATTTCCCCTTCGACCGGTCTCCTGGTCGGCCTGTTCATGGGCATCGTCTGTTATGTGGCGAGCAAGCCGTGGATCCACCGCCAGTCGGAGGGGCTCGACAACCGCAACCAGTCGCTGCGCAAGCTGTTCCGCATGCCGCTGATATTCTCAGCGGCGCTGCTTTCCTTTGCCCACGGTGCAAATGACGTTTCCAATGCGATTGGTCCACTGTCGGCGATCGTTTCCGCAGTCAATGGCGCCGTATCGACGGAAAGCGCGAGGGCACCGTTCTGGGTGCTGCTGATCGGCGCGCTCGGCATCTCCATCGGCCTGCTGCTTTACGGGCCGCTCCTGATCCGGGTCGTCGGTGAAGAGATCACGCGCCTCAATCCCATGCGCGCCTTCTGCGTTGCACTTGCGACGGCAGTCACCGTGCTGCTTGCCTCCGCGCTTGGTCTGCCGATCAGTTCCACGCACACGGCGGTCGGTGCGGTCTTCGGCGTCGGCTTCTTCCGCGAATGGTACACGCGCCACTCCAGGCGCCGGCTGGAATATGTGCGCCGAAAGACCGGGCAGGAAGATTTCATGAGCAAGGCGGAAGCCAATTTTGCCGAGGTGCGTCGACGCCGGCTGGTGCGCCGCTCCCATTTCCTGACGATCGTTGCGGCCTGGGTCATCACCGTGCCGGCGTCTGCCCTGCTCTCGGCGTTCGTCTATCTCATCCTTTCCGGCCTTTTCCTCTGAAGGTGACCGAATTGCGTGCCAATTTCCGTATGCAGCGCCTGTTTTTGGAAAGCCCGCTTCATGCTGGGTCGACACACGAGGCCAGCAAGGAGCACTACAATTATCTCGTCAACGTGCTGCGCCTCGACGAGGGTGCGTCGCTGCTGGTCTTCAACGGCCGCGACGGCGAGTGGCGGGCGGAACTCTCGCTTCCGTCCAGGAAACGCCTCCTTCTCACCGCGGTCGAACGGACGCGTCCGCAACCTGCACCGTCAGACCTCGTCTACCTCTTCGCGCCGCTCAAGGTGGGCCGCCTCGATTATCTCGTCCAGAAGGCCGTCGAAATGGGGGCCGGACGACTGCAACCGGTAATTACACAGCATGTTCAGGGCAAGATCGGCAGCCTCGACCGGGTGCGCGCGAATGTGATCGAAGCGGCCGAACAATGCGGCGTGCTCGGCATTCCTCCCGTAGACACCCCGAGAAAACTCGAAGACCTTCTTCAGAGCTGGCCGCGGGACCGCCGTATCATCTTCTGCGACGAGGGCAACGAAAGCCAGAATCCGCTGCCGATCCTGCAAGCAATTGCCGAGCGCAAGCTCGCCCTGCTGATCGGCCCCGAAGGCGGCTTTTCGGAAGCCGAGCGAACGCTGCTGCGCGGCCTGGACTTTGTGACCGCGATCCCGCTCGGACCCCGGATCCTGCGCGCGGATACGGCGGCGGTCGCGGCGATGGCGGTCATCCAGGCGGCAATTGGCGACTGGCGATGATCCGTCGCGCTCGCAAGCGCCCTTGAATGTCCCGCGCCGTATCTGACGCTCAAAGATCGCTGTAGCGCGTTGAATTGCTGCACGATTCGCCCTTAAGTCGGCACTGATTTAGGGAATCCTGGAGCCCGGAGTTTTTTTGAGGAGATCTTGAAAGAAATTCACTTGCACCGCACGTAATTACGGTTCAAGCACCCATCATCGCTCCTGCTGCCCGGCGGGCGCCGCTCAAACAAAGAAGACGCATATGGCCCGAGATACCACCGACCAGACGCCGGTTACCTCTGTCGCTGACCTGACCGCCTATCTGGAGTCGGGATCGAAGCCGAAGGAGAAGTTTCGTATCGGGACGGAGCATGAGAAATTCGCCTTCTTTAAGGCGGACAACAGTCCCGTGCCCTATTTCGGCGAAGCCAGCATTCAGGCGCTTCTGAACGGGATGGCCGAGAAAAGCGGCTGGGAACCGATTCTCGACGAGGGCAATATCATCGGGCTCGCCGAGCATTCCGGCAATGGCGCGATTTCACTGGAGCCGGGCGGACAGTTCGAGCTCTCCGGCGCGCCGCTCGAAAACCTGCATCAGACCTGCAAGGAGTCCAACCAGCACCTGGCCGTTCTTCGGGAAATTGCCGAACCGCTCGGCATTCGTTTCCTCGGCATCGGCGGCAGTCCGAAATGGACATTTTCCGAGACACCGCGCATGCCGAAGTCGCGATACGGCATCATGACGCGCTACATGCCGAAGGTTGGCACCCAAGGCCTCGACATGATGTATCGCACCTGCACCATCCAGGTGAATCTCGACTTTTCCTCCGAGGAGGATATGCGGCGCAAGATGCAGGTGTCGATGAAATTGCAGCCGCTCGCCACCGCTCTCTTCGCAAGCTCTCCCTTTACCGATGGCAAGCCCAATGGACTGCTTTCCTGGCGGGGCGACATCTGGCGCGATACCGATAATCAGCGCGCCGGTCTGCTGCCGGCTGCGTTCAAGCCGGAATTCGGCTTTGCCGATTATGTCGAATGGGCGCTCGATGTGCCGATGTATTTCGTCGTGCGCGATGGGCATTACCATGACTGTACGCATGTCACATTCCGGCAATTCATGGCCGGTGCGCTCAAGGGCGAGATCGCCGAATGGCAGCCCAACATGGGCGACTGGGCCAATCACCTGTCGACGCTCTTTCCCGATGTCCGGCTGAAGCGTTTCCTCGAGATGCGCGGCGCCGATGGCGGCCCCTGGCGCCGGATCTGCGCACTGCCGGCCTTCTGGGTCGGCCTGCTCTACGATGACGAGGCGCTCGCGGCAGCCGAGGCGCTGACCCGCGACTGGAGCTACGAGGCCGTGCAGGCGCTGCGCGATGCGGTGCCCGCCCAGGCACTTTCCGCAAAGCTCGGCACGACGTCGCTCTTTGACATCGCGCGCGAAGTTCTGACTATTTCACGCGCAGGCCTGAAGCGGCGCGATCGACTGAACGGCGATGGCGTGGACGAAAGCCAGTTCCTGGCACCGCTCGACGAAGTGCTGGCGAAGAAGGCGACGCTCGCCGAGGACCTGCTGGCGCTCTACAACGGCCGCTGGAACGGTTCTGTCGAGCCGGTCTTCGCCGAATACCAGTATTAAGCGGCGAGACATTCGCTCGCTTAAAAAGGCGGTTTGCAGTCCCCCAATTCCCGTTATAGTGCAGCGAGATGCGTCGTTCGTCCGGGAAGGAAATGGGGATGGCACCGCTTTTTGATATGTTCGCGCAGGCGCAGAACGGCAAGGCCATCGAGTTGATGGCAAAGCAATTCGGCCTCGCCCAGGAACAGATGACGAAGGCGACGGCGGCGCTTTTGCCCGCCTTCTCAACGGCCTTCAAACGCAACACCGCCAATCCCTATGATTTCGGTGCGTTGCTGGGAGCGCTTTCGACCGGCAACTACGCAAAGTATTTCGAGGACATGAGCCAGGCCTTCACGCCGCAGGGCATGGCCGATGGCAACGGTATCCTCGGTCAGCTCTTCGGCTCCAAGGAGATGTCGCGCGCAATCGCCGCACAGGCCGCGCAGATGACGGGCATTGGCCAGGAGATCTACAAGCAAATGCTGCCGGTCATGGCGAGCACGCTGATGGGGGGTCTCTTCAAACAAACGACCGGCCCGTCCGGAGATGCCTTCGCCAACAATCCCATGATGGCGATGATGCAGCAATGGATGGAGGCGACGGGGCTCGCCAAAAGGCCCGAACCCGCCCCGACCACCTTCGACAATCCCTTCGTTCAGGCGATGCAGGGATTCTTCGGCATGACAAAGACGGAAGAGACGCCGAAGACGCCGGATATCTTCGCCGACAATCCCTTCTTCAAGGCGTTTCAGGACATGATGCAGCGAGGTGCGAGCACACCCGAAAAGGCGCCCGCAGCGAACCGGGCCTTCAAGCAATTTACCGAAATGATGAACACGATGTTCGACAGCGGGCTCGAGATGCAGAAGGAATACCAGAAGAACATCGACGCCCTGTTCGACAGCTACAAGAAAAGTTCGGGCGACAAGGCCTAACCATCGCTTTCAAACGGATTCATCCGACGACAGCACCTTGCAGAAACTGCACATAAAAAAGCCCGGTGCATGTCTTGGTCATGCACCGGGCAAGCGGCAGGGTCTATTGGCTCATACCCTGCGGGGAACGTTTCAGTGCGGGTCGGCGCACCGTGAACCGGATTTCGACGGCATGATCCGCGAAGGCGGCAACCGATCGCGGATCATGCCGTATGGCGCATCCAAGGCGGCGGGATGCGCCAAGGGCTTAGTCGTGGCGAATCCCCCGGTAGAAGAGGTTCGCCCGGTTTCTGGACGCGCGCGTCAGATAGCTGCCCGGATTGTCGAAGAACGAGGAGGTCAAAGCCTCGTGCAGGTCTTCGCGTTTCAATCCCATGTCGAGCAATTGCCGATCATCAAGATCTTGCAGGCGCGCGATCTGGCAGCGGTTGCGGAACAGGCGCCAGACAGCCGTCAGCACGCCGGTCACGCCTGCGGTACGGGATGCAACCGTCTGCTTTCCCGCAACGAGGTCGATATCGAAGGCCTGTTGGGTCGTGCGCATGGCGTTACTCCTTTTTCAGGCACGAAGAAGCCCACACCCTGCGGGGAGGTCATACGCAGGGGCAGGCAGTAATTTTTCGAGGTCAGCGACGAATTTCGCGGACAGGACTTGATGTGAATTGCAGGCTATTAGTCGCAAATGCTTATTGATCAGTCCAACGAATGTTTTTAATGATATTCATCAAACAATCTTATGGGTATTACGGCCATGTCAGCACCGCTCGATATTGACCAGTTGCAAACATTCGTTGCCATCGCAGACACGGGCAGCTTCACCAAGGCCGCCGATCGTGTATTCAAGACCCAGTCCGCTGTCTCGATGCAGATGCGGCGTCTGGAAGAGCGCATCGGCAAGCCGCTTTTCATGAAAGACGGGCGCGGCAACCGGCTGACGGTCGAAGGCGACAGGCTTCTGAATTTCGCCCGCCGGATGATCCGCCTCAACAATGAGGCGATTGCATCCTTCGACGACAACCGCCTTGAGGGCACGCTCAGGATCGGCACGCCGGACGATTACGCCGATCGCTACATGCCGGAAATCATCGTCCGTTTCGCCAAGACCCACCCGAACGTCGAGCTCTACATCGTCTGCGAACCCTCGGTCGACCTTGCCGAGAAGATGGCAAAGGGCGACCTGGACATCGCGCTCGTCACGCACAATCCAAGGGCGCGGGCCTCCGACGTTGTGCGGACGGAGCCGCTTTGCTGGGTGAGCTCGATCAACCATCCGCTGCCGGAAAACGCGCCGATTCCGCTTGCCGTCGGCCGGCGGGATTGTCAGTGGCGGCAGGCCGCCTGCGCGGCGCTCGATGCGACGGGCAAGGAATATCAGATCCTGTTCACAAGCTGGTCGTCGACCGTCGTTGCCGCCGCCGTGCTCGCCGGCATGGCGGTTTCAGTGCTGCCGGAATCGGCGCTGAGACCTGGCATGAAGGTGCTGACGCTGGCCGACGGCTTCCCGGCGCTGGCGCCGGTGCAGATCGGCATCATGAAGCGCCCCGGCCTTTCGCCGTCGCTCTCGAACGCGATCACCAACCATATCACGGCCTGCCTCGACAACATCACGCCGATCACGGTCAACGACGACCTCGACGGAGACTTGAAGGGGTATCCGCGTTACCCGCGGCTGAGGCAGAGCCACATGCTGCCGGGCTGGTAAAACACGGGTCAATTCATCGAAGAGAAGGCCACGCTTCCAGACGGAGGCGTGGCCTTCTCGATTGATGCGGTTGTCAGGCGAGCTTCGCCTTCAGGAACTCGACCGTCCGACCCCAGGCGAGATCGGCGGCCGCCTTGTCGTAGCGGGCGGCAGACGTGTCATTGTTGAAGGCGTGGTTGACGCCGTCGTAGACGTAGATCGTGAAGTCCTTGCCGTTGGCGGTCAGCGCCTTGCGATAGTCTTCGATGCCGGCATTGATACGCTCGTCGAGGCCGGCATAGTGCAGCAACATTGCGGCCTTGATCTTCGGAACGTCCTCGGCCTTCGGTTGAGCACCGTAATAGGCGACCCCTGCCTTGAGGTCCGGAGAGTTAACGGCGAGGCGATTGACGAGCCCGCCGCCCCAGCAAAATCCGATGGCACCGACGTTGCCAGTGCTTTCTTCGTGACCCTTCAGGAAGGTGACGGTCGCAACCGCGTTGTCAGCGGTCGCGCCGGCATCAAGCGCACCGATCATCTCGCGGGCCTTGTCCTCGTCGCTCGGCGTTCCGCCGTCGGGAGAAAGGAAATCGGGCGCAAGGGCGACAAAACCCTCCAGCGCCATACGGCGCGCGACGTCGCGAATATGCGGATTGAGACCGCGGTTTTCATGGATGACAATCACCGCAGGCAGCTTGCCGGAGGCATTGGCAGGCCTGACGAGATATCCTTTCATGTCGCCGTCGGCGCCCGGATAGGTGATGTCCTCGCCCTTGATGCGCGAATCGGTATCGGCAATCATCTCCGCCTTGGCGCTGTTTGCGGCCAGCATCGGGGCGATTGCCGCAGCGGCCGCGGCGGAACCGGCCAGCGTCGTCAGCGTCTCCATGAAACGGCGGCGATCCAGGGTCAGATGCGTATACTCGTCATAGGCATCGATCATCGCTTGGGTGATGACGGGTTCGTTCATGGCGCCCTCCTTCGGCTGTCCTCTCCGTAGGCGGTACCGGAAGGAAAGCCGCCCGGAGACAAGATAGGTCAACCGGCGCGCGCATGCGTACAAAACTGCGTTACCGGCAGAACTGGATCGGGCGGCGCGGAGCGAAGAACCGCCCCGCCCCGTTTCACTGCCTAGTCTAGCCGTTGAGATCGATGACGCAGGCGAGGCCGTCAGACGGCGCCTGGATAGTTCGGGCTCTCGCGGGTGATCGTCACGTCGTGCGCGTGGCTCTCGCGCAGGCCGGCACCAGAGATGCGCACGAAGGTCGCGCGTTCCTGATACTCCTTGATCGTCGCGCCGCCGACATAGCCCATGGAGGCCTTGAGGCCACCGGCGAGCTGATGCAGCACGCCCGCGACCGGCCCCTTGTAGGGGACCTGACCCTCGATGCCTTCCGGAACGAGTTTCAGCGTGTCGCGCACTTCCGCCTGGAAGTAGCGATCAGCCGAGCCGCGCGCCATGGCGCCGACGGACCCCATGCCGCGATAGGCCTTGAAGGAACGGCCTTGATAAAGGAACACTTCACCCGGGCTCTCGTCGGTACCGGCCAGCAGCGAGCCGATCATGACAGCGGAGGCGCCGGCCGCGATGGCCTTCGCCATGTCACCGGAAAATTTGATGCCGCCGTCGGCGATCACCGGGATCCCTGACGCCTGGGCCGCCTCGACAGCCGCCATGATCGCCGCAAGCTGCGGCACGCCGACGCCGGCGACGATACGTGTCGTGCAGATCGAGCCGGGACCGATGCCGACCTTGACGGCATCGGCGCCAGCATCGATCAGCGCCTTGGTGCCATCGGCAGTAGCCACGTTGCCCGCCATGATGCGAACGGAGTTCGTCAGTTTCTTGATCCGCCCGACCGCATCAAGCACGCGCTGCGAATGGCCGTGCGCGGTGTCGACGACGATCAGGTCGACGCCGGCGTCGATCAGCCGCTCGGCGCGCTCGAAACCGTCGTCACCGACGCTGACGGCGGCGGCGGCGCGAAGCCGGCCCTGCGCGTCCTTCGACGCGTTGGGATTGAGCTGCGACTTCTCGATGTCCTTGACCGTAATCAGGCCGACGCAGCGGCCGTCCGGGTCCACCACCAGGAGCTTCTCGATCCGGTGCTTATGGAGGAGACGCTTGGCTTCCTGCTGGTCGACGTTTTCCTTGACCGTGATCAGGTTTTCCCGGGTCATCAGTTCGTAGATCTTTTGAGCCGGGTCGGAGGCAAAGCGTACGTCGCGATTGGTGAGGATGCCGACAAGGCGTCCCTGCTTCTGCCCGCCGGCGCCACCGTTTTCAACGACCGGGATACCGGAAATGCCATGCACCTTCATCAGGCTCAGCGCATCGGCGAGCGTCGCATCCGGACCGATCGTGACCGGGTTGACGACCATGCCGCTCTCGAACTTCTTGACCTGGCGAACCTCTTCGGCCTGTTCGGCCGGGGTCAGGTTGCGGTGAATGACGCCGATGCCGCCGGCCTGAGCCATGGCGATCGCCAGGCGGCCTTCGGTGACGGTATCCATTGCGGAAGACAAAATGGGAAGGTTGAGATCGATATCCTGCGCGATGCGGGTCGAGATGTTGGTCTGGCCCGGCATGACCTCGGAATGTCCCGGCTGAAGCAGAACGTCGTCGAAGGTCAAAGCCTCCAGACCGGTTGCCGTTTCGATGATACGCGCCATGGCCAGTTCCTCTTCAATAAACGAAAATCCCCGGGGACGGTCAGCGATTTGTCCACCGGGTGACTTCAAAGCTTGTCTTGGAAGTTGGCGAGGGCTCGTAACACGGATATGTCGGAATGGGAATAGTCAGGGCCCGGAAATCTCCCGGACCCAGGAAATTGTTGTTGCACAGCAACATTTCTCTGCGCTCAAATATCGAACTGGTAGGTCGCCGGCACGAAGCGGTAGCCGAGATCGCTGCGTTCGACGAAACCGACCGCCGGGAACGGCATGTGATAACCGATGAACGGCAGGCGATCCGTGGCGATCATGTCGAAGACCTTGCGGCGCGTGGCGATCGCAGCCACCTTGTCCATGTCGAAGCGAACCTCCCAATCTGGCCGTTGCAGCGACAGGACATAATGATTGGCCGTGTCGGCCGTCAGCATCAGCGCCTTGTTGCCGGAATCAAGCCGGAACACCATGTGTCCCGGAGAATGGCCGAAGGCCGCGAGCGCCGTGATCCCCGGCACAACTTCGGCGCCATCGGCGATGAAAGTGGTCTTTTCGGCAAGTGGAACGACCTTTTCGAGCACGGCCTTGTGGCCGTTTTCGGCCGGCGTGCCGACTCTCGCCTCGTCCTTCCAGAAGTCGTACTCGACCTGGCCGGCAACATAGCGCGCATTCGAAAAGGTCGGCTTTCCGGCGGTCATGAGACCGCCGATATGGTCGCCATGCATGTGGGTGATCACCACCACCGAGACCTGATCGGGCGTGTAGCCGGCGGCTTGCAGCCCATCGACAAGCTTGCCGGTTCCCATTTCCCGGCCGGCCTCGCCAAAGCCGGTATCGAAAAGTACGACATCGTTTCCGGTGTCGACCAGGGCCGGTGAGAAGCCGTTGACGAAGCCGCCGGCGGGCAGGAAGTTATCCGTCAGCAGCTTCGAAACCGCATCGGCCGGCTGATTGAGCCCGTAGATCTCGTGCGGGTTTCCCATCATGCGCGTGCCGTCGCTGATCACCGTGATCTTGGCTGCGCCGAGTTTGAGCGTTTTGAAAGTCGTGCCGTTCGTCATTCCATGTGGTTCCGTCGCGTCTTGAGCGCTGGCGAAGTCCGTCAACAAAGCCGGAGCCGCCAAGGCGCCCGCTGCTCCCGTTCCGAACAGAGTTCGGCGCGTCAGCGAAAATGCCATTTCCGTCCCTCCTCCACTGCAAGCAAGCCGGCGTCACCGCAAGCGATGAGAGGCAGGAGTTAGGGCTCCGAAGGGAAAGGACAGGCGGGATCACAGGCTTTTGATCTGCAATCGCTGGTTTGGTTTGCGCTTCGACGACTTTCGTGTTTTTAGACGCCCAAAAGTTTGCGGTAGCACTTAGCCGACTCGTGATTCCTGAAATCGAGTCCGCTTTTACGCGAACTATGCTATAGGCCATCACCGTCGCGCCGCCCGCGCCACTCACGCCCAGGGCATTTCAGCATGAATCGTATCGTCCCGTTGATCCTTGCCATAGCTCTCTTCATGGAGCAGATGGATTCCACGGTTATTTCGACTTCACTGCCAGCAATCGCCCACGACATCGGTGTCGGGCCGATCACCCTGAAACTGGCGCTGACGTCCTATATGGTGGCGCTCGCGATCTTCATACCGCTGAGCGGCTGGATGGCCGACCGCTTCGGCGCAAAGCGCATTTTTCGCGCGGCGATCCTCGTCTTCATCGTCGGCTCGGTGCTCTGCGCCATCTCGAACAGCCTCATTGCCTTCGTCCTCTCGCGCTTCCTGCAGGGTATGGGCGGCGCAATGATGACGCCGGTCGCGCGCCTCGTTCTCGTCCGCGGCGCGCCGCGCAGCGAGCTCGTCTCGGCCATGGCGTTGCTGACCATTCCGGCGCTCGTCGGACCGCTCGCCGGCCCGCCGCTCGGCGGCTTCATCACCACCTATTTCTCCTGGCACTGGATCTTCCTGATCAACGTGCCGGTCGGCATTGCCGGTTACGTGCTTTCCGGCATCTACCTGCCCGAGATGGAGCGGCGAAACCCGCCGCCGGTCGACATTCTCGGCTTCCTGCTTGGCGGCATCGCCGCCTCGGGCATCGTCTTCGGCCTGTCGGTCATCAGCCTGCCAGCGCTGCCGACGTCGGTCGGCATTGCATCCGTTTCAGCCGGCATCGCCGCGACGTTCCTCTATATCGTCCATGCCCGGCGGCATCCGGCACCGGTGCTCGATCTGAAGCTATTCAGAAATAGCGCCTTCCGCGCGGCCACGATCGGCGGCACGATCTTCCGCATCTCGGTCGGCGCGATCCCCTTCCTGATGCCGCTGATGCTGCAGATCGGGTTCGGCCTCAATCCGTTCGAGTCCGGCCTCATCACCTTCGTCGGCGCGATTGGGGCGATCACCACGAAATTCCTCGCGCGCCGCGTTCTCGCCTTTGCCGGCTTTCGCACTACGCTGATCGCAGCGGCCGTCGTCGGCGGGGTGATGACCTTCGCCAATAGCTTCTTCACGCCAGCGACCCCCTACCTGTTGATGATCTCCATCCTGCTGATTGCAGGCTTCGCCCGGTCTTTCTTCTTCACCAGCATCAACGCTCTTTCCTTCGCCGAGATCGACGATGCGGACGCCAGCAAGGCGACCTCGATGAGCGCCGTGCTGCAGCAGATCAGCCTCGCGCTTGGGGTTGCCGTCGCCGGCGCTATCCTCGAAATCCAAACGTCGATCAGCGGCGGCCCGCTGAATCTGGAAGACTTCCACATCGCCTTCATGATCATTGCCGGCGCCAACCTGCTGGCAGCGATCCCCTTCCTGACGATGGCGAAGAATGCCGGCGCTTCCGTTTCCGGTCACCGCCTGCAGATGCGCGAAGTCGAAACGACGGCTGGCAAGTAAGGAGGGCCCTGCAGCGCCGCGCGTCTTATCAGACGCGCAAAGGACGCTGTAGTACTTTGAATTGCTGCATGTTTTTATCCTTAGATCGGATACGATTTAAGGAAACATGCAGTAGAGCCCGTTTATTCCGGCCGCTCGCAGACGGCCGACAGCTTGTTGCCGTCCGGATCGCGGACGTAAGCCGCATAGAAATTCGGATGGAACGGCCTTAGGCCGGGTGCGCCCTCGTCCGTGCCGCCATTGGCGAGAGCGGCAGCGTAGAAGGCGTCGACGGCAGCACGGTTTTCGGCCTCGAGCGCGACCATCGAACCGTTACCGATCGTCGCCGCCTTGCGGTTGAAGGGCGTAACCACCCAGAGGCGGCAGCGGACATCGCTTTCGGCGCCGTAGCCGATCTCGACTTCGTCCTGCTTGCGGCGCTTCAGCCCAAGCGTCGCGAGCGTCCTGTCATAAAAGATGCCTGCGCGATCGAGGTCGTTCGTGCCGAGCGTCACGTAAAGCAGCATGTTCTACTCCGTTGCGGCGTCTTCCGCCGGCGCTCCTGGCTCTGTCGCCCGCCGTCCCTTGAAGCCCTTGGCGAGCAGGAACATCTCGACCGATTCGGCGCGAGACGAGGCCGGCTTGACATGGATCACCTGGCGGAAATTCTGCTTCAGCATGTTGAGGAGCTCACGTTCCGTGCCGCCCTGGAACGTCTTTGCCAGGAAATGGCCGCCCTCGGCGAGCACATCGACGGCAAAGTGAGCCGCGACCTCGCAAAGATGCATCGTGCGCAGATGGTCGGTCTGGCGATGGCCGGTCGTCGGCGCCGCCATGTCGGAGATCACGAGATCGGGCGTTCCACCGATCGCTTCCTTCAGCCTGTCGGGCGCCTCAGGATCGAGAAAATCCATCTGCAGGAAGCGGACGCCGGGGATCGGGTCCATCTCAAGAAAGTCGATTGCGGCCACACGCGGGTCGGCATCGGTCGAATTCGTCACCTTGGCGGCGATCTGCGACCAGCTTCCGGGCGCGGCGCCAAGGTCGATGATGCGCCGGGCACCGGCAAGGATCTTGTGCTTTTCGTCGATTTCGAGAAGTTTGAAGGCCGCGCGGGCGCGATAGCCCTCAAGCTGAGCCCGCTGGACGTAGGGATCGTTGATGTGGCGCTCCAGCCAGCGGCGCGAAGAAGCCTTGAGCTTGCCCTTCTTCACCTTCTGGCCGAGCTTACGGCCGCTGCGGTTGCCGCCGATCGGCGATTTCGTCATATCTTGTTCCCCTCGTGGGCCTTGTTCCCCTCGTGGGTCCTGTTCCCTTCGTGGGCCTTGTTTCCTTCCAGGTTCGCCGATCCGCCATTGAAGCTGCGCTGGTGCCGGCGCGGGCGCGCACGGCGCCAGGCGCCGTCGTCAGCCATCATATCGGTCAACAGGCCCTCGCGCAGGCCGCGGTCGGCCACGCGCATGCGCGTCGACGGCCAGCGACGGCGGATCGCCTCGAGGATCGCGCAGCCGGCGAGCACCAGATCGGCGCGGTCCGGACCGATGCAGGGATTTGCGGCGCGAGCCGCGAAATCCCAGGAAAGCAGGCGAGATTGCATCGCCGAAACTTCGTCGTCGGACAGCCACAACCCATCGACCTTGCGCCGGTCGTAACGCGGCAGATCGAGATGGACGCCGGCAAGCGTCGTCACCGTTCCCGAGGTTCCGATCAGGTGAAAGCCGTCGCCGCCATTCGCAAGGGCTTCGACCGGAGGGCTGTCGAAGCGGGCAAGCATGCCCTCGACCTCGCGCACCATCGCCTCGAAGCTCTGTGGCGTCACGTGCTCGCCGCCATGGCGTTCCGAAAGGGTGACGACCCCGACGGGGAGCGACGTCCAATGGGTGATGTGGTTGGCAAGCCGGCTCGACCGGTTGTCGCCGATGCGGATGATGGCGATCTCGGACGAGCCGCCGCCTATATCGAAGAGGACGACGGATCTCGTCTCGCGATCGACCAGCGACGAGCAGCCGGAAACCGCCAGCCGCGCCTCGGTCTCGCGATCGATGATCTCGAGCTCCAGCCCGGTTTCCTCCGCCACGCGCTTCAGAAAGGTTTCGCCGTTGGCGGCCGAACGCGCCGCCTCCGTCGCGATCAGCCGGCGGCGGCGGATCGAACGGGCATTGAGTTTCGCGGCACAAATCTTGAGTGCCTCGACGGACCGCTCCATCGCGTCGTCGGACAGGCGCCCGCTCGCGCCGAGCCCCTCGCCGAGCCGAACGATGCGCGAGAACGCGTCGACCACGCGAAACTGGCCTGGCCGGGTCGGCTGCGCAACCAAGAGGCGGCAATTGTTGGTGCCGAGGTCGAGCGCCGCATAAAGCGGTGCCGGTGCCTCGCTCGCCGCAACAAAGGGTGCGCGCAGATTTTGCGGCCGAGGTGCCTGTGCCGGCTGCGCAGCCGCGGCGGCTTCGGCCCCGCGTGGATCGCCCGGCCGGTCGGCAGCATGCGATTTGCCGTTCGACGCAAGCGGCCGTCCCTGAAGCCCGCGCCGATGGCGCGCCTTCTTGCTGCGTTTGTGGCCCTTCTTGTCGGTGATCGCCGCTTCGAAAAGCTCGACGTTTCCGCCGGAAACGGCGGCTACGACCTGGCCCTGCGGTTTGGCTACTTTCGTGCGCCGGCGCCGTTTGCGCTTGCGCGCTGGCTCCGCCACATCTACTCCTGCGGGACGCCCTGCTTCTCCGGCCTGGCCGAATTGGCTGGCAACTGCAGACGGCGAGCCGGACGGTCTGCGCCGCCTCCGCTTGCCCTTTCCGCCGCGCGGCACGACCTTGCGCGCCTCGCCACGACCTGCTGCCGACGCCCCGGATTCAGACGGCTTTTCGCCGTGATCGGGGTCTCTCACTTGTCTCAACCATGGCGCCGCGCGAAGCCTGACGGCCGCTCAAGGCGCTCTCTCGATTTTGCGTTGGCGCGACTGTACCAGCGCCGCCCCTTTTCGCCAAACTTTTTTTGACGTCGCGGCTGCTGCATGGCTCGTTCAATCGAAATCGCCTTAAGGATAAAAACATGCAGCGATTTCAAGTGCTACGGCGTCCTTTGCGCGACTGATGAGAAGCACGGCGCTGTGGGCCGGCGAGCCGAGCCACTACCAGGCTTACCGGCGGACAGCTCACCGCCGGTTCCCTTTTTCGCCTCCTGCCCGTCGTCGGCGCGTCGAAAAGAGTGGCTGGCCACAGGCCAGTCGCATTTTTTTGCCAAAAGGTATTTGCATCGGCCGTTCTTTTGTTTATAAGCCCGCCACACCGACGCGGCGGCCACGCTTCGCCAGCGAGCCTTGGGGAATAGGTTAACGGTAGACCAGCGGACTCTGACTCCGTTAGTCCTGGTTCGAATCCAGGTTCCCCAGCCAATCTCCAAGATCACCGTTTGACGACAATCTGCAACTCACAACGCAGTTTGCGGCATTGCGTGACAGCCCCGCTACTCCGCCGACCTGAACTGCAGCGTGAACACGTTCCCGGCGATCTCGTCGGCGAGTGCCTTTGAAAACTCCAGCGGCATGCAGCCCTGCAGCGCCTCGGTCGCTGCTGCCACGAAGGCTTTGCGTTGCGTTTCATCTCCGGTGACGCGGATCGCGGTCGGTTGCGGGGGGCCCATCAGCGTTCCGTTGCCCTTGAAGCCGAACTTCAAGGTGACGAAGGAATCCTTGATGCCGGATGGCGGGGTCCAGCATTTGCCAAGCGCGTTGCCCACATCCTCGACGGTCTGCAGCGGCTCCGCCCAGGACGGACCCCTCGCGGTGACGAGGAATAAGCTCGCCAGAATCCACACGGCAGCGACTTTCATTGCGATCCCAACCCCACTTCGAACGAACCGATCATTCGGCACGCGCAAGATTGCGCGTAACCGGGCGCTCACGCAAGCCGCCCGGCATCTTCGCAAACAGCGAATGTTTTCCGTGCCTCCAGCAATCTGCGTTTCGACAGATTGCTGATCAGCGCCGTTGTGTGGAATGCCATGGCGGGCATTCGATTGATATGCAGCAGCCACTTCCCAGCTCCCGATGCATGCAGCGTTTTCGCGGCATTCAAACGAGCCTTTCGCAGTTACACCACGTATCGGTAAAGCACCTTTGCGAGGCAAATTGTAGCTCTGGCCGCCGGTATCGGAACTTAGCAAGATCTGGAACGTTTTAATATTTTACCGTGGCTCTGACCGGCCGAGGCGAAGTCGCGATTATACTTGCGATGGTACGGAGTCACTCCTTAGGTCTCTGCAGATTTAGGGAGCACATGCCTGCAACTGCTTTGCTTGGCGCCGGCAATGAATGACGTCCAGAAAGGATGTGAATGCGATGAATCAGCATGAAGAACTGAAGGACAAGCCACTCATCGATCCCGTGACCGGCCAGCCGACGCCCCGGGAACCCGAGATGCGCGGCAAAACGTCAGGCCGCAGCAGTTGGCCCTTGCTGATCATTCTGCTCGCGGGGCTGGTGCTGGCGCTGATCGCCTGGCTGCCCGCAGAATTGACCAGGGACACGGAAGAGGCGACGCCGCCACCGGCAACGGGCCAGGCAACGCCTCCGGCCGGACAAACGACGCCGCCAACGGCACCACAGCCGCAGACCACGCCGGCGCAACCGGCACAACCGGCACAATAAGATCTGGCTAAGGATTATCATAAACGAGGAGGACCGGTTCTCCTCGTCGCGGGGACCGGGTTAGGAGAGGGGCAAATATTGACTGCAGCGCCGTGCGTCTAATCAGACGCGCAAGGGACACTGGAGCACTGAATCGCTGCTCATGGAACAGATCCTCGCCGATATGCTTGCTCCGACGCAGGTTCCCTATCCGGTGATATTTGCGCGGCTCTGCGGCGCCATCCTGTTTGGTGCGCTGATCGGCGTCGAGCGGGAAAGGCGGCAGAGGCCAGCCGGCCTGAGGACGCACATTCTGGTCAGCCTCGCCTCCGCGATCTTCGCCGTGATCGCAGTTGAAAGCGTGCATATGGCGAGCCTCTCGGGACCTGAAGTGCGGATCGACCCGATACGCGTCGTCGAAGCCGTCACCGCGGGCGTGGCCTTTCTCGCGGCCGGCTTGATCGTGTTTTCCAAGGGCGAGGTCAAAGGGCTGACCACGGGGGCCGGGATGTGGCTCGCGGGCGCGGCAGGCCTAGCCGTCGGCTTCGGATTCTGGCCTATCGCCGCATTTGCTTCCTGCGCCAGCCTCGCCGTGCTTTTCATCCTCTGGCGGTTGGAGGTCGCTCTCCACTGGAAGTCGCCGGAGCCGTCCGAAGGCGGACAGCGCGTTTCGAAGCAGAACTAGATCACGATGACTCCAGGTCTAATCGACCTCAACGTGACCCAGAACGCGGGCGGAAAACCGCACACACCTCATGCTGCTCCAGCTCTTCCCCCGAAAAGCCGTTGCGCGCTACTCATGGCGTTTGGCCTACAGCGCCGGGAAAGGCATATGGAACTTCCGGCTCGGGACGGCCGGCAACGGGTGCTGGGCCTGCGCGCGGATTCCTCCGCACGGCCGGCCCTCTCTGTCGGTGTGCCTGCAGCATGGCGACCGCCCGGCGGGCATCTTCGGGCGTTTGGAATACCTGGCCGTCCAGCGGCCACACACTGTATTTGACAGCGACAAAACGCAATTGTCCGTTGTCAGGCATCAGTGCGCCGACCGCCTCGCCAGCGAATTCTATCGTCTGCTTACTCATAGGTGTGAAACTCCCTCCCGGCGGCTCGTGGAGCGACGGGTAAATTTTCGCTGGGCAGGCGCCAACGAACCGAACCCTCGCCTTCAGCCACCGATGAAACACCTGAGCGGCCGTTTGGTTCCACATCGCGAGAATAAATCGGCAGGACGATGCCGCCATCGGCGAGGAAAATTATCGTCGGCGGCAGGGAGGCGCGCTTCCCCTGGAATTGCCTCATGCATGTCGCCCAAAAGTGTGCAGCGGTTTGGGACAACGACATGCAAAAAGGCAAGGACCTGAAGCGCGTCGCATGAGTGCGATTGAACGCGCCCCGCTTTAGGCGAGGAAGCGCTCAGGCCGATAGGGAGCGATGTCGATTACGGTCTTTTCGCCGGTCATCGCCTCGGCCAGCGCCCGGCCGGTGACCGGGCCGAGGGTCATGCCGTGATGCGCATGGCCGAAGGCGAACCAGAGGCCCTCGTGCCGCGGTGCCTTGCCGATGATCGGCATCATATCGGGCGTGCAGGGCCGCGCCCCCATCCAGGGCTCCTCGTCGCGCCGTTCAGCCAGCGGGAAGAACTCGCGCGCGACCCTTTCGGCCCGGGTCAACTGTACCGGCGTTTTCGGCGCATCGCGCAGTGCGAATTCTGCGCCTGTCGTCAAGCGGATCCCACGCAGCATCGGCGCCAGGAAATAGCCCTTTTCGGCGTCGAGCACCCAGTTGTTGAGCATTGCCCCTTCCTGGGCGCCATAATGCATATGGTAGCCGCGCTTGACCGCGAGCGGAAAATGATAGCCGAGCTTGCGCGTCACCGTATCCGCCCAGGGGCCGAGCGCCACCACCACCTCGCGGGTTTCGAGCGGACCTTCCGGTGTCGCGACCCGCCAGCCGGCGCCCTCCAGAATGTGCTCCAATGTCGCGGCATCGCCCGAGACGAGCCGGCCGCCCAGCGATTGGAAATAGGTAAGATAGGCCTTGTTGAGGCTGTGCGGATCGCGGATCGACCAGGGGTCGGTCCAGCGCAGCCCGCCGGCGAGTTCGACGCGGATGGATGGTTCGATGGTCTTGAGTTCGCTCGTCGAAAGCTTCTGGTGGTTGACGCCAAAACCGGCGGAGAGTTTTTCCGCATCCTTGTAGGCGGAGTCGCGCTCCTTTTCCGTGCGAAACACCTTCATCCAGCCGTCCTTGCGGATGAGGTCCCCGGCACCGGAGGCCTCGATCAGGTCCTGGTGCTCGGCGATCGAGTTTTCGATCAGCGGCGCATAGAGATGCGCGATCCTCTGGTGCTGGGTGAAGCCGGAGTGCCACCAATAGCGCGCCAAAAACGGCACCAGCCCCGGCAGCGCGCGAAAGTGATAGCTGGCGTCGATGGTGTTGTTCAGCGCGTAGCGGAAGAGCGCGCCGAAATCATGCGGAAAGCCGTAGGGAAAGACGCCTTCGCGCTGGATAAGGCCGGCGTTGCCGTAGGAGGTCTCTTCCCCGGGACCGCGCCGATCGAGAAGCACCACCGACTTCCCGCGCCGCGCCAGGTGGATGGCGGCGGAAATGCCGACAATGCCGGCGCCCAGAACCACTACGTCAGTCTTCATGTGCCACTGCCCCTACTCGCTCACAAATCCGCCGCAGGTGCCGGAGGCTCGCTGCAGCAGTTGCGCCTTTACTTTTTCAACTTGCTCATGATCTGCTCCAGCGAACCGAGGAGCACGGCGGAAACGACAAAAGCCAGATGCATGATCGTCGCCCACATCAGCTTCTCGCTGGTGAACTGCTGGGCATTAAGGAAGATCTGCAGAAGATGGATCGACGAGATCGCCACGATGGAGGAGGCGACCTTGATCTTCAGGCTGCCGGAATCAAGCTTGCCCAGGAATGAGACCTCGCCTTCCCCCTCGTCGAAGCGGCTGACGAAATTTTCGTATCCGGAAATCATCACCATGACGATCAGGCTTGCGACGAGCGCGGCGTCGATCAGCCCGAGCATTGCCAAGATCATCTGGGCATCGTCGTAAACGAAGACCAAGCCCGCAACCTTCAGGAACTTGTAGATGAAGGAAATGCCGTAGAGAGCAAGCGCCGCAACCAGCCCGAGATAAAAGAGAACCAATAGCCAACGGCTCGACAGGATGATGCGCTCGACGATGAGTTCCAGGGACTTCATGAGTTTGTTCTGTTCCTGACCAGTGGCGGGTACCCGCATGAATAGCCAAGCGCATTGGCCAGAGCAAGGGAACTGAACACGGCTTACAACGGAAAGGGGCGAAGCATCGCGCTTCGCCCCTTTTTCGTTCATGAGCCCACGGACTTGTCGCGTCAGGTCCTGCGCATGAGTCCGGCAATAAGAGAAATCACCAAGAATACGAGGAACAGGAAGAACAAGACCTGGGCAATGCCCGCCGAAGCTCCGGCAATACCACCAAAGCCGAGAATGCCGGCGATGATGGCAACGATCAGAAAGACGAGTGCATAGTAGAGCATGGATATCTCCAATGTCTGCGTTGGTGAAATTGTAACGCGCGGCTCGTCGCCTTTGTTCCGGGCTCCATATTGCTCACGCCGAGACCGCGAAAGACCTGTGAGGCGAAAGAAAACCTTTCGTTAACCAAGAAACGGCAAACGCACCAGGATCGGCACGAGGGGACAAAATTCGCCAGGAACCTTCGATAGGGCTTGGCGTTGTTCCGGTAACGAACGCTCTTGGGAACGCGATGAAGATTCCGTCTCGACATATATGGAAATCGGTAACGGAGGTCGCCCGGCACAACGCAGCCGTGCGCAGCCATAATCTGCATATTGGCAGGACGATCCGCGATCTTCACATCCACACGGAAGAGAAGCGCAACCAACGTCTCCAGGCTCTTCTCGAGGCTCTGGAAAAAGCCGAACGCGATATCCACTGATGACGGGCGACGCCCGTCGTCACCAGACGCACGTGCGTCGCGTTAGACGCGTTTCGCCAGCCCGGTAGAGCATTCTGCAGTCAGGTGGAATCACCTGACGCCGCACAAATGCGGCAAAAACAAACAGATAGAGCAGCGGCGCGAACGCACGTAAACGCATCCCGCTCTAATGGCGTGATGCCCATTCGTCGATCTGGCGCTCCGCCTCGTCCTTGGCAATTCCGTAGCGCGCCTGAATGCGCCCGGCGAGCTCCTTCCGATTGCCGTTGATGATGTCGAGATCATCCTTGGTAAGCTTTCCCCACTGCACCTGGGCCTTGCCCTTGAATTCTTTCCACCGGCCTTCGATGATGTCCCAGTTCATGAATGCGCTCCTTTCAATTCTTGATGCGGAAAGTCACTCATCGCCAGCCGAAGGACGGGCACGGCCTGCAACCGCATAAGGTTCTTCATCGGGCGTCACGCTCACTTCAAGCTTGCCCGCTGGTGTGATCGCCCATTCGATCACCGCACTTTCGACGATGAGCGCAGGATCAACCTCGGCGCACTTGCCGTATGCCGACTTGAAAACCTTGCCCACTTCCCCCATCGCGGGAGGAAGCAAGGCCTGGCATTCCTCCATGGTTTCGAAGGCAACGACCGGCGACGGCACCTCCCGGCACGCTGTCGTATTCTGCATGCAACCGACAAGAACCATGATGGCGGCAACATGTTCCATTTTCCGCGCTCCTTCGACACGCAGAACAAACGGCGGAGGCCCCTAGGCGGTTCCATGGCTGGGCCATCGCCTTCCGCCGACCGGCATCAATCTTGAGCGCAGAGCAACCATCACGCGCGTTGGCGGTGCATAGGCGGAACAAAAAGGCGGCAATCAGCGTTTGCGCAACAACTAACGAGCGTCGTGGCAGTGGCGATATTTTAGGAGATACGAATGAGAGGGCCGACAGTGATTGGTGTGACCAGCCCCAAGACGGCCGAAACGCCCGGTGATCGCCGGCATCCCGAGAGGTTGGGACGAGAGCCCTTCTCATGACATCTTAAAGGCTGTGTCCGGTCGCACGACACGGCTTGCTTCATCCCGCAGTTCAGCAACCAAACCTCGGATAGGAACGCATCATGAAGAAGATACTTCTCGTCGCCAGCCTGATCCTTCCCCTTGCAGCCTGCACGGCAACGGAAAGGGGCGCCGGCATCGGTGCCGCATCTGGCGCGATCATCGGCGGGGCAGCCACTGGAAATGTTCGCGGAGCAGCCGTTGGCGCCGGCATCGGTGGTGTGGCCGGCGCCCTTATCGGTCGTGCGAACGAGCCCGGCTATTGTTACTATCGCGACCAATACGGCCGCCGCTACACTGCGCGTTGCTGATCGGGATAGCCAGCGCGAAACCCGGCCGGCTGCCGCATGATCCGTTAAATCGGAATCGATTCAAGGTAAGATCATGCAGCAATTCGGAGTGCTACAGCGACCTTGCGCGTCCGATTGGACGCGCAGCGCTGGAGTCATGCCGCCGAGTTGGCACGCAATTGGCACGCACGCTCCCTGCAAGCTCGCGCCTATCTGACGTTCCCGTGCGAAGCCCTCAATCGAACGGCGGGATCAGCGCCGTGACTGCGCGCTCTCGGCCGCGTCAAGCCGCTCAAGCAAATCAATAAACTGCCGCGGAATTGGTTCGTTTTCCAAGGCTTGGTAAAGCGCCTTCAATTTCGATGCGATCTGTGCGCTCGGATCGTTCATCGAGGCAGCGCCCGGCGCCTTGCGCCGTCCGGAAGGCCCGTTCATTTTCCGCTTCCGCGCGCCGAAGGCCGTATCCCCCTGTTCCGGCCATTCCTGTCCCATATGCCCGTCATCTGTCTACTCTAGGCTTTCCATTATCCGAAAGACGTGCTCAAAACATTGACGTATCCTGCTGCACGCCCATTGTCCGCAAGACCGGGACCATACCGGCACAATAGTTTAGGAAACCCTAAATGTCACTTTCGACCAGGATTGCGCCACATCTTCCCTATCTGCGACGCTATGCCCGCGCCGTCACGGGCTCGCAAGCCGCAGGAGACGCCTATGTTGCCGCCGTGCTCGAGGCGCTGATCGAGGACGTCAGCCTGTTTCCGACCGCCTCCGACGACCGAATCGCTCTCTACAAGCTGTTCTGCAGCCTGTTCGACAGGCTCGAAATCGATCGCACGCAATTGACATCACCCTTCGCCTGGGAGCGCCAGGCCGCAGCCAATCTGTCGCTGATCGCACCGGCACCGCGCCAGGCATTCCTGCTGATCGCGGTCGAAGGCTTTTCCACGAGCGAGGCGGCCGAAATCATGAACCTTGACCCGGGCGCCTTGACCACTCTGCTCGCCGGGGCGTCACAGGACATTTCCCGTCAGGTGGCGACCGAGGTCATGATTATCGAAGACGAACCGCTGATCGCCATGGATATCGAGGACATGGTGACAAGCCTCGGACATCGCGTCACCGGGATTGCTCGAACGTATCGCGAGGCGCTCGAACTCTATCGGACGACTTCGCCGAAAATGGTTCTTGCCGATATCCAGCTCGCCGACGGCAGTTCGGGTATCGACGCCGTCAACGATATCCTGGCGGAAACCACCGTGCCGGTGATCTTCATTACGGCCTTCCCCGAGCGGCTCCTGACAGGCAAGAAGCCTGAGCCGGCTTTTCTGGTAACGAAGCCCTTCAATCCGGAAATGGTGAAGGCGCTGATCAGCCAAGCCCTGTTCTTCGACGAGCAGGCGCGCACCGGGCGCCCCTAAGCCACTGCATGCTTGCTTAAATCGCAGCCGATTCAAGGGTAAAGGCATGCGGCAATTCAAAGTGCCACAGCGAGCTTTGCGCGTCTGAAAGACGCGCGGTGCCGTAGCGGCCCGCGCCGCCAGCTACCCGGTATCGGATCCGACCTCACTCCGGCAACTGCCGCTCGGCAGGCGGTTCGCGCACCTGCTCGAAAACGGTCATGGCGATAAGTGACAGGGGTAGCGCCAGAAGCGCGCCAACGGCGCCCCACATCCAGGTCCAGAAAATGATCGCGATGAAAATCAGGAATGGATTGACCGCGAAGCGGTGCCCCACGACCGCTGGGACGACGAGATTTTCCATGAGCAGATGCACGACGAAGAAGGCAACAGCGGGCGCAATCCCGAGCAGCAGCGCGTCGTGCGTCATCAATCCGCCGACGAGAAGCGACAGCGTCATGAAAGTCACACCCAGATAGGGGATGAAACTCGAGACGAAGGCAAACAACCCCCACAGCGGCGCCATGGTCAACCCGCCGACAAACGCGATCACCATCGTCATCACGCCGAGCACCAGATAGATGAGGCTCGCAGTCGAAAAATACTGGGCGAGGGCATCCTCGGTTGCGTTCATGATCCGGATCGCGTTCAAGCGACGATCCCTGCTGGCAAAGGCAAGGATAATGCTGTTGCGCAGTTGTAGGCGGCCGAGAAGGAAAAGCACAAGGGCTGCCAGAAAGATCAGTGTCTGGATGAGTGCCGGCGTCAAGCCTGCTGCAACGGTTCCAAGCATGGGGCCGGCGTTCTTTACGAGCGCGTCGGCAAGTGCATTCGGGTCGGCATTGCGTATCAGTGCCATTCTCAACCAGGTGAACCGCTCGATGAACGGCAATATCCGATCCACGACGCCCTCGGCCAGCCGGGGTGCCTCACGCGCGATGTCGGTGATGGGGCCGAGAAGTGCATTCACCAGCGAAGACAGCCCGAGCACGAAGACAAGCGCCAGCAAAAGGCCGCCGAAGATCGGCGGCAGGCCGAATCTCTCCAATTCGTCGGCCGCCCTGCCAAGCACGATGCCAACGATAATCGCCAGCGTGATCGGCATGAGGATTGCTTCCATGGAATAGACGGCCGCCGAGCAGGCGATGACGAAGAGGCCCACCGTGCTTAGCGCGACCAAAGCCTCAATCCCGTTGCGCTTTCGCACGACGACCGTCGGCGATTCGGCCAGGGCGATATTCTTGCCCACGCTGCGTTCCGGTTTGCGGTCAGTCGTAATTTGCATCGCATCCTTCTTTTCAGACTGCAATCCGGAACATTCCGCCCCCGCTCCCGCACCCGACACATTCGCATTTCACAAAGGCGTCGCTCAGCGTTGTCCGGGTGGGAATAGATGGAGCGTCAGGGAGAGCAGGCCCAACCCCAGAACGATTATCAGCAGCATGCGCGCCACTTCATCCGTTGTCTGCGGGAGGAGGCCGAAACCGATTACGATCCCTGCGAGCGCCAGCACGAAAAAGCGGGGCAGCCAGTAGAGCATTGGTCATTTCCTTCCGTTAGGAATGACCGATAAACGCCCGAGCGAGTGCTTGGTTCCTACTACAGGTTCCCTTAAATCGTCGCCGATTCAGGGATAAAACATGTAAAAATTCAAAGTGCTACAGTGTCCTTTGCGCCCGATAGGACGCGCGCCCCCGTAAGGCGGTAAGTCCGCCCGGCCGAAGCGAAACGCCGCCGTGCACAAGGCACGACGGCGCGCATTCATTCAGCCGAAAAAGGAAGGACTTACGCGGCAGCAGTGACAATGACTTCGACGAGGTATTCCGGTGTTGCGAGCTTGGCTTCGCCTGTCGCACGGGCGGGCGTATGGCCCTGCGGCACCCAGGCGTCCCAAACGGAATTCATCTTGGCGAAGTCGGCCATGTCCGCGAGCCAGATCGTTGCCGACAGGATGCGCGTCTTGTCCGTGCCTGCGAGGGCGAGAAGACGATCGACTTCGGCGAGCGCCTGCTTCGTCTGGGTGACGACGTCGTCACCGGCGTTGCCGACCTGGCCGGCCAGGTAAACCGTGTTGTTATAGACCACGGCCTGGCTCATACGCGGGCCGGTTTCAAAGCGCTTGATTTCCATTGTCATCATCCTGAAGTTTGGGCCGGCGCTCTTCCGGCCGGCCGATAGCGTCCGCCCGCCGCCTGAAGGCGAGTCGGTGGCGGCGCAGAAGCTCTACACCAAAGGCAGATCGAGGCCAAGGAGCCGCCCTTGTCCCCCACATCGAATATCCCTGATCGAACGGCAGATTCCGTCCTGACCCGAGCAGGCTTCAAGCCGCTTTCTTTGCAAGACGCGCCTTGATGCTGGCAATGTCTGCGCGCGGTGTGGCGGCAAACAGGGTCTTGGTATAGCTGTGCTTGGGATCCGCGAAGACCTCGTCGCGGCCGCCGTATTCCACCGCTTCGCCGTAATACATCACCATCACGTCGTCGGCGATGTAGCGCACCACCGAGAGATCATGGCTGATGAAGACATAGGTTAAGTGGAACTCGTCCTGCAGGTCCGCGAGCAGGTTGAGCACCTGCGCCTGAACCGACAGATCGAGCGCGGAGACCGGCTCATCCAACACGAGCAGGCTGGGATTGAGCATCAAGGCGCGCGCAATGGCGATGCGCTGGCGCTGGCCGCCCGAGAACATGTGCGGATAGCGATTATAGTGTTTCTCGTCGAGACCCACTTTTTTCAGCATCGTCATGGCACGGTCACGGCGCTCGTCGGCCGGCGCCTTGGTGTTGATGACGAGCGGCTCCGCCAGGATGTCGCCGATCTTCTGGCGAGGATTGAGCGAGCCATAAGGATTCTGGAAAACGATCTGCACCTTGCGGCGCATTTCCGATGTCAGGCCGTCTCTCGCGATGTCGACCTTCTTTCCGTCGATCAGCAACTCGCCCGATGTCGCGGGATCGATCAGCGTGATGATGCGGCCAAGCGTTGACTTTCCGCAGCCGCTTTCGCCAACGATCGCCAGCGTCTTTCCCTCGTCCACGGTGAAGCTTACGCCTTTAAGCGCATGGACAGTGCGCGCCTTACGCAGCAGGTTGCCGGGAATGTGATAGTCGCGCACCAGGTTGCGGGCTTCGAGAACATGGGTCATCGAGTGGCTCCCTCCAGCATCTGCTGGTCGTTGAAGAGTTCGGAGATCGTCGGCAGGCGGTCGCCCGTCGCGTTCTCCGGCAGGGCAGCAAGAAGCGCGCGCGTGTAGTTGCTCTTCGGCGACTCGAACAGCGACAGCACATCTGCCTCCTCGATCTTGCGACCCTTGTATTGAACGACGACACGATCCGCCGTTTCCGCCACCACGCCCATGTTGTGGGTGATCATGATGAGGCCCATGCGGTATTCCTGCTGCAGTCTCATCAGAAGATCGAGGATCTGCTTCTGGATCGTCACGTCGAGAGCGGTCGTCGGCTCATCCGCGATGAGGAGCTTCGGGTTGCAGGCAAGTGCAATCGCGATCATGACGCGCTGGCACTGTCCGCCCGACATCTGATGCGGAAAATGGCCGAGGCGCTCGGCCGGTTCAGGAATACCGACGGCCTCGAAAAGTTCGATCGCGCGCTTGCGTCGCGCCTTGCGGTCGAGCCCCATATGGATGCGCAGCACTTCCTCGATCTGGAAGCCGACCGTGAAGCACGGATTGAGGCTGGCGATCGGCTCCTGGAAGATCATGGCGATGTCCTTGCCGACAATCTTGCGACGGTCAGCCGCGGACATCTTCAGAAGGTCCCGTCCATTGAAGGCAAGCTTGTTCGCCGTCACCTTCGCGGTCCAAGGCAAAAGCCCCATCGCGGCAAGCATCGACACCGACTTGCCTGAGCCCGATTCCCCGACGATCGCCAGGACCTCGCCCTCATGCACCTTGAGCGAAACGCCGTCGACGGCCCGAAAAGGCCCGGAGGACGTCTGGAATTCAACGACGAGATTTTCAATTTCGAGAAGCGCCATGTCAGGACCTCTTCAGCTTGGGGTCGAGAGCATCACGCAGGCCATCGCCCATGAGATTGATTGCGAGAACGGTCGCGAGAATCGCAAGGCCGGGAAGCGTCACGACCCACCAGGCACGCAGAATGAATTCGCGCGCTTCAGCAAGCATCGTTCCCCATTCCGGCGTTGGCGGCTGCGCACCCATGCCGAGAAAGCCGAGCGCCGCCGCATCGAGGATCGCACTCGAAAAGGAGAGCGTCGCCTGAACGATAAGGGGCGCCATGCAGTTCGGCAGGATGGTCTTGAACATCAGCCTCAGGTGGCCCGCGCCAGCGACCTTGGCCGCCACGACATAGTCCCGGGTCTTCTCCGTCATCACCGCTGCCCTGGTCAGCCGCACGAAATGCGGCTGGAACACCAGCGCGATCGCGATCATCGCATTGGTAAGACCGGGACCGAGCACGGCGACCAGAACCAGCGCCAACAGCAGCGACGGAAACGCCAGGATAATGTCCATGATCCGCATGATGACAGTATCGACCCATCCCCGGAAATAGCCGGCAATGACGCCGATGAGGATGCCGCCGATCAGCGACAATGTGGTCACGATGACGCCGACGAACAGCGAAAACCGCGTACCGTAGATCAGGCGGGAGAGCATGTCGCGGCCGACGGCATCGGTTCCGAGAAGGAATGCCGCGCGACCGCCCTCCTCCCAGAACGGCGGAAGCAGGACGGCTTCGCGGTACTGAATGGTCGGGTCATGCGGCGCAATAAGCGGAGCGCATACGGCAAGCAGTACCAGGAACAGGAAGAAGACCAAACCGATGACGGCGCCACGGTTCTCCGAAAAATAGTACCAGAATTCGGCGAGCCTCGCCCGGCGGGACGGATCGGTCGATATGGGGCTTGTTGCGGTAACTTCGGTCATATCGCCCTCCTCAATGCCGGATACGGGGGTTGATCAATCCGTAGAGCAAGTCTACGGCGAGGTTCACCAGCATGATGACGCCGGCGATGATGAGGAGTCCGCCCTGAATAACGGCGTAGTCCCGGCGGAAAACCGAATCGACCATCCATTTGCCGATGCCCGGCCAGGAGAAGATTGTCTCTGTCAGAATGGCGCCCGCCAGCATGACACCGATCTGGAGACCGATGGTGGTCACGACCGGAATCATCGCGTTGCGCAAGGCGTGGATACCGACAACGCGGAACGTCGGAAGCCCCTTTGCACGGGCCGTGCGCACATAATCCTCCGACAGCACCTCGAGCATCGCCGAGCGGGTCTGCCGCGCGATGACGGCAAGCGGAATGGTGCCGAGCACGATCGTCGGCAGAATGAGATGACTGAACGCGGACTGGAACGCCCCCTCCTGCCCCGACAACAGCGAATCGACCAGCATGAAGCCGGTGACGGACGGAAAGAAGAACATCAGCGAGATACGTCCGGACACCGGCGTCCACTGCAACATGCCGGAGACGACGATGATCAAAAGCAGGCCCCACCAGAAAATCGGCATCGAGAAGCCGACGAGCGCTGTGCCCATGATGATCTGGTCGAAGATGGAGCCGCGCTTGATTGCCGCAACGACACCCGCGGGGATGCCGACAACGACGGCGAAGATGATCGCGCAAAGCGAGAGTTCGACCGTCGCCGGGAAGAGCTCCAGGAATTGATCGATCACGGGCCTCTTGGTGACGATCGACAGCCCGAAATCACCGTGAAGAACGCCCCAGAGATAATCGAGGTACTGCACGACAATCGGGCGATCGAAGCCCAACTGGTGTGAAATTTCCGCGTGGCGCTCCGGCGACATCACCCGTTCGCCGGAAAGCAGCGCGACAGGGTCACCAGGAAGCAGGCGGATGAAGGAAAAGGCGATGATCGAAACCCCGATGAAAGTCGGGATCAGCACCGCCAAGCGCCCCAGAAGAAATCGAAACATAGTCAAACCTCATGCCGTCGGCGCCGCGAATTGGTGAGCGGCAGCACTGGCAAAAAGGAAGAGGGGCGCTCGCCCAACGGCAAACGCCCCCTTCGGGTCAGTCGGTAAGATTACTCTACAATGTCAACGCCGTCGAAAGCAAAGTCGCCGAGCGGGCTCTGCACGAAGCCTTCGACGTTCTTGCGCATCGGGACGATGGAGAGCGAGTGGTCGAGCGTTGCCCACGGCGCTTCCCTCTTGAAGACGGCCTGAGCCTGCTGGTAGAGCTTTGTGCGCTCCGCAACGTCAGTCGCCTCCTTGGCCTTGGTCACCAGATCGTCGAACTCCTTGTTGCACCACTGGGCGCGGTTGTTGCCGCCGACAGCATCGCAACCAAGCAGCGTGTCGAGGAAGTTGTCCGGATCACCGTTGTCACCCGTCCATCCGAGGATCACGGCACCGTCGCGATCCTTCGCCTTCGACTTTTCGAGATACTCGGCCCACTCATAGGAGACGATCTCGACCTTGACGCCGATCTTGGCGAAGTCGGCCTGCATCAGTTCGGCAGTGCGACGTGCGTTCAGCATGTACGGCCGCGCAACCGGCATCGCCCAGATCTTCATCGAGAGATCCTTGACGCCGGCATCCTCGAGCATCTTCTTGGCGACTTCCGGCTCGTAGGTATCGTCCGCGATGGTGTCGTCATAGGACCACATCGTCGGCGGAATCGGGTTCGACGCCGTGGTAGCCTGGCCCTGGAAGACGGCATCGACGATTGCCTGCTTGTTGATCGCCTTGTTCAGCGCCTTGCGAACTTCGAGCTTGTCGAAGGGGGGCTGCGTCGTATTGTAGGCCAGATAGGCAACATTGAGACCGGCCTGCTCCATCACCTTGAGGTTCGGATCCGCCTTCATGGCTTCGACGTCGGCCGCATTCGGATAGGGCATCAGGTGGCATTCGCCGGCTTGCAGCTTCTGGTAACGGACGGCGGCGTCAGTGGTGATCGAGAAGACCAGATCGTCGATTTTCTGTTTTCCACCCCAATAGTCCGGGTTGGCCTTGTAACGAATGACCGCGTCCTGCTGGTAGCCGACAAAGGCGAACGGACCGGTGCCGAGCGGCATCTGGTTGAGCTGGTTCATCTTGCCGTCTGCCTGCAGCTTATCGGCATATTCTTTCGACATGATCGATGCGAAGGGCATGGCAAGGTTGGCGAGGAACGGTGCTTCCTTGCGCTTCAGCTTGATCTTCACCGTCATGTCGTCGACCTTCTCGATCGACTCGAGCACATCCGGCAAACCCATGCCGGCGAAGTATTCCCAGGAACCACCCGTCACGTAACCATGCCACGGATGGTCGGGCTTCCACTGCCGCTCGAGCGAGAAGATCACGTCGTCGGCGTTCAGCTCACGGGTCGGGGTGAAGAACTCGGTCGTCTGGAATTTGACACCCGGACGGAGCTTGAAGGTGTATTCGAGGCCATCGTCAGAGATCGTCCAGCTTTCAGCAAGCCCCGGCTCGGTCTCGGTCGTGCCCTTCTTGAATTCGAGCAGGCGGTTGTAAACGGTGTGCGCGGAAGCGTCGAAGGTCGTACCGGCCGTGTAGAGGCCCGGATCAAAGCCCTCCGGCGAACCTTCAGAGCAGTAGACGAACGTCTTCGACCAGGCAGAGCCGGCCATCAGCGTGGCAAGCGCCGTCGCTGCAAAGAGAGTAGTTAGCTTTTTCATGAGCTTGCTTCCCAGATTTGTTTTTTGTTCTCGCATTTTTCCTGACGCGGAATGACGTTTACACCCGGTCAAGGGCGGATGGAACGACATTTGGCGTCGCAATGCAATAAGTCACTGCAGAAATTTGTCTATGCGAAAAATTCTTCCTTAAGTAGAGCTTGCGCGAGTATCCACGATTTCCAACAGGAACCCGGTACATCCGTTTCGGCGGATGTCCGTCTTCAAGGGCGCGTTTACCGCCTGGACAACGAAATTGACAGCGCTTTCGCGCCTGACGCGCCAGAAAGACGCATCATGGGCGAGTCAAATCGTGCGAGTTGGGTCGCTTGGCCATCCCGTGAAATCCCCCAAATAGTGCAGTAGAAACACAACGTCTGTCGTGCAATAGAATGCATACGGATTTCGGGGGGAACATTCGGCGTGGGTGATATCCATGTGAAGGATCTGGCCGGCGACGTGGAGCTCGTGTCCATGTCAGGTTGGCCGGCAAACTGCCGCGCGGATATAGGGAGATAGCCGCGGCGTGGCAGTCTTGCAGGAAAATCACAGGCGCTACGACCTTCACGAGGAGCTGGAGAAGGCGCTCAACCGCGTGGATTTCTTCCGCATCTTTCACACATTGGCGCTGCGTTTCGGCTTCGGGCATTTCGGCATCCTGCAACTCGGCAACGAGAATGACGCCTGCATGCTTTCCAGTCGTCTGGTCCTCCACGACCTCCCCTCCGGCCTCACCGAGGAATACGACAAGCGTCACCGTTTCGGCGACTCCATCGTCTACAAGGCATTGCATGCCTCGAACATCTCGTCGGTATGGCGCGCGAATGATCCGGCGCTGAGAGGTCAGAGCCTCGTTTCCCAACTCGGCTTCGAGCTCTTGCTTTGCGTGCCAGTCAACGCGGCAACGACGGGAGCGCGCTATGCCGTGCTCTTTCTCGGCGATGGCGAGGACATCGAACAGGGCGAGCACTACGAGCTGTGCTACAGCGCGGCATCGGCCTTCGATTATTTCTATCGGGCAATGCTCGCCAACAAGGCTGGCATGGGGCTGACGCCGAGGGAAACCGAAATACTCAAGTGGATTTCGCACGGAAAGACAGCCAGTGAGATCGCCCTGATCGTCTCAGTCTCGGAACACACCGTGAATTCCCATACCGCAACGATCCTCAAGAAGCTCGATGTGGTCAACCGGACGCAAATGGTCGCGAAAGCGATACGAGAACAGATTATCGAGTGAAGTTGCCGGAGCGGCCGGCAAAGCCACGCGAGCGGCATGCTTCCCGCATGGGCCGCCGATCAATCAGGGATGTGAACGGTCATGACACGGAAAGCCCACATCTTGCTCGTTGACGACAACCCGGCGGAAAACCTGATCCTCAGCGGGCTGATCAGGAAAGTGGACAGCATCGACATAGAATTGCACTACTGCCGGACGATGGACAGCGCGATCGCCTTTCTTCTTTCCGGCAAACCGGTCTCGATGGTCCTGCTGGACAATCTCGTACATCCTCTCGGCGATTTTCGCGAGACCGTTCCCGCACTGAGGCATCAGGGCTTCATTGGCCCGATCGGCGTCATATCGTCCTCGCCGGGCGACCCCTATTTCCAGAACCTGGAAGAATACGGCGCCGATTTTCGCATCGACAAATCGGAAATCGACCCGACGGCGATCGAATTCATCCTGAGGGAATATTTGCCGGAGGAGTAACGGCGGCCGAAAAAGTACGGCCGCCACGAGGGGCGGACAATCAAGCCGCCGAGGTGCGCACCTGTGCCGTTCCGTCAAGGCCGAGAAGGAAGTTGATCTGCGGCCGGGCCTTGACCAGATCGTCGATCGAATAACCCTGAAGCACTTCGAAGAAGGCATTCAACGCCTTCCGCAAGGCCGCGTTGAGGCCGCAGCTATCCACCAGCGGACAGTCGATCTCACCAGCCTCAAAGCATTCCGCCATGGCAAAACTGTCTTCGGTGACCTTCACGACGTCGAAGAGGCTGATCTCCGACGCCGGCTTCGGCAATCGTACACCGCCATTGCGGCCGCGGACGGTTTCCACCAGGCCCGCTTTGGTCAGCGGCTGCAATATCTTGAAAAGAAACAACTCGGAGACGCCGTAGGCCTTGGCGATCTCAGGGATGCGGCTGAGCTTCTCGCCGTTCGCTGCACAGTACATCAGCATGCGAACCGCGTAGTTCGTTTGCTTCGTCAGACGCATAATTCACTCCGGAATCGAGAAATTCATGTTTTCATCATATAGGACGGATCGCAGTTTGGAACAATTCCAAAAAACAGCAAAAATCACTTCTGATGGATGGCCACCTATTTCGCAGTTGACTGTCCGTGCGCGCGGCGTCAAAAGATGACTGATTTTGTTAAGTTACAAGCAAAGCGAAAATGGAGGGCACCATGCGCATGTCAACGACGATGATCGGGGCGCTGTCGATCACCGCGACGCTGTTTGCTTCGACGGCACCGGTCTGGGCGGACGGCGAGGTCAACATCTATTCCTATCGCCAGCCGGATCTGATTCAGCCGCTGCTGGACGCCTTTACCAAGAAGACCGGCATCACCACCAATGTGCTCTTCCTTGACAAGGGTCTCGTCGAGCGTATCCAGGCGGAAGGCGCAAACTCCCCTGCCGACGTCATCCTGACCGTCGATATCAGCCGCCTCACGGAGGCGAAGGACGCCGGCGTCACGCAGCCGGTCGCCAACGAGACGATCAACAAGGATATCCCGGCGCATTTCCGCGATCCTGACGGCAACTGGTTCGGCCTGACCACGCGCGGCCGTGTCGTCTACGCCTCGAAGGAGCGCGTGGCCGAGAACGACATCACCTATGAAGAGCTCGCTGACCCGAAGTGGAAGGGCAAGATCTGCACGCGCGACGGCCAGCACTCCTACAATATCGGTCTCTTCGCCTCGATGGTTGCCCATCATGGCGAAGCCGAAACGGAGAAGTGGCTGACGGGTCTCAGAAACAACCTCGCCAAGAAGCCCGACGGCGGCGACCGCGACCAGGCGAAGGCCATTCTTGCCGGTGAATGCGACCTCGCCCTTGGCAACACCTATTACGTCGGCCTCATGATGACCAATGAAAGGGAGCCGGAGCAGAAGGAATGGGCGGCGGCCATCAAGGTCCTCTTCCCGAACAGCAAGGACCGCGGCACCCATGTCAACATCTCCGGCATGGCGCTCGCCAAGAACGCGCCGAACAAGGACAACGCCATCAAGCTGATGGAGTTCCTGTCCGAAGGCGAAGCGCAGAAGATCTATGCCGAGCAGGTTTTCGAATACCCGGTACTTCCGGGCGCCGAGCCTTCCGAAATCGTCAAGTCCTTCGGCACGATCAAGCCGGATACGCTGCCGCTTGCCGATATCGCGGCCAACCGCAAGAAGGCTTCGGAACTGGTCGACAAGGTCGGTTTCAACGACGGCCCGCAGGATTAGGCGGAGTAATTATGGACGATAGAAGCAGCGGGCCCGAACGCCCGCTGTTTTCATTTGCGCGACGATCACGGCTGCGCCCGCAGTTCGGCTGCCAGATCCAGGATCGCCTTACGCCGCTCGGGCGTACCGGGATGCGTTGAAAATAGGCTTGTCTCGGAGTGATCCTCGAGCTTCATCTCGATAAGTTGGAAGAAGCGCGCGATCGCGGTCGGATCTCGGCCGGCTTTCGACATCAGCTCGACCGAATGCCGGTCAGCCGCCGCCTCTGCCGAGCGTGAGTAGGAAAGCGACAGGAGACCGCCGCCCTGGACAAGCACGTCCTCAGCGCCGGAGCCGATGTCACCGGCGATCAGCATGATGAGCGCGGCAACGCCGGCGGCGCGATAGATCTGCCGGAGACTGTGCTTAAGTTCGACATGCCCTATTTCATGGGCGAGCACGCCGACGATCATCTCCGTATCGTTGCCGGCCAGTTCGACCAGCTCATCGGTTAGGATCAGGGTGCCGTCCGGCAGGGCAAAGGCGTTGGGACCGATCGCGCCACCCTTGCGGAAGTTGAGCGTAAAGTCCTCCTTCCCTCGGCCTGAGAACGCCGCGATGGCCCGGAAGCCCTCGAGAATCCTGCCGCGCCGCGCCTCGTCGAGCTCGGAGTCGCCGAGCACTGTCCGGTCCAGGGCCTCGAGCGTGCTCGACGACATGATCCGCGGCACGACGGGCGGGGTCACGGCAACGGCGACTTCGACGAGGGCGGGCAAGGCCAGGCGATAGATCAGAGTGCCCAAAAGGATGGCAGCGGCGACGAAGGCGATAAGGCGCGGATGAAATCGCTCCATCCGGTGGATGATCCCTTCCCTGCCCCGGCCTTTTCGCGTGAGGAACCGATCGATCGCGGCGTTGTCGCTTGTCTCGAAAAGCGATCCATCGGGGAAAGTGATCCGACGTGGGACAGCGCCGACTCGCGGCGAAATCTCGACAGCCGACAGCTTGCCGTTGCTGAGTTCAGCGCCTGCATCGTCGTGTACCGTCAGGCGCTCTCCGGCCTCGGCGAGGCGCGAGGGCACCGAGCGGCTCGAACCGGCCGGATGCCACTCCCCAAGCGCAATGATCGGATTGTCAGAAGCCAAAGTCGAAACCTTCAATATCCATGAACTCCGCCCCGACAGCAGACCCCTCCTGCTCGATCGCCGAGAAGATCTCTCCGACTTCGCCCTCGAAACGGACAGCCGTGTGCTCGTTGACGTAAGTGGCCATGCGAACCGCCGCCCATGGCCGCATCAGGCCGAGGGTGACCAGTGTGACGACGAAGTTCGACACGGCAATCCATGTGTAGCGAAACCGGGAGAGATCACTCAACAAGCGATGCTTGCCGTCGAAGGTCGTGGCGGACCAGGCGACGTTCCGCACCCCCGCACGGTAAAACAGGGATGCTGTCCCGAAGACGGCGAAGATCAGAACATAGATGAACACCGTCAGCACCCCGATCGAGGCTTGAAGCTCGTCCGAAATTGCGTCGGGGTCGTCCATCAATGGCGCCATTGCGGTAATATTGATCGCGATGATAACTCCGATGATCAGCAATCCAAGAAGGATCATCGCCGCTGACGGCAGCCAGGTCTTGTAGATCGCGCCAAGGGATGGATCGGTTGCGAAGGGCTTGCGCCCGTAGCGGAGGTTGTTGCCGATGTAGCGGTACGACCAGCGACTGGCCAGTGGCGCAAGGATGCCGAGCGTCAGCGCTGCAAGCACCGGACCGACGATGAACGCCAAGAACGCGCCACCGGTCCGCCCGACAAAGTCGAAGCGCACGTTGCGGTAGCTTGTGACCCGGGCGCTGAAACGCAAGCCACGGGTAAGGAGCCACGGCACGAAGAAGAAGAACAACAGGCCGATTACCAAGCCGGCGAGCGGCATGACGGTGAGCACGACGTTGTAGAAGATCAGATAGGCGAACACGATCAGCCGGCCGATGAGGATCTGGCCACCCTTGGCGTGATACTCGAAGCCACGGCCAAGCAGCACGGTGTTGCCGTAGAAGTAGCGGTTGCGGCGAACCTTCGCCCATGCCGAATAAATGCCGAACGTGACAATCGTCAGCAGGATATTGACGATCCAGATCCCGAAATATTCAGTGGCGCTGCCGGCAAAGGACAAGCGCTGGAAGCCGCCTGCCGGCGAGCGGCCGAAATTGTTGCGACGATCAAGATATGCCGGCATCGCTGCCGGCTCGCTCAATGCCATGATTTCCCCCTCGCGCTGAGTTCCAAACGCCAGGCGAAGAGATGTCCGCCCGGCGCACTCGAAATGCATCCATGCGGAAACCGCCGCTATCCCCCGATATCGCGAATCTCCGATCGATGCAGCGACGTTAGTTGTACCGCCACACCCGATGCAACAAAAAAGGGCCTCCCGAAGGAGGCCCAGATGGGAGGACCCGAGATTGGGCGATCTTTGTGTTCCTCACCTCATCGTCGGGATGGAGAACTCGGCGCCATCCTTGATACCGGACGGCCAACGGGACGTGATGGTTTTCGTCTTGGTCCAGAACTTGAACGAGTCCGTTCCGTGCTGGTTGAGATCGCCGAAGGAAGAGGACTTCCAGCCACCGAAGGAGTGGTAGGCGAGCGGAACCGGGATCGGCACGTTGACGCCGACCATGCCGATGTTGATACGAGAGGCGAAGTCGCGCGCTGCATCGCCGTCTCGAGTGTAGATAGCGACACCGTTGCCGTACTCGTGCTTCATCGGCAGCGACAGCGCTTCCTCGTAGTTCTTTGCACGCACGACCGAGAGAACCGGTCCGAAGATCTCCGTCTTGTAGATGTCCATGTCCGGGGTCACGTGGTCGAACAGGCAGCCGCCGATGAAATGGCCGTTCTCATAGCCCTGCAGCTTGAAGTCGCGGCCGTCGACGACGAGCTTCGCGCCCTGCTCGATGCCGCTGTCGATCAGGCTCCTGATACGCTGTTCGGCCTCCTTGGTGACGACCGGCCCCATATCGGCCTTCTCGTCGGTATAGGGGCCGATGCGCAGGCTCTCGACCATCGGCACCAGCTTGTCGATCAGCCGGTTTGCGGTTTCTTCGCCCACCGGGACGGCGACCGAGATCGCCATGCAGCGCTCGCCGGCGGAGCCGTAACCGGCGCCGATCAGCGCATTGGCAGCCTGGTCGAGATCGGCGTCCGGCATGATGACCATGTGGTTCTTGGCGCCGCCGAAGCACTGGGCGCGCTTGCCGTTCATCGCCGCGGTGCCGTAGACATAACGGGCAATCGGGGTCGAGCCGACGAAGGAAACGGCGGAAATATCCGGATGCGTCAGGATCGCGTCGACCGCGCCCTTGTCGCCATTGACCACGTTGAGCACACCGGCAGGCAGACCAGCCTCGATCATCAGTTCGGCAAGGCGGATCGGCACGGACGGGTCACGCTCCGACGGCTTCAGGATGAAGGCGTTGCCGCAGGCGATCGCCGGGGCGAACATCCACATCGGGATCATCGCCGGGAAGTTGAACGGGGTAATGCCGGCACCGATGCCGACAGCCTGGCGGATCGAATACATGTCGATGCCCGGGCCGGCGCCCTCGGTGAACTCGCTCTTCTGGAGATGCGGAACGCCGATGACGAATTCGCAAACCTCAAGACCGCGAACGATGTCGCCCTTGGCATCTTCGATCGTCTTGCCATGCTCGCGCGAGAGCGTCTCGGCCAGCTCGTTCATGTTTTCGTTGAGGAGCTGGACGAACTTCATGAAAACGCGAGCGCGGCGCTGCGGATTGGTGGCAGCCCACTTCGGCTGCGCGGCCTTCGCGCTTTCGACCGCCGCGGCAAGCTCCGCGTCGCTTGCAAGCGCCACGGTCCCCTGAACCTCACCGGTCGCGGGGTTGAAGATGTTGCTTACGCGACCGCTTTTGCCGGCAACACGCTCGCCGTTAATGAAATGTCCGATTTCGTACATTGAGTGCTCCTCCTGATCTTGATTGTGGTCCCATGATCGCACTACGATTTGAACAATTCAATTTCCGATATTCAGGAACCGTTGTGCAAAAATTAAAGCCCATGGAGCTGCAGCGTGGATTGGGACGATGTCAGAGTGTTTCTCGCGGTGGCGCGAACGGGCCAAATTCTCGCTGCCTCGAAGCGGCTCGGCATCAATCACGCCACCCTCAGCCGCCGGGTGACGGCGCTTGAGGAAACACTGAAGACGAGGCTTCTCGTCCGGCGTCCGAACGGCTGCGAACTGACGGCCGAGGGGGAAGTCTTCCTTGCCGCCGCCGAACGCATGGAAACCGAAATGCTCGCGGCTCAATCGCAGATCGGCCGGATCGACACGGCGATTGCCGGCACCGTGCGCATCGGCGCACCGGACGGTTTCGGCGTCTCCTTCCTGGCGCCACGCCTCGGGCGGCTTACGGCGCGCTATCCGGAACTCAAGCTGCAGCTCGTTCCCGTTCCGCGCTCCTTCTCGCTGTCGCAGCGCGAGGCCGATATCGCGATCACCATCGAGCGCCCGGAACAGGGACGTCTCGTTTCATCCAAGCTGACCGATTATACACTGGGGCTTTACGCATCGGCAGATTATCTTGCCCTCTATGGTACACCTCGAACGATCGACGATCTCAAGGACCATCGCCGGATCGGCTATGTCGAGGACCTGATCTTCACGCCCTCACTCAATTTCTCCGCCGAGATCATGCGCAGTTGGGACGCTTCCTTCGAGATTTCGAGCGCCACGGGACAGACGGAAGCGGTCCGCTCCAGTGCCGGGATCGGCATTCTGCACAACTACATTGCCCGCCAGGTCCCCGAGCTCAAACGCATCCTGCCGGAAACAACCATCCGGCGCGCCTATTGGACGACCTATCACGAAAGCGCACGCGATCTCGTGCGCGTGCGCACCGTCGTCTCGTTTCTGCAGGAACTGGTGGCGGCGGAGCATCAGATTTTCATCTGATCTCTACGCCAGGTGCCGTATTGAAGTTCGCCGGCAGCGTGGCCGGGGCGGGCGCATAATCTTCGAAATGCAAGGAAGGAGAAATGGTACGGTTGGGTGGTCTCGAACCACCGACCTCAGGTGCCACAAACCTGCGCTCTAACCAACTGAGCTACAACCGCACTCGGGCAAGCGACATGTGTCGCTTGGCGGCTCACATACGGGCACTGCCGCTGATTTGCAAGCCTTAACTTCAGATTATTCAGCAAAAAGACCGGATGGCAAGCCACCCGGTCTCTGCATCGATTCCGATGGATACGGCGCGGCCGGATCAGGCCTTCTTGAAGTTCGACATTGCCTTTTCGGCAGCGTCCTTGCCAGGCTTGGCAACGTTTTCGGCGACCTTCTTCGTCGCTTCCTGCATGGTCTTCGCCTGCTCGACGGCAAGCTCGGCCTGCTTGCGGATGAAGGTCGTCTGGAGCTCGACCAGCTCCGAAAGCGACTTCACGCCGAGCAGAGCTTCCATGTGCGAAAGGGAATTTTCGGCATTTGTGCGGAGCGCATCGATGGCCTTGAGACCGAGTTCGACGGTGCCGGTCTGAGCGCTTTCAAGCGTCGCTTCCACGGTCTTGGTCGCTTCTTCGGCAGCGGTCTTCATCTTGGCATAAGCGTCCTTCGACTGCGCGGCGCCCTTTTCGGCGAACTCGCGGAAGCTGTCGGCAAACTTGGAAGGATCGAAGGAAGAAAGGGAAAATGCGTCGTCGGTCTTCTTGGTAGCCATGATATGCGCTCCTTGGTGTGGCCCTCTTCAGAGGCGCCGGTTGGTTGCTGCCCATCATATAAGCGATTTCGTTGTGCATTGCAATATAAATTGTGCAATGCACAAATCCAGAGCTATTAACCTTGCGCCGCAAAAGGCGTTGCCGATGCCGTGCCCTTGCTGGACCCCCGCAGATCGGCCGGGTATTAATAGACTGTTAACGCGCAAGCGATCCGTCAATAGGCCTGCCCATGCCCGAGAGACAGTATCCCTTCATCGACATTGCCGTGCATGCACGGGTGCGCGATCATTTTGCCAAGGGGGACGCGTCTGTCCTGTTTTCCAGGGATCTCGGGCGCGTATTGTGGGCCAACGACCAGGGCGCGAGCCTGTTTGGCATCGCATCCGTCTACGATTTCATCGATGCCGCGCTCGATCCAAACGATCTCTCGCTTCGCCAGTTGCGTGCGGCAGCAACGCAGCTCTCGGCCGTCGGCGACCGCCGGCAATTGCTGGTTCGTATAGCCTCCGGCTTCCGGCGCTTACCCTTGAATGCGTCCGTGGAACTGATCCGCATCCGCCCGGGCGAGGACGCGGTGCTGTTCACCACGCCTCATAACGGGAAGGCTTTGACGACCGAGGAGCGGGCCGCCCGGATGATCGCAGGGCTCGACGGACCGGACACGCATATGGCCGTGCTCGACGGCGACGGCGTGATTCTTGCGCAGTCTTCCGGCTTCGATGAACTGGGTCTGTCAGAGGACGTTCGCCGCACTCTCGTCTCGGATGTCGCGCGCGATAGAGATCGGCTGATCAAGCGCCCGGTCGCGACGCAGAAAGGCGAACTCCCCGCCGCCATCGGCAAAATATCCGACCACCCGGCCCTGCACCTTCTGTTCGCCGTGGAAGCCCTCTTTGAGGATGTCGATTCCGAAGCTGCACCGGAAGGGGCAGACGTCGATCTGCCGACGCCGACAGAAAACGTCGACCAACCTGCCGACGACCACCTGCCCGCGCTGGAAGAACTCCCTCATTCAGAACTGCCGGACACCGCGTCAGCGGATAGAGAGCTGGATGCTACCGACGGTGCGGGCGCGCCGGATGATCAAGGTGAACTGGCGCTTGAGCCCGACGAAATGACATCGACGCCCGCGGCGGCCACCAATCCCGATGAGCCTGCCCTAGCAGCCGAGCCAGCTGTGACAGCCGCAAACCAAAGCGATGCTGGTGAGACCGGTGACCGCGGCTTTGCCTTTATGCCCGGCGGCCGTGCCGTCCGCTTCGTGTGGAAAATAGACGCGGAGGGGCGTTTCAGCGAGATTTCGGAGGAGTTTGCCGCGGCCGTCGGTCCCAAGGCTGCCGATGTGATCGGCGAGACATTTGCCGATCTAGCCCAGCGCTACGGTCTCGACCCCGACAATCGGATCAGCGAGCTCCTGCGTCGGCGCGACACCTGGTCGGGCAAGACGATTCTTTGGCCGGTCGAGGGGACGAGCCTGAAGGTGCCCGTCGATCTCGCCGCGCTTCCCACCTATTCGCGGTCTCGAGAATTCGATGGCTTTCGCGGCTTCGGGATCGTTCGGGTCGCAGACGCGGTCATCGACGAGAAGGCCAGCGGAATGCAGCTCGGCCGCACCGCCGAATCTCGGCCGACTGCCATCCCCTCCGAGGGCGAGAACGAGACCACCACTCACGGAGAGCGGACGGAGACCGGAGCAGAACCTGGTTCCGACGTCGCGGCCGCAGAACAGTCGCCCGATCGCGACAGGGAATGGGTGGACTTTGACGCGGCGCCAGAGGAGCCGGCCGAGCCAGAGGATGTCTTCCACGGCGAGCGTCCGGCACTGCGCGTCGCCGAGACCGCCGAGCGCCCATCCTCCGGCAAAATTGTGGAACTCGATCAGCGCAGGCCGGGGACGGCCGGGACGCTGACGCGGGGCGAACAGGCCGCCTTTCGCGAAATTGCGAGACAACTCGGCGAACATTTCGGAACACGCGCGGAAGACGAAGACATCGAGGAACCGGCCTCCGCATCCACACCGACCACGGAGACACCCCCGAGGGTATCCGATGCCGAAGAGGCCGACGAAGCGACGGCAACCGTCGAGCAGGGTAAAGCGGCGCCTTCAGGCGACGATGAAGCGCTGCCTGCCTCGCGCCCGGCCATCGGCATGAGCAGCGAGATCCTCGACCGCCTGCCTGTCGGTCTTCTCGTCCATTACGGCGACGAGCTGCTGCATGCCAATCCGGAATTCCTGCGACTGACGGGGTATCGCGATCTCGAGAGTTTCTCGCGGGAAGGCGGCCTTGACGCGCTCTTCGCCCATGCCGATGACACCGTCGACGAGCGGCCGGACGGAACGATGACGCTGATCCGCCAGAACGGCCAGCTTGCATCGGTAAACGCGCATCTTCACTCGATCCGATGGGAGGGAAAAAGCGCGCTCATGCTCGCGCTCGCCCCGGTAGGCGGCAACGACGGCGCGCAAGCGGCACGTGACGGCGATGGAACGGCGGGCGAGGCAAGCCGCCTGCGGATGGAGATCGCAGAACTTCGCTCCATTCTGGAGACTGCGACCGACGGGGTCGTCATCCTTGGACAAGAAGGCGACGTGCGGACGATGAACGGCTCGGCAAGCGCGCTCTTCAACTACGACGAGGACGAGATCCGCGGGAAGCCCTTCGCGGCACTCTTTGCGCATGAGAGCCAGAGGGCGGTGCTCGACTATCTGCAGGGTCTTTCCGGCCATGGCGTCGCGAGCGTGCTGAACGACGGCCGCGAAGTGATCGGCCGAGAGGCGAACGGAGGCTTCATCCCGCTGTTCATGACCATCGGGCGGCTTTCCTCATCCAACGGCTACTGTGCCGTCATCCGCGACATCACCCAGTGGAAGAGGACGGAGGAGGAACTGCGGAATGCCAAGCGCGCCGCGGAAACCGCCAACGCCCACAAGACGGAGTTCCTGGCGAGGGTGAGCCACGAGATCCGCACGCCGCTGAACGCCATCATCGGCTTTTCCGACATGATGGCGAGCGAGCATTTCGGTCCGGTCGGGCACCCCCGTTATATCGAATATGCCGGGGATATCGGCCGCTCGGGCAGGCACGTGCTCGACATTGTCAACGATCTGCTCGACATCTCGAAGATCGAAGCCGGCGAGATGGACCTCGATTTCAGTGCCGTCGATATCAACGACGCGGTTTCCGAGGCGGTGTCGCTGGTGCAGCCGCAGGCCAACAGCCAGCGCGTGATCATCCGCACCTCGCTCTCGGCATCCGTTCCGGCGGTCGTCGCGGACGGCCGGTCCATCAAGCAGATCGCGCTCAATATTCTCGCGAACGCCATCCGCTTCACTCCATCCGGCGGCCAGATCGTCGTGTCGACGTCCTACGAGGCAAACGGAGGCGTCATCCTGCGGATCCGCGACACCGGGATCGGCATGACACGCGGCGAGCTCGATCAGGCGATGAAGCCCTTCCGCCAGGTCACGACCGGCGGGCGCAAGCGAGGCGACGGTACCGGCCTCGGCCTGCCGCTGACCAAGGCCATGACCGAGGCGAACCGCGCGCAGTTCTCGATCACCTCCACGCCGAACGAAGGCACGCTCGTCGAAATCTCCTTCCCGTCGCAACGCGTCTTGGCGAACTGAGGACGAATGCTGTAAGGAAATGTTGACCCGCGGGAACCAGTTTGTTGGTTCCGGCCAGTCGTTACTTGCCGCTTCGCCTCGGAACCGATCGCTTGCAGTCCACATCCAAAAGCCTCAGAAGACGCTATGTCCGTTCCGGGACGGGCCTTGCTCATCCGTTGCTCGCGATCTGGGCTGTGCTCGCCTCGGCTATCGTGCTTATGCCGATGCTCGCCATCGGCTGGCTTGCCGTTTCCGGCGGCAGCGCCGATTGGCCGCATCTCATTGAGAACGTCATCCCGCGCGCTACGGGACGAACGCTGCTGCTCGTCGCGCTCACGGGTGCGGTAACAGCTTTTGTCGGGATCCTGACCGCATGGCTGGTGGCGAGTTGCGAATTTCCGTTGCGTCGTTTTCTTTCTGCCGCACTCGTGCTGCCGCTTGCGATACCCGCCTACCTCGCGGCCTATGCCTTCGGCGAACTCCTCACCTTTACCGGGCCGGTCCAGGGGCTGATCCGGCTCATCTTCGGATTCCAGACGAGCCGGGACTACTGGTTCCCGGACGTACGCTCGCTCGGCGGCGCGGTGCTTGTGCTGAGCTCGGTGCTTTATCCTTATATCTATCTCGCCTGCCGCTCGATGTTCCTGATGCAGGGCCGCGCGGCCGCGGATGTGGCGCGCACGCTCGGCGCCGGCCCCCTCAAGGTGTTTTTCCGGATCCAGATCCCGATGGCGCGGCCTGCGATCATGATCGGCCTGACGCTTGTCGCCATGGAAACGCTGAACGACATCGGTGCGGTCGAGTTCCTGGGCGTCCAGACTCTGACCTTCTCGATTTTTGACACTTGGCTCAACCGCGGCAGCCTGGCCGGCGCCGCCCAGATTGCCTGTATCATGCTGCTCTTCGTCGTCGCCCTGATGATGGTCGAGCGCGCCGCCCGCCGCAGGCAGCGTTTCTCCAGCCAGAAGACGACGGCAGCCGTCCACGATCTTGCCAGACTTACTCTGTCGGGCTGGAAAAAATGGGCGGCAACGATCGCCTGCCTGCTGCCGGTGCTCTCCGGGTTCGGCGTTCCATTCTTCATTCTCGGTAATTACGCGCTGAAACGCCTGGATCAATTTCTGGCGCCGCGCCTCCTGAATGCGCTTTTGCACAGCATCCTGGTTTCCGGCCTGACAGCGCTCGTCGCGGTGCTCCTGGGATTTGTGCTTGCCTATGCGGCGCGCACCGGACGTTCGCGGACCACGGAAGCGGCGGGCCGATTGGCCTCCTTCGGCTATGGCGTGCCCGGTACCGTCCTTGCGATCGGCGTGCTCTTTCCGCTGGCAGCGCTCGACAACGCCGTCGATGCGCAGATGAGAGATACGCTCGGAATTTCGACCGGCCTCCTGATGAGCGGCACGGGCTTTGCCATCGTTTATGCCTGCACGGTCCGCTTCCTGACGATGGCGGAAGGCACGCTCGAAGCCGGTTTCCAGAAGCTGTCGCCGCATCTCGACATGGCGGCGCGCGCGCTCGGACGCACGAGCGGCCAGACGCTGCGCACGGTCCTGCTGCCGATGATGCGACCGGCCGTGCTGACGGCGGCACTGCTCGTTTTCATCGAGACGATGAAGGAACTCTCGGCAACCATCATGCTGAGACCCTTCAACTTCAACACGCTCGCTACGCTCGTCTACGAGGACGCCTCGCGCGCCAAGGTCGAAGACGCCTCCGTCGCGGCGATGATCATCGTCATTGCCGGCATGGTTCCGGTGATCCTGGTGTCGAGATCGCTGGAACGCCGTCCCTGACGTTCACCAAACAAGGCGGCCCACAAACACAGCAAAAGTAAACACAAAAAAAGAGGCAGCCGAAAGCCGCCTCTGAAGTCAATGCTAACCAACAAATGCTCGAGAAAAGGTGACATCATGTCTGCGGCAACATCGCTGCTGCGGCACCGGCCCTTGACTGGTCGGCCTCAAGTTGGCTCGACCATGCACCCTCAAATGTAAACAAGATCTTACTTTTTGATCCAACAATCTTACGCAGTCGCGCGCAACTCCGACGATTTGGTTAATTCACGGCGCCCGAACTGGTTAACGCGACGGCGGATTGGAACAGCAAGGAGGGCGGCGGGATGGCGAGGAAGCCGTCCCGCCCGAATAGTCAGCTTTTCAATGCATCGAGACCGGCAAATAGGTCGAGCGCTTCCGGGTTCGCTAGCGCCTCCTTGTTCTTGACCGGCCGGCCATGCACGACGTCGCGAACCGCAAGCTCGACGATCTTGCCCGATTTGGTTCGCGGAATATCGGCAACGGCAATGACCTTCGCCGGCACGTGACGCGGCGAAGCGCCGGTGCGGATGCGGTTCTTGATGGCTTTCGTCAGGTCGTCGGTCAATTCGACACCCGGCGCCAGCCGGACGAAGAGGATTACCCGGACGTCATCCTCCCAATCCTGGCCGATGCACAGCGCCTCGGCAACCTCTTCCATCTGCTCGACCTGATTATAGATCTCCGCCGTGCCGATCCGCACTCCACCTGGATTGAGCGTCGCGTCGGAACGGCCGTGAATGATGATGCCGCCATGCGGCGTCCATTCGGCAAAATCGCCATGGCACCAAACGTTGTCGAAACGCTCGAAATAAGCCGCGCGGTATTTGGCACCCTCGGGATCGTTCCAGAACATGATCGGCATCGACGGAAAGGCCTTGGTGCAAACGAGCTCGCCTTTCTCACCGTGCACGGATTGGCCCTCGTCGTTCCAGACGTCCATGGCAAGCCCGAGGCCGGGCCCCTGGATTTCGCCGCGCCAGACCGGCTTCAGCGGATTGCCGAGCACGAAGCAGGACACGATGTCGGTGCCGCCGGAGATCGAGGCGAGTTGCACGTCCGATTTGATGCCCTCGTAGACGAACGAAAAACCTTCCGGAGAAAGCGGCGAACCGGTCGACGTCAACAGACGGAGCGTGGAGAGGTCATGCGTGCTGATCGGCGTGAAGCCACCCTTGCGCACGGCGTCGATATATTTTGCCGACGTGCCGAAAATCGCGAACCGTTCCTCTGCCGCATAGTCGAAGAGGACATTACCGTCCGGATAGAAGGGCGAGCCATCGAAAAGGCAAAGCGTGGCACCTGCGGCAAGACCCGATGCCAGCCAGTTCCACATCATCCAGCCGCAGGTGGTGAAGTAAAAGAGCTTCTCGCCTTCCTTCAGGCCGCAGTGGAAACGGTGTTCCTTCAGATGCTGCAGCAAGGTCCCGCCTGCCGAATGCACGATGCATTTCGGCACGCCGGTGGTACCGGAGGAAAACAGAATGTAGAGCGGATGGCTGAACGGCAGCCGCTCGAACACCAGCGGTCTCACCTCGAAGGGGGCAATGAAATCGGCCAGGGTGACGCCGCCGTCGACCGCCGCTGCCAGCGAACCGCTGTCGCCCGCATAAGGAATAATGACGGTCGGCACAGCCAGCGTGGCGGCGACCGTGCGCACCTTGCCGGCGACGTCCTGCCGCTTGCCGTTGTACCAATAGCCGTCGCAGACGATAAACAGCTTCGGGCCGATCTGGCCGAAGCGGTCGAGAACACCCTGCTCGCCGAAATCGGGCGAGCAGGACGACCAGATGGCCCCGATCGAAGCGGTCGCCAGCATCAGCGCTACCGTCTCGGGCATGTTCGGCATCATCGCGGCGACGCGGTCACCCTTGCCGATACTCTTGGCCCTCATTGCCTGCTGCAGGCGCGACACGAGGGCGCGCAAATCGTCCCAGGAAAGCCGGTAGCCGGCCTTGTCCTCACCGCGAAAGACCAGCGCGTCGTCGCCGCCGCTCTTGCGCAGCAGGTTCTCGGCGAAATTCAGCGTTGCATCAGGAAAGAAGCGGGCGTCAAGCATCCGCTCTCCATTGATGAGCGCCCGCTCCCCACGGTCGCCGACGACACCGCAATACTCCCAGACCGCGGTCCAGAAATCGCCCCGCTCGGCCACGGACCAATCATGGAAAGCGTCGTAGTCGGCAAAATCCCGGTCGAAACGTTGCCCGCACCACGCCATGAATTGCGCCATCGGGCTTCGCTCGAGAATCTCGGAACCAGGAACCCACAAAGGTCGATCTGCTTGCATGCTCTCCTCCCACTCCTCTGCGAGTTTCTATACCATGCTGCAACGCAAAATAAACAGCATGCAGCCTGGTTCGGCATCGCGATGACGACATTTCCATGCCAGTCGCATTTGCTTTCTCCAACCCGAAGGCCTATCCAGACGGCTTGACCCGAGAGGCAACCGCAATCCGACCGAAATGACGAGACAATTCCTGCAGATATTGCGCAGTTCCGGCCTCCGGTCGCGGATCGGCCGCCGCCACCTCGTCTGGTCCGCCGCAATCGGCGTCGGCCTCGCCGTCGCCTACAACGCCGCGTTGCCGCTGGTCATTTCGACGAGCGATGCCCGCGCAACGATGGAACGAATGCTCGATGCCTGGTCAGGCGGCAAGAGCAGGATTGACGGCGAACCCCAAGTCCGGTTCTGGCCGGAGCCGGAACTGATTCTGCCCTCGGCAACGATCGAGACGAGCGAGGCAAACCCGCGCCCGCTTGCGCATGTTGGCCGTATTACCGCATCCTTCAGTTTGCTTGCCGCCCTTCGCGGCGAGCCGGCGCTGGACGATATCCGCTTCATCGATCCGGTCGTCACCATCGAGCGCGCCGCCGACGGAACGGTCAACTGGAAACGGCCGCACTGGCTGAGCCTCGTCGAAACGACGACCGAGGGGGATACACCCTTCGGCGACATAACGATCGAAAACGGGCGGCTTCGGATCCTCGACCGAACGGCGGGCGGCGGCCTGGACCTCGACATTCCGGCCATTTCCGGAACCGTCAAATGGCCGTCCTTCGCCGAGCGCATCAGCGCACAGCTTTCGACGACGATCGGCGGCGAGGCGATCGACTGGGCGTTGATCTGCGACCAACCGCTGGCCCTCTTTGCCGGCGGCAATGCGTCGCTTCGGACGTCACTGACATCTACCCCGTTGACCTTCTCCTTCGAAGGCATCGGTAATTTCTCAATGTATCCCTTTGCCTCCGGCCATCTGCAGGCATCCGCCCCTTCGCTGTCAGCGCTTCTTGCCTGGTATCGGGGCGGCTCGTCGGGAATGCTACCTGCAGGCGCTTTCAGCATCGATGCCATGGTGGCGACTGGCGAAAAGACGCTCAAACTCGATGAACTGCAACTTGCGGTGGGCGGCGCCACCGCAACCGGTGTCCTGGACGTCGCGTTTCCCACCAGCGACACGCCGCGTGTCGAAGGAACACTTGCCTTCGACAGTATCGATCTCAACGGCCTCAACTTCCCGACAGTGAAGCCAGCGGAAGCAAGCGATCCTTTATGGCGGATGGTGGAAAACCTGACCGGCGCCTGGCGGGCAGATGTGCGGCTTTCTTCGCAGGAGGTGTTCGTCGGTCCGCTGCACCTCACCGACGTCGCGGCCGGTGTCATGGTCAATGGCAACCGGGCATCGCTCGATATCGGCGACAGTACCTATGCAAACGGTGTTCTCAGCGGCCGCGTCGTGCTCTCGGACAAGGGGCTGGAACATGGCGGCAGGCTGCAGATGAGCCTGAAGGATGCTGACTTTGCCGCCGTACTCAACAGTTTTGGCTTGAATGGGCCGACGCCGAGCGGCAAGGGCACGCTCAATCTCGATCTTGCGACGGACCGTGCCGTCTGGGCGACCAGCGCCGCCGATCTTTCGGGCGGCCTGACCTTCTCGCTGGCAAACGGCCGCCTTTCCGGATTCGATGCGAACGCCTTCGTCGACCTCATCCAAAGAGGGGAATTCTTTTCTCTCTCGCAGGCGAGTGCCGGGTCATTCGACTTCCAGACGGCAGAGATCGACGCCATCTTCGGCGGCGGCGTAGCCCGGCTGAACCGGGCGAATTTTGCCGGACCATCGGGCAGCCTGTCGGTTACCGGCGTCATCCCCAACCGCACGGGAAGCCTTGCGCTTGCCGGCATGCTGGAAAACACGGAGACGATCAACCAACCGCTGCGTTTCTTCGTCGGCGGGTCCTGGCCGAATGCGGTCATCTCGCCGCTCTCCGTCCTCGTCGAGCCGCAATAAGCCCCTACAGCGTCGCGCGTCTTATCAGACGCGTAAAGGACGCTGCAGCACTTTGAGTTGCTGCATGTGTTTATCCTCAAATCGGCGACGATTTGAGGATAAACACATGCAGTAGCGTTCAGACCGCTTCCCTCGGCGGTCAGCCTATCGCGGCAAATGCAGCGCGCTCGTCCCTCTCGCGCTGCACCTCCCGACGCTTCGTCACGATCGAGGCGATGAGCACGCCGAGCGCGACGACGCCGATCAGGATCGTGCAGATCGCGTTGATTTCCGGAGTCACGCCGAGGCGCACCTGGCTATAGATCTTCATCGGCAGGGTGGTTGCACCGGGCCCCGTCGTGAAGCTCGAAATCACCAGATCGTCGAGCGACAGGGTGAAGGCAAGCACCCAGCCGGAAAACACTGCGGGCGAAATCACCGGCAGCGTAATTGCAAAGAACGTTCTGACCGGCGTCGCGCCGAGATCAAGCGCCGCCTCCTCGATCGACTGGTCGAAGCTCAGGAGGCGCGACTGAACCACGACCGCGACGAAGCACATCGTGAAGGTGATGTGGGCGAGCGTGATCGTCCAGAAGCCGCGATCGAGTCCAACGGCGACGAAGAGCAACAGCAGCGACAGGCCGGTGATCACCTCAGGCATGACTAGCGGCGCGTAGACCATGCCGGAGAACAGCACCCGGCCGCGAAACCGCGTGTAGCGCACGAGTGCCAGCGCCGCCAGAGTCCCAAGCACCGTCGCGCAGGTCGCCGACAGAAGCCCGACGCGAATGGTGACCCAGGCCGCATCGAGCAGGGCCTGGTTGTGCCAGAGCTGGCCATACCATCGCGTCGAAAAGCCGGCCCAGACGGTCACGAGTTTCGACTCGTTGAACGAAAAGATCACCAGAAGCACGATCGGCAGGTAGAGGAAGCCGAAGCCGAGGACGACGGAGACGATGTTAAAGCGGGACCATTTTGCCATAGTCTATCTCCCCTCGCTGTCGGCTTTCGCCTGCATATTCTGGAAATAGACGATCGGGAGCACCAGGATGAGCAGGAGGACCGTGGCGACCGCCGAAGAGACGGGCCAGTCGCGGTTGGAATTGAATTCGTTCCACAGCGTCTTGCCGATCATGAGGGTTTCCGATCCGCCGAGCAGGTCCGGGATGACGAACTCGCCAACCGCCGGAATGAAGACCAGCAGGCAGCCGGCCACGACACCGGCGAACGACAGCGGGAACGTCACGCGCCAGAACGCGGTGATCGGCGTGCAGCCGAGGTCCTGGGCCGCCTCGGTCAGCGTGTGATCCATCTTCTCGAGTGCCGAATAGATCGGCAATACCATGAAGGGCAGATAGGAATAGACGATGCCTATGTAGATCGCCCAGTTTGTGTTGAGGATGATGAGTGGCTGATCGATGACGCCGATGGCAATCAGGAACTGATTGAGCAGGCCTTCCGGCTTCAGGATCGCGATCCAGGCGTAGACGCGGATGAGGAAGCTCGTCCAGAAGGGCAGGATCACCAGCATCAACAGTGTCGGACGGATGGAACGCGGCGCCTGCGCCATTCCGTAGGCGATCGGATAGCCGATCAAGAGCGTCAGGAAGGTGGAAACGGCCGCGATAACCAAGCTCGAAACATAGGCGTTGAAATAGAGCACGTCCTCGGTCAGCCAGACATAGTTGTCGAGGGAAAACTCGCGCACTCCCTCGAGGATGCCCGAAAGGCCGCCGACCAGATCGAAGACCGGCGTGTAGGGCGGCATGGCAATCGCTGTCTGCGAAAGCGAGATGCGGAAGACGATGAAAAAGGGAATGAGAAAGAAGAAGAGCAGCCAGGCATAGGGAATGATGATGACCAGGCGGCTGACGAAGGCTGACGCAATTCTTGCCATGACTTCAATCCTTCAACACCACGCCCGCGTCTTCGCTGAACGAGACCCAGACCTGCTGGTCATAGCCAAGCGGATCCTCGACGGCGCGCACGGCATTCAGCGACGATGCCTTGATGACCTTGCCGTCCTTCAGGCGAATGTGGAAGACCGTCATGTCACCCAGATAGCCGATGTCCCAGATCTCGCCTTCGGCTGCGTTGAGCGGCGCGTGTTGCGGCGCCCGCCGGGTGACCCGGATCTTTTCCGGCCGAATGGCAACGGCGGCCCTAGCCCCCGTCGGCAGCTTGTCGGGCGAGGCCATCCGGATCGGAACGCCGCCCGCTGTCTCGACACGGACGCGGCCGTCGTCCGCAGCGGCGACCGTGCCGTCGAAAATGTTCACGTCGCCGATGAAGTCCGCGACGAAGCGCGAATTCGGCGCCTCGTAGATTTCCGCCGGCGTCGCCACCTGAATGACCTTGCCATGGCTCATGACGGCGATGCGGTCGGCCATGGTCATGGCTTCTTCCTGGTCATGGGTGACGACGACGAAGGTCAGGCCCAATTGCTGCTGCAGGTCCATCAGCTCGAACTGGGTTTCCTCGCGCAGCTTCTTGTCGAGCGCGCCGAGCGGCTCGTCGAGCAACAGCACCTTGGGGCGCTTGGCGAGCGAACGGGCAAGCGCCACGCGCTGGCGTTGACCGCCGGAAAGCTGGTGCGGCTTGCGCTTGGCGAATTTCTCGAGCTTGACGAGCTTCAGCATCTGCGCGACGCGCTCGGCAATGTCCTGCTTCGGCATGCCGTCCTGCTTCAGCCCGAAGGCAACGTTGCTCTCGACGGTCATATGCGGAAACAGCGCGTAGGACTGAAACATCATGTTGACGGGTCGCCGATACGGCGGGATGCCGGCGAGATTCTGGCCATCGAGAATGATCTCGCCCGACGTCGGCTGCTCGAAGCCGGCAAGCATGCGCAGCAAGGTCGATTTCCCACAGCCGGAGGCACCCAGGAGGGCGAAGAACTCCCGGGTGTAGATGTTTAACGAAAGGTCGTCGACGGCGGTGAAGTCTCCGAACTTCTTGGTGACGTTCTTGAAGGAAATGAATGGTTTGGAGGCCGGGTCCGCCCATGGCGCGAAGGACCGCCGGATACTGCCGAAAGACTTCATTATCTATCCCCAAATGACACAGCCGATGGGCGCCCCATCCTGACGCTGCAGCGCCGCGCGTCCTGTCAGACGCGCAAAGGACGCTGTAGCTCTTCGGATTGCTGCATGTCTTATCCTTAAAGCGCCCATTGCAATCTTACGGTGACCGGAAAGACAGGCGAAAAATAACGTCGCGTCTTTCCTCGTCCCGCTCCAAAAAAATTGCCCGGATTTCGGGGCCGGGCAATTCGCTTCCGCTCTTACTGGCCGGTCACGACCTTGGTCCAGAGCCGGGTCAAGGCCCGCTGCTCCTTGGGCTCGAACGGCGTGACGGTGAACAGCTTCTGCATCACCTCGTCTGACGGATAGATAGCCGTGTCTTCCAAGACTTCCTTGTCCAGGAACTGCTGGGAAGCTTTGTTGCCATTGGCGTAGAAGACATAGTTCGAGGCCTTGGCAATGACCTCCGGCTTCATCATGTAGTTGATGAACTCATGCGCTTCGGCGACATGCGGCGCGTCGGCGGGAATTGCGAGCATGTCGAACCACATCTGCGCGCCTTGCGCCGGGATCGAATAATCGACCGTGACACCGGCTTTCGCCTCCGCAGCCCGGTCCCGCGCCTGGAAGATATCGCCGGAGAAGCCGACGGCCAGGCAGATGTCGCCGTTTGCGAGCGCGTTGATGTATTCCGACGAATGGAACTTGCGGACATAGGGGCGGATGGTCGTCAGCAGTTCGCCCGCCTTTTCAAGGTCGGCCGTGTCGTGGCTGTCGGGATTGAGGCCCAGATAGGCAAGTGCGGAAGGAACGATGTCGGTCGGAGAATCGAGGATATGGATGCCGCAATCCTTAAACTTCGCGGCCAGTTCGGGCTTGAAGATGACGTCCCAGTTCGGCTTCTCGTCGGTGCCCAGGATCTCCTTCATCTTGTCGACATTGTAGCCGATGCCGGTCGTACCCCACATGTAGTCGACGGCATATTCGTTGCCGGGATCGTACTGCGCCGTACGCTCCATGATGACGTTCCACATGTTCGACAGGTTCGGGAGCTTCGACTTGTCGAGCTTCTGGAAGACCCCAGCCGCGATCTGGCGCTGCAGGAAATAAGCCGTCGGCACCACGACGTCGTAGCCGGAGCCGCCGGCAAGCAGTTTGGTCTCCAGGATTTCGTTGGAATCGAAGACGTCGTAGACCACCTTGATGCCGGTCTCTTTGGTGAAGTCCTCGAGGATGCTGCTGTCGATATAGTCGGACCAGTTGTAGACGTTGACGACGCGCTCCTGCGCGGAGGCGAGCATGGTCGATCCCGCAAGTGTCGCGGCTGCAAGTGTTGCGATTATGATTTTGGACATCAGTTCCCTCATTATTATCGGTTTCGGCCGGAGCCGCTAACCCGTGCGGTCAAGCCCGATCCCAGTCGACCCGACGGCGAGGTTAGGCATCTTTCTCACCAACCTCAAGCGCTTTCGCTCGGGTTTCAGGCACGATCCCGTGTCCGATCGCATTTTGGCAAGCGTAAGCAAAAACCGGTACTTATGGCGCGTTGATCAGGGCCCCTGTATCAAGCGGAAACAGCCACCCTTGTTAACCATGGCGCAAACATGCCGACTAGCGGGCCGCGTTTACGATTGATTAACCTTAGTGGAAATGCGAGTTTGCCGGCGGTTGTGTAGAAGCGTCCGGACCACGTCATGAGCGAGCGAAACCGCAGGATCGATCCGAGGGAACTGAAACGCCTCTCGGTTCTGCAGCCGAGAAAATCACTAACGGCAATCGCCACGGACTGGGCAACCATAGCGGCAGCGATCGCCGTCAGTGAATATGCCGACAATATCCTGGTCTACGTGATCGCCATCGCCGTGATCGCCGGGCGAATGCACGCCTTCGGCTGCATGGTGCATGAGGCTGCCCATTACCGCATCATCCGCGACCGCAAGCTCAGCGACTGGATGAGCGACATTCTGCTAGCCTGGCCGGTGCTGGCAACCGTCGACGGCTATCGCCAGAACCATCTTGCCCATCACCAGCACGCCAATACCGATGACGACCCGGACTGGATCGCAAAGCGTGGCCTGGCACAGTTTACCTTCCCGCAGAAACTGGCGCGCGGCATAACGCAACTGCTCGGCTATCTCGTTGCGGTGAATTCGATCCGCGACCTCATCCACATGGCCAAGAGGATCTCGAAGACCGATCGCTCGACTTCGGCCTACAAGGCGCTGCGGCTTGGCTTCTACCTATCGGCAGCAGTCCTTTTCACGGTCCTCGGCATCTGGCGCGAATTCGTTCTCTACTGGCTCGTGCCCTTTTTCACCTTCTTCTGCCTGTTTCTTTACGTGCGCAGCGTCGCCGAACATTTCGGCAGCATGGATTACAGCGACGAGCTGACGAGCTCACGCACTGTCTATCCTCATGCCTGGGAGAAGCTTTTCTTCGCGCCCCACAACATCAACTACCACCTCGAGCACCACCTCTATCCCGGTGTGCCCTACTATAACCTGCCGGAACTGCACGCGATCCTGATGCGAAACAAGGCCTATGCGGAGAAGGCCCACATCACCCGCGGCTATACCACCGGTCTCACTGCGGAGTGCTTTGCGCCCGAGGCGCCGCTGTTGCCCAATCAGCACCCGGCCAGCTACTGAAACCTGACTACTGAAAATCGAAAACGCTGAGGCCCGTCGCCATCTCATCAAGGCCGAGCGGGCGGGTGACGGGCGGTTCGGCGCGCGCCAGACAGCCTTGCCGCTCGCAGAGGCGGCAGGCCGCACCGACGGGTACTGCCACCATCTTCGAAGCACCATAGACGACTTCCTCCGCGAATCCGGCGTCACAGCCGATGAGCAGCGCCGTACGTCTCACCCTTTCCTCAAAGCCCGCTTGCGGTCCGTCGAGTGTCCGCGAAACGACAAGGAATTCACTACCTTCCGGCATTTCGACGCGGTCGACGAGAACCTGGCCCGGCACGGCGAAGGCGGCATGGATATTGAGCTTGGGACAGGCGCCGCCGAAGCGCGCAGCAGGAAAGCCAAGCGCGCCTGCACGGCGCAGCCGGTGGCCGGCATTATCGATCTCCATGAGGAAAAACGGGATGCCCGTTGCACCGGGACGCTGCAGCATCGTCAGTCGATTGGCTGCCTGTTCGAAGGACACCTGAAAGCGGGATCGCAATAGATCGATGTCGTATTTCGCGCGCTGTGCGGCGGCGAGAAACGTTTGATAGGGCATCATCAAGGCGTGAGCGGCATATCGTGCGAGTTCGAAGCGACCGATGCGGCGCGCCTCGGCAGTCGAGAAGCGGATTTGCTCCAGCTCTGCGTCGATCGCCTCGTGACAGGCGATCGACGCCACTTCCATGGCGATTTCCCGCGTCTGGTCGAAGGGTGACAGGCGTTCGGAAATAAAGAGCCGCATCGAGTGCCGGTCGAAACGCCGGCGCAGGTTCGGCATGGCGTGCACCGGCAGCGTTCTGACGACGAGGCCATGCTCCTTCTTGAGCCAGGCCTTCAGCGCTCCGGAGAGATCGTCGCCGGGGGAAAGCGCCGCATGGAACGCCTCCATGGCCTCCTCGATCCGCGCGAAATGATTGGGCCGCGCCTCGAACGCCTCGCGCACCTCGTCGATCGGCAGCCGCGTGCCCGAAAGCGCCGCCATGTGCCCCTGTCCCGCAAGGAGATCGGCAAGATCCTTGAGGCGTGACGCCTGCTCGCGATAGGCGCGATAAAGCTTGACGATGCCGCCGGAGGCATTGGGCGCCGCTTCGGCGATTTCGATCAGTTCCTGGTCGCCCGGGAGTTCCCCGGCTAGAAGCGGGTCCGCGAAAACCTCGCGCAGCTGCGCCAGACCGCCGCCGGTTTCTCCCTGCAACTCGTCGAGGTCCACCTTGTAGACCGAGGAAAGCTTGAGGAGAAGCTGCACCGTCAGCGGCCGCTGATTGCGCTCGATAAGGTTCAGGTAGGAGGGGGAGATGCCGAGCGCCTCCGCCATCGCCGTCTGCGTCAACTGAAGGCCGTTGCGGATGCGTCTGACGCGCGGCCCGGCGAAGATCTTGTTTTCAGCCATTTGTAACTCCCTTTACAAAATCGGCGCCGCGGCAGCTTTGACATCTTTTACAGATTTACAGATTCCCACTGTCAAACACAAGACAAGATAACCCTTTTGAATCGGCTATTCCTGCGATTTCCATGGCGCTCACGTGCACTGCAATGTAAAAAATGTCACATGAGCTTGCGGCCAAGAATGGGCGTAAGACCAAAGTCAAAGAGCTATCGGTTTTTACAAGGAGGCAAGAATGACTGATTTTTACAACCTCGTTCCCAGCGCGCCGCAGGGACGTTTCGACGGTGTCCAGCGACCCTATACCGCCGAAGACGTGAAGCGGCTGCGGGGATCGGTGGAAATCCGTTATTCTCTTGCCGAGATGGGTGCCAATCGTCTGTGGAAGCTCATCCACGACGAAGATTTCGTCAACGCGCTCGGCGCGCTCTCGGGCAACCAGGCCATGCAGATGGTCCGCGCCGGCCTGAAGGCGATCTATCTCTCCGGCTGGCAGGTTGCCGCGGACGCCAACACGGCTTCGGCGATGTATCCGGACCAGTCGCTCTATCCGGCCAATGCGGCGCCGGAACTGGCGAAGCGCATCAACCGCACGCTGCAGCGTGCCGATCAGATCGAAACCGCGGAGGGCAAAGGGCTTTCCGTCGAGACCTGGTTTGCGCCGATCGTTGCCGACGCGGAAGCGGGTTTCGGCGGGCCATTGAACGCCTTCGAGATCATGAAGGCCTTCATTGAGGCGGGCGCCGCCGGTGTCCACTATGAGGATCAGCTCGCGTCGGAAAAGAAATGCGGCCATCTCGGCGGCAAGGTGCTGATCCCGACCGCGGCGCACATCCGTAACCTGAACGCCGCGCGGCTCGCCGCCGACGTCATGGGAACGCCGACGCTCGTCATCGCCCGCACCGATGCGGAAGCGGCGAAGCTGCTCACCTCGGACATCGATGAGCGCGACCGGCCCTTTGTCGACTACGATGCCGGCCGCACCGTGGAGGGTTTCTATCAGGTAAGGAACGGCATCGAGCCCTGCATCGCCCGCGCGGTCGCCTATGCGCCGCATTGCGACCTTATCTGGTGCGAAACCTCGAAGCCGGACCTGGAGCAGGCGCGCAAATTTGCCGAAGGCGTGCACAAGGTTCATCCGGGCAAGCTGCTCGCCTATAATTGCTCGCCGTCGTTCAACTGGAAGAAGAACCTCGACGACGCGACGATCGCCAAGTTCCAGCGCGAGTTGGGCGCGATGGGCTACAAGTTCCAGTTCATCACGCTCGCCGGCTTCCATCAGCTGAACTATGGCATGTTCGAGCTGGCGCGCGGCTACAAGGATCGGCAGATGGCCGCCTATTCGGAACTGCAGGAAGCGGAATTCGCAGCCGAGGCCAACGGCTACACCGCGACCAAGCACCAGCGCGAAGTCGGCACCGGCTATTTCGATGCGGTGTCGCTGGCAATCACCGGCGGCCAGTCGTCTACCACCGCCATGAAGGAATCGACCGAGCACGACCAGTTCCGCCCGGCGGCAGAATGAACGAAAGGCCGGGGCGCGCGGCATCCCTGCCCGTCGCGCGCCTCGGAAAACAACAGAACCTCGAACGGAAAGCGGAACCAATATCCCGCATCCGGCTCTTACCTTTGAAGGAGCAACACCAATGACAGTACAGACACGCGTCAAGGAACGGGCCGAGGAACAGTCGTCGGCCATGACCCCGGAACAGCAGGCAGCGATCCGCATGGTCGCGAACGACCTGCATCGCCTCAACCAGTCGGTCATGAAGGCCGTCGACGCCGGCGTTTCGGTCGAGCTCGTGCGCTCGGCGCGCCATCATGGCGGCGAAGGCAACTGGGGCGACCTGCTCATTCCGGTCATCGTCACACAAGGGCGGTCGTGATGTTCGGTCTCGCGGCTGTCGTGCTCGTCCTAACGCTCTCTGGCATGTACTGGCGCGACACCCTGTCACGCAAGCGTCGGATTCCCGTGGCCGTCACTCGCGACAGGGGCTGAAAGATAGCCTTCCATCCAGAGGAGGTCATCGGCCGACCGCAAATCGGCCGGTGACCGTTTCGGTCCTATGCAGAGGAGGTCCGCCGCGGGCGCTTGCCGGCAAATACATCCACGTGGCTGCGCAGCAGCCGTGTCATTCGGTCAACGACGGTGCGGATTTCCCGCCTGTGGCGGTCATCGTTGTTCATGACGATCCATTGCCGATGTCGAAGCGGTTCGATTTCCTCGCCGGCGCGCTCGAGCAGCGGATCGAGGTCGCCGACGAAGCAGGGCAATACCGCCCTTCCCGCCCCGGCGCGCGCGAGATCGAGCAAGGAGCGCGGGCGACCAACCGTCGCAACAATGCGGCCGGCCGCCTGCTCGTGCGGCCAGCGCAGATAGGCCGAGATCGCCTCTTCCTCGGCAACCGCAACCCAGCGATCCGGCCCACCGTCCGGCGCATTTTTCCGCCGGTAGGCGGCATAGGCCACTTCGCCGATCAACCGCGAGGCCAGATAGGCCTCTTCCGGCTCGAAGGCGCGGATGCCGATATCGCTCTCCCGATAGGCAAGATTCGCCCGCGCCTCCCCGATCGAAAGCGATATGGCAAAGGCATCGCGCTCGGTGCAGATCGCCGGAAAATTTTCCGCGATCAGCCATGCGTTCCACGTTCCGGCCGCGATGCGCACGACCGGCATCCCCTCGCCTTCCTTTTGCCAGTTCTCAACCTTGCGAGCCGCCGCCTCCATTTCCTGCAATTGCTCGAACAGGAGACGTCCGTCGGCGGTGAGCACGTATCCGGTCTGGCTGCGCACGAAGAGCGAGCGCCCGGTACGCTCCTCGATCTCCAGCATCCGGCGGCCGATGGTTGCCGGACTAAGGCCAGTTACCTGCGCCGCACCAGTCAGGCCGCCGGCGCGCGCCACGGTCATGAAACAGCGGTAGATGTCCCAGTCCATGTTTTTCATGGGTGAAAGACATATGGGGAAATGGGATGTATGTAAAACAGTTTTGAATGCATAAAAAGGAGATGCCCAAAAACGAGGAGCATCACCATGGACATGATGGCAATGGCCGTTCTATTCGATATGGCCTCAAGAAATCGCCGCTGGGACGAACCGTTCGAGCCCCGACGGCCAAGCCGCACGAAGGACTTCACGAAGGAGCTATTTGCGGCGTTCTTCCGCAGGCGACGGCCCGCCGAGACGCACGAGGACACGGCCGACACCTGTCCGGCCCTTTGCGCAAGCAGCATGAAATGAGAACGCCGCGCATCCCTGATGCGCGGCGTTCAGTTCTTCGGCGCCACGCGGCGTGCCCGCAGGACCTTTAACGTTGGCGTCCGCTACGCTGCGCGATAGACCTGACCGGAACCGGTCTCCGGCTCCAGCCGGAATTGCTCGACGAGCATCATCAGCGTATCTGCCTGGCTTGCGAGTGCGCGGCTGGTGGCCGTCGCTTCCTCGACCATCGAGGCATTCTGCTGGGTCATCTGATCCATCTGGTTGACGGAGCCGTTGACCTCGTTCAGCGCCGCCGCCTGGTCGCGGCTGGCCGTCGCGATCATGTCCACATGCTGGCTGACGGAAACGATCTGAGCGCTGATCGAAGCGAGCACCGCGCCGGTCTCCTTGACGAGATGCGAGCCGGAATTGACCTCCTCGGTCGACTTGTTGATGAGCCCCTTGATTTCCCGAGCCGCCTCGGCGGAACGCTGCGCCAGTTCCCGGACCTCCTGCGCGACGACGGCAAAGCCCTTGCCCGCCTCACCGGCTCGTGCAGCCTCAATGCCGGCGTTCAAGGCCAGCAGATTGGTCTGGAAGGCGATGTCGTCGATGACCTCGATGATCTGCTCGATCTGGCGTGAAGCCTCTTCGATGCGTCCCATCGCGGCGATGGCATTGGTAACGACGGTCGCAGAGCTGTCGGCGCTCTTCTTGGTCTGCGAAACGGCGAGGTTCGCCTCGTGCGCACGCTCGGCCGAGGAACGCACGGTCACCGTGATCTGGTCGACCGCGGCCGCGGTCTCCTCGAGCGAAGCCGCCTGGGCTTCGGTGCGCTTGGAGAGCGAGTCGGCCGAATGATGCATGTCCGCACCGCTCTGCTGGATTGCCTGGGCGTTCGTTCGGATCTGAGCGAGCGTATCCTGAAGCCGGATGAGCGACCCATTGAAATCCGTCCGCAACTGCTCGAGCCGGCCGTGGAAGGGCACCTCGATCTGGCGCGATAGGTCGCCTTGCGCCAGACGTCCTAGGCCAGCGGCGAGTTCGCTGACGGCAAGATCGATCTGCCGGTCGAGTTCACGCTTCTCGGCGTCGTTGCGGCTGCGCTCCGCTTCGGCACGAGACCGCTGCTCTTCGCTTTCTGCCTCGATGCGCACCTTGGAAAGGGCGTTTTCCTTGAACACGCCGAGGGCACGCGCCATGTCGCCGATTTCGTCGCGCCGTGCGTCGCCGTCGATCGCCGTATCGAGCGCACCGTCGGCAAGGCGGCGCATCGCGGCGGTAATCTGCCCGATCGGTTTCTTCAGCGTCAGCGTCAGCGCGATTCCGGCGAGCAACGCGATGATGACGCCGGCGACGGTCGCAGCAACGGAGATCTGGTTCGCTTCGTCGCGTTCGGTACCGGCGGCGACTTTCTGCTGCTCGGCGAACTCGGTCAGATCGCCCCAGATCTGATTGATCGATTCACCCGCCGCATTGAACTCGGAATTGCGCTTATCGGAACTCGCGACCAGCGCAACACCATCCTTCTTCATGACGTCGATGATCGGAAGGAGCGTGTCCGACGTGGTGCCGAAGAAGCTCATCCCGTTCGCGACTCCGCGCAGCGTCGTCAAATTTGCCTGAACGGCAAGGAACTTATCCAGGAGCTTTTTGCGATTTTCCTCGGTCGTGCTGCCAAGGAAGGCGGCTGCGGCGATCTGGATGTCGGTGATCGACGTGGATAGCCGGCGCGTCGCCGTCAGCACCGATTCGGTGCTCGCGATCTTTTCATCGAGTTCACTGAAGATCTGCGTGGCTTCGCGCATCTTGCCAACGGAGGCGGCTTCGAGGCGGAAGCTCGCCGTGCGGAAGCTATCGACATACTTCGAAATGCTGCCGAGTGTTTCGGGTCCGACCGGTGCCTTGATCAGCGAGCCGATCTCGCTCGAGGCTGAATTCACGGTGTCGGCAAGGGACTTTTCGCCCTTCGGCAACAAGGTAAAGATCTCGCGCTGCGTGCGGCCGATCATCGGGAAGCGGTCCCTGACCTGCTTCAGCTTCTCCTCGACAGTGGTCGCCTTGGCGACCTCGGTGCCGAACTCAGCGAAGAAGCGGCTGGCGCGCAGGAGCTTTTCGGCGTTCCGGAGCATCGTCTTGGCCGCGTTCTCGTCCTTGCGCACGGCATATTGCAGCCGGTTCGTCTCTTCATTGATCTTCGACTGCTCGGCCACCAGACGTTCCAGATTGGCCGTCGTGGCCGCACGCAGTTCCTGCTCGCCGACATGCAGCGTCCAAAGTCCCTCGATACGCGCCTCGATATCGCTGGTCGCAGCGATCGCAGCGGTCAGCTCTTCCTGTCCATTCTGGCCGGCAACCTGTTCGGCGGTTTCAGCGAGGACGTCCTTCTGGGCGGCGATCGTAGAGCGAACGGCATCGCGGCTTTCCTCGGTCGTCTTGTAGAGGAAGTTGTTCATGCCCGCATAGACGTCCTTGAAGCCGCTCAGCGTTTGCAGGACGCTATTTGAAATCTCCATGCGCCCCTGCAGCAGACCCGATGCGTAGAGGCCAGTGATGCCGACAGCCGAGATGCTGACGACAAACGGCAGGATGAAGAAAAGAACCTTCGTCTGAATCTTGAAACGGGCAAGAATTCTATCGATGAACATTGAAAACACCTTGGCTCGCAGCTCGCGTTTCGCTTCCCCCGATGGCCCTCACGCCCCAAGCAATTGCTGGGGGAGAAACAGGCCACCCGATGCGCAAACAGGCTGATGTTTTTCGGGAGATCATGCGGCGCACGCCGCCAGTTCGCCGGCAATCATTGCGGGGCCAAGCTGCCTCTTACTGCCTGGTTTCTTAAATCGCAGCCGACTTAAGGACAAAAACATGCAGCAATTCAAAGTGCTACAGCGTCCCTTGCGCGTCGGGTAGGACGCGCGGCGCTGCAAGGCAGCGAGGCCCTGACGGAACTCACTTGGGCGCAATAGTCGATTTGAACGATTAAGATTTGTATAAGCGGCCGGCGGTTTTTAAGGCGGCGATAGCGGCCCGGATGACTTTGTGACAACGGCCACGCGGTTTCGGCCGTATCACAGGCACCGCAAATGTAGATCAGGTGAGCTTGGCTTCACCTGGAAGGCGCTTCCGCCTTCCTGACTTGCACTCAGATTCAGAAAGTGGCGAACGTCGCGACGGTCACAACGAGAAAGAGAGCGATAACCGCACCGAAAGCAATCAGCTCATGGTGCGAGCGGCTCTGCTCAGTGCGGGCAATCGCAACAGCGCGGGGACGGCGGCGTGAGTGAATCATGGCATCCTATCCTTGTCCTACAGCGCCGCGCGTTTTTCCGACGCGCACAGGACGCTGTAACCTTGAATCGCTGGCAGCCAACCTCGCTACCATGCCCATCATGGTGCCTTCATCCTGCGGCCGAGGAAAGTCCATGAAATGGAAACAGTGTGGTTTCCGTTTAGGGACCGCCCCCAGTCCTGTGCAGGCCGTGCAGCCATAAGTTCAGGTTGAGCCATTTCCATTAACAATGGCTGAAAAGGCAAATCACCAATTCTTCCGCATGGTCACACCTCTTGACCGGCGGCGAAGCCGGAAGCCCAGGCCCATTGAAAATTATAGCCGCCGAGCCAGCCGGTGACATCGATACATTCACCGATGAAATAAAGCCCTGGATTTTGCCTCGCCTGCATCGTGCGGGAATCGAGCGCACGGGTGTCGACGCCGCCGAGCGTAACCTCTGCGGTCCTGTAACCCTCCGACCCGGCGGGCTTCAGCGTCCAGTTCTGGATGGAAGCCGACAGCGCATCGATGGCCTTGTCGGAGAGGTCGGCGAGCATCCGCCCGGCCAGTTTTGCTTCGTCGGTAAAGAACTGCGCCAGCCGTCGCGGCAGGATGTCGGCCAGGGCCGTGTGCGCAGCCTGCCGGCCGTTTGTCCGGCGCATCCCCTTGAGAATGGATGCGATATCGATATCGGGCATGAGCCGCAGGACGACCTCCGCGCCTTCCCGCCAATAGGAGGAAATCTGCAGAATGGCGGGGCCGCTCAGGCCGCGATGAGTGAGTAACAGCGCTTCGCGGAAGGCGGCCTTGCCGCAGCGCGCTTCGACATCGGCCGCAACGCCTGCCAGTTGCCCTATCTTTTCAAGTTGTGCCGGATCGAGGGTCAACGGCACGAGCGCCGGCCGCGTTTCGACGATCGGCAGACCAAACTGTTCCGCGATCCTGTAGGCAAAGCCCGTCGCGCCCATTTTCGGGGTCGACTTGCCACCGCTCGCAACCACCAGTGACGCAGCCTCGACAGGACCATCATCGGTCGTCACACGGAATCCGGATGCGGCTTTCTCGATCGCCGAGATCGCCGTTGCGAGCCGGAGCACGACGCCCGCCTGCTGCATCTCGGCGAGCAGCATGCGGATGATGTCCTTCGCCGAATGATCGCAGAAGAGCTGGCCAAGCGTCTTCTCGTGCCATGTGATGCCGTGCCGCTCGACGAGCGCGACGAAGTCCTGCGGCCGGTAGCGTGCCAGCGCCGACTTGCAGAAATGCGGATTCTCGGAGAGGAAGTTCTTCGGGCCGGCATGAATATTGGTGAAGTTACAGCGGCCGCCGCCGGAGATGCGGATCTTTTCGCCCGGTGCCTTGGCGTGGTCGAGCACGAGCACGCGGCGTCCGCGTTTTCCCGCCTCGATCGCGCACATCATGCCGGCCGCACCTGCACCAATGATCACCACATCGTGTTTTTCTGCCACGGAAGACCCTTTTTCACGTTTCAGCCTTCCTTTCCGATGGCCGAACCAAAAGTCAATCGCGATCCGCTGAAGCCGCTCTAGCCAATCGCCAAACTCCGGCTATGATGCGCTATCCGAAGCCAAACCCGGTGATTTATGCCCTCCAAGAGAAGTGTCGCCCAGCAAGCAGCAAAGATCAGCAAGAGTTCGAAAATTCCCGCCGCCCTGCACTCGTCCCGAGGCGTGAAGACTTGGAAGGAGGCAGTCGACTGGCTCAAGATTCGCGGTATCGAAGATATCGAATGCATCACGCCTGACCTTGCCGGCGTACCGCGCGGCAAGATGATGCCGACCTCCAAGTTCACATCGAACACCTCGCTTGCCCTTCCTTCGGCGATCTACCGTCACACGATTTCCGGCGAATATCCCGACGAAACCGACCAGTTCCGCTATGACTCGCGCGACAGCGACATCAAGCTGCTGCCCGATCTTTCGACCCTTTCGATCGTTCCCTGGGAGACCGACCCGACGGCGCAGGTGATCTGCGACATCGTCGGCTCGCAAGGCGAGCAGATCAATTACACGCCGCGCAACGTCTTGAAGCGCGTGGTCGACCTCTATCGCCAGAAGGGATGGAAGCCGGTCGTAGCACCCGAGATCGAGTTCTATCTGGTCGCCCAGAATGATGATCCGGACTATCCGCTGCGTCCGCCGAAGGGCCGCTCCGGCCGCTCGATTCTCGGCGGCCAAGGCTATTCCATCGCCGGCATCAACGAGTTCGACGAACTGATCGACGACATCTACCACTTCTCCGAAAAACAGGGCTTGGAGATCGACACCCTCATTCACGAAGAGGGGCCGGCGCAACTCGAAATCAACCTCAGGCACGGCGACCCGATCGAGCTTGCCGATCAGGTTTTCCTGTTCAAGCGCACGATTCGTGAAGCGGCGCTGAAGCACGGCATCTATGCGACCTTCATGGCGAAGCCGATGCAGGGCCAGCCCGGCTCGGCGATGCACATTCACCAGTCGGTCGTCGAGATCAATACCGGCCGCAACCTCTTCTCGAATGTGGACGGGTCGCCATCGAAGGAATTCTTCTCCTTCATCGGCGGGATGCAGCATTACGTGCCGAGGACGCTGGCGATGATGGCGCCTTATGTGAACTCCTACCGGCGGCTGACACCCGACATGTCTGCACCGGTGAACACCGCCTGGGGTTACGACAACCGGACGACGGCGTTCCGCATCCCCGTCTCGGACGCGGCGGCTCGGCGCATCGAGAACCGCCTGCCGAGTTCGGATGCCAATCCCTATCTGGCGCTTGCGGCCTCGCTCGGCTGCGGCTATCTCGGCATCATCGAGGGCTTGCAGCCTACACCGCCGACCGAGGACACCGCCAACGAAGGCGAAATCGATCTGCCGCGCGGCCTGCTCGAGGCCGTTTCGCTGCTCGAATCGGCACCTTCGCTCGCCGACGTCTTCACGCCCGAGTTCATCGCCATCTATGCCGGCGTGAAGCGTGGTGAATTCGAGACCTTCATGCAGGTCATCAGTCCGTGGGAACGGGAATTCCTGCTTCTGAACGTCTGACCGAAAGGCGCCCTCATGCCCTGGCAAAGCCCGATCTCGCCCGGAATTTCCTGGTATGAGGCGACGATCCCGAAGCGTCCGGCCTATCCGGTGCTGACAGGCGCGCGGAAAACCGACGTTGCTATCATCGGCGGCGGCTACACGGGCCTTCAAGCCGCCTACAATCTCGCGAAAAGCGGAACAGACGTCACCTTGATCGACGCCTGCCGTTTCGGCGATGGCGCCTCGGGCCGCAACGGCGGCCAGTTCGGCACCGGGCAGCGCGCCTGGGCGGAGGATACGGAGGAAGTGCTCGGCCACGAGCGTGCCAAGCTCCTGTTCGAGATGGCGGAGAATGCCAAGCGCTATCTGCTGGACTTCGCCGCCGAACACGGAATCGACATCGAGTTCGTGCCCGGGCAGCTTTCTGTCGGACACAAGAACAGTCTTGAGAAAGACTACCGCCGTCATGTCGAGGCGATGGTGGAGCGTTTCGGATATCCGCACCTTACCTTCATGGAACGGGACGAGACGGCAAGCCGACTTGGATCGCATCATTATCAGTTCGGCATACGCGACACCGGCACCGGGCACATCCACCCGATGAAACTGCTCGTCGGTCTTGCAGAGCAAGCGGCCCGTGCCGGCGCCAGCCTGCACGAACAGACGAAGGCGCTGAAGATCGACAAAAAGGGCGCCGCGATCGTCATCGACACCGATCGCGGCACGATCACCGCCGACCGGGTGCTGATCGCATGCAACGCCCATATCGGCAACCTTGAGCCTGTAACCGCCAGCCACGTCATGCCGATCCGCTCGTTCATCGGCGCGACGGAGATCCTGTCCGACCATCCGGATGTACTGCCCGGCGGCGAATCGGTCGATGATTCGCGCTTCGTCGTGCGCTATTTCCGCAAATCGAAAGACGGACGGCTGCTCTTCGGCGGGCGCGAAGCCTATACGGCCGACAATCCACGCGACATTTCCAGCCACATCCGCCGCCAGATCAGCGAAATCTATCCGGCACTCGCCAATGTCGAGATCACCCACGCCTGGGGCGGTTCGGTCGGCATCACCATGCCGCGCCAGCCTTTCTGCCGCGAGGTCATGCCGGGAGTCACGAGCATCGGTGGCTATTCCGGTCACGGCGTCATGCTGTCCAACTATTGCGGCAAGCTCTATGCTGACTTGGTCTTGGGCAAACAGACGGAGCTGGATCTTCTCAAGGCCTTGAAAATACCGGCTTTCCCAGGCGGAATGCGATTCCGCTCGGCACTCCTGTTCCTCGCGCTCAGCTGGTATGCTTTGCGCGACCGGCTCTAAAAAGCCGCGCGCAGACGCATTTTGTTGCGTCGCACCCTAGCGTAATTAAATCGATTAGATTATACGTGCCCCTGACCTGAACGAGATCGAGATATCCCATGAGCAGCCAGATCATTCCCGTCGACCCGTTTGATTATGTGGTGTTCGGGGGCACCGGCGATCTTGCGGAGCGCAAGCTTCTGCCCGCGCTCTATCACCGGCAGATCGAAGGTCAATTCAGCGAACCGACGCGGATCATCGGCGCATCACGTGCGGCACTGACCCATGAAGAATACCGCACGTTCGCGACCGACGCCTTGAGAGAGCATCTGAAACAGGGCGAATTCAACGAAGCGGAAGTGGCGAAATTCACAGCCCGACTCTACTACGTCTCGGTCGACGCCAAGTCCGACCAGGGCTGGGACGATCTGAAGAAGATCCTCGAAGAAGGAAAGGATCGCATCCGCGCCTTCTATCTCGCCGTGGGCCCGGCGATCTTCGGCGACATTTCGGAAAAGATCCGCGACAACAAGCTCATCACCAAGAACACCCGGATCGTCGTCGAAAAACCGATCGGCCGCGACCTCGCCACGGCGACGGAACTCAACGACACGATCGGCAAGGTGTTCCGCGAAGAGCAGATCTTCCGTATCGATCACTACCTCGGCAAGGAGACGGTGCAGAACCTCATGGCCCTGCGCTTTGCCAACGCGCTTTACGAGCCGCTGTGGAACTCGGCGCATATCGACCACGTGCAGATCACCGTTTCGGAGTCCGTCGGCCTCGAAAATCGCGCAGGCTACTACGACAAGGCGGGTGCGCTGCGCGACATGGTGCAGAACCACATTCTGCAACTCGTCTGTTTCGTCGCCATGGAAGCGCCGACCTCCATGGACGCGGAGGCCGTGCGCGACGAAAAGCTCAAGGTGCTTCGCGCGCTGAAGCCGATCACCGCCGCCAATGTCGAGCAGGTGACGGTTCGCGGCCAGTATCGTGCCGGCGCATCCGCCGGCGGTCCGGTCAAGGGCTATCTCGAGGAACTGGAAGGCGGCGTTTCCAACACCGAAACCTTCGTCGCGATCAAGGCCGAGGTCAGCAACTGGCGCTGGGCTGGCGTGCCCTTCTATATTCGCACCGGCAAGCGCATGGCGGGCCGCATGTCGGAGATCGTCATTACCTTCAAGCAGATCCCGCACTCGATCTTCGATCACAGTGCCGGACGCATTTCGGCCAACCAGTTGATGATCCGTCTGCAGCCGAACGAAGGCGTCAAGCAGTCGCTGATGATCAAGGACCCGGGACCGGGCGGGATGCGGTTGCGCAATGTTTCGCTCGACATGAGCTTCGCGGAGGCCTTCGCCGTGCGCAACGCCGATGCTTATGAACGGCTACTGCTCGATGTCGTCCGCAACAACCAGACGCTGTTCGTGCGCCGCGACGAGGTGGAAGCCGCATGGCAATGGATCGATCCGATCCTGAAGGCATGGGAAACGACCGGGCAGCAGGTGCAGGGCTACACGGCCGGCACCTGGGGGCCGAGCCAGTCCATCGCGCTCATTGAGCGCGATGGACGCACCTGGAATGATACGATCTAGGATCGACCGATGAGCGCTTCCCTGCACATATTCGAAAACGGAACGGCATTGGCGGAGGGCCTTGCGGATGCGGTCAGCGCCAAGCTCGCCGCGGCGATTGAGGCCCGCGGCGCTGCGAGCATCGCGGTCTCCGGCGGAACGACGCCGAAGGCATTCTTCCAGGCACTGTCGCGGCGCGAGATCGACTGGACCAAGGTGACCGTCACCCTTGTCGACGAGCGGTTGGTGCCGCCGGAAAACGAGCGCTCCAACCATGGGCTGGTCGCCGCCAACCTGCTGCAGAACAAGGCGGCAGCAGCAAGATTCCTGCCGCTTTACCACGCAGCAGCCACGGCCGAGGACGCCGCAGCGACGGCAAGCCGTTCGATGGCGGCGATCGGCACGCCCTTCGATGTGGTTATCCTCGGGATGGGAACGGATGGACACACCGCCTCGTTCTTTCCGGGAGGTACGCGTCTCAAAGAGGCGATCGATCCGGCGACGCCACGCGGCGTGATCACGATGGAAGCGGACGGCGCGGGCGAGACGCGCCTGACATTCACCTTTTCCAGTCTTGAGGATGCCGGGCTACTCGTCCTGCATATCGAAGGCGACGGCAAGAAGGAGGTTCTTGCCCGAGCGGAGGCGCCCGGCGACGAGGCAGAGATGCCGATCCGCGCGATGTTGCGGCGCGCAACATCGCCGCTGCAGATCTACTGGGCGCCGTAACAGGGGCGAGTGCCCTTCGGGGAACCGCCGAGGTAGATGCGCCCAGAACCAGAGCTTTCCTTGCGCGTTCTCCCGAGTGCGCAGGTCGTGTTGAGTGATTTATCCTCGCGATCGAACTGAGGCTAGATTACACAACAATTCAAACTGTTACAGCCGCCGATGCGGTGTCGCACGGCCGCTGTAGACCGATGACAGGATGAAGACAGGGGCCCTCCTCACGGCTCCGGAACAGGATGTATCATGTCCGCCGATTCCCGCGTTGCCGCCATCACCGCCCGCATTGTCGAGCGTTCCAAACCCCAGCGCGAAGCCTATCTCGATCGCATCCGTAGTGCTGCGGCAAACGGGCCACATCGCAGCGTTCTCGGCTGCGGCAACCTTGCACATGGCTTTGCTGTCTGTTCGCCCGCCGAGAAGACGGCGCTCGCGGGTGACCGTGTCCCGAATCTCGGCATCATCACCTCCTACAACGACATGCTCTCGGCGCATCAGCCCTTTGAGACCTATCCGGCGCTGATCCGCGAGGCCGCCCGCGAGGCTGGCGGCGTGGCGCAAGTTGCCGGCGGCGTGCCGGCGATGTGCGACGGCGTCACCCAAGGCCAGCCCGGCATGGAGCTGTCGCTTTTCTCACGCGACCTCATCGCGATGGCCGCGGGCGTCGGGCTGTCGCACAACATGTTCGACGCCGCTGTCTATCTCGGCGTCTGCGACAAGATCGTGCCTGGCCTCGTGATCGCCGCATTGACATTCGGCCACCTGCCCGCGGTCTTCGTCCCCGCCGGGCCGATGACCTCGGGCCTGCCGAATGACGAGAAGGCCAAGGTCCGCCAGCTCTTTGCCGAGGGCAAGGTCGGTCGCGACGAATTGCTCGAGGCTGAATCCAAGTCGTATCACGGCCCCGGCACCTGTACCTTCTACGGCACCGCCAACTCCAACCAGATGCTGATGGAGATCATGGGCTTCCACCTGCCTGGCGCCTCCTTCATCAATCCCGGCACGCCGCTGCGCGACGCGCTGACGAAGGAAGCAGCCAAACGGGCGCTCGCCATCACCGCCATGGGTAACGAATTCACCCCCGCCGGCGAGATGATCGATGAACGATCGATCGTCAACGGCGTCGTTGGCCTGCACGCTACGGGCGGCTCGACCAACCACACCATGCACCTCGTTGCCATGGCGCGGGCTGCGGGCATCCTGCTCACCTGGCAGGACATTTCCGAACTTTCCGACATCGTGCCGCTTCTGGCCCGCGTCTATCCGAACGGGCTCGCGGACGTGAACCATTTCCACGCCGCCGGCGGCATGGGCTTCCTGATCGGCCAGTTGCTCAAGAACGGATTGCTGCACGACGACGTCCGGACGGTGTTCGGCCAGGGTCTCGACGCCTATGCCATCGACGTCAAGCTCGGCGCCAACGGCGGCGTTCACCGCGAGCCGGCGCCGCAACAGAGCGCCGATCCGAAGGTGCTGGCGACGATCGATCAACCGTTCCAGCACACCGGCGGGCTCAAGATGCTCGCCGGCAATCTCGGCAAGGCGGTCATCAAGATTTCGGCCGTCAAGCCGGATCGCCATGTCATCGAAGCGCCCGCGAAGATCTTCCACGACCAGGCGGAGCTCAACGCCGCCTTCAAGGCGGGCAAGCTTGAGGGCGATTTTGTCGCCGTGGTCCGCTTTCAGGGTCCGAAGGCCAATGGCATGCCGGAACTGCACAAGCTGACGACCGTGCTCGGCATCCTGCAGGACCGTGGCCAGAAGGTGGCCATCCTGACCGACGGCCGCATGTCAGGCGCGTCCGGCAAGGTCCCGGCCGCCATCCATGTCACCCCGGAAGCAAAGGACGGCGGACCGATCGCGCGCATTCAGGAAGGTGACATCATCCGTATCGACGCGATTGCCGGAACGATCGAGGTACTGGTCGAAGACATTGCGCTGAAGACGCGCGTGCCGGCCCATATCGACCTCTCCGACAACGAATTCGGCATGGGCCGCGAGCTTTTCGCGCCGTTCCGCCGCATCGCTGGCGCGGCCGATCATGGGGCTAGCGTCCTCTTCTAGAGCGCCGTGCGTTCAAATGAACGCACCAAGGACGCTCTAGCACTTTGATTCGAGAGCATCTTATCCGCTTTCCATTTGAAAGCGGGATGCTCTACTGCATGATTCCCTAAATCGGAATCGATTTAAGGATAAAATCATGCAGCAATTCAACGTGCTACAGCGACCTTTGCGCGTCCAATTGGACGCGCGGCGCTGTAGTGACTCGGCGAACGTCCGGACTTGCCCACCAAATAATGGCCGCCCTCGCTACGGGAGCGGCCCGGGAGGCATGTCGTTTTGGCCGTCGTAACGCTCGATCTCGAGTGTGAACACGTCCACCCCCTCGATGCAGCGGGCGTTGAGCGAAACGCGGTCGCCCGGATAGCCGCTTCGCATGATCGCGGTGCCACAGGTGGGGCAGAAGTGATGGCCTCCGTTGACATCGCGCCAGATGTAGCTCGACAGGCGGCGCTTTTCGGTGATCAGCCTGACAGCGGCGGCATCCACCTTCCAATGAAGGAAACCGGAACGCCGGCACGTCGAGCAGTTGCATTCGACCAATCGCGATAACTCAGCGTCGACCTCGAGAGAGATGTCGCCGCAATGACAGGAAAGGCGATAGGGTCGCTGCATGGCGGTTCTCTGACCTGATCTACAGTCGTCACAGCTTGAGTCTCGACGACGCAGGCAACCCCGTCAAGACGGAGCGCAAATGCAGGCAAGAACGCCGGACGTGGCGCGCTTTCACTTTTCAGCGGTAGATATCGAGCGTGCGGTTGCGGTGGTTCGGATGCGTGCTGTAGACGAAAATCCGGTTCAGGTCGCGATCGGTCAAAAGCCGCAGGAAGCGGGCTTCAATGATATTGTTGGCATGCACGCGCTTGAGCAGGCAGCCGATCAAGGGGATGCGTGCGCTCGGGATATCGAGATAGAAGTTCCGCGGCAGCTGGAACTGCGTCATGATGCCTATGAGGGCGCTGCTTTTGGAAAGCTTGATGATCTCGCAGCGGCGAGACGAGAGGTGCTGCATTCCTTTCTCGGTGAATTCGATGCGCGCCTCGTTGCGAGTGTCCTCCATTGGGAAGTTCGCTTCCCGATCATACATAAAGGATTCTTCCTTGTTGAGGAAGTGCTGGGCCGCGCCGCTCATAGAATTCGCCTTTCGCATTTCAATCTGCGGCGACGCTAGCCCATGAAATTTAACAGAGAGTTTGACTTGCCAAACACCTGTGGAAAACTCGCCCGGCAACGCCGGAGCGGTGCAATATGGTTAAATCCATCTAACCGAAGCGGAGGAGAAAGCGCAGCCATTTGTCCGCTTGCGCCGATCGCCGGTGACTCCTTGAACTTGCGCATTCCGGACGGAAAACCGCGCACACTTTTCCTCATCCCGCTCTAGGCGCGATAGCTGCGTCCTTCGGCATCGAAGAGGTGAAGCTTTGCCTTGTCGGCGGTAAAGCGCACCTTGTCTCCACGTTTGACCTGCGGGATGCCGGGCATCTTCGCGATGAGCGGCTCGTTCTCGACCAGTCCCTCGATATAGAGCAGCGTCACTTCACCGAGCGCCTCGACGATCGAAACCGTTCCTTCGAACAGGAAATCTTCGGACTGCGTCGCCTGCAGGTCTTCCGGACGCACGCCGAAACTCGCCGTCTTTCCTTTCTCGGATGCGTCCGTGGCCATGTCGAGCGTCACCGACTTGCCGCCCGCGAGCGTCACGGTCGTCTGCGCGCCGGTGGCCGAGATCGTCGAAGGGATGATGTTCATCGCCGGCGAGCCGATGAAGCGGGCGACGAAGAGGTTCGCCGGGCGCTCATAAAGTTCGAGCGGCGCACCGACCTGCTCGATATGGCCTGCCGAAAGCACGACGATGCGGTCAGCAAGTGTCATCGCCTCCACCTGGTCGTGCGTGACATAGATCATTGTTGTATCGGCCATCTGCTCATTGAGCTTGGCGATCTCGATCCGCGTGGCGACGCGCAGGGCCGCATCGAGGTTGGAAAGCGGCTCGTCGAAGAGGAAGACCTTGGGATTTCGGCAAATCGCCCGTCCGATCGCCACGCGCTGACGCTGCCCGCCGGAGAGCGCCTTTGGCAGGCGGTCGAGATATTGGGTTAGTTGGAGGATTTCCGCCGCCGAGCGCACGCGGCGGTCGATCTCCTCCTTCGACTCCTTGGCGATCCGCATGCCGAAAGCCATGTTGTCGTAGACCGTCATGTGCGGATAGAGCGCGTAGGACTGGAACACCATGGCGATGCCGCGCTTCGATGGCGGCACGTCGTTGACCCGGTCGCCATCGATGAACATGTCACCGCCGGTTATCTGCTCAAGGCCGGCGATCATCCTGAGCAGCGTCGATTTCCCGCAGCCCGATGGCCCGACGAAGACGATGAACTCACCCTGTTTGATGTCGAGGTTGATGCCATGAATGACATCAACGGCCCCATAGGACTTGCGGATATCTTTAAGCAGCAGGCCTGTCATCGCACCCTCCCCTCGCTGTTTCTTCATCATCCATTTTCTTCAAACGAACCGGCGTCCGCTTCGCTTGAAGATGCTCAGACCACACGCGCGAAGAACGCGCCCCAGGCCGGAAGATTGATTGTATTGCCTTTTATCTCTGCGACGAAACCGTGTCCTTCGAGCGGCTCCAGCGGTTCGGTCGGCAAGTTCGCCGTCGCCACCCCTTCGCTCATGTTGAACAGGCAAAGCAGTTTCTCATTGCCATGAGTGCGAAGGAAACCAAGAAGCGGCGCCTCAGTCTCGAAAAATTCGATCTCGCCCTTTGCAAAGGCGGGATACGCCTTCCTGAACTGCAGGAAGCGGCGGTAATGCTGCATGACAGAGGCCGGGTCGGCCTCCTGAACAGAGACGGCCTGAGCCAGATGGTTCTCGGGGACTGGCAGCCACGGTGTGTTGTCGCTGAACCCGCCGTCGGGCATGCTCTCCCATACCATGGGCGTGCGGCAGCCGTCGCGGCCCTTGAAGTCGGGCCAGAACTGGATGCCGTAAGGATCCTGGAGATCCTCGTAGGCGAGCTCCGCTTCGGGCAGCGCCAGTTCCTCGCCCTGATAGATGCAGACCGAACCTCTGATCGACATCAAAAGGCTTGCCAGCAACTTGGCGTGAGCGCCGTAATCGCTGACGCCGTCGGCCCAGCGGCTGGCGTGGCGGACGACGTCATGATTGGAGAAGGCCCAGCAGGCCCAGCCTTCGGGCGCCGCCCTCTGGAAATCACGCAGTACGTCGGCCACGCGGCCCGGCGTCAAGGGATCCGGCGCCAGAAACTCGAAGGCATAGCACATATGCATCTTGTCGCCGCCGGAGGTGTATTCACCGGCGATCTCAAGGCCGCGCTGGCTGTCGCCAACCTCGCCAACGGCGGCGATCGCCGGATACTCGTCCATCACCGCCCGGAAGCGCCTGAGGAATTCGAGGTTTTCCGGCTGGTTCTTGTCGTAGAGGTGCTCCTGGTAATTGTACGGATTGACGGCCGGCGCCGTCGAAGCATTGCGCCGCTCCGGCACCAATGCCGGGTTGTCGCGCAACTGCTTGTCGTGGAAATAGAAGTTGATGGTGTCGAGGCGGAAGCCGTCGACGCCGCGCTCGAGCCAGAAGCGCTCGACGGCAAGCAGGGCCTCCTGAACCTCAGGATTATGCAGGTTGAGGTCCGGCTGCGAGGTCAGAAAGTTGTGCAGGTAATATTGCAGCCGCGTCGGATCCCAGGCCCAGGCGGAGCCGCCGAAGATCGACAGCCAGTTGTTGGGCGGGGTTCCGTCGGGCTTGGAATCTGCCCAGACATACCAGTCCGCCTTGGCGTTGCTGCGGCTCGACCGGCTTTCGACGAACCATGGATGCCGATCAGACGTGTGCGACAGGACCAGATCGATCATGACCCGCAGGCCGAGGCGGTGCGCCTCAGCGATCAGCGCATCGAAATCCTCGAGCTTGCCGAAGATCGGATCGACATCCCTGTAGTTGGAGACGTCATAACCGAAGTCCCTCATCGGCGAGGTGAAGAAGGGCGAAATCCAGATCGCATCGACGCCGAGCGCCGCGACATGCGGCAGCCGGGCGGTGATACCATTCAGGTCGCCGATGCCATCGCCGTTCGTGTCCTGAAAGGAGCGCGGATAGATCTGGTAGATCACCGCCCCACGCCACCAATCCCTGTCGGGCTTGAGAATGGAGCCGGTTATTTCGGTCTGGTTCATTCGTGTAAAAGGTCCTTGTCCTGAAATCTGTCAGCCGCCCTTGACCGATCCAGCGAGCAGACCGCGCACGAGATAGCGCTGCAGGGCGAAGAAGACGATCAGGGGAACGACGATGGTGATGAAGGCGGAGGCAGTCAGGATTTCCCAGTTGCCGCCGCGAGAGCCGAGCAGGTTGACCAGCCGCCCCGTCAGCACGAGTTGGTCCTGGCCGGTGCCGAGGAAGACGATCGCGACCAGGAGATCGTTCCAGGTCCACAGGAACTGGAAGATCGCGAAGGAGGCGAGCGCCGGGAAAGACAATGGCAGGATGATCTTGACGAAAATGTCAAAATCGCTAGCGCCGTCGACGCGCGCGGATTCCATGATCTCGCGCGGCAGGCCCGCCATGTAATTGCGCAAGAGATAGATCGCGAGCGGCAGGCCGAAGCCGGTGTGCGCAAGCCAGATGCCCATATAGGTCTTGGCCGGGACGCCGAAAAATGCGCCGACGCCGTTGTAGAGCTTCAGGAGCGGAATGAGCGACATCTGCAGCGGCACGACCAGCAGCCCGACGACCACGGCGATCAGGATCGCACGCCCCGGAAAGGGCATCCAGGCCAGGGCATAGGCTGCAAAGGCCGCGATCAGAATCGGGATGACCGTCGATGGAACGGCAACCGTCAGCGAGTTGATGAAGGACGCACCGATGCCCTCCGCACCCAGCACCTCCCGATAGTTATCGAGGGTGAAGCGCGGTGGTGCTGCGGCGGTGAAGAAGATGCGCTGGCCGCGCGAGCCTTCCATCTTCGTATCGGAAACGATCTCGAAGCTGCCGTCTGCCTGCACGGTCAGCTTCTCGCCGTCGTTCAGTTCCGCGGTTTCTCCGGCCTTGAACGCTGCCGGTTCGCGGCTGGAGAAGCCGAAGGCCGAAATCTGTCCGGCCTGACCGTCAAGAATGTTACCGGAGATGACGAACTTGCCGTCCCGTTCAACCTGGCTGTCGGCCGCCGGAGCACGCGCGACGTCATTGCGCGACGAAGTGGCAAGGGCGGTCCACCATCCGGAAACGGCGAGTTGATCCTTGTCGCGCAGCGACGAGATCAACAGGCCCGCGGTCGGCATCGTCCAGAGAGCGACGATGAGAAGCACCGAGAGATGGACGGCCCACATCAGCGGGGAGCGCGTGGCTGGGGTCATCTCAGTGGCTCCTCATTTCCTTGGCCGCATTGCGGATGTTCCATATCATGATCGGGACGACGAGAATCATGATCACCACTGCGATCGATGCGCCGCGGCCAAAGTCCCCGCCGCCGCGGAACATCCAGTCGAACATGAGGTTGGCGAGCACCTGGCTCTGCCATTGCCCGTTCGTCATCGCCAGAACGATGTCGAAAACCTTGAGCACCAGGATCGTGATGGTGGTCCAGACGACGGCGATCGTGCCCCAGATCTGCGGCACCATGATCTTGAAGAAGATCTGCCAGCCATTGGCGCCGTCGATCACCGCGGCCTCGATGGTCTCCTCCGGTATGCCGCGCAGCGCCGCGGAGAGAATGACCATCGCAAATCCTGTCTGGATCCAGATGAGGATGACCATGAGGAAGAAATTGTTCCAGAAGGGCAGCGTGATCCAGGCCTGCGGTACGCCGCCGAGGGCGACGACGATGGCGTTCAAGAGCCCGATCTGTTCGGCCCCCTCCGCACGGTAATCGTAGATGAACTTCCAGATGACGGCGGCGCCGACGAAGGAGATCGCCATCGGCATGAAGATCAGCGTTTTGGCGATGTTGCCCCACCAGATACGGTCCGTCAGCGCCGCGATGACGAGCCCGAAGAAGGTCGACAGTGCCGGAACGACCAGCAGCCAGAGGAAATTGTTGAAGATCGACTGCCGGAATTCACCGTCATTGATCATCCAGCCGTAATTGCGTGCGCCGACGAAATTCTGACCGCCGCGATCATGAAAGCTCAGCCACACGGACTCGATGACCGGGTAAATGAGATAGATCGACAGGGCGAACAATGCCGGCGCCAGAAACAGCCAAGGCCGGATGGCGTTGGTGATACGCAGGTTGCGGGAGGCCGCCTTACCGGAGAGGCCCTTCGATGGGAAAATCCGATCGAGAATGAAATTCGTGCCCCAGAAATAGGCTGCGCAAGCCAGGACACCGGCAATCATGGTCACAATGGCAGTAAGTAGCTGCTGCATGACACATCCCTCCCCTTAAACGCCCTCTGGAGCAGGGATGCTCCGAGCGCATCGTGTGATTGCGGCTGCCGCTCTTGATTGGGACTGCCCCGATTGCTGAGGCGATCCGGAAATGAAGGAGTGGCGGACGAGATTAGCATCGTCCGCCGTCATTATTTGAGTCTTACTTGATGGCGTCCCACGCCTTCTGCACGCCGGCCGCGACGTCGGCAGACGATTTACCGCCTACGAAATCGACCATGCCTGTCCAGAAGGCGCCTGCGCCGATCTTGCCCGGCATCAGGTCGGACCCGTCAAAACGGAAAGTGGTCGCGTTGAGCAGGATCTCGCCCTGTTTCTTCAGCGGCGGATTGCCATAGGTCTCCACGTTGACGCTCTTGTAGGGCGTCAGGAAACTCGTCTGGGCCATCCAGACCTCATGCGCAATCGGCGTCTTCAGGAACTCGATGAAGGCGCGCGCGGCTGGCGTGTCCTTGGTGATCAACGCGAGCGTGCCTGCGCCGAGCACCGGATTGCCAAGCTCCTTCTTGCTCTCATAGGGAGGCATGTAGAAGAAATCGGCATCTTCGCCGATCACCGTGCCTTCCGGGAAGAAGGACGGAATGAACGACGCCTGATGGTGCAGGTAGCACTTCGGCGGCGAGGCGAAGAGGCCCTTCGGGCTGTCGCGGAAGTCGGTTGAGGCGACGGCCGCAGCCCCGCCGTCGACGAACTTGTCGTTGCGCGCAAACCAACCGAACTCGTCCAATGCGCCGGTGACCGCCGGATCGGTGAACGGGATCTCGTTCTTGACCCACTTGTCGTAGACGTCGGCTGACTGCGTGCGCAGCATCAGGTCCTCGACCCAGTCGGTTGCCGGCCAGCCGGTCGCGCCACCCGAACCGAGGCCGATGCACCACGGCTTTTCACCATCGGCAGCGATCTTTTCGGTCAGCGCCTTCAGCTCTTCCATGGTCTTCGGCACTTCGTAGCCGGCGTCCTCGAAGTTTTCCGGCACGTACCAGACCAGCGACTTCACGTCGATCTTGTAGGGGAATGCATAAAGCGCCGCCTTGCCGTCCTTGCCGGTGTAGGTGGAAAGATCGACCCAGGATTGACCGGCGGCGTAGTTGTCGAGCAGCCACTGTTTGGTTTCATCGCCGAGCGGCGTCAGGTAGCCCTTCGAGGCAAGGTCTGCGATGAGGCCCGGCTGCGGCAGGATCGCGACGTCCGGCGGGCTCCCGGCTTGCGTGTCGATGACGATCTGCTGTTCGTAGTTCTCGGAGGACGAGTACTTGAGGTCAACGCCGGTCGCTTCGACGAAGTAAGCATAGACGCTCTTGAAGAGTGCCTCGTCCTCGCCGCGCCAGGGGCCGAAGATCGTCAGCGTCTGGCCCTTGAGGTCGTGGCCTTTCTTGAACTCTTCGAAGCTCGCCCAGTTGAACTTGGAGTCTTCGCCGGGCTTGAACTTCAGCTCGGCAGCATCGGCAGTCCCCACTACCAGTGCGAGCGCAGCCACGCCCATCAGGAATGATCTCTTCACGTCATCGTCCTCCCAACATGAACCCGGACGTTGCGTCGCGGGCGGATCATAAATGCGCATTCAAAGCGCTTTGAGTTCGCTAAGAAATCATCGCGGCAGACGAAGAGTCAAGGGCTTTCCTTCCGACCGTCTCAATGGAACGTGGATATTGCCATGCATCAACATTTTGCGGCGCGAAAACGCGGTTTTCCGCTTTTTCCGATGCGGAACGGGTGGTAGAGGACAGTGGGGGCGCTGACCGGAACATCCTAAATGAAAGGAGCATCCAAAGCGCTTTGGGAGGAGGCCAATGCCGGTCAAACTTAAGCAGCTAGCGGAGCTGCTCGGCCTGTCGCAGACGACGGTCAGCCGAGCGCTCAACGGCTACCCGGAAGTAAACGCCAAGACGCGACAGCGGGTCCTGAAAGCGGTACGCGAGACCGGCTACAGGCCGAACCGCGCAGCGCAGCGGCTCGCAACAGGCAAGGCCTACTCCATCGGCCTCGTGATGCCGATCGCCTCCGGCATCGTATCGGACATTCATTTCGGCGAATTCCTCGCAGGTCTCGCCGAAGAGGCGGTCAAGCATGACTTTCACTTCGTGCTGAACCCCAGCGCACCGGATGACGAGGAAGCGACGTTCCGGCGGCTGGCGGCAAGCGGCAATGTCGACGCGGTCTTTCTTGCCCATATGCGCGCCAACGACCCGCGCATCGCCATGCTGAAGTCTCTGTCTATCCCCTTTGTCGTGCATGGCCGATCGATCGGCGGCCCGAAAGACTATCCGTTCGTCGACATAGACAACACCGCCGCCTTCTATGAGGCGACGCGGCTTCTCATCCAGCTCGGCCACCGGCGGATCGCGCTAATCAACGGACAGGAACATCTCGCCTTCGCCATTCGCCGGAAAAAGGGCGCGACGCGCGCACTCAAGGAGTGGGGTCTCGATCTCGACGAAACATTGGTCCACCACTCGGTCATGACCGATGAATTCGGCTATCGCAGCATGCAGCGCTTCCTGACGCAGCCGGATCCGCCAACCGCCGTTCTCTGCTCGAGTACGGTTCTGGCGCTCGGCGCCGTGCGCGCCATCAATCAGGCCGGCCTCACGGTCGGCACGGATATTTCGATCATCGCCCACGACGATGTGTTGCCTATGCTGAAGCCGGAAAATTTCAGCGTACCGCTGACGACGACGCGCTCGTCCTTGAGGGCGGCCGGCGCACGCGTCGCCAGCCGGCTGATTGGCGGCATTCTGGAACGCGGCACCTACCCCGATCAGGAACTATGGCACCCGGAGCTGATCGTTCGTGCCTCGACGGGACCGGCACGGGACAAATAGCAACTGACGCGTGCGACGGTTTTCCGTCCGAACACTCACGAAACGGCGAAGCGGACGGCAGAAAGCCGCCCCCCCAATATTGTCTCAGAACTTCGGCGGCTTGCGACCGGCCTTGCGGCAGGCGGCAATGATCGTGTTCGCCATGAGCATGGCGATGGTCATCGGCCCGACACCGCCGGGGACCGGCGTGATGACGCTTGCGAGCTTTGCGCATTCCTCGAAGGCAACGTCGCCGACGAGCTTTGTCTTGCCGTCGCCACGTTCCGGCGCCGGGACGCGATTGATACCGACGTCGATCACCGTCGCACCGGGCTTCACCCAATCGGCCTTGACCATCTCCGGACGACCCACGGCGGCAACCAGAATGTCGGCATTTCGGCAGACGGCAGGCAGATCCTTCGTGCGCGAATGCGCCGTCGTTACCGTCGCATTGGCGGCCAGAAGCAACGCCGACATCGGCTTGCCAAAAAGGTTGGAACGGCCGATGACGACGGCGTTTAATCCAGAAAGATCCTCGCCATGCGTGCGGCGCACGAACACCATGGCCCCGGCGGGCGTGCACGACACGAGCCCGCCATCGAGATCCCCGGTCGCGACCTTGCCGGCATTGACGACGTGCAGCCCGTCGACATCCTTCTCAGGGAGGATGGACTGAATGATCGGCTCCGACCGAAGATGCTTCGGCAGCGGCAGCTGCACGAGAATGCCGTGGATGGACGTATCCGCGTTGAGTTCGGCGATGAGCGCCGCGAGCTCCTCCTGCGATGTCTCCTGCGGCAGCGTGTGCTGGACCGAAAGGAAACCGCATTCCTTGGCCATCTTGCTCTTTGCCGATACATAGGTATGGCTTGCCGGATCGTCTCCGACGATCACCACCGCGAGTCCGGCGCGCACGCCGGTTTCCGCCTCCAGCGCCTTTGTGGCGGATTTCACGGTTTCGATGACCGAAGCGGCAACGGCCTTGCCATCAATCACAGTCGTCACGGCGTTTCTCCCGGTTTGTCCTTCTCGCGGCACACTCTAGTGGGCAGGGTATCAAGCGATTGCCTGCATGCGCCCTATGCTGTTCCAAATGCATAAATGCAAGAGCTGACACGCCCGGAAGCAGCAATGCGGCGAAGGACTACCGCATTTTCCTTGCATCGCTGAAAGATCGGATCCGCCCGCCTGCAAAGTCTTGAGGGAGCAAACCGCACCGCGAGAGCAATTTTCGGCAAGCGTCGATCATCCGGCAGTGCTCGAAATCATTCGCCCGAGATGCGGCGGCTGCCGCGAAACGCCTCCGGTGAGTGTCCGAAATGTTTCGGCCGGGAAGCACTGGCAAGATCACGCTCCATCGGTCTCCACCGAAAGGCATGATAGCTGCGCTGCCGGCCGGCCTCGGCCACGAGCCGATAGAGCCGCTCGAGCCAGCGCAAGAGAACGGGCGTGCGGGAAAATTCCCGTACGACAAAATCGCCAACGGTGACGACGAGCCGCCCATGCTCGGGAGCAATATTCCGGTCGACCCATTTCTCCTGATCGAAACTCTCGATCGCCACGAGAAGAATATCGGGCCGGAGGGCACGCACTTCATCGAGGGCCTTCGTCTCGTCGGAAAAGCCCCCGATAGCGATGAACTGGTGCCAGGGCGCGTGGCTGCGGAAATTCTCGGCAGCCTGCTCCGCCGCGTGACGGTGCGATCCGATCAGCGCGACACGCATCGGCTTTTCGATATAGGTCAGGAGCGCGGGCACGAACGCCACCGCATCCCGACTGGTCGGAAACATGCGGTCGGTCACGATCGCGTGCCATTTGGGCCGGGAGACGACCGTGTCGGCGAAAGCCAAGGCATCGGCCCAGCCGAAATCGGGAGGCGGCGCGCTGGCTGCGATCCGCCTGGATGCCACTGCCGCAATCCGCGAAACGGCGCTCATCGTGATTTGCCTCCGATCGTGCCGATCGAAGCTGCGGCGAACCATTGCCATATGCGCTCCGCCATATCGAATCCCGAGGCCGAATTTGGCATCAGCGCGATAGGAAGGACCGGTATCGAAAACATGTTGCCACACGGGGATGAGAGACTATTCTTTTCACTTTAGCCGCTTGCAGTGAAAGGGCGTTTAAGGCTCTCATTCAAAAGCCGTTTGCCGGATTCAACATCTGTTTAGGAAGTTTTGCTGTAGTGCTTGCCAGCTATCTGCGCGCACGGGTCTCAAGATGACGCCGAACGGTCAGGACATCACCGTCTATTTCCAGACCGAGCGGGAAGATGCGGCGGATATCGAACTTGTGGTCGTCGTGCCGACCTTCCGCCGGCCCGATCACATCGTCAAAACGCTGAAAACCATTGTTTCGCAACGGCCTGACGTGCCTTTGGCGACGGTCGTCGTCGAGAGCGACGCGGAGGGGCTGGCTGGGGCCGAGGCGGCGAAAAGCTTCTTTGTCGGGCACCCGTCCGATTCCGCCATTGTCGTCGTTCGCCACCGCGGACACGCTCATGCGTGCAATGCCGGATGGGCGACGGCACTCGATCTCTATCCCAACCTCCGCGCGCTCGCCGTCATTTATGATGATGAAGTTGCCGCTCCGGAATGGCTCGATTGCCTCGTCGCCGTCCAGGAAACCCATGGGGCGGATATCGTCGGTGGGCCGCAGCTTCCCGTCTTCCAGGATCCACATGAACAGAAGTGGAAGCGACACCCCGTTTTCACGCCTCCTTACAGCGAGAGCGGACCGGTACCGATGCTCTATTCGGCAGGCAACGTCCTTGTAACCCGGCCGGCGCTCGACGGGATGGGCCGGCCATTTCTGGATCCGACGCTCAACGTCGTCGGCGTCGGCGACGCGGACTTCTTCGATCGCTGCAAGGCGAAGGGATTCACGTTTGCCTGGGCAACGGAAGCCTGGGTCGCGGAAACGGTTCCGTTCTATCACACCACGAGGTCGTGGATCCGCGCCCGCAGTCTCGAGAACGGTGCGATCTCGGCACTCCTGGAGCATCAGCGCGATCCGACATTCTCCAGTCGGTTGAGAGCGCTCGGCAAGTCCCTTGCGCTCATCGCCACCTCTCTGCCGGTAGGCCTCAAGCTTTGGGCGGAGACCGGGCTTGCTGCTGCAAGCCTCTATCCGCTCTATGTCGCTGTCGGAAGGCTGACGGCGAAGATCGGCTCCGCCGAGGCGCAAGACCGGACGCCCGCTGCATGATTCCTTAAATCGGAGTCCGATTACAGCGCCGCGCGTCCAATCGGACGCGCAAAGGTCGCTGTAGCACTTTGAATTGCTGCATGATTTTGTCCATAAATCGATTCCGATTTAAGGAATCACGCAGTAGGCGCGCGGCGCTGTAGGACCGGTCAATGGCCGCTGGAAGTGGCCTTCACGGCGCCTTCGGGAATCTTGTCCGCAGCGACGTTTCCGTTTCTGTCGACCACGGGAACCGGCTTTTGATATGGCCTGTTCTGGCTGTTGGCGACCCGCTCGACATCGTCCTTGGTGAGATATTCGAGCTGTTCCACCAGCACCTCGGTGATCACCTCATTGCCGAGCTTCTTGTTCAGCCTCTCCTTTACCGCGACCTTGAAGCTCGGCAGATCGAACGATCCGGTATCGGCAAGATCGACGAACTTCGAGCCGACGAGCATGTCATAAAGCTCGTCCGTCACGAGCTGCCGAAGCGGAGCATGCAGCTTCGCAATGCCTTCCTTGGTGGCCGAGAAGGACAGCTTGGCGAGGAAATATCCCTGCACGCCCCCTTCCTTGATGACCGGGACCGTGATGATTTCCCCCGGTATGTATTCCTCGGATGCGCGTCTGTCCGCGTCGGCCTCCGACACGACGGGCGCGGAAGCATATTGCATCGAGAAATAGACGGATCCGAGCGTAACGGCACAGACCCAGACCCCGGTGAGAACGAGCTTCAGCATCAGAAATCGCTGTAGCGGAACTGCGCTTCGGTGTAGATGCCGTCCGCATCGGCATCCTGGGCAGCCGTTTTGAGAAGATCGACCACGGAACGCACCGCCTCCAGATGCGCCTCGACCTTCTGGGAGTTGATCCGCAGCTTGTTGCGCAGATGGCGCGTCTGCGAAACGAAGGCCGGCGAGATTTCGCCGGGAATGGCATCGCGATGGAGCATCGTCAGTTCGTAGAGGCAGCGGCTCTTGTGTGCGTTCGACGTCTTGATATCGAAATCGGGGTCCACGCCGATTCGGCTGTTCTCGTTGTCGATGATCATTTCCAGGCGGCCGAGAACATTGCGAATCCGTACATCATTCGATGCCACAGCTTCCATAACTAAACTCCCAAAATAATCTAAAGCGCGATGCAGGCGAAAACCGCCGGATATGCTCGTCCGCTCCAGAGCAATTCCAGGAAAAGTGCGTAGCGGTTTTCCGTCCGGAATTGCGTAGTTTCAAAGGATTAGAGCATTTCACTGTTTCAATGAAAAACAGCGAATGCTCTAGGCTTGCTTCTTCTTTTCATCGTTGGTCAAAAAGCCGGAGAGAGCCTTGCGCTCGTATTCCTGGACCATGCTCGTCGCGAGGTTGTGGCTGTTGCCGTCGACCGAAGCATTCACCCGATCGGTCGCATCGCCCCCGACCATCCGGTCGGCAATGCCGATACCGCCGCCTGCGGCAAGTACGTCGCCGATCTGCTCGGCCATCATGCTCTTCCAGACGTCGCCGGATGTGCCCTTGCCGTAGACGTTTTCGCTTTCGCTGGGCAGCATGGATTTCACGAAATTCTGCAGCACCATCGCCTCGAATTTCCGATAGGTCTCGGGAATCTTCTTCTGCTCGACGCGGTTGTTGATGTCGCCCAGTCCGGTCGATCCCTCGGAGGGGTCGACAACGGAAACTGCCGCGGCAAAACCGTTGCCGTTCTCCGCAAGGCTCCTTGCCTGGAAAGCGGCGCGATTGGCCTTGAGCCTTGCCTGAGCCTCCTGAATTTCCGCCGGATCGGCCGCACGGACGACGTCCATCACAAGGTCGCTGGGCGGGGAAATAGCCATGTCAGATCCTCTCGAACCGAAGCGCCCGCAATCCTGCGCGGCCGCAAATGTCCCGAACCGGCTTGCCCATCGTTGGCAGGCCAACCCGATGGCCCACTATCGCCCTTCAACCTTACCGGAAGCTGGCGGAGCGAGGTGCTGGTCGATCAGATCGAGGATCGCATTGTCGGCCGCCTCGCGGTCCTCGACGAGGCGGGCATCTTTCATGTGCTCTTCGAAGCGGTCGCCTTTTGCGCGTTCCCTCAGCATGCGCGCCTCGTGAACCTGCTGGATGCCGAGCAGCATCTGATCCTTCTGTACCAGGCGCCCGAGCTGGGAGGCGTAATGGCCCGAGAAGACACGATGCATCGGGTGAGCCGAACCCATTGCATCGACGACCACGTCGATCGTTTCGGCAAGAACGGCCCGCTGACGCGTGGTCTCGGTGAACTCGCTTTCCGCCATCCGCTCGAGGTGCCGCTGGACGGCGACCAGGCGCTTCAACTTTTCCGACCGCGCCTTCACGCCTAGCCTCCCTGCATTACCGGCGCGAAGCCGTCAGCAAAGAGGCGCAGCATTGCTGCGATCCCGAGATACAGCAGGAACATGCCGCCCATGATGAGATAGGGCTGGGAGATGAAATAGACGGGAATCTGCGGGGCGAGCTTGTTCACCATGCCGATCGCGACGTTGAAGAGGAGGCCATAGATCAGGAAGGGGCTCGCGAGCCTCAACATGATCATGAAGGTCTGCCCCAGCGAATTGGCGAGCGTGATCAGCACACCTTGCGGGTCAAAGCCGCTGCCGATCGGCATCACACGATAGGATTGCGCGACCGCCTCGATGATCACGTGGTGAAAGTCCAGCATGAACAGGATCATCAGCCCGGCGAAGCTGATGAGGCTGGTGAGCTGGTTTTCGGCCGTATCTTCAAGCACGTCCGCCGTTGGCGGCGGACTGAATCCGATCAGCATGGTCGCGGCCGTGCCGGCGAACTGGAGGCCAAGCACATAATAACGGGCGACGAGGCCAATGACGGCGCCGACGATCGCCTCGGTCGTGATGAGATAGATGTAAGTGTGGCCCTTTCCGGTGACCTGCGGGTAGATGTCATCCCACATGATCGGCAGGATTGCCATCGAGATCGCCACGGCGATGAACAGCCGGACCTGGACCGGAATCCGCGCGGCTGAAAATCCCGGCATGATCATGACGCAGGCGCCGATCCGGCAGAAGGCCGCAAACAGCGCCAGTACCGTGCCCTCCGGGTCGGTAATCATGAAATCGAGCCGATGATCTTGATCTCAAGGCCCTTGGCAAGCTCGACGTGGGAGAGCACGGGCAGCGTGGCGAAGAGGCGTTCGATGATCATGCGCACATAAGAGCGGGATTCGGGCGAACTTACCAGCACGAAAGGCATGCCGCGATCGAGATGTTCACGGATAACTTTGGTCGCCTGTTCGCTGAATTCCTCCAGGTGACGGGGATCGATGTCGAACTCGACGATTTCGCCCTTAGCATCGCGCTTGAGTGCCTGATGGAAGACCATGTCCCATTTGTTGCCGAGCCGGAGAACGCGGAGAACGCCGTTGTCGGCAAGGTCGCCGCAGAGCTGTTGCGACATGCGCACGCGCACATGCTCGACAATCTGCTCGGTCTTGCGCACATGCGGCGCAAGCTCCGCTACGGCTTCGAGGATTAGGTGCAGGTTGCGGATCGACACTCGCTCCGCGAGCAGCAGCTTCAACACCGCCTGCAGGCCCGAATAGGACATGTGCGACGTGCAGATCTCGTCGGCGAGCTTTCGGTATTCCGGATCGAGCCGCTCGATCAGCACTTTCACATCCTTGTAGGAAAGGAGATGCGGAAGATTGTTGCGGATGACCTCGCTCAAATGGGTCAGCACGACCGAGACGTTGTCGATCGGATGGAAACCCTCGCGCTTCAAGTCTTCCGTGAAGGTCTCCAGGATGGAGACGGCTGGCATGCCGAAGGCCGGTTCCCTGATCTCGTCGCCCGGCACGCTGGGTCGGCGGCCGCCGCCGGTCACGACCAGCACTTCGCCGACCCGCACCGTGTTGGACGCGATCGTCGTGCCGTGAATGCGGATATGATAGGCCTTGTCCGGGATCGAGATATCGTCGGAGACCTTGATTTCCGGAACAACGAGGCCGTACTGGCCAGCAAATTTGCGGCGCATCTTGCCAACGCGAAAAGCGAGTTCCTGATGTGCGCCGAGCAGTCGCGTGGAAACCTGCTTGCCGAGCAGTAGTTCGATCTCCGCCGTCTTCAACACTGACTTGACGGAATCCTTGTCGCTCTCCGTCGCCTGCTGTGCCTTCATGGCCTCCTCAGCCCGCTTCTCCGCATTGGCGGCCTCGAGCTGCTTCGGAATGAGCCAGCCGAGGAAGGCCATGCCGCCGCCGAGCGCGGCAAAGGGCAGGAAGGGCAGCCCCGGCATGACCGAAAGCAGGATGATAAGGCCGGCGGCGACCGTCAGTGCCCGCGGATAACCGCTGAGCTGGCCGACGACGGCCTGATCGGTGGAGCCGGCGGTTCCGCCTCGCGAGACGAGCAGGCCGGCGGCGAGCGAGACGATCAGCGCCGGGATCTGCGAGACCAGACCGTCGCCGACGGAGAGCTTGACGAAAACGTCGGCCGCCTCACCGATCGGCATGTCGTGGCGGAGATAGCCGATGATGATGCCGCCGAAGATGTTGATCGCGGTAATGATCAGGCCGGCGATCGCGTCACCGCGGACGAATTTCGACGCGCCGTCCATGGCGCCGTAGAAAGAGCTTTCCTCTTCCAGCTCGCGGCGGCGGCGTTGCGCCTCCTTCTCGTCGATCAGACCGGCCGAAAGGTCGGCGTCGATCGACATCTGCTTGCCGGGGATCGCGTCGAGGGTAAAGCGGGCGCCGACTTCGGCGATACGGGTCGCACCCTTGGTAATGACGATGAAGTTCACCGTGATCAGGATCAGGAAGACGATCAGACCGATGACGAAATCGCCGGACATGACGAGGCTGGCGAAGCCGGAAATGACCCCACCCGCAGCGTCATGGCCTTCATGCCCGTGCGAAAGGATGACACGCGTCGTCGCGATATTCAGCGACAGGCGCGTCATCGTGGAAATCAGCAGGATGGTCGGAAAGGACGAGAACTCCAACGGCCGCTGGATCCACAGCGCGACCATCAGGATCAGCACAGAGAAGGCGATCGAGAACGCCAAGCCGAGGTCGATCAGGAACGGGGGGATCGGCAGGAAGAGAACCGACAGGATCGTCACGATCCCGAGCGCAAAGCCGATGTCCCGGCTCTTGGGTGCGAGTTTCGGGATGGTCAGCGTCGCCTGTTGTGCCATGTCTCTTCCGTCTCTTCATGAGAGGCGGGCAGCGGTCGCAGGCGCTGCCCAAGCTATAACGGAAGACCTAAAGGCCCAAGCTTGCGCGAGGGTGGTATAGAAAATGGTGCTGATGTTGATACCCCTTGTGGGGGAGATGCCCGACAGGGCGGAGGGGGGTGCTTCGCCAAGCGCTCGAAGTGAAAGCGCGCGGGGCAAAGCCGCAGCGACTAACTCGGAGCGATCCTTGCTCTAGAATCCGGACTGGATCCGGGAGAAGATGATGTCGGTGAAGATGGATATCTGCGCACCGACGAAGGGTGCGGAAACGGCGACGGTGATCATGACGGCCAGGATCTTCGGCACGAAGGTCAGCGTCATTTCCTGGACTTGGGTCAGGGCCTGAATGAACGCGATGACGACGCCGACCACCATGGCGGCGAGGACGGCGGGACCGGAGGCCACGATCACCGTCCAGATCGCAGCCTGCACAATATCAAGGGCGTCCGCCTCGTTCATACGGAAATCACTTCACTTTGACGCCGGGACCGATGACAAGCTCCTTGCCCGTATCCAAAACGGCGATGATTCCATCGGAGTATAGTTTCACCTCCTTGACGACGCCAGTCGTCTTGCCGTCGGCGCTGGTAACGGTCCTGCCGATCACGGCGTCCGCTTCGCTGAGCGAGGTACGCTGAAGCAGGCTTTCAAGATTCTTGTTGGTCTTGATCGTCTGCTCGACCTGCGAGAAGGTCGCGAGCTGCGCAATTTGCTGCGTCGCGTCCATCGGCTCGGTCGGATCCTGGTTCTTCATCTGCGCCACGAGCAGCTTCAGGAAACTCTCGTAGTTCAGCGTCGCGGCGCTCGCGTCGCCCGTCGAATCCGTGGCCGAGACCGTCGGCGTATAGCCTGTCGAAGTCGAGCCGACGCCACTTACCGCCATGGTGCAATCTCCTTGCGAATCTGCTCGACCGTTGCCGGCGTGATTTCCTGCGCGTTGAGAATACGATCTTCGATCGGATAGAGTGCCCGGATCGCCTTCAGCGCCTCGAAGGCGCGCCCTTGAGTGACGAGACCGTCGATGCGCTTAAGCTCGGCCAGAACCTCTTCGTTCTTGAAGCAGTTGAGCAGCATGACGATCGATTTGCGGAACATCGCTGTCGACTGTTCGGCGCCTTCCGGGTTGATCAGGATCATCTGGGCAATGAAGTAGAGCTGCTTCAGCGGCGTCGTCGCGTCTTCCGGCTGCAGCACGTGGTTTTCCAGCAGGAAGGTGACGTCGTTCAGGAACTCGACCGCGACCTTGCGGTCAACGCGAAGCACCGCGCCGTTTACAAAAATCCTTTCGCCCGATTTCAGCGAGATACGCAGTGTGCTCTTCATTTCAGTCCATCCCTGATGATGGTGGTAATGTCTATGATGCCCTGGAAGTTGGAAGACTCGCGTTTGCGGATCTTCTCCGTCTCGTTCAAGATCCAGATGGCGATCGAAATCAGATTGGCGCGCAGCTCTTCGTTGAGCTGGTTATCCGGCGTGCGCAAATCCTCGATGAAGCGGATCCAGACGCGCCGGGTAAAATAGATCGCCTCGATTGCCTCCCTCGAATACCCTTTCTGCTGTTTCGCCGCCTCCAAGAGCGCGATCGAGCGATCGAGTACCTGCCGTTCGCGATCCTTGGAATCGGCGACGCCGTCCTCCATGATCTCGGCATACGAAAATTGATACATTCAGACATCCTTCATGTTTGTCCGGTTCCTCCCGATCAGAGGAAATTGAGCAAGCTCAACTGCTGAATCCGCGATGTGAGCGTGTAAGATGTCTCAAGTTGCGTTTTCAGAAGGTTTATCCGCGTCGACGCCGCCTCCTCGTCGATGCCTTCGATGTCGCCGATATGCGTGGTGACGAGTTTGATCTGCGCCGCAAGCGAGTCGTTTGCCTTCTTCACGCGAGCCTCGGCGACGCCAAGTGCGCTGCGCTCGGCGTCGATGCCGGTGATCCCCTTTTCGACGTAATCAAGGGCCGCTTCGCCGATTGCGCTGCGGACTTCCGAAGTGACGCCCTTGTCCATCAGCTCCGAGGCGAGAACGCTTGCAATCGCGAACATCCGGACCCCGGTCGTGTTGACGTTCGTCGAGCTTTCGATCACCTCGGACGTGCTGATGCGGCTCGTCATATTCTGGTTCGATGCATCGGACCAATCGGCGTCCCATTGGGCGCCGGTATACATCGGCTCCACGACCGTCGTGATGAAATCCTGCATCTGCGTGACAGAGAACTGGTCCATCGACGTCAGAGGCGGAACCTGGGCGGCCATATATGTCGACAGCGCCGTGTTGAACGCAGTCTTGGCGGCCGAGGTCACCGTCGAATTGTAGTCCGCGAGCGGCTTCGCGTCGGAATTGATGCCGGAAAACAGAAACTCGCCATTGAACGAGGTATTCGCCGCTGCCGTGAACAGCGAAAGCGCGCTGTCGATTTCGGTCTTCTGAATAGCCAATTTGTCGGCGGAATCGTTGCCTTTGAAGGTCACCAGCGTATCGCGGACCTTTTGTGCCGCGCTCGCCATCGTCTCGAGCGCCTCCTGGGAGGCAGAGAGCCGCTGGTTGACGATCGAATTCGTGCTTGTCAGCGCGTTCATGCGCGCCAGCTCGCGTTGCAGGTTGAGCGAGCGCGAGGTCGTTGCTCCGAGCGTGAGCCCGACATCGGCGTGGCGGCCCGTCGTCAGTTCCTTTTGAAGGTTGAGCATCTCCGCCTGTTGCTGCTGAATCGTCAGCCGCATGGCGTTTTGCACCGCCAGGTTCGAAACGAAGGACGTCTTCATAATTACCTCACAGCTTCGAGAAGGGCCGCCATCATGGCGTCCACGGTGCTGACCAGCTTGGCCGATGCTTTGTAGGATTGCTCCAGGTCGAGCAGCAGGGACAATTCCTCATCGATGCTGACACCCGTTTCCTTGCTGAGCGCCTCCTGCGTGCGGGCGAGAAGCGCCGATTTGTTGTCGCTAGCGGTTGAAGCGGTGCTGCGCAGCTGCTCCAGCCAGCCGATCGACGATGTCGCGAAATCGAGGATCGAGCTGCTTCCGTCGAGGCCCGTTGCGGGATCGAAGGCCATGTCCTTACCCATGGCATCGATGAAGCCTTCGAGCAGGGCGGTGTAGCCCGCATCGGGCGTTGCAGCGCCGCCCGGATTGGACACGACGCCGTTGAAGCCACCGTCGCGCAGCAGCATCGGATTGGCTTTCGCCAAGGGATTGACGGCAAGCGTCGCCGCAAGACCGGGAACGACCGTGCCCGCCGGCGGGACCGTACCGCCTGCCCAGGTGAAGAGCCCGGGTGCATAGGGCATCGGCGGCACGCCGGACGGATTGCCCTCCTGGAAGAGGGTCACCAGACCACGGGCAATTTCGTCGAGCTGCGACTGAAATTTTGGCGCGACGTCGTCGCGCAATTGAAGCAGGCTCGCCAGCTTGCCTTCGGCCGTCGTGTTGGCACCGGAACCCGCGGCAACCGGTACACCGTCGACATAGATCTTGTTGCCGGTGATCGTCGCATCATAGGCTGCCTTCGGAGCAAAGGTGACGGACCGCGGCATGGTCTCGAAGAGCACCGTGCCATCTGCCGTGTAGATCACCGTGTCGTTATTGGCTCTCGTCACGGTCGAGATGCCGATGATCTCAGACACCTGCTTCAAGATCTTGTCGCGTTGGTCGAGGGCTTCGCTCGCGTCCTGCCCCTGAGCCGTCGCCGATTTCACCGCATTGTTCGCCTTTTCAAAATCGGCAAGCAGGCTGTTCAGCTTCTCGACCTCGATCGCGATCTCCTTGTCGGCGTCGGCGCGCAGGCTCTGAACGGCATTCGCCGTCGTGCTGATCGCGTTGGCCAAATCGCCAGCGTCCGACACCGCGGAAGCGGCCATCGAGGGGTTTCCGGGCGTCGACGCGAAAGTCTGCAGGCTGTCCCGGAACGTCGCCAGGTATGTCGCCGGCGACGTTTCGTAGTCGTTGCCGCCGAGTGACGATTTCAGGAGCTCCAAACCGGAAAGCAGACGAGCCTGGCCGGACGACTGGCCGATGCTCGATATGGTCTGCTTAAGCAGTGCCTCGTTCTGCGCCCGATAGATCGAGACGACCTGCGCTCCGTTCGGCGTCGAGCCCAGCAGCGCCATGCGGCGCGAATAATCCGCGTTGCCCGCGTTCGCGACGTTCTTCGATACGATGGCCGTCTGAGCCGCCGTGTTGTTGAAAGCCGATTGCGCGATTGTGATTGCGGTGGACAGCGACATAACGCGGACCGTCTCTCTTTTCGATTACCGTTTCAGGTTGACCAGCACGTCGAGCAGTTCGGAGCCAGTCTGGAAGACCTTGGAGTTAGCCGTGTAGTTGCGCTGGGATTCGATCATCGCCGTCAGTTCTTCAGCGATGTCGACATTGGAGCTTTCGAGCGCCCCGGAAAGGATTTCGCCGAAGTTACCGGCACCGGCGAAGCCGGTGATGATGACGCCGGAGTCGACGCCCTGCGAATAGACGTTGCCGGACTCAGGCAGCAGCTTGTCTGGGCTCTGCACGTTGGCAAGAGCGATGCGATAACGTGGGTCGAGCTTGCCGTTTTCGTACTTGACGTAGACGATGCCGTCGGAGTCGATCTGGAAACCGGCGACCTTGCTCGGCGCGTTGCCGTCGATCGTACCGCCATCGGAGTTGAAGGCGTAGCCAAGTTGGGTGGTCTTGGTGAGGTCGATGGTGATCGCGGCAAGGTTCGCGCCAGTGCCGGGCAGACCGGTCATCGCCGTGGTCGTGAGCGTTGCCGGAGAGGTTGTGAGCGCCCCGCTTGCATCAAAGGCCAAGGCCGCGGTGCCGAGTACACCGGTGGCCGGCGGACCGGCGGTATAGGTCGCACGATCGCGGATTTCGACTGACCAATTGTTTGCTGCGGTTTTCGTGTACACAAAATCGAGAATGCGTGTGTTGCCCTGGCTGTCATAGACGACGAGCGACGTGGTGGACGCATCGCCTACGGCGGCGCCTGAAGGAAGATTGGCGCCCATCGACCCCTTCGTCGACCCCTGCGCGACCAAGCCTTCCGAGCTGAGATTCACCTTAGTCAGACCGTCGAAGCCGTTGACGACAACCGTCGGATCCGCGCCAGCCTGGTACTCGTAGCCCATCAGCGTGAAGCCGGCGGCGTTGACGAGATTGCCTTCCTTGTCCGGGACGAAGGCGCCGGCGCGCGTCAGATATTCCTGACCGTTTGCGCCTTCAACGATGAAGAAGCCACCGCCGTCGATGGCGAGATCGCTGCCGGACGTGGTGTAGGTCGTCGCACCCTGCTCGGAGATGCTGTAACGGACCTGGGTCTGCACGCCGCCGGAATTGTAGGCACCGTTGCTCGACGGCAGGATCATCGACGAGAATTCCGTCGACGCCCGCTTATAGCCGGTCGTATTGGCGTTCGCGATGTTCTCTGCGACCGTGCTGAGCCGGTTCGATTGGGCGTTCATACCTGAAACGCCGGTTCTCATGGTACCGTAGAGACTCATGTCGGATCCTCAATTCCTCGTTGCGGCGACACTAGGAGCCGGGCCTTGCGTGAACCTGTCTTGAGCTGCCCGGCTCGGTGCCGGCACTCAATTCCAGTCGATGCAGTAGCCAAGGAAACGCTTGGAATCGATCGGGTCGAAACCGAGCTTCTTGCGCAGCTTCTTGCGCAGTTTGCTGATGTGGCTTTCGACGACGTTCTCCTCGACGTCCTCGTCGAAGATGCCGTAGATCGCGTTGAAGATCTGCGACTTCGACACGCGGCGGCCGCGGTTCGCGACCAAGTATTCGAGAATGCGCCGCTCGCGCCGCGGCAGGGCGAAGACCTCGCCGTTGATTTCCGGATCGCGGCCGTCGGCGAAAACGCGGATCGGGCCGATATCGGTGTAGTTGGTGATGGCCTTGAGGCGCCGGCGGATCGCGGCAACCCGAGCGAGGATCTCGCGCGGGTGCACCGGCTTGCGCACGACGTCGTCGACCCCGCAGTCGAACAGCGCCAGGGTGTTTTCGAGCGAAGGTGTGTCGCTCATCGCGATGACCGGTGCCATGGAGCGGTCACGGATCGCGCGCGGCAGGCTGAATGCGCTGTCGCCCTGCCCGATCAGAAACGCTTCGACCGCGTCGATATCCGAGTCCGCAGCCGTGTTTACCCACTCGCCGAATTCCCTCGGATCAAACCCCGTCGAGGGAATACCTTCGCGCCCGAACAAGGACGTGTAGCCATCCTTTACGAGCTCTCTATCATCAACCACCACGATCATTCGTCCGCCTCCGAATCAATATGGGTGCCTCGTTGGATAAAGAGGTACGAATCGAGGGATTCATGAACAACTAGAGGAAGTTAATGGGAGATTTTAATAATTGATTAGGGATTGCGTGCCGATTTGATCTATATCTAGTAGGTGGTTGTTAATCATGACACTAAAATCGTGTGGAAAAGTTAACGGCGTGCAACAAATCCACTTGCCATCACAATCCGCCCGCATTGTCGCCACAATGCGGCAGCGGCTCTAAAATTACAACCTCAGGTTGATTATTGACAGAACTGCGTGGCGTTCGGCGTCCACTTGCCGTAGCCGGTCGCGACGAGATTCGCGATCACCCGGCAAACGTATTTCTTCTGCGCCGGATCGTTATTCGGACCGGCATGATAACGCGCGACAGCCATCGTCCAGCTCTCGTGCTTGGCGCGCAGATTGGAGAGGAAGCGGGCGGCATATTCGACATTCTTGCGCGGATCAAGCATTTCCTCCGGCGAACGGAAATTCTCGCCGTGGAAGTAGTAGTTGATCTGCATGCAGCCGAGATCGATCAGCTTGGCCCCTTGCGCGCGGGCCGTACCGAAGCGTGCCAAAACGTCTTGCACGCTGGTGCCGAAATAGGCCTGGCCCTCGATGTTCATCGCGTAAGGCTGGAGGGATCCCTTGCGGCCGGTCTCGGTCAAGCCGACGGAATAGAGAATTCCCGTCGGAATGCCGTATTTCGAGGCGGCTGAAACTATCTCGCGTTCGCAGACCCCGGCGCTTGCCCAAGCGCTACATGTAGACGTAGCCAGCACGATTGCGCTCAGCGTCAACCGGCGCATCATCCAGTCCGTCATTGCCCGTCCACCTTTCCGCCATGGGTGCTTGCGCACCGTCCTGTCTCTGGCGTCCCTGCCCGCCCCCCTCGCCGGCGTGCTCGCGCCCCTGCTGACCGGGGGCGGTTTGCGCCTGCTGCTGCGCACTGCCGCCGGAAGCAGCATCACCGCCGGCATTGAACACGATATTGACCTGGTCGACCGCGAAGCCCTGCGCGCGCAAGGCTTTCACCATCTCACCCTGATCGTCACGCAACTGGCGGAACGCCTCGCCGGACTCGACCTTCAGATCGACCTGCAGTTCGTCGTCCTTCAACCGCAAGGTCGCCGTCACGGTGCCGAGCTCGATCGGATGCATCTGGATCTTGAGGGTGTTGAGCGTCTTGCCGACTTGGCCTGAGGGGTCGGATTGCGCCAAGGCTGCGCTCGATTGCATCAACTGCGCCCATCCGCTATCGCCCGCAATCGCACCGGCCACCGACGCGGTGTTGGTGTTCATGGCCAAGCCGAGATAACGGCGCGCCTCCAGGACAGTGACGTTTTCCACTTTGGATATGGTGGCCGGCTTGCCGTTATCGACGACCGTCTTCTCTCCGTCCTTCGAAATGTTCATCGTCACTGCCTGACCCTTGCCATCGGCACGTGCAAACCGGAACAAGTGGTCGGGTTCGGACACGTCCTTCTCGCCATGCAGGCCCTCATCCGGACCAATGTCGGTCACGCCTTCGCCTTTAATTCGGACCGTATTGCCCGCAACGTCGCGCTCGCCGGATACGCGGTCCGGCTTGCCTTCCGGCTGCTGCAGAGCGGCGGTTACCGCGGCGGCCGTACCGAGCATCGTCAGCAAGTCGTCAACGCTTCCTTTCGGGGACTCGGCCGAACCGGAAGCATCCTTCTCACCGGCGCCTGCCTGCGGCTCGGCCAAGGCCGCGCCTTCCGCCACCACCTGCCCATGTGTAAGGGCAGCAATTTTTTGCGCGAGCGCATCGGTGTCCTTCTCGCCCCCAGCGGCCCGATGACTGCCCAATGACGCGCGTTCCCTCCCCGCGAGGCCCAGGCGCTGGAGCCTTTTCATGGCGTGCTCGCGAACGGAGAGGGAGTCGGATGGCGCTCGGTTGCCTGCCGGAATCATATCTTCCGATCCACCGTTGCCGGGATCCTGCAACGACCCCGCGCGCCAGTTATCCCCTAACCCGTTGTGCCCGGTCGTGGCGCGACCTTCGCGGCCGCCTGCTGCTCTGATTTCATCGGACGACCGCTGCGGACCGTTCGACCCGTCTGTCGACTGCTTGGCATCGCCGGGGCCGGCGCTTTGTCCCTGCGCCTTCTGACGACCGGCGTCGGCAACGGCGTCTTCGAAAGCGCGCGGCGCGTCGCCGACCTGCTCTCTTCCGCCCTGCCGCGATCCTGCCTTGCCTGTTGCTGCCGGGACTGCGCTACGCAAGTTCTCTTCGAGAGGCCTCATAGTCCTTCCTCCTTCAGGAGCGCATCGATCTCAGCGATCTTCGAGCGACCGTTGGTGACGAACCCTTCAAACGCCGGATCCGCAGATGGGGCCGCTCCGACGCTGGTCTGGCCACCGTCCCTCGGCTGACCCGGTGCCTCAGCCGCCTCGCCGAACGGGCTCATCCCGCTTCCCGTCTCCTCGGGCACAAGCTGGCCCTCTACCGCGGCGATTCCGTCTTGTGTAGGCGCTGACGCTTGTGTGAAGCTTTCATCCTGCGGCAGTTGCACCACCGCGTCCGCAACCGTCTTGGCCGCATCGCGGAGCGCACGGTCGCGCGGAGACAGCTTTTCATCAGGGATTGCATTGATGGTCTCGGTGGCGGCGAACACGTCCGCAGAGGGCACTGCGGCGAGCCCCTCGTAGAAGCTCGCGAGTACCTGCGACTGCGAAGCGCCTCCGTCGGCGAGACCTTCGGCCCGCTGCGAGGCAAGCCGCGCGAGCGCCTGGTTGCCGCCGATCGCCGCACGCCGGGCGACGCGAAGATAGACCTCGCGCTGGCGCGGTTGATCCATGAAGGCCAGGATTTCGGAGATCTTCTGCTCGGCGGCTTCGTCGAAATGTGCAACCGCGAGTTCGACGAACACGTCCGCGAACTGACTTGCGTAAGGCGACGTCAGGTAGCGGCGCGCATAACTTAAAGCGTAACGAAACCCTTTGTCGGGTTCGTTCGCCTTCAGTGCAAGAAAGACGGAACGGCGCAGCGCCGCCTCCTCGATGATCGTGCCCGGCGCAGTCAGACGGGCCCAGTCATAGTATTTCATCGCAGCCAGGGGGTTCTGCTGCGAGGTCGCGTTGCCGAGGATCAGAAAAAGATAGGGGCCGATGCGGGCGTTCTTGTATTCCGGCGCCGCCTTCGAAAGCGTCTCGACGGTGAGCGCGCCCTTGCCGCTCAGATATTGCCGCAGCGCGTCCGTTATCCGGCTATCGAAATTGCCTTCGATATCGCGGTCGGCCAGATAGTCGAGTGTGTCAGGGTTACCGCCGCTCATGACATAGACCAGCGCCGCGTCGACGTTGCGCGGATCGCGGAAGGCCGATTGCTCGACGACCCTCAGCCGCTTGTCGATCGCGCCCAGCATGAAGCGCTGCATCTCGATTGCGGAATGATCGCCGAGCACGACCGAATCCTGAACATATTGCAGCGACCTTATCATCTTGAAGGGCGCGAGCTCTTCAGCCTCTCGCGCCCGGGCAAGCCCGACGGCAAGCGGGAAGGCCAGAACCGACGTCAGGAGGATGGCGTGCAGCCGCTTCAGCATCCGATCAACCCTGTCCCGACTGCAACAGGATTTCGATGCGCCGGTTGCCGGGCGCGTAGGGATCGCTCGGAACCTGGAGGCGGCGATCCGCGAAGCCACTGATCTGGCTGACACGGTCCTCCGTCAGGCCGCCGCGGACGAGCATGTAGTAGGCGCTCTGCGCGCGCGCCGCCGAGAGGCGCCAGTTGTCATAGGTTCCGTCCTTGAACGGCCGTCCGTCCGTGTGGCCGCGGATAGCGACGGCACCCTTGCGCGCTGCAAGCAGCCGGCCGATTTTTGCCATGGCGAGCACGAGTTCCTTCTGCGGCACGGCGGAGCCGACCGCGAACATCGGCGCATCCGTCTGCTCGCTGATGGTCACCAGAAGGCCGCCCTCGGCTGGGGTTACCATCAGCCCCTCGATGAGGCGCCCGGCATTTCCGCCGAGTTCCTTCTGGATTTCGGCTTTGAGCGCGTCTGCCTCTTTCTGCTGATCTTTTGCGGCGGCCTCCGTCTTGGACGCGTCCACGCTCGCCGCCGCTTGGCCTTCGGCCTTGGCCGGCAGCGTGCCGTTGGCGGCCGGCTTTTGTTCGGCCGCTCCCTGCTGCGCAGGGTTAGTCGCGGCCGCCACGTCGTCTACCGCGGTATTGCCGGCGTCCTTGATCTCGACCTGCTTGGTCCAGAAGTCCGGATCGAAGGGATCGCGGTAGGCCTCGCCGCCCTCGGCACCCGTCGCCGGACCTGACCGCGCGGCGCCACCATCGCCCTTGACACTGATATTGGCCTGCTGGCCGACTTCCTTGGCGATCTCCGAAAGGACCGAATAGGGATTCTCGAAGAAATCGGCGTCGGAATACTTCGTTTCCTCGCCGGAGGTCGCGGTCAGCTGATCGCCTTTTTTGGCGGTACCGCCGGTTTTCGCTTGCTCGCCGTCGGTCTTCGACCGCTGCTGCGTCTGCTCGCCCTGGGCGTCCTTGGCGGGATCCTTGAGCCCCTTCTCCGAGGGCTTCTGATCGGTGAGTTGCACCGGATTGAAATAGGATGCGATGGCAGCCTTCGTCTCTTCGTTCGCGGCGTTGATCAGCCACATCACCAGAAAGAAGGCCATCATCGCCGTCATGAAGTCGGCATAGGCAATCTTCCACGAGCCGCCATGATGATCGCCATGGCCGTCCGCGGGACGCTTGACTATGATGATTTCGTTCTTGCCGTTATGATGGCTTTCGTCACTCATGCCAGAACTTTCCGGACGGTATCGGACCAGGCGGCCATTCTGGTCACCAGTACGGCATCACCCATTTCGACCGCGAGATCCATGTCGTTGGTTTCGATATGACGGAAAAGCATCGTGTCATCCGGCATATGCCGCTTCAGCGCCTCGAAAAGAGTGAGCGGCCCCTTGACCGTGATCGCGCATCCCTCGCCGGCGCCAAGTCCCTGTCTGACCATCCGCGCCAGATCTTCGATGGCGCGCTTCAGCAGCGCCTCTTCCATGACGGGCGCAAGTACGCGCGCCGTCTGGTCACCAAGGCCAAGGGCCAATCGCTCGGTCATTTCCGCGACCTTGCTTGCCAGCCTGCCCGCAACTTCCTCTTCGAGGCGCTGCGCCAACGCTTCCATTTCCTCGACGTGACGCGCCTTAAGTTCGGCGATCTCTCTTTCATGCTCGAAGACAAGTTCGGCGCTGGCTTCGGCCCGACCTTGGGCGAAGGCATCGCGCCGCTCGGCATCGATGTCGATCTCCGGCATGGCTGGCCTCGCACTAGGACGATCCGCGCCTGGAAAGTCGGCGTCGATATCCGGGAAATATTTCGGCGGCATCCTCGACAACTCGATCTTCGGTGCGCTGAAATCCTTGAGGTACCGGGAAAGCTGGGCGCTCATCGGCACGCCTCCGATGGTCGCGCGGCGGACGTCGGCATGATCCGCCCGTCCCTCGCACGCGGCCTCACGGCCCGGAAATCCAAAGAGCCTGACACGTTTTCAATGTCTCCCTCGGGTCCCCCCGCCCGAGACAGCGACAGGACCCAACATTCTCGATGTGCAACGGCTCCTTGCGAAAGCGGAGCTGGCAAGACCGATGCAAGCGGCGGCGCAAAACTCATTTTGGCCGACAGTCCGAAAAGACTGCGATGGGAGGCTATTCGGTCAAACTTGCGCGAAAATGGTTGGACCGCGCCAGGGCAAGCAGCGCGGTCCAACTGTCTCCGCCCGATGCCGATGACCGGCGGCACGGCGGAAGGCGACGCCGCTTGCTTTCGCGCAAGCGGACGGAAAGCGACGGCAGCTGCGCCGTCGCGCGAGGCATACCAGCGCTCACTGCTGGAAGAGGCGCAGGATGTTCTCGGAGTTGGTGTTGGCGATCGAAAGGGCCTGGATGCCGAGTTGCTGCTGCGTCTGCAGAGCCTTGAGCCGCGTCGATTCCTCGTTCATGTCCGCATCGACGAGACGTCCGACGCCTTTGTCGATCACGTCCATCAGGTTCGCGACAAAGCTTTCCTGCATGTCGATGCGGGTGGTGATCGCTCCGAGCGTTGAGGCGGAATCGGTGAGCTTGCTCAACATTTTGTCGACAACGCGGATCATGTCGTCCAGCTGCGCGCTCGTCGTCGCAGCGGTGAGCTTGATCTCGGTGCTGCCGGCGACAGGCGTGGCCGGGGGCGCGACGATGAGGTGAAACAGGCGCGCCGTGCCCGATGGCGTCGCCTGCAACTGATCAGCGTCATAGCTGTTGGTCAGCAGCCCACGCGTGGCATCGGCCGAATCGATCAGCATCGACTGAGCCGTGTCGAAGTCGAGCGTCGTCACGGAAACATTGCCGTTACCGCTGCGGTTGAAGGACGCGACGATCGACTTGGTCCCGACCGCCGCGGTGTTGGAATTGTAAAGCCAGTTCTCGCCGGAGAAAGACGCGGACTGCGCTGCGGAAAGCAGCTGATTCTTGAGCTCGGTGATTTCCTTGTCAATTTTCAGCTTGTCGACGCCCGGCTCGCGCGCGGCAACGAGCTTCGCCTTGATCTCGCTGATCACGTCGATCGACGTCTCCATCGCGGCATAGGCCGTATCGACCTTGGCGGCGCCAAGGCCAAGTGCGTCCTGGACGGTGGAAAGCGCCGCGTTGTCGGACCGCATGGTCGTTGCGATCGACCAGTAGGCCGCGTTGTCGCCGGCGGTCTGGACGCGGTAGCCGGACGAAATCCGGTTCTGCACCTCGGCCATGTTGCTGTTGATCGAGCGCAATGTCTGGAGCGCCGCCATCGCGGCGGCATTGGTCATGATGCTGGTCATAGATCGTTTGCCCTGAATGATTTTTTCAAGAACATTCCGGAGTGCACCGGCAGCGATGGGACCAGCGTCATGCGAACCGCCTCTAATTTGCCCTGAGAGACGGCCCCTCGCTCTTAACGAAGATGTAACGATTTGATGGTTAACAAATAGTTAACGGGCTTTACGAGGCAGTAATAAAAATAAACGAAAATAAACAAAGATTGAGGAATACCTAAATACAGCGCCGCGCGTCTTAACGGACGCGGCAGGGACACTGCAACCCTTTGTATTGCTGCTGGACAGGCAAGAAAGCGGAAAGCCGCGCTGCTCGTCGAGCAGCGCGGCTTTCTTGTGCGATTAAGCTGTAATCGGCTCCGATTAACGGAACAGCGACAGGATGTTCTGCGAGTTGGTGTTGGCGATCGAGAGCGACTGGATGCCGAGCTGCTGTTGCGTCTGCAGGGCCTTGAGGCGCGTCGATTCCTCGTTCATGTCGGCATCGACCAGGCGCCCGACACCCTTCTCGATCGAGTCCATCAGATCGGCAACGAAGTCGTTCTGCATGGTGACGCGGCTGTTGAGTGCGCCGAGGTCCGAAGCGGCATCGGTCATGGTCAGCAGCGCTGCGTCGACGCCGGAGATGGCTTCCGCCAGATCGCCAACAGTCATGCTGGTGATGTCCATCTCGAGCAGGTTGTAGCTCAAGGTGACCGTCGTCGTGCCGTCCGTGTCGGTGTATTCGAGGTCGCTCGAGAGCAGGCCAGAGCCGTTGGTGACATAATCGCCAGACGCATCGACTTCGATGAGCGAGCTCTTGGTCGTGTCGAACTGCAGCGTGGTCAGGCTGACATTGCCATTGGCATCGCGGTTGAACGAGCCGACGATCGACTTGGTGCCGGCGGCATTGTTCGGGTCGTTGTAGACCCAGTTTTCGCCGGAGAACGAAGCGGACTTCGCGATGCTGATCAGCTGGTTCTGAAGCTCGGTGATTTCCTTCTGGATCTTGCCCTTGTCGACGCCCGGCTCAGAGGCAGCAACGAGCTTCGCCTTGATTTCGTCGACGACGTCGATCGAGGATTCCATCGCGGTGTAGGCGACGTCGGTCTTGGCGGCGCCGAGGCCGAGGGCATCCTGAACGGTCGAAAGCGCCTTGTTGTCCGAACGCATCGTGGTCGCGATCGACCAGTAAGCGGCGTTGTCCTGCGCGGCACCGACGCGGTAGCCGGAGGAGACCCGGTCCTGAGTCGTTTCCATCGAGGAATTGATCGAGCGCAGGGTTGCGAGCGCCGTCATTGCGGCGGTGTTCGTCATGATGCTTGTCATTGGCTGAGTGCCCCTTGGTGACAGTTGAAAGAAAAAGGGACATTCCGGGATTACCGGGAAACGGCGGTCAGCTTCATGCCTGCTAACGCGTTAATCTTGTTGGTTAACCCGCCGTCTCGATGGCCACAGCAAACACCAACATAGTTAACGAAGGCTGAAGCGAATTCCCGATTCCGTCAGATTTTTGAGAAGCCATCGACCAGAAAGGCAGAAGGCCGCGTTCTTGCGAAACGCGGCCTCGATTTGCTGAAGTCAGGTACGGGTAATCACCCGCCCATTGCTTAGCGGAACAGCGACAGGATGTTCTGCGAGTTGCTGTTGGCGATCGACAGCGACTGGATGCCGAGCTGCTGCTGCGTCTGCAGGGCCTTGAGGCGTGTCGATTCCTCGTTCATGTCGGCATCGACGAGCTTGCCGACACCCTTCTCGATCGAGTCCATCAGATCGGCCACGAAGTCCTTCTGCATGTCGACGCGGCTATTGAGCGCACCGAGATCGGAGGCTGCATCGGTCATCGTCTGCAGGGCGGCATCGACACCGGAGATGGCCTCGGCCAGGTCACCAGTGGTCATGCTGCTGATGTCCATCTCGAGCAGGTTGTAGCTCAAGGTGACCGTCGTCGTGCCATCCGTGTCGGTGTATTCGAGGTCACTCGAAAGCAGGCCCGAACCATTGGTGACGTAGGCACCGGCCGAGTCGACTTCGATGAGCGAGCTCTTGGTCGTATCGAACTGCAGCGTGGTCAGGCTGACATTGCCGCTAGCGTCGCGGTTGAACGAACCGACGATCGACTTGGTGCCGGCAGCATTGTTGTTGTCGTTGTAGACCCAGTTTTCGCCCGAGAACGAAGCGGACTTCGCGATGCTGACGAGCTGGTTCTGCAGTTCCTTGATTTCCTTCTGGATCTTGCCCTTGTCGACGCCCGGCTCAGAGGCAGCAACGAGCTTTGCCTTGATTTCGTCGACGACGTCGATCGAGGACTTCATCGCGGTGTAGGCAACGTCCGTCTTGGCGGCGCCGAGGCCGAGTGCGTCCTGAACGGTCGAAAGCGCCTTGTTGTCCGAACGCATCGTGGTCGCGATCGACCAATAGGCGGCGTTGTCAGAGGCCGAACCAACGCGATAGCCGGAGGAAATGCGGTCCTGGGTCGTTTCCATCGAGGAATTGATCGAGCGCAGGGTCGCAATTGCGGCCATTGCCGAAGAGTTCGTCATGATGCTGGTCATGTGAGTTGTCCCTTTTTTACTGAATACGGTTGGGGGACATACCGGACTGCGTACACTACCGGTGATGACGGACCGGCTTCATGCCTCTCGGTTCCAACAAACATCCTTTGGAAGAAACCAAACCCGTCATGTGGAGACGAATATCGAGACCAATGCTTGCAAATTCATTAAATGCGGGTGCCTGTTCCGGATGGCTCGAATCATGCTTAACGCACAATTAAATGACTGACCTCATGTAGTTTTTTCGTCGCAGCACATCTCCTTGACAGGTGTAAGCCAACAATCTTGGAGTCACGCCTGAGGCAAGGTCCGGCAGCGACAATGTCCCCTGAAACATGTCGATCGAATCAGGACTGGAGCGGCAGGACGCCGACCGCTGTCCGCCCTATGCGACGGAGCCGCACTTGAACGCGCATGCCCTCTTCACGACCGCCTCCCGGCAATATCAGAAAGGCCAGTACACCGAGGCGCTCAACCAGCTTAACCACCTGATGAACATCAGCCGGGAGGCCAAGACATTCGTCCTCCTGGCGAAGGTCCTCTTGAAACTTGGCTTCAAGACCGATGCGGCGCGCGCCTATCAATTGGCCGGAGAGGAGAAGGGTTCGCGTTCGGAACATTATTTGACCGAAGCGATGAAGCTGCACTTTGCGTGCGGCAACGAGGACGAGGCGCTCAGCATCGGTCTTCCCCTTCTCGAAAAGGCGAAGACCGACCCGGACATCGCATTCATCATCGCATCCATCTTCTTGAAGCGGGACCAGAAGGAAATTCTCGGCCTGTTCAAGGCGCCGCTTTCCACCAGCGCAAATATCCAGCACCAGTCTCTCGCCTTCAAGCTTCTGACGGCCGATATCGACGATGCGCAGGATCGCGATGCAGTCGTCAATCTCTTCCGGAAAAATCCGAAGAGCACGGTGTTGCGGGCGGCCTATCTCGTCTTCGCCCGCGAGGCTAACGACTACGTAGAGATCGAGAAGTACTATCCGGACGTCCAGAAAGCCCTGGATGCGGGGAAATACCAGATCCTAGCTGCCGAGTCCCCTTACTATCACGTTACGTGGTGCGGCGATGAAAAGCTTAACCGATGGGCCGGCGCAAGGAGCCAACCTTTTGCTTCCGCAATTACCGAGGCGCGACGCAACATGCCGCATCAATGGGCGAAGAAGATCCGCATCGGATATCTTTCGGCGGACTTCTGGGATCAGCATGCAACGATGAAGTTGCTTCAGGCAGTATTGGAACTACACGATCCGGAAAGATTCGAGGTCACGCTCTTTTGCCATACGAAGGAGAGCAACCTGGCCCGCGATCGCGGCAACCGCGGCAACTGGGGACGAATTGTCCGCATCAACGATATGTCCGATGAGGAGGCGGCGGCTGTCATCCGTTCAGAAGGCATCGATATCCTGGTCGACCTCAAGGGCCATACGCTCGACAACCGGCTGAAGATCCTTAACCATCAGGCTGCACCGGTTCAGGTTTCCTGGCTCGGCTTTCCCGGAACCGCGACAAACATCGATGTCGACTATGTTATCGGTGACCCGTATGTGCTGCCTGAGGGAAGCCAGGATCATTACTACGAAAAGTTCTGCCGACTGCCGGAAACCTATCAGCCGAACGATCCCTATCACCGCCCACGCGCGTACGGCATTGCGCGAAAGGACCTCGGCCTTCCGGACGACGCGTTCGTCTTTGCGTCGTTTAACGCCAGCAGAAAGATCTCTCTGCAGACGATCAATCTCTGGATCGAAATCCTTCGCCGAACACCGGACAGCGTTTTGTGGCTCATGTGCAAGAGGGACGCGCAGGCCAACATTCTGCGCAAGTTCCAGAGCGGCGGTATCGCTTCGAAACGCATCATCCTGTGCAGCAAGACGGCCTATACACAGCATATCAACCGTCTGCCCGCGGCCGATCTCGGCCTCGACACCTATCCTTATAACGGCCACACGACCACGTCGGAACAGCTCTGGGCAGGCTTGCCGGTGCTGACCTTCAAGGGTACCAACTTCGCCTCGCGCGTAAGCGAAAGCCTGCTCAACGCGATCGGGCTTCCAGAACTCGTGACCGCCGGCGCCGAAGCCTATGTCGCCGAAGCGGTCGCACTCTATGAGAACCGCGAGAAAATCGCCGAATACAGGAAGACGCTCGAGGAGAACCGCTTCCGCATGCCGCTGTTCGACGCGGAGCGCTTCTGCCGACACCTGGAGCGCGGCTATGAGATGATGGTGGATCGCGCCAAGCAGAAGCTGCCACCGGATCACATCGATGTTCCCGCACTTCCGCCGCGCGAGGGTTCCTTCGAGCGATAGATCGCCCGCATCACAGAAAAGGTTGAAAGAGGCAGTGGATCCACTGCCTCCTTGCTGTTTGGCTTCGATCAGGCCGCATTTTCGCAGAACTCACAGTGTCCGCCAGGATGCCGCGGCGACAGTTTTGGATTGCTGGATTGTCGAAAGGCTGCCCGACTGCAGATCAGGTGAACGACCGCACCAGGCTGCCGACCAGCAGGTTCCAGCCGTCGATCAGCACGAAGAAGAGGATCTTGAACGGCAGCGAGATAGCCGTCGGCGGCAGCATCATCATGCCCATCGCCATGGTGATGGTCGCGACTATTAGGTCGATCACCAGGAACGGTAGCATGATCAGGAAGCCGATTTCGAAGCCGCGGCGGATCTCCGAGATCATGAAGGCCGGCACCACGGCCCTGAGATCGACCTTGTCTTCGACCACGACGGTCTGGCCCTTTTCCTTGGCGATATCGATGAAGAGTTGCAGATCCTTGTCGCGCGTATTGGCAAGCATGAACTCGCGGAATGGCTCTGCTACGCGCGGCATGGCCTCGGTTTCCGAGATTTCATTCTTGAGGAGCGGATCTATCCCCTCGCGCCAGGCGCGATCGAAGGTCGGCGCCATCACATAGAAGGTCATGAACAGGGCAAGCGACACCATGATCATGTTGGACGGCGTGGTTGCTAGTCCCATGCCCGACCGCAGGATCGCGAAGGCGATGACGAAGCGCGGGAAGCTCGTCACCATAATCAGAATGCCCGGTGCCACCGATAGAACGGTGATGAGACCGAAGGTGCGGATGATCCACGATGCAACGGAACCGTCGACCGGCGTGTTCAGAATGTCGGCGGGAAAACTCTGCGCCCCGGCAATTCCCGACATCGCCAGCATGGCGATTATGAAGGCAGCAATCCGGAGCATTGAGGGGCCTGACAGAATGGATGAATTCCTAGTCCCGACCCTGCCGAATCATTGGATGACGAAGGTTCGGAACATCACATTCGTTACGCGTCCGTCGGAGCGCAGGTCAACCCGCTCCTGAATGTCATCCCGGAGATATTGAAAGCCTCGCGGCCCTTGAATTTGCTGCAGGGACACGGTCTTGAGATAGGCTGCAATGTCCTGGTGTATCTGCTCGGCCAAGGCAACGTCCGGGATGCCATTGAACTGCAGCGCGACTTCCAGGCGGACCCAGTTTTCGGCGGGATAAGCGAGGTTGGTCGTGATCGGCTCCAGCTGCACGACACCATTGGCCTCGGTGGCGATCTTGGGAACACCTTCGGTACCGGTGGCGTTCGGCGCGACTTCGGCAACGGCCTCGGTCTTCTCCGCTGGTGGAGGCGGCGCCAACAACTGACCGACGAGCCATCCGCCGCCGCCGGCGACGACGGTCACCACGGCCAGGGCGGCAATCGTCATCACCTTGGATTTGGAGGACTGCGCGCTATCGATTTCTTCCATGGTGCCAATCCGTGCCGGTTGGCCACGGCGCGGCGCCTTGTCGGGGAGACAGGCGACGCCGTGGCACTTCGATTTGCAATCCGCCCCCGATCAGATCGGCGAGAGCAGGTCTACGACTTGCTGGCCCCAAGGCGGCTGCTGCACTTCGGTCAGGCGGCCACGGCCGCCGTAGGAGATGCGGGCCTCGGCGATACGGTCGTAGGAGATGATGTTGTCGGCGTCGACATCCCTCGGCCGGACGATGCCTGCGACATTGAGGATGCGCAGTTCATGGTTGACCCGAACTTCCTGCGAACCGCTGATCAACAGGTTGCCGTTCTCGAGCACTCCGGTCACGACGGCGGCGACAAGCAAGCGCAGCTTTTCGGACCGCTCTGTCTTGCCATCGCCCTCGGTCTTGGTGTTGGAGCCGTATTTGAGATCACCCGACCAATCGAAATCGCTGGTCTGCGATGCCCCGCTGGCCCCGATGTTGAAGCCGCTTGAATTCTTGCGGCTGCGATCCGTCTTGTTGTCGAAGGACGCCTTGTCGTCGATCCTGATATCGACCGTCAGGATGTCGCCGACATTGATCGCGCGCGCATCCTTGAAGAGAGCGGCCTGCTGATCGTTCCAGAGCGAATACCCGTTCGTGATCTGGTGCGGCTGCTTTGGATATGCGGCGAGCTGCGGCGCCTGCGTATATTGCAGGCCACTGCCGATCGGGCTCATTGACGGGGCCTGGCCGATCTCCCGCAGAGCCTGGTTCTGACATCCCGCAAGGAGGCCCGCGGCCAGGACGGCCGTAAAATGCTTTCTCATGATGGCTCCTTGGAGGTGTTGGGATCGCTCGCGCTCGAAATGATGTTGGTCAGCACCGCTGCCTTGTCGTCGCTCATCTCGCTGAGGATCAGCGACGACTGACGCGGCGGCAGCTTCATGACGATGGCCGCGGCGATCTCCGGGCGCACCATCTCGAGCTTACCGGCGGCCGCATCGGGTTTCATCGTCTTGTAGATATCGACGAGCCCGAGTTCCGCCTGTTTGAGGAAATCGTTGCGGCGTTTCAGCCAGTCCTCGTATTCGGCGCGCCGCTTCTCGAGCGTCGCGATGCGCTCGTCGACGTTGGCCTGAAGATTTTCCAGTTCCTTGCGTTGCAGGAGATAGCGCTGGTCACGCGCGGCATCGGCGATGTTCGTGCAAAACTGCTGGATCTCGTTGGCACTGCCGCTTTCCGCCGGTGGCGCCGTTACGTCCTGCGCAAAGGCCCCCGGCAGCGCCAGCATCAAGGCGCCGGCGGCCGAGATCACCAGCATGCGCAGCGAATTTCCGAGAAGTTCGTCCAAATGTCCGGTCATTGCAGAACAAGCTCCGCCTGAAGGGCTCCCGCCGTTTTGATGCTTTGCAGGATGGCGATGATGCCATCCGGCTTGACGCCGATATTGTTGAGACCGGCGACGAGCGAGCGGAGACTCGAGCCATTCAGGATCGCGACCGTTCCGCCATCCGATTGTGCCTCGATAATGGTGTTCGGTTCGAGCGCCGTCTCGCCGCGCGAGAACGGCGCCGGCTGCACGACGGTCGGCGCCTCGGTCACCTGTACGGTGAGCGTGCCGTAACTGACCGCGACCTCGGCGACGCGCACGTCCTGGCCAATGACGATCGTGCCGGTTCTTTCATTGATGACGACGCGCGCCGGCACATCGGTTTCGATCACCAGGTTTTCAACATCGGCCATCAGGCGTGCGAGATCGGCCATCTTGGGCTTTTCGACCAGCACCGACTGCGAATCCTTGGCTTCGGCGATGCGGCCGCCAAACTGCGCGGCGGCATATTTGTTGATTGCCGCGGCCATGCCGACAGCCGTCGAAAAATCCGGGTTGCGCAGTTGCAGCACCAGATTGACGCCGTCCTTGAACCGCGCCGGCAGTTCCCGCTCGATGATGGCACCGTTCGGCACGCGCCCGGCCGTAGTCACGCCCTGATTGAGGGTGGCGGCATCGCCTTGCGCGCTGAAGCCGGTCACGACGACCGAGCCTTGCGCCACCGCGTAAATCTGCCCATCGGCGCCGGAGAGCGAGGTCATGACCAGCGTACCGCCGCGCAGCGACGTCGCATCGCCGAGAGAGCCGACCGTCACGTCGACGCGGCTGCCCGGGCTTGCGAAGGGCGGCAGTGTTGCCGTGACCAGCACCGCCGCGACGTTGCGCGTGCGCGACTCGCCGCCCTGGGTCGAGATCCCGAGGTTCTGCAGCATGGCGCGGATCGACTGGTCAGTGAAGGGCGAAGAGCGCAGGCTGTCGCCGGTTCCCTGCAGGCCGACGACGAGACCATAGCCGATAAGCTGGTTGTCTCGCCCTGCCTGCAGCGAGGCCACGTCCTTGATGCGGGAGGCGCCATGGGCAAGCGTCAGTGTCGCGGCGAAGGCCGCGATGAGTGTCAGGAACCACTTACAGACATGCCGCTTCATTTCGCCACCACATGGATCGTGCCGTCAGCCATGACCGTGCCGGAAATGATGACGCCGGTATCGATGTTGCGTGCGCGGATCAGTTCGCCAACTGCGGCGTCCTGCAACGGCGAGCCGGCCGCCGTGATCGTCAGGCCGCCATCGTTGAAGACGAGCCGAACCGTCGAACCGCGCTCGACGGCATATTGCTCGCGCAATGCCGAGGCGAGGATCACCCGTCCGGGAAGGAGGGTCCGTTTCGTGACCTTGCCCTCAATCTCCTCGATGGAACGGACATAGCCGTCCGCGAGATTGGGATTGGTCACGTCGACCACCTCGACAAGGCTCTCGTCGAGAGTCTCGCCGGGATAGATGGTCTGCTTGGGGATGACAGCGGTCGGCCGTTCCGCGAAAACAGTAGCCGGCGACAGAAGGGCCGCGACAGCCGCGGCGAAGGCCACGGTTCGTACCCGAAGCGGGGAACCGTTTGTCGATTTGTTTGCGGCGGATCGGCGAAACATCATGTTTGCCCCTGTTTCACGTTACCTGAGGTTCTTGCTGACCGTCGCCGCCATCTCGTCAGCGGCCTGAATGATCTTGGAATTCATCTCATAGGCGCGCTGGGCCGAGATCAGGTCGGTGATTTCCTTGACCGGATCGACGTTCGAGGCCTCGAGATAGTTCTGCTTGATCTGGGCGAAGCCGGGATCGGCCGGCGTGCCGATGATCGGCTCGCCGGAAGCCGGCGTTTGCTTGAAGAGGTTCTCACCCTGCGGCTCAAGGCCGGCCTCGTTGACGAAGTTCGCGATCGTCAGCTGGCCGATTTCCTGCAATTCCGTGTTGTTGCCGATGCGGACCAGCACCTGTCCGGAAGAAGTGAAGGTGATTTCGCTCGCATCCTGCGGCACCGTGATGCCGGGAACGACGGCGTAGCCGTCAATGGTGACGAGCTGGCCGGTGGCATTGGTGTTGAAGGCGCCTGAACGGGTATAGGCCGTCTCTCCGTCCGGCGTTTCGATCTGGAACCAGCCGCGGCCGACGAGCGCCAGGTCGTAGTCGTTGCCGGTGTTGACGAGGCTGCCCTGGATATGAAGGTTGCGCACCGCCGAGGTCTGGACGCCGAGACCGATGATCGCGCCTTCCGGGACGATCGCCTGGTTGGCGCGGTTGGGCACGCCCTGGGCGCGCTCGGTCTGATAGAGCAGGTCGGAAAACTCGGCGCGCGCCCGCTTGTAGCCGGTCGTATTGATGTTCGCGATGTTGTTCGCGATGACTTCCAGGTTGAGCTGCTGGGCGTTCATGCCCGTGGCGGCGATGGAAAGGGCCTTCATGTCTCGTTCCTTCAGATCTGCATGCGCGCGATTTCGAGATAGGCGCTCACCACCTTGTCGCGAATGGCGAGTGCGGTCTGCAGCGACTGTTCCGCATTCATCACCGCGTCGATGACTTCACGGGTATTGGCTTCGCCGCGGACAGCCTGGAGCGATGCCCCTTCGGCGGACTTCATCGAACGGATGGCGTCGGTCGTCATGTTGCCGAGGACTTCGGCAAAGCTCTGCGACTGCGGAACGGAAGCGCCGGCGCTCGGCGCAATGAGCGAGCTGGAGGCGGTCAGGCTCGTGCCTTCCGTCTCCTTCATGGCCGAAAAAGCGCCGACGGACTGGATTGCATCGATCATTATTGCGAAGCCCTCAACAGGTCGATTGTCTGGGAAATGAGATCGCGAGACTGCTTGATGGTCTGCAGGTTGGCCTCATAGGCGCGGTTGGCCTCGCGCATGTCGGCCATTTCGATCAGGACGTTGACGTTCGGCATCTTGACCATGCCCTTTTCGTCGGCTGCCGGATTGCCGGGATCGAACTCGATGTTGAAATTCGAGTCGTCCGTGCCAAGACGCTGGATCTCGACGAGAGATGCGCCGCTCGCCCGGTCGACCTCCGCCGCGAAGCTGATGGTCTTGCGGCGATACGGCTCGGCACCGGGCGTATCGCCCGTCGAGCGGGCATTGGCGATGTTTTCTGAAACGATGCGCAGACGGGTAGATTCCGCCTGCAGGCCGGAGGCCGAAACCTTGAGGGCCGAAGTCAAAGGATCCATGATTCTTATTTCCGTACCGTCATGAGCATCATCCGGTGAAAGGCTTTGACGAGCCCGGCATTGAGCTCGTAGTCGCGCTTGATCTCACCGGTCTTCATCATTTCCTGTTCGATCGCGACCGTGTTGCCGGACTGCTGTACCTGCACGTCGTCGATCATGCTGACTTCGGTGACCTGGGCGGCATCCGGGCTTTCGGTGAAGTGCGCGCGATGCGTCGCCGCCATCTGGATGCCGGTGTTCTGCAGCACGCTTTCAAAGGGCTCGACGTCTTTCGCCCGGTAGTGCGGCGTATTGGCGTTGGCGATGTTCCCCGCCACGACGTTCTGACGAACCGTCAGCCATTGGGCCTGGCGCGACGCAAGTTCGAAAAGCTGAATCGGTTCCATCAAAAGCTCCTGCCTGATGATGACGAACCTAGGCAGGTAATCTTGCGTGGGACTTGTCGGGATCGCGGATTTCTGGCTGCACCGCGATCCAGCTCTACAGCGGCTGCAATTCCAGGAAACATGCGACAGCGCCGCATTTTCATGCACGAATGGGAAACGGAGCTAACGACGGCTAAAGGGAGGCGCCTTGTCATTCGCGGCCGCCTGCGTTTGATCGCCGGTCTACTGCTCTTCGTAGATCTCGCCCTTGGATGTGATCATCACCCAGCGGCCATCGCGCTCCTGAAACGTCGCAAGACGGCTGTTGTCAGGCAGGATCGACCCTACGCGAACGATATACATGCCGCTTGCGTCCTCGATCAGGGCGCGGCCATTGATGACATGCCTCAGCCTGAAGCCCGACTGCCCCGGGAACGGCTGATCCATCCCAGCTTCTGTTTCCGCCTGCCCGCGACCCGGCGCATCACCAAGCCCGGGCACGGTCGCCGTCGTCAGACGATCCACGGCGGCCGCCGTGTCGCTATCCATATCCTTCATCGCCTGGGGCGAAACGGACAGCACATCGCGGCCGGGGCGCCCCGGCATGTCGCGCGCCGATCCCTGCCACAGCCGCGGCATCGAGAATTCACCCTGATGGACGAAGGCATACCAGGGAAAGAAGGTCGCAAACGCCGCCATCGTCAGTCCGATGGCAGCCAGGAACTTGTCGATCAGCGGCATCTTTGCCTCGCGGCGGCGCTGCTTGACGATCTCGTCTGCGTCGTAGTCGGTCACCCCTATCCCCTCGGTCGCATGCCGGCTGCACCCGGCTGATTTCCCATCGCGGCCGCCTTCAGCGCGTTGGCGAGATCGGTGAAGGCGTCGAACGCGGCTCGCTCGCCGGGCGTCTGCTTGAGTACGTCATAGATGATCGGCACCTGCTTGATCGCCATGTCGAGATCTGCATCGCCGCCCGGCCGGTAACCACCGATCAGGCGAAGGTCGCGCGTTTCCTCAAAGCGATGAATCAGTGCCTTGAGACGCGCCACCAGCTTCTCCTGATCCGGAGTCCACGCCTTCCGCGCCAGGCGCGAGATCGAGGCGAGCGGATTGATCGGCGGGTAGCGTCCCTCCTCCGCCAGGCTGCGCTCCAGCACGATATGCCCGTCCAGAATGCCGCGCGTCGAGTCGGCGACCGGATCGTTGTGGTTGTCGCCATCCACCAGGATTGAGATGATCGCGGTGATCGTCCCGGTCCCCTCGACGCCGGGGCCGGCGCGCTCGAGCAGGCGGGGTAGTTCGGTGAAGACGGAAGCCGGATAACCGCGCGCGATCGGAGGCTCACCCGCCGCCGTCGCCACCTCGCGGATCGCATGGGCGAAGCGCGTCACGCTATCGACGATGAGGAGCACGTTGTCGCCCTTGTCGCGGTAGTGCTCGGCAATCGTGACGGCCGTCAGCGGTGCCATCTTCCGCAGCATCGGGCTTTCGTCGCTGGTAGCGACGACGGCGACCGATTTGGAGAGATTGTCGCCGAGCGTGTCCTCGATGAATTCACGGACTTCGCGGCCGCGTTCGCCGACCAGCGCTATCACCACCTTGTCGAAGGCATCCGCACGCGCCAGCATCGAAAGCAGCGTCGACTTGCCGACACCGGAGCCGGCAAAGATGCCAAGGCGCTGCCCGAGGCAAAGCGGCGAGAAAATGTCGATGGCACGCACACCCGTTCTGAAGCCATGCTCGACGCGCTTGCGCGCCATGGAGGGCGGCGCGGTGTTGGAGATCGAGCGGCGAACGTCGCCCTGTAGCAGCGGCCCGAGGCCATCGATCGGCTCTGCCAGCGCGTTGATCGTGCGTCCGCACCAATCGTCCGTCGGAGCAATCCGGAAAGCACCCTTGCGAATGACCGTATCGTGAGTGCCGATCGGATCGCCGGGTTCGATCGGGCAGACGACGACCTGCCCCGGCTCGACACGGACGACCTCGCCGAGATGGGTGCCCGTCGCGCTTTTGTGCGCGACGAAATCGCCGAGCCGAACGTGGCGCGAAAGACCGCTAACGGTGTAATGCCCCGGCGCGATCGTCTGCACGTGCCCACCCGGCGCGATCGAAAACTCCGGCTTCGAATAGCGCTCGACCAGCCCGGCAAGCGCCGCCAGCGATGTCGATGCGGCAAGGGTCTCGGGACCTTCGCGTTTCATGGTTTCCGTCATTTATCAGCTGCCGCCCAGCGTCTTGATCGCTTCTTCCAGCGATCCCTCGCTGTCGCGCATCAGGGCCGTGATGTTGTCGAAGGCACGGGTGACCATGATGAGCTGCGACATTTCCTGAATGGCGTTGACGTTCGACTCCTCGAGGAATCCCTGCATGACGCCGACATCGAAACGGTCGACGACCGGCTCCGGCTGGATGGCCGGCATGACGGCGCTGTTGTCGTATCGCATGAAGCCGTTGCTGAAGTCCGCCTCAAAGAGGCCGAGCAGAGCGACCTGATTGCCGTTCTCGTGGATGGCGCCATCGGCTCCGACGGTGATTTCGCCTGCTCCGCCATTCAGCTGGATCGGCGCCCCGCCGGCATCGAGCACCGGATAGCCCTTGATGGTGACGAGCTCACCGGCTTCCGTCAGCGTGAACCGGCCGTCGCGGGTCAAAGCCGGCCCGCCGGGCGTGTCGATCGAAAACCAGGCGTCGCCCTTGATCGCAAAATCGAGCGAGGCGCCGGTGCGTGCGAGCGACCCGGTATTGGTGTTGAGGTACTCCTCACCTTCCGACACGTAGGAGACCTTGGTCGGCTTGGTGTCGCCGAGCATCTGGTTGAACTTCACTTCAGCGCCGCGGAAGCCGACGGTGCCGGAGTTTGCGATGTTGTCGGCGATTGTGTTCAGGCGCTTTTCGAGCGCCATCTGCGATGAGATCGCCACATAGAGACCGGTCTGCACCTCAGCGTCCCCCGAGTTTCAGGCTGTTAATGGACAGGAGCAGATCGGAGGAGATGCCGTAGCCGCTCGATGAACCGAAAACCGCAAGCGGATCGTAGCTGTCCGTGGAGTTGTTGACTTCCCAAAGGGCGGTAAAGCGATCGAGAAACGCCGCCAGCTTCTCGGGATCCTGGAAGTCCTTGAGGTCGATCGCCGCCTCATAGGCCTCGGCCTGGCGGTCGACGTCGGTCGCCGCGAACTCCTCCGGCAGTTGCAGAGCAGTCCGCACGACCTGTGCCAGCGCCTCGTCGGCGATGATGGCGTAGCCGCTGGTGATCGTCGGCGCCATGCGCGAGAAATAGAGCGCCAGCCGCACGCCGGCATTTTCCTCGCCGGCATTCTGTTCCAGCGTCTGGCGCGCATATTTGTCGGCAACACCTTTTTGCGCGCGGTCGAATGAGGTCGCCGCCTCGCCGTTGCGGGCGAAATTGAGCGATTCGACCAGCGCCTTGTAACGACCGTCCGTCAGCTTGTTGGCGAAGGCGTCGTCGCTGTCGATGCCCCCGGAAAGCACCTTGCGCATGAAGGCCTTCGCATAGGCCATATCTTCGAGGCCGTGCGCCTTCATCGCGTAGTTGTAGAGCCGGCTGTCGGCGAAGAAATCGTCGATGGTTTTGATGCTGCCGATCTTCGACAAGTAGTATTCCGTCTCGCGCGCGACGTCCGGCTGTTCGGAAACGCGCTCCAGCGACTTCGTCAGATCGGCGGTGATCAGCTTGTAGCTCGTATAGGTCGTGGTCACGATCGCTTCGCCCTGTCCGGAATAAAGCCGGGCGCAATGTGGCCCGACCTAGCAAATCCTGACCTGACTGGCTTGCGCGAACCTGTTCCGGGCGCGGCTTCAAGAAGGTCTTAGGAACAGCCTCACGCAAGGATGAAATCCTATTCCATCAACGGAAAATCACGATCGCGACAGGTATCGACAATGAACATCATCATCGGGCTTCTTGTGACCTTCGGCTGTATCCTCGGCGGATATCTCGCGATGGGTGGCCACCTGGAGGTGCTGAACCAGCCTTTCGAGTTGATGATCATCGGCGGTGCAGGCATCGGCGGCTTCATCATGGCCAACTCGATGAAGGTCGTGAAGGACACCGGCAAGGCGCTCGGCGAAGCCTTCAGGCATAAGGTGCCGAAAGAGCGCCACTACCTTGATACGCTCGGCGTCCTCTACAGCCTGATGCGCGATCTCAGGACCAAATCCCGCAACGAGATCGAGAGCCACATCGACAACCCGGAAGAATCCTCGATCTTCCAGTCAGCGCCCACCGTCCTGCAGAACAAGGAACTGACCGCCTTCATCTGCGACTATGTGCGGCTGATCATCATCGGCAACGCCCGCTCACATGAGATTGAGGCGCTGATGGACGAGGAAATCCAGACAATCACCCATGACAAGATGAAATGTTATCACTCGCTGACGATCATGGGCGATGCGCTGCCGGCGATCGGTATCGTCGCAGCGGTTCTCGGCGTCATAAAGGCGATGGGTGCCATCAACGAGGCCCCGGAAGTGCTTGGGGCCAAGATTGCCGCCGCACTCGTCGGAACGCTGCTTGGCGTCTTCCTCTCCTATTCGGTCGTCGGCCCGCTCGTCGCCAACATCAAGGCCGTGCGCGAGAAGCAGAACCGCCTCTACGTCATCGTCAAGCAGACGCTGCTTGCCTACATGAACGGCTCGGTTCCGCAGGTCGCGCTCGAATATGGCCGCAAGACGATCTCCGCCTATGAGCGGCCGTCCATCGACGCCGTCGAGCAGGAGATGATGAACCCGGGCGGCGGCAGCGAAAGCAAGGCGGCATAACATGAACCCGAGCATGGCATCCAACGTCTACGCATTCGACAAGAGGCTGCTTGCGCGCATGATCGGCGCGCTCGGCGACGACAAGGTGATCGGCCGAACCGCACTCGAACTCGGCCAGGTTTTCGGCGAACTGCTTCCGGGCATATACAAGGCCGAGACTGGTCACGACATTGCGATCGGCTATGCCGGTTTCAAGACCGGTTTCAGGAACGAGCTCATTGCGGGCCTTGGAGACGGTGTTCTGCTCACAGACGCTTCGCTGCGCAACTGGTGCCAGGATTTTCAGATCGGTTGTGACAGTCCCGTTCTCATCACCCTCGTCGAGGCTCTGCTCGGCGCCGAGCCCACGAGCATCGGGGAACCGCAGCCCCGGTCGATGTCGCAGATTGAGATCGACGTCGCGGTGCCGATCTTCGAAAAGATCGCCGATGTGCTGCGCCAAGCGGTGAACGCGCCGGGTGGATTCGAGGTCGTCGTCAGCCGTCCATACAACAGCGAAACGCGCCCCAAACCCGATCCCGCGATGGAGGACGTTTACGCGGCCTCCATCGACATGACGATCGGCCTCGGGCCGGTGCTCTCGACCTTTTCGGTCGTCGTTCCCCAGAGCGTTCTCCTGAAGACGCAGATCGTCCCGCCCAAAGGCGCCGGCCAGGGTCAAAAAACAAAGACGGAATGGACCGAACAGCTCGAGGAGCAGGTTCGCCGCTCCGCCGTGACGCTCGAGGCACGCATCCGGTTGGAAAGCCTGACGCTCGACACGATCAGTCGCCTGCAGCCAGGAGACGTGATCCCGTTTCATGACGGTCAGGACGTTCGCGTGGAGGTAAACGCCAATGGGCGCGAGCTCTATGTCTGCGAGTTCGGGCGGTCCGGCGCGAAATACACGGTCCGGGTCAAGGATACGCACGGCTCCGAGCAGGACATTCTTCGCCACATCATGAGTTAACAGCCCGCCCTCTCCCGGCAGAATGCCTGAGGCAAGCTTCAACTGGAATAAATCGCACATGGCACCCAAGAAAGCAGCACCCATCCAAGAACAGGCCGCATTCGCCGTCGAAGACACGGAGCTCGACCAGGCGATCGACGACCTGCGCGGCGTTCTCAAGAAGGATGGCGAGCAGGCGACGGATTTTGGCGCCGACTTCGGCTCCACCGGCGCGCTGGACATGGCAACAGAATTCGGCGGCGACTTTGGGGGTACCAGCGATACTGCAAGCGCATTCGGCGGCGACTTCGGGGCGGATAGCTTCGGCGGCGACTTCGCGGGCGCCGGAATGAACGGCGCCTTCGACGCCGGCGGCAGTTTCGGCGGCGGCTTCGATGCCGCCGAGCCGGCAATCGAAGCCGCGCCAGGCAGCGGCATGACGGCCAATCTCGATCTGATCATGGACATTCCGATCGATGTTCAGATCGTGCTCGGCACCAGCCGGATGCAGGTTTCCGGGCTCATGGGCCTCAGCGAAGGCGCAACGATCGCGCTTGACCGAAAGATCGGGGAGCCGGTCGAAATCATGGTCAACGGCCGGGTGATCGGTCGTGGTGAAATTACGGTACTCGAGGGCGACGTGACCCGTTTCGGCGTCAAGCTCATCGAGATCAAGGGCAGCAAGAACTCATAGGCCCGATGATTGGGCGAGGGATAAATCCATGATGGATTTCGAAAGTTTCGGGGCACAGACGCCGGCAGCTCCGCTGAGTCAGACAGACAAAGCGGCGGCCGTATTGCTTGCGATGGGCAAGTCCGTAGCCGGGAAGCTCTTGAAGTTCTTCACCCAGAGCGAACTCCAGGCCATCATCGCCGCGGCGCAGTCACTGCGCGCCATCCCGCCTCACGAACTCGAATCGCTCGTCAACGAATTCGAGGATCTTTTCACCGAAGGCGCCGGCCTGATGGACAATGCCCGGGCGATCGAGAGCATCCTGGAGGAAGGGCTGACCCCGGACGAGGTCGATGGCCTGCTTGGCCGCCGCGCCACCTTCCAATCCTACGAAGCAAATATCTGGGATCGTCTGCAGGAGTGCGATCCGGTGCTCGTTGCCCAGTCGCTCGCCAAAGAACACCCGCAGACGATCGCTTATGTCCTGTCGATGATGCCTTCGAGCTTCGGCGCCAAAGTGCTGCTGCAGCTCTCGGAAACACAACGGCCGGACATCCTGAACCGCGCCGTCAACATCAAGAACGTCAGTCCGAAGGCGGCCGCCATCATCGAGGCGCGCGTGATGGAAATGATCGACGAGATGGAAGCCGAGCGCAACTCGCCCGGACCCGCCAAGATCGCCGAGGTCATGAACGAACTCGAAAAGGGACAGGTGGACACGCTGCTCGCCTCGCTCGAGACGATCAACACCGACTCGGCCAAGAAGGTCCGGCCGAAGATCTTCCTCTTCGACGACATTCTCTTCATGCCGCAGAGAAGCCGCGTGCAACTGTTCAACGACGTCTCCACCGACATCATCACGATGGCGCTTCGCGGCTCGGCGCCGGAACTGCGCGAATCGGTTCTCGCGTCGATCGGCGCCCGTCAGCGCCGTATGATCGAATCGGATCTGGCTGTCGGCGATGCAGGCATCAACCCGCGCGACATCGCGATCGCCAGACGGTCCATCACGCAGGAGGCAATCCGCCTCGCCGCCAGCGGACAGCTGGAGCTCAAGGACAAGGAAGCGGAGGCCGCCTGAGGCCGGTCGCGACCGCAACTCCATAATTCCTGTTGACCCGGCCCCACCGGCGTCGCCAGACCCTTGCGCCCCTGAGCTTTGAGGTTCACGACAGCGGGAGAGCATCGCCGCGGGCTTGCCTGATCGGGTGACGTTCGATCGGGAAATCGCCGGGAGCTTCCTGTTTCATGTCGGAAGATCAGGACAAAGACAGCAAGACCGAGGCGCCATCGGAGAAGAAGCTCTCCGATGCCGCCGACAAGGGTAACGTCCCATTTTCCCGCGAGGTGACAGTGTTCGCCTCGACGCTTGCGATTTATATCTTCGTCGTCTTCTTTCTGTCGGATGGCGCCGCGAGCGTCGCCGAGGCCCTCAAGGACATTTTCGAGCAGCCGGAAGCCTGGAGGCTGGACACATCGACCGACGTCGTCGCGCTGATTTCGCACATCATCCTGAAATCGGCGGCGCTGCTCGTCCCGATCTTCGTGCTGCTGATCATCTTCGGCGTCGGATCGTCGACCTTCCAGAACCTCCCTCGCCCAGTCCTCGATCGCATTCAGCCGAAGATGAACCGCATATCCCCTGCGGCCGGCTTCAAGCGCATCTACGGCGTGCAGGGATTGGTCGAATTCGGCAAGTCCCTGTTCAAGATCGTCATCGTTTCGACCGTTGTGGTCCTCGTTCTGTGGAACGACTATTTCGCCACGCTCGATCTGATGTTCTCGGATCCGGTGACGATTTTCACGGCCATGACGTCCGACCTCAAGCAGATCATGATCGTCGTGCTCCTGGCGACGGCCGTGCTTGCGATCGTCGATCTCTTCTGGACACGGCATCACTGGTACACGGAACTGATGATGACGAAGCAGGAGGTAAAGGAGGAACTGAAACAGTCCCAGGGCGACCCGATCGTCAAGTCGCGGTTGCGCTCGATCCAGCGTGATCGGGCGCGCAAGCGCATGATTTCCTCGGTGCCGCGTGCCACATTGGTGATCGCCAACCCGACACACTATGCCGTCGCGCTCCGATACGTCCGCGAAGAGAACGATGCACCGGTTGTGGTCGCCATGGGCCAGGACCTTGTCGCGCTCAAGATCCGCGAACTTGCCGAAAAAAACGGCATTCCGGTCTTCGAGGATCCGCCGCTCGCACGCTCCATGTTTGCACAAGTCTCGGTGGATAGTGTTATTCCACCGGTGTTTTACAAGGCAGTCGCCGAACTCATTCACCGGGTTTATGCAGCTCAGCCGCAACAAAAACGGGTGACGTGATCTCGATGAAAAAGTGCGAATTCTCCGAAAAGCGCGAGCAGATAGTGGCGGAAGCAATCCGCCCGGTGGCGACAGAACTGCGTCTGGTCGACGCCGCGGACTTCATCGCGCTGTTACGATTCGAGTCTCATGCGAGCCTCGCTGACCTCGTGGAGTCTGCCGCCGAGCTCTACTTCCTTCCCGGCACGGTGAATTTCGGCCTCGGTGGCAACTACAATCTGGATTGGGACAGCAACCCCGAGATCGTTCTCGACCTTGAACTGAAGCTGCGTGGCGTTACGGTCTATGCGCGGCTGACTCTCGGCAACGACACCGCCGGGGTCGAGATCAGCCATATCAGCTTCCAACATCCCTCCACGGATCCGGACGAAAACACCGTCTTCCTCGCGAAAAGCCTGGAAGAGGCGAAATTCGTCAAATCTTACGCCCTTCCGCTCGCGAGCTAATGCATGTCGCTCAAAAGTGTGCAGCGGTTTTGGGCCAACGACATGCATGAAAACAAAGACCTAAAGCGCGTCGCTTGAGGCCGTTTGAACGCGACGCGCTTTAGCACCGATGCTCTCGTGTCGGAGAGCCACCGTTCAACTCGTCAGCTGATGTAACCGAGGCGTATCGCCTTGGCGATCGCCTGGATGCGATTGACGGAGTCGAGCTTCGTCGTTGCCGCCCCGAGATAGGCGTTCACCGTGTGCACGGAGAGACCCATCTTCTCGGCAATTTCCTCGCTGATGTGCCCGTCGCCGGCCATCTGCAGACAGGCGATCTCCCGGTCGCTGAGCGCTTCCGCCTGAAACAGCCGCCTTTCGTCTGCCGCGAGCATATCTGTCATGATGTGGCAGCTCTGCGCGTGCAGTTCGACGACCTGCTCGCTGGACGCGTCGATATAGCTGCTGGTAAAGACGACATAGCCGTTGCCCTGGGCGCCGAGCCGGACCGGAAAGGCGATTCCCGAATAGGCGAGTTTTCGTCCCGCCAGCCGCTGCGCGAACGGGCGGAAATCGGCGGCTTCGGCGGCCTGGTGCTCACCGAGGCCATCCCACAGGACCGGCAGCAGGGACCGGTCGAGATGTGCGAGCAGTTCCTCACCATAGATGCCAATGAGATCGCGCGCGTTCGCCTCGCACGCAGTGCCCCAATTGTGAAGAACGCAGGTCAACTTGCGCGCCGCAGGCGTGCCTCTGCCGTTGACGCGCAGGACCGCGAAATTCTTCGCATTGATTTGCCGCTGCATCGCCTGCAGCCGTGTCACCAGGGTGGCCGCACGCGCAGCTCGCCCATTCCTGCCCAGTCGGCCATCATCCTCGGGGCGACCGCCTGTGACGAAATGAACCATCGGTGCCTCCCCTAAACCAGATTGTTGCGAACGGCGTGGGCGATCGCTTCCGACCTCGTTCGCGTCGCAGTCTTTCGCATCACGCTGGTGATGTAGTTGTTGATGGTGTTGCGCGATATCCCGAGGATGACGGCGATCTCCTCGCTTGTTTTGCCTTCGGCGATCCAGAACAGGCATTCGATTTCGCGCTCGGTCAGTTCGCATTCGCGCTCATGCCGCGCATCGACGCTGGTCTTGAGGCTTGCGACATAGGCGGCAAGCAGCGCGATATCGCGCAGTCCCTCCTGCGACAGGATGACGTCCGCGGGGAACAGGAGCATCAGCGAGAAGCGAGCGCGTCCGACATTGAAAACAATGGCGCAATATTCCCGGCTGACCCCGCGAGGCAGGTCTATGTCGTCCGGCATCGTGTGAAAACACGGCTGCAGGACCGCGAGGCACTTCTCCAGTTCGGTCGTCTTGGCGTTGAGGCCGACGACGATTCCGGCCAGCCGCCGCACGACATCGAACGGCCAATCGGAGCAGACGACGCTATCAAGCCCGCCGTCCTGCGAAAGCTCGTGGCGCGCGAGCAGATAGTGGGTGGCACCAACGTAATCGGTCAGCGCCGTAAGTGCGTTTGCGAAACCACCACGTTCGGCGGTTTCAGCGAGTCGCCGGATCAATTGTTCCCTTGAAATTTCCCGACCGCTTCGATGCGGCGCCGCCGTCTGCAAAGGCCAGACGGCCCCTGCCTGCGAAATGTCCATAACTTCAGCCCCCGTGCCGAGTTCGACGCCCTGGACATGCGCTCGTTATCGCCGCCGACAGCCCGGTCGGAACCGATATTCACCGCCATCCGCAAATCAGGACGCGAATCAGTTCCTAAACTGTACATCGCGTCCGCGGAAAAACCACTGGCGCGATCCGGGCGGTTACTTCAAGAGTGACCGATGAAAGGCCTTGCATCTCCCTGCCTAGCGACTGATCAAGCGAAAACCGCGCGGAACAGCGTGAACAGATATACCACATTGATATTCCATATTTTTTCATGCAATTTTGATGCCACGAAAGTTGAGGAAGGTGCCTCCGATCCAAGACACGCGCGCGATTTCGTGCTGCCCGCAAGCCTGCTTTTTCGCCCAAACGCTCCCAACGAAATAAAGGCAGAATTTACTTTACCTCAGCGCCTGTTGCCGAAATGCATCGGTTCCGGAGCAGTCTGACGCGGTGAACGCCATGAATAGAACCGCACCAATGTCACGTTATATTTGGATTCGTCGAAACTATATTAGATGAAAACTAAGCATTGGACACAGCGCCCATCAGTAGATGCGCCGCCGGTCGGGGCGCCAACCGCGGCTCAGAATCTATAAAGGTTGCGATATTGTTAATTTTCATGCCGGCCGACTCGCCGGAGACTCCGTGGGCGGCAGCGGATTCTTGATGCCGATTCCCTTTTCAGTCACCAATACACGCCGGACTCAGCCAATATTTCGACCGGCGCCAAAATCGGCGTTCGGGATCTCTGGCGGGGCCACACGAGACGGAACTGATGCGACGGCAAAAAAATCCCGCCACTTTTGGCGGGACTTTTCTGCGAAATGCCGTTTGCCTTGCGAACGTTCGTCAGGCGGCGCGGTCGAGGGCCCATTTGCGCAGGATCTTCGCTGCGCGTTCCTCGCTGATTTCCACCATGCGGGCAAGCCGCCGTTCCGGTCCCTCCTTGACCCGGCGGTTGAAGTTGCCCTCCTCGCCGAGGTTGAGCAGGTCGTCGGTGCTGTCGAAGCCGAAGTCCGCGCCGAAGCCTTCCATGAGCGCACCCCCGGCACCGGCACCGACCGGCGAGAAGTCGGGCAGTTCGAGACCGGCCGCCTCGCCTTCGAGTTGGCCTGCCTTGCCGCCGAAGCCCATCTGGCGGGCGAGCGGCCGCATGCCCATCCAGACAACCAGGAAGGCGACCGCAACGAAGGCAAGCGAGTTGATGATGCCGCCGAGATTGCGCGTCAGCATTTCCATGACGCCCGGGCCCGCAACCGGCTGGTCCAGCAATTGCGTCTCGACGAAATCCATCGCGTTCAGCGTGACGACGTCGCCGCGGTTTGCGTCGACGCCAGCGGCCGAGGAGACGATCTTCTGCATTTCCTGGAGATAGGCGTCGATCTTCGCCTGGTCTGCCGGTTCCCCCACCATTGCCGCGAGGCGGCCGCGATTGACGACAACGGCGATCGACAGCCGCTCGATCGAATAGCTGCTCTTTACGGTGGCGATCGTCTTGCTGTTGATCTCGTAGTTGGTTTGCTCTTCCTTCTTTGCCGCCTCGTCACTGGACTGGGGACCGGCGCCACCGCGCGGTGCGGCCTGGGGCACGTTCTGCTGCACGGTTGCGGCATTGTCCGGCTGCTGCTGGCTGGACTTCTGCTCTTCCTTGGTCACGCGGGTCGAGCGCTCGACACGCGACTCGGGGTCAAAGACGGTTTCCTGGATCTGCTGCGCATCGGTGTTGAGCGTCGCCGTTACGCTTGTGCGGAAATTGTCCATGCCGAGGAATGGCGCGAGCGCATTGTCAATCTTCTTTTCGAGGTCAGTCTGGACATTCTGGACGACGCCGAGCGACTGGTTGAGCGCGCTGTTTGCCGGATCGTCGCCGGAGGCGAGAAGCTGTCCGGTCGAGTCGAGGATGGTGACGTCGTCGACATCGAGCCCCGGCACGGAGGATGCGACGAGATGACGGATCGAGGCGGCGGCATTGCGGCCAACCGTTGCGCTCGCGCGAATCATGACAGACGCCGTCGGCGTCTGGTCGGCCTTGCGGAAGCTCCCGCGCTCCGGCATCACGATGTGCACGCGTGCGGCGGCGATGCCGGAAATTTGCTGGATGGTGCGGGCAATTTCGCCCTCAAGCGCACGAACGCGCGTCACTTCCTGCATGAAGGAGGTGAGACCCAGCGATCCGACATTGTCGAAGAGTTCGTAACCGGCATTGGCGCTGCTGGGCAGACCCCGTTCGGCAAGCAACAGGCGGGCCTTGCCGGTCATGCCGACCGGAACCTGGATGCTACCGCCATCCGACCCGACATCGAAATCGATGTTCGCCTCGGCAAGCGCAATGCTGATCTGGGTCACATCGCTGCGCTCAAGGCCGACATAGAGCGTTTCATAGGAAGGTCTGTTGACGTAGATGCCCGCTGCAAGGACGAAGCCGACCGCAACGATACCGGCCACGGCGAGCGCGATCAGTTTGCTTTGCCCCAGACTGCCGAGGTTTTTCGTGAACGTCGAGAATTGATCGAACAGATTCATTCTGTTTCCGCACCCAGTATCGCAAGAGGCCAGCCGGTCATCCGGCCTACGCCTTGCGCAGATCCAACATTCGGGTTCGCTGGGTATCGGCTTGCGCTCAGCCGATGTCCAATACGCGCGAATCTACCAGCCCCGGATGCGAAGCTAGGTGGCGAAACTTGCGCGAACTTGGTCAGACCGCATTGCGTCGGCTAAAACAACCTCGTGGTTGTTTCTCAGGCATGTAGCGGAAACTGTCGGCTACGGATCAGAATGCCTCGAAGTCGCCGGAGGCTTTGTTCAACGGCTGAGAATGGCCATGGCGCAGCATGCCATTACTCAACGCCTTCTTCATATCGGCAAGCTTGATTAGGTTGACCGCAGTCGTAACGTCGACGAGCCAGGTGTCGGGGATGGATGCCGTGATCGTGTCGATAAACTCGGCCAGACCGCGCGTCTTCTGGACGGCGAGATCGATGCCCTGGAGCACCATCATCTGTTCGGACTCATCCGCTGCGGCCAAGCCGCGATCGCCGTAGAGCTGCGGCTCGATGCGCTCGATGAGATAGGCGACGTCATGGAGCTCGGTGACGATGCGCATCAAAACACCGGGCAAGGATTCTTCGGCGTGAGGCGTATGGCTCTGATAGTCGATCTGCATGGTCTGATCTCACGTCGTCTGCGAATTCGGAAATTGCGTTTCCTGCCGGCTCATGGGTGAGCACGATCAGAAAAATTCGATCGAGCTTTCCACCGGTTTCGGCACGGGCATGGGCCGCTGATCCAACTGGATTGCCCGCTGGGCCTCGACGCCTGTCAAGGCATATTGGCGGGCACGACCCGAGGACGGCCAATATTCCAGCTTGCGGCCGTGCTCCCCGCCCGTGCTCTCACCGACGATGCGGATGCCTTCGTCCAGAAGAAACTGCCGCGCAAAGGCGGCATTCTGCTCACCGACATTCGAGAACCTTGCGATCGTCTTGGCGCCGCCGAAGATCTTGGCTTCCAATCGGTCGCGGCGCGCTCCCTGCTTCAGCAGACCGTTGATCAGCAGTTCCATCAGGTGCACGCCATAGCGCGTGGCATCGCCGCCGGTTGTCGCGGAGCCGGGCAACAGGAAATGATTCATGCCGCCGACACCGATCACGGGATCGCGCAGGCAGGCGGCCACGCAGGAGCCGAGAATGGTCGAAAGAACGATATCCGGATCGTTGACGACCTTGAACTCGCCCTGGATGACGTGCACGCGCCTTCCGGCGGCAGCTGCGGTCGTCATTTCAGCGCCCCGAACACAGCCTCGATTGCAGCCTTCATCTTTTCGATCGTGAACGGCTTGGCGAGAACATTGTTGGCGCCGAGGGCGGCTGCCTTCTGCACCAGCGCGCGATCGCCCTGCGCGGTCAGGATGATGAAGGCCGCCTTCTTCGTCGTCGGGTTCGACCGAACGGCCTGAAGCAGCCCCAGACCATCCATCTTCGGCATGTTGAAATCCGAGATAACCAGATGGTGCGGGTTCTGGGCCATGATCTTCATGCCCTGCTCCCCGTCGCCCGCTGCGGTGATCTGCTTGAAGCCGAGCTGCTGCAGGGCATCGCCCAAGAGCAGGCGGCTCGTGACCTGATCGTCGACGATCAGAACTTTTATTTTTTCGGCGATGGACATTATTCGCTTCCTTCTTTTCGGGCTGCTGCGGTCTTCAGGATCTCCTCCCCGATCGATCCGAGGGGGAGCTGCGTTTCGACAGCACCCAATTCATAGGCAACTCTCGGCATGCCGTAGACGACACAAGTCTTTTCGTTTTGTCCGAAGGTGCGTGCTCCGGCATGTCGCATCTTGAGGAGACCGGATGCGCCGTCACGGCCCATTCCGGTCAGGATGACACCAATCGCATTGCGGCCTGCGAGCTCGGCGACCGAATCGAACAGCACATCGACCGAGGGGCGATGGCCGTTGACAGGGGCGCGTTCGACCAGCCGGCAGCAAGGTGCGGCGGCATTGGCCACCTGAAGGTGGCGTTCGCCGCCCGGTGCCAGGTAGATCTTGCCGATCTCCAGGCGCGCGCCATCGGTCGCCTCCTGTACCGTCGGCGCGCAAAGACGATTGAGCCGCTCCGCAAAGCTCCTGGTGAAAGTGTGCGGCATATGTTGCGTGATCACCGTCGGAGGGCAATTGGCCGGGAACTTCTGCAAGACGGTAATCAGCGCTTCGACCCCGCCGGTCGATGCTCCGATGGCGATGATCTTGCGGCCGGCCCTGTATTCGGAAGCGGCATTGGCGTTTGCGGCAGCCGGCGCGGCGGCCTTGTTGCCGGTGATGATGAGTTTTCGCTGTGACCGGGCGGCCGCCTTCACCTTGTCGACGAGATCGCCAAAGGGATTCGGGTCGCCGGGATGCGGCTTGCCGACACAGTCGAAGGCACCGATTTCAAGCGCGGCGATCGACGCTTCCGCGCCCTTGTGGGTCAAGGTCGAGACCATGATGACCGGCATCGGGCGCAGGCGCATGATCTTGTCCAGGAACTCGAGCCCGTTCATGTTCGGCATCTCGATGTCGAGCGTGATGACGTCGGGATCGAGCTGCTTGATCGCCTGTCGGGCCTCGATCGCGTCGGCCGCCTGACCGACAACGGTGACGTCCGGATCCGCACTGAGCACGGCTGTGATCAGGCCGCGCATGGTGGCCGAGTCATCGACAACGAGAACGCGTGCGGGAACACTCATGCCCGAACTCCATGAAACTTGCCCGTATGGCGATAGGTGGTGATGCCAATGTTGTCGAACTTCGACTTGGCGTCGCCCGACACCCGCTCCGAATGGCCGATATAGAGGTACCCGTTGGTGTTCAGCACATCGGCAAAGCGCGACCAGATCTTCATCTGCGTCGGCTCGTCGAAATAGATCACCACGTTGCGGCAGAAGATGACGTCGAAGGGCCCCTTTACCGGCCATTGCGCCATGAGGTTGAGTTCGTTGAAGGTAATCAGCCGCTTGACCCGATCGTCGATCTGCCATTTGACGCAGCCGCCGACATTGACCTCGCTGAACCATTGCTTGCGCATGGCGGGGTCGACGGTTTCCAGTGCCGTCGCGTCATAGGCACCTGCCCGGGCGAGCGCCAGGATCTTCGGATCGATGTCCGTCGCAAGAATGCGGAAGTCGTAGTCCGCCGCGTTCGGCAGCAGCGAGAGAACCGTGAGCGCGATCGAATAGGGCTCCTGGCCATCCGAGCACGCAGCCGACCAGATGCGAACGCGCCCGCCATTCTTCGCGCGAGCGATGAGGTCGGGCAGCACGTCCGACTTCAGATGCTCGAAGTGATGATTTTCGCGGAAGAAGCGGGTGAAGTTCGTCGTCAGATGCGAGAGCATGTCGCGCCGTGCCGCCGCGCCGGTCGGCGAGGCGACGAGCTGGCAATAGTCGCGAAAGCCCTTGAGCCCGAGATTGCGGATGTGCTTCGAAAGCCGCGAATAGACGAGCGACGCCTTGGATTCGTTGAGGTAAATGCCGGCATCCGCATAAATCATCGCAGCGATTTCGCTGAGATCGCGGCGTGTCAGCGGATACTCGCCGCTTGCAAGGCATTCGTCCGGCGACAGCTTCGGTTCGAGAATGGCCTGGGCTCTCATGCCGCCTCCCTTTCTTCCTGGCGGGGGAAGACCGCTTCGAGTTCGATCAGGCAGATCATCCGGCCTTCGATCGCTAATACGCCTCGGGCGAAGCTCTTCTCGAATTCCGACGAAATGTCCGGCGTCGGCTGGATCTCCTCATCCCTGACGGTCAGGATGTCGGATACGGCATCGACCAAAAGTCCGACCATTTGGCGCTTTACCTGGGCAACGATGATCACATGCCGAACGGTCGGCTCCGCAGGCTTCATGCCGAGACGCGCTGACAGATCGACGATCGGCAACACTGCGCCGCGCAGATTGATCACGCCGAGCACATAGGATGGCGCATGCGGCATCGGGGTCGCCGGCGTCCAGCCGCGAATTTCGCGTACTGCCATAATGTTCACGCAGAATTCCTGATCCCCGACGCGGAAAGCGATGAGCTCCCGTCCGCCAGTCGTCAGATTTTTCGCGGCATAGGTCATGACTGTTATCCGGCTGCAGCAAGCGACATTTCAGGTTTCAGGGATTGCCCGCGCGATGCGGCAACGATGGCGTCGACATCAAGAATGAGCGCCACGCGGCCATCGCCAAGGATGGTCGCCGCGGCAATTCCCGGGACATGGGTATAGTTCGCCTCAAGGCTCTTGATCACCACTTGCCGCTGCCCCTGGATCGCGTCCACCATCAGGGCGCGCTGGCCGCCGCCCTCGGACTCGACGAGCAGCGCCACGCCCTCGACCGGATTGGCCTGCGTCGCGCGGAAGTTCAGGATGCGGCCGACATCGACCAGCGGGCAGAATGAGTTGCGGATCGAGATCAGGCGCTGGCTGGCGCCGAAGCTGTGGATCGCGGAAGCCTCGGGCTGAAGCGTTTCGACGATCGCGGTCAGCGGCACGACCAGCGTCTGGTTGGCGACCGTCACCACCATGCCGTCGAGGACGGCGAGCGTCAGCGGCAGGCTCATCGTGAAGACCGACCCCTGTCCGGGCTTGGACGAGATGTTAATGCGCCCGCCGAGCGCCTGGATCGAGCGCTTGACGACATCCATGCCGACGCCGCGGCCGGAAATGTCGGAGATCTTGTCGGCGGTCGAGAAGCCCGCATGGAAGATCAGGTTGTCGATTTCCTCGTCCGAGAGATTGGCGTCGGCGGCGATGAGATCGTTGTCGATCGCCTTCTGGCGCACCTTCTCGCGATTGATGCCCGCGCCGTCGTCGGCAAGCTCGATGACGATGCGGCCCGAACGGTGCTTGGCCGTCAGGCGCACAGTGCCTTCGGCGCTCTTGCCGGCGGCAAGCCGTTTTTCCGGCGTTTCGAGGCCGTGGTCGACGGCGTTGCGGATCATATGCGTCAGCGGTTCGGCGAGCTTGTCGATGACTGTCTTGTCCACTTCCGTATTCTCGCCCTCGGTGACGAGGCGAACGGACTTGCCGGTCATGTCGGCAATTTCGCGGACGATGCGCGACATGCGCTGGAAGACTGGCTTCACCGGCTGCGCGCGGATCGCCATGACGCTGTCCTGGATCTCGCGGGTGAGCTGTTGCAGCTCCTCGAGGCCCATGTTGATCGACGACGTACCATTGGTGTCGTTCTCGATCACGCTCTGCGACAGCATCGCCTGGTTGATGACGAGCTCGCCGACGAGGTTGATCAGCCGATCGACGCGATCGAGGTCCACGCGGATGGTCGGGGTCGCGGCCGAGGCGGCCTGCTGGGCGGCGGCGCTCGCCGCAGCCGTCGCATTCTTCTGAGCCTCCGCCGGCGCCCGGGTCGACGACTGGGCCATCTGCAAGACATTGCTTGCCGTCTCGGCCGCCGAAACGGCCGCATCGCGGTCGCGGTTGGCGAGTTGTTCTTCCTCCTCTGCCGAACCGGCGGGTGCCTCGTCCAGCAGCGAGAGATCGAAGGGAACGGGCTGCATCGGCAGCTCCTCGTTCGCATCGACCGCACAGGCGTCGGCCAAAGTGATGTCGAGGTCGCAGTCCCATTCCGCGAATTCGAACACTGAGCGGATCGCGTCTTCGCCCTTGTCCGTCTTCAGCGAAATCTTCCACGAGAAATAGGCCGCCTCCGGATTCATCCGGTCGAGCGGCTGCAGGCCATCCATGTCGCAGTGGATGCTCATCTCGCCGAGGCGCGAGAGGTCGCGCAGAAGCAGCGTCGCGTCATTGCCTTTGGCATAAAGTTCGGATTTCGGCCTGAAGACGATCTCGTAGCAGGTCGCCTCGATCAGGGCCGTTTCATCCGCCTCGAAATCCTCGAAGGAAAAGGCAACGGGCTGGAAGCCTTCCTCGTTGAGAGGGGGCGTGGCAACGGGCGCAGGCGCGGGCGCTGCAGCCTTGGGCGCCGGCTCGGCAGCGGAGGTCTGCGGCGGCTCGCCGTTCGCCAGCGCCTCGAGTTCCTTGATCAGTTGGCGGCTGCGGGCCTGGTCGACACTGCCGCCATCCCGGGCAGCATTGGTGAGGTCGGCGAGCACGTCCGCCGACTTCAGCATGACCTTCAGAACGTCCTGGTTGGGCTCCAGCCTGTTGGATCGAACGCAATCGAGCGTCGTCTCGAACACATGCGCGAACGACACGAGATCATCCAGCCCGAACGCACCGGCGCCCCCCTTGATGGAGTGGACCGCGCGAAAGACGGCGTTGACCGTTTCCGGATCACGATCGCCGTCGTTGAGCTTCAGGAGACCCGACTCCAGTTCCGCGAGCTGCTCCTCGCATTCCTGGAAGAAAATCTCTTTGATTTCGTTCATATCCATTGGAGGCTGTCCTCGGATTTCAGGCCGTTACGCGCTCGATTGCATCGATCAGCTTGGTCGGGTCGAACGGTTTGACGATCCAGCCGGTGGCGCCTGCCTGCCGTGCACGGTTCTTCTTTTCGGCGTCGCTCTCCGTGGTCAGCACGAGGATCGGTACGGCGCGGTAACGGTCGTTCTTGCGCACGCCCTCTATGAAACCGAAGCCGTCGAGGCGCGGCATGTTGATGTCCGTTACGATAACGTCCGGATTGGCTTCCTCGAGCACCTCTAGACCTTCGACGCCGTCCTCGGCCTGGATCGTTTCGAATCCGGCATTGTTGAGCGTGACGAGAAGCATGTTCCGGATGGTCCGGGAGTCGTCGACAGTCAGAACTCTCTTCTTCATTTCTCAAATCTCCTTTGCCATCAGGGGATCGATGTCCACGCCGATGAGCTGTGTCGTTTTAACGAAGGCGTCCGACACCTTCGCAAAGGTGAAAGACAGCTGCTGCTCTTCCCAATTTCTTGCACCCGCGATCAGCACCTGAACGCAGAGCGCACCGATCCGCTCGACGGCGGAGGCGTCGATGGCGACCGCGCTGCCTTTCAGCGCCAGCAGCTTTTCATGCAGGGCCGTCGCCTCATTCAGATCGAGCACAGGAGCGAGCCTGAGCGTCTTCTGAGCGGTCTTCTTGCTGGCCATTTCGGTTTTCCTCGCCTGCCTAAATGTCTTGCCCAAGGCTAATGATGCCGCCGCGCAGCTTGTCGCTCCGAGACAGCATCGTTGTCGAAGAGAGCGGACGCGTCGTCCTCGCCGGCCGGCGCTGCCGCGCACTGCGGTGCGCGCGGCAGCGCCGGGCTGCGCGTCGCCGCGGCACGCGCCGCCTGATGCCGTTCGAAACGGAACCTGCGGATGGTCCGGCTGAGCTCTTCGATCACTCCATGAAGGTCGTCCGATGAACTCGCCGCGCTTTCCGCCAGCGCCGCGCTTTGCTGCATTGCTAGCGAGATGCCGCCGATTTCTGACGTCGCGGCACGAAGATCGCTCACCTGATCTTCGGCATCGCGGGCGATGCCCGAAACGGCCGCGTTGATGGAAATCACCTGCTCGACAATGCTGCTGATCGCGTCCTGGGTCCGAGCGACCCTCTCGACGCCGGCCTCGACCTGTGCCTTGGTTCCGGTAACAAGCTGCTTGATCTCACGCGCCGCCTCGCCGGAACGCTGCGCAAGTGCGCGGACCTCCTGGGCGACCACCGCGAAGCCGCGGCCGCTCTCGCCGGCGCGCGCGGCCTCGATGCCGGCGTTGAGAGCCAGAAGATTGGTCTGGAAGGCAATCTCGTCGATCACGCCGATGATCTGACCGATTTTTTCGGCCGATGCCTCGATGTCGGCCATCGCGGAAATCGCCTGGCCGGCAATCTCACCGCTGCGCTCGACGGCAATGCGCGTCGCGTTCGCTTTCGCCTCGGTTTCACCGATGCGCGCCGATCCGGCTTGCACACGTTCGGTCATGCCGCCAAGCGTTGCCGCCTGACGCGAAAGTGCCTCGGCTTCGCCTCCAGCCTTGCCAGAGAATTCAGCCGCGCGGGCGTGCAGCTGCGAGACCATCGCTTCTGCCGTTACGCTACGCTCGTCCGCGGATTGCAGGGCAGCCTGAATCTGATCGAGGGAGGCATTAAGGCGTGTGACGATCGGTTGATATGCATCCGAAGCGTCTTCCGGCAGGCGGACAGCAAGGTCGCCGTCTCCGAGAGCCTGCAGAAAGTTTGCGAAAAGATCGCTGACTTCCGTCTCGTCGTCCCGGCGCTGTTCGGCGAGCTGCCGCTGATGCTGCTGCCTCAGCGCATTGAAACGCAGCGACACCGCAATCTCCGTGTCGACGAAGGTGGTGCGCACGAGCGCAGCGACAAGGGCGCAGAGTTCCTTCTTGCGCGCCTTGCCGAAGGGAAGCAGTGAGTTGGGCCACGCGTCCTCGATAAGACCGGTCAGCAAATGCTCCAGCACTACCGCATGGCCGGCGACCTGCCAGCGCGGGTCGAGCCCCATCCGGCCTTCCGTATCGGCAAGCACTTTCACGCGCTCTGCATAAAGCCCGTCGAAACGGGCATCGGTCAGCACGTTCCAATGCGACGACTGCAAATCGTGCAGGCGATCGAGCTGGCGGTCGCTGTCGAAATGGCGGGCGGCCTCCGGATAGGTCTGGAACCTTTGAAAGAGATCGCGAAGCGCAAGGTCGATGCGCGGCGAAAGGGCCTGCCGATGGTGGCGCAGAAGCGCGCAGCCGTCTTCGTCGAGCCCGGCAAAACGCAGGCGCTCAAGCAAGCTTCCCGCTTGGCCCTTCCTTGCCTGTTCTGACGACGCGTCCTGCTTCACACCAATCCCCGGCCTGTTGCACAATCGAAACTCGCCTGGGGAGGGCCGGCCAGCAAGCCAGCGGTGGGCACATCCGATCAATGTGATCAGCGCGCCGCAGCGTCTGCCATCGTCCATCCCGCAAGTAATTTCGGTGAAGAATAGATACCGGACCGGAACCGGTACGGCGGTGCGGCGTCATGCCTTGAGGAGTAGCTGAGACTTTCCTATTCCGACGTGTACGACCATGTTTATGGTTAATTCGTTGCTTGAAAGTTAACGGTTCCTGGCCCGCAATTGGATTCGCTAAAGTTCGCGGATGACTTGTGGACCACCGGTTGTGCAATGCAACGGGACGGCGTTATTCGATCAAACAACAACAGGTTTTCAATCACAAGAGTTTAGAGTTGTGCTTCTACTTGCCATCGCGTATCGAAGCGCAAGTGGAAAAGGCGCAGGCCGCCGGCAGTAACTTTCACACGGGCTGGGCGACATCATGATGGTGCGCCGACGGGAAATGAACAATGATTGTTCTTGGAATAGGCGCCGCCATCACTGCAATCCTGACAATGGCGGCAATTTCGATCGTCATCAATCTTGAACACAACCGGTCGCTACGCCGGAACGCGGTTTTCTGATCGACCTGCGCGATGCAACAGCTCTACTTGGTAATGTACATCACATTACAGCGGGTAGACTTTAGGCATTGACTGCGCGCTTTACGTGCGCCGCAGTGAGCGCTCGCCATTCCTCGGCATATTCCGCATAGCCATCCGAGACGGTATCCTTGAAGGGTTCCGCCCCCGTGTGAACACGAACGCCGGCCACGAGACAGGCTGCACCAAGGCTGGTTCCGGTGGCACTGTGGCTGCCGGCAAGGACCGGTCTGGCCGTGGCTGCGGCAAGCATCCGCAGGTAGGCGGCGTTGGCGGCGAAGGGTCCTTCGACGACGATCTCTCCCCTTGCTCCGATGAGATCAAGGCATGTCGCCGTCATCAGGGCGAGATGAAAGGAGACGACAGCAAGCCGCTCGTCCGGAGCGAGCGCCCTTTCGTCGGTCGTCCAGCACGCACGGGTCGAAGGAAAAGGACCCGAGCCGACGGGCACCGATGGCAGCAGCATGTGGCGAGCGTCCAGAACCTTGCCTTCCGCCTCCAGGGAACCGGTGGGCGGGTCCTCGCCGACAAGCGTCGAGAAGGCGCGACCGCCCATGAAACGGGCCGAGGGGACCGGATCGCCAAGCGCGTTGACGTTGATCAGCGTGTCACGTTTCTCGTCGAGATCCACCCTGTCGCCGCCGACCGACAGGATCACAACCCAGGTACCGGTCGAAACAACCGAGAACGGGGCGCTGCGGGTCAGCAGATGCGGCAGCAATGAGGCATTGGAGTCATGGATCCCGCAATAGACCGGCAGATTTCGCGGCAAGCCCGTTTCGTCCGCCAGCTGTTGTCGCAGCCCGCCCAGCACGTCGCTCGCCTTGCGCACGGGCGCGAAGAGTTTGCGCCAGCCGAGTGCCCCGACCATCGATGAAAACGCCGCGGCTTTCGGATTCCAGAGGTCGGTGTGGCAGCCGAGCGAGGTCAATTCGTTCGCCCTTACGCCTGTCAGCCGGTAGGACCAGTACTGCGCATAGGTCAGGATCGTCGTGACCTTCGCGAAGTGCTCCGGAAACATGCGCGCCTGCCAGAAGAGCTGTGCGCCGACATTCAGGCCCATCGGAAGACGCGCCGAGCCGGTCTCCGAGAACGGCGCACGAACCCGGTCATAATCCTCCGCGAGCGCATCCGGCCCGGTGAACTCGTAATCCAGAACCGGCAGCGCAAGATTGCCGGCATCGTCGAGCAGGACGGCGGTCGCCCCGTGTGTCGCAACCGATATGGCGTCGACCTTGTGCTCGCGATGAAGTGCCGCGAGACTGTCGAGAACGAAGCGCCAAAGGCGCTCGATATCGAAGTGCGGGTAAAGGCCGTTGTCGACCACGCCATTGCCCGTCTTGCGCACGGCGATTTCCTCGAACCGGTCGAGATCGACCAGCGCGACCTTGGCGTTCGTCTTGCCTATGTCGATGACAGCGACCGTCTTCATCGTCAGCTCAGATGGAAAACAGTCTTCAGCGGTACGGCGACAGGCTCGTTGTCGTCATGCGTCTCCATAATATCGGCCATATGGGCCCACCACTTTTGCATGACCGGGTGCGAGGGAAGCTCCGCCATCCCGTGCGTGTCGGTCCGCCAGAGCACGCCGAAAAGCAGGTTGGTCTCTTCGTCGAGATGGATCGAATAGTCGGAAATTCCCGCTTCCTTGAGCAGAACGACCAGTTCAGGCCAGATCGCGTCGTGGCGCGCCTGGTATTCGGCGGCCATGCCGGGATTGAGGCGCATGCGGAAGGCATATTTTTCCATCGATAACCTCAATGTGCGAGGCGGCGGCGCGCACGCTGCCAAAGGATCGGCAGGGCGATGACCGAGATCAGCAGCAGGCCGATGAAGATCGACATGACGATGCCCGGCACGTTCAGGAGGCCGAAGCCGAAGGTGACCATGCCCATGATCAGCGCCGCCAGCACGACGCCGGGAATGGTACCCGAGCCGCCGAGAATGTTGACGCCGCCGAGAACGACCATCGTTACCACTTCCAGTTCCCAGCCGAGTGCGATCGACGGGCGTGTCGAGCCAAGGCGCGAGGTGAGGCAGATCGAGGCGAGGCCCGCCATCAGCCCGGTCAGCAGGAAAAGGATGAACTTCACCCGCGCGACGCGCACGCCCGAAAAAAGCGCTGCGGTCTGGTTGTTGCCGATCGCATAGACGGCGCGGCCGAAATTCGTCTTGTGCAGCAGCACGCCGTAAAGGATGGCAAGCAACACGAAAAGCGTGAACTCGAAGGAGAAGACCCACCAGACATAGCCCTGCCCGAACCAGGCGAAGCTTTCGGGATAGCCGGTAAACGCCTGGTCGCCGAGGACGATGAAGGAGAGCCCGCGAAACAGGCTCATCGTGCCGATCGTCACCACGATCGACGGCAATCCGAGGCCGGTGATCAGCAGCCCGTTGACCATGCCGCAGACGAGCCCGACGCCAAGGCCGATCGCGACGAGCGCCGGCGTATCGACGCCCAATTGCACGGCATAGCCCATTGCCGTCGAGGCGAGCGCAATGATCGATGCGACCGAAAGGTCGATCTCGCCGGAGATGATCACGAGCGCCATGGCGAAGGCAATCATTGCCTTCTCGGTGAAATTGAAGGTGGCGTCGGAGAGGTTCCACGGATCGAGAAAATAGGGCGACGCCAGCGAATTGCCGAGAAAGATCGCGATCGCGACAGCAAGCAGCAGGCTTTCCCAGCTTTTCAGGATGCGGGCACCGCGGCCCTGCAGCCGGTCCGGAATATTGCGGGGAGAAAGGTGAGCGTCCGTCATCAGACCGCCTCCGCTTTTCTAAGAATGACACGGCCCTTGCGCTTCTCGGCGCGGGCGTTGACGGCGACCGCGATGATGATGACCGTTCCGGAAATCGCCATCTGCGCGAAGGGCGATATGTTGATGACCGGTAGCGCGTTCTTGATCACGCCAAGGAACAGGGCGCCCAGCACGGCGCCCGCCACCGAGCCGATGCCGCCGGCAATCGAAATGCCGCCGATGACGCAGGCCGCAATGATATCGAGCTCGAATCCGGCGGCGATATCGACATAGGCGACCGCATAGCGCGACACCCAGAGATAGCCGGAAAGGCCGGCGAGCGTACCCGAGAGGCAATAGGCGAAGAAGCGCGTGCGGCCCACATCGATGCCTGTATAGACGGCCGCATGCGGATTGCCGCCGACGGCATAGAAGGCGCGCCCAAGCGGAGTGCGGCTCATCACCAGGAACATCAGCGCAATCATCAGAAGCGAGAGCCAGGAGAGCACCGGCAAGCCCACAAGGTCCAAACGCGGCAGCGCCTTGAAGGCGTCACTCATCTCGTGCGCGTTGATCCACTTGCCGTCGGTCAAGAGAAAGATCAGGCCGCGATAGATCGTCAGCGTTCCAAGCGTGACGACGATCGGCGGGATGTTGAGTTTCCAGACGAGCGTTCCGTTGATCATGCCAAGCACGCAACCGAGCGCCATCGCCGCAAGAATGACCAGGGGAATCGGCAGGCCGGGAAAGGCGTTGTTCAACATGGCCGCGACCATGCCACTCAGCGCAAGGTTGGCGGCCATCGACAGATCGATACAGCGGGTAAGGATCACCGCCATCTGCCCGAGCGCCAGAATGATCAGAATGGAGGTGTCGTTGTAGACGCGAGCAAAGCTTGCCGGCGTTACGAAAGCGGGGAACCGCAACGCGATCAGGGCGACGAGCGCGACGATGGCGACGACCAGCAGGATTTCGCGATTCTTCAGGAGCTTCGCCATCATGCGGCCCTACCGTTCGATTGCGTTTCGATGCCGGCCGCCGCGCGCACCAGTGTCTCGGCGGTCAGCTCGGCGCGCTCGAAGCGTCCGGCGATCCGCCCCTCACGCATGACGATCACACGATCCGACATGCCCATGATCTCGGGTATTTCCGAGGACACCATAATGACGCTCAGGCCCTCGGCCGCAAGTTCGCTCATGAAGGCGTGGACGGCTGCCTTGGAGCCGATGTCGATGCCCTTGGTCGGTTCGTCGAGGATGATGACCTTCGGCTTGGTCGCGAGCCATTTGGCGATCACCACCTTCTGCTGGTTGCCACCGGAGAGCGTGCCGACGTCCTGGTCGAGAGAGGCAGCGCGGAGGTCGAGGCGCGAGGTGTATTCGCGTGCGAGTGCGAATTCGTTGGCGAGCTTCAGAAAGCCGGAGCGCGAGGTGTGCGACAGCGACGGCAAGGTGACATTCTGGAAGATCGGCATGCCGATGATCGCGCCCTGCCGGCCGCGTTCCTCCGGCACATAGACAATGCCGGCGCGAATCGCCTCGGCGGGGCTTCGGATCACCAGCACTTGTCCGTCCAGCTTAACCGCGCCGGCCGACGGCCGGGTGATGCCGATCAGCGACTGCATGAATTCCGATCGGCCGGCGCCGACGAGGCCGTAGAAACCGAGGATTTCGCCGCGCCTCAGTTCAAAGTTGATGTCCTCGAATTCGGTCGGGTGGCGATAGCCGGAGACGGTCAGCACCGGCTCGCCGATCGCGACCTCCTTCTTCGGATAGACGGACCCGACGGCGCGGCCAACCATCATGCGGACGAGATCGTCCTGGCTCACGTCGGCGATCAAGCCCTCCCCCACCATCGTTCCGTCACGGAAAACCGTGTAGCGGTCGGCGATCCGGAAGATCTCGTCGAACTTGTGGCTGATGAAGAGGATCGCCTTGCCGTCGGCCTTGAGGCGCTCGATCAAGGCATAGAGTTCGTGGATCTCCTTGTGCGAAAGCGCCGCCGTCGGCTCGTCCATGATGACGACGCGCGCATCGACCGAGAGCGCCCGGGCAATCGCCACCAGATGTTTCCTGGCAATTCCGAGGTCGCGCAGCCGGATCGTCGGATCAAAGTCCGCCCCAGCCCGATGCAGCAAGGCCCGCGCGTCGGCATTGAGCTTCTTCCAGTCGATGAAACCGAAACGATTGCGCGGCGCATGGCCGAGGAAGATGTTTTCGGCAACGGAGAGTTCGTCGAAAAGCACCGTCTCCTGATGGATCGCGGTGACGCCGGCACGCGCGGCCGCAAGAGCAGTTGGAAACGTCGTTTCCTCCTCCGCCACACGGATCACGCCGGCGTCGGGCTGATAGATACCGGTCAGGATCTTGACGAGGGTCGACTTCCCGGCACCGTTCTCCCCGACGAGCGCCGTCACCGACCCGGGATAGAGTGCGAGCGAAACATCCGAGAGCGCGCGCACGCCGGGGAAGGACTTCGATATGCCCTCGAGCGTGATGGCGGGCTTCATCCGCGATGTGGTTGTATCCTGCAGCAAGAGAGGGTCCACCAGTTCAGTCGTTTCAATTGGGCGGCGGTCGTTCGTTCAACCGCCTTCGCCGTGAGGCCTCGGCAATGAGGTTGCCCCTCACCCTAACCCTCTCCCCGCTCGCGGGGAGAGGGGACACCGCAGGCGGCCGCCGGATACCTCGACGTTCGTGAGGGCGAGGCAGCGCCGCTTGTTTCCTTCTCCCCGCCTGCGGGGAGAAGGTGGCCGGCAGGCCGGATGAGGGCAACGGCCCCTCGCCTCGCCGATCAGAAGATCTTCGCGAACTCTTCGACGTTCGAGGCATCATAGACGAACGGATCGGCCATGGCCCCTTCATTGTTGTCGTCGAGCTTGACCGTGCCCATGCGGCCCATCTTGAGTTCCGCGCCGGGCTTGGCTTCCGCGCCGCCGATGAGATCATAAGCGATCATCGTCGCCGAGTAGCCGAGGTCGATGGGGTTCCAGATCGCGAAGGATTTCGACGCGCCGGACTTCACGTGGCCCGCCATTTCGGAAGGCAGACCGAGGCCGGTGACGTTGATCTGGCCGATCTTGCCGGCGTCCGTGACCGCCTGCGCGGCCGCAACGATGCCGACGGAGGTCGGCGCGATGATCGCCTTCAGGTTCGGATAGGACTGAATGAGCCCCTGCGTTTCGCGGTAGGACTTGTCGGCAAGGTCATCACCATAGACGGTGGCCACGACGTTGATGCCCTTATAGTTGCCCTGGACCTTCTTCATTTCGGCAATCCAGGTGTTCTGGTTGGTCGCCGTCGCCGAGGCCGAGAGCACCGCGACGTCGCCGCCTTCGGGCAGGTTGTCGGCGGCAAGCTTGATGATCATGTTGCCGATGAGCGGGCTCGATGACGGATTCAGGTGCATCAGCCGGCCTTCCTTGGCGACGCCCGAATCCCAGGAAATGACCTTGATGCCGCGGTCCATCGCCTTCTTCAGCGCCGGCACGAGGGCGTCGGTATCGTTGGCCGAAACGGCGATCGCATCCACCTTCTGGGCGATCAGCGAATTGATCACCTCGATCTGGCCTTCCGCTGTCGTCGAGGTCGGTCCGGTATAGATGACGTCGACATCGCCGAGTTCCTTGGCGGCTTCCTGCGCACCCTTGTTGGCGGCTTCGAAGAAGCCGATGCCGAGCGCCTTGACGACGAGCGCGATCTTCTTGTTTTCCGCATGCGCGGCATTGGCCATGAGCGCCACCGCGACGGCGGCAGTGACCATCAGTGATTTCAAAATTTTCATGACTCTCTCCTCCCTTTGGGCCGCGCGCATTCGGTATGAATGCATCGGTCCGGCCCCTATCTGCGGCCCGCCCGGCCATGCCCGGGATTGCCGCAACGTCCCACTCCCCTCTCCTCGCCCGTGTCAGGCGGGCGATGAAGCACTTTCCATGTCGACGACGGGCTTCGCCTTGGCGATGACCAGATTGACGCCGGCGCCTTCGAGCATCGCGGCATGCCTGTCCTCGATGCCCGAATCCGTGATCACAGTGGCGATGCGCTTCAGTCCGCAAAGTATGAGGCTCGATCGCCTGTGAAATTTCGAGGAATCGACCAGCACGACCAGTTCGTCGGCCTGATCAATCAGTTTCTGTTCTGCCTGGATCAGAAGCGGATCCGCTTCCATCAGCCCGAGTGGTCCGAGCCCCTGTGCGCCCATGAACATGCGACGCGCATAGAAATTGCGCGTCACGTCGTTGTCGAAGGGGCTCAATATGATGTTCTGCTCGCGGTAGATCGTGCCTCCCGAAAGCATCACGGTGTTCTTCGAATGCTTGAGCAGGTGCTCGGCAATTGGGAAGGAATTGGTGAAGACCTGCATCCGGCGGTTTGCAAGAAAATGCACCATCTGGAAGGTCGTGGTGCCGCCGTTGATGATGATCGGCTCTCCGTCCTCGCAAAGCGCAACCGCCTCCTTGGCGATCGCCTGCTTCTCGCGGGCGTGCAGGCCTTCGTTGACGCTGAAGGGGCGACCGGCGAGACCGACGAATTGCGGCGGATTGATCGCCTCGGCACCGCCGCGTACGCGGCGCAGGCGTTTTTGCACGTGAAGAGCGGCGATATCGCGCCGGATCGTCGCCTCGGAACTGTCGGTCAGCTCGACGAGTTCGGGCACCGTCACGACCGGTTTCTCCTGAACCGCAGACAGGATGATCCTATGTCTTTCTTTTTCGTGCATTCGCTCCTCCGATGCCCCGCATGCTTCCATCACTCCCGAGCATTGTCAATCAGTATCAATCATATTTTTTCCTTGTGCAGCGCAATATGAACGATTTTGATCGTTTTTGATTGACATTCGCGCGCCGACCGTGTGATCTGATGCCAATCATGTCGCCGCGGTCCTACTGCCGCCGGATAGCTTACCGGGAGGAATTCAACATGCTCGACAAGCAACAGGGCGCTCGCCTGGCCAATCTCTGGGATGAGGCCAAGGTGACAGGGATGAGCGAGCCGGAGAAGCTTCTCTACCGCTCGAATCTTCTCGGATCGGACAAGCGGATCACCAATTACGGTGGCGGCAATACCTCGGCCAAGGTCATGGAAAAAGATCCACTGACGGGCGAAATGGTCGAGGTCCTCTGGGTGAAGGGATCGGGCGGCGATGTCGGCACCATCAAGCTCGACGGCTTCGCGACCCTTTACATGGACAAGCTCCGCGCCCTGAAAGGCATTTACCGGGGTGTCGAGTTCGAAGACGAGATAGTCGGCTACCTGCCGCACTGCACGTTCAATCTCAATCCGCGCGCCGCTTCGATCGATACGCCGCTGCACGCCTATGTGCCGAAGACCCATGTCGATCACATGCATCCGGATGCGATCATCGCGATCGCTGCATCCCAGAACAGCAAGGAGCTGACCCAGCAAATTTTCGGCGACGAGATCGGCTGGCTGCCGTGGAAACGGCCGGGCTACGAGCTGGGCCTGTGGCTCGAAAAATTCTGCCTCGAAAATCCGAAGGCACGCGGTGTGGTCCTGGAAAGCCACGGGCTCTTCACCTGGGGAGACACGGCCAAGGAAGCCTACGAGACGACCATCGAAATCATCAACCGGGCGATTGCCTGGTTCGAGGCAGAGAATACGGCACCTGCCTTCGGCGGGGCGGTAAAGCCGGCTCTGGATAGCGCCGAGCGCGCGGCGATCGCCAAGCGATTGATGCCAATCATCCGCGGGCTGATCAGCGCAGCGGAGAAGAAGGTCGGACACTTCGACGACAGTCAGGCTGTGCTCGATTTCGTGACATCCAAAAATCTCGAACCGCTGGCCGCGCTCGGAACGAGTTGCCCCGACCATTTCCTTAGAACGAAGATCCGGCCGCTGGTCGTCGATTTCGATCCGGCCAATCCCGACATCGAAAAGACAGTTGCCGGGCTTTCCGAGGCGATCGTCGCCTATCGCGCCGACTATGCCGCCTATTACGAGCGCTGCAAGCGCGCCGACAGCCCGGCGATGCGCGACCCGAACGCCGTCGTCTATCTCGTCCCGGGCGTCGGCATGATCACCTTCGCCAAGGACAAGGCGACAGCCCGCATCTCCGGCGAATTCTACGTCAATGCGATCAATGTCATGCGTGGCGCCTCCGGCGTGTCGACCTATGTCGGCCTGCCCGAGCAGGAAGCCTTCGATATCGAATACTGGCTGCTTGAAGAAGCAAAGCTCCAGCGCATGCCGAAGCCGAAGAGTCTCGCCGGCCGCATCGCGCTCGTCACCGGCGGCGCCGGCGGTATCGGCAAGGCGACGGCCAACCGGCTGATGCAGGAAGGCGCCTGCGTCGTTCTCGCGGACATCGACGAAACGGCGCTCGAGGCGGCGCAAACCGAACTGGCCGGCCGCTACGGCAAGGATTTCGTCCGCTCCGTCAACATGAACGTGACCAGCGAGGCGGCGGTGGAAGCCGGTTTCGGCGACGCGCTCCTCGCCTTCGGCGGCCTCGACATCCTCGTCTCCAATGCCGGGCTTGCCTCGTCGGCAGCGATCGAGGATACGACGCTGGCGCTCTGGAGCAAAAACATCGACATTCTCACGACCGGCTATTTCCTCGTTTCGCGCGAAGCCTTCCGCATCTTCCGCAACCAGAAGGCCGGCGGCAATGTCGTGTTCGTCGCCTCGAAGAACGGCCTTGCCGCCTCCCCCGGCGCGTCCGCCTACTGCACGGCGAAAGCGGCGGAGATCCATCTTGCCCGCTGCCTGGCACTCGAAGGGGCGTCGGCGCAGATCCGCGTCAACGTCGTCAATCCGGACGCGGTGCTGCGCGGTTCCAAGATCTGGACTGGCGAGTGGAAGGAGCAGCGCGCTGCCGCCTACAAGATGGACGTGGACGACCTGGAGGCTCATTATCGCGAGCGTTCCATGCTGAAGCTCAGCGTCTTCCCGGAAGACATTGCCGAGGCGATCTACTTCCTCGCTTCCGACATGTCGGCAAAATCGACGGGCAATATCGTCAATGTCGACGCGGGCAATGCCCAGTCGTTCACGCGCTAATCCGGAGGCTGCCATGACCGAGATGATCAGCAAGGCCGTTGTCGAGGCGGAGAATGCGAGCCGTCGGGACGCGCTCAACCGAGACTATGAAAGCCTCGGCGAAAGGCTTGCCCGCCGCGGCATCGCGATCGACTCCATCAAGGAAAAGGTCGCCGCCTATGGCGTTGCCGTCCCCTCCTGGGGCGTCGGCACCGGCGGGACGCGTTTTGCCCGATTCCCAGGGCTGGGCGAACCGCGCAACATCTTCGACAAGCTCGAAGACTGCGGCGTCATCCATCAGTTGACGCAGGCGACGCCGACCGTCTCGCTGCATATCCCGTGGGACAAGGTTTCCGACCTCAAGGCGTTGAAGGAGAAGGGCACGGCGCTCGGCTTGGGTTTCGATGCGATGAACTCGAACACCTTCTCCGATGTGCCCGGTCAGGCGCATTCCTACAAGTTCGGGTCGCTCTCGCATAGCGACGCGGCGACACGGCGCCAGGCGGTCGAGCACAATCTCGAATGCATCGAGATCGGCAAGGCGCTGGGGTCGAAGGCGCTGACGGTGTGGATCGGCGACGGCTCCAATTTTCCCGGGCAGAGCAACTTCACCAAGGCGTTTGAACGCTATCTCGACGCGATGAAAGCAGTCTATGCGGCGCTTCCGGACGACTGGCGCGTCTTCACCGAACACAAGATGTACGAGCCTGCTTTCTACTCGACCGTAGTGCAGGACTGGGGGACGAATTACCTGATCGCGCAGGAGCTCGGCCCCAAAGCCTTCTGTCTCGTCGACCTCGGCCACCATGCGCCGAACGTCAATATCGAGATGATCGTGGCTCGGCTGATCCAGTTTGGGAAGCTCGGCGGCTTCCACTTCAACGATTCCAAATACGGCGACGACGATCTCGATACGGGGTCGATTGATCCCTATCGCCTGTTCCTGGTTTTCAACGAACTGGTCGACGCCGAGATGCGGGGTGCGGAAGGCTTCAATCCCGCGCATATGCTCGACCAGAGCCACAACGTGACGGATCCGATCGAGAGCCTGATGACCAGCGCGATGGAAGTCTGCCGTGCCTATGCCCAGGCCTTTCTCGTCGATCGCAAGGCGCTCAACGACTATCAGCAGAGCAATGATGCGCTAATGGCGTCGGAAACGCTCAAGGCCGCCTTCAGGACGGACGTCGAACCGATCCTGGCGATGGCACGCCTCGAACATGGCGGTGCGATCGCGCCGGTTGCGACCTACCGCACGAGCGGCTATCGCGCCAAGGTGGCGAGCGAACGGCCGGCGGTCGCCGGCGGTGGCGGCGGTATCGTCTAATCAGTTGCGAGCGATTGCGAGCGGTCGCTCCCAACCCCACATCGCGGAACCGTTGGAAGCGTGCACCGGCCGCCGGAAAACGGTGCAAAATCGCCACACGATAAAATTGCCCCCTATCTGATTTCAAATCCTGATCTATCTTTTCCTATGGATCCACTGGAGAGGAGCGATTCATGGGTATTGAAAGCATCCTGGTATTCCTGATCGTGGGCGCGGTTGCCGGCTGGCTTGCCGGTCTGATCGTCAGCGGCTTCGGCTTTGGCCTGATCGGCAACATCGTCGTCGGCATCGTCGGTGCATTCATCGCCGGCTATCTCTTTCCCGCGATCGGGATCAGCCTCGGCACTGGTATCCTTTCCGCGATCATCCATTCGACGATCGGCGCGATCATCCTTCTGGTGCTGATCCGCATCGTCAAACAGGCATAAGCCTGCTGAAGAACCTTTGCGACCTTTGCGCGTCTGGAAGGACGCGCGGCGCTGCAAGCGGAGGCAACTATGACCGAACTCTATGCCGCAAATATCGAGACGGCCCTCAAAACCTTCATCACCGACCATCGGGGCACGCTGACGCGCGAACAGGCGATTTCGACAATCCTCGAGAGCTGGTTCGCAAGCCACGGCTATCTGCCGCCGCAGCAGGAAGGCCGGCGTCCCGAAGATCTTGACGCCTCGAACGACGATTGAAACACTAACGCCGTCCGCAGCGAGCGCAATCCCGGCTTGCCGCCACACATTCGCATTTTTCCCGACAACCTGTTTTGCCACACAGATTGCCCCCAATGAGCCTTGCTTCCGTCAAACAGTTCTTTTCCGAACACGCGCCTGACATCGATGTCATCGAACTTGCTCAAAGTACCGCCACGGTGGAACTTGCAGCCCAAGGCCACGGTGTCGAGCCCGCGCAAATTGCCAAGACGCTGGCACTCAAGGTCGGAGACGACGTCATCCTGATCGTCACGCGCGGTGACGCCCGGCTCGACAACAAGAAGTACAAGGCCCGCTTCGGCACAAAGGCCCGCATGCTCGGCTTCGACGAGGTGGAGGCGGAAACGGGCCATCCGGTCGGCGGCGTCTGCCCTTTCGGTCTGGCCAAGCCGCACAACATCTATTGCGACGAGTCCCTGAAGGCCTATGACGTCGTCGTTCCCGCGGCCGGCGCGACCAACGCCGCCGTCCATATCAGCCCTGAGCGCATCGCGGAATTGACCGGAGCGGAATGGGTCGACGTCTCGGCGCTGTGAAGCGGAACGTAACCGTCGAAACCGTTAATCTCATTCGACTATCCCTAAACTTTTCCCGGCGGCTTCAGCCGGAAGACGCGCCGCAGCTCGCGAATCTTACGCCTTGCTTCCAGCCATCGGGAGGGATGAGGCTCACCTCCGTAACGGTCCCAGGACGAGTAATGAACGATCTCGGTCAAAAGCGTGAGAAGCGCTAAGGGGACGACGAGATAGTCCCTCCCGACCTGCAAGCGGCGTCGCGCCAGTTGAAGATGCGCAAGCCTGCCTAACGACAATTCGGATACCTCCTCGGCACCGAACAAGGCATGTGCGGTGAGAATCTGCGTGTCCACGGCATTTCGCTCGTAACCGGCGGCAAAGAGCGCTCTCAGCACCTCCCACTCGATACGATGCGACCGGGCAAGTTTCACCATATCGAGAAGATGGCGCAGGTCGATCAAGCCGCGCCAATAGTCGCCGTCCTGGAACTGGTCATGCAAGATCAGGAAGACGATCTGGGCGAAGGGTGACGGGACGTGGACATATCCTCCGTCGAGTGCGAACTGCCGGCTGTGGCGGTAAAGCCATTCGATGTCGCTAAAGGAGGCGGGACCTTTCGGCCGGCATTGCAGATCGATGCTACCGACATCCGTCGGCCGGTCCAATACGGTCGGCAAATGAAACTTCGGGTTTCCCGGCCATGAGCCGTCACCGGCGCCGAGCCGGATTTCATATCCGATGCCCTGAAGCGCTCCGATGCAGGCGGCGATATCGGCGGGGCG
>NZ_WITC01000036.1:280126-535094 GCF_009601505.1 Sinorhizobium terangae
CCGCCCGCCGATCTCGCCCTCCTCCTGCGCAAGCAGAATGGCAGCCCCTTTGGAGACAATCGGCTCGATGCCGATACGGTTGAGGCAGTGTACCGCCTCCGTCAGTTGCGCGATCAGCCGGCGATTGCGCTCGGCGTTTCTTTCGTAGATCAAAGACAGGTATTCGCAAACGTCTTGTGGCAGGTTCTGCGCGGTTCTTGTCGCCAGGGCGAGGGAAGAAACGGTTAGGCTTTCATTGGCCAGGGCTATGATGCCGTCCCAATCCGCGTTGCTCGGCGGATTGCCATTGAGGCACGACACAAGTGCAAGCAGGTTTCGGTAGCTAAGCCGCTTCATGATGCCGACTCAGCGCCTCCACGGCTTCGTCGAGCCGCGAGTAGGAAAGTTCGATCGCGCGAGCGCGGCGCATGACGCCGAGCAGGGTTTCGAACTGCGACAGGTCGAGACGCCCCGCCGGCGTGAAGGCCCCGGAAAAGAGCTCGGACAGGACCCGTGCCGGCTCCACGGCCGAAATCGTAACCGGACCCTTCCTGCGGCGGCGAAGAAGCACGATACTGCCAAGCGGAACCCCCTCATGCGGTGCGTAGGGGATCGATGCGAGATAGCGAACGCGCTTCTTGTCGAGGCGGCGGTGGATCGGGGCAGCGGCGATCGCATCGCGGACGACGCCGTCGATCAGGCCCCATGAGCCGCGCTTCAGTGCCGGCGCAAAAGGCACCCCCTGCACCAGGCCATCGGCACCCACAACCGCGATATCATCCCCAGCACAGGCAAAACCAGCTTGGAGAAGGGCTAGCGCGAGCGTCGTCTTGCCGGCACCCGGCGCGCCACAAATGAGCAGGCCCTGTCGGTTCTTTACGAGAAGCGCGGCATGGAGCGCGACATTCCTCCCGAGGCATGCGAGCACATCGTCCGTCAGCATGGTCTTCAGCGCAGGCGCCGCCTCTTCGGCCGCAATGATGGTTCCACGAGAGTGGTTGCGGCTGATGCAAGCTCCGTTGCCGAAGGCCGCCACCTCGTAGACGAGCGAAGACTTTCGCTCCGGCGTCTCCAGATGCTCGAAAACGGGCAGCACGAGCTCGGCGAGAGGACTATCGTAACAGACTATCGAGACAGCAGTTCCTGCCAGATCAAGCACCTGGCTGCGCAGTGGCGGGCCCTCCTCCTCATCAAGGAGGATGTCCAGCAGGCCCTGACGGGACCAATGCGCAAGGTATTTCCGCACGGAGGCGCGTGCCGTCGCCCGGCTGGCACCGCGCGCCACGAGGCCCGACACCAATTGCTGGAGCGACGCCGGCTCGGTGAGAGCGCATGTGAAATAGGCCGTGAGGTCATCGACCTCAAAAATCTGCTGCGACGATTCTACGAAAATCGTCTTGCGTTGGCCCAGCAGAAAAAAACGTGCCCCCGCGGAGATGCTGAACTTCATTCCAATCGCCCACACCTGCCGTCGCCCAAGGGCGACCCCGCACATGCCTCAAGCATGCGTGCCTATTTGTGATGGAAAATCCGAGTTCCCGCCAGCCCAGACTGCCTTGAACACACGAGAATCAAACACGTAAGGCGGTGTTTCGGCGTCTTGTCACGCAAAAGCGGGCCCGCGCCTGACGCATGGGCCCAGTCCGCTAATCCGCCTGAAAACATCGGTTATTGTAGCTAATAAGCAGGAAGCTTAGGATTCCCGGCTGCTCCGATCCATGGACTTAAGTCCCATGCGACAAGGGCAAAGGTCTTAGGACCATTGCATGCGGACTCTCGTGATACATACTGGCCTGTCGGCGGGCAGCTTTGTAAGCCGCTGAGGCGTTGGCAGGTCCCCGAGATAACCGCGATTTTCGGCAGCAAACCAGTCGCGGGACATGCGAGTGAGTTAACGCCAAAGAGTTATATCCCTTTTTAGCAATTGCTGTAATATAGACAGCGACGAAACCCGGAGGACGCAAGATGGAGAAGGCTCAAAGGGAACATTCTCCCGCCGAGGAAGATAGACGCGCGTTCCTGAAAGCTTGCGGCCGTTTTGCGGCCGTCACGCCACCTGCAGTGACGATGCTTTTGTCCACAAGCCTCACATCAAATGCAATCGCGAAATCAGGTAGCGGTGGCGGATCTGGCGGCGGAAAGGGCAAGGGTGCCGGCAAGGGTAATAAGGGCGGCAAGGGCAAAGGGAAATCCAAGCCCTAAAAACATTTAGCAATTCAGAGTGCTACAGCGACCTTTGCGCGTCTGATAAGACGCGCGGCGGGGGAGAGCCGATGCGTCGCTCTCGCGGAGCGCCTTCTGCGGCGTCCCCGCCTTTCCGATAATGCAGGCGACCTCGTGTCCTGGGCGGAACTGCGACCACGGTCTCGGTCGTCGTCTTTGCTCGGCAAGCAGCATCTATCGCACCGATGTTTCCGCTTACGCAGGAACCTCAAGCCAGTCACCTATCGATGTCCAATCCAACGCCGCCGTCCATGTCAGCCCCGAGCACATCGCGGAATTGACCGGAGCGGAGTGGTTTACGGCAACGTGATCGTTCTGCCACGGAATAGCCACAGAGCTTAATTGAAACCTCGGACGCCGAGCGGACAGTGATTCGCGCGGTCGCCCGCGCGGTTTGGCGCTTACCTGAAAAAATGAGCAGCCACTCTTTCGGAGGAGAACACCGAGAATGAAAGCACTCGCCTGCGCGTTTGTCCTTGGCCTGTCGATCGCAAATCCGGTAGCTGCGATGGATCAGACTCTCGTGCGACAGTTCGAGAAGCTCGACCCGCAGACGCGCCTGGAACAGCGTTGCGATACCGAGGCGATGGAGCGGATCAGCGCGGACAAGACGTCATTCAAGCCGGACAAGGTGATCGCCTACACCTTCGCCGATCCAATCTTCAAGGGCGACAAGATGAAGGCGCCGGGTGCGGTGTTCCGAAGTGGGGGCGATTGGTACAAGCTTGCCTTCAAGTGCCGCACCAACTCAGAGCACCTCGACGTGTTGTCGTTTGAATACAAGATCGGGGAACTTGTGCCGCGGGAACGCTGGGACCAGCTTTATCTTTACCCCTGACACAGCACGCGGACCCGTAGTCCTGCCCATACTGCCCGCACGGCTAGGGAACGCTGCTTTCACATCTATATCAGTGAAAGCAGAAAAGACGCCCCAGGTTCGAAATCCTAGAGCACGGCAATAAGGAACATCAGCGAGCCGAGCGAAAGCGCGGCCATGATGCTCATGAGCACTTTCATCATGTGTTCCGTCATTTCGTACATCCCAGCCTCATTCCCCGACGAACGAACCTAAAGCGCGCCGCATTCAATCGAACTCATGCGCCGCGCTTTAGGTCATTGCTTTATGCACGTCGTTGTCCCAAAACCGCTGCACACTTTTGGGCGACATGCATTAACCGCCAGACCGGCGAAACATGCGTCCGATGCGCCAGCCACGCGCCTGCCGGACAATGACAATTTTCTGACAAATCGGTTAATAAATCACCATATACATGGGGATTAGCCCGCTACGCGCAGACCGGCATGGACGAAGGCATCCGGAACTGCACCTCAGTTCCGTCTACCTATAGCGCATCGCGCTTGGTATCATGCATTCGCTCATGGGCACCGCTAAACGCCCAGCAGGAATGGATTGCATCGCATTGGAAACGACCCTGATAGGAAAAAAGGCGGCCACGAAGAGCCATCGCGCCGGCCAAGGGGTGCTACGCGTCGGTTTCATTCTCGCACGGAGCTTCACGCTCAGCGCCTTCTCGCTGTTTGCCGATGCCTTGAGGCTTGGCAGCGATATCGAGGACAAGTCGGGCCGGGTGAACTGCGACTGGGAGGTGCTTGGCAGCACGAGAAACTTCGTCATGTCCAGCTGCGGCATACAGGTGGCGCCCACGGCCTCGCTCCGCCCGCCGACCGAGTTCAGCTACATCGCCGTCGTTGGCGGGCGGCTCAACGTCGAAGAGCCGATCGACCGGGAAACGATCAACTATCTTCACCGGGCGGTACGGGCGGGCGTGCCGATCATCGGAGTGTGCACGGGAAGCTTCATCCTGGCCGAGGCGGGCGTGCTCGATGGGCATGCCGCCTGCGTCAGCTGGCTCCATCACAATGAGTTTCGATCACGCTTCCCCGCAATCGCGGTGACGTCAAAGCACATCTTTGTCGAGGACGGCAATGTCATCACCTGCGCCGGAGGCAGCAGCGTCGCTGACCTGGCCACCTATCTGATCCGCAAACATGTCGGCGAAGAAGCCGAGCGCAACGCGCTCGAAATCATGCAGATCACCCGCCGCAGAGATGCTACCGAAATGCAGACGCGAAATCCGCTCGGCACGGTCACCGTGCAGGACAAACGGATCAGTCTCGCCCTCATGGTGATGGAGCAGCATCTTGAGGACATCATCGGCATAGACGATGTGGCGAACGCGCTCGGCATATCGCGCAGGCAGCTCGAACGCCTGTTCCAGAACGAGCTCGGCGCCACGCCGGTTTCGGTCTATCTGAAACTTCGCCTCGACGCGGCGATGCGGCTGGTTGCATCCACCGAAAAGCCGTTGATCGACATTGCGCTCGAAACCGGCTTCGAGAACGTGTCTCACTTTATCCGGAAATTCAGGGAAGCGTTTTCGCTCACTCCCGGCGCGGCCCGCAAGCAGCTTGCGGCGGCAAAACGCCCGGCTTCTACAGCGCCCCGCGTTTTACCCAACGCGCAAAGCAGCCGTTAACCCGTTCGCATTACGCGGTTCCCAGCGGAATTACGCTAACCGAAAAGCAATAAAACCGCGCCCACTGCCATCAGAGCCAACCCGGGCCAGTTCCGCGCGAGGCTGAGAAAGCCCAATCCCTGCCGCTTCGGCTCGAGCGTCGGTCCGGTTCCACCCTGGTCGATTCGGTCCTGCGATTGGGGCGACGGGTTGCTCAAATCTCGACGGACGAGCGCCTCCCGCGCCATGAAGAGCATGCCGCAGACGAAAAGAACCGCGCCGACCAGAATTGTCCACACACGCGCCTCCTCCGGCGTTCCTACAGCGCCGCGCGTCCGATCAGACGCGCAAGGTCGCTGTCTTTGTGCCTCAGACTTACCGGTCAGCGGATGCGGCTTTGAGGCCGGACGATGTTCATCTGCAACTCGTGACTCGATGCGTACCTGCCGAGTACTTTGATCAGGCGCTTTTCTTCGGCTTTGTGTATGCCGGCCCGCCTGCAATAGTCTGCCACGTCCCAAACATGCCTGGCCCGAGACTTGTCGAGCGTTCTGATATCAGCATGTGTCATGCTTCGCCTCCCGGATAGCCTTCAAAGAACGCCGGCAGCGGGGTTTGGTTCCGCGGGGGCGGGAACTTGACTCGATGTAGCAGCAGGCCACGTCGACAAGCAGGTAACCTCGGTTAGGCGCCGGGTGTCATAGGCATGTCATCTAACGGTGATGTTTATTCGATGCCTGAGTCCGTCGGAATGGCGCCGCGACTCGTCGCTGGGTAGATGATGCTGAATTTGTTTGACGCCGCCGGTGCGTTCCTGGCCATCAATGTGTTGAGCCTGATGATTGCGGGCTGGCGTATCTGGCCGCGTCTGGGCTCGCAGCCTGAGACGCTGCATCGACCTCCAGTTTCTGTCGTGATCCCGCTATGCGGCCTCGAGGTATTTTCGCGGGAAACGCTGGAGAGCGCGTTTCGCCTGGATTGGCCCGATTATGAAGTCATCTTCTGTGTCGCCGACGCGGGGGATGCCGTGATCCCATTGATCGAGGAAGTGCGCGAACGCCACCCAGCTATTCCCGCAACGGTTCTTGTCGGTGACGACCTGATCAGCGCCAATCCCAAGCTGAACAACTGCGTAAAAGGCTGGAATGCGGCATCGCATGAATGGGTGGTTCTCGCCGATTCGAACGTTCTCATGCCGGCCGATTATCTCATTCGCCTGATGGCCGTGTGGCGGCAGGATACCGGATTGGTATGCTCGACCCCGCTTGGTTCCCGCCCGCATGGGTTCTGGGCGGAAGTTGAATGTGCGTTCCTCAACGCCCACCAGGCGCGCTGGCAATACGCCGGAGAAGCCCTTGGATTCGGCTTTGCCCAGGGCAAGAGCATGCTCTGGCGCAAAAGCATGCTGGATGCCCACGGCGGCATTCAGGCACTGGCGTCGCATATCGCCGAGGATGCGGCCGCAACGAAGCTGGTGAGAAGCCTCGGCTTGAAAGTGCACCTGGTCTCCTCGCCGTTCGAACAGCCATTGGGTACCAGGACCTTTCGCGAGGTCTGGGCGCGGCAGTGCCGCTGGGCGAGATTGCGGCGTGTCACCTTTCCTCAATTCTACTCGCCGGAAATCCTGCTCGGCGTGATGCCGCCACTTCTGTTGTCGCTGCTCGCCGCCTTCGTTGCAGGTCGCAGCCCGTTTGCGGTTACTGGTTTTGTCGTCGGTGCTGCCTATTTGCCGGAACTCGCCCTCACCTATCGGAAGAACTGGCACATGTCCCGATGGTCGCTCATCGCCATGTTCACGCGCGATGCTTTGCTTCCAATCATATGGGTTCGAGGCTGGCTGGCGGGCAGCGCCGATTGGCGAGGCAACAGGATGTCGATCGGCTCGCACGAGTCCCGGCTCGAAACGATTGCGCCCCGGCCGCTCGCAAGCACCTCGTAATCGCGCTGGTGAGGCAGATCAGCAACGGTGATCTGCGGCGTGATGACGGAAAGGACTCGCGTTTGCTGAAAATAGGCGTACCCTGCCTCCATCATCGGCTCGTTATACGGGCGCCGATGCCTGGAAGATCATAGCGCTTTCGCCCCAAGTTGATGGAATCCGGCGCTATGCCTCGTCTCCACCCTCCCCAATCCTTGCGCCGTGGCGAGATCGATCTGCTCGCCCTGTTGTTCGAGCAGCTGCTGGAGGAACGTCAACTACCAAACTGCGGCGAGGAGGCGGAAGCGCTCGCTGCTCGGTTGTTCTCGATTTTCCAATCCGGCGAGCGAAACGTCGAACGGCTGAGAATGCTGACCATGCATTCCTGAAGGCCACCGGCAGCGGATCAGCCAGACGTAAGGCAGACCGCAGGAAGGAAAAATCATGAGATCTTACGTTGGGAGCTTCGGGTATCGCTTCAGACCGGTCGAGTTTGCAATCAGGTCAACCCCCGCACTCTGCATTGGAATGATTGTTTTTATTACCCTGTACGGCGTTCTTTGGTGACCGCATCTTGAAAACGGAGCCGGGCGGAGCAGGCCATCCAAATCCTGGTGCGAAGCCGCTCCAATGCGCCTTGGCGACGAAGAGGCATGCTGTTGCAAGAGTTCCTGTGAAAAATGAAGAGATCCGCAGCCCGCTATAGTGACGAATAAGCCCAGCTGCCTCGCTCCCCTTCCACGCCGCGCAATCTCCAACGTCGTGATGATGTCGGCCGGCGCAGCCTCGCGGGTCGCCGTCCGTCCTATGTCACGACTCGTACTCTGTGAGCCTCTTACGAAGCTCGTGCGAGGAACGCGTCCCGGATTGGTAGAGGTAAAAGATCTGGCTTGCGAGATTCTTCGCGCGCTCGCCTCGGCGCGACCACCCCCTTCGTACAAGTTCGTCGTCAAAGACCCTGCGCAGATGCACCAGTTGAGCAGGATACATGGGGGAGCGAGTATGTGGGAATTGAAGATCAAGCATGGCGCTTTCCCTTACCGGGGCGAAAGCGTGACGAACTTCCGGCCATCGGCGCCCGTATCACTTGCCGATGATCAAACCAGTCTACGCCTATCTGCCGGAAGCGCGAGTCACTACAGCGCCGCGCGTCTTATCAGACGCGCAAAGGACGCTGTAGCACTTTGAATTGCTGCATGTTTTTGTCCTTATATCGGCTACGATTTAAGGAAACATGCAGTAGGGAAATCCGTTGCAGGGTGCGCAACGTGAAATTGGCCCGAGAGACTCGCCCGGAAGGGCTTAACCGATGGAGATTGGTTCCTAAATGGAATGGTGCCCGGAGGCGGATTCGAACCACCGACACGCGGATTTTCAATCCGCTGCTCTACCAACTGAGCTATCCGGGCATCCTGCCTTTGACGGCAACGGCTCTCTTCAGAGCCATCGGGGCGGTGTGTTCGCCCCGGAAGCGAGCGGGGTTATAACATCTTGTTCGGCCGTGTCCAGCACCAAATGACTCTTTTTTGAAAGGAATTCGGCGCGCGGTGGAAAAGGCGAAAAAGATAAGGCTATTCAGCAGGATCGCGCCGGATCGCCAACGATTTCGGAGCGTCTCACGCGGAAATCGAAGCAGGGCGACTGCCGCAGGGAACAGTTAAGATACGGCGGAAATCGAAGCACGGACCGGACGCATCAATAGGCGTCAGCGATCCTCGTCGTCCGCCTTCGACTCGTCATCGGCGACCGGAATCGCATAGGATCCGGAAAGCCAGCGATTGAGGTCGACGTTGCGGCAGCGCTCGGAACAGAACGGATAATGCTCGCGCGCGGACGGGCGGCCGCATTCCGGGCAGGGCCGCGTCGCGCGCAGGGGTTCGACGTTCGAACCGCTCTTCTTGCTTTCGCCGCTCAATTCTCTTCAGCCTTCCAGCCAGCGATTGTGCACGTCATATCCTTCACCGATGAGAAGATTGACGGTTTCGTAGAGTGGCAAGCCTACCACATTGGTATAGGAACCGACGAGCTTGACGACAAAACTGCCGGCAATGCCCTGGATGGCATAGCCACCCGCCTTGCCGCGCCACTGGCCTGAGGCGAGGTAGCTTTCGATATCGTGGCCCGAAAGACGCTTGAAGCGCACCTTGGTGTCGATGACCTTCTGGCGGATGGTGCGATCCGGGGTGACGAGGCAGATGCCCGTATAGACGCGATGGCTACGGCCGGAGAGAAGATGCAAGGCGCTCGACGCCTCGCTCACCAGCTCCGGCTTCGGCAGAATGCGGCGGCCAACGCAAACGACGGTGTCGGCAGCGAGAATGTAGCTGCCGTCCCAGCCCGGCTCCCCCTTGATCGCAGCAAGCGCCGCCTTCGCCTTCTCGGCCGACAGGCGCCGCGCCAGAGAGCGGGGATGCTCCGCACGCTTTGGTGTCTCATCAAGATCCATCGGCAGCAGGCGCGCAGGCTCGATGCCCGCCTGCGCCAGAAGCTCCACACGACGCGGCGACCCGGACGCCAGTATCAGTTTTTGGTTCACTGCCATCGAAGCGAGCCGTTGTTTCCCGGTTGGTAAGCGCTGTGTCGCCGGGACCTACTTGAAGCGGTAGGTGATGCGGCCCTTCGTCAGATCGTAGGGGGTCATTTCGACGAGCACCTTGTCACCGGCGAGAACGCGGATGCGGTTCTTGCGCATACGGCCGGCCGTATGAGCGATAATCTCATGCTCGTTTTCAAGCTTCACGCGGAAGGTCGCGTTGGGAAGCAATTCGGTGACCACGCCCGGAAATTCTAGGACTTCTTCTTTCGCCATACAGGATTGTTCTTTCTCGTTTTCATTCTGGGATGCGCCACGCATCCGCGAAAATTTGCCGGAAACTACACAATCGGGGAAGCTTTGTGAACCGCTTTGATCCGGCTTTTTCAGCAATTGTACGCCATGCTTCCTCAATCGGCATCAATGCCGTTTGCCCTTGGACGGAACGGCACTGATTTTTGACGGTCAGGCCTCCTCGCGGCGCGCGTGCTCGACAGCCAAGCGGCTGGCGATCAGCGTCGCCAGATGGTCACGAACTGAGCGATAGGCCGCAACGATCTGCTCGCGCGTCCCGGTCGCAACCGTTGGATCCGGTGTCGGCCAATAGACGACATCGACGGCCATGGACCGGGTCAGTTCAAGCGCCACGTGGTGGGCTTCCGGCGCGAGCGTCACGATGATGTCGAAGTAATCGTCCTCAAGCTCATCGAGCGTGCGCGGCTGATGGCGGTCGATCGTCAGGCCGACTTCGGCGAGGACCACATCGACGAAGGGATCTCGCTCCCCATGCCGCACGCCGGCTGATGCGACGTAAGTCCCCTTCGGCAGTGTTGCCTTGGCAAGAGCTTCGGCCATCGGCGAGCGGATGGCATTCATTCCGCACATGAAGAGAACCGAGCGGGGCGATTTCGCTTGCGGCAAGGCGGTACCGGTCATATCGCCCCCGTCAACCACGCCAATAGAGCACACAGACCAGTGTGAAGAGCCGCCGCGCCGTATCGAAATCCAGCCTGATCTTGCCGGACAAGCGATCCATCAGCGTCTGCGAGCCCTCGTTGTGAATGCCGCGGCGGCCCATGTCGATCGCTTCGATCTGGCTCGGCGTCGCCGATCGGATCGCGGCGTAATAGCTTTCGCAGATCATGAAATAGTCCTTGACGATCCGCCGGAATGGCGTCAGCGACAGGATATGCGTAGCGACATCCTCCCCGCCATCGGTCGAGATCGCGAAGACGAGCTTCGAGTCCACCAGCGACAGGTTCAGCCGATAAGGACCACCGGGATGCCCCACGGGCTCGAAGAGATTTTCCTCGAGCAGGTCGAAGATCGCAACCGCGCGCTCGTGCTCCACGTCGGGGGTCGAGCGGCCGATCGTTGTTTCGTCCAGCACGACATCGCAGAGCCGCAGGTTGCGATCGGCCTTCATCCCTCGCCCCCGAGATTGAGGCGAATGGCGACCGAGCGGGCATGGGCCTCAAGACCTTCCGACCGCGCGAGCGCGATCGCAGCGGGACCGAGCGCGCGCAACTGATCCGCACCGAGCCTGAGGATCGATGTCCGCTTCATGTAGTCGAGCACGCCGAGGCCGGACGAGAAGCGCGCCGAGCGCGCCGTCGGCAGCACATGGTTCGAGCCGCCGACATAGTCGCCGATGACCTCCGGCGTATGGCGACCAACGAAGATGGCACCGGCATTGCGGATCTTCGGAACCATCTGATCCGCATCCGCCATAGCCAGTTCCAGGTGCTCGGCGGCGATCCGGTTGGCAAGGGGTACCGCCTTCTCGAGATCCGGCACCTCGATGATGGCGCCGAAATCGCGCCAGCTTGCAGCCGCGGTTTCGGCACGCGGCAGCGTCTTCAACTGCCGTTCGACCGCCGCCGCCACCGCATCCCCGAAGGCCGCATCATCGGTGATCAGGATCGCCTGGGCGCCGGCGTCGTGTTCGGCCTGCGCCAGAAGGTCGGCGGCGATCCAGTCCGGGTCGTTACCATTGTCGGCGATCACCAGCACTTCCGACGGACCGGCAATCATGTCGATGCCGACAGTGCCGAAAACCTGCCGCTTGGCGGCCGCGACATAGGCGTTGCCCGGACCGACGATCTTGGCCACCGGCGCGATCGTCTCGGTACCATAGGCAAGTGCGGCGACCGCCTGGGCGCCGCCGATACGGTAGATTTCCTCGACGCCGGCGAGACGCGCGGCCGCGAGCACGGCCGGGTTGATCGCGCCGCCGCTTGCAGGCACGACCATGACGATGCGCGGCACGCCGGCAACCTTGGCAGGCAGTGCATTCATGAGAACCGAGCTCGGATAGCTCGCCGTGCCGCCCGGCACATAGAGCCCGACCGCGTCAATCGCCGTCCAGCGCGAGCCGAGCCCAACGCCCAGTCCATCTTCGTAGATATCGTCCTTCGGCAATTGCCGGCGGTGATGCGCCTCGATCCGGGTTGCGGCGACCTTCAAGGCGCCGAGAACCTCGGGCTCGACCGCATCGATCGCCGCGTCGATCTCAGCCGCGCCGACGGCCATCGCGGTTGTGGCGAAATCGATGCCGTCGAAGCGAGCGGAGTACTCCGCCAACGCCGCGTCGCCCCGGGCGCGAACATCGTCGATGATGGCGCGTACGGCGGCATTGACGTCTTCCGAAACTTCCCGCTTGGTTGTCAAAAACGCGGCAAACGCCTGTTCGAAGCCGCTGTCGAGATAGTTCAGCCTGGTTGCCAATGCGAGATATCCTTCTGGTGATGACCGGTCGGGTGCTCAGGCGCCTTCGGGATGCCGGGGTCTGAACGCGGTTTCCCACGCCCCGCCCGTGTCGGCAAGCTGTACCTCGATACATTCCACATCGAGCACGATCGATGCCTCTCCGGCGAGCACCAGTTCGATCGCACCTTCCGGCCCCTCGCCCTTCATGGAAAAACGCAGGGCCAGGAGGTCGAGAACCGCTTCTGCATCCCCCCGGTCGAAACCGAGCGAGCGCACGGCGACCACGCGCTTGAACGAGAGCACGGCCCGGCGCCGCTCGAAACTGCGCCGCTTGCCGTCGGCGTTTTCCCAGACGAACCGGTTGATGACCAAGGAAAGCTGACCACGGCGGGCGTCATAGGAAATGCCCGCCACCTTGAAGACTGCGTCCTGCACATGCGCGGAAACGACGCCAAGGTCTTCCTCGTCGAGTGCCAGCAGCTTCAGAGCATCCATGCGATCCATCCTGTTTTCAGGCGCCATCTTTTTGCGCCACAATCGCAATGGACATAAGGCGTCGCGCCAGAAACCGCAACGGTTCCGGGCGCATTACAGCGCCGCGCGTCCAATCGGACGCGCAAAGGTCGCTGTAGCACCTTAAATTGCCGCATCATTTTGTCCTTAAATCGATTCCGATTTAAGGAATCATGCAAGTTGAGCGGGACGAAATGGCGCGGGACGCGGTTTTACGCGCGATCCGCTCCCGCTTTTCCTGAAATCGAACCATCCTGCAATCCTGGACAGGGCGACCCGCCGGGAATTAGTCGCTGACGCGCTCCACGTGCGCGCCGCAGCGCGTAAGTTTCGCTTCCAGGCGCTCGAAGCCCCGATCGAGGTGGTAGACGCGCGAAACCATGGTTTCGCCCTCGGCCGCAAGCCCGGCAATGACGAGCGAGACAGAGGCACGCAGGTCGGTCGCCATCACCGGCGCGCCCTTCAGCCGGCTCACCCCTTCGATCTTCGCCGTCTGGCCCGAAAGCGAGATCTTCGCGCCGAGCCGCGCCAGTTCCTGCACATGCATGAAACGGTTCTCGAAGATCGTTTCCGTGATGTGGGAAATACCGCTCGACTTGGTCATCAGCCCCATGAACTGGGCCTGCAGGTCGGTCGGGAAGCCAGGGAAGGGATCGGTGACAATATCGACGGGCTTGATGCCGGCGCCGTTGCGGACGACGCGGATGCCGCTGTTCGTCTGGCTGATCTCTGCGCCCGCCCGCCGGATCGCTTCGAGCGCGGTGTCGAGGAGGGCGGCGTCGGTGTCTTCGAGAATGACGTCGCCGCCGGCCATGGCGACCGCCATGGCATAGGTGCCGGTCTCGATGCGGTCGGGCAGCACGCGATGGCGGGCGCCGGAAAGAGAGCGTACGCCCTCGATCGTGATCGTGCTCGTGCCCTGCCCGCTGATCTTCGCGCCCATGGCATTGAGGCACTTGGCGAGATCGACGACCTCCGGCTCGCGGGCGGCATTGCCGAGCACCGTCGTGCCGTTGGCGAGCGTCGCGGCCATCATCAACACATGGGTGGCGCCGACGGAGACTTTCGGAAAGACGTAGCGCGCACCGATCAGCCCGCCTTCCGGCGCCTTCGCGTTGACGTAGCCGCCGTCGATCTCGATATCGGCGCCGAGCGCGGTCAGCCCCTCTATGAAGAGATCGACGGGCCTCGTGCCGATGGCGCAGCCGCCCGGCAGCGACACACGCGCCTTGCCTTCGCGGGCGAGCAGCGGCCCGATGACCCAGAAGCTCGCGCGCATCTTCGATACGAGTTCATAGGGCGCGGTGGTGTCGACGATGTTGCGGCTGGTAAAATGGATCGTGCGGGCGTAGCTCTCGCCCTGGCGCTCGCGCCGGCCGTTGACGGAAATATCGGCGCCATGATTACCGAGGATGCGGATCAGTTGCTCGACGTCGGCCAGATGCGGAACGTTTTCCAGCGTCAGCGTATCGTCGGTGAGCAGCGACGCGATCATCAGCGGCAGGGCCGCATTCTTGGCGCCGGAAATGGGAATGACCCCGTGAAGTTGATTGCCGCCTACAATCCTGATGCGATCCATGAGGCCTCTTGAACGGGCTCAAAGCCCGCCTTTCCGTAAATTCAGTGTTGTTTGAAGGCGTCTCTTATTGGAGATGCCGTGAAATTAGAAGTGCGTTGAAATGCGGGTGACGGGAGACCGCCGAGAATTTCCGAAGAATTCACGACAATCGTCGCCATCTCTGTCTAATCGTCCGATTCGTCCGTTTTTGCGGCAGGCAATCCGGATGTCTCGTCGGCGGCGCCTGCGCGGCGCGCTCGCATCTGCTGCTTGCGGCGTTGGAGATTGTCGCGCAAGTTCTTTGCGAGCCGCAATCGCTTGGCGTCTGATTCCACGGTGCGGCCGCCCTTTGCTGCCTTCGGCGGGTGCTGCTTGTCGTCATCGTCCTGCATGGCCAATGCATTAGCGCAAAATCGGGACCTTCGAAAGCATGAGGCCGATTTCTGATGGATCGGGCCAAAAACTTCGAATTGCGGCTTGCGCTCGCCCCAAAGCTATGGCAATAGGCGCCTCGCTTGATGCGGCTTGTCACAAACCGGCCGCCGGAATGCTGCTATAGCTCAGGGGTAGAGCACTCCCTTGGTAAGGGAGAGGCCGAGAGTTCAAATCTCTCTAGCAGCACCAGTTTTCCCGAAATGAAATCAACATCTTGCCCATATATCAATGGGTTAGACTTCCGTTTGGTCCATCATATTGGTACAGCGGAGCTATGGACGACATGCCCCTTCCCCCTCGCTTGAAGCGCAACGGAAACGTCTACTGGTTTCGGTGCGCGATCCCTCGCGACATTTCGGCCACCTATCCGAAGACCGAGGAAAAGTTCTCGCTGAAGACGAGCGACTACCAAGAGGCCTTGAAGAAGCTACGGAAAGCCTCTGCCGAAGTCGACGAGCGGTTCGAAGAACACAGAAGGCGGCTTGCGAAGGAACGCGAGCCGGCCCTCCCTGAATTGACCGAACAGCAGATCAAATACGTCGGCCAAGTCTACTACACGCATCTGCTTCAGGAGGACGAGGAGGTACGGGAGAGCGGCTTCGTTGATCGCGACTTTGATGAGGATGCAGAAACCACCGAGGCGCTAGAGGCTGTCGTTCGTCGCGATTACGCGCGCGGAATGGTCGATGAGTTCATGGTCGGGGAAGCGGAGGAGGTGCTGACCTGGGATGGAGTCGGCCTGAAACTACAGCCTACCTCACCAAGTTGGCCGAAGCTGGCCCGCGAACTCCAAGCCGCATGGATAAAGGCTTCAGCAGCCAAACGGCAACGCAACGAGGGGACGCCGGTCGAGACCCCTGCCATGCCCGACGCGAAGACGGCGAAGGCTGGCAAACTGTTGTCCGTGATCATTGATGAATGGGTCGCTGAGAAGGGCAGAGGCAACGGGGAGTGGGTGGCCTCAACCCTGGCCGCGAACAAGCTGTGGGCAGAACGCTTCGTTGAGATGGCCGGAGACAAGCCCATCAACGAATACGTCAAGGCGGATGCGCGGGAGTTCAAGGTGGCGCTGCTGAAGCTGCCCCCGAACTGGACGAAGAACAAGGAAATCGGTCAATTGCCGATGAAGGACGCGGCAGCTAAGGCTGCTGCCTTGGGCATTGACCCGATGTCGAGTAAGAACGTGAACAAGGTTCTCGGCTTCCTCCGGGCTCTGTGGAATTGGGCAGTCGCCAATCATGACGATGTGTCGGGCAACCCCTTCGATGGGCTGAACGTCAAGATCAGCGGCAAGGCGCGTGACGAGCGGCATCCATTTACGACCGAGGAACTCATGAAGCTGTTTCGCTCGCCGCTCTTCACCGGTTGCCGTAGTGAGCGATACCACAACACTGTCGGTTCCTTTGTGCCCAACGATCAGGGCATCTATTGGGTGCCTCTGCTGGGCCTCTTCACGGGCTGCCGATCTGGCGAAATCATCCAGCTTCGTTTGGAAGACATCCGAGCCGATGCCGGGATCACCTATTTCCAAGTGACGGACGACGGGGAAGACCTGAACCTGAAGACAGCAGCATCTTTCCGCCGTATACCCGTCCACCAAACGCTAATCGATCTGGGTTTCCTGCAGTTCGTGGAGCAGCAGCGCAAGCGTAAACACAAGCGCCTATTTCCCGAAATGCCGAAGGCGGCGGATGGCTACTACTCAACCGCGTATTCGACCAAATTCAAGAACACGCTTAAGGCGATCGGCGTTAAGCACGAAAAGAACGCTTTCCATAGCTTCCGCCACAGCTTCGAGGACGGCTGCCGCAACAGTCGCATACCTGGGGACTTCATGAATGCGCTTCAGGGTCACGCCGAAAAGGGTATGGTTGGGCGCTATGGCAACGGGACGTACGGGCTTCACTTGCTGAACGAGGAAATGCAGAAACTCAGATACGAGGGACTGGACCTGTCACACCTGAAACGCAATTGAGATAAGTCATAACGTCCTCGCTAGTGGTAAAAATCTGACGCTTGGTGCCCGATGCGGATTACCTGTTCCGACCTCAGAGAGGCCATTACAGCGTTCGTGATCAATGCCTAGAAGCAGTCGTTTGATTATCCAAGCAGCGGTTCCCCCGCCCACAGGGCTCTTCGGCTCTGTTAGCTCGGGATTGACCAGCACCAACAAAGCATGTGGGATGCCATCAAGTCAGCCAATCGCAACCAGCAGCCTTGCTACTACACGCACACCCCTCTGGAGAATGCCTGTGCCGAAGCCGAGCGGTTGCTCACTAAGGACCCATGGCAGGCCGTGATCTGGTTTGCCGAATACATGAGAGCCGAGAGCAAGCGCGCAGCCGAGCAAGCGCGATGGCTCTGATCAGACGTAAGTTGATCTGAGATACGAAGACACCTACCCATTAAGGTTCGACGACGCTTAGCAGTTTCTTGGGACGATTTCCGTCAACCTGTTGAATTTCTTTCAAAAATCGAGCCTATTTGCCCGGTTTGATCTTGATCGGAAAAGCCCGGCCAGGAGGCCGCGTTACCGCCGAAGCTAATGGGCCAGATGAGTGGCAGCTTTCCGGCGAAGCTGACCAGTACCTGCCAGTCCGTTTCCCACCCTAAGCGGGCCTACGGCTCCGGTACCAAGCGTCAGATTTTGACCACCAGTTAGCCGGGGTCGCACCTGAAGGTCAGTACTCTCGGAGTTGCACGGATCGGATCATAAACGACCCCGGTTATATATCGAGGGCGGACGCAGAATCAGATGAGAGCCTGCGTCGAAGCGTTGAAATTGCCACCGATCGACCACGCTGGAGGAAGCCTCCGTGCTGTGATGAGTGTTCACACAGCCTCTGCGCGCTTTGCCTCGACTATTTGATGGAGGGCTTGAAGCAACTGCCCTTGATTGACCCTCTGGATCAAGCCGCCCGTTCCAATAGACCGCCCAGCGGCGGTGGCATAAGCTTGTTCGACATCCTCGTCCTTCAATATGGTAGGTGGATTTTTGACCCCGAGATTTGCTCGCTTTATCTCGTGTTTGATGTACACATCGGCCATAGCTCTGGCTTCTGATTCGCCTGACAACGGTGAGAGAACAGCTTGTGATCCCTCGTCAAATCCCAGGCGTTGGTAGAGAGGATAATTGTAGTTGCGAAGGTTTGCTGCTCCATTAGGGGTTGACGCAGATAGCATAAGTAGCGAGTAACCTTCGACGCCCCGAACTGCTTCGTCGAAGAAATATCGTAGATCTTGAAGAAACCCCTGTATTCTAGATGCGCTTACTCCAGATGAAAACAATGTTTCCACCTCATCTAAGCAGAGCATAATACCGTCAACTACATTCTGCTTTCGCGCGAGTGTCAGCAACTCACTCAGCAAGCGTGTCATCAGCGCCGCACTGCCAAGGCGGGAAAATACACCCAGGTATCGCTTTTCCGTATTGCTCAGCGCTGCACCCGCCAGCCATTTTTTCGCGAGATCACGTAGGGGTTCAAACTGCATTCTTCCGTCCCTGTCCGGGGGAACAAAGCCTTTCTGCATCGCGCGGAAGAGCAACTGTAAGACTGACCGGAGTTCCACCTGGCGAACGGTCTCAAATGCCGCCTCGTTTTCAACACTTCGGACCACGGCCGTTAGAAGATCGTACTCGCCTTTAATTTTCACAGCTTCATCCGCTTCGCGGTAGATTTCGCGAACAAGATGGATGGCCGAACTCGCGCCCGCTAACACTTCTACGACGATGAACGGCCGAGGAGCGCTCTCCCGAAAGTTTTTCATCAAGTATTCGCAATGCCGAAGGAAATGCGTTTTTCCTCCACCCGTGCCGCCCAAAACACCAATCGAACGCCTTTGCGGGTTCTCAACAAGGACCTCACGCACGAGTGACACGAATTGGTCGCGCGCGCCGACTTGGTTATAAAGGACTTCTTCGATGATGGTTCGCGCAGCCGGAAAAGGATTCCGCTTGAAGCCGAACTTCGATAAGAACCGGTCCTCTTCACTAGATTGTTCTGGTACCCGACCCAGCAGCTCTGCGAGTGAGTTCATCGCTTTACCCTTCCGAGCGTCAGAACAGGCCGACCACCAATCTCTATTCTGTCTAGTGGCACGACTACTTCATCCAAATCTAAGAGCGATCCCGTCAAAATCTTATCGGCTCCCGTCGGCTTTCCGCCCGCAGCATATTGCAAAGAATACTCTGTCGACAACCGCTTGGCGTAGTCCTGAGCCGCCCGCGCGGCAGCCCATGGTGACATTCTCGTGGCGCGACAAAACCGTGGCAAAAAGTCCGCCACCTTGGCTATGTTGTCCACCGCCACTTCATCAAATGCGCGGTTGGCGGCTTCAAAATACTCGTCTTGCTCTGGCCTATTTGATCCATCCAACCATTTATCTCCGTCCGTCCAGGCTTGGCCCAGTAGCGTGTGATACCTTACGAGCCTGACGCTGGCGTCTTGTGCTGCTTCAGCATTCAATCCGGCTTCAAGAATCTTGTTCACATCTTTCCGGTCAAGACTGCCCTTTTCTTTCAATGCGCTTAGGATCAATTCGTAGGCGTCGTAGTTTTGAAATTGCTTACTAATTTCGTCGAGGTCGCCAGCCCTGAGGTTTGAATCCAGCGCGTCCAGCTCTTTGCGCGCGAGCAAGACTGCACCATCAAAATCAATCAGGTTGGCTCGTCTGAGTACTTCATAGGCTCTCGTAGCATTGCCCTTTGCGGGGCGACCCTGATCGGAAAGCCCCTCCAACAACTCATCAAGCGAGCCTTTCCCAGCGGCATACAGCACGCCCGCCAACTTCATCACGAGTGGCAGTGATGCTTGCGGTACTGCCGCTTTAGACAGCGTGGGCACTTGATCGTTAGCAACAATCATGGGAGCTTGAATCGGAGCTTCCGCTTGCTTTGCCTCTTCCGTTTGAGTTTCTTGATTCTCGTCGGCCGAAGCCGGTTTTTCTGCAACTTGTTCCTTGGGCCAAGTCACGTCGAGGAGTTCATCTCGCCAGTCATGCGGCAGCTTCCCCGGCCAATAGCATGCAAGACGAAAGTGCTCACGTTCGCCGCACAGACGAACACTACCAAAAGAATGCGTCAGGTCCCACAGAAAACCTCTTAGGGTTGTCCCCACATAGGTTTGGCCCCATGCGTCATAGCGCACATTTGGGACTTTCTCCGTGGCTAGTGTGGGCGTAGCAAGACAGAGATTCTCTATTCCTTCAGCGTTGAGAACTCGCGAAAGAAGGACGTCAGAGGTTACGACAACTTGCTTGGCCCGAGTGCGGGTAGATCGCAAGATCGAATGCACCCCTTCAATCAACAAACGATCCTCAAGGACTTCGCTGTCGTCGGAGTCAAAGCCGTTCCGATCCGGCATTTTCATATATCGCAGCAGCGACGGATCAAGCTCGAGCACTTGATAGCGGTGATGATTTCGTTCGAGAAACCCGAGGCCAGCATTCACGAAAGCACGCGACCGCAGCGCTTGACTTAAATTTGTCTCCTTCTTGTTCCGTGACATAGCCTTGAGCGCGGCCTCGCGAGCCTGAATCTGGGTGATTGACATCACAAACGGCAATACCCACAGCGTGCTTCCCCGTAGCACATTCATTAGCCAATGCAGAGTGCCATTGTAGAGGCTGTTGGTGTCTGGAAGGAGGACGATTCCCTTTGCTTTCTTGAGTTCCTGCAACTGTTCCGCAGTTTTGCCCGACACGATCGGCGCCAGCAATCCCAAACGGGTGGCGCACAAACTCACTGTGTCTGTAAGCACATGAATATTGCGCCTGTTGCTGAACTCAGCTTTGTTGCCATTCTCCCCTTTCTTCTTCCCCTCTCCTGTTGCCAAGAATTTCTTGTCGAGGGCGAGCTGAAACTTGAATGACCGTTCAGATTCGTTCTCCGTTGCCGCCACCCCAAGTTCTATGTCCGCGAGTTCGCGCCAATCGTCTGCCTCAAGGTGGGTGGAGTCAGTATAAGAAATCTTGTACGCGCCAGCGGAAAGCGACTGATAGCGCTCGTCGTCGCCAAACGCGGGTGAAGTAAGTAAATTTTTCACTCGAAGCGAATCCAAACATTGCGAGAGCTGAATGCAGAAAGATGCTCGACCGCAGATTGACAAAGAGTTTTTACGGCATCGGCTAATTTCACTTCGATGGTGACCACTGCACTACCTTCCGCCGAGCTTTCAGTTATTTCCAAGGAGGTCCACTGAGCGTGTTCCTCTGGATGATCCCAGTCGACCGATGCCACATTGGCTGCAAATTCGGCTAACCGGTACCAAGTCCCGACGTCCATGTTTGGCACGAAACTGAGAATTGCTGCAGTGGTTAGCCCAACTCCATCATCTCCGTCCACGCCAAGTGCTCCCACCCAAATCTCTTCTGAATCAGGCTGCGGATGTGCGTCTGAGATAACTGCCCTAATTGCCACCAGCATCTTCCCCCTAATGCAATACGATAACTTTGAAACAAAAAATGAAAGTTAATGATAGGGGGTATTGCAGCACCCCTCGCATGTAACACAACTTTCTTGGAGGCCTTGCTTGAAATGCAACCCGTCTGTTCGAAAAAACAGGACGACGGTCACCACCCTGGAGGTTCAAAAGCCACGACCACACAGTCCAACACCCCTGGCCTTATCGGTGATCTCCCATAAAGTCGCCATCGAACGGGCAAGGCGGTCCAGCTTTGTCACCACCAGCGCGTCGCCTATTGTTATCGTTCTTCCGCTTTGTTGTTCGTAGACCAGTGGGGCTCCAGGCGCCCCAGCCATCGCTTCAATGTCGAGCAATTTCAATGGCTTACTCGGATTTGGTTGCTGCCGGTAGTATACATCAGTAGTACACGCGCGGTGAACAACTGAGGCTTGCGCTTTATCCTTTACACCCGTCACGTTGGCATTCTATCGTCCGTCTCACTGATTTGGGGGCGCATACGTGGCAAAAGAATTGAATGGTGACCTCAGCTTCACGGCTGAGCTTTTTAAGGCAGCGGACAAGCTTCGGGGTAATCTGGAGCCCTCGGAATACAAGCATGTCGCGCTCGGCCTCATTTTCCTGAAGTACATCTCGGATGCCTTCGACGGGCTACATGCCAAGCTCGAAGCGGATGAATACGCGGATGCCGAAGACCCGGAAGAGTATCTCGCCGAGAACGTCTTCTGGGTGCCGAAGGAGGCACGCTGGAGTTTTCTACAGGCGAACGCCAAGCGTCCGGAGATCGGCAAACTGATCGACGAGGCCATGGAGGCGATCGAAAAGGCGCCCTCAAACGAGGGGCTGAAGGGCGTGCTACCGAAAAACTACGCCCGCCCGACGCTGAACAAAACGATGCTCGGAGAGCTGATCGACCTTTTCTCCAACATCGGCATGCATGACAGCAACGACAGGGCTAAAGACCTGTTGGGTCGCGTCTATGAATATTTCCTCTCGGGCTTTGCCAGTTCGGAAGGCAAACGCGGCGGCGAGTTCTTCACCCCTCGCTCGGTAGTGCGCACTCTTGTCGAGATACTAGAACCCTACAGGGGCCGCGTCTATGACCCTTGCTGCGGCTCGGGCGGCATGTTCGTGCAGTCGGAGAAGTTCATCGAGGAGCACGGTGGACGGCGTAACGACATCGCCATCTATGGCCAAGAAATCAACCATACCACATGGCGGCTCGCGAAGATGAACCTCGCGGTGCAGGGGATCGATGCCGACATCCGCTGGAACAACGAGGGCAGCTTCCACCGCGACGAGTTCCAGGACCTGAAGGCCGATTTCATCCTCGCCAATCCGCCCTTCAATATTTCCGACTGGGGCGGTGATCGGCTGGCAGACGATGCCCGCTGGAAGTTCGGCACACCTCCTAAGGGCAATGCCAATTTCGGCTGGCTGCAGCACATCATCCATCATCTTGCACCTCGCGGCACGGCCGGCGTAGTTCTCGCCAACGGCTCGATGTCCTCGCAGCAGTCGGGCGAGGGCGATATTCGCAAGGCGATGATCGAGGCCGATCAGGTTGACTGCATGGTGGCACTGCCGGGGCAGCTCTTCTTCTCGACGCAGATACCCGCCTGCTTGTGGATACTGGCCCGCGATAAGAGCGCCAATGGCCATCGCGATCGGCGCGGCGAAATCCTGTTCATCGATGCCCGAAAGCTTGGTTTCATGGTTGACCGTGTGCGTCGTGAGTTCACGAATGAGGACATCGAGAAGATCGCGGGCGCCTATCACCGTTGGCGGGCCAAGCCCGAGACGCGGGCGCAGAACGGCTGGGCGGACTATCAAGACGAGCCGGGCTTCTGCAAGTCAGCGACATTGGAGGATGTGCGCTCGCATGGCCACGTTCTGACACCCGGGCGCTACGTCGGAGCGGCTGATGCTGAGGACGATGGTGTGCCGTTTGCCGAGAAGTTTGAGGCGCTCAGGGATACGTTATTGGCGCAGTTTGCTGAGGGACGGGCTTTAGAAGAGCGGATTGAAGCTGCTCTCAGCGGGGTGCAATAATGACCGCAACGACTGGGACGCTTCGCGAACTTTGCGAGCTAATCGTTGATTGCCCCCATTTCACGCCTGAATGGACTGACAGCGGCTACATTGTCATTCGCAATCAAAACATTCGTGACGGCAAACTTGACCTTAGCCAGCCGAGTTACACGCATCGTGAGGATTTTGAGCGGCGCATCAGGAGAGCAAAACCCAGAGCCGGTGACATCATCTTCACACGCGAGGCGCCAATGGGTGAAGTCTGCATGGTGCCAGAGGGGCTTGAGTGCTGTGTCGGGCAACGGCAAGTGCTGTTGCGCCCCAAGAGCAGCGTAGACGGGAGTTATCTATTTTACGCTCTTCGCTCGCCCTATGTGCGGCATCAAATCTTCTGGAACGAAGGAACAGGCTCCACCGTAAGCAACGTGCGAATTCCGGTTTTGGAGGCACTAAGAATTCCTCGGCTTGGAGTGGCCGAAAAGCCGATCGGCCAGATGCTCGGCTCTCTCGACGACAAGATCGAACTCAACCGGAAAATGAACGAAGCCCTGGAGGCGATGGCGCAGGCGATCTTCCGTGACTGGTTTGTGGACTTCGGCCCGACGCGCCGCAAGATCGAGGGCGCATCCGATCCCGTTGAGATCATGGGCGGCCTCGTCGCCAATGTCGAGCGGGCGCGGCAACTCGCCGAACGCTTCCCGGCAAGGTTCGAGGGCAACGGGCTGCCAGAGGGATGGGGCCGGAAACCTCTGCTTGATGAGGCGCAACTCATCTCGGGCGGGACGCCGAAGACGGATCGGGAGGAGTATTGGGACGGCGGCGTTGCTTGGGCAAGCGCAAAGGATGTCAGTCAGTGCGGGGAAACCTACTTGCTGGCCACTGAGCGGACGATCTCGGAAGCGGGCCTCCAAAACAGCAGCACTAAGCTGGTACCGCAATTCTCTACCGTCGTGGTCGCCCGAGGAGCGACGACTGGTCGATTGTGCATGTTCGGCGAAACAATGGCCATGAACCAGACCTGCTACGCATTGAGCAGTCGTAGCAAGCGCCCCTTTCTCCTCAACAACATGTTCAAAGCGCTGGTCGACAGCCTTGTTCAGGCCGCGCACGGGTCGGTGTTCGATACAATCACGACTAAGACCTTGGCCACAGCCGACGTTTTGGAGGCGGAACGAGTTGCAGCGGCCTTCGAGGAAATCGCCACACCTTTGTATCGGACGATCGAGAACAATGCACGGCAGAGTGTAATCCTCGCCGCGACCCGCGATCTCCTTCTCCCTAAGCTCATGTCCGGCGAAATTCGTCTCCCAGAAGCTCAAGAGGTCTTGGAGGCGGCGCAGTGACCACACAGGCAGAATTAATCAAACGGCAGGCAACTGCGAGACTGGACAAGGAGGCTTCGGTCCATCGGTCCAATCATCAGAACGTCCACGCCCGCCGATATGTCATGCCCAATGCTGCGCTCGGTGGCATCGAGGTCGTGATCATCGTAAAGGGCAGCAATCTGCAGCTCTGGTGCGAGGCGAGGGCGATCGATGGTTCCGTGGCGCGTGCGCTTGGCGGGGAGGAGCGGCCGGGCAATGAGACCTACAGTGAGCCAGGCAAGTATGGCCGCCACTCCGCGCTGAAAACAATGGATCGACTGCATCGCGGAGACGCGTGGCGTTTCGTGCCGAGGACAGTTGGAGACTTGGACCACATCCTTAACGCAGTGAAGGGCGAGGGGAGATGATGGATACCTCCAGCGCCCGCTACGATCTGGCCGATGCGGCTCGATCCGCCCTGTTTCGTCTTGCCGCGGAATACAATCAGCGTGCGGCGGGCCGCATTATCCACGTCCTCCAGCGTCGACAAGCTTCCGGCGTCTTTGGTGGTGACTACGACCACAAGAGCCTTTGGGACGAGCTTTGCCACGATGCGCAAAATGGTCCGCACTTTGATGACGATCCTTGGGGCGGCATGTTGGATGCCCTCCTCCAAAAAGAAGTCAAGCGACTGACTGCTGCAGAGTTCGATGCCCTTTGGCTGGCCGCACTCCCAGATGTGGGCGACTTGAGAACAGCTTCTCGCGATGTCGGTGTGATCAAGGAAGAGTTTCGAGCAGCGCTGCTGCAGCGAGCCGGTGAGCGCAACCTTGAACGATTCGAGGTCTGGTGATGAATGACATCCTCTACACGCAGCCAGTTTCTGAACACAGTACGAGTGGCTTCAACGAGGGCCTTGTCGAAGAGGCCGTGATTGGTACCTTCAGGGAACTGGGCTACAGCTACGAGCTCGCTGCAGTGATCTCTCCTGACGGCAGCGCACCCGCCCGAGAAGCCTACGGTGATGTGCTGCTGCTAGCGCGGCTAAGGGCTGCTGCCGAACGGCTGAACCCGATGATCCCGGCAGATGCCCGCGAGCAGGCCATCCATCAGTTGCTGGTGACTGAAACGCCGTCGCTGGTGGAGGAAAACAGGCGCATCCACAAGCTGATCACCGAGGGTGTCGATGTCGAGTTCGGCATCGGCGATGGCGAGGTGAAGGGCGACAAGGTTTGGCTGATCGACTTCGACAACCCGGAGAACAACGACTGGCTTGTGACCAACCAGTTCACTGTCGTCGAGGGCAAGTTTACCCGCCGTCCGGACGTGATGGTCTTCGTCAACGGCCTGCCACTCGGTATCATCGAACTGAAGAACGCAGGCAGCGAGGCGGCGACGATCGACCATGCCTTCCAGCAGCTTCAGACCTATAAGGCTCAGGTGCCCTCGCTCTTCCGCACCAATGCCGTGCTTGTTGCCTCCGATGGTATGCTGGCCCGCATCGGTTCCCTGACGGCGGACGAGGAGCGCTTCATGCCTTGGCGCTCGGTGACGGGCGCGGCTGGCGACTTCACGCCGCACGGCCCTTACGAAATGGATACGCTGCTGCGGGGCGTGTTCGACAAGGAACGGTTCCTCGCCCTCATTCGCGACTTCATCGTGTTCGGTGACCAGGGGGCGGGACCGTTCAAGATCATTGGGGGCTATCACCAGTTCCACGGTGCCCGGAAGGCGATTGCGAGCGCCATCGAGGCAGCGAAGCCGGATGGCAACCGCAAGATCGGCGTGATCTGGCATACGCAGGGCTCCGGCAAGAGCTTTCTGATGGCGTTCCTCGGCGGGCTGATCGTTCGTTCTCGGGACCTGGAAAACCCGACGCTGATCGTGCTGACCGACCGCAACGACCTCGATGACCAGCTCTTCGGCACATTCAACCTTTGCCGCGATCTTATCCGTCAGACGCCCGAGCAGGCCAACAGCCGGGACGATCTGCGACGCCTGCTCAACCGGGCTTCGGGCGGGGTGATCTTCACCACCGTTCAGAAGTTCACACCCGAGGCGGGCGAGGAGCGGTTCCCGATGCTGACGGACCGGCGCAACGTGATCGTCATGGCGGACGAGGCGCACCGAAGCCAGTACGGATTTGACGCCAAGTTGGACAAGGAAACCGGCAGGCGGCGCTATGGATACGCCCACTACATCCGCGAGGCTCTGCCGAACGCTTCCTTCATCGGCTTCACCGGAACGCCGATCGAAGCGGAGGACGTCAACACGCCCGCGATCTTCGGCGAGTACATCGACATCTACGACATCAGCCGGGCGGTTGAGGATAAGGCGACCGTTCCGATCTACTACGAGAGCCGGCTGGCCCGCATCGAACTGAACGAGGACGAGAAGCCGAAGATCGATGCCGAGATCGAGGCCATGCTCGAAGACGAGACGTTGAGCGAGCAAGAAAAACAGAAGGCCAAGTGGACGACAGTCGAGCGTCTGGTTGGTTCAGAGAAGCGCCTGTCACAGATCGCAGCCGATCTTGTTGCGCACCTTGAGCATCGCATCGAGGGCATGGACGGCAAGGCGATGGCGGTCTGCATGAGCCGCCGCATCTGCGTCGACCTCTATAACGAGATCGTTGCACTTCGCCCCGAGTGGCATTCGGACGACGACGACAAGGGGGCGATCAAGATCGTGATGACTGGCTCGGCTTCCGACCCGCTTGAATGGCAGCCACACATCGGCATCAAGAAGCGGCGCGACGATCTCGCCAAGCGTGCACGCAAGCTCGACGATCCACTGAAACTGGTGATCGTGCGCGACATGTGGCTAACCGGCTTCGATGCGCCCTGCATGCACACCATGTACGTCGACAAGCCCATGCACGGCCACGGCCTCATGCAGGCGATTGCCCGCGTCAACCGCGTCTTCAAGGATAAGCCGGGCGGGCTGATAGTCGACTACATCGGGATCGCCCAGAACCTGAAGAAGGCATTGGCGCAGTACTCCCAGTCCGATCGCGACAAGACGGGGATCGATGAAGAGGCAGCGGTTGCCGTTCTTCTGGAGAAGTACGAGATCGTGCGTGCGATGTTCAACGGTCACGACTACAGCCTCGGCATTGTGGGCGCCCCGCAACAGCGCTTGAAGGCGTTGGCTGATGGCATCGACTGGATACTGAAGTGGCAAGAGAAGGAGGCGGCCAAGGTCGAGGGTGTCGAAGCCAAGAAGAAGGCGCACCGCCGCTATCAGGACGCAGTGCTGGAACTGAGCAAGGCCTACGCCTTGGCTTCTGCAAGCGATGCCGCAGCGGAAATCCGCGATGAGGTCGGCTTCTTCCAGGCGGTGCGTGCCGCGCTCGTGAAGACGACCGCCACCGGCAAGATGTCGGACAAGGCCAAGTCGCTTGCCGTCGAGCAACTTCTCAATCAGGCTGTCGCCAATGCCGAGATCGTCGACATCCTCAAAGCTGCCGGGCTACAGTCGCCTGACATCTCTGTCCTATCGGATGAGTTCCTCGCAGACGTCCAGCGCATGGAGAAGAAGAACCTCGCGCTGGAGGCGCTGAAGAAGCTGCTGAACGGCGAGATCAAGAGCCGCTCAAAATCCAATGTGGTCCAGTCCAAGGCATTCTCCGCGCGGCTGGAAGAGGCCGTGGCTCGCTACCATGCCAACGCGATCTCCACAGTCGAGATGATCCAGGAACTGATCGCGCTGGCCAAGGAGATGCAAGCAGCGGCGGCGAGAGGTGAAGAACTTGGCCTCTCGGAGGAGGAGATCGCCTTCTATGACGCGCTTGCGGCCAATGATAGCGCCGTCCAGGCCATGGGGAGCGAACAACTCCGAGTGATCGCCCATGAACTTGTCGAGCAGATGCTCAGATCAGCGACCGTCGACTGGCAGCACAAGGCGAGCGCTCGCGCCAAGATGCGTGTTCTCGTGAAGCGCATCCTGAAGAAGTTTGGCTATCCGCCCGATCTGGAGCAGGAGGCGGTTCAGACCGTGCTGGCTCAGGCGGAGGTGTTGTTGAAGGAGATTGCTTTCCAATGAGGTTCGCGCTTCGAACCGCCTTAACGGCGGGGCCAACCCCTGATGGGGTTCATGCCGACGAGGCAATTCTTCGTTCTGTAATTTCCCCGCCTTGACGTGGCTTATCGGTGACGGCTGGCTGCGCGGTGTTTCGCGAAGAGCACTGACTGGTCAAAGGAGAGGGGAGGTCTGGGAAATTTTCTACACCCGATCACCCGATCACCCGATCAGCCAGATTACGCGATCACGCGATACTGGAAATCGCCTCCTATCGGCTTGTTTTTCCTCTTTAAAAAAATCCTCGCCAATCCTACTCACACAAAGCTGTTGGCGTATATAAACCAACTCCGACCATAAGCTCCCGAGAGGGATTTCGCGGCTATACAATGGCCTTGTCTATCTAAACACTTGAATTTATTGTATTTTTCTACCATTTTACGGCTGTGTCGCTGATGTAGGCAACACGGCGCGGATGCAAGCCCGCGTATCCAAAAGAAGGCGGAGAGGTCGAGGGTCCACACCTCAGCCAAGTACTCCGTCTTCTTAGGGCCAACGTGGATGCAAGCCCACGTCGATCTCACTGCCAGGCCGGGGGTCCAAACTTCGGCCACTAATCTTTCAAAGCAAAAGGGAAATGAAATGGCGCCGATCAGAAAGAAATCTAAAGCCGGGAAAAAAACGGAGGAACTCCGCGACTCTTTGTGGCCCGACCTGGATAAGACCCTCTTGTGGGACTCCCACAGTGAAGAGGGGTACACCCCGGTTCCTCGAACTATGCCGATCATCATCAAAATGATCGACGACCTCACGAAAGGAACACCCGCAGGCAACACCTATTTCGAGCTGTGGTGCCGCGCTCGGGCGGAAATGTATGTTTCCCTTGGCGCTGCAGGGTCACTTGCGACGCACTCCGGCTACTCTGGTCAGCGGGCCGTTCGCCAATGGCAAGATCGTATCGATCTTCTCGTTGAGCTTGGGTTCATTCGCATCAAAGGCGGTTCCGCTGGTAAGTATTCCCATGCAGTCGTCCTAAATCCCCACAAGACGATGAGACGTCTTCGCGAGGCGGGGCATCAAGGCATCTCTACCGAGAAGTACGATGCTCTGGTGGAACGGGCAAATGAGATAGGTTCGACTGATTTCAAGGTTCAACCGACCGCTCCATTAACTGCCACCCCTGCAGCAACGACCTAACGCCTGTTTCGTTCGTGTTCCTGGCAAGCCTCTGGGTTGTCCTTCAGGCGGGCCATCTTGCGATGATATGCAGCCCTCTTAGCCGCATTCTGGGGACAGTTGGGGTCTTTAGGTGCTCAGTCCTTGCGCTTGGGCTGCGGGGTAATGGTGGCGTTCACCAGGTTTCCTTTGAGGGGTGTGGTTGATTGTCCGTAGCCGAAAACAAACATAATCAGGGTAAGAGAAACGCACGCCCGAGAATTAGGACGCGGTCTGACCCGAGACACGTTTCGCCAGTCGAGCTAAGGTAGACCGTGAGCAGCCCGTGGCAGCAACGATGGTGTTCCAGCTCAGGCCGCTCTCAAGCATCTTGACGATGCCAGCGTTGCGCTCCTCATCTTCAGGGCGGCCCTTATAAGCTCCTCGGGCCTTAGCCGTAACGATGCCCTGCGCCTGCCGCCTTCTGCGGTCCTCGTAGTCTTTGCGGGCAATGGCTGCCAGCATGTCCAGCATCATCCCGTTGATGGCATCGAGCATGCGGCTCTGAATATCATCCTTGCCAGCCGTGGCCATCATCCAAGAGGTTGGCAGGTCGAGTGCAACCACCTTCACCCTGCGGCTCTGTATCTCGGTCTTAAGGCGCTCCCAATCGTCAGCGTTCAAGCGGCTGAGGCGGTCTACCTGCTCAACGAGGAGGACATCGCCGGGGTGGCAGTCGTTCAGAAGACGGAACAGCTCGGGGCGCTTTAGAGAAGCCCCGCTTTCGTTCTCCACGTAGCTGGCAGCGATCTTCAGCCCACGCTCCTCAGCGAACCTGAATAGGTCGTCTCTGGCACGGTTGGCATCTTGGTCTTTTGTGCTGGCACGAAGGTAAGCGCGGACATGCATTGAAGCCACCTTGGTTCGTTTAGGGTGGTTCACTTATCTTTGGTTCGTTTTAGATTGTCAATAGGCACTTATCGAACCAAGTCTCGAGTGGTTCCTCCGACGTGTACCGAAATCGAACCAGCCGCAGCTTGCATGGTTGACGTGATCTATGGGCTGTGATGTCCCTTAGGCTGCTTCATCAGACGTGGCTCATCAAATGGACGCCAGCGCGTATTTGGAAGGCTCGATAAAGGTAAGCTCGCCGGAGGATGTCGATCTCTTGCTTGCTCGTGTCACCGCGTCTGCAACGCAGGTTCGGCAGTGGATTAACGCCTTTACTGGTGAGCCGCTCGAATTCTTGCGACGCCTGAAGTTCGAGGCAGTTGGCTATCACCCGATCGGACACCACCCGCTCAATATCATCGAACAGGTCAATCAGACGTGGACGTATGCAACCGCCCTGCTGGCCGCAAGGCAACTGTTTGCCCTGCACCCCGAAGCTGGCGGCTACCACCTCGCTCCCGGCGCGCATGCCTCACAGCCCTTGGACATCATGAGCGAGGTGGAAGGCTTGGTTGGCGCAGAAACGTTTGCTGCCGTGACACCACGTAACAACCATTGCCAGCGACTTATCGAAGTTGACGAACCGTCCCGAGGCCCATCGGTACGTGTTCTTTATGTCACCACGCTTTCCTGGCAACCTCCGCCTACCGCAGTTCGAGAGGGACGGAGTGCAAGTCTGGTCCGTCGACTTTTGATCGCTGGCCTCCCATGCATGGCGTCCCCGGGGTACCGGGGGGGAACCCCGATCTCCGTATATCTGATCTGGGCTCAGAAATTTTTACAGCAAACATTCCGCCTATAGACCGTGGATGCGCGTTCACGGTCGGTCATTTTCCAGCGTGTTGTACGCTTGCGTATAGGCCTAGGCGACATAAGTACAACATGACGCTTCAAACGCTGGACCATCAAGGGGGCTCCCCTTCAGGGCCTTGGCCCGCTTCAACTGCGCAGACCGAATGGAGAGGAACCGGCTGACCAACTGCTGGGAGACATCCAGAACTCCAGCCATCTGTTGTTGGGTGAGTTCGGGGAAGAAGTCCGCCAGCCAGCAGACCATCATCTGGACAGACATTTCCTTGCGACCATGCGCAGCTTGGAAATAAGCGAGGGCAGACTTTGCATCGAGAACTGGTCCGGCGAAGGTCTCCCGTTCAATGGTGGCAACAGCATCCTTCCACCGTTCCTTGATCCATTGGACGGCACTAGGTCCGATCACGTCGAAGGGGAACTTGTCGGTCTTGCGATGAAGACGCTTGCCCCAGCCTCGCTGAACGGCCCAATCGGCAATCCGGTGACGGCTGTTCCGGCCACCACCCTCGACTTGCAGGAAGTTCATCTGCCGAAGGACGGCGGTGGTCTGCCTCCGACCGAGGCCGAAGAGCGTCCCAAGTTCGGTGATTGTGATCCAATCGCCCTTGTCGACCGACACCAGTTCGCCGGTCTTCCGGTCCAGTATCTCCTCGACATAGATCATGCTGCCACCGACTGCCGACCAGGTGTCGATGATCGCGTGTAGGTCGTTTTCAGCCGCTGCCGCCTTTCTTGATCCATTTCCTTGAAGCGGACGATACGGGGACCGTGATGCTCGTTCTCGGCAACCGTCAGACGGGCCGCTCGTTCGATGTCGGGGAAGGTCATTCGGGGATAAGCGCGCTCACGGTCCCACATCTCCATTCGTCCCCGGTGCCCGAGAACAACCAGATGCCGGCAAGCGTCGGCAGCGGGATTGCGGGTGTTGGTGATGATGATCTCGCCATTGAAGGAGACCGAATAGCCTTGGCCCTTGCTGGTCATCTTCACAGGCTCGATGAAAACCCGCAGGGGCGATTTATCTGTTGCGTGCATAGGTTACTCTCTGTCCGTCGTGCGGGCTTGGGTGTTGCGTTGCTTTGTCGTTGAGATGTCTCCTCGTTGCTGGTCGTGCTGACGAAATAACCCCACGACTCACCACTGGCACAAGCCAGCCGCGAGACGCAGGGGGGGCCTGAACGACAAGAACGCAACGAAGAGAGTTTGCCGGTCCATGATGACCAGCATCCGCCCTCCCGAGATCGGGGTCGATGGAGCGACTATGCGGGTGGAGACGAAGACCGGGGCATGGACAAGGACTGACGAGGGTGGTCCTCTCGTCGGTCTATCGGGTGTCGTTAAGGTGACCTGAGTGGGTCGTTAAGGAGATCTGTTGTTGAGACAGGATTTCCATCATCATCAATGACCTAATGAAACCAGAGATAAACCCTGATTTCATCAGTTCAACCTCTCTCCACCTTAATCCACCTATCCATATGGAGGGGGTAATTAAAGGTTGCGGTTCTGCACGTCACAACCATACAGCTACTCTATGCCTTCCCGCTTGCTATCGGATGTTGCCTTGGCGGTCGATGTTCGGGACCGCCCCCGCAACATCTGTCACGGGAGCAGGAGGGTCATGGCAAGAGGTGGTTAGCGTTTGGAATTGGTCAGACGCTTCTTGGCGATTTCAAACGCCTTTTCGAGGAATGCGTCTCCCTCGTCCTCGTTGATGGCCTCTGTCTCATCAGCGGGAACACCGTTCTCGATGCCGTACGCTTTCTCGATCAAACCGACTAGCGCATATAGCTTGGCCTGTTCCGGGGTCATGGTGGGGTTCCAACCAAGAAGGTCATTGGTCATACCAGTGAAGTCATCCCACAGACTGGCAGCCTTTGGGTGACCGGGGGAAACGATGGTGTCGATGATCTCATCAGCGTTGACAAGAACAAGTTTGACGTCTTGCCCGCGCTGGTCAATTTCCGTGTAGACGGGGTTCAGAGAAAGGATGGTGGTCATGGTCGTTGTCATGGCTAGTCCCTTTGGCCCGCGAAGGGGCGGTTGGTGCGATATGCATATGGTGGGGGTAATCACCCGAAACCTTGCGCGGCATCGTAGACGGGCGTTCGCCTCCAAATGGCCAATGATACCGGCCACCCCCCAAGTGCCTCTCCACGGTCGATACCCCGGAACGGGAAATGGCATTCCAACGACAAAGCCACCGAGGATCGCTCAACGGGGCCTGACGTGGTGCCAAAGCGATCTCCCCGAACCGAGAGGAACGAGGAGACCGCAAGCAGGACCAAGGACCAGGGATGCGATGAATTGCTCATCAGCCGCACTCCCGACTGTCGGGTTGCCATGAAGCGGCGGTGCGGTGGGGCTGACCGAGGGTCAGCAAGAGGGCTGTCTCAGCGCCATCTATGCGTATGAACGGGGTAATCGAGCGCCCATTCTTATCCTTGTGCAGGTGGCAATCTCAATTCTCTATCTCTATGCGTGGGGTAATTGTCGGCGATGGGGTTCGACTTCAGGCATCGTCGTCGAGACACTGTAGATAGGCCTCAAGCGGAACTTCGATCACAGCCACTTTGCTCAGATTGATAACTCGACAGTCGGGGCCATCTTCGTAAACGCGCAGAAATGCATTAGGTCCTATGCCGCCGAGATTTGAACTCAAGATAAACAACTCGGAGGCAGTATCGTTTGAGAGGTAGTGGGTCGACGCTCGGCCGTCGGCATAGATGACCCGAACACAATTCATCTCTTCGATTATCTTCTCTTCGTCCTCGGAAGCTGACTCCGCGTCCGGTGCGCTTGCGGTGATGCGGCGGATTACTTCGATGCGTTCGGCTGCTGCTAGGTGGCCCAACTGGCTCACCGGGATGCTCTTGGTCAACGACTGATAGACTTCCGGCGAAGAGAAGAAGGGCATCACCTCTGTGTCGTCGGAGATCAACTCGAACTCGATGAGATGGCTTGGGTTAAGGAAGATAAGCCGGTTGTTCAGCGCGCCAATCTCAACCCATCCTGCCGGTGCCTCTAGATCGATCGTGGGGCGGAAGTGACGAAGCACCCTTTCTGCCTCCGGCTCGTCAATCGGGTATTCCAGATCGCCATGAGCGAACGTGATCTTAAAGGTGCCAAATGGCGTCCCCTGCTTATCGCGCGCGAAACCGGCCGCGTCTCGCTGCCGTGGATGAAGTTCCACTCCCAAGAGTTCGTCGACGCTGCACCCGAACATGATTGCAAGGTCCTTGAGCTGCGCGACCGGGATCGACGACAGTCCGGTCTCCCACCTAGCCACCGTCTGCTGCGTGGTGTTCAGTCGCTCAGCGACATCCTTCTGCTTCAATCCGTATCGCGTGCGAAGTTCTTTGAGCTTATTCATGGACACATCTCCCGTGTTCTGAAACACGGCTTACATGTTTCCTTCGAACACGTCAATCGCGTTTTGAACACACAGAACGTGTTACCCCGGAGTTCTTGGAGGCGTTTTTACCACGGCTTTTTCCGAACGCTCGCTGTATGCTTCGGGAGCTACGAACCGCCATCACACAGTGCACCAAAGCGCGGTGTCGGAGGACAACTCGTCGTGCCACATACCAACGGCACTGCGAGACCCTCCGAGATCAGAATTTCCCCTAGGTCTCGTCCATCGGCTGTCAATTTGCCGCAACTCTGCCCATGATTGCAGGCGACTGTGCCCTCGGTCCCCGCCGGACAAGAACACGCTACTTTCGATAGCTGGGGTTTGATGTCGACACGATCTCCTTCAGTCGAGCAGTCGACCGCTCCCCGAGTTCGCGTCGTGGTCATGTCTGCGGCTATGTTAGCCCATGACGGCAAAAGGAGTGTTTCTGCAGTACACGAGGCGACGCCGGAGGACGGTTGAAAACAGAAGCCTTAGGCACCTGCGCACGGCAGCCCCCCATTGAAACTGGTACAGCAAGATGGTACATTCCCCATGAGATCAATCGGCGTAACTGGCTGATTTCATAGTGAATAATGGTCGATCTGAGAAACTTCAAATCTCTCTAGCAGCACCAGCCTATCCCCTTGAAATCGCTGGATTCCTTGCACTCAACAACGCAGGCGCTTCGCACCGACAAGTGCGGGTTTCTTCCGCTATAAACAATGGCGCCGCTCACGACGTTTACGCAGGCGTCCATCAGCCTCGGGTGCACATCGCGGAAGCGCCGCCCATCACCCGCGCAGGCCCGGCGCTTCCTGTCCGGTGCGCTCCACGTATTCGATGTAACCACCGCCATATTGATGGATCCCGTCCGGCGTCAGCTCCAGCACCCGGTTGGAGAGTGCCGACAGGAAGCGGCGGTCGTGCGAGACGAACAGCATGGTGCCCTCATAAGCCGAGAGTGCCTTGATCAGCATCTCCTTCGTATCGAGATCGAGGTGGTTGGTCGGCTCGTCGAGGACGAGGAAGTTCGGCGGGTCGAACAGCATTGCGGCCATCACCAGCCGCGCCTTCTCGCCGCCGGAGAGCACCCGGCACCGCTTCTCGACGTCATCGCCGGAAAAGCCGAAACAGCCGGCCAGCGCCCGGAGCGGCGCCTGTCCGGCCTTGGGAAAGCGTTCCTCCAGCCATTGCAGAATGGTGCTGTCGCCGTCGAGCAGGTCCATGGAGTGCTGGGCGAAATAGCCGAGCTTGACGCTGGCGCCGAGCAACACGCTGCCCTTGTCCGGCGCGGTCGTGCCGGTGACGAGCTTCAGCAGCGTCGATTTTCCGGCGCCGTTGACACCCATGATGCACCAGCGTTCGCGCCGGCGCACCATGAAGTCGAGGCCGTCATAAATCGTCCGGCTGCCATAGGCCTTGTGGACATTCTTGAGGTTGACGACGTCTTCGCCGGAGCGCGGAGCTGGCAGGAATTCGAACGCGACCGTCTGGCGCCGGCGCGGAGGCTCGACGCGGTCGATTTTTTCAAGCTTCTTCACCCGGCTCTGAACCTGCGAAGCATGCGAGGCGCGGGCCTTGAAGCGTTCGATGAACTTGATTTCCTTGGCGAGCATGGCCTGCTGGCGTTCGAACTGGGCCTGCTGTTGCCGCTCGTTCAGCGCCCGCTGCTCCTCGTAGAAGCCATAATCGCCAGAATAGGTCGTCAGCGCACCCGCATCGATCTCGATGATCTTGGTGACGATCCGGTTCATGAACTCGCGATCGTGCGACGTCATCAGCAGGGCGCCGTCATAGCCTTTCAGGAAATCTTCCAGCCAGATCAGGCTTTCGAGATCGAGGTGGTTGCTCGGTTCGTCGAGCAACATGATGTCCGGACGCATCAGCAGGATGCGGGCGAGCGCCACGCGCATCTTCCAGCCGCCCGAAAGCTTCGCGACATCGCCGTCCATCATCTCCTGGCTGAAGTTCAGTCCCGCCAGAACCTCGCGGGCACGCCCTTCCAGGGCGTAGCCATCGAGTTCCTCGTAGCGCGCCTGCACCTCGCCATAGCGTTCGATGATCGCATCCATTTCATCCAGGCGGTCCGGATCCGACATCGCCGCCTCGAGCTCGCGCAGTTCCGCCGCCACGGCGCTGACCGGTCCTGCCCCTTCCATCACCTCGGCGACGGCCGACCGTCCGCCCATCTCGCCGACGTCCTGATCGAAATAGCCGATCGTCATGCCCTTCTCGACCGAGACCTGTCCCTCGTCGGGCAGTTCCTCGCCGGTGATCATCCGAAAGAGCGTCGTCTTTCCCGCCCCGTTCGGGCCGACGAGACCAATCTTCTCGCCACGGTTCAACGCCGCCGAGGCTTCGATATAGAGGATGCGGTGACTGTTGGACTTGCTGATATTATCGATACGGATCATGGGGAAAACGACCTGGGTGGGGTTGTGCGCCCCCCTATGCCACGGCGTGGTGCCGCTGTCACGCGAACCCGCATCCTTTGCCATCGACGCTGGCCGCCTCGGTCGAAGAGGCTGCCATCGTTCAGATGCGCATAGCGCTGTAAGTCTCGACCCGGTGGCCAAAGCGTCGAAGCTCTTCTGCGGCAATCGTGATTTGCGTGGTCGGGCCGTGTACAATGGCGGCCCCTTTCACGGGAGGGCTTCCCCATGCGCATTCGCACCTTGACTGTCCTCGCAGCGCTGCTTGCCGGCACCTGCCCATTTGCGCAGGCTCAGCAGACAAAGCCGGTGTCAATCGAGGTCTTTCCTTTCGAATTGGAGGACAAGAGTGCTGGGGCAGGAATAATCTCGGCCGATGACTACGACAGGCGGTATCTGTCCGAGTCGGCGCAGGTCGCGAGGGATATGCTCTCAAAGTCCGGGCGTTTTTCGGTAATCGATGTGCCGGCGGGGGATGAACAGGCGGCTGCACCGCACGGACTGCGAAACTGTGGGGGCTGTGAGGCTTCTATTGCCAAAGCGCACGGGGCGTCCCTTGCCTTGCTGGGAGTCGTAACGCGCGTGAACCGAACAGAGCACACGATGTTCATTCGCATCCTTGACGCTGAAACCGGAAAGCCGGTTTCGACGGGGTGTACCAATCTTCGCATGGGCGCGAACCACGCTTGGCCCGCTCGGCGAAATGGCTGATGACAAACAGGATTTTGCAGTAGGCAACACAGTCCTGCCGAAGATGTCAGGCGGACTGCTTCTCCAGACGAGTAACAGGCAGCGGGCTCGGCAGCCGACCACATGGTCCAACCAGCCACGTCCTACCCAGGCATGTGATCGTCCAACAGCAGAAATCGCTACCAAACGCTCCGCGCGTCGCTTAAGCTTCTGCTTATGGAAGCGCAGAGATACGACCTGAAAGAGGAATCGGACGGCTCCTGGACGGTGATCGACAAGGAAACCGGGCAGGCCGCGGAGCTGAACGGCGAACCGCTGGCGCACCTCGATATTCATCTGGCGAACGAATATTTGCCACTGTTGAAACTGAGGGACACCGTTTCCGGCCTGATCAGGAAACCCGATGACGAGGGGCCGGCCTGAAATCGGCGAGCTGTGCCAGAAGCTGGTCGCAGGTGAATTTCTTCCTGCCCATCAGATCCAGGATGCGGCGGGCGGCCTCATTGGCTTCCACACCATCCCTTCCGACGTTGTGCAGAGCGCACCAGACATCCAGTGCGCCGCGCATGATATCGACATCATCCGGCGAATAGGCTTGACGCACGAACCCCTCCCAAGGTGTGTACCTCAATGCATTCATCAATGGCATCATGGGGCATTCTGGGGCAAATTCAAGAAAATATTGAGGTACCCCAATAAGTCATACCATTGGCATCCCTTTCAGCGCCGTTTCGTCCTTCGCACGTGCCGCGCGGCGCACCTTTGAAGATGTGAAAAGGGTGCGCCGCTATTGCTATTTGCGTCATGAACGACGCCCGTCATCAAACCTTAAAACAAATCCGTATAACTCCGCGGGCGGAAACCCCGCCAGGCGCATGATGCGCCATGACCTGCCTCTCGGCATTTGATTTTTTTCCAAAATTTCGGTGTTGTCATGCGTTTATCCGTGAAGCTCCCGCTCGCAGCGGCGGGTCTGGCCGTTCTTTCCATCGCCGCTACCAGCCTTGCCAGCCTCACCGTCAGCGGCAGAATGTCCTCTCAAGCGGTGGTCGAGAAACTCGAAGCCCTGGCGGATGCCCGACGCAACGAATTGCGCCATTACCTGACGACGATCGAAAATGACCTGCGCAATCTGCAGGAGCAAAAAACGGTCGCGAAGGCATTGAGCGACCTCAGCAGTGCGATGGCCGGGATCGGCAGCGATGCCGCAGGCGAACTTGCGCGGCGCTACGCGACGGAGAACCCCAATGCCGAGGACAAGCGGGCACTGCTCAGCTCTGCCGGAAAGGACAAGTATGACGACCTGCACGGCCGCTACCATCCGTTCTTCCGGCGGTTTGCCGAGGCGCACGGTTACAAGGATGTTCTGCTCGTCAATCTCAATGGCGACGTCGTCTACACGTTGAACAAGAAAGGCGATTTCGCCGTCAATCTGTTGCGGGCACCGTGGAAGGGCACTGGCCTTGGCCGCATCTTTGAGGCGACCGCCGAAGGTACCGACAAGAACAGCCTTGCCTTCGCCTCCTACGAGAGCTACGGCCCGCTTGGCGAAAGACCGTCGGCCTTCATTGCCATTCCGATCGCGTCGCTCGACGGCAAGATCGGTACGCTCGTGCTCGAAATGCCCGACGCAATGATCGGCCAAATCGTCGGCAACACGACCGGACTCGGCGAAACGGGTGAGACGATCCTCATCGACCAGAACGGCTTCTTCCTGACGGACAGTGCCAGGACGAGCGAAAACGACATGCTGCGTACGCGGGTGGACCGACCGGCAGCGGTCACCCAAAGCGAGGCGATCGCCAGCAGCGCGCTTCCGGATTTCCGCGGTGAAGAAGCGCAGATGGCGGCGACCACCCTCGATGCCTTCGGCACCCGCTGGACTGTCGCCGCCGTCATGACTTCGCGCGAGGCCTTCGCGGCTGTGACGGCGCTGCGCAACTGGACATTGCTGTCGGCACTCATGGTCCTGATTGCCGCGATCGTCACTGCAATCTGGTACTCACGCCGCCTGACGGATCCGATATCGGCTCTGGTGAAGGATATGGATCGGCTCGCCGGCGGCGATACGGCGATCGCCTGCGCGGGCCAGACGCGCAAGGACGAAATCGGCGACATGGCCCGCTCCGTCGTCGTCTTCCGCGATGCGGCGATCGACCGGGTTCGCCTCGAGAAGGAGGCGGAAGACACGCGGGCATCGATCGAGGACGAGCGACGGGCACGCGACGTCGCGCGGATAGAGGAGGCCCGTCACATCGGCGAAGCGGTCGATGAACTGGCGACAGGGCTCGAACGACTTTCGCACGGCGACCTGACCACATGCATCGACCAACCGTTCGTCGAAGGACTCGATCGCCTGCGCCTGGACTACAACATGTCTCTCGACCGGCTCGCGCTCACACTCCGCGATGTGAAGACGAGAATCGCCCACATTCACGGCGACGCCGGTGAAATGCGAGATGCAGTAGACCAGCTTGCAAAGCGCACGGAGCATCAGGCGCTGTCGCTGGAGCAAGCGGCGGCGGCGCTGGGCACCATCACGCTTACCGTACGGCGCACCGCCGAACATGCCACCTCCGCCACTGAGATTGCAGCCGCTGCGAAAGAGAGTTCCGACAAGTCAAGCGATGTCGTCAGCGATGCGGTTGATGCCATGGGCAGGATCGAATCCGCCTCGCATTCGATTTCGCAGATCATCGGCACGATCAACGACATAGCCTTCCAGACCAATCTTTTGGCGCTGAATGCCGGGGTCGAAGCCGCACGCGCCGGCGAGGCGGGCAAGGGGTTCGCGGTTGTCGCACACGAAGTGCGGGAGCTTGCCCAGAAATCCGCCGTCGCGGCGCGTGAAATCAAGACCATCATCACCGCGTCTGCAGACGAGGTGGCGAATGGCGTATCGCTCGTGAGGGCGGCAGGCGACGCACTCAGCCGGATCTCCGGACAAATCCACGCTATCAACGACCAGATCTCGGAGATCGCCGCCGATGCGCGCGCCCAGGTGAGCGGCCTCCAGCACGTCAACGAAACCGTGCGCGCGCTCGACCGGATGACGCAGCAAAACAACGCGATGGTCGAAGAAAGCACGGCGATGACGCATCGTCTTTCGAACGAGGCGTCCGGCCTCTCGGAGCTCGTCTCGCAGTTCCGCATAGCCCTCGACCAGCCCGCCGAGATTGGCTACGTGACCGACACCGATGCCGAATTTGTGCGCCGGCGCGCGTGATCGCCGGCCACGGCGACCTTAACGCAAGCTTAAGATTCTATTGCTAAATCTGATAATGCGATGATGGACAATCGCAATCCCTTCTTGAAACCGGCGCTTGCCGGTTTCTTTTTTGGGGACCAATTAGACCCTGACAGTCTGCTCGACGAAATCCTCGGTTCCGAAGAACTTCAGATAGCGCTGCACTTCCTTGGGGTCTCCTGTCGCCTTGCGCGGGTTGTCCGAAAGCTTGACCGCGGGCCGACCATTGGCTTCGCTCACCTTGCAGACGATCGATATCGGGTTGAGGCCGCTGATTTCGGTCGGCGCGCAGCCGGCGAAATCGTTGGTAAGGTTGGTTCCCCAGCCGAAACTCATGCGCACGCGGCCCTCGAAATGGCGATAGGTCTTGATGATCGTGTCGACGTCGAGCCCGTCGGAAAAGATCAGCAGCTTTTCTCGCGGGTCGCGACCCATCTTCTTCCACCAGGCGATGATCTTCTCGCCGCCTTCGATCGGCGGGGCGCTGTCCGGTCGAAAGCCGGTCCAGTCCGCCACCCAATCCGGTGCGTCGCGCAGGAAGGCTGCAGTCCCGAAGGAGTCGGGCAGGACGATCAGCAAATTGCCGCCATAGAGCTGGTTCCAGTCCTGCAGAACCTTGTAGGGCGCCGCGGCAAGCTCCTTGTCGTTGCGTGCGAGCGCCGCCGCCACCATCGGCAGTTCGTGCGCATTGGTGCCGAGCGCCTCGAGATCGGTGTCCATGGCAAGCAGCACGTTGCTGGAGCCGGAAAACGAGCCGCCGATCCCTTCCTTCAATGCCTCGACGCACCACCGCTGCCAAAGAAAGCTGTGCCGGCGGCGCGTGCCGAAATCGGAAATCCGCAGGTCGGGATATTGTCGCAGCTGCTCGACCTTCGACCACATCTTGGCCTTGGCGCGCGCATAGAGCACGTCAAGCGTGAAGGGCCCCAGGCCTTTCATCGCGGCGCGCGAGCGCAGCTCGTTGATGATCGCCAGCGCCGGGATCTCCCACATCGTCGTTTCGACCCAGCGGCCGCGAAAGATCAGTTCGAACTGGCCGTCGCGGCGCGACAACTCGTATTCGGGTAGCTGGAACTTGGCGAGCCAGGCGAGGAATTCCGGCGAGAAGATCTGCTTGCGGCCGTAAAACGTGTTACCGGCGAGCCAGATCATCTCCTTCTTGCTGAAACGCAGTGTCCGCGCGTGGTCGAGCTGGTCGCGCAGTTCCTGTTCGTCGATTTCCTCGGCGAGGCGCACGGTCTTGGTGCGGTTGATCAGTGAAAAGGTTGCTTCGACATCCGGATGGAGCTTCCAGATCATCTGCAGCATCAGGAGCTTGTAGAAATCCGTATCCAAAAGACTGCGAATGATCGGATCGAGCTTCCAGGTATGGTTATAGACCCGCCGTGCGATATCGGTCTTTGGCATCTGCGACTACGCTCCTTCTGGATCATCCTGGCACTCGGCCGAGCCTGATCGATTTCGTTCTTTCGAGCGGTCCCGCTCCAGTGTGCGGCTAGACCAGCGTAACGCCCGCATCGCGCATGCGCTGCGTCATCGCCGCGAGAGATCCGTTCAGATCGATGCCACGGCAGGCGCCGAGCACAACGGAGGTGGAAAAGCCCTGGGCGACCGCATCGAGCGCCGAGAAGGCGACGCAGAAATCGGTCGCAAGACCGCAGAGCTTGACCTTGGAGATGCCACGCTCACGCAGGTAGCCGGCCAGGCCGGTGGGGGTCCGGTGGTCGTTCTCGAAAAAGGCGGAATAGCTGTCAATCTCAGTACGGAAGCCCTTGCGCACCACCAGTTCCGCCGTCGTCCATTCAAGACCGGGATGAAAATCGGCGCCCGGGCTGCCCTGAACACAGTGATCGGGCCAGAGCGTCTGCTCGCCATAAGGCATGGTGATCGTGGCAAAGGGCACCTCGCCGGGATGGGTCGATGCGAAGCTGGAATGGCCGGCCGGGTGCCAGTCCTGCGTGAGGATGACATGGGGCGACAGCTGGATGAGGCGATTGACGACGGGCACGACTTCATCGCCGCCGGCAACGGCAAGGGCGCCGCCGGGGCAGAAATCGTTCTGTACATCGATGACGATCAAGGCTTCCTCAGCCATGGGCCCACCTCGCGATCCGGCCGGACCGTGCCGGCCATCAACAAAATCGATTTAGCCCGAAGATCAATCACAGAATTTGCTTGGCAGCAAGCAGGTTCGCTGGCCGCCGAGCTCCATTAGTTCTGCAGATTGTCCAGGTTGTCCGCGATGTTGACGCCCGTATTCGCAATACCGATCGGCCGCGCCACGAAGTCGAGGAATTTCGAAATGTCGACGGAAGGATGACGCGATGCATAGATCACGTCGCGATTCTTGATCGGGAAGGTCTGGCCGACGATCAGGCTATCCGGATTGGTCATGTTGAAGCGATAGACGATCGGATAGCGCCCGACGCTGTCGGGCTTCATGCCCTTGCTCAGCATCGTGTTGAACCGCTCCCGCCCGAGCAGGCTCATGACGATATCCGGCTCTTCGTAACGGAAGACGAAATAGCCCTTGGCATCGACCGTCCGGTCCGAGCCGCCGCCCGCGAGCGCCACGGCTTCGAGCAGGTTCAGGTCATTGGCGCCGAACTCGACGCGCTGGTTCGCCCTGACCTGGCCAAGAATCGTGAACGTGCGCGGATCGCGGGTCACGAAGACCTGGTCGCCCGGCTTGACGTGAATATTTTCCGACGGGTTTTCGATGATCGATTTCAGCAGGACCGTGCCGGTCTTCTTGCCGCGCACGAGCGTGACGTAGGTCTCGTAAGGCTGCGCCGACGGACCGCCGGCCTTGGCGATGACTTCGTTGATCGACTCGCTGACGAGGTTCAACGGCACGACCGACGGACGGCCGACGGCACCGGAGACCGTGACGATGCGCGATGCCGTGGACGTGCTCGTCACGATGACATCGGGCTCCACGGCCTTCTGCTTCAGCGCTTCGAGAATTGCCTGGCGCGCCTGTTCCAGCGTCAGGCCGGCAAAGCGGACCGAACCGACGTAGGGAATGGCCGCCTTACCATCGGGCTGGACGACCAGATCGATGTTGGTCTGTTTTGATTCCGTTGTGGAAAACAGACCGTCGCTGCCGGCCTCGAAGATCGAAATTTTCAGCTGGTCGCCAACGCCGATGACGACCTGACCGACGCCGCCGCCAATGCCGAAGCGCCGGCTGAGCGTCGTTGAAACATAGTCCGAAACCAACCGTGCCGATTGGCCATCGACGTCGACGATATCAAAGACGGTCGCATTCTTTCTGCCGATCTGCGCACCGGACTGGCCAGCGTCCGCGACGATATCGGTTGTGAGAGGGCCTTCTCCCGGCACGGCCTGACATCCCGCAAGCGCGGTGCAAAGCAGAAGGGCAGTCACTCTTTTCACTACGATACTCCGTCTTCGGCACAGCGATGACTCTGCTTACAGATCTGCGCCGTATGTTTCCCCGGCAGGGAATCCGCCGGTCACTGCAAAGCACAATCGCCGTTCCACAACAAGCCACCTCACCGCCGGGCAACCAAAATATTCGGAACTGCGCCTTTCCGGTCATACCTCCTCGACATTGTTTACGATCCGTCGCCGTAATTGTCTGGATGGGGTCTTGCGACCTGTGTATCTAAGCCTTTGGGGTTGAAAGCTAGGTACTTTGAGTTAAAAGCTCACTAATACAGCGGGGACGGCTGGACGAATAAAATCGGGGAAAATAACAAATCGGTAATCTCACCAATTGCAATTTACGTTTGGCACGGCGATTGGCTAGGACAATTTTAACGGCAGTTTAGAGCGTTCGATCATACATGACTGTTGAAATCATAGGGCGTGCATGCCTTGCCCCCGGAGCGAAATCGCCTGAGGCGCTGTTTAGGATTCTTCGCCAGGGCAAATGCACCGTATCCAGCGTTCCCTCTGACCGCTGGGATTTGGCGCGCTTCTGGCATCCCGTCATGGGTGTGCAAGGAAAGACCTATTCTTTTGCGGCCGGCGTGCTCGATCAAGTCTACGATTTCGATCCGGCTGTCTTCGGCATGTCCCAGCGGGAAGCCATGTATATGGATCCGCAGCAGCGCGTGCTGCTGCAACTCGCCTGGCGCGCGCTTGAGGATGCCAATATTTCCATTGCGTCCCTCCATGGCGAGAATGTCGGCGTCTATGTCGGCGCGTCGAGCCTCGACCACGCAAACCTGACCGTCGAAGATCCGGCCGCCGCCGGTCCCTATTTCATGACCGGTAACACGCTGTCGATCGTCTCAAACCGCATTTCCCACATCTTCGGGTTGAGCGGGCCGAGCATGACGGTGGATACCGCCTGTTCCTCTTCGCTCGTGGCTCTCGATCAGGCGATGCGGGCGCTCAACGCCGGCGAGATCGACACCGCGATCGTCGGCGGCGTCAATATTCTTGCCCATCCCCTTCCCTTCGTCGGCTTCGCCCAAGCGCGGATGCTGTCGCCGGAAGGCCTCTGCCGGGCCTATGACAACGACGGCGCCGGATATGTACGCGCCGAAGGCGGCGTCGTCTTCATCCTGCGCCGCTCGGACCGGGCGCGCCGCGAACGCGACCGCAGCTATGCCAGGATCGTGGCGACCGGTGTCAACTCGGCCGGTCGGACCAACGGCATTTCACTGCCCTCACGCGAAGCACAGGCCAACTTGCTGAGAGCCATTTACGAAGGCAACGGCATCGACGCGAACCAGGTCGCTTTCGTCGAGGGCCATGGTACCGGCACGAAAGTGGGCGATCCGGCGGAAGTATGGTCCATCGGCACCGTCATTGGCGCCAAACGCAGGGCGCCGGTGCCGATCGGCTCCATCAAGTCCAATATCGGTCACACCGAGCCGGCCTCCGGTCTGTTCGGCATGATGAAGGCCGTTCTGGCGCTTGAACATAACTACCTGCCGGCGTCGCTGCACTTCGATACGCCGAACGAACACATCGATTTCGATGGACTGAACGTTCGCGTTACCGCCAACCCGATCGAATTGCTGAAGGGCAAGCGTGCACGGCTTGCCGGCATCAACTCCTTCGGCTTCGGCGGCGCCAACGCGCATGTGGTCATCAGCGACCCGGAGACGGCACCGGAAGAGAAAGCCGCGCCTTCGTCGGCTGGTCACGTGTTCATGGCCAGCGCCCACACGGCGTCGAGTCTTGAGAACCTGCTGAAGGAGTACAAGGCGCGCTTTGCGAGTGCCTCAAAGGAAGAGACGCGCGCGATGATCGCCGCCTCCGGCGCCAACCGCACCCATATGCGCCATCGCTTCGCGGCGCGCAGCGATCACCCCGAAGATATCGTGCGGGCGATCGCCAGCCATCTGGACAAGCCCGGTTCCGACATCGGCGAAGTGGGCGAAGCGCCGGTGAAGGATGCAAAAGTCGCGTTCGTCTTCTCGGGCAACGGTTCTCAATGGGCCGGCATGGGCGTCGAAGCCTTCCGCGAGAACCTGCACTTCCGCCAGTCCTTCACGTCCGTCAGCGCGCTCTTCAAGTTCCATTCCGACATCCTCCTGACCGATCTTCTGATGGATCCGGAACTCGACAAGAAGCTCTCGGATACGAAGATCGCGCAGCCGCTGCTTTTTGCTGTCCAGGCTGCTCTCTCCGACTCCCTGATCGCGATGGGCATCAAGCCTGCTGCGGTCTTCGGCCACTCGGTCGGCGAGATTGCCGCTGCCTATGCGGCCGGCGCCCTGTCGCTCGTCGATGCCGTGTCGATCGTGGCCAAGCGCTCGCTGCATCAGGACCTGCTAGCGGGCCAGGGAACGATGGCCGCGGTGATGCTCGGCGAGGCAGCCGCCCGGGCATTCGCGGAGGCGCGCGGTCTCAACGAACTCTGCGTCGCAGCCGTCAACGCGCATAATTCGGTCACCATGTCCGGTCCGGCCAACGAAATTTCCGCTTTCCGCGACGCTGCCCGCAAGGCCAAGATCCCGGTCCAGATTCTCGACATCAACTACCCGTTCCACCATCCGGTCATCGACCAGGCAAAGCAGGCCTTCCTTTCCGATATTCCGGATATTGCCCCAAGGCGGACAGAGCTGACTTTTCTCTCGACCGTGACCGGGGCCGCACTCGAGGGAACTGAGCTCGATCCGGACTATTGGTGGAAAAACGTCCGGGAACCAGTCCGCTTCCAGGCGGCTGCGGAGGCCGCACTCGAACTCGGCTGCCGGCTCTTCATCGAAATTTCCCCGCGCCCGATCCTGGCATCCTATGTCAAGGAAACGATCAAGCAGGCGGCCTTCCCGGCGGCGGTCGTTCCGACATTGCTCCGCGACGTCGGCGAGAGCGGTCACGATCCGATTTCGGCATCGATGGCGCGCGCCGTCGCGCACGGCGCGGCGGTCGACCGGCCCCGCGTCTACGGCAAGCGCAACGCTTTCGTCGAATTGCCGGCACTGCCCTTCGAACCGGTAGAATTGCGGCCTGCGGCCACGACCGATTCCACCGACCTCTTCGGCCGCTCCGGCCGGCCTTATCGCCTGACGGGCTGGCGCAGCGATCCGAACAGCGGAAGCTGGAAAAACCACATCGATGCGCATCTCTTCCCGGACCTTGCCGAGCATGTCGTCGACGGCAAGCCGATTCTGCCGGGCAGCGGCTTCATCGAAGTGGCGGTTTCCGCCGCGCAGCAATATTACGGTAGCGACGAGGTGGAGATCACCAATCTGGAAATCGTTCGCCCGCTGGAGCTCAACGACAGCCGCATCATGGAGCTCTCGACCATCCTGTCGCCCGAGACCGGTGACATCGAGATCCGCTCGCGCGAGCGCCTCTCGGAGGACGATTGGACGGTGCACGCCGTCGCGCGGAGCCGCAAGCCCGTGCCCGGAAAGAACAACGCCTCCCCGTCATTCGCCAAATTGGCGAAAACGGCGAGCGTCGATCCGTCGAAAGCCTACGAGACGGCGAAGCAATTCGGTCTCGACTACGGTCCGAGCTTCCAGCTGCTTTCAAGGGCGGTCGCATACGGCGACCGGATCATCGACGTCGAGCTGAAGGCGCCGAATGGGGCGGGGCACCCGCTCGTCAGCTATTCCCTTCATCCGATCTCCGTCGACGCCACATTCCACGGGCTCGTTGCGCTCTTCGACCGCTTTACGGGCGACAAGGGCGGCGCACCTTATATTCCGGTACGCTTCGGTTCCGTGCATGTCGTCAACGCTGGACGGCCAATCGCCCGTGCCACGATCGAGATCGAGCGCGTCAGCGCCAATTCGATCAAGGCAAGGTTCCATTTCTTCGACAAGTCGGGCGAAGCGATTGCGCATTTCGACGATTGTCGTTTCCGCCGCACTTATTTGCGAAAGCACAAGACGCTGGATGGGCTTTCCTTCCATTACGAGACCGTGCTGTCCGAGACGACGCTTCCCGGTGCCAATCCGGCCGTAGCCATGCCGTCCTTGCTGGCGACGCCCGCCGATGGCGACGACAGCGTGGACAACGCGACCTTGCTGTTCAACGCGGCGATCTACCGTGCCTGCCAGGAAATCGGGCTGAAGCTTGCAAGGGGAGCCGCCACGATCCGCGGCGATGCCCTGCCCGGCGACTTCGCCTTCCAGTGTTTCCTGACAAGCTGCCTCTACGTATTGGAGGACGCCGGGCTCAGCGAACATCAAAACGGGGTCTGGACTGTTGCGCGGGAGTTCAGCCTTCCGACCGTGGCCGAAATCCTCGGCGAACTCTATGGCGAGCGCCCCGATCGCGCGGTCGAAGCCGTACTCATCAACAATGCCTACGCCGAGGCCTTGAGCCGGCTCGACGCACTTCTCGCTGCTGGACCAGAAGGCGACCACACGCACGCCTCGAGCGCGGGCTTCATCAGCGACGCAACGCTCGACCACCAGGCCGTGCATTCCGTTGCGAGCCGGCAGCGCATGGAACGGGTATTCGGCGCGACGGAACGGGCACTGGCTGCGCAAACCGCCGGTATCCCCTTGCGCATTGTCGAATTCGGAAGCGTTTCGACGGGTTTCACGCGTCGGCTCGCCGACCTGGCGGCGCGTCATGGCGCGAGCCTGATCGTCGCCGAACCGCGTGACAACTTGCAACGCAACCTTGAGCTTGCATTCGAGAACGATGCGCATGTGCGTGTTCTGAAGAAAAGCGAATTCGCGACAATCGTCCCCTTCGATCTCGCCGTCAGCGCCTCGGACAATCTCTACCAGCTGATCGAGGATGAAACCGCGCTGCGCAGTGCATTGCGCTCGATGCTGCGTGAAGGCGGCGCGCTTGCCGCGGCCGTCAGCGCACCCTCGATCTTCGGCGACTTCGCTCTTGGCCTTTCCGACGGCTGGTTTGCCCGCAGCCAGACGGCCGAGTTCCCGATCGGCAACCTTGCAGCTGTACCGCATTGGCAGAAATGCCTTGCGGATCTCGGGCTGCGCGACATCGACATCGCGGACCATGAGTGCGCACACGGCAACATCATTCTGATCGAGGCCCGCGGCGCGGCCGCGACGACAGCATCCGGCGAAGCGGTGCAGGCGAACAAGACCGTTGCCGCCTCCTACCTGGTCATCCAGGTAGACGGTGCGTCGCCCGACGCGGCGTCGATGCCCAGCGATGCCGTGCCAGTTTCGCTCGTGGGCGACATGGCTGCGGACGTTGGCACGTTGCAGACCGCACTTGGCGCGTTGGGCGAGAATCCTGTTCGTGCAGTGCTTGTTTCGCCGGCGACACGTCACGCAAGCGACACCGATTCCGCCTCGTTGCAGGCTCACGTGCTTGCGCTCAGCGCCTTCGCCGAAGCGCTAAGGCAGCGTGTCGGAGATGCTGACCTATCCGGCGACGACCGCCCTCGGTTGGTGATCGTCGCTCCGGGCGGCGCGCCGGTTGCTTCGCGGGCAGATGGCGTCGCGTCCAGTTCCGGTGTGAATTCCGGCCTCTGGGCCTTCGCTCGTGTTCTTCAGAACGAATACGAATTCCTCGACGTCCATTCGCTCGACCTGGACGGGCATGACGACGCACGCCAGGAGGATAGCATTGCTTCGGCGCTGTCGCTGTTGACGGTGTCCGGTTCAAATCGTGAGTGGCTGCTCAACAAGGCCACTGGATTGCTCTCGGAAATCCGCGCCGTTCCCGGCCCGGCTGTCAGAACGGAAGGCAAGACAAGCGCCTTCGCGGCGGCGACCATCCGCCAGCGCGTCAGCTCGCAGGTTGCGAGCATCGCCTGGGAGGAAGCGGATGTGCCGCAGGCCGGACTGGGCGAGATCGTCGTCGCGGTCGCTGCTACCGGCCTGAACTTCCGCGACGTGATGTGGGCGATGGGCCTTCTTCCCGAGGAAGCGCTCGAGGATGGCTTTGCCGGCGCGACGATCGGCATGGAGCTTTCCGGCCATGTGGTCGCGGTCGGCAAAGGGGTCGACGACCTTGCCGTCGGCGATGCTGTCATGGCGATCGCGTCTTCGGCATTCTCGACGCATGTGGTCGTTTCCCGCGCCGGCGTTGCAAAACTGCCGCAGACCATCAGCCCCGTAGCCGCTGCCACCGTCCCGGTCGCCTTCCTTACCGCCTATTACGCGATGGTCGAGCTCGGCCGCATCCAGGCTGGCGAGACCATCCTCATCCATGGCGCTGCCGGCGGCGTCGGCCTCGCCGCGCTCCAGGTCGCCAAGCTCAAGGGCGCCAAGGTCATAGCGACGGCTGGAACGCGCGAAAAACGGCGCTTCCTGGCAATGCTCGGTGCCGATCACGTCTTCGATTCGCGGTCGCTCGGCTTCGTCAACGACGTGCGCGCCGTCACCGGCGGAGAGGGTGTCGATCTGGTACTGAACTCGCTGTTCGCCGAGGCGATGGAACAAAGCCTCGCGCTGGTGAAGCCTTTTGGCCGGTTCCTGGAACTCGGCAAGCGCGACTACTACGCGGACAGCAAGATCGGATTGCGGCCGTTCCGGCGCAATGTCAGCTATTTCGGCATCGACGCGGACCAGCTTCTGGTCAATGCGCCTGCGCTCACCAAGCGCATCTTCATGGAAATCGGTGTGCTTTTCGAGGAAGGCAAGCTGACGCCGCTGCCCTACCGCGCCTTCGATTTCGATGAAATCGGTAATGCCTTCCGCCTCATGCAGAATGCCGGCCACATCGGCAAGATCGTCGTCCTGCCGCCGGTCGCCGGCAAACACGAGATCGCCGCGAAGCCGCATAAGGGCGTCAAAGTGGATCCGGACGGTGTGCATCTCGTCGTCGGCGGCATCGGCGGCTTCGGGCTGGCGGCCGCCAACTGGCTGGTCGAGAAGGGTGCGCGCAGGATCGCGCTGTGCTCTCGCCGCGGCCAGGCGGATGCCGAAACGAGCGCGATGCTCGCACGCTGGAACAAGGCGGGCGTGTCCGCCTCGCTCCACGCCTGCGACATCACCGATGCGACCGCGGTCGACGGCCTCCTCGCGACGCTTCGCGCCGAGGCGCCGCTGCGTTCCATCGTCCATGCGGCGATGGTGCTGGACGACGCCCTGATCAGCAATCTCAACCGCGAGCGCAACCGGCCGGTGATTGACACGAAGGCCAAGGGCGCAGCGGTCCTCGACCAACTGACGCGTGGCGATGAGCTCGACAATTTCATCCTGTTTTCGTCGGCCACGACGCTCGTCGGCAATCCCGGACAGGCCAACTATGTCGCGGCCAACGGCTATCTCGAAGGCCTTGCCCGCGCCCGACGCGCGGAGGGTCTCGCAGGTCTCGCCGTCGGCTTTGGTGCGATAGCCGACGCCGGTTACCTCGTGCAGAACACCGATGTGAACGATCTTCTGGCCAAGCGCATCGGCAAGACCGCCTTGAAGGCCCAGGTGGCGCTGGACATGGTCGAAAGCCACATTGCCTCCGATCCCGGCACCGTCGATGTGGCGGTCGTGATGATCTCGGAGATCGACTGGACGGCGGCACGCAACCTGCCGGTTGCCCGTAACGCGCTCTTCGAAGTGATCCTGCGCAGCGCGGATCAGCACTCGTCCGGTGCCGAGGGAACGCAGATGGACCTCGTCGCGATGATCGAGGGGAAATCGCCGCAGGAAGCGGAAGACATCCTGTTCGATCTGGTGGCGGGCGAGATCGCCGCGATCCTTCGGGTGTCGAAGGATACGGTGACCCGCGGCAAGATCCTGAAGGAAATCGGCCTGGACAGCCTGATGGCAGTGGAACTCGGCATGAGCTTCCAGCAGAACACCGGCTTCGACATGCCCTTGAGCGGCGTCGCCGACAATACGACCGTGGGCGACGTTGCGCGCAAACTCTACGAGAAGGTGAGCAAGCGGGACCAGGGCGAAGATGGCGAGGCGGCCGATGACCGGCTGGTAACCGAACTTGCACAGCGCCACGCCGGGGCGGACAGGGAAAAAGCACTGAGCCAATGAGCAACGACGGAAACGGCCAGACCTTCTCCAAGATGAACAGTAGCCTCAAGGAGAACCTGCTGGACAGGATGAGGAACACGCACCAATCGTCCGAGCGCAACCGGATGGCGCGCTCGGAACGGGAGTTGCCGCCGCCTCCCCGTCGCCGCCAGGCGCGTTTCGAGGACCTTCCGGAATATAAACAGGTGCTCACGCAAAAATTTGCGAGCGAGCAGCTGGGTATTGCCAACCCCTTCTATCGGGCACACCAGACGGCAGCCGGCGCGACGACCGTGATCGACGGCCGTACGATGATCAACTTCGCCTCCTACGATTACCTCGGGCTGAACCGCCACGCCCACGTACTCGACAGGGCACGCGACACGATCGGGAACTTCGGGATTTCCGCCTCCGCGAGCAGGCTCGTGGCCGGCGAGCGGCCCGTGCATGTCGAGCTCGAGGAAAAGATCGCGCGCTTCTACGGCGTCGAAGCGGCGGTTTGCTTCGTCAGCGGTTATCTCACCAACGTTGCCGCCATCAGCTGCCTGATGGGCCCCAAGGATCTCGTCATCCATGACGAGTTCATCCACAACAGCGCGCTCGCCGGCATCAAGCTTTCCGGCGCCACGCGCCGCCTCTTCAAGCACAACGACACGGCCGACCTCGAGCATGTGCTGCGCACGGTCGCCGGAGAATACCGTCACATCATGGTCATTGTCGAAGGCATCTATTCGATGGACGGCGATGTCGCGAACCTTCCCGCGCTGCTGAAGCTCAAGGCCGAATATGGCTTCTGGCTGATGGTCGACGAGGCTCATTCGCTCGGCGTTCTCGGGCTGCACGGCAAGGGTCTCGCCGAACATTTCGGCGTCGATCCCCACGAGGTCGATATCTGGATGGGAACGCTGTCGAAAACGACGTCGAGCTGCGGCGGCTATATTGCCGGGAGCGAGGCGTTGGCGGCGGTGCTCAAGGCATCGGCCGGTGGCTTCGTCTACAGCGTCGGCCTGGCACCGGTGCTCGGCGCTTCGGCGGTCGCCAGCCTCGATATCCTCGAACGCGAGCCGGAACGCACGGCGGCGCTCAGGCGCAACGGCGGTCTGTTCCTCAAGCTCGCCAAGGAGGCCGGCCTTGATACGGGTTTGAGCGGCGGCTTCTCGGTCGTTCCCGTCATCGTCGGCGATTCGTTGCGCGCCGTGCAGCTTTCCAACGATCTGCTCGCGGCGGGAGTGAATGTGCTGCCGATCATCCATCCTGCCGTGCCGGAAGGCTTGGCGCGGCTGCGCTTCTTCATTACCAGCGACCACACCGAGGAGCAGATCCGCCGTACCGTCGCGCTGACCGCCGAGCGCCTCAAGGATTTGACCGAACGGAATTTCGGGCTTGGCGGCGTCGATATCGAACAGATGTTGAAGGCGCTGTCGGCGCGCTAGATCATTTCGATGTTTCATTGAAACAACGAAGCCCCATTGAGCCGCAGGCGGAACCTCAGCATGACCCATGTGATCATCACCGGTGGCTCGAGTGGCATTGGCCTGGCACTTGCTTCGATCTACGCCGCGCGCGGGGCCCGGCTCTCGCTGATCGCCCGCTCGCGAGAGCTTCTGGAGCAAGCGGCCCAAAAGCTCGTCACGGAATACGGCGCCGGGAGCGGCGACATTCGCATAGAGACGGCCGACGTTGCTGAAGAGCAAGAGATCCAATCGGCGATATCCCGCTGTATCGAAACCTTCGGCCCGTGTGACATTCTCGTGACCTCGGCCGGCATCGTCGAACCGGCGCCTTTCGAGGAGCAGCAAAGCACGACCTTTCGCCGCCAGATCGAAACGAACCTCTCCGGCACGGTGCATGCCGTACGCGCCGTCTATCCGGAAATGAAGCGCCGGCGCGCCGGCCACATCATGATGGTCTCCTCGGGCGCCGGCTTGATCGGCATTTACGGCTATACCGCCTATTGCGCATCGAAATTCGCGTTGCACGGATTTGCGCAGGCGCTCAGGAGCGAGGCGCGCCGCTACAATGTCGGAGTGTCGGTGAGCTTTCCTCCGGATACCAAGACACCGCAGTTCGAGCGCGAACTTGGCCTGCGGCCGCCGGAAGCAAGCGTGGTGATGGGAGCGGTGCGGCCCTGGACCGCCGAAGCGGTCGCAAGCAAGATCGCGAAGGGCATCGACCGGCGCCGGTCCGAAGTCTATTTCGGCCTCACGCTTTTCCTGCTCGGTCGCTTCGGGCCGGCGGTCAGACCGCTCCTCGACTGGTGGTTCGACAGGGCTATTGCCCGTAACAGTGGACGGTGACCGCCACGGGGCACAGCCGCGCTTGTGCCGGCCTACATTAGCATTTAAGTGTCGAACGACGGCCTGCTGCCGAGGCGGTGTCGGCGGTGAAATGGCTCAAAGGTATCGGCTTGGCGCTTCTTCCCTTCCAGCTGCATGACTACCCGGCGGCGCTGACCCTGTTTTGCTATCTCCTGTCCTGTGCCGTGATTTTCTTCACGGATCGTTTCGCCCTGCCGGCGCGCGAGCGCCGGAGGAACAGGCCTCCCTACGGACGCAATCAGGACATCATCGACGCTATCGCGCGCCTTCCGGTCATAGCGCTCGTCTTTGCCGGTTTTTTCGCGATTTCCTGGCGGCCCCTCTATGCCGCCGCCGGCGTCATGAGCTTCTTCATCATCTTCACCGGCATTTCCCGCGCGAAGTTCAAGTTCATCCGCGAGCCGCTGGTATTCTCGGATATTGCCCTCGTCGCGGACGTCTTCAAATACAAGACGATCTTCTACGCGACTAAGCTCAATATCCTGTTTTGGATCGTCGCCTTTTGTTACGTGTTCGGCGTCTCCGCACTCTACATGTATTTCGAGCCGAACATCTTGCCCGCAAGAGGCAAGTTGTTCTGGATTCTCTTGATGGTCGTCGTTGCCAGCGCGCCCTGGGGCCTTTTGTTCTACGGGCCGGTGAACCGGCCGACAGCGGCCCTCGTGCAAGGGCTCGTCAAGGCCGTCAAAGTCAAGATGAATACGGTGCGCTTCGGGACGTTTGCCTCCGTCGTCTTCCATTTCATCATATGGCTGGGCGTGAAACGCGAAAAAATCGTCGCCGAACTCTCCGAACGGCTTCGCGCCGCAGTGCTCGATCTTATCGGGCACGAAGAAGCCCCGCTGATCGTCGTCTGGCAATCGGAATCCTTCATCGACATGCGCCATTTCGGCGTCAAGACAATCAAGCTGCCGACAATCGACCGGTTGCGCAAGCAGGCGATACAGTGGGGCCGCCTCAGCAACGTATTCGAGGGCGGCTATACCTTGCGCACCGAATTCGCCGTACTGAGCGGGCTTGTGCCGGACGATATTCATGTCGATGCGAGCTATCCCTATCTGCGCGCCTCCCACTATGCCGACGTCGTCTGGCCGGGGAAATTGAAGCGCGCCGGCTGGCATACACACTTCATCCACCCCTATGACCGCACCTTCTTTCTCCGGCACAAGGCGATGCCGCAGCTTGGCTTCGAAAAGCTCACCATGCTGGACGCCTTCGACCACAAGCCCGAGCGCGACGGGCTCTATGTCTCCGACGCGACGCTGACGGAACGAGTGATCGCGGAAGCGGAGAAGCTGCCGGAAGATGAAAGCGGCTTCTTCTTCGTCGCGTCCATGGCCAATCACGGCCCGTGGGAGCCCGGTCGCGTGGGCACACTCACAAATCCAGTCGATATCTATTTGGCAATCTTGCAGCAGTCGGATGCCGCCCTGAAGCAGTTGGTCAACAGTCTCAACAAGCTCGAGCGCCCCGTCTGGCTCGTCTTCTACGGCGACCACGCACCTCTCCTGAAATCCTTCGCCGACCCGTTCCCGGATCCCCGCACGGATTATTTTATCGTGCCGCTCGCCAAGGCCCGCCCCGCCCAATCGGGTGCGAAAGCACCGAAGGACGAGCACCCGTGGAACCTGATACGGTCGCTGCTCAGACATGCGAACCTGCAAAAGGATGCGCTGCAATAGCGGCGGCGACTGACAATGACAGGGGACACGACGATCAATCGCTCGACACTACGGACATTCCTGTTTCTGCAGGGGCCCTCGTCGTCGATCTTCGCCAAGATCGCAAACCGGCTCGAGGCATTGGGCCACACATGCCTTCGCATCAATCTCAATGTCGGCGACCAGATCTTCTGGCGACGCCGAGGCGCTTTCAACTATCGCGGCTCCATGTCGGGGTGGCCGGCCTTTGTTGAGGCCTTTATCCGTCGTCACGCCGTGAGCGACCTGGTTCTGCTCGGCGAAGAGCGCCCCTATCACCAAGCCGCGATCGCCGCTGCCCGCCGGACAGGTGCCGCCGTCTTCATCGTGGAGATGGGCTATTTGCGCCCGGACTGGCTGACGCTGGAGCGTGGCGGCATGTCGTCCAACTCGCATTTTCCGGCTGAACCGGACCAGATCCTCAGCGCGGCAGCCGGCCTGCCGGAACCGGACTGGCGGCGGCGTTACGAGCAGTCCTTCCTCGCCGAAGCAAGCTGCGATCTGCTCTACAATCTTCCGAACGTCTTCCTTTGGTTTCTTTTTCCGGGCTATCGCCGGCACGGGATCTTTCATCCCTTGGCGGAATATGGCGGGTGGCTCTTGCGCCTCGCCACGCAGAGGCGGCAACAACGCGCAGCCGATGCCCTCATCCGCTCGCTGGCCTCGGCGGGAAGCGATTATTTCGTCTATCCACTGCAGCTGGAGACCGACTACCAACTGCGCGCGCACTCGCCGTTCAACAGCCAGAAGGAAGCGATCCGCGCGATCCTCGCCTCCTTTGCGTACCACGCCCCCGCGGGCAGCAAGCTTGCGATCAAGACCCACCCTCTCGACAATGGCCTCATCCGCTGGCGCAAGATCGTTGCTGAAGCGGCGGGCAAGACCGGAATCGCAGACCGGGTCGCCTTTCTCGACGGCGGCAATCTGGACGCTTTGGTGCAGGGGAGCGCAGGCGTCGTCACGGTCAACTCGACGGCCGGCCTGCATGCATTGAAACAGGGTAAGCCTGTAAAGGTGCTCGGCAGTGCCGTATTCGATATTGCGGGGCTTACCGACCAGCAGCCGTTGGATACATTCTGGCAGGCGCCTCAGAGGCCGGATGCCGCCTTGAGTGCCGCCTTGTTCAGATTGATGGCCGCGGCGATCCAGGTCCGTGGCAATTTCTATTCAAGCGCGGGCACGAGCGCCGGTGCAAACGCTATCGCTGAGCGTTTGCACCAGGGTACGGTCAACGAGCCTGGGGCTTTCGTAGACCCTCCGCCCCGGCGAAAGCCGGCGAAAAGTGCGCCGTCCGCCGCCTTTGGCATTCGTTAGATCGCGATCGAAGATCCATCAGGCCACGCCGGCGCGCAAGAGATCGTGGATGTGCAGGATGCCGGCCGGGAGCCCGGCTTCGTCGACCAGAAAAAGGACGGTCACCTTGTGCTCCTGCATGAACTCCATGGCGGCGCTGGCAAGCACGTCGCCTTTGATGACCCTCGGATTGCGCGACATCACGTCCTCGACCCGCTGAGCCAGCAGATCGCCCGCCATATGGCGGCGCAGGTCGCCGTCGGTAATTACGCCGATCAGCGAGCCTCCTTCGTCGACAATACCGACGACGCCAAATCCCTTCGACGACATCTCGATGACGGCTTCGCTCATCGGGCGGCCGACGACGAGCAGCGGCACCTGTTCCGCCACATGCGCCAGTTCATGCACCAGGCGCAGCTGTGCGCCGAGCTTACCGCCGGGGTGGAATGTCTTGAAGTCTTCAGCCGAGAAACCGCGACGCTCCAGAAGCGCGATCGCCAAAGCATCTCCGACCGCAAGCTGCAGCATCGCCGAGGTCGTAGGGGCGAGCCCGTGCGGGCAGGCTTCCGGCACCTTCGGCAGCACCAGGGCAACATCGGAGTTGCGAGCAAGGATGCTGTCGCGATTGGCGCAGATCGAGACAACCGACACCTTGAAGCGCTTGGCATAGGTGAGCATGTTGCCAAGCTCGGCCGTCTCTCCCGACCAGGAAAGCAGAATCAGTACGTCCTGCGACGTGACCATACCAAGGTCGCCATGGCTCGCCTCGGTCGGGTGGACGAAATAGGCGGACGTGCCGGTGGATGCCATGGTCGCTGCGATCTTGCGGCCGATGTGCCCACTCTTGCCGACGCCCGACACGACGACCCGGCCCTCGCTGTCGCCGATCAATTCGACCGCGTCCACAAGGCTGCGCGCAAAGACTTCATCCGTCGTCAGGTGATCGGCAAGAGCCTTGATCCCATTGGTTGCAGTCGTCAGCGTCCTGCCGATCGAATCCAGTATCGCGGAACGGGATTGCCCATCCGCCTTTACTTCTCTCAAGCCCATCGTTGACCCTGGTCCCCCGCGACGAATTTGTCCGTAAGCCCGCTATTTCATCGAGAATTGGAGCATATAGAAGGCAGATAAGCGCTTTTTCTTGGCAAACCAAGTCTATTTGCGACTGTTTGCACTGAAACTGATTGTGTTTGGCCGTCAGCCCGCGCGTTTTTCTTCGATAACCTCGAGCGGCAGTTCACCATCGCCCGCAAATTCCGCGAGCGTCATCGAATCGAGGATGGCGGCGATCGCGTCACGAACCGTCGTCATCGATATCCGTACACGACAGGTCTCGGGGTCGCTGCAATCTTCGCAGACCTCATAGGCCGTGCGGCTGGCGCAACGGATCGGTGCCAGGGGACCGTCAAGTGTCCGGATGACGTGGCCGATGCGAATCTCCGATGCCGGACGGGAAAGCGAATAGCCGCCACCCGGTCCTTTCTTGGAACGGAGCATGCCGGCGTTGCGCAATTCGAGCAGAATCGTGTCGAGGAATTTCTTCGGTATGTTGTTGCGCTGAGCGATTTCATTGATGAACGCCGTCTCGCCAGGTTCGAGGCGCGCCAGATCGACGAGGGCCTTGAGGCCGTATTTTCCCTTCTTCGTCAGCATTCCCAGAAATTCTCCTCCCGGTTCCCTGAAACGCCGGGACCGTTGGCAACAACACACTCCTGTTTTGGCATAGCACAAGAAGCGCGTCGCCAATACACAATTTTGGTCGACAATTCGGGAGGATGAACTTCAAGTTTGATTGGATTTATTGCCTCATTGCGGCGGAGGCTGCAGCGCCGCGTGTCTCATCGGACGCGCAAGGGACGCTGTAGCACTTTGAGTTGCTGAATGTTTTCATCCTTAAATCGAGTACGATTTAAGGAACATGCAGTCGATCACGCCGCCGCAATGCCAACCTGATGGTTTCTGGCACCCTGGCCGGCGAGCAGGCGGCCGATCGCCGCTCGCGCTTCATCGGCCGAGCGGAAACGCTGCGCGTCCAAGTCCCAGACATGATACTTCACGGCCAAGAACTTCAGCCGGTCCTCGTCAGGGACAACAACGCCGACGGCTTCGCCGCCATATTCGATAACTTGCTTGCTCATGTAATAACGCTCCTCCACGCCTCGCGGCGCGGGTCATTCGATTCTCGGCAAAGATGAAATTTGGGAAGTTCAGACGGTCACATTCGGCGAAGTGCGCGAAGGTAACGTTTCACTGTTGCACGACAATAGGAACGCGAGCCGCAGAAAGCGGCGGTCGAGACGATTCCGGACATGTCACTCTCCTTTGGCTGGGGCCCGGCGCATCGCGCCGAGTCGGTTCATGAACAATGTGAGGCGGACTCCGCCCGCGTCACGGTTTCAAACTAGAATAATCTACCAAATTAGTCAATTTCAAAAACCGAGAGGAGAAAAATAATTCTCTACGCTCCCGCTTTGAATCATCATGGCGACAATTCTATTTCAGTCGTCCCCGCTGAGGACTCTGACGCTATCTAGGTAGCGACGAATCGATCTGCAAGGGACGATTGGTATAAAGACAGCACTTTCGGACGAAAAAGGGGCAGCCGCGGCCGCCCCTTTTGCTTTTGTCATTTGTGATCGGATCAGGCCGTCGGCGTTCCCGGCTGTTGCGCCGCGGAGCGGCCCGCCTCGCGATCTTTCCACCAGCGGCTCAGGAACAGCAGTATCGGACCACCGATGTAGATCGAGGAGGTCGTGGCGACGAAAACGCCGAAGATCATCGGCCAAGCGAAGCTGCGCACCGTTTCGCCACCCCAGATCGCCATCGGCACCAGCGAAAGGGCCGTTGCCATCGACGTGAAGATGCATCGTGCAATCACCTGGTTGATGCTCATGTCGATGAGATCGGAGAAGGGCATCGACTTGTACTTGCGCAGGTTTTCACGCATGCGGTCGTAGACAACCACCTTGTCGTTCACCGAATAGCCGATCATCGTCAGCAGCGCGGCAATCGCCGTCAGGTTGAAATCCACGCCGGTCAGGGCAAAGAAGCCCACCGTCTTGGTGATGTCGAGCAAGAGCACCGCGATCGCGCCGACGGCAAAGTGCCATTCGAAGCGGAACCAGATGTAGAGCAGGATCGCCACCATCGCGAGGCCGACGGCGAGGAAGCCGGAGCGCTGCAGCTCGCCGCTGACGGTCGGGCCGACGACTTCGGTCCGCTCCAGGGCCGCCCCCGGAACGGCGGTCGTCACGGCATCCTTGATGCGGTTCAGCGCAGCGGTCTGCTCCTGTTCGCCGCCCGGCTGGCGCTGGACGCGGATCAGCACCGATTGACCGTTGCCGAAGTCCTGCAACGCCACCTCGCCGAGATTGAGCGCTTCGAGCCCGTGACGCAGCGTGGCCAGATCGATCTTGTCCTTCGAGACCGCTTCTACCTGGATACCACCGACGAAATCGATGCCGTAGTTCAGGCCCGGCGTGAAGAACAGGACGACCGAGCTGATCGACAGGAAGGCGGAGAAGCCGATCGCCTGGAAGCGGCGCTTCATGAAGGAGATGGTCGGCAGGTGCGGAACCCCGCCGAAGAGCGACGGGATCTCCAGCTTCTTCATCTTGCGACGGATGACGACCTCGCGCATCAGCAGACGTACCACGGTGACCGAAGTGAACATCGAGATGACGATGCCGAGCATCATGGTGACCGCAAAGCCGCGGACCGGACCGCTGCCGAGCCAGAACAGAAGCACCGTGCCGGAGAGCGTGGTGACGTTCGAGTCAAGGATCGTGGCATAGGCCTTGTTGAAGCCGACATCCAGCGCCTTCATCGCACCGGCGCCCCCTTCCGTCTCTTCCCGGATGCGCGCGTTGATAAGGATGTTGGCGTCGACGGCCATGCCGATGCCGAGGATGATGCCCGCGATGCCGGGCAAGGTGAGCGTCGAACCGATCAGGCCGAGAACACCGATCGTCATGATCGTGTGCAGCACCAGGCCGACATTGGCGATCATGCCCCAGGCGCCGTAGAGCACGACCATGAGCGTCACGACGAGACCGAAGCCGGCAAGGCCGGTGTAGAGGCCCATGCGGATCGAATCGCTACCGAGGTTCGGGCCGACCGATCGCTCTTCGATGATCGTCAGCGGCGCCGGCAGAGCGCCAGAGCGCAGCAGCGCCGAAAGAACCGTCGCCGACTCGGCGGTGAAGTTGCCGCTGATCTGACCGCGGCCGCCGAGAATCGGCTCGTTGATGACCGGGGCCGTCAGCACCTTGCCGTCGAGGACGATCGCAAAAGGCCGCCCGACGTTTTCGCGGGTGATCTCGGCGAACTGACGGGCGCCGAGCGAGTCGAAGCTGAAATCGACCACCGGCTGGTTGGTGCGCTGGTCGAAGCCGACCTTGGCATCGTCAAGGCGCTCCCCGGAGATGGCGACGCGGCTTTCGACCGGATATTTGTTGTTGTCATTGGCGCCGGGAAGGATGTCGACGCCGCGTGGCGGCGGCTGCGTGACATCCACGGCCTGGTCGAGCATGTGGAAGCTCATCTGCGCCGTGGAGCCGAGGAGTTCGCGCAGACGGGTCGGATCCTGCAGTCCGGGCAACTGCACGAGGATGCGGTTCGAACCGATGCGCTGGATCAGCGGTTCGGCAACGCCGACCTGGTCGACGCGGTTGCGGATGATCTCCAGGCTCTGCTCGACCGCCTTGGTCATGCGGTCGGCAAGCCCCGCCTCGGTGATCGCAAGCGTCACCACGTCGGCGTTTGTCGTCACCTCGACCTCAGGAGTCGCGCCACCGAAGCCGATCGTGCTGACGGGGGTCGCCAGTTCCTGCAGCTTCGGCAGCACCTTTTCCCGATCGGCCGCGTCCGCGATGCTGACCGTCACGGCGTTGCCGCTGATGCGCGCCGACGAGGCGGAAACGCGTTCGCCGCGAAGAACCCGGCGGGTATCATCAAGAAGCGTATTGAGCCGCGCCTTCTGCAGGCCGGCCCCGTCGACCTCGAGAACGAGGTGCGAGCCACCCCTCAAATCAAGGCCGAGAGTCACCGGCTTGAAGGGCAGGATCGATGTGAATTGCTCTCTCATGGCCTGCGGCAGAACGCTCGGCACCGCCGCGAGGCATCCGAATATTATGATCGCGACATAGGCGAGGACCGCCCATCTGGATGTACGCATGTGGAAATTCCATGAATGCCAGAACGCGCTCAACCAGCGGCGTCCGGGCCAGGTTTTCATCAAAACTCAAGCGAAGCTGGAGATTGCCGGCTCCGCCAGACACTGAAGGATACTTTATGCCTGCGGTGGAGCGCGAATGCGTTCGCCGAAAAGCGCCACTCCTGCCGTGACGTCCGCCCGCGCAGACGACGACGGTCGAGCGCTTTCGAGGGCAGGCAAGCTGGCGAGGGCAAGGGGAAGAACCGGCGGGAGATCGCCTCCGGCCGTCGATTTTCCATCCGCCCGCTCGCCGACGAAACGGAGATCGGGCAAGGTAACGGCCCTGGAGCCCTGCCGCACTGTCGGGCGGTCGGAAGAACCGGTGTCCGGCCCAGCGACGTTGCCGGTCGACGCGCCTGCGGCGCGGCTGGAAACACTCTGCCCGACGGCAATGACCTGCATGGCAAAGGAGGCACAGAACAACCACAGCACGGCGAAGAGCCGGCTGGCCTGCATGCTCTTGCTGCCACCACCCAACAGGTCCATCGAGGACACTATCCCTTTTTCTCGACCGGGACACCGGCGAGACGAAATTCAGCCCGACTGCTTCAGCCTAGCGAAAGAACATGGCCGGATTCGAGCGTGCGCGCCCTTAACACCATTCCGGGGCGGAAAAGTCAAATCCGGCTCGGTTCGTCGCCTTGTCAGGCGGTGACGCCGACGGTCTTTGACTGGTGGATTTCAATCAGCGAAGGACCTGACCGCGCAGCGGCCTCAGAGAGCGCGCGCGGCAGATCGCGGACATCGGCCAGCCGCTCCGCCGGGACGCCATAGGCCCCGGCGGTCATGAGAAAGTCCGGAGCAGAGGGCTTCACGCCTTCCGGGGTGATACCGGAGCCGACCATGTAGGACTCGATTTCCTGATAGCCGTCATTGTTCCAGACGAGGAAGATCACCCTCGCCGCGGCATCGACCGCCGAGCCGATCTCGGCCAGCGAAAACTGGAAGCCGCCGTCGCCGACGAGGCAGACGACAGGCTTGCCGCGATCCGCCACGGCCGCGCCGACCGCCGCCGGTGGTGCATAACCCAGCGCCCCGTAACCGGTCGCCGAATTGAACCAACTCCGTTGCCGCGGCGCATCGCAATAGAGGTTGCCGGCGTAGACGGCCTGCGTGGAATCCCCGACGATCGTGCAATCCGAAAGCACCCGATAGATCATGTCGATCACGGCCACTTCCGCACACATCTTGGCGGACAATTCCTTCAGCGCCGCCTTGCGAGCCATTTCCGCACGCTCCGCGCCGTCCTTTACACCCACATGGCCGGGCAGAAAGCCCAGGATGCCCGCCGTCGCCATCTTCGCGCCCGACAGAATGGAAAGTGCTGCCTGCGGCCCGCGGGCAAGCTGCGCGGCATCGATGTCGGTGCGGATCAGATTGCGGAGTTCTGGAAAGCCGCCATCGGCGTAGAGATCGTAGTCCGTTTGACCCATCTCCGTGCCAAGCGCCAGGACCAGATCCGCCGCGCGCAGCAGGGCGCGCACGGCCTTGAGGCTCGGGCTCGCCGGCACCCGTAAGGGGTGGCCCGCAAGCATGCCGCGCGCGTTGACGGTCGTGACCACCGGCGCGCCGATCTGCTCGGCGAGTTGCCTGACTACCGCTTCCGCCGTCAGCGCACCGCCCCCGCAGAGAATCACCGGACGCGCGGCGTCGGCGCACAGGATCGCTGCCTTCTGCAAGGTTTCACTATCGGAGCGCGGGCGGGTTGCCGCGGCAGGCATCGCCGGCTTGCTCTCGATCCGCAGAGCCATAACGTCGGTCGGAATCTCGATGTGCACCGGCCCGGGCCGGCCGGAAAGCAAAACCGCAAAGGCCCGGTCCACCACAAGCGGCAAATCGGTGGGGTTGAGCAGCGTGTGGGAATAAAGCGCCAGCGTCTTCATCATCCCGTGCTGGTCGGGCAATTCATGCAGCAGGCCGCGGCCGTGGCCGAGCGAATCGCGACGGTTGACGCCGGAAATGACCAGCATCGGGATCGAATCCTGGCGAGCCTGGGCCATCGCCGTAATCGTGTTGGTAAGGCCAGGGCCGGTGATGACCAGCGCCACACCAGGCTTGCCGCTGACGCGGGCATAGCCGTCGGCCATGAAGCCCGCGCCCTGCTCATGCCTCGGCGTGACATGGCGGATCTTCGATGAGGCAAGGCCGCGATAGAGCTCGACCGTGTGTACGCCGGGAATGCCAAAAACGACTTCGACGCCGTTTGCCTCGAGGAGATCGACAAGGACCTCGCCTACGGTTTTCATTTCAGCGGTCATGCGCGGCGCTCCCTGCGGGCGGTCAGGCGCTCCGCCAGGGAGCTGATGCGCTGGCATGCTTCGTCGATATCGACATCGGGCACGGTGAGGCTCACGCGCAGGAAATTCTGCGCTTCCTCGCCGAAGGAAGAGCCCGGCATCACCGCCACGCCTTCCTCTTCGAGCAGCGCCCATGCGAAGGCCTCGCCAGAGAAACCCGTACCAGAGACGTCGATCAGCGTGAACATGCCCGCTTCCGGCGGCAGGACAAAGACGCCCGGCGCATCGGCAAGGCCGTCAACGATGCGCCGGGCGCGCCGCTTGTAGGCTTCACGCATCTTTTTCGCCGTGTCGATCTCGTGCGTCAGCGCATAAGCCGTCATGTCGGCGATGAAGGGCTGCACGCCGAAAAGCATGGTTTCGGAGATCGGCAGCAGACGATTGGTGAATTCGACAGGACCGACCGCCCAGCCGCTTCGGAAGCCGGGTGCGGCATGCGACTTGGAAATCGACGAGACGACCACGGTGCGCTCGGCAAGATCAGGATTGTCGAAGGGCGACGCGAACGCGGCATCGAAGACCAGTTCCTCATAGACTTCGTCGCAGACGATCCAGAGGTCGTGGCGACGGGCGACTTCGCCGATCGCGGCAATCTCGGCGGCGGTCAGCACCGCACCGGTCGGATTGTGCGGTGTGTTGAGGAGCAGCACGCGGCATTCCGGCGTGATGGCCTTTTCCAGGTCCTCCGCCCGCATATGGAAACCGAACTCGGGTTTCAGTGGGACGAGGACATAGTGGGCGCCGGTGGACCGGATGACGCCTTCATAGGTCGCATAGAGCGGATCGCCGACGAGCACGGCGTCGCCGGTCTCGACGAGGCCCAGCATGACGGCAAAGAGCGCCGTCTGCGTGCCCGGAAAGCACAGAACGTTTTCCGCGGTCACATCGGCCCGGCGCCGCCGGTATTTCTCCGCAAGAGCAGCGACGACGGACGGTTCGCCGCGCCCGTTCGAGTAGCGGTACCGCCCTGCATTCATGGCACGCTGGCATTCGTCAAGCAGTGAGCGGTCGGGCGGCAGATCCGGCTCACCGATCGTCAGCTCGATGATATCGGCCCCTTCCGCCTTCAGCTGGCGCGCGCGGATGTGCAGCGTCCATTTGCCGGAACCGAGATCGGCGAGACGTGAGGTGATCGACGCGTAGCGCAAATGTTTGCTCCGTTTTTCGAATTTCGATTTAATTTTCGATCGGCAGGCCGAGCACGGCCTCGACCGACGCCATGGCGATGCTGACCAGCTCGCCGTCGCGAAAGAGGTCGCCGGCCAGGCAGCCTTCGACCCAGAGCCCGTCTACCAGGCCGTTGATCGCAATCGCATAGCGGCGGCACGCTTCCTCGCTTGCGGGCCGACCCTTGGCGGCGAGGAACTCGCTCAGCAGTTCCTGCAAGGTGTTGCGGAAGGCGAGATATCCTTCGCGGTGAATCTCGGCGAGGATCGGATCGACCCGCACCTGGCTGATGAAGGCTGCCCAGAGCGAGACGCTGCGGCTATCGGCAACCGGCTCCGTGAAGTTGACCGCGATAAACTCTCTCAACCGCGTCGCAGGATCGCCTTCGACGTTCTGTGCCTTCTCTGTGAGAGAAGCGATGACGGCACGGTAGGCCTCCGCGACCATCTGGTCCTTGGATTCAAAATAATGGCGGACGAGCCCCGCGGTGACGCCGGCCCGGATCGCGATCTGCCGGACCGTCGCGCCTTTCAAACCGAATTCAGCGATACAATCGAGCGTCGCCTCGATCAGTTCCTGTCGCCGCTCGCCCTCGGGGGCGCGATGAAATGTGCGACGCGTCACTGCAGCCTCCGATACGCAGCGCCGCAAAACCAGATCGTCATTGTCAGCGAACCGGATAGGCTCATGCGTTGCTCCTGCGGTGATGCTCGTTCAGACAGCACGGCCAAAAAAACCGTGATGAAGTTATTATACGCTTGAATAATATCGGCACAAGTGCAACATTCCCCTCAATGAAACAGCGTGACAAGCCGAAGATGCTGCACGAGAGAACGACCAGGGGAACTGTTTTCATGCCTTCACGGAACGCTCTTCGAGCCACGGGAGTGGCGCGTCGATGACGAGTACGGCCCAGGCAATCGCAGTCACTGACCTGCACAAGCGTTTCGGGCCATTGGAAGTGCTGAAAGGTGTGTCGCTTACGGCTCGACAGGGCGACGTCATCGCGATCATCGGCGGCAGCGGCTCGGGCAAGTCCACCCTCCTTCGCTGCATCAACATGCTGGAATTGCCGTCGGCCGGACGCGTCAGCGTTCACGGTGAGGAAATCCGGATGAAGCCCGATGGTCATGGCGGGCTGATGCCCGCCGATCGCAAGCAAGTGCAGCGCATCCGCACCCAGCTCGGCATGGTCTTCCAGAGCTTCAACCTCTGGCAACACATGACCATTCTTCAAAACGTCATCGAAGTGCCGGTGCATGTGCTCGGCAAATCCAAGGCCGAGGCGATCGAGACAGCCGAAACATTGCTGCGCAGGGTCGGACTTTACGAGAAGCGCGACGCCTATCCGGCCTTCCTTTCCGGCGGCCAGCAGCAACGCGCAGCGATCGCCCGTGCGCTGGCGATCCAGCCGCTGGTGATGCTCCTCGACGAACCGACCTCGGCCCTCGATCCGGAGCTTGTCGGCGAAGTCCTCTCCGTCATCGGCGATCTCGCGCACGAGAAGCGCACGATGATCCTCGTCACGCACGAGATGAAGTTCGCCCGCGACGTCGCCAACCACATCGTCTTCCTGCACAACGGCGTCATCGAAGAACAGGGGCCGCCCGAGGCAATCTTCGGCGCGCCGAGATCCGAGAGGCTCAAGAGGTTCATCAGCTCCATTCACTGAATTCCGCAATGCTCAACAACCAAAAAAGGGAACAGCATGAAGAAGACATTGAAACTCCTGGCGGTAGCGGCCGCATTGTCGATCACCGGCGCCGTCGCGGCGCAGGCGGAAACGGTCAAGGTCGGCTTTGCCGCCGAGCCCTACCCGCCCTTTACCTCGCCTGACGCCAACGGCAATTGGGAAGGCTGGGAAGTCGAGTTCATGAAGGCGATCTGCGCCGAGGCGAAACTCGACTGCGTGATCACGCCGGTCGCGTGGGACGGCATCATCCCGGCGCTGACCTCCAAGAAGATCGACATGATCATCGGTTCGATGTCGATCACGGAAGAGCGCCTGAAGACGATCGATTTCTCCGACAAATACTACAACACGCCGACCGGCATCATCGGCACCAAGGGCGAGGACATCAAGCCGACGCCGGAAGGCCTTTCGGGCAAGACGCTCGGCGTGCAGGTTTCGACCGTGCATCAGGCCTATGCGACCAAGCATTTCGCCCCGGCCGGCGTGGAGGTCAAGGAATACCAGACGCAGGACGAGGCAAACCAGGATCTGGCCGCCGGCCGTGTCGACGCGGTGCAGGCGGATGCGATCGCACTCGACGCCTTCCTGAAGAGCGACCAGGGCAATGAATGCTGCGACTACAAGGGTGATGTCGCCCAGGATCTCGCCGTCCTCGGCCCGGGGGTCGGTGTCGGCCTGCGCAAAGGCGAAGCCGAGCTCAAGGAAAAGATCAACGCGGCGATCAAGGCGATCCGCGCGAACGGCACCTACGATACCTTCTCGAAGAAGTATTTCGACTTCGACATCTATGGCGGCTAAGCGTCTCGGCCGGCAGTCCCGCTGCTGCCGGCCGACGCTTTATAGCGCTGCGCACCCATTCGGAGCGCATGGTCGCTGTAACACCTTGATTGGCTGCATCTCTCCGGCTCGGCTCCGAGCTGGGGGCTATGCAGAAGGAGCATGAAGTCGCCATGGCTGCGGATTCCATCATCAACTGGAGCCTGCTTTCGCTCTCGGCGCCCGGCTGGGGCGGCGTATTGCTGCAAGGCTTTCTCCATTCGATTCAGATCGCGGTCGGCGGCTACGCGCTTGGCCTCCTGCTCGGCGTCGGCGGTGCCTTCGGCAAGCTCTATGGCGGGCCGGTAACGCGCGATCTTCTCGAATGCTACACCACCATCGTCCGGGCGGTGCCTGAGCTCGTTCTCATTCTCCTCCTCTACTATGCCGGGACCGACCTCTTGAACCAGCTTCTCGGCGCCGTCGGCTTCGAGGCGGTGGACATCAGCGGCCTGATGGCCGGCATCTTCGTCATTGGCGTCGTTCAGGGGGCGTATTCGACCGAAGTGTTGCGCGGGGCGATCAAGGCCGTACCCGCCGGCCAGATCGAGGCGGCGCGCGCCTATGGCATGTCGCCCGGAAAGGTCCTGCGGCGTGTCACCCTGCCTGCCATGCTGCCCTATGCCATCCCCGGCCTTGCCAATCTCTGGCTGATCGCCACGAAGGACACCGCCCTGCTCGCCGTCGTCGGCTTCAGCGAGCTGACGCTGGCAACCCGCCAGGCGGCCGGCGCAACCAAGGCCTATCTGCTTTTCTTCTGCGCGGCCGGCGCGCTCTATCTCGCGCTGACGCTCGTTTCCAACGTCTTCATCGGCGCGTTGGAAAGGCATGCCAGGCGCGGTTTCGTGGAGCAGCGATGACCAACGAAACAACCCACGCGCTCGATCACGCTGATTTTGGATTGAATCAATCCAAAATCACAAATGTGATCGATTCTAATAAGTTGGAGCGGGATGCGGGCGGAAAACCGCTTCACACTTTTCCTCATCCCGCTCTGGGCTTCACCCCCGAGGACCTGCCGAAGGGCGAGAGCTTCCTCAAACCGCATCGTATCGTGCTCATCCTCTTCGCCGCCGCACTCATAGTCGCCGTCGCAATCCTCATGCGCTGGGATTGGCTGCCGCGCTACCTGCCGAGGCTCGGCTCCGGCATCCTTGTCAGCATGGTGATGCTGTTCGCCACCTCGATTCTCGGTTTCCTGTTTGCCGTGCCGCTGGGTCTCGTCCAGGTCACCGGCCCCTGGTATCTCAAGGGCCTTGCCCGGATCTTCTGTACGGTCATCCGCGGGACGCCGCTGCTCCTGCAACTGTGGCTGCTCTATTACGGGCTCGGCTCGCTGTTTCCGCAATTCCCGGCGATTCGCCACTCGTTTCTCTGGCCGTATCTGCGCGAAGCCTGGCCGTATGGCGTCGCCGCACTCACCATCTCCTTCGCCGCCTACGAGGGCGAAGTGATGCGCGGCGCCTTTGCCGGCGTGCCCGCGGGCGAGCTGGAGGCGGCGCGAGCCTATGGCATGAGCCGCTGGACGATATTCCGGCGGATCTGGCTGCCGCGTGCGATTCACCGCGCGCTTCCGACACTCAACGGCGAAACCGTATTGCAGCTCAAGTCGACGCCGCTGGTCGCGACGATCACCGTCGTCGATGTCTACGCGGTCATCTCGAAGGTACGGCAGGAAACCTATCTCACCTACGAACCGCTGCTGCTGCTTGCTCTGATCTATCTGTGCCTTACGGGCATTCTGGTGATCGCCTTCCGCTATTTCGAAAACCGCATACCGACTCGTGGTGCCTGACATGAAGCTCTCCGCCGCCATCGACAACGCCCTGCCGGAACTGGTGGCGATCCGCCGCGACCTGCATGCGCATCCGGAATTGGGTCTCGAGGAGACGCGGACCTCGGCGTTCATTGCGCGGCACCTCGATGCGCTTGGCTACACGGTAACGACTGGACTTGCGAAGACCGGCGTGGTCGGCACGCTGAGGAACGGCACCGGGGGGCGCTCGATCGGCATCCGCGCGGATATCGATGCCTTGCCGATCCACGAGGAGACCGGTCTCGACTATGCCAGCACGACGCCGGGGTTGATGCACGCCTGCGGGCATGACGGCCATACGGCGATGCTGCTCGGCGCCGCCCGCGCGCTTGCCGAACGGAGGAATTTCGACGGCACGATCCATCTCATCTTCCAGCCGGCCGAGGAGAACTTCGGCGGTGCGAAGATCATGATCGACGAGGGCCTGTTCGAGAAATTCCCCTGCGACGCCGTGTTCGCGCTCCACAACGAACCGAACCTTCCCTTCGGCCAGTTCGCCCTGCGCGAAGGCCCGATCATGGCAGCGGTGGACGAGGCGCGGATCACCGTCCATGGCCGTGGCGGTCACGGCGCCGAACCGCAGGAGACCGCCGATCCGATCGTCTGCGGCGCCAGCATCGTCATGGCGCTGCAGTCCATCGTGTCGCGCAACATCCACCCCATGGACCCGACCGTCGTCACGGTCGGCGCCTTTCACGCCGGCTCCGCGAGCAACATCATTCCGGAGCGGGCCGAGATCGTCGTCGGCATTCGCTCCTTTGACCCCGCCGTTCGCGATGAGCTGGAGCGCCGCATCCGAATGATCACGGAGGCGCAGGCGACAAGCTTCGGCATGCGCGCCACCGTCGACTATCAGCGTAGCTATGACGCGACGATCAACCACAAGAGGGAGACCGATTTCGTCCGCGACCTTGCGATCCGCTTCGCCGGGCCAGACAAGATTGTTGATCTTGCTCGCCCGTTCATGGGCAGCGAGGATTTCGCCTACATGCTGAAGGAGCGGCCCGGCAGCTATTTCTTTCTCGGATCAAGAGTGACCGGCGACGAGAAACCGCTCCACCATCCCGGCTACAACTTCAATGACGACCTGCTGCCGATCGGCGCCGCCTTCTGGACCGAGCTCGCAGAGAGCTATCTTGCCGGATGAGCAACACTAGAAGCAGTTCTCAGCCCGAATCCAGCGTCTCAGCTTATTAGAGCCGATCACGTTTATGATTTTTGGGTCGATTCGGCCTAAAATCAGCGTGACCTAAAATGCATGCATGTAACGGTCAATGCGGGATGCCTTGTTTTGAGTGTTTGACAGCAACCAGACAGGTTCTCCGATCATGTTGTTGAGAGCAGCAACATCAGCGGAATCACACTGCGTGCATATGGCCCTTCCCGCGTGGACCAGGCTCGTTTGGCTCCCCCTCGTCGTTTTCATCCTCTTCCTGGCCGCGATTTCCTTCAGGCCGCTCCTGCCCATCGACGAGACGCGCTACACCAGCGTGGCGTGGGAGATGTATCTCAGCCAGGACTGGCTCAAGCCGCTGACGATGAACTTCGCGCCCTATCACCACAAGCTTCCCCTTCTCTTCTGGCTCATCAATGCCTCATGGGCAATTTTCGGGGTCTCTCGCTGGGCGGCAACGCTTCCGGTCGTGCTTTCGTCTCTGGCATGCGTATACCTTACGGTCGCTCTCGGCCGCGTGCTGTTCCCCGGTTTTCAGAGGCAGGGTGATCGCACGGCCATTATCATGGTCGCCGGCGCGCCCTTTCTCGCCTACAGCACTGTCATTTACTTCGACCTTACGTTGACCGTCTTCGTCTTGCTGTCCCTCATCGGCACGGTCGTCTATACGCGCGCGCGGGGTTGGCGCTCCGTGGTGCTTATAGGCGTGTCCCTGGGACTCGGTGTTCTCGCCAGGGGACCAGTGGCATTCCTCCACTTACTCTTCCCGATCTTGCTGGCACCGCTCTGGGCCAGCAATTTGAGGCAACCGGTGAGATGGTACCTCGGAATTCTTGCGGCCCTGGGTGTAGCGGCCGCAATCGTTCTCTGTTGGCTCATCCCGGTGCTGCAGCAGTCCGACGGCAAGTTTGCCTACGCGCTGCTCTGGATGCAGACCGTCGGGAGGGCGACCGGAAAGCTCGACGCCCACGTGCAACCCTTCTACTTCTATCTGCCCTTCTTGCCCGCGGCGCTTATCCCGTGGGTCTTCCTTCCCCGCTTCTGGAGAGGTGCTGCGGTGCTACGCGAAGGCTTATGGGAGACGGAAGGCATCCGGTTCCTCGTCTGCTGGTTCGTGCCCACATTCTTGTTGTTCTCCCTCATCAGCGAGAAGCAGCCGCATTATCTGCTGCCGCTGTTGCCGGCCGTCGTTCTTGCCATGGCCCTTTGCCTGAAGGAGGTCTCTACCCGGCAAATGGCGCAGGGCCTGGCGATCATGGTCGTCGCCATCGTGGCCGGCCAGGCCATCGCGTCGGTGACGATCCTGAAGCGCTACGATCTGGAGCCGGTGGCCGCCTATATGCGTGCAAATCGCGACAAGGACTGGGCTTTCGTCGAGAACTATCATGCCGAGTTGGGGTTCCTGGCGCGCCTTCAAAAACCGGTTGACGATGTCCCTCGGCATCGGCTTGCGCAATGGTTTGCCGACCATCCCGACGGGCGCGCCATCGTCGTATACCGGAACGCCAAGGACCTCGCCGGCTATCACTCGGTCTTGGACAATCCCTATCGGGCCAAAAGGATGGCTGTGCTCTCTGCTCAATGACAGGGGAGGCGGCGCGCGCCCAAAATGCCGCGGGCGAAACATTGCCGCAGTGTGACAACGTGGCGATCCGCCCGTCATTGACGTTTGGCAATATTGCTTCAGATTCAATCACACGATGAAATGACGGCTCCGGCTGACAGGCGGGCGCCTGGCTTTTCGGTAACGCCCAAGAGGATCACGTCGTGTTTGAATCCTTCGACGCAACCATGCTCGCCCGCATGCAGTTTGCCTTTACCGTCTCCTTCCACATCATCTTTCCGGCCTTCTCCATCGGCCTTGCCAGCTACCTCGCCGTCTTAGAAGCCCTCTGGCTCTGGAAGAAGGACGAGGTCTATCTGGAGCTCTTCAACTTCTGGAAGACGATTTTCGCGGTCACCTTCGGCATGGGCGTCGTTTCCGGAATCGTCATGTCCTATCAGTTCGGTACCAACTGGAGCGTGTTTGCCGACAAGGCCGGCCCGATCATCGGCCCTTTGATGGGCTACGAGGTCCTGACGGCTTTCTTCCTGGAAGCCGGCTTTCTCGGCGTCATGCTCTTCGGCCTGAACCGTGTCGGTCCGAGACTGCATTTCTTCGCAACCACCATGGTGGCGATCGGCACGCTGATTTCGGCGACCTGGATCCTGTCCGCCAATTCCTGGATGCAGACGCCGGCGGGTTTTGCGATGAACGGGGCCGGTCAGTTCATGCCGGTAGACTGGTGGGCGATCATCTTCAACCCGTCCTTCCCATACCGCCTTGTCCACATGGTACTTGCCGCCTATCTGACGACGGCGTTCGTCGTCGGCGCCTGCGGCGCCTGGCATCTTCTGCGCCAGACGGCACCACGCCGGGCCCGCACCATGTTCTCGATGGCGATGTGGATGGCGGCGATCGTTGCGCCGATCCAGATTCTCGCCGGCGACCAGCACGGGCTCAACACGCTCGAGCATCAACCCGCCAAGGTGATGGGAATGGAAGGCCACTTCGAAAGCCATCCCGACGGCGCGCCGCTGGTGCTGTTCGGCATCCCCAATTCAGCCGAGAAGCGCATCGACTACGCGATCGAGGTGCCGAAGCTCGGAAGCCTCATCCTGAAACACGATCTTGATGCGCCGCTTGCCGGACTCGACACGGTCCCCGCCGAATTGCATCCGCCGATCGCCGTGATCTTCTGGTCATTCCGCATCATGGTCGGCATCGGCCTCGCCATGCTCGGCATCGGGCTGTGGTCGCTCTGGTGCCGCTACCGCGGTACGCTCGACAGCGATCTCTGGCTCCACCGCGCCGCCGTACTGATGGGTCCTGCCGGCTTCGTCGCGGTTCTGGCCGGATGGGTAACCACGGAAGTGGGTCGCCAGCCTTACACCGTCTACGGTCATCTGCTGACGGCCAACTCGGTCGCGCCGATAGAAGCTCCTGCCGTTTCCGCTTCGCTTCTGGCCTTCATCATCGTCTACTTCTTCGTCTTCGGCGCGGGGACCTTCTACATCCTCCGGCTGATGGCGCGGCTGCCGCGCGACACCATGCCAGAGCTGGACGAGGGCCCGATCCGCGCGGCCGGTGTCGCACACGGCCCGGCAAGCGCCACATCCCATGGAGCGCATCATGGACTTTGATCTCCCACTGATCTGGGCCGCCATCATTGCCTTTGCCGTTCTGGCCTATGTCGTCCTCGACGGCTTCGATCTCGGTGTCGGCATCCTTTTCCCGCTTTTCCCCGAGAAGCATGATCGCGACGTGATGATGAACTCGGTTGCCCCCGTCTGGGATGGCAACGAAACTTGGCTCGTGCTCGGCGGCGGCGGCCTCATGGCTGTTTTCCCCCTTGCCTATGCGACGGTGCTGCCGGCGCTCTATGCGCCGATCATCGCCATGCTGATCGGCCTGATCTTCCGGGGCGTCGCGTTCGAATATCGCTGGCGCACCAAACGCGCCGAATTTTTGTGGAACTGGGCCTTTGCCGGCGGCTCGATGCTCGCCGCCTTCGCGCAAGGGATCGCACTCGGTGCACTCGTCCAGGGCATACCGGTCGAAAACCGCGCCTATGCCGGCAGCTGGTGGGACTGGCTGACGCCCTTTTCCATCGTGACCGGCATCGCGATCGTCGTCGGCTACGCCTTGCTCGGCGCGACCTGGCTCGTGATGAAGACGCACGGTGATCTCGCCGACCGGGCGCGCACGATTGCGCTCAGGTGCTGCTTTGCGACCGTCGGCGCGATGGGTGTCGTCAGCCTCTGGACGCCATTTCTCGAGCCGGTCTATCTGCAACGCTGGTTCGGCTGGCCGACTGCAATCTTCAGCGTCATCGTTCCCTTGCTCGTCCTTGGTTGCCTCTATCTCCTCATCAAGGGCATTCGTGACCGGTACGACGCGCAGCCGTTCGTCGCGGCCCTCGGCCTTTTCCTCCTTGGCTACATCGGCATCGGCATCAGTTTCTATCCCTATATGGTGCCGCCGTCGCTCACCATCTGGGAAGCGGCCGCGCCGCCGGAAAGCCTTGCCTTCCTGCTTGCCGGGGCGCTCGTGCTCGTACCGATCGTTCTCGCCTATACCGGCTATGCCTATTGGGTTTTTCGCGGCAAAGTCGATCCGGAGGAGGGCTACCATTGATGCGTGCGGACGGCACGGCCCGGAAGCTTCTCTGGTTTGTCGCGCTCTGGCTTGCAGGGGTGGCTGCAGTCAGCATCGTCGGCCTCGCGATCAAACTGGTGCTGGGCACTTAGCCTTTGTGTGCGCCTGATAAGGTGTGCTGCCGTCAGCGATAAAAGCCTCGCTCAAGTTTGAAGGCCTAGCGTCTTCATACACATCGGCGGGCGATCGTCGGCGGAGACAGGACCGCACCCTCCTCCCCGGCGATCACCCGCCGAGGTGACCACTCCGGGAGCCGCAGTGCCCAGCTCATGATGATTCTGGATCGAATCGATCCAGAATCATGGTAATCGTTGTAATAAGTTAGAGCGGGATGCGGGCAGTAAACCGCACACAATTTTCCTCATCCCGCTATGGCATGATTCCTTAAAGCGGAATCGATTTAAGGACAAAATCATGCAGCCATTCAAATTGCTAGAGCGCCCTTAGCGCTTCCGATTGGACGCGTGGCGCTGTAGGTCGCTGCGGTCGTTTTGCCTCTTCTCAGCCACGCTTCGCTTTGCTAGCAGTTCGGCCGCAACGAACCCTACGGCGCCGCGCGTCCTATCAGACGCCCAAAGGGCGCTGTAGCCTTTGAATCTCTGCGTGTTTTGTCCTTGGATCGCTACGATTCAAGGAAACATGCAGTCGGGCGGTTTCCGCCCCGCAGGAGCTGGACAAGCGATGCAGAAGACCCCCGCAGAATGCACGACAATGGCGGATGTGCGTGTCGAGATCGACCGGCTCGACCGCGCCCTGATGAAGCTGCTTGCGGAGCGCTGGGGTTACATCGATCGCGCGGCCGAGATAAAGCGTCCGCTCAAATTGAAAGCCGATATCCCGGCACGCGTGGCCGAAGTGCGGGCAAATGCGCGCAGGCACGCGAGCGAACTCGGCCTCGACCCCGATTTCTACGAGGGCATCTGGGCCCAGCTGATCGATCATGCCATTGCGCACGAACGCCGCCTGCTCGGCGAGGCTGAGGAGTAGCCCGCTACCTGACAATTGCCGCCATCGCAGCCGACACCGCGGTCCCGGCCAATTCTTCAGACCGCCTTGTCGTAGCTGTTCTTGCGGCTGAGATACCGCTCCCAGTCGAAGGCGCTCAGGACGATGTCTTCGAGGCTTGCATGGGTCGGCACCCAGTCGAGCTTCAGCCGCGCAAGCGAGGAGTCCGCGACGACCTGTGCGGCGTCGCCCGGACGCCGCGGTGCATAGTCTATACGGAAATCACGCCCCGACACCCGCCGCACCGCGTCGAGAACCTGCAGCACCGAAAAACCTTTGCCATAACCGCAATTGCTCGTCAGTGGTTCGCCGCCGCCTCTTAGATAGCCGAGCGCGTCCTTGTGTGCCGTAACCAAATCGGCAACGTGGATATAATCCCGAATGCCGGTACCGTCCGCGGTCGGATAATCGGTTCCGTAGACATCGACCTTGCGGCGTATGCCGAGAGCGGCCTCGCAGGCGACCTTGATCAGATGAGTCGCACCCGTAGTCGATTGCCCGGCGCGGCCGAGCGGATCCGCTCCGGCGACGTTGAAATAGCGCAGCACCACGTAGCGGAAATCATGAGCGGCAGCGGCGTCCTGCAGCATGATTTCCGACATCAGCTTCGAACGGCCATAGGGGCTCTCGGGACGCAACGTGGCTGTTTCCTTGACCGGGTCGGCAGTATCCTGAGTGCCGTAGACCGCCGCGGTCGATGAGAACACGAAATGGCGAACGCCGGCCGCGATCGTCGCGGCGACCAGCGTGCGCGTGTTCGCCGTGTTATTTTCATAGTAGGCAAGCGGGTCGGCGACAGATTCCGGAACGACCGCTGATCCCGCGAAATGGATGACCGCATCGATCTCGTTTTCCGCAAAGATCCCGCCAAGCAGCGTCCTGTTGCCGACGTCGCCGAAATAGAACTTTGCTTCCGGCGCGATCGCCCAGCGGAAACCTGTGGACAACCTGTCGACCACCACGACAGACTCGCCCGCATCGAGCAGCGACCACACCATGTGGCTGCCTATGTAACCCGCCCCGCCCGTTACCAATATCGCCATTGCCCGGTTTCCATCCCCTCAAAGATGGGGACAGGAAAGACGAGCTGAGCTTTCTGAATTGGTAAACTCGGGGCGCGCCCAGCGGCCTTCGCCCGATATTCTCGCGGTTGTAGTTAAATACCCATCTGCTGATTATCGAGAATTTTATACATCTGTACCGGACACGTGCCTTCAGCTTCCGCATGACTGGGCGTGAAGGGCGGTCATACATGCTCTTCTCACCTGAAACTCAGAAAATATTAAATTTTATTAAAAAACACACGCACTCACTAACGGATTCTGAAGTGGACATGCATTAGCCTTTCGAAATATTGGCCTTCCAGGGGGAACCACGAATGAGACGTGCGAAGTTCCATGCCCAATTGAGTCGATTGGCTCGCGACAAAAACGGCAATTTCGCCGTCCTCGGAGCAATCGCGATCGTCCCCATCATCGCCGCCGCCGGCCTGACGCTCGACTTCGTCGGTGCCTATCTCGAAGCCGAGAAAATGCAGGCTGCGCTGGACGCCGCCGCGCTTGGTTCCGTGCGAGCCTACGGCGAAGGCGCGGACGAAAGCGAAGCCTCCAAAGCGGCGGAGAAGTTCTTCTGGAGCAACTACGCGCTGCCGCAAGAAAACGTCGTCGACGGAGCCAATCTCGCGGACACACCCACGCAAGGCGCATTGTCCGTCGCGTTCACGCACAGCACGATCGAAGACGTCGCCGCAGCGGAATTCAGCTTCGACTATAAGCCGATGTTCCTGGAGCGCCTGCCGCTCAAAATCCGGCGCCAGGCCGTTGCGGCGCGCGCGGCCAGCGCGGAAGCCTGTATTCTGGCACTGCATAACACGGCCGACCGGGCATTCGAAGTCAGCGGCAGCGCAGCCGTCGATCTGACCGGATGCACCGTCATCTCGGACTCCAACGACGATCAATCGATCTATGTCGGCGGCACAGGCAAGCTCAAGGCGGAGTGTCTTTACGCCGCCGGCGGAATTTACAGTTCGCCGCTATCGGTCGAACTTGCTTGCGCCCAGGCGATGGAAGGCGCGTCACGCGTGGCCGACCCGTTCAAGAACAAGGTCCTGCCAAAAACATCGGCGTGGGTCGATCTTTCCGGTTGCGGACAGGACTTCATCGCCGGCGGCGGCGGCAATGGCGACTGTAACGGCACCGGCAAGACGCCTAAGAACAACAATGAGGGCTACGTCGTCACATTGAAGCCCGGAACCTATCACAGCCTGGACATCAAACGCGCCGTAAAACTCCTTTCCGGCAACTACATCATCGATGGCGGGCGTCTCGAATTCGGCAGCCAGGCCAATGTGACAGGGACCGGCGTCACTTTCTTCCTCATGAACGGCGCCGTGCTCAGCATCAACGGCTCTGCAACGTTCAATATCTCGCCGTCGCTCGTAGGCGATTGGGCCGGGTTCTCCATCGTCGCCGAGCATGGAAATGTGGAGACCGCGATCATCAACGGCAACAGCCGGTCGTCCTTGACCGGTATCGTCTACCTCCCCGACGCTGCTGAACTGCAATATTCGGGCAATGGCGCAACGAGCGGCGAGTGCATCCGGCTGATCGCCCAGGAAATCACCCTGACCGGTAACAGCACATTCAAGATGGATTGCACGACGGAGCTTGCCGACAAGAGCATCTACTACCCGGGCGCTATCCGGCTGGTGCGTTAGTCTCGCAGGGAATGGCCTGAGGACTGCTTCGGTCGAGCCGGGAGAATTCTACCGGCTCAATATGTAGCCGCTGAGGCGCTGGGCCGCCTCCGCTACTTGCGCCGGATCGCGCAGGAAGCAGGCGCGCATGAAGAGTGAACCGCCCTCGCCGAAGGCGGTTCCGGGCGCCAGTCCGACCCCCGTCTTGTCGACGATGTCGAGCGCCGCTTGCCGGGAATCAGTCACACCGTCGATCTTCAGGAATGCATAGAGCGCGCCATCCGGCTTCAGTGTTTCGACGCGATTGGTCGCGATCAGTGCGTCGCAGAGCAGATCGCGGCTCAGCGCGGCCTTGGCAATGTTCTCGTCGACAAAGGCATCTCCCTCATCGAGGGCCACAACCGCGCCGCGTTGCATGAATTGCGCAACGCCCGATGTCGAATACTGGATCAGATTTTCCAGCACCTGCCCCATCGCCGGCGGCGCAACGATCCAGCCGAGGCGCCAGCCGGTCATCGACCAGTTTTTGGAGAAGGAATTGACGAACAGGATCCGGTCGTCATCGTCCATGATGTCCAGGAACGACGGCGCTCGCCCGCCGGCATAGTAGTAGAGTGCATAGATTTCGTCGGCGATGATCCAGAGACCGTGCTTGCGCGCGAGCGTCAGAATGGCTCTGAGATCATCCTTCGTCGCGGTCCAGCCGGTCGGATTGGACGGCGTGTTGATGAACAAGGCCCGCGTTTTCTCGCCGATCGCGGCATCGAGGCTGTCGAGGTCGAGCTGCCATTTGCCATGCTCGAAACGAAGGGGCACGGAAACCGGCCGGGCTCCCGAAATCTCGGCGGCAGCGGCAAAGTTCGGCCAGGCGGGCGTCAGCAGCACAATTTCGTCGCCGGGCGACGTCACCGCCTCGATCGCGAGCTTGATCGCCTGCATCCCCGATCCCGTGACATAAAAATGTTCCGGAGACAGCGTCTTCTGGAACCGGCGCTGATAGTAGTGCACCAGCGCTTCGCGAAGCGGCGGGATGCCACGCTGCCAGGTGTAGAAGGTCTCGCCGGCCACAAGCGCTTCGGCCGCCGCCCGGCTGATGAAGTCCGGCGTGGCAAGGTCCCCCTCGCCCACCCAGAGCGGAATCACGCCTTCCCGACCGCGCGCATAATTCACAACCTCGACGATGCCGCTTTCGGGGGCCGAAAGAGACCGGGGGCTGAGAGTGTTCATGATCGTCATGTGGGGGCTCCTGCTGCATGACAAAATCGTGCAGCAATTCAATGTGCTACAGCCCGCAGCTTCTAGACGCTTTTGCGCGGACGATCACGCGACATTATCTGACTGGTTTATCGATTTTTGTGATGTTTCGCGGCACCTACAGCGCCGTGCGTCTTTTCAGACGCACAAGGGACGCTGTAGCACTTTGAATCCCTGGATGTTTTTACCGGCCAGCGAGATCGAAGCCGCAATCGCCGTGAGGCGATCAGGCGCGCTGTTTCAATAGATCGCGAATCTCGGAAAGAAGCAGGATATCCTGCGGCGGCGGAGCCGCGGGCGCCGCTTCCTTTTTCGTTTCGACCGAAGCACGTATCCGGTTCACGACCTTGATCATCAGGAAGATGATCCAGGCAAGGATCAGGAAATTGATGAGCACGGTGATGAAGTTGCCATAGGCAAAGACGGCGCCCTGCTGACGAGCCGCCGCAAGCGAGGGCGCGGTGACGTTCGCGGAAAGCGGAATGAAATAATTGGAGAAGTCGAAGCCGCCGCCGGTGATGGCGCCGACGATCGGCATTACGAGATCGTTGACGACCGAATCGACGATCTTACTGAAGGCGGCGCCAATGATCACGCCAACCGCAAGATCCATGACGTTGCCGCGGGCAATAAACTCCTTGAATTCGTTCAGCATGCGTCTCTCCGTGTAGTCCCCGTTTAAGAACGGCAACCGCATCTGTCCTAAGCGGCAACCGCTGGTTTGGAATCTAGACCAAAGGTCGCCCGGTGGGAACCGTTCTTTGCATTTGATCAAGTCGGATCAAACCCGGCCAAGAGAACGCCCGCATTCTTGGACTTAAGACGCATAGGCCAGGCAATTCTCAACCCGCTGGACTTGCCCTATGCTGACTTTCGGAGGAGTGAGGCATGCTTTCGGCTTCTGTTATTTTTGCCTCGGCCTTCGCCTATCTGCTGCTGCTCTTCGCAGTCGCAAGTTATGGCGACCGGCGAGCCAGGAGAAACAACGCTGCCAGCAAGGGCAGGCCGCTGGTCTATGCGCTCAGCCTCGCGATCTATTGCACATCCTGGACCTATTTCGGCGGCGTGGGACTGGCGGCCGAACGCGGGCTCGAGTTCACCGGCATCTATATCGGGCCGATCCTGATGTTCACGCTCGGCATGCCGCTAGTCCGCCGCATCATCCAACTCGCCAAGACCGAAAAGCTCACATCCGTCGCCGATTTCATGGCTGCGCGCTACGGCAAGAACCCGGCGGTTGCCGCGATCGTTGCGTTCATTTCACTGGTTGGGGCCATTCCCTATATCGCCCTCCAGCTCAAGGCGGTTTCGAGCTCGGTCGCGGCGATGATCGACACGAGCCATTATGGCATTGGTGCAGGGCAGACCTTCATCGATCTACCGCTGCTCGTCACGCTTTTCCTCGCCTGCTTCGCGATCGTCTTCGGCACGCGCCATACCGATGCGACCGAGCATCAGGACGGTCTCATCCTCGCGATCTCCATGGAATCGGTCGTGAAGCTCGTGGCGATGCTCACGATCGGCGTCTACGTCGTCTTCGTCCTGTTCGATGGCCCCGCGAATCTGTGGGCGCAAGCCCAGCAAAGTCCTGCGGTCCTCGCCGCCCTCGAATACCGCACGCCGCCGGCGCGATGGATCCTGCTGATCGTGCTCTCGGCCTTCGCCATCATCATACTGCCGCGGCAGTTCCACGTCACCGTGGTCGAGAACCGGACCGAAACCGAATTGCGCACCGCGGGCGTTCTCTTTCCGCTTTATCTCATCGCAATCAACCTCTTCGTGCTGCCGATCGCCATCGCAGGCATCCTGACCTTCTCGGGCTCCGGCGACGCGGACCTCTACCTGTTGAAGCTGCCGCTTGCCGGCGAGGTCCCCCTCCTTTCGCTGACGACATTCATCGGCGGCTTTTCCGCGGCAACCGCCATGGTCATCGTCGCTTCGGTGGCGCTGTCGATCATGATTTCCAACGATATCGTCATGCCGGTGTTCCTGCGCCGGCGCCTCGGCTTGCGCGGCGGACTCCAGGAGGACATGGCGGGGACGCTGCTCAACATTCGCCGCACGGCGATCTTCGTCGTCCTTCTGCTCGGCTATGCCTATTATCGCTCGGCCGATATCAGTGCTGGCCTCGCTTCGCTTGGGCTTCTCTCCTTCGTTGCCGTATCGCAGATGGCGCCTGCGCTCCTCGGCGGCCTCGTCTGGCGGCAGGCCAATGCCCGCGGGGCGATCACCGGAATGGTCTGCGGTTTTCTCGTCTGGGCTTATCTCCTGTTCCTGCCAAGCCTTGGCGGACCTGACAATTCCCACGTCGCGGCGACGGTGCTGAGCTTCCTTCTGCCGTTCACCGATCTCTTTTCGGGGCCGGATGCCGACCCCCTGGTCAATGCCACGGCGCTCAGCCTTTTCGTCAACAGCACGGCCTACGTGCTTGCCTCGCTGACCCGGGCGCCAAAGCCCTTGGAGCGCTTCCAGGCCGGCGTGTTCATCACCCGCCGTTCGCGCACGGAAGGAACATTCCGCGGGCGCAAGACCAAGGTGACCGTGCGCGACCTCAAGACGACGATCGCCCGCTACATGGGCGAGGAACGCATGCAGCGCTCCTTCCACACCTATGAGCAGCAGTCCGGCCGTTGGCTCGACGAGAACGCCTCGGCCGACATGGCACTCATTCATTTCTCGGAACAACTGCTCGGCAGCGCCATCGGTTCATCCTCGGCCCGCCTCGTGCTTTCGCTCGTGCTGCAGCGGATGGACGATGCCTCCTCGGATACGGCCTGGCTGCTCGATCAGGCGAGCGAGGCCCTGCAGTATAACCAGGACATGCTGCAAACGGCGCTCTCGCAAATGGATCAGGGCATCGCCGTCTTCGACAATGCCAACAACCTGATCATCTGGAACCGCCGTTTCAGGCAATTGCTCGATTTGCCGGAGGCCGCAGGTCAGGTCGGCTTCCCGCTCTCCGATATCGTCGAGATCCTGACGAGACGCGGCGATATCCGCAAGGATCAGGAAAAGGCGCTGATCGCCAATTTCCTGACGCTCGACAAGCCCTTCCTGCTCGAGCTTGCGAATGGCGAGCGCATCATAGAAGTCAGAACCAACGCTATGCCGGACAAAGGCATCGTCACCACCTATACAGACATCACGCAGCGCGTCGCCGCCGACATGGCTCTGAAACAAGCCAACGAGACGTTGGAACTGCGCGTCACCGAACGGACGGGAGAACTGACACGGGTCAACCGGGAACTCGCCGAAGCGCGGGCGGCAGCCGAGGAAGCCAACATCGGCAAGACCCGTTTCTTCGCTGCCGCCGGACACGACATTCTGCAGCCATTGAACGCTGCGCGGCTCTATTCTTCGTCGCTCGTCGAGCGCCTCGGTGATTCCGACAACAGCACGCTCGTTCAGAACATCGATTCCTCGCTGGAATCGGTAGAAGCCATTCTCGGTGCGGTGCTCGATATTTCCAGGCTCGACACCGGGGCTATGAAGCCGCGCCTGCAATCGGTGCCGCTCAACGAATTGCTGCGGCGCATCGAGACGGATTTTGCTCCGATGGCGCGGGCGAAGGGTCTCGAACTCATCGTCATGCCGACATCCCTTGTCGTGCGCAGCGATCCGAACCTCTTGCGGCGAGTGGTCCAGAACCTGGTCTCGAACGCCGTCAAATACACGCTGAAGGGCAAGGTGCTCGTCGGCGTGCGTCGGCGCGGACGGGCCGCGACGATCGAGGTGCTTGATTCCGGTATCGGCATTCCGCCCTCGAAATTCCGCACCGTGTTCAAGGAGTTCGCACGCCTCGATGAAGGCGCGCGGACGGCGGCCGGTCTCGGGCTCGGCCTCTCGATCGTCGACCGCATCTCGCGCGTCCTCAACCACCCGGTCAGCCTTCAGTCGAAGCATGGCAAAGGCACAGGCTTCAAGGTCACGGTGCCGCTCGAGGCAAGCGTCAGCGAACGCGCCAAACCGCGAGATGCCGCGGCCGCGAAGGCGAATGACGCCCTGACGGCCTTGAGCGTCATCTGCATCGACAATGAGCCGAAGATTCTCGACGGCATGGCAGTGCTGCTCGGCGGCTGGGGCTGCAACGTCACCACGGTGGAATCGCTTGCCGGCTGCTCGGAAATGGGCCCCGGCCACCAAGCGAAGAGACCCGATGCGATCATCGCCGACTATCACCTCGACGATGGCACCGGCATCGAAGCGATTGACCGCATCCGCGCGCTTTGGGAGGAAAACATTCCGGCCCTGCTGGTGACCGCCGACCGCTCACCGGAGGTGCGCGGCGCCGCCGAGCGCGACGGGGTCGCCTTGCAAAACAAGCCTGTCCGTCCGGCAGCCATGCGCGCATGGTTGACCCAGCTCTCCATTGCGGGCAAGGCGGCTGCGGAACAGCGGCGCTATTTGGCCGAACAAACCGTGTGCAATTGCCCCTCACCCTAACACTCTCCCCGCAAGCGAGGAGAGGGGACTTGGAGGTTCGGCGGGTGCCGCGAGTCTCCTTCGCCCCGCGCGGGGGGAGAAAGTGGCCGGCAGCCGGATGAAGGGCGGAGACCCGCTCACATTTTCCGGGACTTTACCGACGAAGCGCCAAATCAGGCAGCTGCCACCGTACCTATCTTCGACAACTGGATGACGGCCTGCGTGCGGCTGTCGACGTTAAGCTTCAGCAGGATCGCTGAAACATGGGCCTTGATCGTCGCCTCGGAGACGCCGAGCTCGTAGGCGATCTGCTTGTTGAGCAGGCCCTCGGCAAGCATGCTGAGCACGCGCGACTGCTGCGGTGTCAGCGTCTGCAGGCGATGCAGGAGATCGGCCACTTCCGGCTCGTATTCCTGATTCTGGTCGTAGCCGGCCGGCACGAAAACTTCACCGGCGATCACCCTGGTGATACCGTCGCGAATTTCCTCAATGCCAGCAGACTTGGAGAGGAAGCCGGCGGCGCCAAGATCGATCGCACGATGAATGGTTGCCGGATCGTCATGGGCCGAGACGATCATCACCGGGAGGCTCGGAAACTCCGCCCGCAACGCGATGAGGCCCGAAAGACCGCTGACGCCGGGCATGGTGAGGTCCAACAGCATCAGGTCGGCATCCGGGTGCTCTGCGGCGGCTTTGCGCGCGGCCGCGAAGTCACCGGCTTCGACGATACCCGGAGCATCGGCCATGCCGCTCAGCGCCTGGCGCATTGCACCACGAAAAAGCGGGTGGTCATCGGCGATGATGATGGTCATATCCGGCATTGGATGCTCCCTCCCAAGAGCCTCAGCCCCGGATCCCGCGCATCCTCCAACGCGCCGGATCGCGTCTCAATGGTTCGTGCCGGCGCCCGTCAGGTCTTTTGCGGCACCCCGGTACCATCGGTGGAACCGTCTCCGCTCCCTTCGAGATCCTTCACGATCTCCATGAACTTGCGCATCATTCTTTCCATGATGCTCATCGTCCGGTCAATCTCTTCGTCGCTCGGAAGAGCCGGTTTCATCGCAGTTTCACCGCTTTTGACTGCCTTTTCCAGCGCCTCGACGCGCTTGGTCAAAAGATCGATCTCCCGCTCTAAGGCTGCCCGCTCATCGGCCGCCATCCTGCAGACGAGCTCGCCGTCCTTTTCCCGGCACAATGTAACCTCGCCCGTCTTAGTGTCGAGCCGCGCAATGCCGGTGTCCGATTTCTGCATGCTGTAGCGCCCCGGGGGTACCTCCTGCGCATAAGCCGGCGCGACCCAGCCGAGCGCCAGCCCCATCGCCAGTGCCGCAACTACCTTCCTCATGACAGCGCCTCCATTGGATGCTGCGGAAATCCGCCTTCCGTGGTGGACAAGCGCCAATATTTGCGGCAAGGCCACGATTGGGTTTCACGACGGACAGCGGGCACATGAACGCCATTATATACAAGATCGTTCCGGCACTTCTATGGCAGGAGGCGCGGCGGGCAGGACAGTTCACGGGGGCTCCCGTCGACCTCGCCGATGGCTTCATCCATTTCTCGACCGGGGACCAGGTCGTCGAAACGGCCGCAAGGCACTTCGAAGGACAGGACGGGCTGCTGCTCATCGCCATCGACGGCGCCGCTCTAGGCGACAAGCTCGTCTACGAACCTTCGCGTGGCGGCGCGCTGTTTCCGCATCTTTACGGGCCGCTCCCGCTCGATGCGGTGATCTGGGAGAAGCCGCTGCCGTTGGGTGCCGACGGTCTCCACGTCTTTCCTGAGCTTCTACCATGATCGATGCGCTGAAATTCCTCTCACGCAGCGGCCTTTTCCTTCTCGATCCGGAGGCGGCGCATGGTCTATCGATCAAGGCGCTCAAGAGCGGGCTCGTGCCGCGTTGCGCAGCGCCGGCCGATCCGCGCCTCAGCCAAGAAATCGCTGGCCTCACGTTCCCTAACCCTATCGGCATGGCGGCCGGGTACGACAAGAATGCGGAAGTGCCGGAGGCGCTCCTGAAGATCGGCTTCGGCTTCACCGAAATCGGCACGGTCACGCCGAGGCCTCAGCGCGGCAACGACAAGCCCCGCATCTTCCGGCTGGTGGACGACCAGGCGGTCATCAACAGGCTCGGCTTCAACAACGAAGGCCATGGAGCCGCGCTCGCGCGCCTTCATGGCTGCTCGCGCCAGGCACTGATCGGCGTCAATATCGGCGCCAACAAGGACAGTGCCGATCGTATCAGCGACTATGTGGCGGGGATCCGGACATTCTATCCGGTCGCGCGCTATTTCACGGCCAACATCTCGTCGCCGAACACGCCCGGCCTGCGCGACCTTCAAGCACGCGAAAGCCTGGCAGCACTGCTTTCGGCTGTCCTCGCGGCCCGCGACGACGAAGCAAGGAAAAGCACAAAACGAATCCCGGTCTTCCTGAAGATCGCCCCCGATCTCACCGAAGAAGGAATGGACGACATCGCGGCAGAAGTGTTGGCGCATGATCTCGACGGCCTGATCGTTTCCAACACCACGCTTGCGCGTGACGGATTGAAGGATCAGCGACAGGCTCAAGAAGCGGGCGGGCTTTCCGGCAGGCCGCTTTTCGAAAAATCGACGGCGGTGCTCGCGCGGATGCGCAAGCGTGTCGGCCCCGCCCTGCCGATCATCGGCGTCGGCGGCGTCCACTCGGCGGAAACCGCAGCGGAGAAAATCCGCGCCGGCGCCGATCTCGTCCAGCTCTATTCCTGCATGATCTATGAGGGGCCGGGGCTGCCTGGCCGCATCGTGCGGGGCCTGTCAGAGCTCTGCGATCGCGAGAAGCTTGCCTCGATCCGTGATATCCGCGGCAGCCGCCTGGACTACTGGGCCGCGCGAAACGCCTGAGCGGCACGGCGCGGCACGAGGATCAGCAGGAACACGCCGCGCATCAGCAGGAACAGGTTGAGCCCTGCCCAGAGCCCGTGATTGCCGAAGGCCGGGATCAGTATAGCAAGCGCGAGAGCATAACCGATAAAGGCTGCCAGCATCATGTTGCGCATGTCACGTGACCAGGTGGCGCCGATGAAAACGCCATCCATCAGGAAGGCGAGCGCGCCGGTCAGCGCCGTCAGCGCCGCCCAGGGCATGTATTCGTAAGCGAGCGCCCGTACATCCGGCGCCGTCGTCAGCACGTCGACCAGGTCGTCCCCGAAGACAAGGAAGCCTAGCGTCGTCAGCGCGGCGAGCCCAAGCGACCAAAGCGCGGTCATCCGCAAGGCGCGATCGAAGGCCGGGCGATATCCGGCGCCGATCGATCGCCCTGTCAACTGCTCGGCCGCATTGGCGAGGCCGTCGAGATAGTATCCGGCGACCAGGAAGATCGTCATCAGCACGGCGTTGGCCGCAAGCGTCACAGGCCCGAAGGCTGTGCCGATCCGCGTCATGAGCGTGAAGGCTGCAAGCAGAACGAAGGAGCGGATCATGATGTCGCGGTTAAGACCGAACAGCGGCTTCAGCCGCTCGCGGGCGAAGATCGCGGCCCAGTCCGGTGCGTCGCGCCGGTCAAATCGCCCATAGACGATCGCGAAGCCCGCGAGCGCGCCGATGACTTCGCCCGTCACGGTCGCCAGCGCCACGCCCGTCACGCCCCAGCCGAGGACGAGGCCGAGCAGGATGGCGAGCACGATGTTGATGCCGTTGATGAGCGTCTGCAGCAGGAGGCCGATGGAGCCCTCGCCCCGCCCGAGGACGAAACCGAGGATCGCGTAGTTGGCGAGCGCCGCCGGCCCGGACAGGATCCGATAAAAGAAATAGGTGCGCGTGACCGCTTCGACCTCGGCACCGGGGGCCATCAGCCAGATACCGGCAGAAAAGAGCAGAGGCGAGAGCAGGACGATGGCGACGCCCGAGACAAGCGCGATCACCAGCGACCGCCAGAAGACCGCCTGCTGCTCCCGGCGGTCGCCCCGGCCATAGGCCTGCGCCACGAGACCGGTGGTAGCAGCGCGGAGGAAGTTGAACGTGGTGAAAATCAGGTCGAACATCACGGCGCCAATCGCGAGCCCGGCGAGCAGATCCGCCCGACCGAGGCGGCCGACCACCGCGGTGTCGACAAGACCAAGCAGTGGCGTCGTCAGGAACCCCAGCGTCATCGGCAGGGCGATCGAGAAGATCAGCCTATTGGTGACGTGAAACGGGCCGCCTTCGTTAGCGTGGGCGTCGCGTTCGAGGGTTTCCGTGGCAGCCATGTCAGGTTCCTTGCGGGCGGCTTCCGAACCGACCACTACAGCGGCATCCAATCAGACGCGCAAAGAACGCTGTAGCACTTTGAAGTGCTGCATGTTTTTATCCTTAAATCGGCTACGATTTAAGGAAACATGCAGTAGGGAATCAGGTCAGCCGGAGAGCACCATGGCCCAAAAAGGGCGGTTTCCGGAAGCGGAATTCTGCGCCACAGCAACACCTAGGCCACGGTAGTTGCCGAGCATGTTTTCGAGGTGCTTAGGAGAATGGAACCAGGCGTTATAGGCACTTTCGGCATCGTCTTGGCCCATGGCGATGTTTTCCGCAGCGGGAAGCGTGACGCCCTGCGATTTCATCCGGTCGTAGAAATTGTCGCGCCAGCCGATGTTGTGCTGCATCTTGCCGACGCGCGCCATGCGCGCCGCCTGGCTCAATGCCGCGACCGACGCGACCGGGTCGTGAACAAGCGACGTCATTCCGCGATCCTTCCGCAGCGCGTTGACGTAACCAAGCGTCGCGGTCGTCTGGTCACTCCCGCTGCCTTCGCCGGTAGAGAGGAGGTTTGACGTCGTGCAGCCGGCAAGCACACCGAGTGAAAGGAAACCGCCAGCCCGCAACAGGGCGCGCCTGCGGATGAAAAACTGCCGATGCTGCATGCTTACCGTCGATAGCTCAAAACACGAAGAATGAGGAAGGCGGGTATGACGATTGCTGCCCCGAGCAACAGATAGTCGCCGACCCTTCCGAGGGCCGCGAAACCTGTGCGCCAGAGGTCGAGCAGGAAATTGCGAATGCCAAAATAAATGTCGACAGGATACCAGTCGAACACGGTCATGACGAAACCGACCAGGATCGACACCACGACGAGCTTGACCAGCACGCGCAGCGGCGAATCCCCCAGAAACCTGTTAAGCCCGTCCGACATCGGCGAATATTCTCCTGTTACCCTTCAAATAAGCCGCCTTCACCGAGGTCGCAAGGCGCAAGAGAAAGCGAGTTGCGTAGTCTTTCAGATTCCGCTTGTATTTTGCCGTGGCCAGCGCCAGAAGCGTCCATCGCAATCATACCGTCATGTCGATGACCCTCAATCAGCTCTCCTCCGGCGATCTGATCGCCGACCGCCGCGCCGACTACGCAAAAATGCTCGCCGAAGCCGGTGAACCGCAAAGTGCGGCGGAACTGATGGCCCAGGCTCTCGAACGCGCGCCCGACTGGGCCGCCGGCTGGTTTCGGCTGGCGGACTATGAGGAAAAATCTGGCCGAAAAGAGGCAGCAATCGAGGCGCTCCGCAACACGTTAAGGCTCAATCCCGAGGACATTTTCGGCGCTGGCCTGAAACTCGCCCTTCTCGGCGCGGCCGAGACACCCGTACAGCCGCCGAGCGTCTATGTCGAACGCCTTTTCGACGACTATGCGGAACGATTCGACAAGGCCCTCGTCGAGAAGCTCGAATACAGCGTGCCCGAAAAGCTCGCAGCGCTGATCGATCGAACGACCGGCGGCCGCCGATTTCATCACGTTACCGACCTCGGCTGCGGCACCGGCCTTTTCGGCGAGCGCATCCGCCACCGCTGCGCTTATCTCGAGGGCTTCGACCTTTCCGCCAACATGCTGGCCAAGGCGGAAGCAAAAACGATCTACGATCGTCTGGCACAGGCGGACCTGTCGCTTGCGCCGGAAGACTCAGGCGCGTTCGGCGATTTCCCCGCCGCAAGAGCCGATCTCGTCAGTGCGGCGGATGTCTTGATGTATCTCGGCAATCTCGAAAGTGTCTTCGTGATCGCCGACCGACTGCTCGCACCCGGTGGCCTCTTCGCGTTTTCCGTCGAGGATGCTGCAACGGACGAGGATTTCATCCTGCGGCCGTCGCTGCGTTACGCGCATTCCGAACCCTATATCGCCGATCTCTGCGCCGAACGCGGATTTTCGCTGGTCGCAACGGAACGCACGGTCATTCGCATGGATGCCGGAAAGCCGATCGCGGGAATTCTCTTTCTCGCGCGGAAACCTGCATAGAACGCAAGGCTGTCACGCGAAAATAGGTCAGCATTGCTTACATATTTTTCTTGAATGTTTTTGTGCATTGCAGCAATGCTGATGACCGCAGCGCCGCGCGTCCAGCCGGACGCGCCAAGCTCGCTGCAGCACTTTGAAATGCTGCATGATTTTGTCCTTCGGAGTCATGCAGCAGCAATCGGGGATTCGTCATGGCACAAGGCAGCAGCGTTTTCGGTCTCTGGAACACCAGCCCCACCCGCCACACGCCCGTCGAGGACGTGCAGGGTATCTTTTCCGGCAGCCTCGTCGCCGCGCTCGGGCTCTATTTCCTCGCGAGCGCCGGGCTTCTGACCGGCAGCACCGCCGGCGTCGCTTTCTTGCTGCATTACGCGACCGGCGTGAACTTCGGCCTTGCCTTCTTTCTCCTCAACTTGCCCTTCTTCTATCTCTCGCTGAAGCGGCTCGGGCCGGCCTTCACGATCAAGACGTTCATCGCCATCGCGTTGACGTCGTTCCTGACCGACACGCAATCGCGCCTGTTCCAGGTCGGCGGAATTCACCCCGCCTGGGCCGCCCTTCTCGGCGGGCTGCTGCTCGGATACGGGCTTCTGGCGCTCTACCGCCACCGCGCCAGCCTCGGCGGCGTCGGCATATTGGGCATCTACCTGCAGGAGCGCTTCGGCATTCGCGCCGGGCTCGTGCAGCTCGCGATCGACATGGTCGTCCTCGCCACCGCCTTTGCTGTGACGACGCCGTCGGTCGTCGTCTGGTCGGTCCTCGGCGCGGTCGTCCTCAACCTGTTCGTTGCCATCAATCACCGCGCCGATCGCTATATCGCGCTTTAACACCGCGGCCATTGCCGCGCGGACGCCGTCGCAGAGTCAAGTTGTCTCCGGCAACACCGCGCTCGGGCTTCTCTTTTCCCGAACATGATCTACTTTTGTTCCCCGTGAACAGGATCGATTCTCCATTGCCCGAAAGCGACGCGCTGACGTTGCCGGCGCCGTTTCTCCAGTGGTTCGCGGAGAAAGGCTGGCGACCCCGCGCCCACCAGCTCGAACTCCTGTCACGCGCAGAGGCTGGAGAAAGTACGCTTCTGATCGCGCCGACCGGGGCGGGCAAGACGCTCGCCGGATTTCTGCCGTCGTTGGTCGCGCTTACCCGGCGCGGCAAGGTCCCGCCCGGCTCACCATTCACCGGCATCCACACGCTCTACATATCGCCGCTGAAGGCGCTCGCGGTCGACATCGAGCGCAACCTGATGAAGCCGGTGGCGGAGATGGGTCTGCCGGTCAGGATCGAGAACCGGACGGGCGACACGCCGCCGGGCAAGCGACAGCGCCAGAAGCTCTATCCGCCCGATATCCTCCTGACCACGCCGGAACAGCTCGCCCTCCTCATCGCCGATGGCGAGGCGGAGCGCTTCTTCAAGGATCTGCGCTATGTCGTGCTCGACGAGTTGCACTCGCTGGTGACCTCGAAGCGCGGGCATCTGCTCTCGCTCGGTCTGGCACGACTGCGCCGGCTGGCGCCCGACCTCCAGACGATCGGCCTTTCGGCAACCGTTGCCGAGCCGATGGACTTGCAGCGCTGGCTCGTGGCCCAGAGCGAAGAACAGGAGAATCACGCCGGTCTGATCACCGTTGCCGGCGGCGCGAAGCCGGAAATTTCGATCCTGCGCACCGACGAGCACGTGCCTTGGGCAGGACATTCGGCGCGCTATGCGATCGCCGACGTCTATACCGCGATCAAGGATCACGGCACGACACTGCTTTTCGTCAACACCCGCAGCCAGGCGGAAATGCTGTTTCAGGAACTCTGGACGATCAACGACGATAACCTGCCGATCGCGCTGCATCACGGTTCGCTCGATGTCGCGCAACGCCGCAAGGTCGAGGCCGCCATGTCCGAAAACCGGCTACGCGCCGTCGTCGCCACCTCGACGCTCGATCTTGGCATCGACTGGGGCGATGTCGATCTCGTGGTCCATGTCGGCGCCCCCAAAGGGGCGAGCCGTCTTGCCCAACGCATCGGCCGCGCCAACCATCGGATGGACGAGCCGAGCCGGGCGATCCTCGTGCCCGCCAACCGCTTCGAAGTGATGGAATGCCAGGCGGCGCTCGACGCCAATTATATCGGCGCACAGGATACGCCGCCGGTCGGCAGAGGCGCGCTCGACGTGCTCGCCCAACATGTCTTGGGAATTGCCTGCGCGAAGCCCTTCGACGCTGTCGAGCTTCATCGGGAGATCACCAGCGCTGCGCCCTACATGGATCTTTCCTGGGAGACTTTCGAGCGCATCGTCGATTTCGTCGCCACCGGCGGCTACGCACTTCGCACCTATGAACGCTATGCCCGAATCCGCAAGACGAAGGACGGGCTCTGGCGGGTGTCGAACCCGATGGTCGCTCAGCAATACCGCCTCAATGTCGGGACTATCGTCGAATCCCCGATGCTGAACGTGCGCATGGTCAAGCGCAATGCGCGCGGCTCGCTTGGCCGGGGCGGCATGACGCTTGGCAAGGTGGAGGAATATTTCCTCGAGATGCTGTCGCCGGGCGACACATTTCTCTTTTCCGGCAAGGTCGTGCGTTTCGAGGGCATCCGCGAAAACGAATGCCTCGTCTCCCAGGCCTTCTCCTTCGACCCGAAGGTGCCGAGCTATGCCGGCGGAAAATTCCCGCTCTCCACCTATCTCGCGGCGCAGGTCCGCAAGATGCTAGCCGATCCGACCGGCCGCGCCTCATTGCCGGACCAGGTGCGCGACTGGCTGGCGTTGCAGAAGGACGTCTCCATGCTGCCGCGCGAGGACGAGCTGCTGATCGAGACTTTTCCGCGCGGGAGCCGCCACTACATGGTAATCTACGCCTTCGAGGGGCGGCTTGCGCACCAGACGCTCGGCATGCTCTTGACCCGCCGCCTCGACCGCGCCGGCCTGAAACCGCTCGGCTTCGTCGCCACCGACTATTCGCTCGCCGTCTGGGGTCTCGACGATCTCAGCAGCGCCTTCCGGGCGCGTCAGCCCTCGCTCGCGCAACTCTTCGACGAAGACATGCTCGGCGACGACCTCGAGGCTTGGCTCAACGAATCCTTCCTCTTGAAGCGCACCTTCCGCAACTGCGCGGTCATCGCCGGATTGATCGACCAGCGCCATCCGGGCAAGGAGAAAACCGGACGACAGATTACCGTTTCGGCCGATCTCATTTACGACGTATTGCGAGCGCACGAGCCGGACCACATCCTGCTGGAGGCAACACGCAACGACGCCGCGACGGGACTTTTGGACATCGGCCGGCTCGGATCTATGCTGAAGCGAATCAAGGGGCACATCACCCACCGCCGACTCGATCATATCTCGCCGCTCGCCATCCCCGTGATGCTGGAGATTGGCAAGGAAGTGATCCACGGAGAGGCCCACGACTTCCTGCTGTCGGAGGCGGCCGATGACCTGATGAACGAGGCAATGGGCGCCGGCCACGATGGATAGGGGAGCGATATGAGAGAGATTGCGGGCGTTCCGGGCAAGGTCTGCCGATCAGCTCGAAGGGAAGAACAGGGCCCCTCCCCAACCACTCCCCACAATGGGGAGGGGCTCCGCGGGGCCACCGTCTTGCCTCCTTTGCCAGTTCCACATGTGGCTGGAGCACGGGCAGTGTACGGAGGGCGCGGCAACGTAGCGCCTCCCCCTTGTGGGGAGGGGTTGGGGAGGCCTTGGCGCCGACCATGCCTCCGGCGGGACGGAGGTTCAGGCCCGCGCGGGGCACTCCCGAGAATATCGGGGTGACCATGCATCGGCTCGTTCACGCGGTAGCAACTCCGGTCGCAAACGCCTCCTTCCAGGCGCGCACGACGATCAACGGCATCGCCGCGATCTGCGACCCGCTCGGCGGTCTCTATCTCACGGAAAGCGGCACGCTCGTCGTCTCCGACCTGCATCTTGAAAAAGGCTCGGCCTTCGCCCGCCGTGGCATGATGCTGCCGCCTTACGATACGCTTGCGACGCTGCGCATTCTGGAGGCGGTGATCGCTCGCCACGATCCGCGCACGGTCATCAGCCTTGGCGACAATTTCCATGACCGGACCGGTTCGGCGGCAATGCCGGACACGTTTCGACAGATGATCGCGGCCATGGCCCGCGGCCGCGACTGGATCTGGATCAACGGCAATCACGATCCCGATGGCGCGTGGGGGCTACCGGGCGCCTCCATGGATGAACTCCGCCATGCCGGGCTCGTCTTCCGGCATGAACCGTCGAGGATCGACGCCGAGGGCGAGATCGCCGGGCACCTGCATCCGTCGGCGACCGTGCGGCGCCGCGAAAGGTCGGTCCGGCGCGCCTGCTTCGCAACCGACGGCAAGCGGCTCCTGATGCCGGCCTTCGGCGTCACGACCGGCGGGCTCGATCTGCGCCACCGGGCGATGAGCGGACTCTTCGATCGCGGCAAGCTGGTCGCCCATATGCTTGGCCGCGATCGAATCTACTCGGTGCGTTATGACAATCTCATGGGCTAAGGCTACTGCATGATTGCTTAAATCGGACAGCGAGCTTGGCGCGTCCAATTGGACGCGCGGCGCTGTAGTCCGTCGGCAAGCGGTTCAGGCGGCTTCCGGGGCGTAGCGCAGAATAACGCTGCCGTTGGAAAGCGGTCGTGCCTCGAGCAAGCTGAACGGCTTCGCGGCCGCGGCCTTCTTGAAGAACGGTGTCCCCTCACCGAGCTGCACGGGAACGAGGCACAGCATGATCTCGTCGATGACGTTCTCCGGCAACAGCGAGGCAACAAGGTCGGCGCTTCCGAAGATATAGAGGTTCTTCTCGCTCTCCCCCTTCAGCCGTCGCAATTCGGCGGCGACGTCCCGCACGACGCGGCTGTTGTTCCAATCCGCCTTTTCCATCGTGCGTGAGGCGACAATCTTCGGAAGGGCGTTCATATAGGTCTTCACCCGGCCCTCCCCTTCCGCCGTCGGCCAGTAGGCCGCCATGCCCTCATAGGTGACCCGACCGAAGACCAGCGCCTGCGCCTTGTCTCCGAACTCCAGGCTGATCGCTTCCAGTTCCGGCCCCCAGGCACGGTTGTGAAAGTCGAGATCCCATTTCTTCGTGCCTTCGAAGCACCCGTCGAGCGTGACCAAATTCCAGACAACGACCTTGCCCATGATTCCATCCTCCGCGAAACCGCTTGCATAATTGAAGCAGTTTCATAATAGCGAACCGCTTTCAATTTGCAATCGGTAATTCGAGGAGCACCTCGGGTCCCATCCGACGTCGTTGCGGGCGCGCCGGGCGCGAGATTGGCAATGTAATTGCTGAAAATAGTCGGCGACCTTTGCGCGTCTGACAGACGCGCAGCGCTGAGGACGAAACGAGCCGCTCCGGGAGCGACCTCAGAAGGCGTTGAAGGTCAAGGTCGTCAGCGACCGGGAAATGCCCGGAACCGATGCAATGTTGTCGTTGATGAACTTGCCGATATCGTCGCCCTCCTGAATATAGATCTTCAGAAGCAGATCGTAGTCGCCGCTCGTCGAATACATCTCCGAGACGATCTCCTTGCGGTAGATCTCGTCGGCCACCTCGTAGGTCCTGCCGGGAGCGCATTGCAACTGGACAAAAATCGGTTTCATGGGGTTTCCTCTGCTGCCCGGAGCGCCGCGGCCGTCGTCAACGCTCCGATGTCAAAATACCTTTCCCCCTCCTTAGAGCATTTTCCCGTCTTAGCGAAACGGGGAAATGCTCCAACTCTTTGACGGCGCAATTTCGGACGGAAAACCGTGGCACACTTTTCCTGGAATTGCCTCTACAGCGCCGGGCGTCCAATCGGACGCGCCAAGGCCGCTGTAGCACTTTGATTTGCTGCATGATTTTATCCTTAAATCGATTCCGATTTAAGGAATCATGCAGTAGACCACCGCCGCACAAAAGGGAACGCGAAGAGGACGCATGTCGATAAGAATAGCTACTCCTTGCGAAATAGCAGGCTGGCGCCCCAGCCGGTGATGACCGCCAGAAGCACGGCAAAGAGACCGTAGATCATCGGCTGCTCGTGCGCTGCGCGCGTGATCGCTTGTTCGAGGCCGGTCTTGACGACCGTGAGCGGCAGGGCTTTCGCGGCGACGAAAAGACCATCCCGGAAAAGATAGGCACGCACGACATGGACGCCATTCGGGACGTTGGCGGGGAGGCGCACGGACGCCCTGAACAGGCTGGAACTGATGAACCGCACGCCGCCCGGGTCGCGCTGGAAAACACCGCTCTCCTCCCTGATCCGGCGGAACGCGCTGCGGAACTCGCCGAGATTGCTGCCGTCGCCGACGAAGCCCAGCGGCACCAGACGCATATGGTCGACGCCGATGCCCATGTTACCCAACTCACCCGGCGGCGCGATCGTCTCGATGTCACGCGTGCTCGACAGCGAATAGGATTCCGGCACCAGCTCGAAGGTCATCGAACGGGTGTTCACCCAGATGCCGAAGACGCGCTCCTTCCTTCGTACCGTCGCGTTTTCCTTGGGCCCCTCGAGCGTGACGATGATGCTGTACTTGCCCTGCGCGAGGAGCTTCTCGTCAAAGCCGTCTATGGCACCGAAGATCGTGAGGTCCGCGCCGCGAAAGTCGGACGTGATGGAGATTTCTTCCGTCGAGATGCCGATCTCGAGCTTCTCCGCGAATTCCGACACGTCGTCTTGCCGAATCTGGGCAGCCGCCGGCGCCGCCAGAGCGAGGACCAGAGAGACAAGACATAGGCGCGCGAGATCGAACATCAGAAGCCGAACCCCGCTGATACAACCGAATAGACATTCTTCGGCGGAATGATGAGCTCGATCGCCAGCCGGATGCCGACGGCAAGGACGAGCAAGGCAAGCAGCGCCCGCAACTGTTCGCCGCGCAGCCGCTGGCCGACGCGAACGCCGTATTGCGCCCCGATGACGCCGGCGATCATCAACACGAAAGCGAGCACGATATCGACGGTGTAGTTTGTCGATGCCTGGACGATCACCGTGTAAGCCGAGACGAAGACGATCTGGAAGAGCGAGGTTCCGACGACGACGCTCGTCGGAATGCGCAAGAGATAGATCATCGCCGGCACCATGATGAAGCCGCCGCCGACGCCCATGACCGAGGTCAGGATGCCGATGGCGAAACCGAGGGTGGCGACCGGAATGACGCTCAGATAGATCTTCGATTTCTTGAACCGCATCTTGAGCGGCAAGCCGTGAATCCAGTTGTGCTGCCCGGGCCTGCGGCGTGGCGTCGACTGGTTCTTCGCGGCCTTGCGCATGGCGCCGATACTCTCCCAGAGCATCAGGCCGCCGACCGAGCCCAGCAGCACGACGTAAAGCAGCGAAATCACCAGATCGAGCTGCCCCACCTGGCGCAACAGCGAGAAAAGCCAGACGCCCAGCGTTGCGCCGACGAGACCGCCGCAAAGCAGCACCGTGCCCAGCTTGATATCGATTGTGCCCCGGCGGAAATGCGTGATGGCACCGGAGATCGACGAGGCAACCACCTGATTTGCGCCCGTCGCCACCGCCACCACGGGCGGAATGTTGTAGAAGATCAGCAGCGGCGTGATCAGGAAACCGCCGCCGACGCCAAACATGCCGGACAGAAATCCGACGGCCGCACCCATGCCGAGAATGATGAGTATGTTCACCGACAACTCTGCAATGGGCAGATAGACCGTCACGGCCGGACCTCAATACGACAAAGGCCCGCGACGCGGGCGGAATTGCTGCTCCACAATCCCTAACCGGAATCGATTGAGGAATTGTGCAATGCCTACTGCATGTTTCCTTAAATCGGAACCGATTTAAGGACAAAAAACATGCAGCAATTCAAAGCGCTACAGCGACCTTTGTGCGTCTGAAAAGACGCACGATGCTGTAGGGTTGTTCGCATCCTGCACGCATCCGGAGAGACGCACGGCGCGACGTTTCAAAGTGGCAAGTGATTTACCACGAGCAGGAATGTATGGCGGCGGACCGCCCCCTCGGCGACGAGGGACAAGCGGCAATTCCTCATGCGCCCCATGGTCCGAGCTGTCAACCTTTTCAGGCACATGGCCTCCAGACTTCGCCCCTGAACCCTGTCGCGCCGATCTGCGGCTTTATTGCGGCGGCTAAAACCACAGCATGCGCGCGCCGCTGGAAGATCATTTCGTTGTTTTATTGAAACAGTGAAATGACCCAGCTCCTTGCTGCGACGCGATTCCGGACGGAAAACCGCTGCGCACTTTTTCCTGGAATTGCTCTTTGAAGCGACGCAATTCCGGACGGAGAACCGCTGCGCACTTTTCCTGGAATTGCTCTTTGAAGCGACGCAATTCCGGACGGAAAACCGCTGCGCACTTTTCCTGGAATTGCTTAGGAATTCCGCTTCAAGAGTTCCCTGACGAGTGCGTCGGTGATCTCTCCGGTCGGCTCCTGGCCAATGGATTTCTGGAAGGCCTTGATGGCGGCAATCGTTTTCTTGCCCAGGTATCCATCCGGCGTCCCGGCGTCAAAACCATTGTTGTTGAGAATCGCCTGAATATTGCGCACGGCCTTGCTCATATCGACCGTGGCTGTCTTGGTCGGCGGACCGACCCAGGCGTCGGGGATATCGACGCTGTTCGCCTTGGCGTCGGCCGGCTGGACTTTCCATGCGTCGGCCTTGGCCATGGCGCTCGCCAGTTGTTCGGGATTCATCGCCTTGGCAATCTCGTCGCGCTTTTCGCCGGCATCCTTGTCGCCGTCGCGAGCCGCAATCGAGAACCATTTGTAGGATTCTTCCAGATCCTGCTTGACGCCATTGCCGCGGGCATAAAGCACTGCGAGGTTGAACTGGCTGTCGCGGACGCCGAGGCTCGCCGCCTTCTCGAACCATTTGGCGGCCTCGGCGAAGTCCGGTGCCCCGTCGCGGCCGCTGGCGAGCATGACCGCGAGATTGTGGGTCGCGCTGGCGTTGCCCGCGGCCGCCGCCTTGAGATAGAGCGCCTTCGCCTTCACGGTGTCGCGCGCGACGCCTGCCCCTTTTTCATAGAGATTGGCAAGCCGGTACTCGGCGGGGATCACGCCGGCATCCGCCGCGCGCTGATACCATTTTGCCGCTTCCGCGGGATCTTCCTTGACGCCGCGGCCTTCGGTGAAGCGTGTGCCGATCTCATAGAAAGCGAGAGGATCGCCACCCTTGGCGGCCGTGACAAGAGCGGGAGGACCAAAGCCTTCGGGAAGGACTACGTTGCCGGCCTTGGCGATCGGCTCGAATGTGCCCGCCTTGGCGGTGACGGCGGGAGCGACCTCAAACGTCGATGCGCTCGCCTGCGCCGGTTCGCTTGCCGGATGCAGCAAGGGTGCGTGGCTGCCGGCGGTAACGGGCGCTGTCTCGGCCGCCTTCGCGGCGGGCACCGAATTCGCGGCCGGGGCGGCATTCGCTGTCGCAGCGGCCCCTGGCGCGGGCGCTGCTTTTGCCACCGGCGCCTCTGCCTGTGTCTTTGCAACAGGGGCGGCGGCCGTTTCGGTCAGACGGTCGTCCACCGCCTTCGCTTCTGCAACTTGCGGAACAGCCTTCTGCTCGATCACTGCTGCCGGCTGGATTTCGGGCGTGTCCTTGCCCTTGAGGACGGTGCTGACGAGGGGATAGGACATGATCGCCAGCAGCACCGCACCGACCGCCATCAGGATCGGACGGCGATGACGGGCAAAGGCACCGGCAACGGACCAACCGCTGCTGTCCTTCACGCTGAGCGTATCCGCCTCCTCGACCGCCAATTGCGCCGCGCGGCGTGCAGCCGCAATGAAATCGGCCTTGTCGCCCTCGAAGGCCGGCTGGCTGCCGCGGCTCATCTGACCGGCGCGGACGCGCTCGAGAATCTTCTTGACGTCCGGCGCGCCGGAGCCGGGCTCGAGCAGCTGGTTGGCATCCTCGGGGGCGAGCATCTCGGACGGGTCGATCGATGGAGCGGGTTCGACCACCTGCCGCACACGCTCAGGCAACGCGGCAGTTCGTTTTCCGCTGAAGCGACGGGTGAGCCCTGCGAGCAATCCCGTCTTGGCAGAGGGAGCCGGCTCCCGAACCTCGTCCTTTTCGACCGTCGAAACCGCCTCGGCAACCACCACATCATCGACTGCGGCGGAAGCCGGCTCGATGACCGTCGCCTCGTCTTCCGCCTGCAGCACCTGAACATTGCGCTCGGTATCGTCGTCGCGATCGTCGAGACCGGCTCTACCGAAAGTGTTGCCGAATTCCGGCTGCGCGGCCCTCGGCATTGCGGGAATGCCGCGCGTTATCGCGGCCTCGGAGCGCCCAACGGCTGCGACAGGCCCGCGGTCTTCGAGCAGTTCCAGCTTCTCGGCAATCTGAACCAGCGTTTCATGAAGGGCTTCGAACGTGCGTGCCGTGCGTTCGTTGCTCGAACGGCTGAGATCCTCGAGCGTCCTCAGATCCTCGGCAAGCGCCGAGATTGCCGCCATGTCGCCGCTGGCATGCATCGGCCCATTCTTGGTAAAGGCCTCCATGACGGCTTCGGCCGCCTGGCGCGCTGCCTCGATGATGTACTCGTCGCTCGTTGCCAGATAGTCTTCAAGCGCGCTCATCCGGCTTTCGAAATCCACCGGAGCCGCACCGACCTCGACGCGCGGCTGGCCGATCAGGGTCGACAGATTGGCGATCTGAGTCTCGAGGTTGCGCAGCGCCTCACGGTCGTCGAATGGAGCGGCATGCGTTTCCTCCAGCCGTTGCGCGATATCCGCAAGGCGGTCTTCCAGACGCTCGAAGCGCTGATCCGCCACGGGTGGCGCGGCGTGCATGTTCAAGTCGTCGATCCGGCGCGCGAGATAGTCGAGGCGTTCGGCCAGAGCCGAGTTGACGCTTCCCTGGTCCAGAGCCTCGATTCGCTGAGAAATATCGGCGAGATAGTCAGCCAATTCCGCTTGCGCGTTTTTCTGGTTGCTCTCAAGCAGCATCGAGAGTTCGTCGAGGCGCTCCTCGAGACGGGTCGCGGCCTTTTCGCCCGACAGCTCTTCGATGCGCGCGGTCAGCGCTTCGATCCGTGCCCCGAGCCCGGCCTCGACGGGTCGAGAGACTTCGTCGATCTGCCGCGAGAGATCGCCGAGCCGACTTTCGAGACGGCTGACGAGAGCGTTGTCAAAATCGGCCGCATTGCGGCCATTGACCGCGATTGCCCGGCTGATTTCATCGAACCGTGCGTCGAAATCGGCAAGCTGCGAGACGAGGCGGCCGTCCTCCGGCTGCATTTGGCGCCCCAGGAGCTCGATCGCATCGGCAATCGCGAGCAGCTTTTCCTGCAATCCGTCGAAGGCCGCTCCGTTATCCAACGCGCCGATTTGCGACTTGATGTCATCGAGCCTGTAGGCGAGAGCCACGAGCTCGTCGTCGCGATTCCGGTCGAAGGCGTTCAAGCGCTCCTCGACATCCTTCCAGCGGTTTTCCAGTCGGCGGATGCCGTCCTCGTTGGCCAGGCCGTCGATCAGCGCCCTGAGGCCATCGAATTCGGCGCGCAGCGCGTCCGCCTGAGCTGGCGACGCCTGCCGGCCGAGCTGATGAATGCCATCCGCCAGGCGCTGCATATCTGCCCGAATGTCCTCAGCGAAAAGATGATCCTGCGCCTCGGCCTTGATGCCGCGGATTTCCGATCTGAGAGCACTCAGTTCGCGAACAAGCCCGTCACTGATATCGCGCTTCAACTCCTGCCGCAGGCCGACCAGAGCTTCGGCTATATCGGCCGCAGCCGACGCGGATCGCGCGGGTGCGGCGGGCGTTCGCGGCGCCTCCTGGACGCGGCTGGAAACAAAACGATCGGCCTCCCGCGCGGCGATACGTTCGCGCAGCGACGTCCGCTCGCGGCTTGCGTTCAGGGCGCGCTGGCGCTCTAGGATTTCTGAGACAGCGTCGCTGGTCGTCGCCGAGCGCTCGGCCTGTCGCTCCTGGGCGTCACGCCCCGCGCCGCTCATCAAGCCTTCGATACGCGCCTCCAGGCCCTCTATCGTTCGGTTCAGGGCATCAAGCGACGGCCTGTCGCTGTAGGACGGGATGCTTGCGCGCTGAGGATTGGATCGCGATCCGTTCATTGTCTCTTCGCCCCTGTCGTTGACCATCACCGAAAGCCGCGACGGGAAGAGCCAGGCTCCGAGTGGCGGTGCGATCGATGTTGCCAAAGCAACAACAGCGCGTGGACGGGACCGGTTGCAGCTTTGACTATCTCACCACCCACAATTCCTTAAACGTGGTAAATAAGCAGTTAATCAGTCTCAATTATTTAACGTTTTGTCAGGATCACGGCCGTTGCGCGCGCTCGGGCACGGGGATTTCCCTTCATGACGGCGCGATCGCAAAACTTTTCAAAACATCCACATTTTGACGTTTACGCAAACGTCAAAATTTCGTAGCATCCAGCCGGCGATGCGAGACCGCGCCCGGCGGTGTACGCTCGAAGCATTGAGAATCGGGCAGACCGCACTCTGGCGCGTGCCCGAAGGGAGATAAGGCGAGGAACGAATGCCCATCTACAAGGCCCCGGTTGACGATACCCTGTTCATCCTCAACGACGTGCTCGGCATCGAGCGGTACAACAACCTGCCGGGCTTTGCCGATGCAACCCCCGACACGGTGGCGGCGATCGTCGGCGAGGCTGCCAAACTCGCGGAAGAGGCGCTTCTCCCGATCAACCTCTCGGGCGACCAGGAGGGTTGCAGACGCCACGACGACGGCTCGGTCACCGTGCCGAAGGGCTTCAAGCAGGCCTTTGATCTCTATCGCGAAGGCGGCTGGCTCGGCCTTGCGGCACCGGAAGAATTCGGCGGCCAGGCCCTGCCCTACACACTGCACACCGCCGTCGGCGAATTCATGTCCGCTGCCAACATGTCGCTGATGATGTATCCGGGCCTGACGCAGGGGGCGATCGCCGCCATTCTCGTTCACGGCTCCGAGGAGCAGAAGCGAACGTACCTGCCGAAGATGGTGGACGGCACCTGGACCGGTACGATGAATCTGACGGAGCCCCATTGCGGCACCGACCTCGGGCTCCTGCGCACCAAGGCCGTGCCGAATGGCGACGGCTCCTACAGGATTTCAGGCCAGAAGATCTTTATCTCCGCCGGCGAGCACGACATGGCCGAGAACATCATCCATTTGGTGCTCGCTCGCATCGAGGGGGCACCGGAAGGCGTCAAGGGAATCTCGCTCTTTATCGTGCCGAAGTTCAGGCTCAACGATAGTGGCGAACCCGGCGAGCGCAATGGCGTCTCCTGCGGTGCGATCGAAGAGAAGATGGGCATTCACGGCAACGCCACCTGCGTCATGAACTACGACGAGGCGACCGGCTACCTGATCGGTGCGGAGAACAAAGGCCTCAGCGCCATGTTCGTGATGATGAACGAGGCCCGTCTTGCCGTCGGCATGCAGGGGCTCGCGATCGCCGAGATCGCCTATCAGAATGCCGCCAACTACGCGCGCGAACGCCTCCAGGGCCGCTCGCTTTCCGGCCCGAAGTCACCGGACAAGAACGCCGATCCGATCATCGTCCACCCGGACGTCCGCCGTGCACTGATGACGATCAAGGCGTTCAACGAAGGCGGCCGCGCCTTCACGCTCTGGACAGCGCTGAAATCCGATATCGCCCACCGCTCCGACAGCGAAGAGGATCGCCAGGCCGCCGACGATATTCTCGGCCTGATGACCCCGATCCTCAAGGGCGTCCTGACCGATCGGGGCTTCGACCACACGGTCATGGCACAGCAGGTCTTTGGCGGTCACGGCTATATCGAAGAGCACGGCATGAGCCAGTACGTGCGCGATGCCCGCATCGCCATGATCTACGAGGGTGCCAACGGCATCCAGGCGCTCGACCTCGTCGGCCGCAAGCTGGCGATGAACGGCGGCCGCGCCGTCATGGCGCTCTTCAAGGAAATCGGCGATTTCTGCGAGGAAAACCGCAGCGACGAGAAGCTGTCGGGCTACACCAAGGCACTGAAGAAAGGACTGAACGATCTGCAGGCGGCAACCATGTGGTTCATGCAGAACGCCATGGCAAAACCCGACAATGCCGGCGCCGGCTCCACGGATTACATGCATCTCTTCGGCCTCGTCGTGCTCGGCTACATGTGGGCCAGGATCGCCAAGACGGCTGAGGACAAGCTCGCCGGTGGCGAAACCGAACGCGCGGACTATCTCAAGAACAAGCTCATCACGGCCCGGTTCTACATGGAGCGCATCATGCCCGAAACGGCACTGCGGAAAGCCCGTATCGAAACCGGCGCCGACACGCTGATGGCGCTGGACGCCGCCGCGTTCTGATTTCACACTCGGAGCAGGATGGGGAAAGCGCGGGGCGGCTTCGGCAAGCATCCCGCTCCAATGCATCAAGCGCGGCTCGAAGCGATGCCGCCCAAAGGGAGATCAAGAGATGACGAAAGTCTTCGTTTACGACCACGTGCGCACGCCGCGCGGCCGCGGCAGGAAGGACGGATCGCTGCACGAGGTGCCTTCCGTCCGCCTCGCGGCCAAGATGCTGGAAGCGGTGCGCGACCGGAACGGCCTCGACACGTCGACCGTCGACGACATCATCATGGGTTGTGTCGATCCGGTCATGGACGCGGGCTCGGTCATCCCCAAGGCAGCCGCCTTCGAGGCCGGCTACTCTACCCGCGCTCCCGGCATGCAGATCTCGCGCTTCTGCGCCTCCGGCCTCGATGCCGTCAATTTCGGCGCCGCGAAAATCGCCCAGGGGGCGGACGACATCGTGATCGCCGGCGGCGTCGAATCCATGTCGCGTGTCGGCCTTGGCATGTCGGGCGGCTCTTGGTTCATGGACCCCTCCGTCAACCTGCCGGCCTATTTCATGCCCCAGGGCGTCTCTGCCGACCTCATCGCCACTAAGTACGGCTTTTCACGTGACGACGTCGACGCCTATGCAGTGGAAAGCCAGAAGCGCGCCGCGAATGCCTGGGAAAAGGGCTACTTCAAGAACTCGGTCGTGCCGGTCAAGGATCAGAATGGCCTGACCATTCTCGACCGCGACGAGCACATGCGCCCGACCACCGACATGCAGGCGCTCGCCTCGCTCAATCCCTCCTTCCAGATGCCCGGCGAGATGGGCGGCTTCGAGGCCGTCGCCATTCAGGCGCATCCGGAAATCGAGCGGATCAACTATGTCCACCACGCCGGCAACTCCTCCGGCATCGTCGACGGCGCGGCTGCCGTGCTGCTCGGCTCCAAGGCCGGCGGCGAATCCATGGGGCTGAAACCGCGGGCGCGCATCCGCGCCTTCGCCAACATCGGCTCCGACCCGGCGCTGATGCTGACCGGTCCGGTCGACGTGACCGAAAAGCTCCTGGAGCGCGCCGACATGAAGCTTTCCGACATCGACCTCTTCGAGCTCAACGAGGCTTTTGCCGCGGTCGTCCTCCGCTACATGCAGGCTTTCGACATTCCGCACGACCAGATCAACGTCAACGGCGGCGCGATCGCCATGGGTCATCCGCTCGGAGCGACCGGCGCGATGATCCTCGGCACCGTGCTCGACGAACTGGAGCGTCGCGACCTCAACACCGCGCTCGTCACGCTCTGCATCGGCGCCGGCATGGGCACCGCCACCATCATCGAACGCGTCTGATCCGATCCCCGGGGAGAGAGAATATGTCTTACACGAACTTCAAGATCGAAACCGACGCCGATGGCATCGCGCTCGTCACCTGGGACATGCCCGAAAAGTCGATGAACGTCTTCACCCAGGAGGTGATGGAGGAGTTGAACGCGATCGTCGACCAGACGACCGCCGACGCGGCCGTCAAGGGGGTCGTCTTCACGTCGGGCAAGTCGTCGTTCTCCGGCGGCGCCGACCTCTCGATGATCAAGTCGATGTTCACCTTTCAGGCCGAGGAAAAGAAGAAAGACCCGGCCAATGCCGCGCAAAAGCTCTTCGACCTTGTCGGCCGCATGACGGGCCTCTTCCGCAAGCTCGAAACGTCGGGCAAGCCCTGGGTTTCGGCGATCAACGGCACTTGCATGGGCGGTGCTTTCGAGCTGTCGCTCGCCTGCCACGGCCGTGTCGCGTCCAACTCCAAGGCGGTGAAGATCGCGCTGCCGGAAGTCAAGGTCGGCATCTTCCCCGGCGCCGGCGGCACCCAGCGCGTGCCGCGACTCACCAATGCGCAGGACGCGCTGCAGATGATGACGACCGGCTCGTCGCTGACCGCGGCACGCGCCAAGGCAATGGGGCTCGTGCACGAGGTGGTCGATCCGGACAAGCTGGTCGACGCCGCCAAGGCAATGATCAAGAATGGTCTGAAGCCGGTTCAGCCCTGGGACGAAAAGGGCTTCAAGGTGCCGGGCGGCGGCATCTGGACGCCGGCTTCGGCCCAGCTCTGGCCCGCCGCCTCGGGCATTCTTCGCCGCGAGACCTATGGCAACTATCCGGGCGCGATCGCCATCCTCAAATGCGTCTATGAGGGCCTGCAAGTGCCGTTCGACACCGGTCTCAAGATCGAGCAGCGCTACTTCACCGAGATCCTGCAGACGACCGAAGCCTTCTCGATGATCCGCTCGCTGTTCATCTCGATGCAGGAGCTCGGCAAGGGCGCGCGGCGCCCCGGAGGCGTGCCGAAGGCCGAAGTCAAAAAGGTTGGCGTCGTCGGCGCCGGCTTCATGGGTGCCTCGATCGCCTACGTCACCGCTGCTGCCGGCATTCCGGTAAGCCTCATCGACCGCGACATGGAAACGGCCGGGAAGGGGAAGACGCACTCGGAAGGGCTGGTGAGGGATTCGATCGGCAAGGGCCGGCTGACCAAGGAAGAAGGTGAAGCCCTGCTTGCCCGCATCACGCCGTCGGCCGACTATGACGACCTCAAGGACGCCGGCCTCGTCGTCGAGGCGGTCTTCGAGGACCGGCAGGTCAAGAAGGAGGTGATCGAGAAGATCGAAGCGGTGATCGCCGAGGACGCGATCTTTGCCTCCAACACGTCGACCCTGCCGATCACCGGCCTTGCCAAGAACTCGAAGCGGCCGGAACAATTCATCGGCATCCATTTCTTCTCGCCGGTCGAGAAGATGATGCTGACGGAAGTGATCCTCGGCAAGGAGACTGGCGACCGCGCGCTCGCGACCGCTCTCGACTATGTCGCCGCGATCAAGAAGACGCCGATCGTCGTCAACGACACCCGCGGCTTCTACGTCAACCGCTGCGTCTTCCGCTATATCCATGAAGCCTACGACATGCTGATCGAAGGCGTTCCGCCGGCAATGATCGAGAACGCCGCCAAGATGGCCGGCATGCCGGTCGGCCCGCTGTCGCTCAACGATGAGGTGGCGATCGACCTCAGCCAGAAAATCCTGAAGGCGACCGTCGCCGATCTCGGCGAAAAGGCCGTCGATCCGCGGCACATGGCACTGATCAACAAGATGGTCGACGAACTCGATCGCCGCGGACGCAAGAACGGCAAGGGCTTTTACGAATATCCGGCGAAGCCCGCCAGGAAATATCTCTGGCCGGAACTGAAGACGCTCTATCCGCAACAGAATGCCGAAAAGATCGACGTCGAGGTGCTGAAGCAACGGTTCCTCGCAACCATCGCTCTGGAAGCTGCCCGCACGATCGAGGAAGGCATCGTCACCGATCCGCGCGAGGCCGACGTCGGCTCCATCCTCGGCTTCGGCTTCGCCCCCTATACCGGCGGCACGCTTTCCTACATCGACGGCATGGGTGCAAAGGCTTTCGTCAAGCTCTGCGAGAAGCTCGCCAAGAATTATGGCGACCACTTCAAGCCGACGCCGCTGCTGAAGGAGATGGCGGATAAAGGCGAGACCTTCTACGGGCGCTTCGATCCTTATGGGGAGGCGAAGAGGGCGGCGTAAGGTCACCTGCCCTTCGCAAGCAAGAATCCAGGGCCGTGCCGATGGGTGCGGCCCCTTCTTCATCCTTCGCCGAGGCGAGTGCCCTAAGTGCTCGGGCTTGACACACGGAGAGGGCAGCTCGACCAGCTCCACGAAATCCCCGCTGCGGGCGATTGACCAAGGTCAAGTCGGCGGGTTAGCGGGTGCGCTAAGAGCATGTGGAGAGATCAACCAGAACACCGTCCATGCAGCCGCTCCAGTTCGCCCTCGCCATCCTCCTGCTCCTGGCAACGCCCGGGCCGACCAACACGCTGCTGTGGCTTTCGGGTGCCGCGGCCGGTTTGCGGCGTTCGGCTCCGCTGCTTCTTGGCGAGCTCGGCGGTTATCTGACGGTGGTCGTACCGGTCGCCGCCCTCACCGCGCCGTTTATCTCCGCCCATCCGGAGATCGGGCTTATCGTCAAGCTCGCCGCCGCTAGCTGGATCCTTTTGATGGCACATGCTCTCTGGACCGCGAAGGCGCACGATGGCGCAGAGCGGCCGATCACGCTTGATCAGGTCTTCATCACCACAGTCGTCAATCCAAAGGGGCTGATCATTGCGCTCGCGATCATGCCTCAGGCGGGGCTGGTAGCGATGCTGCCCTGGCTTGCAGGTTTCGCAGTGCTGGTGGTGAGTGCCGGCTCGCTCTGGATCATCGCCGGTACTTTTCTTGCGCGACTGCCGAGGCGGCCGATCGGCCAGCGGCTGCCCCGCCGCGTCACCGCCGCCTGCCTCGTCGTGTTCTCCTTCGGTATGGCCGGCAGCGCGCTGGCATCAATGCTGTAAGGTGGCCGCCAAGCAGCAACTGGCACCATTGCCTCAGGCCGCGGCCGCCGTTTCGCCGAGTTCGGCGGCAAGAAGGCCTATCAACTGCTCCCAGCCTTCCCGACGACATTCGACCTTGTCCAGTCCGTCGAGGAAGGCGGCCTGTTCGGTGAAGACGAGGCGGGTGCCCTTACCCTCGGGCAGCAGGTCCAGGGTGGCGATGGAGGCAGAAATCCGTCGGTCATCCTTCGCCATGGTGTAGGCCGAGACGATCCGCCTGTTCTCGACGATGTCGAGATAGACGGTCTCGTTGAAATGGAACGTCTTGCCGTCCTGGCTGAAACGACCGCTTTCACGCCCGCCAACGCGGAAGTCGTGCCGGTATTCCGCGACCGGCCAATTGTCTGCCCTGACGAACCATCGGTCATTCGTCGCAGGATCAGCAAAGGCGTGAAAAACCCGCTCAGGCGACGCGTTGAAGACCCGTTCTATGGTGAAGCTTGCGTGCTCTACGGATGGACTTGTCATGGTCTTCTCCTCTTTGGTGGCCGAACCCCCGCGCTCCTCCGCCGGGGATCCTTTCGGAACTGACGTCATCGCCGACAATCCCGCGACTGCGTCACCCGGCGGAATACTGCTCTTGAATTAAAAGCAGTTGCACATTAGCTCCACTGATGCGATAATGCAAGCAGTTAGTCCGATGTGGAAAGGTGCAGGCGGTTCGGCCGGCATCTCGCATCTCAACTTGCCAGAATCGTTCACGTTCATGATCTTGGGTTCAGCCGCAAAATCATCGTGATCAACAGGGACCAGAATGACAGACGACCATCGCTCCGGTTGCCCGATCAATCTTTCGCTCGAAGTCTTCGGCGACAAATGGAGCCTGCTGATCGTCCGGGACATGATTTTTGGCGGCAAACGGCATTTCCGCGAACTCCTGCGCTCGCAGGAAGGCATCTCCTCCAACATTCTCGCCGATCGGCTGAAGACACTGGTGGAAATGGGCATGCTGACGAAGAGAGATGACCCCAGCCACAAGCAGAAGGCGATTTACAGCCTCACCGAGAAGACGATCGCATTGGTGCCGATCATGGCGCATCTCGGGGCCTGGGGCCGCCGCTATCTGCCGGTCACTGAAGAGCTGAGCATCCGTGCGCAACTGATGGAGGAAGGCGGGCCGGAACTGTGGGACCGGTTCATGGACGAACTCAGGGTCGAACATCTTGGCGCAACGCCTGCGGCTTCGGATGGACCCACGGTGCGTCAGACGCTGCAGGCGGCCTATGAGCAGGTCATGGCAAGGAAGGCGAAGGCGCGCGAGCCCGCCTGACCGCAGCTACCACATCTATTCTTAAATTGTCGGCGCTGTAGCCGGCAAAGGACTATTTTCCTTCGCATTCTTTACGCCCCTTACCTGCTTCGCTAATCTAAGGTGAGAGGCAGAAGGAATGGCGTCACTCGCCCTTCCGGAGTTGAATCGAATGCTTTCACACGACAGCATCTGGCGCGCCATCGACGCGCTGGCCGAGCGCCATCGGCTGTCGCCGTCCGGGCTGGCGCGTCGTGCTGGCCTCGATCCCACATCCTTCAACAAGTCGAAGCGCCAATCCGCCGATGGTCGCGATCGCTGGCCCTCGACGGAATCGATTTCAAAAATCCTCGAGGCGACCGGTTCGTCCCTCGACCAGTTCATGACCCTGATGGGCCCCGCAGCGGAAAAGAGCGTGCCGGCGGGCCAGCGGGAGCAATCGGCTGACATCCCGCTCATTGGCTTCGCCCAGGCCGGCGCCGGCGGCTTCTTCGATGACGGCGGCTTTCCGGCCGGTCAAGGCTGGGATGTGGTCGACTTTCCGGCAGCGCTCGAGCGCCGTTCCGGCGTGTACGCCCTGGAGATCCAGGGCGACAGCATGCTGCCGCTTTATCGCGACGGCGATATTCTGATTGTCGATCCAACGGCACAGGTGCGGCGTGGCGACCGTGTCGTGGTCAAGACCCGCGAGGGCGAGGTGATGGCGAAGGTGTTGTCCCGGCAAACGCCACGCGGCATCGAGCTCCTGTCGCTCAACCCGGATCACCCGAACCGCAATTTCGAAATGCCAGAGGTGGAGTGGATCGCCCGGATCATCTGGGCCAGCCAGTAGGATATCGTTCCTGATGCGGCAACAATCGTTCACAATCGCTGGCGGGTTTTTCGCCCTCCTGCTTTATGCAGGCATCCTCTGGGGCGGTGTCGCCGTGATCCGCGATCAGGAAGGTGCCGGACCGGATTTCCCCCTCGAAACGCCGGATGCAGCAGCGGTCGAATCCCCGAACCCGCCGGCAGAGGTGCCTGCCGCCCCACCGCCGCAGACAATATCCAAGTCGCAAGCAGTACACGAGCAGAAGGCGGGTGCTGGAAAGGTCGACCGCCTGCCGGCACGGACAATCGAACCGCAGCTTTTCGCCGTGCCACAGGACGGCATTGCGCAGCCGCTCGAGCGCATTGCACCGCGGCCACCGCTCTCCGAACCGAAGGAAAAGCCGGCAGCGACCACGATTGTCTACCAGCGTCCGGTCGCGCTCGCTGCCGGATTGATCCGCTCGGGCGAGACGACCGTCCAGCTCAAGGATATCGGACCGGAAAACGCCGAGAAGACCTGCGAGCGCAACGGCCGCAGTTGGCCCTGCGGCATGGTCGCGCGCACCGCCTTTCGAAACTTCCTGAGGGCGCGCGCGCTCGTCTGCGATCAGCCCGAAGAGAGTTCCAAGAAAACCGTCACGACGGCCTGCAAGGTCGGAAACGAAAACCCGGCGGAATGGCTGGTCAGTAACGGTTGGGCGACACCGCTGCCTGGCAGCCCGCTTGAGGCCAAGGCGGAAGCTGCCCGAAGCGCCAAGCTCGGCTTCTATGGCGATGACCCGCGCGATCTGAGCCGTGCGCCGCTCGTCATCGACGAACCGCCGGTGGCGACAGTACCGGACGACGCGGCACCGGACTTGTAAGCCCGACGTGAAATTCCTAACTGCCGTCCGTGATAGGAGTCCGGCAAATGCCCACGAGCCTCAGCCAACACGAAGCGTTCATCTATGTCATGGTGATGATGTCCGCTGTCGATCGACACATGGCCGACGACGAGTTTGCCGGCATCGGCAGACTCGTCCAGTTTCTGCCCGCCTTCGACGGTTTTGACGAGGATCGGCTGATCGACATTGGGCGCGAGTGTTCGGCCCAGCTTGCCGCGCCGGAGGGCCTCGACGTCGTTCTCGAAATGATCCGCGAAGCCTTGCCGCAACGGCTTTATGACACGGCCTATGCACTCGCCGTGGAGATTGCGGCCGCCGATCAGCGTATTCGCAATGAGGAAATCCGGCTCCTGCAATTGCTGCGCGACCGGCTGGCGCTCGACAAACTGACCTGCGCGGCCATCGAACGCGGCGCGATCGCCCGCTTCCGGAAGTAGATCCTCTTGCGCCGGAACCCCTGGGAGCGCAGGCGGCAGGCCGAGCATCGTTCCGTGCAGCAATTCAACGTGCTACAGCGTCCCTTGCGCGACTGATAAGACATGCGGCGCTGTCAGCGCATCGACGAGGTCTAAACGGATGCTGTTTTACGGTGTTGCGGAACCGCTCTGGCGCCTCATCGCCTTTGGCGCTGCCTTTGCCCTCCTCGCGCTACTCGAACTCTCTCATCCGCGTCTGGAACGACCGGAGCTCGTGAAAGCCTTGAAGGCGCGTCGTTGGGCGACGAACCTTTCGATCCTCCTTCTCTCCTCGCTGTTCCTGCGCATCGTCTTTCCGGCCGCCGCCACAGGCGTCGCGCTCTGGGCCGGCATACACGGATATGGGGCGCTGCCCGCACTCGGCTTCCCACCGCTTCTCTCCGGCCTCATCGCATTCGTCGTCTTGGATTTCGCCGTCTGGCTGGAACATGTCGCGTCCCATAAGCTGCCGATCCTCTGGCGCATCCACCGCGTCCACCATACCGACCCCGGCGTCGACCTGACGACCGCGCTCCGCTTCCATCCGCTGGAAATTCTTCTGTCGATGGTGTGGAAGGCGGCGATCATTGTCACGCTTGGCGCTCCAGCCCTATCCGTCCTGCTTTTCGAAATCGTTCTCAACGCCGGCGCCATGTTCAACCACGCCAATCTGCGACTGCCGTCCAAGGCCGAGAAGAGGCTGCGGCGTCTCATCGTCACGCCGGACATGCATCGCATCCATCACTCCGTCGAGAGAAACGAGACGGATTCCAACTACGGGTTCAATCTTTCCATCTGGGACCGGCTGTTCGCGACCTATGTGGCACAGCCGGCAAATGGCGACGATGCGATCGAAACGGGCCTCCGGGCTTATGGGCGCGACAAGCCGACCAGGCTCGTCTGGTCGCTGATGCTGCCCTTCCGGCGCGGCTAGAGCATCCTGCTTTCAAGTGGAATCACTGAAAGCGGATAAGATGCTCTAGAATCAAAGTGCTATAGCGTCCTTTGTGCGTTCATTTGAACGCACGGCGCTCTACTGCATAATTCCTTAAATCGGAATCGATTTAAGGATAAAATCATGCAGCAAATCAAAGTGCTACAGCGGCCTTGGCGCGTCCGATTGGACGCGCGGCGCTGTAGGAGTCAGTAGATACCGTTCGGGAAATAGCGCAGATAAATCTCCTCGAGCCTGCCGCTGCGCGACAGCGCCAGCAAGGCGTGATCGATCGCCTGGGTCAATGCCGGCTCGGCCTTGCGGTTCATGATCGTCAAGCCTTCGCCGAGAAAGCGCTCAGAGAAATAGGCGCCATCGAGCAGAGCGCAGCATCCTCCGGCGGCGCTGGCCGAAACCCAGAAGGAGAGCTGCATGCCGTCGGAGAAGACGGCCGCAACCGAACCCTGCCGCAGTGCGGAGAGCATTGCATCCCGGTTCGGAAAGGCCTTGGCATCGACCTTCGGAAAGAAGGCCTTCAGCATGGCCTCGTGCGTCGTGCCGGAAACGACGCCGACGGGCTTGCCGTCAAGCGCGGCCGTGCTTGTCACGAGATCTTCGGCCTTGGTGTTGACCGCAAAACGAGCCGGCAACTGCATGAAGGGCCTGGAGAAGGCGAAGCGCTGGCGCAGCTCCGGGCGAACTGCGATGCCCGCGGCGACGGCCTCCCCCTGGCCTTGTTCCAACGCCGGGATGAGTTCCGCATAGGTCACCGCCTGAATCTGGCATTTGTCCTCGATCTCGAGCTCGCGGCAGATTTCGCGGGCGAGATCGACATGGAAGCCGGAAAGCTTGCCCGATTGGTCGATGAAATTGAACGGCGGGAAATCGACTGTCGTCAGAAAACGAAGCCGCGCGAGTCCGGTCAGGTCCGGTCGGGCGATGCGTTCGCGGGCGTCGAAGAGGAGGGGCAGATCCCGCGATTGCGCGAGCACCGGTTCGGCGATGAGGAAGGCGCAGAGCGCGAGGATTCCGCAAATTCGTAGACTCAGGGCACGCGTCATTGCGATCCGATACTTGACGATCCGACACTGGGAGCCGCGGCCTGGAAACACGCGGATTCGATTTGGTTTTCCAGAGATTATCGAGATGTTGTCCGACTGGCTACAGGAACCTTGACGAGACGGGCAGGCGCCACTCCGGAAGTTCCTTCATCGTTACAAGGGACAGAAGAAGTGGAGCGGGTGATCGGGATCGAACCGACGACATCAAGCTTGGGAAGCTGGCGTTCTACCACTGAACTACACCCGCGACAGAAGCGGAAATTTCATCAACGGCCGCGTTCTGTCAAGCGCCTACAGCGTCGTGCGTCCTATTAGACGCACAAAAGGTCGCTGTAGCGCCGTGAATCGCTGCATCACTCGGCGCGAAAATGCTTGGAAAGCTTCAGGCCTTGCGCCTGATAGTTCGAGCCGAGGTCGAGGCCATAGAGACCTTCCGGCCGCTCCATCATGTGCTCGTAGACGAGGCGGCCGACGATCTGCCCGTGCTCCAGAATGAACGGCACTTCGTGGCTGCGCACCTCCAGCACCGCCCGACTGCCGCTGCCGCCGGCCGACGCGTGCCCGAAGCCAGGATCGAAGAAGCCGGCATAGTGAACGCGGAACTCGCCGACCAGAGGATCGAAGGGCGTCATTTCGGCCGCGTAGAGCGGCGGAACATGGACGGCCTCCCGCGAGACGAGGATATAGAACTCGTCCGGATCGAGGATCAGATCGTCGCGGCCGCGGCTGTAAAGCGGCTCCCAGAAGTCGAAGACCGGGTGTTCCGCCTTCTTGTCGACATCGACCACCGAGGTGTGGTGCTTGCCGCGGTAGCCGATGAGGCCGTCCGGACCAGTGCCCTTGAGATCGATCGAGAGCGCAATGCCGCCGCCGGTGACGTTGGGCCGCTCGCTCGCCACGAGCACATCGCTTTCGTGCAGCGCCAGCAACTCCTGTTCAGAGAGCACGGCATGCCCGACACGGAAGCGGATTTGCGACAGGCGGGAGCCGCGCCTGACGACGATCGGAAAGGTGCGCGGGCTGATCTCCAGATAGAGCGGGCCGCTGTAGCCGGCGGGGATCTTGTCGAATTCCTGTGCCCTGTCGGTGATGACGCGCGTGAAGATATCGAGGCGGCCGGTGGAGCTCTTCGGATTGGCGGAGGCCGACATGTTCTCCGGTAGTGCGAGGCTCTCCATCAGTGGCACGATATAGACGCAACCGGTCTCCAGCACCGCGCCGTCGGTGAGGTCAATGACATGCAATTTCAGGCGATCGAGCTTATCCGCGACAAGGTGGGCCGGGCCGGGCATGAAGCTCGCCCGAACGCGAAACGCCTTGGCGCCGAGGCGCAGATCAAGGCTTGCCGGCTGGATCTGGTCCTCATCCAGCGGCCTCTCGCTTTTCAAGCGCCCCGAGGCAAACAGCGCCGCAATCGCGCGGTCGGCCAAAATCCCTGTCTCGCGAGCCATACCGATCCTCATTCCAGTTGCCCGACAAAACCAAACTCCGGGAATTGACGCAAGCACGCCCAGGCAGTATTGGAGCTTTATCCCGTGGTGATTTGGCCGGTCGGCTTGCAGCCACGTTAAACAAGTAGCTAAAAAGGCCGGGTGTCAAACCGGCCCGTTTCGCGGCCGGTTTTTTTGTTTTGAAAGTGATTGTCGCATGAGCAAGACTTGGCGCCCGGCAACCCAACTCGTCCACGGCGGAACCCTCCGTTCGCAGTACGGCGAGACCTCCGAAGCAATCTTTCTGACACAGGGTTTCGTCTACGAAACATCCGAAGCGGCCGAAGCCCGTTTCAAGGGCGAGACCGACGGCTTCATCTATGCGCGCTACGGCAGTCCGACCAACGACATGTTCGAAAAGCGCATGTGCATGCTCGAAGGGGCCGAAGACGCCCGCGCCACCGCCTCCGGCATGGCCGCCGTTGCCTCGGCGATCCTCTGCCAGGTGAAGGCCGGCGATCACATCGTCGCCGCCCGCGCGCTTTTCGGCTCGTGCCGCTGGGTCGTGGAAACGCTCGCGCCCAAATACGGCGTCGAATGCACGCTCGTCGATGGCCGCGATCTCGCAAACTGGGAGAAGGCGGTGCGCCCGAACACCAAGGTCTTCTTCCTGGAGAGCCCGACCAACCCGACGCTCGAAGTGATCGACATCGCCGGCGTCGCGAAACTCGCCGATCAGGTGGGCGCCAAGCTGGTCGTCGACAACGTTTTTGCAACTCCCCTCTTCCAGAAGCCGCTGGAGCTCGGCGCCCATGTGGTCGTCTACTCCGCCACCAAGCACATTGACGGCCAAGGCCGCTGCCTTGGCGGCGTCGTGCTTTCCAGCAAGGAATGGATCGACGAAAACCTGCACGATTATTTCCGCCATACGGGCCCGGCGATGTCGCCGTTCAATGCCTGGACATTGCTCAAGGGCGTCGAGACGCTTCCCTTGCGCGTGAAGCAGCAGACCGAAAGCGCCCGCCTGATCGCCGACTTCCTGGCCGAGCAGCCGCAGGTCGGCCGTGTCATCTATCCCGGCCGCAAGGACCATCCGCAGGCGGATATCATCGCCAAGCAGATGAGCGGCGGTTCGACGCTGGTGGCGTTTGAACTGAAGGGCGGCAAGGAGGCAGCCTTCGCGCTTCAGAACGCATTGGAAATCGTCCGGATCTCCAACAATCTCGGCGACTCCAAGAGCCTGATCACCCATCCGGCGACGACAACGCACAAGAACCTGACGGAGGAAGCTCGCGCCGAACTCGGCATTTCCTCCGGCACCGTGCGCTTCTCCGCCGGCATCGAGGACGGTGAGGATCTCATCGAGGATTTCGCCCGCGCCTTGAGAAGCGTGAAGGCGTAACTATAGCAGGCCACGTTTTGTTGATGCCGCCCGTACATGCACGGGCGGTTTTTATTGCGGATCGAAGAAGCTGAGGCGGGCAAGAACGATCCGCGATACGGCCGTGTAAAGGCAGACGACCGCGAATACTGCCGCGAGAGGCGGGAACCACCCGGGAAACAGACAGAAGGCCAGAAAAACAACGATGGTCTCGGTCGCTTCGGCGAGCCCTGTCGTGAAATAGAGCGACTTTGCTCCGCGCACGCTGGTCGTCATCGCGCGCTTCTCGGCCATGATGGAATAGGCGAGAAAGCTCGATCCGTTGACATAAAAGGAGAAAAGCAGAAATGCGCCGGCAAGGGCGTTCGCAGCTGGATCCGCGACGATGAAGGCGAGCGGGATTGCGCCATAGAAGGCGAAGTCGAGGACGATATCGAGAAATCCGCCGAAATCCGTGCCGTGGCTGGCGCGTGCGACGGCTCCGTCGAGACCGTCGCACAGACGGCTGAGCAGGATCATGACGGCTCCGGCGAGATAGAACCGGTATGCTATGAGACCGGCGGCCGCCAGTCCGAGACCGAGACCGAAAAACGTGATGGTGTCGGCCTTTACGCCGCGCTTGACCAGAGCGGCGCCGAGCCGGTCAAGGAGCGGATCAAGCTGCCTGCGCACCGCACCGTCGAGCATGGATCTCGGCTCCGCCTAATTTGAATGGGCCTCGTGCAATCTTGCTGTTATTCTTGCCGAAACCATATTGCAGTAGAATACCCAAATAGATTTGGCATAGGGTGTTGCACATGTATCGTGCCCTGACTCGCGACATCGAGGTCACCGTCGAACCGTACTATCTGGAAGAACAGTCGGATCCGGACGATAGCCGCTATGTTTGGGGCTATCGCATCGTGATATCAAACCATTCAGACATCACCGTTCGCCTGATGACCCGTTACTGGCACATTACCGACGAGAACGGCCAGGTGGACGAAGTGAGTGGCCCCGGCGTGATCGGCGAGCAGCCTCTGCTCAATCCCGGCGACACTTACGAATATTCCTCCGGTTGCCCGCTGGATACCCCCTCGGGCGTCATGTTCGGCCACTACAGCATGGAGGCCGAAGACGGGGAGACCTTCAACGTGGCGATCCCCGCCTTCTCGCTCGATTCACCCGGGCTTGTCCGCACCCTGAACTGAGGGTGCGGCTCCTACAGCGTCGCGCGTCTTACCAGACGCGCCAAGGACGCTTTAGCACCTCAGTCGAGGCGCCTCACTGGGAGCGCACTTCGCTCGCCTCGAAGCGATAGGTGGTGGAGCAGAACTCGCACGTCACCTTGATCACGCCGTCCTCGATGCTGTTCTCGATATCGTCGCGGTCGAGCCCGGCCAATACCCCTCGGATCTTCTCGCGCGAGCAGCTGCAGCGATCAAAGACCGCTTGCGGCTGATAAACGCGGACTCCGCGCTCGTGGAACAGGCGATAGAGCAGCCTTTCCGTCCCGACGGTCGGGTCGGTCAACTCGTCGGTATCGATCGTTTCGACCATCACCTTGGCTTCCGACCAGAGATCGTCCTCCTCGAAGAGATGGATGGCCTCCCCCTCATCGCCATCGCCACCCGGAAGGTCCGGTTGGCGCATGCGTTCAGGTGCGTCCGGCAGGAACTGGGCAACCATACCGCCGGCGCGCCAGCGGTGCCGCGGCTTTCCGTCCTCGTCGCGATCGAGAAGCTCGGCGACACCGAGGCGCACCTTGGTCGGAATCTGCTCCGACTGACGGAAATAGGCGCCAGCAATGTCCTCAAGCGTTGCACCGTCGAGTTCGACAATGCCCTGGTAGCGCTGCATATGAGCGCCCTGGTCAATGGTGAAGGCAAGGACCCCCTTGCCGAGGAGCTCATGAGGCTCTGTGCGTCCATCCTGCTCGGCTGCAGCCAGAGCTTCCTGACTGTAACGAGCATAGGCGCGAACTCGGTCCGGGGTGGAAAAATCGGCGACGACAAGATCGACCGGACCATCACCCTGGGTCTGAACGATCAGCTTGCCCTCGAACTTCAGCGAAGTGCCAAGCAGTACCGTCAGCACCACTGTTTCAGCGACCAGACGAGCCACCGGCAGCGGATAATTGTGCCGCTCCAGGATGGCATCGAGCATCGGTCCGAGTTGCACGGCGCGTCCGCGCACATCGAGCCCCTCGACGTGGAAAGGCACGACATGGTCGTCACCGGCAAAATCGAACTCGCCAAGCCCCCGTGCTGTTTCTGTCATATCTTGCTCCTTGCATCACGGGCGAAGTTGCGTGGAGACATGGATTTCTCCGGCGCAGCCTGCCCGTTATTTCATTTGACCCTGTCGCGAACGAAGTTGTCCAGAAGGTTGTGCATTTCGACGGTGCGCACGCGCCCGCAATGCACGATGACTGATGGCGACCACTGTCCGGTAGCAGAACCGGAGCCGCCCGCTTGCCGCCCTAAATTGTGTTTCAGCCCGATAAATTCAATAGCCGTCCCGGTTTCCCAAGATCGGGCTGCTCGTCAGACGACGCCCATGCACCAGGCGAGGATCGATTTTTGCGCATGCAGCCGGTTTTCCGCCTCGTCGAAAACGACCGATTGCGGGCCATCAATGACCTCATCCGTCACCTCTTCGCCGCGGTGCGCCGGCAGGCAGTGCATGAACAATGCATCCGGCGCAGCATGCTTCATCAGGGCCCCGTTGACCTGATACGGCTGGAAAACATTGTGCCCGCGTGCGCGGTGCTCCTGGTTCATCGATACCCACGTGTCGGTGACGACGCAATTGGCGTCGGCGACGGCCTGCTCGGCCTCATGGCAAAGCAGGATCTCGCCGCCATTGTTGCGTGCCCAGTTGAGGAATTTGTCCTGTGGTTCGGACCCGAGCGGCACCGCCATGTTCATGCGATATCCGAAGCGCGCGGAGCCTTCGATCAGCGAATGAAGGACGTTGTTGCCGTCGCCCGTCCAGGCGATCGTCTTGCCCTTGACCGGTCCTCGATGCTCCTCGAAGGTCATGATGTCGGCCATGATCTGGCAGGGATGCGTATCGTCGGTCAGGCCGTTGATGACCGGCACCGTAGCGTGTTCGGCGAGCTCCAGCAGCCGCCGATGGTCTGTCGTGCGGATCATGATCGCGTCCACATAGCGCGAAAGTACCTTGGCGGTATCGCCGATCGTCTCGGCCCGGCCAAGCTGCATTTCCGTTCCGGAGAGAAACAGCGTCTCGCCACCGAGCTGGCGCATGCCGACATCAAAGGAGACGCGCGTGCGGGTGGAGGGCTTTTCGAAAATCATCGCGAGCATCTTACCGGCAAGCGGACGTCCGGCGGTGCCATCCTTCGTCGCCGTCTTGCGAACGCGGGCGTCGTCAATGATCGTCCTCAAGTCGGCGGCCGCCATCGCCGAGATGTCGAGAAAATGTCTGGTACCTGTCATTGCTCAGAATTCCTGTCGTGAAAGTCGGGCCGCTCAGGCCGCCGCGTTGCCGCTGTTGCTCTTGACCGCCTCGGCGGCGCGCTCGATCCTTGCGAGCCCTTCCCGGGCCTCGGCGGCGGTGGTGATCAACGGCGGCAGCAGGCGCAGCACGTTTTCGCCGGCGGGAACTACGAGCAGCTTCTCGGCGCGGATTGCTTTCAACAGGTCAGCCGAGGGCACCTTTGCCTTGATGCCAAGCAACAGCCCGTCGCCGCGGATTTCCTCGATCACATCCGGGAAACGGTCCTTGAGCGACGCGAGCCCCTGCCGGAAGACAAGAGCGACATCGCGCACCTGCTCGAGGAACCCGTCGGCAAGAACGACGTCGAGCACCGCGTTTCCGACCGCCATCGCCAACGGATTACCGCCATAGGTCGAGCCATGCGTGCCCGTGACCATGCCGGCTGCCGCTTCTTCAGTCGCCAGGCATGCGCCCAGCGGAAAGCCGCCGCCGATGCCCTTGGCGACCGCCATGATATCCGGCCGGATGCCGGCCCATTCATGGGCGAAAAGCTTGCCGGTCCGGCCAATGCCGGTCTGGACCTCATCGAGGATCAACAGCAGGCCGAACTCGTCGCAAAGCGCCCGCAACTCCTGCAGGAACTCCTTGCTCACCGGGCGAACGCCGCCCTCGCCCTGGATCGGCTCGATCAGGATCGCCGCCGTCTCGTCATTGATCGCATCCTTGACCGCGGCGATGTCGCCGAAGGGAACCTGGTAGAAGCCAGGTGCCTTTGGTCCGAAACCCTCGATGTACTTCTGTTGGCCACCGGCCGCGATCGTCGCGATCGTGCGGCCATGGAAGGCGCCCTCGAAGGTGATGACATGGAATTTTTCCGGGTTCCCCCTGGCGAAATGATAGCGGCGCGCGGTCTTGATGGCGCATTCCAGCGCTTCTGCACCCGAATTGGTGAAGAACACGCGATCCGCGAATGTCACTGCCGTCAGCCGGCGCGCCAGGCTTTCCTGGCCCGGAATTTCGTAGAGGTTGGAAAGATGCCAGACCTTGTCCGCCTGCGACTTCAGCGCCTCGACCAGGTGCGGATGGGCATGGCCAAGCGCATTCACGGCGACGCCGGCGGCAAAATCGAGATAGCGCGAGCCGTCCTCGGCAATGAGCCACACGCCTTCGCCTCGCTCGAAACGCAACGGCGCGCGCATATAGGTGTCGTAGAGCGGCGTTGTTGCGGCCATGGCGAACTTCTCCTTCCGTCCTGTTGGCATCGATATCGGGCGATCGCGCCCGATAAAAATCAAAAATGCCGCCTTTCGGCGGCGCAGGCACTATTCCCATTTCGCACCGCAATGTCAACAAAACCAAGGCTTGCAGCGCGCTTGAATGCCCGGATTCCGACGTGCGAAAAAACGTGCCGCAGGGGCTTGCAAAAATGCAACGGCCAGCCAGCAAGTTGGGGAAAACTCCGAAATCGATTCGGCGCGATTCCCGCGACTCTTGCCACGGAGTCACCCTGCCAGTAGGTTAATATTCAATTACTAGACGCATGCGGCGGACCTAGTCACCAAAAGAGTTATCGCGTTGCAGCTCCGGACTTTTTTCCGGAGCTTGGTGATGGATTCTGCCATCCAACGCCGAGAACGGGGAGTGCAGAAATGAACTGGACTGACGAGCGGGTGGAGAAACTGAAGAAGCTGTGGTCCGAGGGCCTGAGCGCCAGCCAGATCGCGGCACAACTGGGTGGCGTCAGCCGCAACGCCGTGATCGGCAAGGTTCACCGGTTGAGCCTGCCGGGCCGTGCGAAGGCGGGTGGCACGACCACTGCCGCGCGTCCGAAGCGCACCACGTCCGCTCCCCGGGCACCGAACTATGCCGCGCGCGTCGCCACCCGCACCGTCACCCGCACCGCCGGCGCGACCGTGCTGAAGGAAGAGGTCGAAGTCGATCTCGTCGCCGACCAGGACATCGAACTCGCACCGAACGTCGTCATCCCGATGTCGCGGCGCCTCGGCCTGACGGAGCTCACGGAGCGCACCTGCAAGTGGCCGATCGGCGACCCGCTGAAGGAAGAGTTCCATTTCTGCGGCAACGACTCGCCGGAATCGTCGCCCTATTGCAGCTATCACACGCGGCTCGCCTATCAGCCTTCCGCCGAGCGCCGGCGCATGCGCTGACCGACCGCGAGCAAACATAATTGAAAAAGGGGCGGTGACGCCCCTTTTTTGATGCCTGTGGAAGCGGGCGGGTGGCCTCAGCTTTCCAGTGAATAGCCGGCGCCGCGTACGGTGCGGATGACATCGGGCATGTTGGAGAAGTTCAACGCCTTGCGAAGGCGGCCGACATGCACGTCCACGGTGCGCTCGTCGACATAGATGTCATGTCCCCACACGCCGTCGAGAAGCTGCGAACGGGAGAAGACGCGCCCCGGCGAGGACATCAGGAACTCCAGGAGCCGGAACTCCGTCGGTCCGAGCCGGACTTCACGGCTGCGCCTGTGGACACGGTGCGTCTCGCGATCGAGTTCGATGTCGCCGCAGCGCAACAGCGTCGAAAGCACCTCGGGCTTGGCCCGCCTGAGCATTGCCTTCACTCTCGCCATCAGTTCCGGCGTCGAAAACGGTTTGACGACATAGTCGTCCGCGCCGGTGGCAAGCCCGCGAACGCGTTCGCTTTCCTCGCCCCGCGCGGTGAGCATGATGATCGGCAGGCGCTCCGTTTCCGGCCTCTGCCGCAGCCGGCGGCAGAGTTCGATGCCGGAGACCCCGGGCAGCATCCAGTCGAGGATCAGGAGATCGGGCAACCGCTCCTGAAGGCGGATCTCGGCCTCGTCTCCACGCAAGATCGTATCGACGTCGAAACCTTCGGCTTCGAGATTGTAGCGCAGGAGGACGCTCAGCGCCTCCTCGTCCTCGACTACGGCTATCTTCGGCAACATTCGGTCATGCTCCTTCCCACGCGCGGGTGCCATCATGCCACCGCGGCACAGTATGGGCCGCGGAAAACCGCGACCGGTATAAGATCAACGCATGCACTAGGGCATACGGCTATCGGGCACTCTAGTCCGTCACAGAGCCTAGCGTGGACGTCGTGTCGTCCTTCGGCCGCTCGCCCTGCGGCTGGGCGCCCGTCGCCATGTAGTAGATAGTTTCGGCAATGTTGGTCGCGTGGTCGCCGATACGCTCAATGTTCTTGGCACAGAAGAGAAGATGCGTGCACGGCGTGATGTTGCGCGGATCTTCCATCATATAGGTGAGCAGTTCGCGGAAAAGCGACGTGTAGATCGCGTCGATCTCCTCGTCGCGCTCGCGGATGCTGTTTGCCTTTTCCGGCGAGCGGGAGGCATAGACGTCGAGCACCTCCTTGAGCTGGACCAAGGCCAGTTCCGCCAGGTGCTCCAGGCCACGGGCGAGCTTGCGCGGGATGCCGGATCCGGCGACCGCGATCACGCGCTTGGCGGTGTTCTTGCCTAAATCGCCGACACGTTCCAGATCGGCGGCGATACGGATCGACCCCATGATCTCGCGGAGATCCGAGGCCATAGGCTGACGCTTGGCGATGGTGACGATCGCCTTGTCGCCGATTTGGCGCTCGGCATCGTCAAGGATGGCGTCGTCGGAAATCACCTTCTGCGCCAGCGCCAGGTCGGAATTCACGAGCGCCCGGACGGAATCGGCCACCATCTGCTCGGCAAGCCCTCCCATTTCCGAGACGCGGCGCGTCAGATATTTCAGCTCGTCGTCAAACGCCGACGTGATGTGTGTAGGTGACATGTTTCGTTCCTCGAACTCGCAAACCCGTTGACCAGATCATTTCATGCTCCGTCGAAACGCTGAAATGACCTAACTCCTTGAACTTACACAAATCCAGAGGAGAACCGTTGCGCGCTCTTCCTGGAATTGCCCTGGTCGCCTGGCTTAGCCAAACCGACCCATGATGTAGTCCTGCGTGCGCTGGTCATCCGGATTGGTGAACATCTTATCGGTATCGTTCTCCTCGACGAGATTGCCGAGGTGGAACATGGCGGTGCGCTGCGAGACGCGCGCGGCCTGCTGCATAGAGTGCGTCACGATGACGATCGTGAAGTTCGCGCGAAGTTCGTGAATGAGTTCCTCGACCTTCGCGGTAGCGATCGGATCGAGTGCCGAACAGGGCTCGTCCATCAGGATCACCTCGGGGCTGACGGCAACGGCGCGCGCAATACAGAGACGCTGCTGCTGGCCACCGGAAAGGCCTGTACCCGGCTCGTGCAGGCGATCCTTGACCTCGTTGAAAAGACCGGCCCTTTGCAGGCTCGTTTCGACGATCTCGTCGAACTCAGCCTTGGTGCGGGCGAGGCCATGAATACGAGGACCGTAGACGACGTTCTCGTAGATCGACTTCGGAAACGGGTTCGGTTTCTGGAACACCATGCCGACACGGGCCCGCAGTTCCACGACGTCGATCGACGGATCGTAAATGTCGTCCTCGTCGAGCGTGATCTTGCCGGTCACGCGGCAGTTCTCGATCGTGTCGTTCATACGGTTCAGCGTGCGCAGAAACGTCGACTTGCCGCAGCCCGACGGACCGATCAAGGCTGTCACGGTGTTTTCACGGATATTGAGATTGACGTCGAAAAGCGCGCGCTTCTCGCCGTAATAGACCGACACATCCTTGCCGATCATCTTGTAGGGTACCGTGTTCATTTTCAGGTCCAGAACTTTTTCCACTGCAGCTTCCGACATCATGTTCATAGTCCTTACCCCACTACCAGCGACGCTCAAAGCGACGCCGCAAGAGAATTGCGCCCAGGTTCATGATCACGAGGAAGATCAGGAGAATGATGATCGCTCCCGAGGTCCGCTCCACAAAGGCGCGTTCCGGCTCATTTGCCCACATGTAGATCTGCACCGGCAGTGCCGTGGAGGGCTCCAGCGGCGAACCGGGATAGTCGACAACGAAGGCCACCATGCCGATCAGGAGCAGCGGCGCCGTTTCGCCAAGCGCATGCGCAAGGCCGATGATCGTACCGGTCAGAATGCCCGGCATGGCGAGCGGCAGCACATGGTGGAAGATCGTCTGCATCCTCGATGCGCCGAGACCCAGTGCCGCGGAACGGATCGACGGCGGCACCGCCTTCAACGCCGCACGGGTGGCGATGATGATTGTCGGCAGCGTCATCAGCGTCAGCACGAAGCCGCCGACGAGGGCCGCCGAACGCGGCATGCCGGCGAAGTTGACGAATACGGCAAGACCAAGAAGGCCGTAAACGATCGACGGCACGGCGGCGAGATTGTTGATGTTGACTTCGATCAGATCCGTAAGCCGGTTCTTCGGCGCGAACTCCTCGAGATAGATCGAGGCGGCAACACCGATCGGCAGCGCCAGGACAAGCACGATCAGCATCATGTAGAGCGAGCCGACAAGTGCGACGCCGACACCCGCCGCTTCCGGACGGCTCGACGCGCCAAAGGTGAAGATACCGGTGTTGAAGCTCTTCTTGAGCACGCCGGCATCGGCAAGCTGGTTCATCCAGGCGACCTGCTGATCCTTGACCTTGCGCCTGCCCTCATCCACCGACAGGTCGATCTGACCCTTGAAAGCGGAGTCGATATTCGCCTCTGCAAGGAGGGTGACCGGCACGGTCTTGCCGATCAGCGACGGATCAGCAACGACCATGTTGCGCAGCTGCATGCGCGCGCTGGGCGAGATCATGTCCGTCGCCTGCTTGAGCAGCGGCCGCTTCGTCGGGTCGAGGCCGAGCTGCTTCACGAGAGCATTGCGTACGAGCAGAGGATAGTTTGCGGTCATCAGCGCCTTGGGATCGGTGGCGCGCTCGTTCTTCGGATCGATCACCTTCTCGGAGAATTCGATCGGCAGCGTGATCGTCGTCTGCAGGAAGGCGGTGTAACCATTGGAGACGACCGTCGAGATGAGGATCGCCAGAAACAGGAGGCCAAGGGTGATTGCGGTGATGCCGTAGGCGCGGAAGCGCCGCTCCGCCGCATAACGGCGCTTGATACCGATATCGCGGCGTGTTTCGGCGGGACGGGTGGAGACCCTTACCGTGGAGGTGGCAAGCTCGGTCATTCGTACTGTTCCCGGTATTTGCGCACGATGTAGAGCGCGTAGATGTTGAGGCAGAGCGTGATGACGAACAGCGTGATGCCGAGCGCGAAGGCGACCAGCGTCTGCGGCGACGTGAACTCCAGGTCGCCCGTCAACTGATTGACGATCTTGACCGTCACCGTCGTCATCGGCTCGAAGGGGCTGAATTGCATGCGCGCTGCGACGCCGGCGGCAAGCACGACGATCATCGTTTCACCGACCGCTCGCGAGGCCGTCAGCAACAGTGCGCCGACGATGCCGGGCAGTGCGGCCGGCAGGATGACCTTCTTCACCGTCTCCGAACGCGTGGCACCAAGGCCAAGAGAGCCATCGCGCAGCGCCCGCGGCACCTGGGTGATGATGTCGTCGGACAAAGAGGAGACGAACGGGATGAGCATGATGCCCATGACGATGCCGGCCGTGATGACGCTCTGTGCCTGAATGAAGTTCTGGTAGCTGCCGGTGATGAGACCGCTCAATTGCGCCGAGATATCGCGCAGGAATGGACCGACCGTCACGAGTGCGAAGAAGCCATAGACGATCGTCGGGATGCCGGCGAGCACCTCGAGGAGCGGCTTGGCGGTCGAACGCAGCCGCGGGCTGGCGTATTCGGCCATGTAGATCGCCGCGAAAAGGCCGATCGGCACGGCGAAAAGCATGGCGACGAAAGCAATGTAGAGCGTGCCGGCGAGCAGCGGCAGCAGACCAAACTGGCCCGAGGCACCGGAATTGCCGGCCGCGGCGAAACGCGGATCCCAGACGGTGCCGAAGAAAAACTCGACGGGCGATACCATGCTGAAGAACCGGCCGGCCTCCGACAGCATCGAACCGACGATGCCGATCGTCGTCAGGATGGCGATGGACGAGGCAACGACGAGCCCGCCCAGCATGACCCGCTCCACCTGATTGCGGGCACGGAAACGCGTCGAGACATTGCGGATCGCGTAGAGAGCGCCGGTAACGGCAATCAGAAGCACGACCGCGCTCATCAGCCAACGGCTGTAGTAACGCATTGCGTTGAACTGCTGCGCCGCCTCGATCATATACGGCTCGCCTTCACCGGCAAGCGGCACGCCCTTGGCCGCGAGCGCCTCACGAAGGTTGGCACTACCATTTTCAACCGCTGCAAGTTCGGCAGGGCTCAAGCGGCTGAGACCCACGGCAACGGACTTGACCTGGCCGAGCGCGAGCTGGGCATTCGCCTCACCCTGGCTCTGCACAGAATCGGGAAGAGCCGAGCGGACACTTGCATCGACGTAGATCGGCGAGGCGACCAGCCATGCGGCCAGCACGAGTACAGCGGGCAACATGGCCCATATGGCGACGTAGCTGCCGTGGTAGCCAGGCAGGGAATGCAGGTTCGAGAGCTTGCCGCCCGACCGCGCGAGCGAGCGCGCACGACCGGCAAAATAAGCAATGAAACCAATCAAAACAATCAACAAAAGTAGGAGCGAAGTACTCATCGGCACGTCTCCCTGGTAAAGGCCATGCCAAGCCACCGGCAATATCGAATGAACACACACCCCGGCGCAACAACGAGTCGCGCCGGGGTGCGTCTTTAAAATCAGAGCATGTTGCCAGCTTCGAAGGACTTGCGAATTTCTTCGCGCTCGGCGTCCGGAGCGGAAACGAGGCCGTACTCAGCGAGCGGGCTGTCGGGGCCGATCATCTGGTCGTCGATGAAGAATTCGACATATTCCTTGAGACCCGGGACCACACCCATGTGCGCCTTCTTCACGTAGAAGAACAGCGGGCGCGAAACCGGATATTCGCCGGAAGCGATCGTTTCGGTCGAGGGAACGACGCCGCTGACGGTCGCAACCTTCAGCTTGTCGGCGTTGTTTTCGTAGAACGAAAGGCCGAACACGCCGATACCGGTCTTGTTGGACGCGATACGGGCAAGCGTTTCGGTGTAGTCGCCGTCGATGTCGACAGCCATGCCGTCCTTGCGAACAGCGACGCACTTGGCGAGCTGTTCCTTGGCATCGCTGACGGCAGCCTTGATGACGTCCTGGGCGCCCGATTCCTTGCAGCCTTCGTTGAGGATCTTCTCTTCGAAGACTTCGCGCGTGCCGTGCTTCTGGCCCGGGATATAGGCGGCGATTTCGGCGTCCGGAAGCGAAGCGTCGATTTCCGACCACTTCTTGTAGGGGTTGGCGACGAGCTTGCCGTCGACGACGACTTCAGCGGCCAGAGCCTTGTAGAGGTGTTCCGGCTTCAGGGCGAGGTCGGCGTTGCCGGCGTCGGTCGCGAACACGATGCCGTCATAGCCGATCTTGACTTCCTGGATTTCGGTCACGCCGGCTGCCTTGCAGGCCTCGATTTCGCTGTCCTTGATCTTGCGCGAGGAGTTGGCGATGTCGATCGTGTCTTCGCCGACGCCCTTGCAGAATTCCTTCAGACCGGCGCCGGAGCCGCCGGATTCGACGACCGGGGTCTTGAAGTCCGGAAAGGCTTCGCCGAAGCTTTCAGCGACGATCTTTGCGTAGGGAAGAACGGTCGAGGAGCCGGCGACCTGGATCTGGTCGCGAGCCGCTGCGGCGCCCGCGAATGCGGCCGAGGCGACCAGGGCCGCTACAGTGAGTTTAAGAGCTTTCATAATGTTCTCCCGGAATGGGCTTGTGTTGGTGCGCTTCGGTTGCAGCGCTCTCTTCGCCGTATGATCGGCTGCCCCTTGTTAGCCGCCGATGGCCACATCTTTTATGTCAGTTCGATGAAACATTTATGACAGCCTATGTCGTTGAAGAAGCTGCTTTATTCCGAATTCCGCGATGAGGCGACGACGTTTTGTGTCAGAAGCGGACCGTGAAGATCGTGCCCTTGCCGACCTCCGAATGGACAAGAAGACGGGCGCGGTGACGCGTGAGAATATGCTTGACGATCGCAAGCCCAAGACCGGTGCCTTTCTTGGAACGGCTCGCCTCGACATTAACCCGATAGAAACGTTCGGTAATTCTGGGTACATGCTCGGCCGGGATGCCCGGGCCGTGGTCGGTGACGGTCACTTCGGCCTGCTCGCCCTCGCCGGCTACGAGACGCACCTCGACCTTCTTGCCCTCCTGGCCGTATTTGCAGCCATTCTCGATCAAGTTCTCGAAAACCTCGATCAACTCGTCGCGATCTCCGCGGACGAAGACCGGTGCATCCGGAACGTCGAGCGAAATCGCCACGTCGAGCTCGGTTGCGAGCGGCAGCAGGCTGTCGCGCACGTGCCCGAGCAGCGGCGCCAGATCGACCATGTCTTCCGGGGCAAGATGCGACTTCAGTTCGAGCCTGGAGAGCGACAAAAGATCGTCGACGAGCCGGCTCATGCGGGTGACCTGCTCGTGCATGATGACGAAAAACTTCTCCTGCGCCTTCGGATCGTTGCGCGCCGGCCCCTGCAGCGTTTCGATGAAACCGCGGAGAGAGGCGAGCGGCGTGCGCAACTCGTGGCTGGCATTGGCGACGAAATCCGAGCGCATCCGGTCGATCCGGCGGGCCTGTGAAATGTCGCGATAGGTCAGCAGGAAGATACGCCGGCTCGAAGCGTCGGTTCCAATCTCGGCGGGCGCGACCCTCACAACATAGACGGCATCCGACGGCAGTCTCTCGGTGTGTTCGATCTGGTTGATCTTGCCGGTGGCGATTGTCTCGCGCACCATATCGAGGATGCCCGGGGAACGGACGCGCGCGGAAAGGTCGCTGTTCGGGGGGATCATGCCGAAGGCCTTCTCGGCAGCGCTGTTCTGAAACACCACGGTCTCATCCGCGGCGACCACGAGCACGGGCATATCGAGCGCGTTCAGCGCCGGAACCAGCGGGTCGCTTCCCTTCTCGGCGGCAACGACCCTCACTGGTGCCGGCGGCACCGACGGCACGCTGCGATTGAGCAGTGCGGCGGCAAGCACGATCCAGAACGGCAGCACGGCGAGGATATGAATACCGGCGAGCGTGGCGAGAATAGCGATGAGGACCGAAAGGCCGAGAACCCACCGTTCCGCCTTCAGCTTCGGCAGCAGCGTTCGCCAGAACACCTTTGCGTCGTCCAACACAACATCCTCATGACTCAATTGCCGTTCCCCCTGCTCACGATGCCGCGAAAGCAGAGAGATAGCGCTGCTTCATGACATGATTTTCACGACATGCTTGAATCCGCAATGCAATTATGGCCTCTTCCGAGGAAATCGAGCATCAGCGGGAGGCAAAGCAAATGGCAGCAGAAACAGCGGCAGCCGAGGCCAAACCGGGCAGCCGGGCGGTCGAATTGCGAATCGGCGGCAAGACCCGCGTCTTTGATATCGACAACCCGGAATTGCCGACGTGGATCGATGACGAGGCCTTCTCGTCCGATGACTACCCTTACAAGAAGAAGCTCGAAGAGGACGAGTACGAAGAAACGCTGACCAAACTGCAGATCGAACTCGTCAAGGTCCAGTTCTGGATGCAGGCGACCGGCAAGCGGGTGATGGCGCTTTTCGAGGGACGCGACGCGGCCGGCAAGGGTGGCGCCATCCACGCGACGATGGCCTATATGAACCCGCGTTCCGCCCGCATCGTCGCGCTCACCAAACCGACAGAGACCGAGCGCGGTCAATGGTATTTCCAGCGCTACGTCGCGACCTTTCCGACGGCGGGCGAATTCGTGCTCTTCGATCGCTCCTGGTACAACCGCGCCGGTGTAGAACCGGTTATGGGCTTCTGCACACCCGAGCAGCACGAGCATTTCCTCAAGCAGGCTCCCCGCTTCGAGAAAATGATTGCCCATGACGGCATCCACCTCTTCAAATTCTGGATCAATATCGGCCGCGAGATGCAGTTGAAGCGATTCCATGATCGCCGGCATGATCCCCTGAAGATCTGGAAGTTGTCGCCGATGGACATCGCGGCACTGAACAAGTGGGACGACTATACCGAAAAACGCGATCGGATGCTGAAGGAAACGCACACCGACCATGCCCCCTGGACGGTCATCCGCGGCAACGACAAGCGCCGTGCCCGGATCAATCTGATCCGCCACATACTCAAGAACCTGGACTATGACGGCAAGGACAAGGCGGCGATCGGCGAAGTCGACGACAAGATCGTCGGCTCCGGACCGGGCTTCCTGAAATGATCCGCGGCTTCGTACGCGCGCTCAAGTGAACGCATCAACAGCGTCGCACGCACATTCGCGACACGGGGCGCCTGACCGCGCTACTGCCCCGGCAGCACGCGAATCGCGAAAATGTCCAGGCTGTTGCCCGCGCCGCTGACGTCGCTGTTGAGCACGAGCCTGCCAGGACCGCTTGGCGCCTTGTTCTGATCGAACGAGATCTTGAAAAGCATATCCAGCCGCTCGTCATGCGCGGTGAACCGGTGGCGGCCACAGGCGCCGAGCGAGGAGAAGTCGCATTCGACGGAAAATTCAGCCGTCTTGCCGGGCATGGCCTGGACGGTGAGCGCCAGTGTCGATGATTTGCCCGAGAGCTGTGCCAGGATATCGGCGGGAATTTCGAAGACGAGGTCCCCATCCCCGCTGGCGACTGCCGATGTCACCCGCACGCGTTCGCCCCCGTCGTCGTTCAATGGCTCGACGGTGGAGCGCGCACCCGGCTTGATCGCCGCGGCCTCCGCCGGCTTGAATACCTCGATCCACTCGCCCGAGAAGCCCTCCTGTGCGGCGAGGTTCTGAAGTCCTGCCGCGCCGTCGAAGTCTTCCGATTCCACCGTGGCCGGCGGATTGGCGACGCCGGTATCGGCCGGCGATTTCAGCAGCTCGTTCGTCTGGATCCACCACACGGTGGCGCCTGCCGCCGCCGCAAGCGTCGCCACAACCATGGCAAGGGAAAGCAGGCGCCCGCGCCGGCGCTTGCGCGGCCGCTTGTCCGCGGCGCCGACGTCGGGCGCGGCCGACGCGGCCTTGCCGCCCGCAGTTGCAGTTTGGGGCGTGGCGACAGTCCGCCCCGAGGCCAACGAATCCTCGCGATCGGCGCGCAGGGCACCAAGGTCGCTCTCGCCCTGCCCCGCGCGCCCTTGTCCTCCAGCAGGCGGCTCGCGACGGGGGGAAACGGAAAGATCCGCAGCCGCCGGATCGGGCGCCGCCCGCTCGCCTGCTCCGGCGAGGCTGACGGCCGGTGCTGCAGCGGGACGCGCCCGCAGGGCCGCGCGTTCCTCTGTCTCGATCGCGTGAATGACCGCTTCGAGCCGGTGGCGCTGTTTCGCGATCACCTCGGCGTCTTCGATTTGCTGCTTCTTCAGTCCGTTTTCCAGCGCCTGACGGGCCGACTGATAGATGCGTGCACGGATTTCCGCGTTGGTTCTGTCCGAGCGTTCCAGTGCATTTCTGATCGCAGTTTCGAGTCCGCTCACATCAAGTCCTTCTGTGCAACGAAGCCTTCTGGATGTTTCCATGGATCGTACTGATCCTAGGAAACATCCGCCAATTCAAGGCACTACAGCGACCCTTTGCGCGCCTGACAAGACGCACTCGCGCTGTGGCGGCGGCGCGGCCGAGCGGGTATTTCCATCCTCTGAGGAGAGAACGGTCCCCTTCCCGATCCACGCCGTTGGTTTTATTAACGATTGGGTAACCGTTGCTTTCGGAATTCGCAAGTCCGGGCGCAAAACCACCGGGACTTCCGCGGGGAAAAAGAGGGCGGGTACCGATCAATGCGTGGAAAGCCTCCTTTGCAAGTCCTGTGGTTGCTGTTATTTATTTTGACGTTTACGCAAACGTCAAAATACTGTGGGATGGAGAAACCTGATGTCCTTGCCGCCAATTCTTTCCGGAACAATGAGGCTGCCGGTGGTCGGCGCGCCGCTCTTCATCGTTTCGCATCCCCGGCTCACGATCGCGCAATGCAAGGCCGGCGTCATCGGCTCCTTTCCCGCCCTTAATGCGCGCCCGCAATCGCAACTCGATGAGTGGCTTGCGGAAATCACCGAAACGCTTGCCGACCACGATGCCAGGCACCCCGACCGGCCGGCGGCGCCATTCGCGGTCAATCAGATCGTCCACAAGTCGAACGCGAGGCTCGAGCAGGACCTGATGCTCTGCATCAAATACAAGGTGCCTATCGTCATATCGTCGCTCGGCGCGGTCCCGGAAGTGAATGCCGCCATCCATTCCTACGGCGGTATCGTGCTCCACGACGTCATAAACAATCGGCACGCCAACTCGGCGATCCGCAAGGGGGCGGACGGCCTGATCGCGGTTGCCGCGGGGGCCGGCGGCCACGCCGGGACGCTTTCGCCTTTCGCGCTTGTGCAGGAGATCCGCGCGTGGTTCGACGGGCCACTTCTGCTTTCCGGCGCAATCGCCACCGGTGGCGCCATCCTCGCGGCAGAGGCGATGGGCGCGGACATGGCCTATATCGGCTCCCCCTTCATCGCCACCGAAGAGGCGCGCGCCAGCAATGCCTACAAACGGATGATCGTCGACAGCAGCGCCGCCGACATCGTCTATTCCAACTATTTCACCGGCATTCACGGCAACTATCTCAAACCCTCGATCAGCGCCGCCGGCATGGATCCGGACAGCCTGCCGGAGGCAGACCCGTCCAAGATGGATTTCGGCAGCGCCGCCGAAGGGGCGAAAGTCTGGAAGGACATCTGGGGCTGCGGCCAGGGCATCGGCGCCATCCGCGAGATCGCCACGGTCGCGCAACTCGTCGACCGGCTGGAACGCGAATACGACGCGGCCCGAACACGGCTCGGGTTCGGCGCCTATCGCCATGTTCATCCGTCCAAGGAATTTTCAAGTTCTCGAAACTGATGGCTTGAAATCTTGCCGCTTTGCGTTTATCAGCGCCTCACACTTCGTTCCGCGGCTCTCCGCGGGACCATTGAGGGCCGCTTTAGCTCAGTCGGTAGAGCACATCATTCGTAATGATGGGGTCACGTGTTCGAGTCACGTAAGCGGCACCATTAATTTCAAGCAGATTGTGTGGTCTTGCACGGGTGGCGAGGCGGCAGTGTTGCTACATGCTCGACGCAAAAGTTGCTCGGGTTTTGGGCCCGGCTGCGCACGCGGCTTTTATGCTCAGACATATGGAAGCGTCCCGAGCGACGAGTAGCGTTCGTTCAGGCCATTGAGCGTCTCAACGTCGTCCTCGCTGATATCGAAATCAAACACATCGATATTCTCTTCCAAATGTTGCCGCTGGTTGGCCTTGGGAACGGGGACCGTGCCGCGCTCAAGGTTCCATCGGATCAGCACCTGCGCCGGCGATTTGCCGTATTTCGCGGCAATCTCTGCAAGCGTCGCATCACCGAGCCGTTTCGTGCGCGTCAGCGGGCTGTAGGCCTGGATGACGATCTGCTTTTCCCTCGCGTAGCGCAGCAGATCATCGCTGTGCCCGAACGGGCTCCACTCGACCTGATTGACGGTCGGAACTTCGCCGGTTGCATCTATCAACCTGTCGATGAGCTCGATCGAGTAATTGCTGACGCCGATGTCTTTCGTAAGGCCGTCCTCCTTCGCCCGGATCAGACTTCGCCAAAGATCCTCGCCCGCACCGGTTCGCGGTGGACGGTGTATGAGCATGAGATCGGCATAGTCGAGCTGCAATTCGTCGAGATTTTTCCGCGTCGCGTGATACGCGTCCCCGACTTCCTCCACTTTCGTCACGAGGTAAAAGTCCGCGCGCTCGACGCCACCCCTGCTGATTCCGTCTGCGATGCCCGGCTGCGTCCCGTAGTCTCCGGAAGTATCGATCATTCGATAGCCGAGTTTCAGGGCAGTTGCGATGGTATCCGCCGTGTCGGTCGTCAACTGCCATGTCCCGACGCCCATGACAGGCATCCTGTTGCCGGTGTGCAGCTTTAGCTCGGTCCTCGGGTCCATGATTGCACCTTTGCCTTGGTTGGGACGATTTGATCCAGGGCGCCGCGGCGCTCTGCTCCCACCACCAAAACCTCCGCTCGGGAAAAGGGTTCCAGCCGATCGTCTTGTGAAGCGGGGAACAATCGGCGCCTGCGGGGATTGGAGCACATGAGGTCGGCGGAACGCTCCAGCCAGTCACCATGCCGAACCTTGTTTCCGGTGGGAATCTGACCGGGGCGAAGCCGAAAGCTCCAGCGACGACAACGCCTGCGCCACGATTGAGAGGGCAAGCAGATGGCCTTTTCGACACCTGAAGATGTACAGTCCGTAAGAATCGACCCAGCGGGCATCGAGGCCTTTCTCGGCGTCCCTTCCGGCGCGAGCGGCCTCGTGATCTTTGCCCATGGCAGTGGAAGCGGGCGCTTCAGCCCCCGAAACAATCGCGTTGCGGCCGCACTGCGGGAAGCAGGATTGGCGACACTTCTCGTCGATCTCCTGAGACCCGAAGAGGAACAGGACCGCCGGAACGTCTTCGACATCGATCTCCTCGCCGATCGGCTGGTGGCGGCCAAGCGTTGGGTCACCGAAGTTCCCGAAATATTGCACATGGCGGTCGGCTACTTCGGCGCAAGCACAGGCGCCGGCGCGGCGCTGCAGGCGGCTTACGCTGAACCGGATGTAGGCGCGGTGGTATCGCGCGGCGGCCGCCCTGACCTTGCGATACAGATGCTACCGGGCGTTCGCGCTCCAACCCTCCTTCTCGTCGGAAGTCTCGACGGACCGGTGATCGAGATGAACCAACGCGCCTTCGAGGCGCTGACCTGCGAGAAGAGGCTCATCATTATCGACGGTGCGGGCCACCTGTTCGAGGAGCCCGGCACAATGGATCAGGTAATCCGGCATGCGGCAGACTGGTTCTTGATCCATCTCGGCAACACTCAAAGAGGGATATGAGACCATGAGATCTCCACAGCAGAAATTTGCAGATCGACGGGACGCCGGACGGCAGCTCGCAGGCGTTCTGGAAAAATATGCCCAGTCGGACCCCCTGATCTTGGCCTTGCCGCGCGGCGGCGTGCCCGTGGCATCCGAAATAGCCAAGGCCTTGCACGCACCGCTCGAGCTGGTTCTGGTGCGCAAAATCCGCGCGCCGGGGCATCCTGAATATGGCATCGGCGCTGTGGTGGACGGCAGTGACCCGCAGTTCGTATACAACGAAGAGGCAATGCGCACCGTCAATCCGAACGCTGCTTACGTCGAGGCCGAAACTCGGCACCAGCTCGCCGAAATCGAGCGGCGACGCGAAGTCTATCAGGGAGCCCGATCTCCGACGCCAACCGAAGGGCGCACGGTGATCGTCGTGGACGACGGCGTCGCGACCGGCGGCACTGTCAAGGTTGCCATGAAGGCGCTGCGCAAAGCAGGAACGGGCAAGATCATTCTTGCCATTCCGGTCGCAGAGAGCGACGCCCTCGAGCAACTGAAAGCGGAAGCTGACGACGTCATATGTCTGCAAACCCCGGACACGTTCCGGACGGTCGGCCGCCACTATATCGACTTCGACCAGACATCGGACGAAGAGGTCAGCAGGCTTCTCGACGAGGCTCACGACGCGGCTTGAGCTGCCTGCGTCTTCAATCTGCCGTTCGCCGTGCCAGCAGCGAATACGCTTCCTCGCGCGACGACGCCGAACAGTCGCCGCGACGATTCCCGGTGACCGCCTGGCTAGCGCATCGGCCCGAAAATCGGACCCGATTTTCGGAAAGCACGATGCGTGGAATCAAAGAGTTACAGCGTCCTTTGTGCGTCCTAAGGGACGCACGGCGCTGTAGGCCAGCACATCACTTCACGGATATATCCGCCCGCGAGATGTGGTTGACGGTCGGCTGCTCGGGCTGCGTGGTTACCTCGTGCAGCCATTCCCGCCAGATGGCGACAAGCAAAGCCATAAGCACAGGGCCAACGAACAGGCCTAGAAAGCCCATCGTCTTCACGCCGCCAATCAGCCCGAAGAAGGTCGGCAGGAATGGCAGCTTGATCGGTCCGCCGACGAGTTTCGGCCTCAGCGTCTTGTCGACGATGAAAAGCTCGGTCGTGCCCCAGGCGAAGAGGGCGACGCCCTGCACGGGCGAACCGCTTGCCACGAGATAGATCGACACGAGCGTGAAACAAAGCGGCGCGCCGCCGGGTATCAGCGCCATGATGCCGGTGATGATGCCGAGGGTTACCGGCGACGGGACGCCGGCCAGCCAGTAGGCCACCCCGAGAACGATGCCTTCGCCGATCGCGATGATGCCCATGCCGGTCACCGTCGAGCTGATGGTCAGCGGCACGACGCGGGACAGCCGCTCCCAGCGCATCGGGAAGATCCGCTCGCCGAGGTGGTCGAGCTGCCTCGAGAAGGACTGGCCGTCGCGATAGACGAAGAACAGCGTGATCAGCATGAAGAGCAGCGTCAGGAACGACTGGAAGGCGGATGCGCCGACCACGAGTACGCCGCGATAGATATTGCCGATATTGGAGCCGCTGACGAGCTGCACCAGTTCGCCGAGCGCCCCCGGATGGCCGATATATTTCACCCATTGCTCACCGAGCCAGGGACCGGCAATCGGGATCGTCGTCAGCCAGGCGGGCACCGGCGCACCATTGGCATTGGTCTCGACCGCCCAGACCAGCCAGTCGCGCACTTCGTCGACCGCATAGGCCGCCGCAAGCGAGATCGGCACGACGATGAAAGCGATCACGGAGATGATGGCGATCGTAGCTGCCAGGGTGCGGTTGCCGTTCACCGCGTCAAGCAGCCGTCTGTAAATCGGCCAGCTCGCAAAGCCGATAACGACGGCAGCGAGCACCGGCACCACAAAGCCGTGGAAGAAATAGACCCCTGCGAGCAGAACGAGGACGAGCAGCCAGCGAGCGGCCGAGATCGGCAGGACGAGGGCAGAGCGTGAATGGGCCGGCTGCCCGAAGAGCCTCGGCTCCGCGGGAAGGTTTTCTCGTTCACGATTGCCCAATTGCACCTGTCATCCTCCGTCTTTTAGAAACCTTACAACAAAGCCGAGGCCTTGCCAGCCCATCCGCTGTGTTGACACTCAGTTTCCGATCGCCACGAACGTTAGCGGCGGGACATGACAGGGAAATTTAGGCACACTCAAGATGTCGCGCGAAATTTCGGGTCGACAGATCTCTTCAAAGGCTCATTTTGCCAGCCGCTCGCGGCGGTCGACGAGGATCGAGACGAAGAAGATGGCAAAGCCGGCAAGGCCGAGAACCGCACCGACGAGCCCGGTCGAGGTCCAGCCGTAACCGGCGGCGATCGACACGCCGCCGAGCCAGGCGCCGAGCGCATTGGCGAGATTGAAGGCGGAGTGGCTGAGGGCGGCGGCGAGCGCCTGCGCCTTGCCCGCCACGTCCATCAGCCGTGTCTGCACGCCAGGCACGACCGCAAAGCCACCACCGATGAAGAGCACGTTGACGATCGCTATCCACGAGTTCGACATGGTGAAATAGAACAGCACGTAGGCGAAGATGTTGAAGGCGATCGCAATGCCGATCGCCGGCAGCAACGACCAGTCGGCGAGGCGTGAGCCGACGATGTTGCCGAGAATCATGCCGGCGCCGAAGACGGACAGCATGACCGGCACATTGCCGAGCGAAACGCCCGCCACCTCCGTCAGCGCCGGCGTGATGTAGCTGAAAACCGCGAACATGCCGCCGCAGCCGATGGCGCAAATGCCGAGCAGCAGCCAGACCTGCAACTTCCCGAGTGCGCCGAGTTCGCGCAGCGGCGTCGCCTGCGGATCGCCCTCGTCGCGCGGCACGTGGAACCAGGTCAGGGCCATCGTCAGCAGGCTGATGGCGCCGACGACAGTGAAGGCGGTCCTCCAACCGAGCGCCTGGCCGAACCAGGCAGCAAGCGGCGTACCGAAGAGCGTGGCAATCGTCAGCCCCATCATCACCCGGCCGATAGCCCGTGCCCGCTGGTTGGGTGCCGCAAGGCCGGCAGCGACGACCGCCGCGACGCCGAAATAGGCGCCGTGCGGCAGCCCGGCGAGGAACCGCGCCGCGACAAGTGTGTAAAAATCCGGAGCTGCCGCGCTGGCAAAATTGCCGAGAGCGAACAGCGCCATCAGGACGAGAAGAACTTGAAAACGCGCAAAGCGAGCGGCGAGAACGGCAATCAACGGGGCGCCGACCACGACACCCAAGGCATAGGCGCTGATCACCGCGCCGGCTTTCGGCACCGAAACGGCAACGTCTTCGGCGCCCTGGGGCAGCAGCCCCATGATTGCAAATTCACCTGTGCCAATGCCGAACCCGCCGACGGCGAGCGCAATCTCGGCGGCAGACACGCGGCTGCGACGTGTCAGAAGGGCGGAGGGAAGGACGTCTTCGGACATGGAACAGCCTTGCTGCGGCCTTCAGCCGCTGCTCAAGAATCGCTATGTGGAAATGCCGCGAACGGCGTGACACCAATGATGCCGGGGAGAATTATGCTGCGGCGCACTATAGATTGTTTGCCAACGATCGCAAGGAGTTATGCTGGAGCACGCATCAAAATCTCGTGCATTCTCCCGGTGTATTACACGGCGCATCTTGTTGACGTTTACGTCAAAGTCATATAATCGGATTCACGGCTTGAAGAGAGGCTGCAAAAGCTTCATCTTCGACGGAGAGGAAGATCGGGAGGGATTTTTCTTCGCCGTGAGCACGGCCGGTCAGTGGCGACCACAGGGAGAGAGGTCATGGCGGAAGCAAGCACGCAGCAGGCGGGTTCCAATACGGGAAAAATCTGGCTGAAATCCTATCCGCCCGGCGTGCCGGCCGAAATCGGCCCCCTGCCCTATCGCTCCATCGGCGAGTTCTTCGACCACGCTGTCGCGCAATATTCCTGGCGTCCGGCGTTCACCTGCATGGGCAAGTCGCTGAGTTTCGCCGCCCTCAATACCCATTCGGCCGCGATCAGCGCATGGCTGCAATCGCTCGGCCTCAAAAAGGGTGATCGCGTCGCCGTGATGCTGCCGAACATCCTGCCGAACCCGGTGATCGTCTACGGCATCCTGCGTGCGGGGCTGACGGTGGTCAACGTCAATCCGCTCTACACGCCGCGCGAGCTCGAGCATCAGCTTGTCGATGCGGGCGCCAAGGCGATCTTCGTGCTGGAGAATTTCGCCCACACGGTCGAGCAGGTCCTCGCCCGCACGGTGGTCAAGCATGTGGTGGTTGCAAGCATGGGCGACATGCTCGGCGTCAAGGGGGCGGTCGTCAATCTCGTCGTGCGGCGCGTCAAGAAGCTCGTGCCGGCCTGGTCGCTCCCGGGGCATCTCTCCTTCCGGACCGCGCTTGCCAGGGGTGCGAAACTGACCCTCACGAAGCCCCACACGGCGCCGTCGGACGTTGCCTTCCTGCAATACACCGGCGGCACGACGGGCGTCTCCAAGGGCGCCACCCTCACCCATTCCAACCTGCTTTCCAACATGGCTCAGATGGAGCTGTGGCTGGAGACCGCCTTCCGGCGCAAGCCTCGTCCGGAAAACCTGACCTTCATGTGCGCGCTGCCGCTCTATCATATCTTCGCGCTGACCGTGAATTCGCTGATGGGCCTCTCGACGGGCGGCAACAACATCCTCATCCCCAATCCCCGCGACATTCCCGCCTTCGTCAAGGAACTCGGCAAGTACCGGCCAAACATCTTCCCCGGCCTCAACACGCTGTTCAACGCTCTGATGAACAACGCCGAATTCAAGAAGCTCGACTTTTCTTCGCTCGTGCTGACGTTCGGCGGCGGCATGGCCGTGCAGCGGCCTGTGGCCGAGCGTTGGATGGCGATGACCGGCTGCCCGATCCATGAAGGCTACGGCCTTTCGGAGACCTCGCCGGTCGCGACCGCCAACCGGCTTGATACGGGCGATTTCACTGGCACGATCGGCATGCCGCTTCCCTCCACCGAGGTCGAGATCCGTGACGAGCAGGGCAATACGCTGCCGATCGGCGAAATCGGTGAAATCTGCATCCGCGGCCCGCAGGTCATGGCCGGCTATTGGCAGCGTCCGGACGAGACGGATAAGGCGATCTCGCCGGACGGCTTTTTCCGCACCGGCGACATCGGCTTCATGAATGCCGACGGGCTGACAAAGATCGTCGACCGCAAGAAGGACATGATCCTCGTTTCGGGCTTTAACGTTTTCCCGAACGAGATCGAAGAGGTTGCCGCAACCCACCCCGGTATCCTCGAATGTGCCGCCATCGGGGTTGCCGATCCGCATTCCGGAGAGGCCGTGAAGCTTTTCGTCGTGCGCAAGGATCCGGACCTCACCGAAGAGGACGTCAAGCGCCACTGCGCCGCCAACCTCACCAACTACAAGCGGCCGAGGCACGTGGAATTCCGCAACGAGTTGCCGAAGTCGAATGTCGGCAAGATCCTGCGCAAGGATTTGCGCGGCTAGGCCCCCCGTTCGCTCCAAAGTCCGCGAAGCCCCTCATCCGGCCTGCCGGCCACCTTCTCCCCGCAGGCGGGGCGAAGGGGATCTGCCGCAGCCGCCTCGCTCTATAATTCCCTGAAAAGTACGCCGCGCGTCCCCGCCTGCGGGGAGAGGGCTAGGGTGAGGGGCAGACTCCCGGCCGGCGTAAACGTGTGGGCCGAAGCTCGGGCACCGCCTTTTTTCGCTGCAGCGCACACATGCCCTTGATTTACCGCAAACAAACCGACTAGCTATCGCAGCCAATTTCCGATGCAAGGAGCCTGCGATGAAAGCGCTTGTCGAAAACCTCAAAGCCACTGCACGCGAAACCAATGCAACCGACATTCGCGCCGCCTTCGCGGCCGACCGGAACCGCTTCTCCCGCTTCAGCACGACGCTCGACGACCTCCTCTTCGACTATTCGAAATGCGCGGTGAATGACCGGATTCTCGATGGTCTCGAAGCACTGTCCAAGGCTGCGAAGGTGGAAGAAAAGCGGGACGCCATGTTCCGTGGCGACATCATCAACATCACCGAAGGCCGCGCCGTGCTGCACACGGCGCTCAGGAACCGGAGCAACCGGCCCGTGCTTGTCGACGGCAAGGACGTGATGCCCGATGTCAACGCTGTGCTCGATGCGATGGGGGCCTTTGCCGATGACATTCGTTCGGGCGCCTTGAAGGGCGCCACCGGCAAGAAGATCACCGATGTCATCAACATTGGCATTGGCGGTTCAGACCTCGGCCCTGTGATGGCAACGCTGGCGCTCGCTCCCTTCCACGACGGCCCGCGGCTGCATTTCGTTTCCAATATCGACGGTGCGCATATCGCCGACACGCTGAAACTTATCGACCCGGAAACCGCACTCTTCATCGTCGCCTCGAAGACCTTCACCACGATCGAGACAATGACCAATGCCGCCACTGCCCGCGCCTTCATCGCCGGCAAGCTCGGCGAGGCTGCGGTCGGCCACCACTTTGCCGCCGTTTCCACCGCGCTCGACAAGGTCGCGGCCTTCGGCATCGATCAGGCGCGCGTCTTCGGCTTCTGGGACTGGGTCGGCGGACGCTATTCGATCTGGTCGGCGATCGGCCTGCCGCTGATGATCGCGATCGGCAAAGAAAATTTCGGGCGCTTCCTCGATGGCGGCCATGCCATCGACGAGCATTTCCGGAACGCCCCGCTGCGCCAGAACATTCCGATGCTGCTTGGCCTGATCGGCTTCTATCACCGCAACGTGCTCGGCTATCCGTCGCGGGCGATCCTGCCCTACGACCAGCGCCTTGCGCGCTTCCCCGCCTATCTGCAGCAGCTCGACATGGAATCGAACGGCAAGGGCGTCACCACGGACAGCACACCGGTCGAATTCTCGACCGGCCCCGTCGTCTGGGGCGAACCGGGCACCAACGGCCAGCACGCCTTCTACCAACTCATCCACCAGGGCACCGACATCATCCCGGCCGAGTTCATGATCGCCGCCAATGGCCACGAAAAGCAACTGCGTCACCAGCACCAACTGCTGATGGCGAACTGCCTGGCGCAATCGGAGGCCTTGATGAAGGGTCGCACGCTTGCCGAAGCCAAGGCACAACTCACCTCAAAGGGCATGGATGACGCCAAGGCTGACAAGATCGCGCCGCATCGCGTATTCACCGGCAACCGGCCGTCCCTGACCATCGTCTACGATGAGCTCGATCCCTTCGCGCTTGGGCGCCTGATCGCGCTCTACGAACATCGCGTTTTCGTCGAAGGTGCGCTTTTCAACATCAATTCCTTTGACCAATGGGGCGTCGAGCTTGGCAAGGAATTGGCCACGGGGCTGCTTCCGGTCGTCGAAGGCAAGGAAAGCGCCGAGGGGCATGATTCTTCGACGGCCGGCCTTGTTGCGGCGTTGTTGAAGGCGGCGCGCTGAACGAAAGCAGCGAGCGACGCCCCCCTCTGCCCTGCCGGGCATCTCCCCCACAGGGGGGAGATTACTGCATGATTCCTTAAATCGGAATCGATTTAAGGACAAAGTCATGAAGCAATTCAAAGTGCTACAGCGACCTTTGCGCGTCCGATTGGACGCGCGGCGCTGTAGCTGGGGGCACGCTCCTGGCCGGAGATACCTCTGCACTGGATACCGCGGGTTTGGCGGAGCGAGACTTTGCCGCTTGCCGATCTCCCCCTTGTGGGGAGATGCCCGGCAGGGCAGAGGGGGTGGCGACGATTCCGGTCCAGATTTCTCCGTACTGCGATCAAATGCCGATCATATCGGCCGATGGCCTGATGTCGCAGGTATCAACCTCAAAGCCCGAGCTCATGCCGCCATGGCGGATTTGCGCCGGCACGCGAGACTGTGACCGCGGCTGCCTTTGCGCCGAGCGCCAGCGCCTGACGGACCGCCTCTTCGCTCAGATTTGCCACCGCACCCCTGGTCAGCAGGCTGTTGAGCTTCAATGAAGCCAGCACGCCGGCATCGAACGTATCGCCGGCGCCGACCGTATCGACAACCGCGACGCGTTCGCCGGCGACTTCCACCTTGTGGTCTCTTGTATAGCCCACCGCGCCATCGGCGCCCTTTGTGATCAGCACCAGCTTGGGGCCGCGCTTCAGCCATTCGGCGGCAAGCTCGTCATGGCTCCCTTCCATGCCGAACCAGGCGAGATCCTCGTCCGAGAACTTGATGATGTCGGACATCGCGGCCATGCGGTTCATGCGGCCGAGATGCGCCTCGCGGTCCTTGATGAAGTCGGGGCGGATGTTCGGATCGAATGAGATCACGCGTTTCTCGTGCTCGCGCACCATCAAGGCTTCGTATGTCGAGCCGCATGGCTCGGGGATGAGGCTGATCGCCCCGAAATGCAGCGCTTCGCAGGAATCGCCGAGCGCCGGCAGATGCTCCCTGGTGATCATTCGCCCCGCGGTGTTCTCGTCGAAGAAGGCATAGCTCGCATGACCGTTGACGAGTTTCACGAAGGCAAGCGTCGTGTGCAGCGGCAGGGTCGCGCAAGGGCCAAAATCGACATTCGCGGCTTTCAGCGTAGCGCGCAGGATATCGCCGAACATGTCGTCGGAAAGGCCGGTAAAGAAGCCGGTCGGGATGCCGAGCCGCCCTAGCGCGATCGCGGTATTGAAGATCGCGCCGCCGGCATAGGGGGCGAAGGCGCTCTCCCCGGCTGCCGTGTCGCGCGGCAGCATATCGATCAAGGCTTCCCCGCAGCAGACGATCATCGGCATTCCTCCCTCAACGGTTATTTCTTCGATTATTCAATCGATTTAAATCAGATTTCCTGCCAAAGCCAGCGGAAAGCTCACTGGGCTGCGAGTGCGCTGGCGCCGCCGTTGCGGCCGGACCAGGCGAGCGGAGCGTTGAGGAAGGCTTCGACCTCGTTCAGCGTCTTCTCGTCGAACAGCGCCTGCTCGCGGGCAACCGCCAGCACGGTGCGCCACGTGGCGATGAAGTGCAGGTCGACGCCCTTCGCTTTCATGTTGCCGCGCGCTTCCGGGAAGATGTCGTAATAGAAGAGCGCGATGCCGTGGTCGACAATGCCGCCAGCCGCACGGATCGCATCGATGAACTTGAACATCGAGCCGCCGGCGGTCGTCAGGTCCTCGATCACCAGGACGCGCGCTCCTTCCGGCATATGGCCCTCGATCTGGGCATTGCGTCCGTGGCCCTTCGGGGCCTTGCGCACATAGATCATCGGCAGGCCGAGCCGCTCGGCAAGCATGGCCGCGAAGGGAATGCCAGCCGTCTCGCCGCCGGCGACAACGTCGAACTGTTCGAAGCCGGCCTCGCGAAGGATGGTCGCGGCGGCGAAATCCATCACCGCCGAGCGGATGCGCGGATAGGAAATCAGCTTGCGGCAGTCGATATAGACGGGGCTCGCCATGCCGGAGGAGAGCTTGTAGGGCTCGTCGGCGCGGAAATGCACCGCCTTGATCTCCCAGAGCATTTTCGCGACCAGTTCGGCCATCACCGCCTTGTCGGTGAACGCGTTGGAAAACATGAATCTCTCCTTCTAGCGTGACCCGAAAAGCGAGAACCGGTTCTCGGCGTCAGTCGCGCGACAAACAAAACTCGTTAATCAGACAACCGCCCAGTGGAGCGGGAACATCGGATCGAAAACCGTGACCGGGCCTGCTTCCGTCTCGACCTTGGCGGGATAGCGGACAGGCTCTTCGCTCTTGCGTAATGTGATCGTCTCTTCGTTGACTGGCAGGCCATACCATGCGGGACCGTTCAACGATGCAAACGCCTCGAGGCGGTCGAGCGCGCCCTCCTCCTCGAAGACATGGGCAAGGCAGCTCATGGTATTGATCGAGGTGTAGATGCCGGCGCAGCCGCAGGCGCATTCCTTGAGCGGATCGACATGGGGCGCGGAATCAGTGCCGAGGAAGAAGCGAACGTCACCGGACGTTGCAGCCGCGCGCAGCGCCAGGCGGTGCGTTTCGCGCTTGGCGACCGGCAGGCAGTAGTAGTGCGGCTTGATACCGCCGACGAGAATGGCGTTGCGGTTGATGATCAGATGGTGGGTCGTGATCGAGCCGGCGAGATTGGCCTTCGACGACCTGATATAGTCGATGCCGTCCTTGGTTGTTACGTGTTCCATCGTGATCCGAAGCTCTGGCAGCCGCCGGCGGAGCGGGTCGAGCACAGTTTCGATGAACACCGCTTCGCGGTCGAAGATGTCGACGTCTGCGGTCGTCACCTCGCCGTGAACGCAGAGCGGCACGCCGATCTCCGCCATTCGCTCCAGAACCGGCATCGCCTTCTCGATGTCGCGAACGCCGCTGTTGGAGTTGGTCGTCGCCCCGGCCGGATAGAGCTTGACCGCCTTGACGAGGCCACGCCTGTAGCCCGCCTCGACATCGTCCGGGTCGGTGCCCTCGGTCAGGTAGAGCGTCATCAGCGGCTCGAACCGATCTTCCGCGGGAACGGCGGCTTGGATGCGCTCGCGATAGGCGGCCGCATCGGCGGTGGTCACGACCGGCGGCACCAGATTGGGCATGATGATGGCGCGGGCGAAGTGGCGGCTCGTGTCCGCGATCACGCCGCGCAGCATACCGCCGTCGCGCAGGTGAAGGTGCCAATCATCCGGGCGGCGGATAACGAGTTCTTGCATGGTCAGCGTTCTCCCGATGCTCGCGTCCGATCGGCGCGAGCGGCATTGCGGCCGGCCGGTGCGCTCGATGGGGCGGGACTTCATTTGGTGAAACCGCGCCTCGATATCATCATTGCGCCGCAAAACACAATGGCGATTCGAAAATCTGAGAGCGGGATGCGGGCGGAAAACCGCGCACACTTTTCCTCATCCCGCTTCGAGCCATCTCTCAGAAATCCCGGATGACGAGGTCGGCCGGCCGGCAACTGCCGAGAACGCGCCGGGCGTTTGGAATGTCGTTGCCGAACGCCTTCGCCTTGGCGGTCTCGTCGTCATAGCCGTGTTCGAACCAGCGTTGCAGCAATCGCCGCTCGATCACCTCAAGGCCAGGATCGATGAAGATCGAAAAGTCGAAGGCGCCGTCGAGCCTGTTCCACGGCGCCTCATCGAGCATGAGATAGTTGCCTTCGACAAGGATGATGCGCGTTTCCGGCGCGACCACCCGCGCGGACGCAATTGCCAGTTCGCGCGACCGGTCGAAGATCGGCACCAGAACTTCGCCGTCATTGGCCCGTACGGCGACGACCGTCGAGAGAAACGATCGGAAGTCGAAGGTTTCCGGCGCGCCCTTGCGGGCAAGCAGTCCCTTCTCTTCGAGCACGGCATTGTCCATGTGGAAGCCGTCCATCGGCAGGACAGCCGTCTTCTCTCCGGCCGCGACGAGCGCCTTGGCGAGCGCTTCGGAGAGCGTCGATTTGCCGGCACCCGGGGGGCCGGCGATCGCAACGACGAAACGGGCGGCGCCGGCCGCCCGTTTCAGGATCTCGTCCGTCAAGGCCCGCACATTCATGCAGCCAGCACCTCGCCGGGCGGCGCCTTGGCACCGGTCATGAAGGCGACCGCATCCGACATCGTGTATTCCTTCGGATTGATGACGCAGAGCCGACGGCCGAGGCGGTGGATGTGGATCCGGTCCGCCACCTCGAAGACGTGCGGCATATTGTGCGAGATCAAGACGATCGGCAGGCCGCGACGGCGAACGTCGAGGATCAGTTCCAGCACGCGGCGGCTTTCCTTGACGCCGAGCGCCGCCGTCGGTTCGTCCATGATCACTACCTTGGAACCGAATGCCGCGGCACGCGCGACGGCAACACCCTGCCGCTGACCACCCGACAGCGTCTCCACCGCCTGGTTGATGTTCTGGATCGTCATCAGGCCGAGCTCCGAGAGCTTTGCCCGCGCCTGCTTTTCCATGGCCGCGCGGTCCAGCGAGCGGAACCATTTGCCCATGATGCCCGGTTTGCGGATCTCGCGGCCGAGGAACATGTTGTCGGCGATCGACAGCGCCGGCGACAAGGCGAGGTTCTGGTAGACCGTCTCGATGCCGGCCTTCCTGGCCTCCATCGGCGAGCGGAAATTCACGGGCTGGCCTTCGAGCTGGATCTCGCCCTCGTCGGGGGTGATCGCGCCGGAGATCGCCTTGATCATCGAGGATTTGCCGGCGCCATTGTCGCCGATCACGGCCAGGATTTCACCCGGGTAAAGATCGAAATCGGCGTGGTCGAGAGCGGTCACGCGACCGTAGCGCTTGACGAGACCGCGGGCGGTGAGAATGGGTTCCTGTGCCATCAGGCTGCTACCTTTCTGATCCACTGGTCGATTGCGACGGCGATGATGATCAGCAAGCCGATCAAGAGATAGGTCCATTGCGGGTCCGTGCCCATGAGGCGAAGCCCGAGCGAGAATACGCCGACGATCAATGCGCCGAAGATCATGCCGAGAATGGAGCCACGGCCGCCGAACAGCGAGATGCCGCCGATCACCACGGCGGTAATCGATTCGATGTTCGCGAACTGGCCTGCCGTCGGCGAGACGGAGCCGATGCGGCCGATCAGGGTCCAGCCGGCAAGCGCGCAGATCAGACCCGAAAGTGTGTAGATAGTGACGAGCATGCCCTTGACATTTACGCCGGCGAGCTTGGCCGCCTCCGGGTCGTCGCCGACCGCGTAGACATAACGCCCCCAGGCGGTGCGGTTGAGCACATACCAGAGCAGGGTCACGAGAAGCACCATGGCGACGACGCCATAGGTGAAGACGGCATTGCCGATGCGGAAATTCTGACCGAAGAACTGCAGGATCGGCGCGTTGGCGGAGATATCCTGTGCGCGGATCGTCTCGTTGGCGGAGTAGAGGAAGTTGGAGGCGAGCACGATCTGCCACATGCCGAGCGTGACGATGAAGGGCGGCAGCTTCATGCGCGCAACGAGCGTGCCGTTGATAAAGCCGCAGAGCGCGCCGACGCCGAGACCGCAGAGAACCGACAAGGCCGGTGGCAGGCCGTAGCGGAACGTGAACTGTCCCATGATCACCGATGACAGCACCATCATGGCGCCGACCGAGAGATCGATACCCGCCGTCAGGACGACGAGCGTCTGGGCAGCGCCGACGATGCCGACGATCGCTACCTGCTGCAGGATAAGCGTCAGCGTGAAGGCAGAAAAGAACTTGCCGCCGAGAATGGCGCCGAAGGCGATCAACGACAGGACCAGCACGATCAGCGGAACGGCGGCCGGGCTTGAATGAAGGAAATGCTGAAGCTTCTGAAGCGGCGTCTTGTCGTGCGTGTCGAAGGACGCCACTTCCGTCGAGCTGTTGACCAGGACCTTTTCGAATTCCTGGGATGTCGGTGCGGCTGTATTTGGTTCGGCCATGGAGACTCCTCCCGTGAACCCCACTCCCAAGGGGGTTGCATTGCTGCCGGATGCGGCCCGCCTGTGATCGCGGCGAGTTTCAGCAATTACTAAAAATTGTGCAGGTTTTCCGCGCCTTGTCAAAGACTGCGGCGCTTACACGAAGGGCGGCCGGGGCCGCCCTTCCCTGTCACATGATCTGGCTGGACATGATCTGCCTTGACTGGGAGCCCGATCAGCCCCAGCACTTGTCCGTGCCGGCCTTGGTGTCGATCGAATCGACGCCTGCGGCCGGCTTGTCGGTGACCAGCGAGACGCCGGTATCGACGAAGTCCTTGCCTTCGGTCGGCTTCGGCTTTTCGCCGGTGTCGGCGAACTTCTTGATTGCTTCGATGCCGAGCGCGGCCATCATCAGCGGATATTGCTGCGATGTCGCGCCGATGACGCCGTCGGCGACGTTCTTGACGCCCGGGCAACCGCCGTCGACAGAAACGATCAGCACGTCCTTTTCACGGCCGACGGCCTTCAGCGCCTCATAGGCACCAGCGGCGGCAGGCTCATTGATCGTGTGCACGACGTTGATGGTCGGGTCCTTCTGGAGAAGGTTCTCCATGGCCGTGCGACCGCCCTCTTCGTTGCCGTTGGTGACGTCGTGGCCGACGATGCGCGCGTCGTCCTCGTCACCGATCTTGTTCGGGTCCTTCGGGTCGATGCCGAAGCCGATCATGAAGCCCTGGTCGCGCAGAACGTCGACGGTCGGCTGCGACGGAGTCAGGTCGAGGAAGGCGACCTTGGCATCCTTGGCGGCGTCACCGAGCGTGGCGGCCGCCCATTGCCCGATCAGCTTGCCGGCAAGCAGGTTGTCGGTCGCGAAGGTGGCATCAGCGGCATCGAGCGGCTCAAGGGGGGTGTCGAGCGCGATGACCAGCAAGCCGGCTTCGCGTGCCTTCTGCACCTGTGGCACGATGCCCTTGGTGTCGGATGCCGTCAGCAGGATGCCCTTGGCACCATCGGCAATGCAGGTTTCGATCGCCGCAACCTGGCTTTCGGAATCACCATCGATCTTGCCGGCATAGGACTTCAGCGTCATGCCGAGTTCCTGCGCCTTGGCAGCGGCACCTTCCTTCATCTTCACGAAGAAGGGGTTGGTGTCGGTCTTGGTGATGAGGCAGGCGGAGACATCGGCCGCCTGCGACGGCGAAGCGAAGGCCACGCCAAGTGCGAGCGCGCCGAATGCGGCAGAAAGAACTGTTTTCTTCATAAAACCCTCCCAAGGATGAAAAGCGCCGGTGGGCCGGCTTCCAGGCATCGCCGCCGCAGCATTCTCCTCCTGCAGACGGCGCTTCCGAAGATAAGTCAAACACCAAACTTTCAGGGTGTCAATAAATAAATCAAATTGAATTATTATTTGGTTGTGGCATTCTGAGACTCAAGGACGATCTCGGGAGGAAGCTCGACCGTCCGTCAAATTGACAGATCCACCTGAAGTGGAAACAACAGACTCGTGCCAAGCGAGCATCTACAGCGCCGCGCGCTCCACCGGACGCGCGACGTCGCTGTAGGCCTTTGAATTTGCGGCATGATTTTGTCCTGGGGTCGTTCCAGATTTAAGGAGTCATGCGGCGGTGCCAACGGGAGGAGACGGTGGCATGTCACTGACAGATGATTCCCGCGAGGGATCGACGCAACCGGACGTGATAGACCCAAGCGGCGGAGCGAACCAGACCCGGGTGCGCGCCTATAACGAGCGCCTGGTCATGTCGCTGGTCCGCCGCCACGGCAGTCTGTCGAAGGCGGACATCGCCCGACGCTCCGGCCTCTCCGCCCAAACCGTCTCGGTCATCATGCGCGCGCTCGAACGCGACGGCCTCCTGATCCGCGGCGCCCCGGTTCGCGGCCGCGTCGGTCAGCCCTCGATCCCGATGCGTCTCAATCCGGATGCCGTCTACTCCTTCGGCGTCAAGATCGGCCGGCGCAGCGCCGACCTGGTTCTGATGGATTTCGTCGGCAATATCCGGCTGCATCTGCATCAGATCCACACCTACCCACTACCCGAGGATCTTGTCACCTTCATCGTCGGCGGCATTGAAAAACTCGAGCAGAAACTCGCGCCCGAGCAGCGGGCGCGGATCGCCGGCGTCGGTATCGCGACGCCCTTCGAACTCTGGAACTGGGCCGAGGAAGTCGGCGCACCACGGGAAGAAATGGACCGCTGGCGTGACGCCAACCTGCAGGCGGCCGTGGCCGCGCAGATACGCCATCCGGTCTTTCTGCAGAACGACGGAACGAGCGCCTGCGGAGCGGAGCTCGCCTTCGGTGTCGGCTCGAGTTATCCCGATTTCGTCTATTTCTATATCGGCTCCTTCATCGGCGGCGGCATCGTCCTCAACTCCGCCCTCTTTTCCGGGCGGACCGGGACCGCAGGCGCGGTCGGTCCGCTCCCGGTCTCGGGCAAGGACGGCAAGTCCACGCAATTGCTGAAGATCGCTTCGGTCTTCGTGCTCGAAAACCTGCTGCGCGAGCGCGGCATCGATCCGCAGCCGCTCTGGTACTCGGCGGACGATTGGATCGACTTCGGCGAACCGCTCGAGATCTGGATCCAGGACACCGCCGCGGCCCTCGCCCAGGCCGTTGTCTCCGCCGCATCGATCATCGATTTCTCGGCAGCGGTCATCGACGGGGGCTTCCCCCCCTGGGTGCGGGCGCGCATCCTTGCGGCGACGCGCCGGGCGCTGCAGACGCTCGACCTCCAGGGCGTGACGGTTCCGGATCTCGTCGAAGGCGCGGTCGGAAGCCACGCCCGAGCGATCGGCGGCGCGAGCCTTCCGCTGTTTTCCCGTTATCTCTTGGACACCAATGTCCTCTTCAAGGAGCTTAGTTGATGAAGGAGCTTAGTTGATGTTGAAAGGAATAAACCCGCTGCTCGGCCCGGAACTTCTCGCGGCACTGAGGGCAATGGGTCACGGCGACGAGATCGCGCTCGTCGACGGCAATTATCCGGGCCAGGAGCACGCGCGTCGCCTTATCCGGCTCGACGGACACGGCCTTATCCCGGTGCTCGACGCAATCTTGAGCGTCCTGCCGATCGATGATTTCGTGCCCGAGGCGATCTTCCGCGCCACGGTCAAGCAGGACAAGCAGGCGCTGGACCCCGTGCATCGGGAAATCATCGAATGCTGCGGCAGGCATGAGCCGTCACGCAACGTCGTGCCGCTGCTCGGCGCCGACTTCTATCCGCGCGTTAAAGCCGCCCATACGGTGGTGCAGACCAGCGAACCGCGCCTTTACGGCAACGTCATTCTCCGCAAGGGCGTCATCTATCCCTGACAGAACGCGACAAATGCAAAGAGCCCGCCAGGACAGCCGGCGGGCTCTTTGTTTTTGGTCAGAAACGCCACGCCTTATGCAGTGGCGAGAACCTTTCCAGTGCGGGCATCGACCGAAAGAGCGCCCGGACCGAAGGCGGCTAGCACCAGGAAGGCACCGGCGATCGTGATGTTCTTCATCATCATGATCTGGTTGAAGACCGTCAGCAGGCCGTTGGCAGCCGCCGGAAAGTCCGGAACGTTGATGGCGCCGCTGTGGAAGACGAGACCGGTAACCAGCGCGAATGCGGCCAGCAGGTAGGACGCGATGCGGGTCTGGAAACCGACGAGGACCGCGATGCCGGCAACGAGTTCAAACAGTCCGGCGAGATAGGCGAGCGCGGTCGGAGCCGGCCATCCGGCGCCGGTAATCATGCCGGCGGTTGAGGTGGGATCGGCCAGCTTGCCGAAGCCGGACATGATGAACATGATCGAAAGGAGGATGCGCCCGATGAGGACGATAACATTCTGAGACATGCGCGAGGCTCCTGTTAGAAGAGTGTTGGCACCAGAAATATCAACATTTTCAAAAACATCTAGTTGCACAACCGACAACACATCGTTCACAATATGGAGACAGCCGCGAGCCATCGTCAACCACTTTCCCATCCAAGCAACTCTTTTCTGTTGCAAGGAAGGACGGACTGGGTGAAGAATTTCAAGGCGTTGCAGGGAACGCAGGGGAGATCTTATGAGCGAAGTCAACAGAAGTCCGGCCTTCTGGCGATCCTTTCCGATTTTCGAGGAATTCGACAAGGAGACGCTGATGGAGCTCGCCGGCATCGCCACGTACCGGAGATGGCCGGCAGGAACGGTCATCTTCCAGCGCGGCGACGAAGGCAATTACATGGTCGTCGTGGTTTCGGGCCGCATCAAGCTCTCGCTCTTCACACCCCAGGGCCGCGAACTGATGCTGCGCCAGCACGAGGGGGGCGCCCTCTTCGGTGAAATGGCTCTGCTCGACGGCCAGCCGCGGTCGGCCGACGCGACGGCGGTCATCGCATCCGAAGGCTACGTTATCGGCAAGAAGGCCTTTCTCGATCTCATCATCCACCGGCCGCAGATCGCCGAGGCTGTGATCCGCTTTCTCTGTGCGCAGCTTCGCGATACCACCGAGCGGCTGGAAACGATCGCGCTCTACGACCTCAACGCCCGCGTCGCCCGTTTCTTCCTGGCAACGCTCAAACAGATCCACGGCCACGAGCTACCGAGCAGCGCCAATCTGCGCCTGACCTTGAGCCAGACCGACATCGCCGCCATTCTCGGCGCAAGCCGGCCAAAGGTTAATCGCGCCATTCTCTCGCTTGAGGAATGCGGTGCGCTGAAGCGCACGGACGGCATCATTTGCTGCAACGTCGATCGCCTCCTGAATGTCGCCGATCCGGAGGAGGGCTAGCTCGATTGAGCGCGAAGCACCGCGGCCGCCATCGCGTCACCCCGCTCTTCGGCGGGATCGTCGCAAGCCTGGCGGTGGCGCTGCTTCTCTATCTTTATGGCGAAACCGTCTTCAAAACCCCGCGCGAACTGTTCTTCGACAACCTCACGCAATGGGTGACCTCGCCCCGGTCACCGGACATCACCGTTATCGACGTCGACCGCAAGGCGCATGAAGCGCTCGGCTCCGGAAACTGGGACCGGGCGGCGACGGCGGCGCTGATATCGCGGCTGGCCGCGGCGCGAGCGAAGGTGATCGCGGTCGATTTCGTCTTCAGCTCCGATTGCGAGACCGACGCCGCCGGCAATGTCGCGCTCGCTTCTGCGATCGCGGAGGCGCCTGTCGTTCTGGGCTTTCTCGCCGCGGACCGTGCGCTGGAGCATCCGCGTCCCGTTCCTCCGCTTGCGCTCAGGCGCCCGCTTGCGGTGCCGGAATCTTGGTTCATTGCAGGGGCGGAGACGTCCTGCCCGGCGTTCATGGACTCGTCCAAAGCGGCGACCGCCGGATTTTTCGTCGGCGACGAGGATGCGCGCGTGCGCCGCGCGCAGGCTTTCACGATCCTCGGCAACGACGCTTATCCGGCGCTTGCGATCGAAGCGGGACGGCTCGCGGCCGGGAGCAGCACGCCGGTGCTTGGCGGCGAGCCTGCCTGGCTCCGGCTCGATCACGCCGTCATCCCCCTCGACGAGGCGGGCAACCTGCGCTTCGTCGCAAGCTCGGAAGATGCAATTGCCGCACGCACGCTCTCGGCTGCCGACGTCATGGCAAACACGGCCGACCGGAACCGCCTTGAGGGAAAACTGATCTTCATCGGCAGCAGCATGCCGAGCCTCGGCGGTTTGAGGCCCAGCGCCTCGATGCCGCTTGAGCCTTCGGTCCAGATCCACGCCGACATCGCCAATGCCATCATTACCGGCTTCGTACCGTATCGGTATGGCGGGCTGCCGCTGCTGGAAGCCTTGTTCAGCTTCGCTGCCGGCACCCTTGCAGCTGTTTGCGCGACGCGGCTTCGGCCGCTCGCAACCCTCGCCTTCGGCCTTCTCGCCCTGCTCTTCGTCGTCGCCGGCGCCGGCGGGATTTATGTCGCGACCGGCTGGCTCATCGATGCCGTCGGCATCGGTGCGGCGCTAATGGCTGTGCTCGTGGTAACGAGTGCGCTGCACCTTGCCCATGTACGCCGCGCCGAGGCGATCGCCCGGGAGAAATTCTCGCAATACCTGCCGCAGTCCGTCGTCGCGCGCTACATCGACCAGCCGAATGCCGGACGCGTCGCCGGCGAGGAGCGCGTGGTCACCGCGCTCTTCACCGATATCGAGGGATTCTCGACCCTCGCTCACAAGCTCGGTCCTCACGAGCTGGTGGCCCTCCTCGACATCTATTTCGCGGAGGTGAACGCGCTCGTCTCGCGCTATGGCGGCATGGTCGACAAGGTGGTCGGCGATGCCGTGCATGCGCTCTTCAACGCGCCGGAAGACCTCGACGATCACGTCGACAAGGCGATCGGATGCGCCGTGGCGATCCACGCCTTGACCGAAGAAATGCGGCGGCGGCCCCAATTTGCAGAAAACGGCTTCGGCCGAACCCGGATCGGCGTCGAAACCGGGCCTGCCGTACTCGGCGAGGTCGGCGCGGGTGGCAAGCTCGACTACACCGCTCATGGCAACGCCGTGAACCTGGCGGCGCGGCTTCAGGACGCGAACAAGTTCCTCGGAACGGCAATCTGCATCGGGCCGGCGGCCGCGGCCCAATCGGGCGTACCTCTCCAGGCGCTCGGACGTCACGATATCCGCGGTTTCGGACCGATGGAGCTTTTCACAGTCGCCGACCTGCCATCAACGGCAGCGTGACGGCGTGCGTTACAAGCCGACGCTTGCATAGGCTTCCCGGATGCGGGCCTGCCCCCAGTTTGTCAACTCCGACGGCGCTGCGCCGGGCCGGTCGAAGTCTACGCCCTGGCCGGCGGTAACCGTGCGCGTCACACCGCCGCCCCGGACCGAGACCGCTCCACGCTCGACGAAGACGGCAAAGGCGGCCCGGCTCGGGCCGCAGAAGAATTTCGTGCCGCGCACACCGATCATGCCGAAAGCTGTGCGCACCGCCACGTTCACCTTCGAAAGCCCTTCCGGACGGTCGAATACCATCCGGCCAAGACCGAGTTCGAGCGTGCCACCCTGGCCGGCGATGAACTTGTCGATCAAGAGTTCCGTTTGCGGACCGAGCAGGATGCGCGTCTCGCTGAGCGCCAAATCGGCAAAGCTGTTGGTGCTCGTCGACACATAATCGTTGTCGAGAACGTCACTGCCGACGGCAAGCCGCGCCTCGTCCTCTCCCTGCCGACGGCGTACATTGCCGCGTATCTTTTCCGCCTTGCCGACCACGGAATTGGGCGCCGCCCGCGCCGACCGGCCGGCGATCGCCGCCAGCATCAGGCCGCCGACAAAAAAACGCCTTTTCACAAATATCTGCCGCATCGGCTTTGCTCGCTGCTCCCGCAACGCTCCCTGTTCGAGCCTCCGGCGTTTCAGAGGATAACCGCACGCATAGGCGAAGCAAGACGCATCTCGCCTTTGCACGACGCAGGCGCCTCCCCCCCCCCGCAACTTCGCCGCCCGATGTGAAGCGCCGCTGTTTCCCCAGGAACAGGGCCGGCGCCGCGACCGCCGTAGGATCGGAGTGCTAAGAGGGAAACCGTCATGAGCAACCGGATCAATCAGTGCATTCGCATCGCCAACGTCCTGCTGTTGGCGGCCATCATGCTCCTTTCGTTTGCTGCGATCGCGCTGCCCGCGGCGCGCGCTTCCGACCTGACCGCCGCGGAACAATGCGACCGGGAAGCGGGCAGCGAATTCGACCTCGAGCGGAACAGATCGTTCCCGGCGGTTTCCACGGAAGACATCCGTATCGGTATCGCGCTTTCCGCCTGCCGCGAAGCCTATAACCAGAATGGCGATGCGCGCACACAATTCCAGCTCGCGCGTGTCCTCGACAAGGCCGGGCAGAAAGTCCAGTCGCGCCGCATCCTCGAGGAAGCCGCGCGCGGCGGTCATGCGCTCGCCATGGTGAATTACGGCGCCCTGCTTGCCGAGGCGGGCGAAGCGGAAACGGCGTTCGACCTCTATCAGCGAGCAGCGGCAGCCGGAAACATCCTCGCCGCCTACAATCTCGGTGTCGCCTATCGCGACGGTGTTGGCACCGACGCTGACGGCGCGCTTGCAATCCGCTGGTTTGAGCGGGCATCGATCGCCGGCGACGACGTCGCCGCATTCAATCTGGCGGTGATGCTCGACGAGGGCAAGGCGGTGCCGGAAGACAATCTAGAGGCCGCAAAATTCTACGGGCTCGCCGCCGAGCGCGGCAATGTCGACGCGATGATCAATCTGGGCCTGATGTTCGAAAGCGGTGAAGGCGTGCGGCGCAACCCTGTCGCCGCACAGGAACTGTTCAGGCAGGCAGCCAATCGGGGCGATCCGCTTGGGCAACAAAAGCTCGACCCGATCGCCACCGGCAGCGTTTTGCGCACCGCCATGCTGGCAAAGATGGACCAGTCCAAATGAAGACACCATCTGTGCGCGGCGGGATAATGCCCGCCGCACGATCGGGCCTCAGCGGATCTCGCCCGCCTGCGGCCCCCAGGTATCGGTCAGCGCAAATCCTTCGGCGAGCGGATCGAACGGATCCAGCGCCACCTGATGCAGGCCGAACGTCCAGCCCCGACCGGAGATGGTCGGAATGATTGCCGGCCGGCCGGCGACCGTCGTCACGCCCTCGAGCCCCACCTCGAACTCCGAGCCGATGATCGACCGGGATTTCAGCACGTCGCCCGGCTTGACTTGGCCGCGCGCGTGAAGCGTCGCGAGGTTGGCCGAGCTGCCGGTTCCGCAGGGAGAGCGATCGACGCGGCCTGGCCACATTGTCGTGCAGGTGCGGACCGTGCCATCCGTCTCGGTATCGCGAAACATCACATAGGCGACGCCGCTGATTTCGGGGATTTCCGGATGGACGACCGGGATCGTGCGATTGACGAGGTCCTTGAGCAGCATGCCCGCCTCGACCAGTAGCCGCGCATTCGCCTTTTCGATCGTCGTGCCGATCTGGCGGACATCGACCAGCGCATAGAAAATGCCGCCGAAGCAAAGATCGAGCTTGATGCGGCCCCATTCCGGCGTTTCGACCTCGACATCGAGCTCCTGCACGAAGGACGGCACCATGGTGAGCTTCACCCTTTCGCACCGTCCGTCGCGGCAGGTGGCCGTCGCCTTGACGAGGCCTGCCGCCGTGTCGAGCACCACCACCGTCTCCGGCTCCTTCATCTCGATCATGCCGGATTCGAGCAGGGCGGTCGTCACACAGATCGAATTGGAACCGGACATGGCATGGGCCTGATCCGCCTGGAGGATGATGAAGCCGGCATCGGCCTCCGGCCGCTTCGGCGGCACGAGCAGGTTGACCGAGCCGATCGATCCGGAACGCGGCTCAAGGCAAAGGAAGCGGCGCAGGCTGTCGTCGACCGTGTTGATGTGGTTCAACTGCTCGGCGATCGAGTTGCCCGGGATCTTCGGCACGCCGCCGATCGCCACCTTGCCGATCTCACCCTCGCAATGAACGTCCAGCAACTGGATCGTGCGCTTCCATCTCATGACCTATCTCCGGATATCGCGTCTTCTCGCCGTTCACCGATCTCGAACCAGGTCGGCGCCGCCGCCTGATATATCAGACGGAGTGATGTTGCATACAGTGTTCATTGGCCTGCTGCAAGATGGCCGACGACACCGTCTCGACAAGTACATCGACCCGTTGCCCATTCACCCAAAGTTGCCGCTTGACGGTTGTGCCGCGGGGCGGGAGCGTGAAAGTACCGCCTATCACCGAAACGAGCATGACGAAGTTCATCCTCTTCACCGATCTGCATATGGTTCCCGAAGGTGTGACGATCATCGGGCTCGATCCCTATCGGCGGCTCGCCAGCGGGATCGCTCACGTCAATCGCTACCATGCCGATGCGGATCGGGTGATTTTTGCCGGAGACCTCACCCACGGGGCCGACCGCCCGTCCTACGAGCGCCTGAAGGCACTCCTTGGTGAACTCGTTCCGCCGGCGGCGATGATGATCGGCAATCATGACAGACGCGAGGTTTTCCTCGATGTTTTTCCCGGCGCGGCGACCGATGAGAACGGCTTCGTCCAGCAGGTCATCGATTTTGACGACTGTCGCGCCGTGCTGCTCGACACGCTGTTCGCGCCGCCTTACGACTATCCGGTGAGCCACGCTGGGCATCTTTGCCGACAGCGCCTTGCCTGGCTCGACCGGCAACTCGCCGAGGCCGGCGGCCGGCCGGTGCTGATCTTCATGCACCATCCTCCGCATGTGACCGGCTTCACGAGCATCGACATGATCCGCCTTGTCAACGGGCAGGAATTCTACGAACTCGTGAAACGCCACGGCAACGTGCGCCACATCTTCGCCGGTCATGTTCATCGCACGATCAGCGGCTCGAGCCACGGCATTCCGTTCTCGATATTCAAGAGCCCGGTTCATCAGCAACCGATGCCCTTCGATACGCCGGACGCCTCGCTCTCCGTCGACGAGCCGGCGGCCTATGGCATCATCCTCATTACCAGTGACGGAGTCATCGTCCACACGGAAGACTACGAAATTGCCCGGCGCGACGCGGCAATGGCGTGACGACCATTTCGACGCCACTGCCTTCGTGTTAGGCTGGGGCCATGAGCCATTCCGTTTCATCCAGCCTGGATTTCGACTGTCAAAGCTGCGGCGCCTGTTGTGCCTATTCGGCCAATTGGCCGCGCTTCTCGCTGGAGACAGACGAGGAACTCGATCGCATTCCGGCGGAATATGTCGCTGCCGATCTCGGCGGCATGCGTTGCGAGAACGATCGATGCACGGCGCTCGATGGCACGCTCGGCCGCTTCGTCGCTTGCAAGATCTATGCGGTACGACCGATCGTGTGCCGCACATGTATGCCCGGTGACGACGAATGTCTGATTGCGCGCGCACGCCATTTCGGCGCAGCCGCCTGACACCGGATCATTCGGCACTGACGGCGACACTCCGCATGTTCCGCCGTTTGCTGGCGGGTCGATAGCGAAATATCCCGAGAACGGTGAAATTTGCCGGATGGATGTTCGGCGTTGTCAAGCGTATTTTCTGCCCACGAAATCAGGGGTGCCAGGCGCCCCGTTAGCCGCTCCGTGGAGGACCCCGTTCGATGAGCCAGACCAAGCTTCAAAAATCCCCCCCAGCCACGGACGCAGCGCCGGCGCCCTTTGCCGACTTCGCACCGCCGATCCGGCCGCAAACCACGCTTCGCCAGGCTATCACCGCCGCCTATCGCCGTCCCGAAACGGAATGCCTGCCGGCGCTCATCGAGGCGGCGACGCTGCCCAAAGAAATCCGCGATGCCGCCGCCAAAACCGCCCGCAAGCTGATCGAGGCGCTCCGTGCCAAGCACAAGGGATCGGGCGTCGAGGGGCTCGTGCACGAATATTCGCTGTCGAGCCAGGAGGGCGTGGCGCTGATGTGCCTTGCGGAAGCGCTGCTGCGCATTCCCGATACGGCGACCCGCGACGCGCTGATCCGCGACAAGATCGCCGACGGCGACTGGAAGTCGCACCTCGGCGGCGGTCGTTCGCTCTTCGTCAACGCCGCAACCTGGGGCCTCGTCGTCACCGGCAAGCTGACCTCGACCGTCAACGACCGCAGCCTCGCGGCAGCACTATCGCGGCTCATCGCGCGCTGCGGCGAACCGGTGATCCGCCGCGGCGTCGACATGGCGATGCGGATGATGGGCGAGCAGTTCGTCACCGGCGAGACGATCGACGAGGCGCTGCGCCGCTCGCGCGCGCTCGAACAGAAGGGCTTCCGCTACTCCTACGACATGCTCGGCGAAGCGGCGACCACGGCGGCCGATGCGGAGCGCTACTACAAGGACTACGAATCCGCGATCCACGCGATCGGCAAAGCTTCGGCCGGGCGCGGTATCTACGAAGGTCCCGGCATCTCGATCAAGCTCTCGGCGCTCCACCCGCGCTATACGCGGGCGCAAGCCTCCCGCGTCATGGGCGAACTGCTGCCGAAGGTAAAAGCGCTCGCGCTCATCGCCAAGAGATACGACATCGGTCTCAACATCGACGCCGAGGAGGCCGACCGGCTGGAGCTGTCGCTCGATCTTCTCGAAGAGCTCTGCCTCGACGCCGACCTTTCCGGCTGGAACGGCATGGGCTTCGTCGTGCAGGCCTACGGCAAGCGCTGCCCCTTCGTTCTGGATTTCATCATCGACCTCGCGCGCCGCTCGGGCCGGCGCATCATGGTGCGCCTCGTCAAGGGCGCCTATTGGGATGCGGAGATCAAGCGCGCGCAGCTCGACGGGCTTGAGGATTTCCCCGTCTTCACCCGCAAGATCCATACCGACGTTTCCTATGTCGCCTGCGCCCGCAAGCTGCTTTCGGCGACGGACGTGATCTTCCCGCAGTTTGCCACCCACAACGCGCAGACGCTCGCCACCATCTACCACATGGCTGGCAAGGATTTTCAGGTCGGCAAATACGAGTTCCAGTGCCTGCACGGCATGGGCGAGCCGCTCTATGACGAGGTCGTCGGCCGCGCCAATCTCAATCGTCCGTGCCGCATCTATGCGCCGGTCGGCACGCACGAGACGCTGCTTGCCTACCTCGTCCGCCGCCTGCTCGAAAACGGCGCAAACTCCTCCTTCGTCAACCGCATCGCCGACCCGAAGGTCTCGGTCGACGAGCTCATCGCCGATCCGGTGGAAATCGTCCGCTCCATGCCGGTGGTTGGCGCCAAGCACGACCAGATCGCCTTGCCGGCGAAGATCTTCGGCGAGACGCGCACCAATTCCGCCGGCGTTGATCTTTCGAACGAAGAGAGCCTCGCTTCGCTGACGGAGGCATTGAAGGCGAGCGCCGCGACCACCTGGGCAGCCGTGCCGCAACTCGCGACCGGCGTGGCCTCCGGCGAAACGCGCCCGGTCCTCAACCCCGGCGACCACCGCGACATCGTCGGCTCGGTGACGGAAACCTCGGACGAGGATGCCAAGCGCGCGGCCCGCCTCGCTCTCGAGGCTGCCGACGCATGGGCCGCGGTCCTTCCGGCGGAGAGGGCCGCCTGCCTCGACCGCGCGGCCGACCTGATGCAGGCGCGCATGCCGACGCTCCTTGGGCTGATCGCCCGCGAGGCCGGCAAGTCGCTGCCGAACGCGATCGCAGAGGTGCGGGAGGCGATCGACTTCCTGCGCTACTATGCCGAACAGACGCGCCGCACGCTCGGTCCGGCCCATAAGCCGCTCGGGCCGATCGTCTGCATCAGCCCCTGGAACTTCCCGCTGGCGATCTTCACCGGCCAGATTGCCGCCGCACTCGTTGCGGGCAATCCGGTGCTTGCCAAGCCGGCGGAAGAAACGCCGTTGATCGCCGCCGAAGGCGTGCGCCTGCTGCATGAGGCCGGCGTCCCGGCCAATGTCCTGCAACTCCTGCCGGGCGATGGTCGTGTCGGCGCGGCGCTGGTCGCGGCACCGGAGATCGCCGGCGTGATGTTCACCGGTTCGACGGAGGTCGCGCGCCTCATTCAGGCGCAGCTTGCCGACCGGCTTTCGCCTGCCGGGCGGCCGATCCCGCTGATCGCCGAGACCGGCGGCCAGAACGCGATGATCGTCGATTCCTCGGCGCTTGCCGAGCAGGTCGTCGGCGACGTGATCGCATCAGCCTTCGACAGCGCCGGCCAGCGCTGCTCGGCGCTGCGCGTGCTCTGCCTGCAGGAGGACGTCGCCGACCGCACACTCAATATGCTGAAGGGGGCGCTGCACGAACTGAACATCGGCCGCACCGACCGCCTTTCCGTCGACGTCGGCCCGGTCATCACCGCCGAGGCGAAGGGCATCATCGAAAAGCACATCGACGCGATGCGCGGGCTTGGCCGCAAGGTGGAGCAGATCGGCCTTGCCGCCGAGACGGATCAAGGCACCTTCGTGCCGCCGACGATCATCGAGCTTCAGAAGCTCTCCGATCTCAAGCGTGAGGTCTTCGGGCCGGTGCTTCACGTCATCCGCTACCGCCGCGATGATCTCGACCGGCTGGTCGATGACATCAACGCCACCGGTTACGGGCTGACCTTCGGCCTCCACACGCGCCTCGACGAGACGATCGCGCATGTGACGAGCCGCGTGAAGGCCGGCAACCTCTATGTGAACCGCAACATCATCGGCGCCGTCGTCGGCGTGCAACCCTTCGGCGGGCGCGGCCTTTCCGGCACCGGCCCGAAGGCAGGCGGCCCGCTCTATCTCGGCCGGCTGGTGACGACCGCGCCGGTGCCGCCGCAGCACAGCTCGGTTCACACGGATCCTGCTCTCCTCGACTTCGCCAAGTGGCTCGATGGCCGCAGCGCGAGAACCGAAGCGGAAGCGGCACGCAACGCCGGCAGCAGTTCGGCGCTCGGGCTTGAGCTGGAGCTGCCGGGACCGGTCGGTGAGCGCAATCTCTATGCGCTCCACCCGCGCGGCCGTATTCTGCTCGTTCCTGAGACCGAGACGGGCCTCTACCATCAGCTCGCCGCCGCGCTCGCGACCGGCAACAGCGTCGTCATCGACGCTGCCTCCGGCCTGCAGCCTTCGCTCAAGGACCTGCCCCAGAGCGTCGCCGTGCGTCTCTCCTGGTCGAAGGACTGGGCCGCGGACGGACCCTTCGCCGGCGCCCTCGTCGAGGGTGACGCCGAACGCGTCCGCGTCGTCAACAAGGCGATCGCGGCGCTACCCGGTCCGCTGGTGCTCGTCCAGGCTGCGTCGAAGGAGGAGATTGCCCGCAACCCCGACGCCTACTGCCTCAACTGGCTCCTGGAAGAGGTCTCGACGTCGATCAACACCGCAGCGGCCGGCGGCAACGCCAGCCTGATGGCGATCGGCTAAGGGCGCCGATTTGCCCCTCACCCTAACCCTCTCCGCGCATGCGGGGAGAGGGGACGTGCTCACGCCGACGGTATCACTCTGCGGCTTTGCGAAGGGCGAGGCCGTGCCGCGAGTCCTTTCTCCCCGCCTGCGGGGAGAAGGTGCCGGCAGGCGGATGAGGGGCAGACCCCGATGACCTGCGCCCCGCTAGCGCCCCCTTCCCCAATCCGCTATCACCGCCTGAAAAACGGAAGCAGCGGATGTTCACGCTCCAGCGCATCGAGACCTCGACACAGGAAATCAAGAAAAGCCGGTTCCTGGCGATCGCCAGCCCGGTCGAGGACGAGCCATCGGCAAAGGCCTTTCTCGCGGCCCATTCCGACCCGAGCGCCAATCACAATTGCTGGGCTTGGCGCATCGGCCAGACCTATCGGTTCAGTGACGATGGAGAACCCAGCGGCACGGCGGGCAAGCCTATCCTTGCGGCGATCGACGGCCAATCGCTCGATCGCGTCGCAGTCGTCGTCACCCGACGGTTCGGCGGGGTCCTGCTTGGAAGCGGCGGGCTGATCCGCGCCTATGGCGGCACCGCGGCACTCTGCCTGAGGGCTGCCGAAAAGGCCGAACTCGTCGACACGCAGCGCGCGACGATCGTCTGCGACTTTGCCGATCTTGCCCTGATCAAAGCGCGACTGACGGCCCGCGGCGTAGCTCTTGCCGGAGAAACATTCACCGACAGAGGGGCGGTCCTGACGGCCGATATGCGGGAGGACATCGCGACGGAGGTCGTTGCACTCGTCACCGATCTCAGTCGCGGCAAGGCGATCGTCTCGCTCGAAAACTGAACTTCCATGCGAAGTACAACCAGCATAGAAGTCACACCGACGCAGAACAGGGCGAGGACATCGAAATGAAAACAAGAGTTTTAGGACGAACGGGTGCAACGATCTCGGAAGTCGGCTTTGGCGCCTGGCAGATCGGCGGGGCCTGGGGCGACGTCAGCGAAGAAGACGGCAAGCGCGCGCTTCACGCCGCGCTCGACAGCGGCGTCACCTTCATCGACACGGCCGACGTCTATGGCGACGGGCGTTCGGAAAAGATCATCGCGACGGTGCTGAACGAACGCGGCGGCGAAAGACCCTTCGTTGCCACCAAGGCCGGCCGCCGACTCAATCCGCATGTCGCCGACGGCTATACGGCCGCCAATATCGAGGCCTTCATCGACCGCAGCTTGAAAAATCTCGGCGTCGAGACGCTCGATCTCGTGCAACTCCACTGCCCGCCGACGGATGTCTATTATCGCCCGGACGTCTTCGAGGCGCTCGACCGGCTTGTCGCCAATGGCAAGATCCGCAACTACGGCGTTTCGGTCGAAAAGGTCGAGGAAGCGTTGAAGGCGATCGAATATCCGGGCGTCACCACGGTTCAGATCATCTACAACATCTTCCGTCAGCGTCCCCAGGAATTGTTCTTCGCCGAGGCGCGGAGGAAGGATGTCGGCGTCATCGTGCGCGTTCCGCTCGCCTCCGGCCTGCTGACCGGCAAGATCGGCAAGGACACGGTTTTTGCGGCTGACGACCACCGCAATTTCAACCGCCACGGCGAAGCCTTCGATGTCGGTGAAACCTTCGCAGGCGTGCCTTTCGACGTCGCGCTCGAGGCGGTGGAAGAGTTGCGCGCGCTGGTGCCGGCCAATGTGCCGATGGCCCAGTTCGCACTACGCTGGATCCTGGAGCAGCCGGCGGTTTCTGTCGTGATCCCCGGCGCCCGCAACGAGGCGCAGGCGCAGTCGAACGCCGCGGCAAGCGCGGTTCCGGCACTCGACAATGCGACACTGGCCGCGATCGCCGTGCTTTACGAGCGGCTGATCAAGGTTCATGTTCATCAGAGATGGTAAAACACCGGCGCCCTGCGGAAAGACGCGGAGCGCCGGAAGGAAGGCGCCGATGCAAGAGGCCTTCGATCTTGAGCGCTTCGTGAAAGCGCAGGAAAGCACGTATCGCACCGCGCTCGCGGAACTCACCGCCGGCGCCAAGCGAACCCATTGGATGTGGTTCATCTTTCCGCAGATCGAGGGCCTCGGCCATTCACCGACGGCGCAATATTATGCGCTCGCGAACCTGGACGAGGCGCGCGCCTATCTCAGGCATCCGCTGCTTGGCCACCGCATTCTTGAATGCACGGAGGCGGTCAATGCCGTTCTGGGCCGATCGGCGCTCGAGATTTTCGGCCGACCGGATGACCTCAAGTTTCGCTCGTCGATGACGCTGTTCGAAAGCGCCGGCCCGACGGTCGGCGTCTTCGCAAGGGCGCTCGAGCGCTATTTCGACGGGGAGAGGGATCCGAGGACGCTTGAAAAGCTCGGTAAAGGCTGACGCCGACGTCTTCACAATGTCTACAGAAGAAATAGCAGCATCAACGTCGAGAAGACAGCGAGCCCGACGATGACGAACATGAGTTCCTTCATCATATAGCGATACATAAAGCCCTCCTTGCCGTGACCGGCGTCGGGAAGCACGCTTTTTATATGGGTATCGAGCAAAGGGTTGTTAAGCAGCGACCTGCACACGACAGCGTGAAGGCGACTGCCATCACAGCTCCGCTTGAGCCGTCGCAGGGCAGATTTCGAACGTGTCGAGAAGTATCGAACGCCGGCAAAGTCTCTGCAGGCGAGCGGAAAAGTCCTCCACTGTGTAGGTCGCACAATGGAGGGTTGCGATCGCGAGCGACGGCGCTATCTGAAACGCTGTCACAGCGACCTTACAGCGCCGCGCGTCCAATCGGACGCGCAAAGCTCGCTGTAGCACTTTGATTTGCTGCATGATTTTATCCTTAAATCCATTCCGATTTAAGGAATCATGCAGTAGCGCGTCCGATTGGACGTGCTGCGCTGCGGCGTCCCGATCATCTGGAGCGTGACCATGGTCGTCAGGCTGATCGTTCAAACCCTCATCTGGTTTGGGATCATCGCAATGGTGCTCTTCGCATCGGCTGGAACCCTCGCCTGGCCGGCCGGATGGGTTTTCCTCGCGATGATGCTGACGGTCTCGCTGATCGCCGGACTGTCACTCGGCCGGCATGATCCGGAACTGCTCAAAGAACGGCTATCGGCACCGATCCAGAAAGATCAACCCTTCGCGGACAAGGTGCTCCTCACGATCATCTTTCTATTCCTGTTCGGCTCATTTGCGTTCATGGCGCTGGATGTCGTGCGGTTCCGATGGTCGTCGGCTCCGCCATGGGTGCAGGTGCTCGGCGCCTTGGCGCTCCTGCTCTCGATCTGGCTCAACTATTGGACATTCAGGGAAAACAGCTTCGCGGCACCGGTCGTGAAAATCCAGAAGGAGCGGGCACAAAGGGTTATCACCACCGGGCCATATCGCCACGTCCGCCATCCGCTTTACGCCAGCGCCCTCGTCTTCGTCGCAGGCACATCGCTGCTCCTCGGCTCCTGGTGGGGGCTCGGGGCGGTACTTGTGTTGGCCGCCTTGCTCGCCATTCGCATCCGGATCGAGGAACAGGCTCTTCGGACCGGGCTCGCGGGATATGACGACTATGCAGCGCGCGTTCGCTATCGCCTCATCCCTTTCGTCTGGTAGCTCCGATCGACGTTACGGCGCGCTTGTGCCGCGCTCGGCCCGGAGGATGCGATCGGTAGCTTCCGACATTTCGGCACGAGCACGGCTATCGCCGCGTGCCGGGGGCTGCGATGTTTGCCCGGGCGGCATCAGGAGTTCCTCGAGGAAATAGGCAGAAAGCGCAGCCCGGCCGGAGAGTTCTGCCTTGTGGTAAACTGCGGTCGCTTGCTGGCGTATCGTCGCCTCGCTGGCCCCGCGAAAGCGCGCGATCTCCTTGTGACTGAACCCCTTGAGCAGCAGAAGTCCGACCTCCTGCTCCGCCTGGGTACAGCCCCAGGCGGCGAACTGGCGTTGGATCGCGGCACCGAGTTCCTGAAAATGATCGGCCAGGTCGGCACGCCACTGTGCATCGCGTGCTCGAATGCGCGCCACCTCGTCACGTAGGCCGAAGCTTTCCGCCTCCTGCTCACGCAGCCGAGAGGACAGCAGCGCAACACAGGCCGAACAGCCGACGAGAAGCGCGATGCTCACCGCCTCCGTCAACAGTTCTGTGACTGTTAGCTCCTCCTCCTCTTTCACGACCTCAAGGCCGAGCAACAGCGCAAATGCCGATACCGCACCCGCGACAAGGATCGTTCGGCCACGTCCCCTGGTCCAATCCATGGTTCGCCTCCCCGGCTCATCACGGTGGCGTCCCGCAATTTGCTGTGCCGTCGTGATTTTGCGCCCGCAGGCCTGACTCCGCAACAGACGGGGCGCAAAAGCGGCTCAGGCGAAGAAGAAACCATCGGCACTCAGAGAGGCGGCGCCGGTGGCTGCGACATCGACATTGCCCGGGGCGATCAAATCGGTACCGTCGAGCCAATCATCGTGGATGCGTTCGCCAAAAGAGAAGGCCCAATCCTCGGCCACGACCAAATGGCCCCCGCTGGTGCCGAAATCTGTGGCCCGCTCATGCGGCGCCGCGTCGGCGAACTGGAAAGTGTCGCCGGCAAGCCAGTCTCCGAGGGGATCTTCGTATTGATGCTCGGTCCGGTCGTCGGCCGGGAGGTCACCTGCGCTGATGCCGATCGGCTCACTGCCACCCGTCGCTCCGGACTTTGCGCCTCCGGCTTCGCGAACGAGTTGACCGAGCGTCTCGGACGGGAGCGGCATATCGCTGACCGCAACGATCGCGTCGTTGAAATCGCCGTCATAGTCGGGACTGGTGTTCAACCGGTCTTCGAAGCCGACGATCTCGATCCCGGCTGTCCCGGGCACCTTCGAGGAAAGCCCGATCGCCTGCATGCTGCCGGCGGGGTTCAACAGATTTGACCCATCATCGGCCCCGAGAGCGCTCAAGGGCTGAATCGGCAGAATGTTGCCGGCGTCGTCCATGATAGTCGGCGCGAATGGATCGTTCGCGTTGGCCGTCGCACCGGTCAGGAGGTTCTTGAGCTGCAGGCCACCATCGGCGAACTGCTCCAGATCGACTCCGATCTCGTCCACGCCGCGCACCAGGAACAGGCACAGGCTCTGGCCTTCCGGCACGTCGATAGCCACCGACTCGCCGTTTGACGCATCGGAGAGATCCGACACCAGTATGCGCGCTTCGCTGATGGCGCCGGTCGCGGTGTCTACGAAATAGGCGCCCAGCGCGTCAGTGCTGTCGGTGGAGCCGCCGAGCACCGTCACCTGCTTCGTCGTCCCGGTCCCGGTGAAGTCCGCCAAATCAAGATCACGTACGTCGGGGAGATCCTTTACCTCCTTGCCTTCGTGAAGCGAAGCCAAAGCAGGCGTGACGTCGTCCGTGTCGTCATCCGCCACGCCGACCACGCCTCGTCGGTAGAGATCGGCCTTCGACGTGATACTGCCGTCGGGCGCCAGCTCAAGCTCGGCGATTTCGCCCACGCCGGGCGCGTAAAATTTGAATTCGGCACCGGTGGACAGGGCGGAACTGTCGATCGTTTTGATTACGTCCTCGAATTTCCCCAAGGGCGTCTTCATGCTGAGCCCGATCTCCGCGAGGATACTTTCGTCCTCCGCGATGCCCGGAGCGAATTCTTGATAATAGGCCGTGCCGAATTCCGGGGTCGCCTTCATGGCCCAGCCCGGCTGGTTGCCGGGATCATCGGCCGACCATTGGCCGTCATGATTGACGCCGATGAAGTTTCCGTCGTCATCGTACTCGTAATTGACGACGATCTCGCCGAAGTACCACACATTGCCTGCGGTATCCTGTGCATACCAATCGAAGGTGTCCTCGAGAATCACGTCGTCCTCGTAGACCGTGTCGCGGATTACCGTCGTACTCACTCCACGGACCTCGAACGTCGCGGAGGTGGTGAAGACGTCGTTGCGCTCCGTCGTGACCTCGCCGGTATTGGGATCGATCTCATCGCCCTTGTAGCTCAAGACGTGACCGGGGATCAGCGGCAGGTAAGGGTTGTCGATCGGCGCGCCGGGAATGAAGGTCGCCGCACCGAAATCGGGTAAGATGGCCATGGCATGTCCTCCGAGGTGATCGCGTCGCGGACGCGCCCCAACCGCCCGCTCGCCGCTGCAGCAACATGCGGCGGTTGTCCGCTCGCGGGAATCCGGCAGGTGTGACGTGGGAAAGGCTCAAAAGTTCAAGGGCCTGGGCGACCCATCTTACGGATGTGAGATATGCAGGCCCGCCCGATCGTCCTCATCAAGGGCGAATTCCGATGCTGGTGGCCGCCCATCATTCCGATCAACTGGACCTCGTGGGAACACTCTGCCGGTTGGCTCCCTTTCGCGGCGACATTGGTGGTGGGCACTTCATGCGCTATGGTCGGCCCACCGGGTGTCAAACGGGTATTCGACGACCATGCGGATTTCGCTTTATTCGGAAGGGAGCAAGGGAAAGTCCGAACCCCGCCAGGCCGACGGCGAGAGGAGCTGACTGGGCCGCCATGCGTCTTCTCGCCTCCGCCTGCGTCGGCACGCTGTTGCTGTCGCTCCCAACCACAGCAATGGCCGAAGACGCCGTGCCAGCGCTCGTCGAAGCCTGCACCGCGCCCTGTGCCGGTTACGAAGTTTCTACGGAGCTCCAGAATGACTGGTTGTTTGCCGCCAATCCCTCTGTTTTGAGGTCCGACGAACTGCAGCCGACAATTACCGTCGATCTGTTCTTCGCGCCGACGGACTATTTGCGGTTCGTCACGTCGATCATCACGGAGCCGGTTGTCGAGCCAGAGCCTGGCGAGAACATGATTTTTGAAGGGATCGGGACCTACCTGGCCGAACTTTACACCACGGTCGAAGCGGGCCCGGCCACCGTGAGGGCCGGAAAATTCGATACGATCTTCAGCCTTGCCAGCGAGGTCGCGCCCGGAATCAATGCCACGGACCTGGTGTCGGATTTCGACGCGGACGAGCGCGTCGGTGCCGAGGTCGTATTTAACTTCGACGGTCTCGGGATGGATCAGGCCCTGGCCGCAACTCTGTTCACCACCGACCGATCGATCTTCAGCGATTCCCTGTTCACCGCTCGGGGGCGGACGCGACTGTCGGATGGCGGCGCCGGCAACACCGATGGCCTGTCTTCGCTCTCGCTTGTCCTTGACGGCTGCAGAGGGGCGGAGCCGAGTGATTGCTATCTGGACGGTGATTACGGCTACAGGCTGGGCTTCCGGTACCAGAGGGCCGGAGAGCCTACCGGCGAGGACATGGAAGAAGGGCTGACACCCGAAGACGAACTGGCCTACCTGGCGTCGGCGACCGCAAGCCTTCAGATGAACGAGATGACGCTGAGGCTGCTCGGCGAGGCGGCGTATCTTCGGCATTTCGACAGCGGTCCGGTCGATGCATTCGTCCTCACGGGTTCGGCCGCGCTTGAGCTGGAGCCGTTGACCTATGTCGCGAGCTATACCCAGCAGCTCAATCTTGTTGACAGCGGGCCGGACACACGTCAGCACCTGGCTGACCTCGAGGTCATCTATGATCCCGACGAGGAGCATGGCGAAGGCATGCCGTTCGAAGGCACGGGATGGAAACTCGCCGCCGCTTACACATTTACACGCAATGCCGACGAGGAAACGGCCCACATTTTCAGCGTTCGAGCGGTTTACGATTTCGACGGAGACGTGGAGTTCGATGCGCCGTGAGACGGGTCGCCGTCCGCCGTCATGTTCGGTTTTCCGTCCACATCACCGCTCCAGCGCATTTAAGAAGGACGAGTATGATCTAGCCGACGCTCCTTCTGCTCGGATCCGGCAGCGTCAGATCGTGAAGTAGCCGCCAGACCCATCAAGTGGTGAAATGGGCGCCCCCAATAACCGAAGGAGGGTTTCATGTCGGAACATGTCAGCGATGGGATCCTGGAGCACAACCGGGAGGCGGCGGCACTCTGGGGAGCAGGAGGCAGGCACTACGACCTTGTCAGCTTCGCGATCTCCGACGCGCTGGCGCATGCCGCCCAGCGATTGAGCCCGAAGCCCGGCGACAAAGTGCTCGACGTCGCGACCGGCACCGGCTGGAGCGCGCGCAATGCGGCGCGCTTCGGCGCAAACGTCACGGCGATCGATATTTCGGCCGATCTCATCGACGCTGCCCGCCAGCTTTCATCCGGCGTCGAGCCGCCGATCGACTTCCGCGTCGCCGATGCCGAGAACCTGCCCTTCCCGAACGAAAGCTTCGACAAGGTGCTCTCGACCTTCGGCGTGATATTTGCCGGGGATCACCGCCGCGCGGCGAGCGAACTGGCGCGCGTCTGCCGCAAAGAAGGGCGGCTCTGCATCTCGGCTTGGTCGCCGACGGGCGCCGTCGCCCGCTTCTTCGCTGTAATCAGCGCGCACACGAAGGCGCCGCCTCCGAAGGAATCGTCGCTCTCGTGGGGTGATCCGGCCCGTGTTGAAGACCTGCTCGGGCAAGAATTCAGGCTCACTTTCGAACACGGAACCAACAACGCCTATCATGAAAGCGTCGAGGCGATCTGGAACTGGTATCTGCGCGGCTTTGGGCCGTTGCGCATGCTCTACGAAGGCTTGAACGAAGGCGAAAGGGCAGCGCTGAAGCGCGATGTCGACGCCTATCACGCGCACTACCAGGTCGAGGCCGGGCTCCACATCAAGCGTGAGTATCTCGTCATCATTGGCGAGAAACGATAGATGTCCGTCGGCGGGACGTATCCGTGGCGAAGCAAGGGGATTGGCAACGCTTTCGATGCGCTGTGACTGATCCATCGGCAACATCAATGCGATGGGCTGCAATGTAGTGCCTTGAGGGGAAGTGGCGCACCCGAAGAGATTCGAACTCCTGACCCCCAGATTCGTAGTCTGGTGCTCTATCCAGCTGAGCTACGGGTGCTTGCCTGAAGCGGTGAGAACCGCTTGCGTGGCGATCCTCTACTGGGTCCTTTCGGCGATTGCAAGCGCCTTTCGGGAAAAAATTTCATTTTTGCGACAACAGTGGATAAGGCCCGGAAAGACCGATTGGGGCCGGGCGATGAGAACACTGGCAGCCCAAGGAGGGAATATCAGGGCCGCGCCTTCGAGCGGAAAGCGTCGAGCGGCACCGGGCGATCCGGCAGTTCGATGCGGAACAGCGTGCCGGGTGTCGGCTTTTCGACGAGCGCGATCGTGCCGCCATGGGCGAGTACCAGTTCGCGGGCGATGGCGAGCCCGAGGCCCGTGCCGCCGGAGCGCGCCGAGCCGCGAAATGCGGCAAACAGGTTTTCGCGTGCCTTGGCCGGCATGCCCGGCCCCGTATCGTCGATGGAAATCGTAACCACGCTGCCGGTTCGCATGGCCGAAACCGAGATCGACCTGGAGCGGCCGTCCTCCGGCTCGTGATTCGTCAACGCCTCGACGGCGTTGCGGCAGATATTGTGGACGACGCGAAAAAGCTGCTCGCTGTCGGCGTCGACCACGACGTCGTCGCGTATCTGGATCTCGAAATCGATGCCGCTCTGGCCGTCGATGGCGAGGAGTTCCGAGACGTCCTCGACGAGCGGACGCAGCGCGACAAAGCGGCGGTGCGGTTCTGCCTCAGCCGTGCGCCCGTAGGAGAGAACCTCCTGTGTATAGCCGACGGCGCGGTCTATCGTCCTCAGCAGCGTCGGTGCAAAGCGTTTGACCACCGGATCATCGACATCGGCGAGCCGGTCGGAGATGAGTTGCGCGGACGAGAGGATGTTGCGCATGTCGTGGTTGATCTTAGAAACCGCGAGGCCGAGTTCGGCGAGGCTCTTCTGCTGTTTCAAGGTTTTCTGCAATTCGCGCTGCATGCTCGCGAGGTGCTGACCGGCGATCGCCAGTTCATCACCGCCCTCCGGCGGAACGAGCAGTCGCTCCGGGTTCGACGGCTCTTCGGAAAACTCCTGCATGCTCGTCGTCATCCGCCTGATCGGCACGATCAGCATGCGGTTGATGGCGAGGAAGATCAGTGCCGCCGTAATCAGCGAAATCGCGATCGACAGAAGGAAAACGTTGCGTGAATAGACGAGCATCGCATTGCGCAGGCCCGCATCCTTCATCACCAGTTCGATCGTCGCATCGCTTTCGCCGAGCGGGCCATAGACGCGCACGATGCGCTTGCCACCGAAAAGCAGCGTATCGAACGCATCGCGTATCGCGCCGGCCGGGGTGAAGTTGGCGATGTCGTATTCGCCGTCGATCGCCGGCGGCATGTCGACGGTGGCGATCATCCGCGACGCATCCTTGCGGCGAATGACGATGGCCTTGGTTCCGGTCGCCATCAACGTGTCGCGCTGCACCGCCCGCGGAAGCTCGACATTCTGCAGTCCGTCGACCACGACGGCCGCAGCGGCGACCGTGTTCAGCCGATCCTGAAGCCAGCGGATCCGCATGTTGGCGACCGACGGCACGAAGATCAGCACTTCCGCCAGCATGACGAAGGCAACGGTCAAAAGCAGCAGCTTGCCGGAGAGCCCGCGGAGAAACCCCACGGCCGCTCGGGGCATACCATTCGCATCGGCCGGACGCGTGTCTTCCACCATAACTCTAGAACATTCCCTGCAACTCAGCCGAAATACCGCAGCATTCCGATCACGGATCGCACGAGCGGATTTCGCGCCACAGGGCCATAATAGGAGATCGATGCCTGTTTTCCAATCTCGGACAAGGTGGGATAGGGCGCCACATAGCCGCGGAAATGCTTGAGCGTCAGCCGATTGGCGACGGCGAAAGCAAAGCCGTTGATCATCTCTCCGGCACCGGCGCCGGCGATTGCAGCACCGAGGATCCGACCACGCCGCGTGACCGTGATCTTGATGAGGCCCCGGCCGAGGCCGTCGGTGCGGGCGCGGTCATTGGCTGAAAAGTCCCAGCGGACGACGTCGACACGACCGAACTTTTCCCGTGCCTCCGCCTCGCCGGGGCCGACCTCGGCCAGTTCCGGATCCGTGAACGTGACCCTCGGGACGATGCCTCGGTCTTCGCGCGCCGGCAGGCGGAACAGGATCTGCTGCAGCACGAGCCGCGCATGATAGCCCGCGACATGGGTGAACTGCATGCCTCCTGCGGCATCGCCGATCGCATAGGCGCGGCGATTGCTTGTGCGCAGGTCCGCGCCAACGGCGATCCCCTTCGCGTCGTGGCGAATACCGGCGGCGTCGAGATCGAGAGAAGCGTGATTGGGGGCACGGCCGGCGGCCAGCAGCAGATCGCTGCCGTCGATGAAAAAACGCCCTTGCGCATTTTCGCAATGCAGCCGCACGCCGCCCGCGTGCCGCTCAACGGACAGGATGGCGGTTTCTTCATGAAGAATGATACCCTCGGCCCGGATCGCCTCCAGAACGATCGCCACCAGTTCCGGATCGTCGCTCGAAAGCGCTTTGCCGCTCTCAACGACCGTCACGCGTGCGCCGAGCCGGCGATAGGCCTGGGCCATTTCCAGCCCGACAGGTCCGGCACCGACAATAACGAGGTGTTTCGGCAGCCGTTTCAGATCGAACAGCGTCTCATTGGTGAGATACGGCGTATCGGAGAGCCCCGGAATTGCGGGAATGGCCGGCGACGAGCCGGTAGCGATCACGAAGCGCCGGGCCCGGATGAGATGATCGCCGACTGCCACCGTCCTGTCGTCGATGAAACGGGCCGCATCGGCGATGACTTTCACGCCAAGGCTCTCGAAGCGCTCGGCGGAATCATGCGGCGCGATTTCCCCGATGACCGCGTGGACCCGCGCCTGCAACCGTTCATAGTCGATGAGCGGCTCGCCTGCGGAAATGCCGAATTCCTCTGCCGCGCGGATCGCCTGCGCGTGTTTCGCGGCCGCGATCAGCGCCTTCGACGGCACACAGCCAAAGTTCAGGCAATCCCCACCCATCCGGCCGCGCTCGACCAGAACGACCGGCACGCCGAAGGCTGCGGCGCCCGCGGCCACGGACAGGCCAGCCGCACCGCCGCCGATTACGCAGATATCCGGATTGAGGACATTCGCCACGCCGCTCGCCGCCCCTTTCAGACCGCCTTGCGGCGCGACTGTATTAGCTTCAACGCCAGGGGCAATGCCGCGATGAGGGTCAATGCCGCAAGCCCCAGCGAAATGTCCCTCGTCGCGAAATCCGCAAGCGTAAGCTCGCCGCCTGTCGCCCCCGAGCGCGCGATCACGGCGTCGAGGCTGCGACCGAGCCAGGCATAGGCGAGCGTGCCGGGCACGATGCCGATCAGCGTCGCGAGGGCAAAGGTGCGCAGCCGCACGTCAAAGAATGCGGGTGCGATATTGACGACGAAGAAGGGAAAGATCGGCGCCAGCCGCAATACCAGGAGATAAAGGAACGCATTGCGCCGGAAACCTTCCGCCAGACGCTCCAGAAAGCGTCCGGCGCGGGGGCGCAGGAGGTCGCCAAAAACGCCGCGCGCGGCAAGGAACAGAAGGCACGATCCGAGCGTCGCCGCGGCGATCGCGATGATCCCGCCTGTAAGACAGCCAAAAAGAAACCCGGAAAATATGGTCAGCACCGATGCAGCCGGAATCGAAAAGACGACCACCGCGACATAGACCGCAAAGAAGGCAGTTCCCGCATGGAGCGGATGAGTATCGACATAGGCGCTGAGTATCTCGCGGTGATGGACGAGCGCCGTCAACGACAGGTATTGCGGCAGGCCAAACGCATAGCAGACGGCACCACCGAGAAGCAGGAGAGCGAATGGCACGAACCGCCACGGCGAACGGCGCGGCGCATGTTCAGCGTCGCTCCGCCCTGACGAGGGGTTCAGGGCTGCTCCTTCTGCCCCGTTTCTTACTCCATTGTTCATGCGGCCTTGCTTTCGGCGAGATCTACTCCTGAGTTAGAGGGAATCCGGACCCGGAACCAATAACGAATGGTCGCGCCGTCAAACGTCAACGTGAACAGTTCGTCCTGACAACTCACGTTGCCGTGAAAAGAAGAACTATCGTCCCTGGTGTCGCTGGAGCCGCTGCATCCAGGTTTCTCCCGCGGAGACCGGCAGGGCCGTCCGCGAGAAAAGATCGTGACGTGGAGGCTCAGAATTCCTCCCATTCGTCCCGCGCCGCCGCGGCACTGCCGCCGAAGGCTCGAGCGACGCTGCCCATCATACGCCGGGCGGGCGAGGCAACCGGGCGGCTTGTCCCCTTTGCCGGCGCGATCGCCCCGACGGCATCGCGATCGACCTTGAAGTAGGCGATCAGGTTCGCAAGGTTGCCGGTTTCGGCTGAAAGCTTGTGTGTCGCGGCGTTCGCCTCCTCGACCATTGCGGCATTGCGCTGCGTGACCTGGTCCATCTGGTTGACGGCCGTGCTGACCTCGGCAAGCCCTGTCGATTGCTCGCGTGCAGCCGTCGCGATCGAATGGATATGGTCGTTGATCTTCAGGACGCGCGTTTCGATCTCGCCGAGCGCGGTTCCGGTCGCCTGAACAAGCTTGACACCGGTCGCGACTTCGCTGCCCGACTTCGAAATCAGCGCCTTGATGTCCTTGGCGGCACTGGCGGCGCGTTGAGCGAGTTCACGCACCTCCTGGGCCACGACGGCGAAACCCTTGCCGGCATCGCCTGCCCGCGCCGCCTCGACGCCCGCGTTCAGCGCCAAGAGGTTGGTCTGGAAGGCGATTTCATCGATGACGTTGGTGATCTGACCGATCTCGTTCGAGGCCTGTTCGATGCGGCCCATCGCCTCGACCGCGCTGCGCACGACGGACGCGGACTCGGCAGCGCTTTGATTGGCCTCGGTGACCATGACCGATGCTTCCTGCGCCCTCTCGGTCGAGCTGCGAACCGCGGCTGTGATCTCGTCGAGCGCGGCCGAGGTTTGCTCGAGCGAAGCGGCCTGCTGTTCCGTGCGTTTCGAGAGGTCGTCCGCCGCCGAGCGCAATTCGGATGCGTTGCCGTTGATCGAATCCGTCGTCGTGCGCACCTCGCGCAGGGTCTTCTGCAAGGTCGTAAGCGTGTCGTTGACGTTCTTCTGCAGCTCCGCGAAGGCACCCTGAAACTGGCCGTTCATGCTTTGCGTCAGGTCGCCGGCGGCAAGGCTCGCGATGACGCGGCGCGTTTCGGAAATCCCGCTGTCGACGCTGCCGACGAGTTCGTTGACGCTCGCGGCAAAGCGGTTGAGGTCGTCGTTGCCGTAGTCCTTGCTGATGCGCCTGGTGAAATCGCCCGCGGCGGCCGCAGATACGACGACGCCGATGCTCGACTGCAGGTCAGCGCTCTTTTCCCTGAGGGCCGCTTCCTGGGCATTGAGCTCGCGCACGGCAAGTCCGTTCTGCTTGAAGATGCCGACGGCGGCAGCCATGTCGCCGATCTCGTCCTTGCGGCCGGCAAAGGGTACGTCGACGGAGAGATCACCTCCGGCAAGCAGCTTCATGGCGCCGGTCAGGTCGAGAATCGGACGGCTGAGCTGGTTGGTGCCGATGTAGAAGGCCGTGCCGATGCCCGCGACCAGGCCGAGGCCGGCAATGCCGAGCACAATGAGAATAACGGAGCGCTCAAAGGCTGCGATCTCATCCGTGATCGCCTCAAGCGACTCGAGGTTGGCGTCCACGATCCCGTCTATTTCGGCCTGGAAAGCCTTGCGGTTGGCGCGATTGGCGTCGTTGTTGCCCTGCTCGTTGGCAGCCTGCGGCGAAACCTCTTGGCCCAGACGGGCCGTCTCGGTGCGGAAGGTCTTGAACTCTTCCGCGCGCTTCACCAGCGCATCGAAGGACGAGAGCTTGTCCGCAGGAACCAGCGGGCGCCAGTCTTTCAGCAGTGCGTCGATCTTGTCGAGGTTCTTGAGGAGACCTTCAGCGAAGGGTTTTGCCTTTTCGATCGTCGGCGCCGCGTAAATGCCGCGCGCTTCCATGACGACGCCGGTCACCAGGCGATTGAGCCGCTCGCCCTTGAACGCCCGCTGGGATGCGCTCTGGAATTGATGAAGCTTGTCGTTGTACTCCGACACGATCAGCAGCGACATGCCGGTAATGGCGATCGCAAGCAGGCTCATGATGCCGACGATCAGATAGATTTTCCCGCGTATTTTCATTTCCTGCCCCCCACCGCGTACTCGCCCAAAACGGGAAAGTAACCTGCGGTCCACACGTAATTGAATAAATGCTAAAATACTCTTGGTTAACAAAGGGCTCATCGGCTGCCCCTTAGTTCTTACAGCTGGGACACTGCAGGGGGCCATCGAATCTACGAGCCCATCGTCTCGAAAAGCCCGTCGGGAATTGACTTTGCCGGACATTTGTCCTTATAAGCCGCGCACGTCCGGTCAAGCCACCCTGCCCGCAAGGCGGAGCTGTGCCCGGTTACGTAAACGCTCTTGCAATATGCAAACCCAAGAAGGGCCGCACACCGCGGTATTTAAATAAATGAAGCGTACCTACCAACCGTCCAAGCTTGTTCGCAAGCGCCGTCACGGCTTCCGTGCACGCATGTCCACCAAGGGTGGCCAGAAGGTCCTCGCAGCCCGCCGGGCTCGTGGCCGCAAGCGTCTCTCGGCCTAAGCCGAGCCTGCCCGAAACCTCATGTCCGGGCATATGACGTCAGGCAAAGACAAGACGACTGTCGGGCGGCTGAAAAGCCGTCCGCAGTTTTTGGCCGTCAGAGCTGGAGAAAGCCGCAAAGGCCCACTATTTCTGCTCGAAGTGCTCGACCGCAAGGATCTCGATGGTGATGCCCGCGTCGGCTTCACAGTCACCAAGAAGCACGGCAACGCCGTAGAGCGCAACCGAATGCGCCGACGCCTCAAAGAAGCAGTGCGGCTTTCAGCCGGGTTTGCAATGAAACCCGGACACGACTATGTGATTGTCGCCCGACGCGATCTGCTGCATGCCCCCTTCGACACATTGACCCGGGCGCTCTGCGATCGCATCGAAAACAAGCCGAAACAGAAGCGGCCTTCGGCCGGTTCCAGGAAACCATGATGGAAAACAACCGCAATTATTTCGTGGCGATTGCACTGTCCGTGCTGATCCTCGTCGCTTGGCAATTTTTCTATGTCAATCCGAGGATCGAGAAGGACCGCATTGCTGCGGAACAGGCCCAGCAGACGCAACAGGCTCAACCGCAGGGCGGTACGCAGCAGGCAACGCCGGGCCAGGCGCCTGCGGGCGGTGCCATCCCGGGTGCCGGCGAAAACCGCGACCAGGCGATCGCCAAATCTGCACGTGTTGCGATCGATACGCCGGCGCTTTCGGGATCCATCAACCTGGCCGGCGCACGCTTCGACGATCTGAGGCTCAAGGGGTACCACGAGACGGTCGATCCGAAGAGCCCCGTCATCACCCTCTTCAGCCCCGCGGAAACGGCGGACGGCTATTTTACCGAGATCGGCTATATCGGTAACGACGCGTCCGGCTCGGTTCCGGGGCCACAGACCGTCTGGACGCTTTCGAGCGGCGAAAAGCTGACGCCTTCGACACCCATCACCCTCACCTACACCAACGACAAGGGTCTCACCTTCCTCCGGACGATTTCCGTCGACGATCGCTACATGTTCCAAGTCGTCGACAGCATCAAGAACGAGAGCTCGGCACCAATCTCGCTGTCTTCCTACGGCCGCGTCACCCGCTTCAACAAGCCGACGACGCCGAGCGTCTATGTGCTGCACGAGGGGTTCATCGGCGTGGCCGGCGAAACCGGCCTGCAGGAGGTCGGCTACTCGAAGGTCGAAGACAATCAGCCCGTCGAACCGGGCAAATCGACTGGCGGCTGGCTGGGCATCACCGACAAGTACTGGGCCGCAACGATCGTCCCGCCGCAGGAGACGCCGTTCGACATTCGCTTCTCGCACTTCACCGATGGCCGCGCCCGCTACCAGAGCGACTACAAGGGCGACGCGATCACCGTCGCGCCGGGCCAATCCGCAGAGGTCAAGAATCTCGTCTTCGCCGGTGCCAAGGAAGTTCCGGTCGTCGACAGCTACGAAGCCGCCTACTCGATCCCGAATTTCGACAAGCTGATCGATTGGGGCTGGTTCTACTTCATCACCAAGCCGATGTTCAAAATGATGGATTTCTTCTTCCGTCTGTTCGGCAATTTCGGCATCGCGATCCTGATCACCACGATCGTCGTCAAGCTTCTCTTCTTCCCGCTCGCCAACAAGCAGTATGCGTCGATGGCGAACATGAAGAAGGTCCAGCCGAAGATGGAGGAACTGAAGAAGAAGTTCGGCGACGACCGCATGGGCCTGCAGCAGGCGATGATGCAGCTCTACAAGGACGAGAAGATCAACCCGCTGGCGGGCTGCTGGCCGATCCTCATCCAGATCCCGGTGTTCTTCGCGCTCTATAAGGTGATTTACATCACCATCGAGATGCGCCATGCGCCGTTCTTCGGCTGGATCAGGGACCTCTCCGCGCCCGATCCGACGACAATCGTCAACCTCTTCGGCCTGCTTCCCTTCGACGCACCGTCGTTCCTGCACCTTGGCGTCTGGCCGCTCATCATGGGCGTTACCATGTTCCTGCAGATGCGCATGAACCCGACGCCCCCGGATCCGACCCAGGCGATGCTGTTCACCTGGATGCCGGTGGTCTTCACCTTCATGCTGGCGTCCTTCCCCGCAGGCCTCGTCATCTATTGGGCCTGGAACAACACGCTGTCGATCATCCAGCAGTCGATCATCATGAAACGCCAGGGCGTGAAGATCGAGCTCTTCGACAACCTCAAATCGCTGTTCGCGAAGAAACCCAAACCGGCGGAATAGAGCAATTCCGGGAAAAGTGCGTTACGATTTTCCGTCCGGAATTGCGTAGATCTAGCCGCCGGCTCCCATCCGCTTCAAAAGCCCCGGATCGAACGATCCGGGGCTTTTTCTTTGTCATTCCGCTTTGCGACAACCGACTGTCGCGAAAACCGGGGACTGCAACCGGCAAGCGCTCTATTGTCTGCCGGTTTTAATCCGGATTCCGATGATGTCGCAGCCGACCGTCCTGCCGAATACCGCCATGCCGGTTCAAGGCCGTGCAACCGAGGTCGCGCTCGTTGTCGGCTCGGCCGTCGTCTGGAGCTTTGGCGGCACCTTGGCGCGTTTCCTCGAAATTGACGACAGCTGGATCGTCGTTTTCTGGCGGTCGTTCTTCGCCGCCGCTTTCCTGATCACCTTCATGCTGGTCCGCGACGGGGCCTCGAACATGATGCGGCTCTTCCTGGACATGGATTGGCCCGGTGTGGCCGTCGGCTGCTGCTTCGCGACAGCATCGACGAGCTTCGTGCTGGCCCTTGCCCGACGAAATCCCCCGCACCAATACCATCATTGGCGGGTCGATCGTGCTCTTCGCCCTCTTTCCCTATCTCGCCGTCGAACTCTGGCGGCAACGCCGGCTGCGCACGGAAACTGGTGCGAGTCCTTGACAAGGAGGCGCAAAACATTGAAGCCGACCGGGCAACGGAAAAAATCGAGCGATGACCGGAAAGAAGAAAAACCAGAACGATTCCTCCGCCTTCGGCCGCCCGTGGATCTTCATCCGCGGCGTTCCAGCCATGAAGTTCCTGCCGCCCGAGGGCCCGCTGGAGATCGCCTTTGCCGGCCGCTCGAATGTCGGCAAATCGTCGCTGATCAACGCTCTTGTCGGACAGAAGGGCCTCGCGCGCACATCGAACACCCCGGGCCGCACACAGGAGCTCAACTATTTCGTGCCGGACGGCTATTCCGGCGAGGCCGGCGACCTGCCGCCAATGGCGCTTGTCGACATGCCGGGCTACGGCTATGCGCAGGCACCGAAGGAGCAGGTCGACGCCTGGACGAAGCTCGTCTTCGACTATCTGCGCGGCCGCTCCACGCTGAAGCGCGTCTATGTGCTGATCGACGCCCGTCACGGCATCAAGAAGAATGACGAAGAGGTGCTCGCGCTCCTCGACAAGGCCGCCGTTTCCTATCAGATCGTGCTCACCAAGACAGACAAGATCAAAGCGGCGGGCGTGCCGCGGCTGATCGCGGACACGATCGAGAAGATCAAGAAGCGCCCAGCCGCATTTCCCGAGGTGTTGTCGACCTCCTCGGAAAAGGGCACCGGCATCGAAGAACTGCGGGCAGCGATCGATCTCGCCGTCGCGCGCTGAAACGGGTATCTCTCTCCCACCCGAAGACAAAAGTCTTTGATCTTCGTCACTACCCTGACACGCAAAGCGCTCTATTTCTGCGAGCGGCGGCACTCTTGCCGGCCGGGCCAAGATGCAGGAGAGAGACATGTCCGATTTGATTGTCGTAGGGTTCGATTCGACGGAAGAGGCCGACAAGGTTCTCTTGAAGCTGAACAGCCTTAAGAAAGAATATCTGATCGACCTTGAGGATGCGGTCGTGGTCGTGCGCGACGGTGAAGGCAAGGTGCACCTGAAGCAGAGCCTCAATCTCGCCGCCGTCGGTGCAACCTCGGGCCTTCTTTCGGGTTCGCTCTGGGGCGGCCTCGTCGGCCTGCTCTTCCTCAATCCGCTCGCGGGTTTCGCGATCGGCGGCGCGCTCGGCGCCGGCGCCGGGGCGCTCTCCGGTTCGCTTGCCGACTACGGCATCGACGACGAGTTCATCAAGTCGCTCGGCAACACGATCCCGAACAATTCCTCTGCACTCTTTATTCTGGTGCGCAAGGTGCAACCGGAAAAGGTACTCGCCGAGCTTACAGGGCTGCGCGGCCGCGTACTGAAAACGTCGCTCTCGCCCGAGCAGGAGCAGAGGCTGCAGGCTGCGCTCTCCGACGTGCAGGCTCCGCCGCAGGCCACCGCGTCCTAGATCCGGGTGGCCTGCGGCCTGCTGTCTCCTTTTCCCATTTAGATGGGGAGAAGGAGGCAAGCCAAGGGGCAATAATTTCGTCTCGCTTCATGCGGCGGCCGGCGCAAATGTCAGCGCCAGACCGTTGATGCAGTGCCGCTTGCCGGTCGGCGGCGGGCCATCGTCGAAAACGTGGCCGAGATGCCCGCCGCAGCGGCGGCAGTGGCATTCGACCCTTGTCATGAACAGGGAATTGTCCTCGCGTGTGCGGACTGCGTCGGGAAGCGATTGCCAGAAGCTCGGCCAGCCAGTGCCGCTGTCATACTTCGCCTCGGATGAATAGAGGGCGAGCCCGCATCCCGCGCAGTGGAATATCCCCTTGCGTTTCTCGTGGTTGAGCGCGCTTGTGAAGGGCCGTTCCGTGTCCTCCTGCCGCAATATGCCATACTGGTCCGCGGTCAGGATCGCGCGCCACTCCTCGTCCGTCTTCACGACTTCGAAAGTCTCGCCGTCGGCCGCGCGTACGGCGGGGCCAAAGCTACGCGCCACCATCCATGCGGCGAGCGCGGCGCCCGCCATCAGGAACTTGCGACGGTTCGTCATCGGAACCTCCCGTGCAAAAGGGGCCCGCTGCATGTTGCCTTTAATCGTAGCCTATTGAAGGACAAAAACATGCAGCAATTCAAAGTGCTACAGCGTCCTTTGCGCGCCTGATAAGACGCGCGGCTCTGTAGTGTTTACTTGGAGACTAGCGGTCCGAGAGAACCACGACAAAACAAAGTCCATCAAACCGACGTGAGAGCAGTGCGGCAAGCGGCTTGAGCGGCGGGCCGATGCCCGCCGCCCGTAAGCGGATCATCCCTTCGGCAGCAGCACCTTGTTGATGACGTGGATGACACCGTTCGACTGTTTCACGTCGGCAATCGTCACCCAGGCGGTGCCGCCGGTTTCGTCGGTCAGGCTGATCTTGCCGCCGTCGGCCTTGGCCTTCAGGATGCAACCGCCAACCGTCTTGACGTCGTGTTCCCCGCCGTCATCCTTGATCATCTCAGCGATCGCCGACGACATTGCGTTGGCGGCGACGACATGGCAGGTCAGCACAGTCGTGAGCTTGTCCTTGTTCTCGGGCTTCAACAGTGTGTCGACGGTGCCGGCCGGCAGGGCCGCGAAGGCTTCGTTCGTCGGCGCGAAGACGGTGAACGGCCCCTTGCCCTCAAGGGTCTCGACAAGGCCGGCGGCCTTCACGGCCGCAACCAGCGTCGTGTGGTCCTTCGAGTTCATGGCATTTTCGACGATATTCTTGTCGGCAAACATCGGGGCACCGCCGACCATCGGGTTCTCGGCGTAGGCGACGACCGAACCTGTCGTAATCACGGAGGCGACAAGTGCCGAACGGATCACAAACTTGAACATCTCTCTTCCTTCCTGTTGCGCTTGCCCACGGAGGGCGATTGCTGTTCCTCTCGGGAACATCACAAGCAACGGGAGGCGTGGAGAAAGAGTTTCAGATCACGCGATTTGACGCTAAGCATTTGAAAAGATAGCGTCTTTTTTGGGGCCGCTGCGGGCAGCCCTAGAGATGGCGGGCCGTGCCCTGCGCGACAACCGCACCGGTGGGAGCACCCGTCGGCGAACCGCCAAGCGGCTCGACACTGACGGCAAGGGTCGAACCTTCGTCGAATCTCGTCCGCATCTCGGGCGGCACCAGGATTTCGCCTTCACCGGACTGGGGCAGTACCCCCAGCGAAACTGCCGGATTGTCGCCCTCTATCAGCCAGAGTTCGAGAGACTTTTGCTCCGCCTGCCGCGCCGCCACCGGGGTCAGCTTCAGGCTCCCGGACGCTCTGTCGAAGCGTGCCACGAGATTGATCGCATTGCCCTCGCCGGAGAGTTCCGCCACCAGCGGCTGGCTTTGCGGCTCGCTGAACAGGCCGGCCATGGACGCACCCATGATTGCCACTGCAGCGAGCGACGCGACGGCAAGGCTGCGCCAGAGAAGAAGAGAGTTCCAGAATCCGACCCGAGGGCTGGCTGCCGGCGGCGGGAAGATGCGGCTCTCGACAGCAGCAAACACGTGGGCTGGTGGGCGGACCGCTTCGTAGGCATCGTCGAAAGAGGCGAGATTGTGCTGCCAGCGATCGACCATGGCGGCGAAGTTCCGGTCGGATGCCATGCGCGCCTCGACCTTGCGGCGGTCCTCTTCAGACAGAACGCCCAACACGTATTCTCCCGCGATCACCTCGTCGCGGCGAAAATCTCCGCTTTCGGGATTCTGCGTCGTCATCGCTCCATGCACTCTCTCAGTTTCAGGAGGCTGCGTCTCAACCAGGTCCGCATCGTATTGAGCGGTACCGCGAACATCTCGGCCAGTTCCTGGTAGCTCAATCCTTCGACATAGGCTCGGCGCACCGCCTCGGCGCGATCCTTCTCGAGCTCCTCCATACAGGCGTCGATCCGCCTGCCTTCCGACCGGACTGCTGCCAATCGTTCCGGATCTGGAGCAGGATCAGCCAAATCATAGACCTCGTCAATCGCGTTTGCGACGGGTTTTCGCGCCCGGATGAGGTCGATTGCATGGTTGCGTGCGATTGCCGTCAGCCAGGACATGGGGCTTGCCTGGCCTGTCGCGAAACGGTCGGCGCGCTGCCAAATCTTGACGTAGATTTCCTGGAGTGCTTCTTCCGCTTCGCTGAGATCCTTGAGTATACGCAAACAGACGCCGAAGAGTTTCGGGCTCGTCTGGCGATAGAGCGCCGCAAAGGCATCGCGGTCTCTCAGGACCACGCGGCCGAGCAGCGCGGAGATCTCCTCATCGGCCATGGCGCCTGGGCCCCTTGCGGCTTCAAAGCATCACCATAGGATAGAGGGAGCGCCAGAGCCAGCAGCAGTGTCATTAGGGCTTTATGTTGCGGCCCGATCATTCCGGCCTTCCGGAACTTGCGTTTTCGCCGTGAAAGGCTCTAAACAGCAGCCGATATTCTTCGAGGGTCCGCCATGTCCGCATCAGAAAGTGAAATCCAGGCACGCCTGCTCACCCAAGCATTGCCCTACATGCAACGCTACGAGAACAAAACGATCGTCGTCAAATATGGCGGCCACGCCATGGGCAATCCGGAACTGGGGCGTGCGTTCGCCAGCGACATCGCGCTCCTGAAGCAGTCCGGCGTCAACCCGATCGTCGTGCATGGCGGTGGCCCGCAGATCGGCGCGATGCTCTCCAAGATGGGCATTGAATCGAAATTCGAGGGCGGGCTGCGCGTCACCGACGAGAAGACCGTCGAGATCGTCGAGATGGTGCTCGCCGGCTCGATCAACAAGGAAATCGTCGCCCTCATCAACCAGACCGGCGAATGGGCGATCGGTCTTTGCGGCAAGGACGGCAACATGGTGTTCGCCGAAAAGGCCAAGAAAACCGCCCGCGATCCGGACTCCAACATCGAGCGCGTTCTCGATCTCGGCTTTGTCGGCGACGTCGTCGAGGTGGACCGCACGCTGCTCGATCTGCTGGCGCGCTCGGAAATGATTCCGGTGATCGCGCCGGTGGCCCCCGGCCGCGATGGCCACACCTACAATATCAATGCCGACACCTTTGCCGGCGCCATCGCCGGAGCGCTGAACGCCACCCGCCTGCTTTTCCTGACCGACGTGCCGGGCGTGCTCAACAAGCAGGGCGAGCTGATCAAGGAGCTGTCGGTGGCGCAGGCACGTGCGCTGATCGCCGACGGCACGATTTCCGGCGGCATGATCCCGAAGGTCGAGACCTGCATCGATGCGATCAAGGCCGGCGTGCAGGGCGTGGTCATCCTCAACGGCAAGACCGCCCATTCGGTCCTGCTCGAGATCTTCACCGAACGCGGCGCCGGCACGTTGATCGTGCCGTGATTTGGCACGACAGCGCCGCGGATATTATGTAGCGGCGCTCTCGTAGACTTTCTGCGCCTCACCGCGCAGCCACGCGATCATGGCGCGGTAGGGAAACGGCCCGTAGCTGACCCGACCGACGCCTGCCGCCGCGAGCGTGGCGAGATCCGGTGCACCAGGCTTCATCATCACGTTCACCGGCAAGGGCGACGCCGCACAAAGCCTGCCGATCAGTTCCGCATCGGCCAGCCCCGGCGCAAAGAAGCCGCTGCCACCGGCCTCGGCATAGGCCTTGGCGCGCGTGATCGCCTCATCGAGCAACCCCGCATGGCGCGTCGCGTCGCCTTCCTGGAGGAAGAGGTCGGTGCGGGCGTTGATGAAGAGCGTTATGCCGCGACGCTCTGCCATTTCGCGGATCGCCCGGATGCGCGACGCCTGCTTGTCGATGGCATGGACACCGCCCTTGCCCACCACCTGGTCCTCGAAATTGATGCCGATCGCCCCGGCATCAATGAGCTGCGCAACATTGGCCGCGCCCTGCGCCGCATCCTCGGAGTAGGCGCCCTCGAAATCGACCGAGAGCGGGAGGTCCGTCGCGCCGTCGATCAGCCGGACGATTTCGAGCAGGAGCGCGAGCGGTATCTTTTGCCCATCGCCAAACCCTTGCGCCGCCGCCACAGACCAGCTTCCGGTGGCAAGCGCCTTTGCCCCGGCCTCGGCCACGCAGCGGGCGCTGCCGGCATCCCAGATATTGTAAAGAACGACCGGGTCGCCCTTGCTATGCAACGCTCCAAAGGCGAGCGCCTTTTCCTGCTGTTTCATCGAACATCCTCCGCAAACAATCCAACGGGTTTCAACTTTCCCTCATGACGCAGCAGCCATTGCTTTCGCCAGAGACCGCCGCCATAGCCGGTCAGTGATCCGTCCGAGCCGATGCAACGATGGCACGGGATAACAATCGCGATGCGGTTGGCGCCATTTGCCTTGGCGACGGCGCGCACCGCCTGGAGCGTGGCGACCTCCCGCGCAATATCGCTGTAAGACCGCGTCTCTCCCACCGGTATCTTTACAAGCTCCGCCCAGACCTCCCGTTCAAAGGCGCTGCCGTCGAGCGCGAGCGGCGTGCGGAATTCGCTCAAATCGCCGGCAAAATAGGCTTTCAGTTCCGCCTCGATCCGATCGATCGGCGGCACCCGGCCAGGTGCCACGGCGGATCGTGTCTTGCGTTTCAGGCTTTCCATTTCGGTCGGCAGGGCCTTGCGGTCGTGGAATTCGAGCAGATGGAGATGCGTCTTGTCGGCGACCGCTACCATCGGCCCGAGCGGCGTTTCGATTGTATCGGCGAAGAGCAATTGGCGCCCCTGCGACATAGCAGGCGCCTCACCGATCAGCTTCGCGAAAGCGGCGCGGAACCCGCTCGGCGAATCATATCCGGCATCGATCTGCGCTTCGATAACGCTGGCGCCGCCCGAAAGCTGACGGGCGGCCTCGCCCATCCGCCGCTGACGGGCGAGGTCGAGAAAGGTGACGCCAAGCACCCGCTTGAAGGCACGACGCACGGTAGATGGATCGAACCCGCGCCGGACGAGATCGTCCTCGGTCCAGCGGCGATCCGGAGCGCGGTCGAGCAGTTTCAGAAGGTCGTTGACGAGCGGCTCCTTGTCGGATGGTCGGTTGAGCGGGCGACACCGCTCGCAGGGCCGGAAGCCGGAATTGATACAGGCGGCGATGCTGTCGAAAAACAGCGTGTTTTCCCGCTTCGGCTTGCGAGCCGGGCAGGAGAGCCGGCAGAAGATGCCGGTGCTCTTGACGCAGACGAAGGCCTGGCCTTCGTAATCGACGCTTCGGGCCAGAAGCGCGTCGTAAAGGATATCGTCGTTCGGCAAATCGAAAAGCATGCCGCTGTTGTAACACCGGACGGACGGCTCGTCCGCCGAAATTCGGGCGGCTATTTCGGGCGCCCTTAAAGAACGATGAGCATCACGACGCCGGCCACGATCAGCAGACAGCCGAACAATTCGAGGCGGTTGATCCACTCGCGGAAGACGAAAAAGGACGAGGCGAAGGTGAAGAGCATTTCGACCTGCGCCACGACCTTGACGACCGCGGCCTGCTGCAGGGTCATCGCCATGAACCAACCGAAGGATGCCGAGGCGCCGACGAAGCCGACGACGAAGGCCGGCCTCCATGCAGCGCCGATGCGTTGCAGTTCCTCCGGTTCGCGAACCACGATCCAGGCAAGCATCACGACGGTCTGAAGCAGGATGACGAAGCCGAGCGTGAAGCTCGCCTGCATCATGTAGTCCGGTGCAGGAAGGCTGGGCGCCAGCGCCAGCGAGGCGGAGCGATAGGAGACGGCCGAAAGGCCGAAGAACGTGCCGGACGTAAGCCCAATACCGGCGGTGCGGCTGAATACCGAAGTCACCAGCGATCGCGGGCTGAGCATGGTGCGGGCAACGGAGATGAGCATCACGCCGACCACCGAAATGGCGATCGCCACCAGCGCGCCCTGGCTCGCTTTCTCGCCCAGGAAGATCAGGCCGAAGAGAGCTGCCTGCGCTGGTTCGGTGCGGGAATAGGCCGTACCGACGGCGAAGTTGCGAAACGAGAAGAGATGGACGAGCAGGAAGGTCGCGGCGATCTGCGCCAGTCCGCCGATGACTGCCCAGAGAAAGAACGTGCCGTTCGGGGCCGGCAGGGGGTGCCCCGCGCCACGCCAGAGGACGACGAGGTAGAAGAGTGCGAAAGGCAAGCCGAAGCCGAAGCGCACGAAGGTCGCGCCGGTGGTGCGCATGACGCCCTTCAGGTGCTTCTGCATGGCGGAGCGGACATTCTGAAGGAAGGCCGCGGCGACGGTGATAAGAACCCAGGTTTCCATTTTCGCGAGCTAGCACGCGCGCGGCGGACAATCCATTGGTGCGCGCGGTGCGAGACAAAATAAATCCGTTTTCCTTCGTAAGCCTGCCATGTCATAACCCGGCCATGAAAAAGCTCGACCGCCTTCCGACCCATGCCGAGTTCGCCCATGTCACAGACTGGGTCTTCGATCTCGACAACACGCTCTATCCGCACCACGTCAATCTGTTCGCGCAGATCGACCGCAACATGACGGCCTATGTCGCCGAGCTCCTGGCGCTCGAGCCGGCGGAAGCGAAGAAGTTGCAGAAGGAATATTACCGCGACCACGGCACGACGCTGCAGGGGCTGATGATTCATCACGGTGTCGATCCCAACGATTTCCTGCAGAGGGCGCATGCGATCGACTACAGCGTGGTTCCGGCCGACCCCGCGCTCGGCGAGGCGATCAAGGCGTTGCCGGGCCGCAAGTTCATCTTCACCAATGGCAGTGTTCACCATGCTGAGATGACGGCGCGCGCGCTCGGCATTCTCGACCATTTCGACGACATCTTCGACATCGTCGCCGCCAATTTCGTGCCCAAGCCGGCCGGCGACACCTATGACAAGTTCATGAGCCTTCACCGCGTCGACACCCGCAACGCCGTCATGTTCGAGGATCTGCCGCGTAACCTCCTGGTCCCCAAGGCGCTCGGCATGAAAACCGTGCTGCTCGTGCCGCACAACCTCGAATACGAATTCGCGGAAGCCTGGGAGACGTCGAGCGACGCGGACGAGCAGATCGACTACGTCACCGAGAACCTCACTGGATTCCTGCGGCGGGTGGTGGCGCAGGCCTAACGCAACACGATTCAACCACTGAAAAACCGCTTTTCCGCCAGAGACTTAAATTACCAAAGTTTAACTGGTGCCGGGACCGCGCTTGCCTATCCTTTGCTCAGGATAACTGATCGAAGGAAAGCATGATGCGCAACAGGACTTTCATTCTCGGCGCCACGGTCCTCGCCGTGGCATTGACCGGTCTTTCAGCACCTTCATTTGCCGCCAAAAACAAGCTTATGCCCGAGCAGCGCGCGGAGCGCATGATCAAGCGCCTCGACACGAGCGGCGATTCCAAGGTCTCCCTTCAGGAGCTCCAGGCGCGGATCTCGAACAATTTCAAGAGCTTCGACACCAACGGCGACGGTGAGATCAGCCGCGACGAGATCGAGGCAAAGCGCCAGGCATTCCGCGAGGCGCGCAAAGCATGGCGCGACGCCCGGGCGAAGACCGGCGGGGAGCGGGACCAGGCGATCGCCAGGCTCAGGGAAGCTCGCCCGGCCATGCTGCCGGGAATGCGGCCGCGTGCCTTCGCGCGCATCGATGCCGATGGCAACGGCACTCTCAGCGCAGCCGAAGTGGCTGCAGCCACGGAAAGGATATTCAAGCGCCGCGACCGCAATGGCGACGGAATGATCGACGCCGCCGACTTTACCAGAAAGGTCTGATGCGTCTCGCCCTCTTTGTCATCGAAGAGGGCAAGATCTCCTACTGCATATCCCGACCTCGATTTAAGGACAAAGACATGCAGCAATTCAAAGTGCTACAGCGATCTTTGCGCGTCCGATAAGACGCGCGGCGCTGTAGTTCTAGCGCCGTCCGGATGCCATCGGTATCGACCGCGGATCGATGCTCTCGTAGAACCGGGCGATGATCTCCCAGGCCTCTTCGGCGGTCTCGACGAAATGCACGAGATCGACGTCGTTCGGCGCAATCGTGCCGAACTCGGCCAATGCCTCGAAATTGATGATCGTGCGCCAGAACTTTTCACCGAAAAGGATGAGCGGCACCAGGGCCAGACGGCCCGTTTGCATCAGCGTTAACGTTTCGAACAATTCGTCGAGCGTGCCGAAGCCGCCCGGAAACACGGTGACCGCCTTGGCGCGCAGAAGGAAGTGCATCTTGCGAATGGCGAAATAGTGGAAATTGAACGACAGCTCCGGCGTCACGAAGCGGTTTGGCGCCTGCTCGTGCGGTAGCACGATGTTGAGGCCGATCGAAGGGGCGCCCGCATCCGCCGCGCCGCGGTTTCCCGCCTCCATCACCCCCGGGCCGCCGCCGGTGACGATGACATATTCCTTGTAGCCGAGCTTGGCGGACTGCTCCGAGCAGATCCGTGCGAATTTGCGGGCTTCGTCATAGTAGATCGATGCCGCTTCGAGATTCTTGCGCTGCGTGTCGTTCTTGGCCGCCCAAGCCTCGCCGCCCGGTTCGGGGATACGCGCGCCGCCGAACATCACCACGGTCGAATTGATCCCCCGCTCCTCGAGCATCATCTCCGTTTTCAGGAGCTCGAGCTGCAGGCGTACCGGCCTCAGTTCCTCGCGGCAGAGAAAATCATCGTCGACATAGGCGAGACGATAGGTCGGCGAGGCCGACTGCGGCGTCAGCGGCACGGTCGAGGCGCGCAGCCTGCTCTGCGAGCTGTCGGCCAGCGGATCCCAAACTCCATCCTTGCGGCGCAGATTGCGCTTCTTCATGCGTGCCATATTTCATCTTCCCGTCGCGTTTCGAACAGACGGCATCTCGTCCGGACGCGCCCTGTCGTGTTTCCTCGGTCATAGAGGCGTCCCTACTGCCGGAAACACGGAAGTTTGCCAAGTCCTGCTGAGATGTCGAAGCCAAAAGCGCTTCAACTTTTCAGATTTATGCCTCTGCAGCGCACGCGTCATCAAGACGCGTGAGGTCGCTGCAGGACTTTGAATTGCTGCATAACTTTGTCCTCAAATCGGTTCCGATTTAAGGAATTATGCAGTAGAGCTTGCACGACAACGCCGAACATAAGGAATTCCGATGACGACCCACGACCTTGCCTCCCTGTCGCAGACCATCGAGACCGCCTTCGACAATCGCGAAGCCGTCAATACCGGCACGCGCGGCGCGGTCCGCGAAGCGGTCGAAGCGGCGCTGAACCTGCTCGATAGCGGCAAGGCCCGCGTCGCCGAACGCGGCAAGGACGGCACCTGGACCGTCAATCAGTGGCTGAAGAAGGCCGTCCTTCTGTCCTTCCGCCTGAACCCGATGGAGCTCGTCAAGGGCGGTCCCGGCGAGTCGGTCTGGTGGGACAAGGTTCCCTCCAAGTTCGACGGCTGGAGCGTCAACGAGTTCGAGAAGGCCGGCTTCCGCGCGGTTCCGAACTGCGTCGTCCGCCGCTCGGCCTATATTGCGCCGAACGCGATCCTGATGCCGTCCTTCGTCAACCTCGGCGCCTATGTTGGCGAGGGCACGATGGTTGATACCTGGGCAACCGTCGGTTCCTGTGCCCAGATCGGCAAGAACGTGCACCTTTCCGGTGGCGTCGGCATCGGCGGCGTACTGGAGCCAATGCAGGCAGGACCGACGATCATCGAGGACAATTGCTTCATCGGCGCCCGCTCGGAAGTGGTCGAAGGCTGCATCGTGCGCGAAGGCTCGGTTCTCGGCATGGGCGTCTTCATCGGCAAGTCGACCAAGATCGTCGATCGCGCGACAGGCGAAGTGACCTACGGCGAAGTGCCGCCCTATTCCGTCGTCGTGGCGGGCTCGATGCCGTCCGGCTCGACCATGGCGAACGGCCAGCCGGCGCCGAACCTCTATTGCGCGGTCATCGTCAAGCGTGTCGACGAGAAGACGCGCGCCAAGACCGGCATCAACGAACTGCTCAGAGACTGATGCGATGGCCGAGGAGGGGCAACAGCCGAGCATGACCTGGCTGTTCTTCAGCCCCTCCGGCCGCATCGGCCGCCTCCCCTTCTTCCTTTCCTGGCTTTTCTGGTTCCTCGTCGGCGGCGTCTTCCTCATGCAGATGCTGAAGAACGAAACCGAGGACACCGCATTGGCGCTCTGGACACTGGCGCTCATCGTGTCCGGCGTCCTTTCGACCGTTTCCATCGCGATGCTGGCGATCAAGCGCCTGCATGACATCGGCTATCCCGGCCCGCTAGCGCTCTGCCTTTTCATTCCGGTGCTGAGCCCGATCGTGTTCATCGCCCTCTGTCTGTGGCCAGGCACGAAGGGCCAGAACGAGTTCGGCGGCCCCAACAACGGTCCCGGACACTAAAGATTCCGCCTGTACATGAGCGCTTCCGCCGCGTATGTAGCGCGCCATGAACAGGCCCGCGACGTGTTGGCCGCGGCAATTGACGCCTGATGACGACCTGATCCAAATCCGCTCGTCTGTCGGCGTGAAGACCGAAATCCGAAAGACAAGATATGACTGAGTTCGAAGGGATCGCGCCCGCGATCGCCGAGGCATTGGCAAGACGCGGTTACAACGAGCTGACGCCGGTACAGAAGGCGATGCTCGATCCAGCGCTCGATGGCGCGGACGCGCTGGTTTCGGCCCAGACCGGGTCCGGCAAGACCGTGGCCTTCGGCCTTGCGCTTGCGCCGACGCTCCTCAATGGCGCAGAGCGTTTTAGCGCAGCCGGCGCACCGCTCGCGCTCGTCATTGCGCCCACACGCGAACTGGCGCTGCAGGTGAAGCGCGAACTCGACTGGCTCTACGAGGTGGCGGGCGCGACCATCGCCTCCTGCGTCGGCGGCATGGATATCCGCAGCGAACGGCGCGCGCTCGAACGCGGCGCCCACATCGTCGTCGGCACGCCGGGACGGCTTTGCGACCACATCCGCCGGGATTCGCTCGACATCTCGGCGCTCCGCGCCGTCGTGCTCGATGAGGCCGACGAGATGCTGGACCTCGGCTTTCGCGAGGATCTGGAGTTCATCCTCGAAGCCGCGCCTCAAGACCGGCGCACGCTGATGTTCTCGGCGACCGTGCCGCGCTCGATCGCAACGCTTGCGAAAAATTACCAGCGCGATGCCATACGCATCAGCACCGCATCGGAACAGAAGCAGCATGGCGATATCGAATATCGCTCACTGCTCGTCACGCCGAGCGACCGCGAGAACGCAATCATCAACGTGCTTCGCTACTACGAGGCACGAAACGCGATCGTCTTCTGCTCCACCCGCGCTGCGGTCAATCACCTGACGGCCCGCTTCAACAATCGCGGCTTCTCTGTCGTGGCGCTATCCGGCGAACTCAGCCAGAACGAACGCACCCATGCGCTGCAGGCGATGCGCGACGGACGTGCCCGCGTCTGCATCGCGACGGATGTTGCGGCACGTGGCATCGACCTGCCGGGACTGGAACTGGTGGTCCACGCCGATCTGCCGACCAATCCCGAGACCTTGCTGCATCGAAGCGGGCGTACGGGTCGTGCGGGCCAGAAGGGCGTCAGCGCGCTGATCGTCCCCGTCAATGCACGCCGCAAGGCCGAAAGGCTCTTGGAAAATGCGCGCATCACCGCGACCTGGGCAAAGCCGCCGTCAGCGGACGAGGTTATGAGCCGTGACGACGAGCGCATCGTCGCCGATACGGCGTTCGACGAGCCGCTGCGCGAGGACGAACAGGCGATCGTGCGGGCTCTGATCGACCGTCACGGCGCAGAGAAGGTGGCAGCCGCCTTCGTGCGGCAGTTCCGTTCCGGTCGCTCGGCGCCGGAAGATCTCGCCGATGTTTCTCTCGCGGACGACCGCAGGAAAGGGCGGCGCGATGCCGCTCCGACGACCCGCGATGATTTCGGCGCACCGCGCGCCGACTTCACGGAGGGTAGCTGGTTTTCGCTCTCGGTCGGCCGCAAGCAGAATGCCGAACCGCGCTGGCTGATCCCGATGCTGTGCCGTCATGGCAAGCTTTCAAAGCGCGATATCGGCGCGATCCGGATGCAGCCGGAAGAGACCTATGTGGAACTGACGGCCGAAGGCGCCGAACGCTTCCTCTCGGCAATCGGTCCGAGCCGGACGCTCGAAAAGGGCATTCGCGTGAAGCCGCTCGCGGGTACCCCGGATCTGTCCCAGCCGCGGCAGGAAAAGCCCGAATTCGCGAAGAAGCGGACCGCCGACGCAGCACGCGAGGATTTCAAACCGAAGCGCAAGTTCGAAAAGAAGCCGGCCTTTGCCGAGGAGACACGCCTTGAGAAGCGGGACGACAAACCCCGCGGCAAGAAGGGCAAGCCGGGAGCGCAAAAGGACGCTGGCGGCTTCAAACCCAAAGCGAAACGCGCCAACGCCAAGAACAGGCAATACTAATCACCGTGGTTTTGGGCCCGCGTTGTCTGCTGCCACCTTGGCAGCAGCGCGCCTGGCCTCCTCCGGACGCCGTGGAGCGTAACGGCGAGGCATGCGAAAGCGTTTGCATTCCTCGAGCATTTCCCGATGAGTGCCAGCACTGCGTGTACCTCAGCGATATTATTCTCCAAAAGCGGTAAATCACGCCGCGGACATTCTTTTTGCGGATCGTTCCCGCACGTTTCCTCCTCGAAAACCGCCACGATTGCGCTATTCTGCGCGAAACAATCGCCAGCCGCAAAGGAGCAGACCATGGGCCTCCGTATCAACCAAACCGCCCCAGATTTCACCGCCGAGACCACGCAGGGCACGATCAATTTCCATGAATGGATCGGCGACGGCTGGGCCGTTCTCTTTTCCCATCCGAAGAATTTCACACCCGTGTGCACCACCGAACTTGGCGCCATGGCCGGAATAGAGAACGAGTTCCGCAAGCGCGGCGTCAAGATCATCGGCATCTCGGTCGATCCGGTGGAAAGCCACAGCAAGTGGAAGAACGACATCAAGGTCGCAACCGGTTTCGACGTCGAATACCCGCTGATCGGCGACAAGGACCTCAAGGTGGCCAAACTCTACGACATGCTGCCGGCTGATGCCGGCGAAACGTCGGAAGGCCGCACACCGGCCGACAATGCCACCGTGCGCTCGGTCTACGTCATCGGCCCGGACAAGAAGATCAAGCTGATCCTCACCTACCCGATGACCACCGGCCGCAATTTCAACGAGATCCTGCGTGCGATCGACTCGATCCAACTGACCGCCAAGCACCAGGTTGCGACGCCGGCGAACTGGCAACAGGGCGAGGACGTCATCATTACCGCTGCCGTATCCAACGAGGACGCGATCCAGCGTTTCGGCTCCTTCGACACGATCTTGCCTTATCTCCGGAAGACGAAGCAACCGACCGCGTAACACCTGCAAACTCGTAGCGGCGCTGAATAAATGGCCCATGAAACGTTCACCCGGCGCTTCATGGGCCACGGGCTATCGAAGGCCAAGCTGGTTCAAGCCTCCAGAAACCGCAGCCCTGCGACCGCGACGATGATCATGGCGATGCAGACGAGGCGAAGCCAGGATACCGGATCGCCGAAAAGAACGATGCCAAGCACGGTGATGCCCACCGATCCGATGCCGGTCCAGGCAGCATAGGCGGTGCCCGCTGGCAGTTCCCGCATCGCGATCGTCAAGAGATAGACACTGGCGAGTGCCGCGACCACACCGATGATGCTTGGAACAAGCCGCGTCCAGCCCTCGGCATATTTGAGCGCAAGCCCCATGGCGATTTCGACGGCGCTCGCTGCCAGCAACGTGATCCATGCCATTGGCATCTCCATCCAGATTTTTGAATCTCTGGACCCAATCTGGTAGCGTAGGCACCAAAGGACAATTACGCACCTTTTGGTAACTATGAAAATGTCTTCAGAGCCGGCAGAGAATTCCGAGACCTCGGCGCCGAGCGTCTTCGATCCGACGTGCTCCTCCCGTCACGCGCTGGAGCTTGTCGCCAGCAAATGGGCGATGCTGATCATCTCCGCTCTTGATCAGGGGCCGATGCGCAATGCCGCGCTGATGCGCAAGCTTGGCGACGTGTCGCAGAAGATGCTGACGCAGACGCTCAAAGAACTGGAGCGCAACGACTGGTGATCCGCGACGACAAGCAGACCGTGCCGCCACATGTCGAATATCGCCTGAGCGCGGTCGGGCGGTCGCTGAGCGATACGCTTGTGGTCCTCGATCGCTGGGCTGAAACGCATTTCGGCGAACTCGATGCCGCGCGCGAGCGCTATGATGCGGAACGCCGCGATTGAGCTGTGGGGGATACCACGTCAAGCTCGATTGGCCTACTCGCCATCCATCTGCGACTGTGCGATCACCTTCACCGCCCAATCAGCGAAAACCCGCAGTCGACTGCTCAAATGCCGGTTGGGTGGATAGACGAGATAGATCGGCGCCGGTTCGATCTGCCAATCATTGAGCACCGGCCTCATCGCACCGGTCCGCAAATCGTCGCGCACCATGAAGCGTGGTGCCTGGACGACTCCGAGCCCGGCCCGCGCGGCGGCAAGATAGGTCGTCGCTTCGTTTGCCGCGACTGCGTAACGGCCTTTGACTTCGATCTCCTCGTTTCCTCGCTTGAAATGAATCGGCATCGGCTGCCCGGTCTGCGGCCGGAAATAGCCGACGACATAGCAATTCCTCTCGAGGTCGGCCGGATGCTGCGGCGTTGAGTGGCGATCGAGATAGGCTGGCGACGCACAGGTGATGAAGCTCATTTCCGTAATGCGCCGGGCGATCAGCGACTGGTCGGTCAGCGTGCCCACGCGGATCGCACAATCGACGTTTTCGGCGACATAGTCGATGGTCCGATCCGAAACCCCGAGGTCGATCTGGATGTCGGGGTATTTCTTGTGGAACTCGGGGAGCGCGGGAAGGATGACGAGATTGGCGATCGCACTCGCCATTTCAACCCGCAGCCGCCCCTTCGGGAGGCTCTGCGCGCTCGACAGGCTGCCGTCCAGTTCGTCGAGATCGGAAACAAGGCGTGCCGCGCGCTCGTAATAGAGTGCGCCATCCGGTGTCACCAGGACGCGCCGCGTCGTGCGGTTGAGCAATTTGGTGCTTAAGTGCGCTTCCAACCCCTGGATGAGGTTAGTCACCGTCGCCTTCGGCATATTGAGCGATACGGATGCCCGGGTAAAATTGCCGGTCTCCACCACTCGAAGAAAAGCGCGCATGGCCGTGAGCTGGTCCATTTTCAATAACCGAATTGTTCGAAATACCGAATAGTGTAGTCAGAACCCGCCGACTATTCCAGACGAAAGACAATGTTATGCTGCAAACATCGCGGGCTGTCCCTCATCTAGGGATTGCCCTATGGTTGAGACAAGAGAGATGAACGCGCATTTTACCGAAGAGACGATGCAGACGACCCACGGGGCGTGCCGCGCGCGCGTCTACCGCGGCGCGTCCTTGCTCGTTCCGCCTCCGGTCGTGCTTCATTTTCACGGCGGGTCCTTCGTCGGGGAATCGGTCGCGGCCGGCGAGAAAGTTGCGAGCGCGCTTGCCGCCGCCGGGGCTGTGGTCGTTTCGCCGGAATACCCTTCGGCATGCTTGAGCCCGTTCCCGGCGGCGCTCGAGGCCTCGTACGCCATGCTGTCGTCGATGCGCAGCCGCTGTCCGCAGTTTGCGAACAAGAAGTCCATGCTGTTCATTGCCGGCGAGGAAGCGGGCGGAAATCTCGCGGCCGGCCTGGCGCTGATGGCGCGCGACCAGTTCCTCCCGGATCTCAAGGGGCAGATCCTGCTGTCGCCGTTGCTCGATCCCTGCATGGCCACCGCTTCGTTCCGGAAGTACTGTCCCCAGACTTCGGTGCAGTCGATCGCTGATGGCTGGCAACGCTACCTCGGCGAACGTAGCGGACTGACGCATCCTTATGCGGCGCCCGGCCATTGCACGCGACTGGGCGGGCTGGTTCCCGCCCTCGTCATCACCAGCGAGCAATGTCCGATGCGCGACGAAACGGAAGCCTATGCAGAGCGGCTTCGCAAGGCCAGCGTCCCGGTAGAAATGCACGTCCTGCCGGGGGGCGCCGCCTGGCTGCCTGCCAACACCTCGTCGCAGGAAAGCTGGCCTGCGCAAGAACAGACGATATCCGGCATTTTCTCCCGCTTCTTCCAGAAAGCGGGGGCGAGGCCAAAATCGCAGATGAAAACGAACTAGGCCGGGCTCCCAACCGGCAAGGAGAAAATATGACGTCGACCGTTACCCGCCGGGTCCTTTGGGGCGCCGGCCTGAGTATCCTATTGTCCATTGCCGGGGGAACCGCCGTTTTCTTCGGCGTGCCCTATCGGTTCACGGCTGACGCCGCGACCGACGCGGCCGCGCCGCCGCCAGCCGTGCCTGTCTCGGTTGCGAAGGCAGAATCGCGCCGGATTACCACCTGGGAGAATTTCTCCGGGCGACTCGAGGCGATCGAGCGCGTCGAGGTGCGTCCCCGCGTCGGCGGTGCCGTTCTCCAAGCGCATTTCCGTGAAGGCGCGCTGGTGGAGAAGGGTGACCTCCTCGTCACCATCGATCCCGAACCCTACGCCGCCGCCGTCGAGCGCGCAGAGGCGCAGGTTGCGGCGGCCGAAGCGCGCGTCGCGTTGGCAAAAACCGAACTCGAACGCGGCCGCAAGCTGGTTACCACCAGTGCGATCCCGCAAAGCGGAGTCGATCAGCGCCTGAGCGTCTACGACGAAGCGCAGGCGAACGTCCGCTCCGCGAAGGCGGCTCTGCGTTCGGCGCGGCTGGACCTTCAATATACCGAGGTCCGTGCGCCGATCTCGGGCCGTGTCGGCAGGCTCGAAGTGACGGCCGGCAACCTGGTGGCCGCCGGCTCTACCTCGCCAGTGCTGACGACGCTCGTCTCGGTCGATCCGATCTATGCGAGTTTCAACGTCAACGAGGAGGTGGTCGCCGCAGCCTTGGCCAAGCTTTCCGCCTCCGCCGGCAGCAACGCGATCGAGCGCATTCCGGTCGAGATCGGCACTGCCGCCGACCAGGGGACGCCGATCACCGGCCATATCCAGCTCATCAACAACGAGGTCGACGCCACCACCGGCACGATCCGCGTACGGGCGGCGCTCAACAATGCCGACGGCCGCCTGATCCCCGGTCAGTTCGTCCGCATCCGGATCGGCGATCCGGCTCCAACCGAGAAGCTGGTGATCAGCGACCGCGCCATTGGCTCGGACCAGGACAAGAAATTCGTGCTGGTCGTCGGCGCCGACAACAAGGTCGAATACCGCCAGGTGACCCTCGGACCGACGGCCGATGGCCTGCGGATCGTCGAAGCCGGGCTGAAGCCGGGCGAGAGCATTGTCGTCAACGGGCTGCAGCGCGTCCGGCCCGGCGTACTCGTTGCCCCGCAGCCGGCCGAAGAGGCCACGGCCTCGATCGCCAAGCGATAGTCGAACGCGCCGCCTCGCGCTCCTTGAGGGGACACGCGGCGGCGCCGACCGAACACCTAACTGCATGCTTCCGCGCTCGCGGCGAACATCCTCGCCGCGGATGCCTGGCTTTTTGTCCCAAGGGGGATCGTTATGAATTTCTCACGCTTTTTCGTCGACCGCCCGGTCTTCGCGGGCGTTCTTTCAGTACTCATATTCGTCGCGGGCCTGATCGGCATGACCGGTCTGCCGATCTCGGAATATCCGGAAGTCGTGCCGCCGCAGATCGTGGTGCGTGCACAGTACCCCGGCGCCAACCCGTCGGTGATCGCCGAGACTGTTGCGACCCCGCTTGAAGAACAGATCAACGGTGTCGAAGGCATGCTCTACATGCAGAGCCAGGCAACGGCCGACGGCCTGATGACGCTGACCGTCACCTTCGAACTCGGCACCGATCCGGACCAGGCCCAGCAGCTCGTGCAGAACCGCGTGTCGCAGGCCGAACCCCGCCTGCCGGAAGAGGTGCGCCGCCTCGGCGTCACGACGGTCAAGAGCTCGCCCGACCTGACGCTCGTCGTACACCTGATTTCGCCGAACGGCCAATACGACATCAACTACCTGCGCAATTACGGCGTCCTGAACGTCAAGGACCGGTTGGCCCGCGTCGAGGGCGTCGGCCAGGTGCAGATCTTCGGCGGCGGCGACTACTCGATGCGCGTCTGGATCGACCCTGAAAAGGCTGCCGAGCGCGGGCTTGCGGCAAGCGACATCGCCAATGCCATTCGCGGACAGAACGTCCAGGCGGCCGCCGGTGTCATCGGCGCATCGCCCTCGGTTGCAGGGCTCGACCTGCAACTCTCCGTCAATGCACAGGGGCGGCTCAGAACCCCGGAAGACTTTGCCGACATCGTCGTCAAGTCCGGCGCCGATGGCGAGATCACCCGTCTTGGCGACGTCGCGCGTGTCGAAATGGGTGCGGCGGACTACTCGCTACGCTCACTCCTCGACAACAAGGCCGCCGTCGGCATGGGTGTCTTCCAGGCACCCGGCTCCAACGCCATCCAGATCTCCGAGAACGTCCACAAGGCGATGGCCGAGCTGAAGCAGACCATGCCGGAGGGCGTCGATTACGAGATCGTCTATGACACGACGCAGTTCGTCAGAGCCTCGATCGAGTCCGTCGTTCATACGCTGCTCGAAGCGATCGCGCTGGTTGTGCTCGTCGTCATCATCTTCCTGCAAACCTGGCGCGCGTCGATCATCCCGCTCGTTGCCGTGCCGGTCTCGATCGTCGGCACCTTCGCGGTGATGTATGTCTTCGGCTTTTCGATCAATGCGTTGAGCCTCTTCGGCCTGGTGCTGGCGATCGGCATCGTCGTCGATGACGCCATCGTCGTCGTCGAGAACGTCGAGCGCAACATCGCGCAGGGGCTTTCGCCGGTGCAGGCGACCTATCGCGCCATGTCGGAGGTTTCCGGCCCGATCATCGCAATCGCGCTGGTGCTGGTCGCGGTCTTCGTGCCGCTCGCCTTCATCACCGGCCTGACGGGACAGTTCTACCGCCAGTTCGCACTGACCATCGCGATCTCGACGGTGATCTCCGCCTTCAATTCACTGACGCTTTCTCCGGCGCTCGCCGCCCTTCTCCTGAAGGATCACCATGCGCCGAAAGACCTCTTGACACGCGTGATGGACAGGCTGTTCGGCTGGTTCTTCCGCGGCTTCAACCGCTTCTTCGGAAAGAGCTCGGAGGCCTATGGCCGCGGCGTCGGCGGGATTCTCTCGCGCAAGTCGCTGATCATGGGAGTCTACGTCGTCCTTATCGGCGTCACCTTCACCCTGTTCCGGGCCGTCCCCGGTGGTTTCGTGCCGGCCCAGGACAAGCAATACCTGATCGGCTTTGCGCAATTGCCGGACGCGGCGACGCTCGACCGCTCGGAAGACGTCATCCGGCGCATGAGCGAGATCGCGCTCAAGCATCCAGGCGTCGAACATGCCATCGCCTTCCCGGGCCTGTCGATCAACGGCTTCACCAACTCGTCGAACTCCGGCATCGTCTTCGTATCGCTGAAGCCGTTCGAGGAGCGGACGACGCCGGAACTCTCCGGCGGAGCGATCGCCATGCAACTGAACCAGGAGTTCGGCGCGATCCAAGATGCGTTCATCGCCATGTTCCCGCCGCCGCCTGTCCAAGGCCTCGGCACGACCGGCGGCTTCAAGCTGCAGATCGAAGACAAGAACGGCCTCGGCTACCGGGCGCTTGACGATGCGGCCAAGGCATTCCTCGCGAAAGCGATGGCAACGCCAGAACTCGCCGGGCTCTATTCGAGCTATCAGATCAATGTGCCGCAGCTCTATGCCGACCTCGACCGCGTCAAGGCGCGCCAGCTCGGCGTGGCGGTCACCGACGTGTTCGAAACGCTGCAGATCTATCTGGGCTCGCTCTATGTCAACGACTTCAACGCCTTTGGCCGCACCTACAGCGTGCGCATACAGGCCGATGCGAGCTACCGCAGCCATGCCGACGACATCGGCCGGCTGAAGGTCCGCTCGCAGTCGGGCGAAATGATCCCGCTTTCGGCGCTGTTGAAGGTCGAGCAGACCGTCGGCGCGGAACGGGCGATACGGTACAACGGCTTCCTGTCCGCCGATATCAACGGCGGTCCGGCACCGGGCTACTCGTCCGGCCAGGCGCAGGCCGCGATCGAAAGGATCGCCGCGGAGACACTGCCGCCCGGCATCTCCTTCGAGTGGACGGACCTGACTTACCAGCAGATCCTCGCGGGCAATTCGGGCATCCTGGTGTTCCCCTTGGCGCTGCTGCTCGTCTACCTCGTGCTGGCGGCCCAATATGAAAGCCTGTTGCTGCCGATCGCCATCGTGCTCATCGTGCCGATGGGCCTGATGGCGGCGCTCACGGGCGTCTGGCTGACCGGTGGGGACAACAACGTCTTCACTCAGATCGGCTTGATCGTGCTCGTCGGGCTGTCGGCCAAGAACGCTATCCTGATCGTCGAGTTCGCCCGCGAGCTCGAACTTTCCGGCAGCAGCGCGGTCGCTGCCGCGATCGAGGCGAGCCGGCTGCGTCTGAGGCCGATCCTCATGACCTCGATGGCCTTCATCATGGGCGTCGTACCGCTCGTCACCTCCACCGGTGCCGGTGCGGAAATGCGCTCGGCCATGGGCGTCGCGGTTTTTGCCGGCATGATCGGCGTTACCGCCTTCGGCATCTTCATGACGCCGGTCTTCTACGTGCTGATCCGCAAGCTCGCTGGCGAGCGGCCGTTGAAGCACGCCGGAGCGCACATCGAAGCGCCTCACCTCGCCCCCGGCGAGTGAGGCCCCCTCCCCTGCCCCCTGCGCTCCCTGCGGGCCGGACGACAATTCGTCCGGCCCGTGTGCCTTTGCCGAGAGTCGAGACCATCACGCGTGACAGCCGACACCCGATCGGATAAACCAGCAACCTCCGACCTCACAGGCCTGCGTGCCCCGCAGATGGCATTCCGATAGATGACCTCCACCGATCCGATTACCAATCTTGCCACCCTTATCCGCTGCCCCTCCGTCACCCCCGCCGAAGGCGGCGCTCTCGCCGCTCTCGAACAGATGCTGAAGCCGCTCGGCTTCACCGTCGACCGCGTGGTGGCGAAGGACACCGGGACCCCGGACATCGAAAATCTCTACGCCCGCCTTGGAAGCGATGGACCACACTTGATGTTTGCCGGGCATACCGACGTTGTGCCGGTCGGGGATGAGGCCGCCTGGACCCACCCGCCCTTCTCCGCGGCGATCGCCGACGGGGAGATGTATGGCCGCGGCGCCGTCGACATGAAGGGCGGCATCGCCTGTTTCGTGGCTGCGGTCGCGCGCCACATCGAAAAACATGGAGCGCCGAAGGGTTCGCTCTCGTTTCTGATCACCGGCGACGAGGAAGGCCCGGCCATCAATGGCACAGTGAAGCTTCTTGAGTGGGCGGCGGCGAAGGGCGAACGCTGGGACGCCTGTCTTGTCGGCGAGCCCACCAATCCCGATGCGCTTGGCGACATGATCAAGATCGGCCGGCGCGGCTCGCTCTCCGGTCGGATCACCGTTCACGGTGTCCAGGGACATGCGGCCTATCCGCATCTCGCCGACAATCCCGTGCGCGGCATACTGCAGCTCACCGAGGCCCTGATGGACCCGCCCTTCGATAGCGGTACCGAGAATTTCCAGCCATCGAACCTCGAGGTCACGACCATCGATGTCGGCAATCCGGCCGTCAACGTCATTCCGGCGAAGGCGAGCGCCAGCTTCAACATCCGCTTCAACGACATCTGGACCGCCGAAAGCCTGATGGCGGAGATCATCGCGCGGCTCGATCGTGCCGCAGCGAAAGACAAGCTCAGGCCCGGCCGCACACCGGTCCGCTACGACATCGTCTGGAACGAGCGTCCGAGCCACGTCTTCCTCACGCGCAACAACGCCCTCATCGATTCGCTTTCCGGCGCGGTCGAGGCCGTCGTGGGGCGCCAGCCGAAGCTCTCGACCACGGGCGGCACATCGGATGCGCGCTTCATCAAGGATTACTGCCCCGTCGTCGAATTCGGCCTCGTCGGGCAGACGATGCATATGGTCGACGAGCGCGTTGCCGTCGCCGATCTCGAGACCTTGACCGGGATCTACGAGACCTTCATTGCCCGCTGGTTCGGTCATGCCGCTGCTTGAGGAGGTCCTCACCTATGTCAAGGGGTTATGGCTGCTGATCCAGGGCAACCGCGAGGGCTTTCGCTGGCTGGACATCAGCGAAAGCGGCCTATGGCGCTCGTTCGCGGCAATACTCTGGTCTCTGCCCGCGATCGCCGTGACCTGGGCATCCTGGCGACTCTATTATCTTTCGGCCATGCCGACCGGCACAACGATCGGCTTCGGCTTCATCCTGAAGCTGCTTGTCGTCGACCTCGCCAGCTGGCTGCTGCCAATCATCCTGGTCGTCATCCTGTCCCGGCCACTGGGTTTTCAGATTTTTGTGGTGCCGGTGATCGTTACGACCAATTGGCTCTCGGTGCCGCTCTCCTACGCCATGGCACTGCCTGCAGCAATTCGTCTGCTGGTCCCGGGCAGTCAGGGTCTGACCAGCCTGATCTGGCTCTTGCTGGTGGTCGTCAGCGTCGGCTTGCTCTTCCGGCTTCTGCGCACGGTTACCGGCAACCAGACCTTGCTGGCGGCCGCGTTGACCGCACTATTCCTGCTGCCGTCGATGATGATCGGCGAATTTCTTCAACGTTTCTTTGGTCTTGTTCCAAGCTAGCGCTGACGCACCGCGCTACGCCCGGAGAAGATCAATAATCCACCTGCATGAAGTAGAGGCCGTCCGGCGGCGCGACCGGCCCGCAGGCCTTTCGATCACGCGCTTCGAGCGCCGCCTGCAAATCGTCCGGCGTCCACTTGCCCTCGCCCACCAGCTTCAGCGAACCGGCGAAGGAGCGAATCTGGTTGTGCAGAAAACTCTGGGCCGTCGCGCGGATCTCGATGAGATCTCCCGCTCGCGTCACGTCGAGCCGATCAAGCGTGCGCAGCGGGCTCGTCGCCTGGCAGTGGGCGGAGCGGAAGGTCGTGAAATCGTGGTGGCCGACCAGTCGTTGTGCGGCCACATGCATCGCCTCGTGGTCGAGCGTTTTCGGCACCCACCAGGCGCGCCTTGCTTCGAGCGCCAGCGGCGAGCGGCGGGAGATGATTCGATAGAGATAGTGGCGCCGAACCGCCGAGAAACGCGCGTCGAAATCCGGTGGCGCTTCAAGTGCGTCGAGAATCGAGACACGTTCGCCGGCAAGCGTCAGGTGGGCATTGAGCGCGTTGCGCAACGTGTGCGTCTTCCATTCGCGCGTGAGGTCCGCATGCGCCACCTGGCCCATGGCATGGACGCCGGAATCGGTGCGTCCCGCCCCACGGACGGACACTGTCTCTCCGGTCAGCGACAGGATCGCTTTCTCGATCGCGCCCTGGACAGACGGACCGTTTTCCTGACGCTGCCAGCCGACATAGTCTGAGCCGTCGTATTCGACGGTGAGGCGATAGCGCGACATCAGGCGATCCTCGTGCCGCGGGCGACGGGCGTCCCCCGCAGGAACTCGGCGACGGCGAGCGGCTTGCCGCCGGCCTTCTGCAGTCGAGTCGGCCGCACCGCACTCTGGCCGCAGGCAATGGTCAATGTGTCATCGAGAACGGTGCCGGCTTCGCCGGCTCCGCCGACCTTCTCAGAATTCAGCACCTTGATCCGTTCCGGTTTCCCGGCGATCGTCAGCTCGAACCAGGCTCCCGGAAAAGGCGAAAGACCGCGAATGTGGTTGTGAACCTCGGAGGCCGGCTTGGTGAAATCGATGTGGGTCTCCCCCTTGCTGATCTTGGCAGCGTAGACCGCGCCTTCTTCCGGCTGCGGCGTCAGCGGCAGATCGCCCGCTTCGAGCTTCGCCATCGCCTCCTTCATCAAGGCCGCCCCGACCTGCATCAGCTTGTTGTGCAGCTCGCCAGCCGTCATCGTCTCTCCGATCGCAACGGCCTTGCTGAGTGCGACCGGACCGGTGTCGAGCCCCTTGTCCATCTTCATCACCATCATGCCGGTCTCGTGGTCGCCGGCGATGATTGCGCGCTGGATCGGCGCCGCCCCACGCCAGCGCGGCAGGAGCGAGGCGTGTCCGTTGTAGCAGCCGTGCCTCGTTCCCTGGAGAATCGCCTCGGGCAGGAGCAGGCCATAGGCGACGACAACGGCGACGTCAGCATTGAACTTGGTGAAGGTCTCGCGATCGCCGGCGTCCTTGAAGTTCGGCGGGGTCAGAACGGGGATGCCGAGAAGTTCGGCGGCTTGGTGGACCGGCGATTTTTGCAGGTCGAGACCGCGCCGCCCGCCGGGACGCGGCGGCTGTGTATAGACGGCAGTGATCTCATGGCCCGCCTCGGCGAGGGCGACAAGCGTCGGTACGGAGAATTCCGGCGTTCCCATGAAAATGATGCGAAGCGGCAAGGCGGCAAACTCCGTCTCTTGAAACCAAGCTGTGTCCGCGACTTCCGGCACCGAAGCGGGCGTTTGTCAGATCGCCTTGGCGCCGCGGGTCTTGGCCGCCTTGGTGAACTTGCGGATCACCATATCCCGCTTGAGCTTGGAAATATGGTCGATGAACAGCACGCCGTTCAGATGATCGATCTCGTGCTGCAGGCAGGTGGCAAGCAGGCCATCCGCCTCGAGCGTCTGCTCCTTGCCGTGGCGGTCGAGATATTCGACGGTGACGGCCGCCGGGCGCTCCACTTCCGCGTAGTAGTCCGGGATCGACAGGCAGCCTTCCTCGTAAACCGAGCGCTCATCCGAGGATCTGACGATTTTCGGGTTGATGAAGACGAGCGGCGTCTTCTCCTCGTCCTCCTTCGACACATCGAGAACCAGGAGGCGCTTCGGCACACCGATCTGGATTGCCGCAAGGCCGATGCCCGGCGCGTCGTACATGGTTTCCAGCATGTCGTCGGCGAGGCGGCGGATATCGTCGTCAATGGTCTCCACCGGCTTGGACACCTGGCGCAGAACCGGATCGGGAAGGATGATTAGCGGCTTGATCGTCATGCTGATCCCATAGCCGATCTTTCCGCTTGCGCGCAAGAACATTGCCTCCAGTCAAGCATACACACGCAGCACTTGCCATCTACAACGCTCGAAGTATGTTTGTTCTTGTTTTGATCTGGTCTTCAGGCGCGAATCTGTTAGGCTGCCGCCATGGAGCCCATCGCCTTTTCCTTCGACCAACCTTTGTTCCTGCTTGGAGCCCTGCCCGTCACGGCCGGTCATCTCGTCACGGCCGCCGCGCTTCTCATGGCGCTCGCCTCCCTCCTGTTTGCGCGCCGTGCGAGTTCTGCCCGCGCCGGCGAGCGAGACGAGCAGATGGCGACGCTTCTTGCCGCGCAGACGGAATTGCAGGGCCGCATCGCCGCGATGGCGGATGTTTTCGGTACCCGCCAGGCGGAGCTCAACCAGTCCATCAGCCAGCGCATCGACGGCATGACGCACCGGATCGGCGCCTCGATCAGCGAGCAGACGAAGGCGACCCACGAGAACCTTCGGCGCCTGCAGGAACGGCTTGCCGTGATCGATAACGCCCAGAACAACATTCAGTCGCTCGCCAAAGACATGGCCGGTCTGCAGAACATTCTGGCAAACAAGCAGACGCGCGGGGCCTTCGGCCAGTCGCGCATGGAAGCAATCGTTGCCGATGGATTGCCGATGGGCGCCTTCGCCTTCCAGGCAACGCTTTCGAACGGCGCGCGCCCGGATTGCACGATCCGCATGCCGAACGGCCAGCCGCCACTTGTCATCGACGCGAAGTTTCCGCTCGAAGGATGGAACGCAATGCGCGATGCCGCTACGGCCGAACGGCGGCAGCAGGCGGCGCAGGCCTTTCGCCGCGACATGGAGGTCCATATCCGCGATATCGCCGGCAAATATCTTTTGCCGGGAGAGACGCAGGAGACGGCCTTCCTGTTTGTCCCTTCCGAGTCGATCTTCGCAGAGATCCACGAGCACTTCGAGGCGATCGTGCAGAAGGCGCATCGCCAGCGCATCGTCATCGTCTCGCCGTCTCTGCTGCTTTTGTCGATCCAGGTGATCCAGGCGATCCTGAAGGATGCCCGCATGCGCGAGCAGGCGCACCTGATCCAGGGCGAAGTCGCCCGCCTGATGGACGACCTCTCACGGCTCGACGAGCGTGTGCGCAAGCTCCAGAGCCATTTCGCCATGACTCAGAAGGACGTCGAGGACATTCTCATCTCGTCGGACAAGCTGACGAGGCGCGGCGCCAAGATCGAGGCGCTGGAACTCGCGGCCGAAGCCGCGCCCGGAGAGGGCGAGCAGGGCGGACGGCCGCTCGACAACCGGATGGGGCAACTCAAGCTGCGGGTGGTTGACGAGGACTGACGCGGTCGGGCACTCTTCGCGAAAATCAATAATCGGACGAGGGCATCTCCACATGATCACTGTCCTTGGGTCCATCAACATGGACCTGATCGCCACGACCGCACGCCTGCCGAAGCCCGGCGAAACCGTTGCCGGGACCGGCTTCTCGACCGCCGCCGGTGGCAAGGGTGCAAACCAGGCGCTGGCCGCCCGCCGCGCCGGTGCGTCGGTGCGCATGGCCGGCGCCGTCGGCTGGGACAGTTTCGCCGAAGGCGCGCTGGCGCTCTTGAAAGCGGCCGGCGCCGACCTCAGCCTCATCAAGACGGTCGATGCTCCGACCGGTACGGCGCATATCATCGTCGGCGGCGATGGCGAGAACGTCATCGTTGTCGTCGCGAGCGCCAATGCGACGGTGAACGAGAGCGACGCAACGGCGGCGCTCGATCAGATGTCGCCCGGCGATACGCTGATGCTGCAGCTCGAAATTCCCGCCGCCTCGGTCGAGACGGCGCTTTTGGAAGCCAAACGCCGCGGTATCCGCACGATCGTCAACATCGCTCCGCTGACGCTCGACGCGGCCCGTCTCGGCCGGATGGCTGATATCGTGATCGCCAACGAAACCGAATTCGAACTGCTGGCCGGCAAGACTGGCATCGACAGCGCCGAGCGCGAGGCGGCGATGAAACGGCTCCATGACGAGACCGGGCGGACCGTGATCGTGACGCTTGGGGCCGAGGGCGTGATCGCAATCCACGACGGTGCCGTTCATTGTGCCAAGGGTCTGACCATCGAACCCGTCGACACGGTCGGCGCCGGCGACACCTTCTGCGGCTACCTCGCCGCAGGCCTCGACGCCGGCCTCGCCTTCCCCGACGCCCTGCGGCAAGCGGCGGTTGCCGGATCGCTTGCATGCCTCAAGCCCGGTGCACAACCGGCCATACCGCAGGTGTCCGAGGTCGCGGCCTATCTGTGACGGACAACGCCGCGATTTGCCTCCTGTCTGCGCTTTTTCGCAAACCCGACAGTTTATGTCGCGCCGGTTAAACCCGGCGCACAAAACTTGCGTGTCGCGACCATGATTTGGCCGCGGCGTTGGCTGGATCTTAAGATTTGATCCTCTATTCAGACACATGAGAAGGTCGACCGTACCTACAGCGCCGCGCGTCTGTTGAGACGCGCAAAGGACGCTGTAGCGGTTTGGCTGCCTCCTCCGTGCCGGTTGGCATCTGGCGCTCCATGATGGAGTTTCACCCCACAATTCGGAATGCGTCACGCCGTGGGCGGCAAGCCCGCGGACCTCTCAGTATGTGAGGATTTCATGTTCAAGTTCCAAGCCAAATCACTGGCGACCAAACTGATCGCTGTGACAGGCGGCACGATCGCACTCGTGCTGCTCGCCTCGAATTTCGTTCTCATCTCCCAGACACAGAACCGCGTCGAGACGCTGGTCCTCGACGACGCGGACAGCGAAGCGCACGCCATCGCATCCGAGATCGCGGGCAGCGTCGGTGAACTCGCGGCCGCCGCGCGTACGATGTCGGGCGTTCTCGGGCGCGGCCACGCCGGAGAGTCCATCGATCGCGCCGGCGCCATCAATCTCCTGAAGGCGAACCTGGAGCAGCACCAGTTCGCCTTCGGAAGCTGGTTCGCCGAGGAGCCGAAGGCCTTCGATGGGAAGGACGTTGCCAACAACACGGAGCTTGGCGGTAACGCAGAGGGCGCATTCACGCCCTATTGGTCCAAGGACCGTAACGGCAAGGCACAGCTCTCGACCTTCAAGGCCGATTATGCCGCCGAATGGTATGCCCTCGCGGCCAAGAGCGGCAAGGGGGCAATCACCCAGCCCTACCTCGCCGAAGGGACCGACGTCCCCACGACGATGAGCTCGATCGCCTATCCGGTGATGTCCAATGGCAAGATGATCGGCGTCTCCGGCGTCGACATCTCGCTCGCCTCGCTCGCCGACGATCTCGCAAAGGTCAAGCCTTTCGGCTCGGGTCGGGTCTACCTGCTGTCGCAGAGTGGCAAATGGCTCGTGTCGCCGATCCCGGATCTGTTGATGAAAGATTATGACGGCGAAGGCGCCGATATCGTCAAGAACGCCCTGTCGTCGGCGACGTCCGGCGTGATCAAGAATCTCACCTATGACGGAAACGAGCCCTTCAATCGCGTTGTCTATCCCTTCAAGCTGCCGAACGTAAACGCCAACTGGGTCGTGCTCGTCGACGTGCCGCGTGCGGTAATCAACGCGCCGGTCCGCGACCAGACCTATATGATGATCGTCGGCGGCCTTGTCGTCCTCGGTGCCGTGCTTGCCGGTCTTTACTACGCAGTCCGCGGCTTCGTGCAGAAACCGCTGGCCGGCCTTGTCAGCGACGTCCAGACGCTCAGCAACGGTGACTACACTCAGCCGATCGCCGGCCAGGATCGCTCGGACGAAACCGGTTCCGTTGCCAAGGCGCTGGAAGGCTTCCGCCATCAGCTCGCCGACACCAAACGCCTCGAAGGCGAAGCCCGCCATCAGCGGGAGCAGGCAGAGATGCAGCGCAATCAATCGGAAACAGAGCGCGCCGAAAGCAGCGCCCTACAACGCGACATCGTCGCCCGCCTTGGCAAGGGCCTGTCACATTTGTCGGCCGGTGACCTCGCCTTCCGCATCACCGACGAATTCCCGGGTGAATACGCGCAGCTGAAGCGTGACTTCAACGCGACGATGGAGAGCCTCGAGGAGACCATCCGGACCGTCAATCACTCGGTCGTCAATATCGGCAGCGGCACATCCGAAATCAGCAATGCCGCCAACGACCTGTCGCACCGGACGGAACAGCAGGCCGCGAGCCTTGAAGAAACCGCAGCCGCGCTCGACCAGCTTACTTCGCAGGTGAACGCCAGCGCCGAGAATGCCAAGGTTGCGGCAAAATCGGTCGAGGTGGCGAGCAGCGACGCCGAACAGTCCGGCGAGGTCGTGCAGAAGGCCATCGCAGCCATGCAGGGCATCGAGCAATCCTCGCACGAGGTCAGCCGGATCATCGGCGTCATCGACGAGATCGCCTTCCAGACGAACCTCTTGGCGCTCAACGCGGGCGTCGAGGCTGCCCGCGCCGGTGACGCCGGCAAGGGCTTCGCGGTCGTCGCCCAGGAAGTACGCGAGCTTGCACAGCGCTCGGCAAATGCTGCGAAGGAGATCAAGACGCTGATCAATACCTCCGCAGGCCAGGTCCGCGAGGGCGTGGACCTCGTGGGCAGGGCGGGCAGTGCGCTCGAAAAGATCGCCGAGCAGGTGGTGCAGATCAACAGTCTGATCCGCCAGATCTCCAGTTCCGCCTCGGAACAGGCGGTCGGCCTGAAGGAGATCAACTCCGCCGTCAACCAGATGGACCAGGTGACGCAGCAGAACGCGGCGATGGTCGAAGAAACGACGGCCGCCAGCATGGCGCTGAACGACGAAGCCGGCGCACTGAGCACGCTGGTTTCCCGTTTCCGGGTCGCCCAGCAGGCGCCGGCCCAGTCCTCGCCCGAAATGTTGCACGGTGCAGCCGAGCGGATGCGCGCAGCCGAGCGTCCCGCCTCACCTGCGCCCGCCGCCAAGGACAATCGGCCGCCGCAGGCAGCGGCAAGGAGCAGCGGCTATTCGGCATCGACGCAGCGCGTGCTTGCCCAGACATCCGGTGCCAATGCGCTCGCCCAGGACAATTGGGAAGAGTTCTGATCAGACCACGTAACCAACAACGAAACGGCGCCCGATCGGGCGCCGTTTTCGCTTGAGGGGTCGGAAGCGGTCAGCGGTTGCACAAGCCCGATCTGAACGAGCCCCTCCCCAACCCTCCCCACAAGGGGGAGCGCTTCGGAACTCGCGGCAATCGCCTGCCATTCGCATCCCTTGCGTCCTGCGCAGCCGCGCATTGGAGGTGTAGAGGTGCGGCGGGTAAGCCCCTCCCCCTTGTGGGGAGGGGTCTTAGGGGCGCCGAAGAGGTGAACCTAGATGCGCGCCAGGCGCTCGGTGAGGAGATCGAAAAAGCCCTCGTCGTCGATGTGGCGCATGACCTTGGCATTGCGCTCGCGGCCTGTCACCTGCCACCAGTCGACGACAGTCATGCCGGCCGTCAGGGCGGACGCCGTCTCGATCTCGACATTGCAGTCGCGCCCGGTGAACAGTTCCGGCCGCAGGAGGTAGGCGATCACCGTCGGGTCATGCAGCGGCCCGCCGTCCGTACCATATTTTTCGATGTCGAAGCGCTCGAAGAACTCCAGCATTTCGGCCATCGCGATCGCCGCTGGACTGCCGATCTCGCGAATCTTCTGGACGCGGGCCTTGTGGGTCAGGACGCGGTGGGTTACGTCGAGCGGCATCATCACGATCGGGATGCCGGAGCGGAAAACGATTTCGGCGGCTTCCGGATCGACGTAGATATTGAACTCCGCCGCCGGCGTAATATTGCCGCCCTCGAAAAATCCGCCACCCATCATCACGAGCTCGCGTACCCGCGGCGCGATCTCCGGCGCCTTGGTCAGGGCAAGGGCAATGTTGGTCAAGGGGCCTAGGGTGCAGAGCGTGACCGTGCCCGCATCCTCGGCGAGCAGCGTCTCGATGATGAAATCAACGGCGTCCTGCTCCTGCAGGGGCATCGTCGGCTCCGCCAGATCCGGCCCATCGAGCCCCGACTTGCCATGGACATGCTCGGCCGTGACCAGCGGACGCGCGACCGGCCGCTCGGCACCGGCAAAGACTTTCACATCCGTCCTGTTGCAAAGCTCGCAGATGATGCGTGCGTTGCGGGCCGTCAGCGAAAGCGGAACGTTGCCGGCGACGGTGGTGATGCCTAGGACGTCGATCTCCTCCGGACTGCCGAATGCGAGCATGATGGCGGCTGCATCGTCCTGGCCGGGATCGGTGTCGATGATTATCTTTCTCGCGTTTGACACTTTCTCGATCCTCCTGGGCCACGATGATAGCGGATCTCCTCGATCCACGAACATGGCCAATTCTCTAAGACATTGAAGCAGGATTCGGACAGAAAAGCGCTTCGCATTTCCACTTCCCGCTCTGATTTGGCGCAGCGAACTATGATTTGCGTGCGCAGCCGAGGCAAGCGGCTTGCACTCGTTGCTCACAGCTACCATATTGCGGCGTGGATGCTGCTTGGCAGGTCCCCAAAGATGGTCGCTTGAGATGCAAGGACTTGGGCAATGAGCAGGATTACGCCCTTTACCAGCCCGCTACTGCTGGGCTTTGACACCATGGAAAAGACCCTTGAGCGCATCGCCAAGGGCAATGACGGATACCCACCCTACAATATCGAGCGCATTCGCGGCGACGCATCTTCGGATGCGCCGGAGCGGCTTCGGATCACGCTCGCCGTCGCCGGCTTCTCCGAGGAGGACCTGGACGTCACGACGGAAGAAAACCAGCTGGTCATTCGGGGCCGCCAGGTCGATACGGGCGAGCGGGAATACCTGCACCGCGGCATTGCCGCCCGCCAGTTCCAGCGCACCTTTGTTCTCGCCGACGGCATGAAGGTTCTGGGAGCCGAGTTGCGCAACGGTCTTCTTTCCGTCGACCTCGTGCGGCCGGAGCCGGTGCGTATGGTAAAGAAAATTAACATTTCCGTCCCAGAGTAGGATAACCGGCGGGATTCTCCCCTGTCCGGCGACCACGGAGTATCACCATGGGACTGAAAACCATCAACACATCGCTGTCGAAGAACGACCTTGCGCATCTTGGCGAGGGCGAAGTCGGCTATATCCGCAAGATGCGTTCGGAGGAGGTCTCCCGTTGTTTCCCGGAAGCTCCTGAGATGGGCCCCGGAATCGATCTGTGGGCCCTGTTCGGCGCCGACGGCACGCCGATCCTTTTGACCGACAATCGCTCCAGCACCTTCTTCAAGGCGGCCGAAGACGATCTTCGCACCGTCAGCCTGCACTGAGCGGCAGTACGGGCGCGTGAACTCCCCTCATCCGGCCTGCCGGCCACTCCCGCCAGCGGGGAGAAGGTGGCTCGCGAAGTCGCCTCAGTCCCCCCTCTCCCCGCGAGCGACACGATGAGGGGCCAAATCCAAGATTCTAAACGCGCCGGAACGTGAGATAGGCGGAGTTCCGTCCTTCCCGGCGCGCCTTGGCCTCGTAGCGCGTGCTCGGCCATCCCGCGAAAGGCGTGAGCCAATCGGCCGATTTTTCGGCCGTCCACTCGAAGGCTGCGTGGTCGCGGCAGTGAAGCAGCGTCCAATTGACGTAGGTGTCGATATCCGAGGCGAAGCAGAAGAGCCCGCCAGGCTTCAGGATGCGCGCGAACCGGTCCAGGTTGACCTTGGAAACGAAGCGCCGCTTCCAGTGCTTACGCTTCGGCCAGGGATCGGGATAGAGCAGATCGATCTGGTCGACTGAAGCCTCCGGCAGCCAGTCCAGCACCTGCGTCGCGTCGTCGTCATAGAGCCGGACATTGGCAAGCTTTCGCGCCTCGATCTGTCCGAGCAGCTTCGCCATCGAGTTGACGAAGGGCTCGACGCCGATAAAGCCGGTTGCCGGATCCTCCGCGGCGCGGTGGACGAGATGTTCCCCGCCACCGAAACCGATTTCCAGGCGAATGCGCCTCACCGGCTGCGGGAAGAGCATCGCCAGGTCAGCCGGCGCCGGCTCGGCGAGATCGAGCCGGAGCGTGGGGAGCAGATGCTCGAGATGGGCAGCCTGGCGTTCGCGCAAGGGCTTGCCCTTGCGGCGGCCAAAGAAGGCCTCCGTGGCTCTGGCGCGGCGCGGTTCGGTCATCACGATCTTCCTTCAAACAGCAAAGCGGACACTCCACCGGGAGCATCCGCTCTTGATCCCGCAATGTGGTGCGCCTGAATAGCAGTGCACCGGACCATTGCAATATTTTTCAATGCCCCGTGGCTTCGCGGCGCTGTAGATGCCCCGTCAACGGCGATGTCAGGCAGCGCGGCCGGATGCTCTCGGCACGGAGTAGGAGGCCGCGTCAAGCTCGATCGCTTCCTTGAGCGGCTTGACGAGATCGAGCTTCTCCCAGGAGAACGAACCATCGCGACCGGCCTTGCGGCCGAAATGGCCGTAAGCGGCGGTCTTGGCGTAGATCGGCTTGTTGAGGTCGAGATGACGGCGGATGCCGGTCGGCGAGAGATCCATCGTCTTGCGAATGGCGTTTTCGACCTGATCTTCCGTGACCTTGCCGGTACCGTGCAGATCGACATAGATCGACAGCGGCTGGGCGACACCGATCGCATAGGAGAGCTGGATCGTGCAGCGGTCGGAAAGGCCGGCTGCAACGACGTTCTTCGCCAGGTAGCGCGCGGCGTAAGCGGCCGAACGGTCGACCTTGGTCGTATCCTTGCCCGAGAAGGCGCCGCCGCCATGCGGGGCCGCGCCACCATAGGTGTCAACGATGATCTTGCGGCCGGTGAGGCCAGCGTCGCCGTCAGGTCCGCCGATGACGAACTTGCCGGTCGGGTTGATGTACCAGGTGCAATCGTCGGAGATCTTCAGATCGGAAAGCGCTTCGCGGATATAGGGTTCGACGACGGAGCGGACCTTGGTGGAATCCCAGCTCTCATCGAGATGCTGCGTCGAAAGCACGATCGAGGTGACTTCGGCCGGCTTGCCATCGACATAGCGTACGGTCACCTGGCTCTTCGCGTCGGGGCCGAGCTTGGCGACTTCGCCTTCGCCTTTCTTGCGGGCAGCGGCGAGCGTCTGCAGGATGCGGTGCGAGTAGTAGAGCGGCGCCGGCATCAATTCGGACGTCTCGCGGCAAGCATAGCCAAACATGATGCCCTGGTCGCCGGCACCTTCCTCGCCCTGCTTGTCCGAAGCGTTGTCGACGCCTTGCGCGATGTGCGCCGACTGGAAGTGCAGGAGCACGTCGATCTTCGCCGTCTTCCAGTGGAAACCGTCCTGCTCGTAGCCGATGTCGCGGATCGCCTTGCGGGCGGCGGACTTGAACTTCGAAGGATTGATGACTTCGTTGCCGTTCTTGTCCTTCTTCAGCAGACTCGGCGGCAGGCGGACTTCGCCGGCAATCACGACGCGGTTCGTCGTTGCCAGTGTCTCACAGGCAATGCGCACACCCCAGGGATCGACACCCGTCTTCGCCGCCTCGCGGTAGACCAGATCGACGATCTCGTCGGAAATACGGTCACACACTTTGTCCGGATGACCTTCGGCTACGGATTCACTCGTGAACAGGTAGTTTGCGCGCATGCGGGAAGTCCCCTCAATGAAAGAAGCGGTGCGAACGTGTTAGTGGTTTTGCCGCCGAAAAACAAGCGAACAACGACATAAATATATCTTTATATCGGTATTGCCAGCCGAAATCTCAACCTGCATGTCTCTTTGAATCCTACCCGATTCAAGAGTGCGGCAGCGACGGTTGCGCGTTTGGCAAGAGCGCCGCGCCGCAGGGCGAAGCGCGCAAAAAAAGCGGCACTCAGGCCGCTTTGTTTTTGTGGTCTGTGAACCGCGCTGGCTATTCGCTTTCCGCCTCGGCGGCCAATGCCTTTACCAGGTCGACCAACTTCCGCCGTACCTTCGGGTCGGAAATCTTGACGAAGGCCCGATTGAGCTGAAGTCCTTCGGAGGACGACAGAAAATCAACCACGTAGTTGGAGCTGGAGGCTTCGGCCATGCCGGATGCGCCGCCGGCGCCTTCCCCGGGGGCATCCTCGAAGAAGAACGACACCGGAACGTTGAGGATAGCAGAAATGTTCTGCAGACGGCTCGCGCCAACGCGGTTCGTTCCCTTCTCGTATTTCTGGATCTGCTGGAAGGTGATCCCCAGGGCTTCGCCGAGCTTTTCCTGGCTCATGCCCAGCATCGTCCTGCGGAGGCGAATCCTGCTCCCGACATGAATGTCGATCGGGTTCGGCTTCTTCTTGTTTTCAATCATGTCCGCGTTCCTAAACACGCTGTTTCGGGTGCCCGCAACCTGGCATCGCGCAGATCGCTCCTTTGCAATCTTGCCGGCAATCAAGAGCCCCACCCGTGGGTGAAGGTTGAGGGATTCGGCCACTATGCAATTTTAGGGGTTTTAGGTCAATTCTTCCTAATATTAAAACCAGCGCGCGAAATTGCTGCAACCAAAAAGAGCATTCCGGCTGTTAACCAGAAGATTCGGCAGCGCGTGGCAGCATCCGTTACGCTAAGCATTTTTCCCGGCAGAATTGTGTCTGTAACCCCCTTGTAATTGTATCCCAATCCTACCACTAAAACACCACGTGCATCAACAATTGCTGATATACCGCTGTTGGCTGCCCGGATCATCGGCGTTCCAGTCTCGACTGCACGCAACTGCGCCTGATGAAAATGCTGGCGCGGACCGGGTGTGTCGCCGAACCAGGCGTCGTTGGTGATGTTGAGCAGGAAGTCGGCTAGCGGAGCGTTGCCATCGATCTCTTCGGGGAAGATCGCTTCATAGCAGATGAGTGGATAGGCCGTCCTGCCGCCCGGCAGCGTAAGAAGCGCACGGCTTTGGGCAGGCGAAAAGCCGCCGGGCATCGAGGCAGCGACAGCGTTTAGCCCCCAGGAGGCAAGAACATCCTCGAACGGCAGATATTCGCCGAAGGGGACGAGGTGAACCTTGTCTGCGGCACCGACGATCTGGCCGCGATCGTCGATAACATAGATCGAGTTGTAAAAGCGCCGCGGCAGGCCGGCCCCGGCATCCTCGACGCGGACAGCGCCGGCAATGAGGATCTGCCCGTCGTCCAAGACCTCAGCGATGCGTGCCAGCGCGTCCGGGTTGTCGGTGAGTATGAACGGGATCGAGGTTTCCGGCCAAACAATGATGTCCGGACGTTTTCCGCCATCCTTGGCCGGTGCGGTCGTGAGAGCGAGATGCTCCTCGAAGACCGATGAGCGTTCGCGGTCATCAAGCTTTTTCGCCTGATCGACCACCGGCTGAACCAGACGCACCGTCAACTCAGGCGCCAGCGGCTGGGGCGCCGGCTGTGAAAGGCGATAGAAGCCGAAAGCCAGGTGCGCGCCAAAGAGCGCGACGGCAATCGCGAGGCCGGCACGCGCGCCCTTTCCGGTGGCGACGAGAGCCGGCGCTGCAAACACGAAGACCGCGAGCATATTCATCGTTGCAAGGTTCACGACGCTCGCCGACTGCATCATCACGGGCATCGGCATCAAGGCATACCCGATGGCATTCCAGGGAAAGCCCGTGAGCAGAAAGCCGCGGAGCCATTCCGCGATGCCGAAGCCGAATGCAAGGGCGGCGATCCTGCCCAGGCCATCCGACCAGATACAACGCGCCAGCGCGACTGCGAGGGCGTAAAAGAGCGCGAGAAAGGCAGGCAGGCCCACAACGGCGAGCGGCAGCGCCCAGGCAAACAGATCCGCCTCGATCAGCAAGGCATTGCCAAGCCACCAAAGGCCGCCAAGAAAGTAGCCGAAGCCGAAGCTCCAGCCGATCGACAAGGCCGGCCAAAGCCTGCCGAGCCGGCCCCTTTCAGGATCACCCGGCGCGCCGTCGATCAGCCAGACGAGGACAGGGAACGAGACGAAAGCGGCCGCGAAGATACCGAAAGGCGGCTGGGTGAGAACGGTCAAGAGCCCCGCGACGAAGGCAATGAATACCCGCAACGCCCCGGAGAGGAGCATAATCCTGCCTGCCAGCCCTGCCATACAGCCTCCAATAGACGCAGAATCGCACCTCGACCCTGCGCAGGAAAAACCACCGAATCATTCCGCGGCAGTCTTCCAAAAAAGCGGCTGCTTGTCCCGATCGCATACGTTGCACAGCACGGCGTTGCGCCAGAAAATCGAAGCGATTTTGGGCTATGCCAGATCGTTTGCGGTTTCGCTGAGACCGTGAAGCGAAGCTATTGTTCCGGCGTCGGCTGCGATCCGGCACCGACCTCGGCGTCGCGGCCAACGGGCGTTTCCCGCTCCGTTTTCACCACCCGGCGACGGGCCAGCGGGCGCTTGCGCATGATGCGCACCCGTTTGACGCGCCGCGGGTCGGCATCGAGGATCTGAAACTCAAAACCAGGAATGGCCTGGACCACTTCGCCGCGCACCGGAATGCGTCCGAGCGAAGCGAAAACCAGTCCGCCGAGCGTGTCGACGTCCTCGAGCTGCTCGCGCACGTCGAAATCCGGGCCGATCGCCTCGGCGATCTCTTCCAGTTCGACGCGGGCATCGGCGACGAAGACATCATCCGAGCTGCGCGCGAACATGACCTCTTCATCGTCATGCTCGTCCTCGATATCTCCGACGACCATCTCGACGATGTCCTCCAGCGACACGAGACCGTCCGTGCCTCCGTATTCATCGATGACGAGCGCCATCTGGATGCGCGCCGCCTGCATCCGCTGCATCAGGTCCGAGGCCAGCATCGACGGCGGCACGAACAGGACCTGGCGAACGATGCCGGCCTCTTCCACCGTCTTCCCGAGATCGACACGCGAGAGATCGAAACCCGCTCGTTGCTGCCTCGGCATCCGTTCCGCCCCAACCGGGACCGTCGGCTGCGCCTTGCCGTTGCGGCGCCGGTTGCGGGCCTGCTTGGTGACATAGGCGAGCAGATCGCGGATGTGCACCATGCCGCGCGGGTCATCCAGGCCCTCGTTGTAGACCGGCATGCGCGAACGTCCGGACTCCTCGAATATGACCATGAGCTCGCCGATCGTGATGCTCTGGTCCACGGCCTCGATATCGGCGCGCGGCACCATCACGTCCTCGACGCGAACCTCGCGGAAACGCAGGATGTTGTTGAGCATTGCCCGCTCTTCGGGCGAGAACGCGGCATTGCTGTCCGCATCCGTCATCAGAGCGTCGGCGAGATCTTCGCGCAGGCTCGACGGGCTCGCTCCGCGCAGAAGGCGCGCGGCTCGGCTCCAGAAGGAGGTGGTGGATTTGCTGCTCTCCTGTCGGGGAGCGGCGGTGCTACTACTGCCCGCCTCGGCCTCTCCGGAAGCTTCCGCTTCGTCGGCCACAACGGCAGCCGGCTGTGTGTTGGTGTCGCTCATCGTTCCAAACTGTTAATCCGGGGAACGATCCCCGTAGGGATCAGATAGGCCAAGACGCGCCAAAATGCGAGTCTCCAGGCCCTCCATTCTTTCCGCTTCGTCGTCTTCGAGGTGATCATACCCGAAAAGATGGAGGAATCCATGCACGAGGAGGTGCGTCAGATGCGCGTCAAACGGCTTCTCCATCTCGACCGCCTCGCGCTTCAGCGTTTCATAGGCAACGATGATGTCACCGAGCATCGGCCCCGGCATCTTGCCCGGCGTCACAGGAAAGGCAGGAAAAGACAGCACATTGGTCGGCTTGTCCTGGTTTCGCCATTCCGCGTTGATCGCCCGCATAGAAGCGTCATCGGTGAAGACCAGCGAGACTTCCGGCGCGTCCGGCGGAAATGGCTGCTTTTCCTCGCGCGCAAGGAAATCGGCCGCCGCCTCGAGAGTACGTTCCGAGAAGGATTGCAGCTCATCTTCCGATGGCCAATCGCCCTCCTCGACGCTGATCTGAATATCCAAAACCGTCATGGCTGCAACGAACCGCCGGTCAGCGATCGCTCTGCTCGCTCTCGTCGTGAACCGCGGTGTGGGCTTCATAGGCCCTGACGATCCTCGCCACCATCGGATGGCGGACGACATCGGCATCCTTGAAGCGGATCACCGAAACGCCCTCCACGCCATTGAGGATCTGCAGCGCCTCCACGAGGCCCGACTTGACGCCGCGCGGCAGGTCGATCTGGCTCGGATCGCCAGTGACGATCATCCGGCCGTTTTCGCCAAGACGGGTCAGGAACATCTTCATCTGCATCGATGTCGTGTTCTGGGCCTCGTCGAGGATCACGGCGGCATTGGCGAGCGTGCGCCCACGCATGAAGGCGAGCGGCGCGATCTCGATCACGCCCGCAGTGATCGCCCGCTCGACCTTGTCGCCGGGCATCGTGTCGTAGAGCGCATCGTAGAGCGGTCTCAGATAAGGGTCGACCTTTTCCTTCATGTCGCCCGGCAGGAAGCCCAGGCGCTCGCCGGCTTCGACCGCCGGCCTCGAAAGAACGATGCGATCGACCGCGCCGCGCTCAAGAAGCTGAGCGGCATGAGCAACGGCAAGGTAGGTCTTGCCGGTGCCGGCCGGGCCGATGCCGAAGACGAGTTCCGCCCGCTCCATCGCGCGGATATAGGCATCCTGCATGGGTGTGCGCGCAGCGATGGTCTTCTTGCGCGTCGAAATCTGCGCCATCGTCAACTTGGCTTTGCGTTCCATGGTCGGCAACTGCAACTGGTCGTCAGCAGCGACCGCCATGCGGATCGCTCCCTCGACATCGGACGTATCGATCGAACCGCCACTCTGCAATCTTCCGTAGAGATAGTCGAGAGCGCGCCGCGCCTGGTTCGTCGCCACCACATCGCCCGAGATGGCAACAGAGTTTCCTCGCGGCCTCGCATCGATGCGCAGGCGCTCTTCAAGCAGCTTCAAATTCTGGTCGAACTGGCCAAAGAGTTCGCTGGCAAAGCGGTTGTTCTCGAAAGTGAGCACGAAGTGATTGGCGTCTGTCGCAGATGTTTTTGACTGGCGCGGTGATGAAGAAATCAATTCGTGTCCGTCCAAGCGGTTAAGCTCCTCGCTCTCGGTCCCTATGCGATCATCTCGGCAAAGAGGCTATTGGAGCCTGCTTTGATGATTCGTACTTTGATAATGTCACCGATTTGCGATGTTTTTGCATCAACATTCACCGGCTGCAGCCAGGGTGAACGACCGACGAGCTGGCCGGGCATGCGGCCGGGCTTTTCCAGAAGCAGATCGATCTCGCGTCCGATACAGGCTTGAGCGAATTCGCGCTGCTGCTTCATGAGCAAAGTCTGCAATCTTTCCAATCGCTTGGCCTTCACGTCCTCTGGAACCTGATCCTTGAGTTCGGCCCCCGGCGTGCCGGGGCGGCTCGAATACTTGAAGGAAAATGCCTGTGCATAACCCACTGCCTCTACGAGACGCATGGTATCCTCGAAGTCCTCGTCGGTTTCACCCGGAAAGCCTACGATGAAATCGCCGGAGAGGGCAAGGTCGGGCTGAGCCGCGCGGATGCGATCTATCAGGGTGAGATACTCGGCTGCCGTATGACGCCGGTTCATCGCCTTCAGGATGCGATCGGATCCTGACTGGACCGGCAGATGCAGATAGGGCATCAGCTTCGTCATCGACCGATGCGCCTCGATGAGGCCGTCATCCATGTCGCGCGGATGGCTGGTCGTATAACGCAGGCGTTTGAGGCCCTCGATTTCCGCAAGACGGACGAGAAGATCGCCCAAGCCCCAGTCGCGGCCATCCGGGCCGGCGCCATGCCAGGCATTGACGTTCTGCCCGAGCAGGGTAATTTCGCGTACCCCGCCTTCGACCAGTTTTTCGGCCTCAGCAACGATCTGAGCCACCGGTCGCGACACTTCCGAGCCGCGCGTATAGGGGACGACGCAGAAGGTGCAGAACTTGTCGCATCCCTCCTGCACCGTCAGGAAAGCGGTCACGCCGCGGGCTCGTGTCTTCGCCTTGTCCGGTGCGGGCAAATGCTCAAACTTGTCCTCGATCGCATAGTCGCTCTCGACGACGCGCTCGCCGTCCCGCGCTCGCTTCAACGCCTCGGGAAGGCGGTGATAGGTCTGCGGGCCGATGACGAGGTCGACCGCCGGGGCGCGGCGAAGGATTTCGTCGCCTTCGGCCTGCGCGACGCAGCCGGCAACGCCGATGACCATTTCGCGGCCTTCGCGCGCCTTCTCCTTCTTCAATTCGCGCAGCCGGCCAAGCTCGGAATAGACTTTTTCAGCCGCCTTCTCGCGGATATGGCAGGTGTTGAGCAGGACGAAATCCGCTTCCTCCAGGACGTCGGTCGAAACATAGCCGTCGCGCGAAAGCGCATCCGACATGCGGTCGGAATCGTAGACGTTCATCTGGCAGCCATAGGTCTTGACGAAGACCTTGCGCGAGGGTGCGTGTTCCTCGCCCGGCACCGGCGTTTTCGACAGAAGAGCTGTTTCCTGGGTCATGCGGGGTTCTTTAGTGCATGGCGGCCCAAAGTTGAAGCATTTTCGGCGCCGATGCCTATCGCTCCGCCCGCGCCACTACCCGATCCAACTTTGGCCGACCCCTCAGGCGGTCCGACAGCATGCTGCGAATGCGCGCCTCGATCGTGCGGCTCACGTCTTTCCGATTGGCATGGCGGTCGTAGTCCACCGCCTCACCGAAATCGACGTCCACGTCGAGCGCGCCTTCCCGCAGCACGCCAAGAAGGTGCGGCACCAGTCCGATGTCGCCGGGCCAGGCGGCGATCGGCCTGTTGTAGCGCCCCATGGGCATGCCGTGTATGCCGGTGTAGGAAATGGCGAGTGGTTGAACATGGACCACCCCGGTCGGCGAGTGCGGAACCGCAGAAGCGGCGGCGCCGAAGAGCGAGGTCTTGATGTCGAGCAACCGGTTGCCATCCGACGTCGTGCCTTCGGGGAAGAGCACGACGATCTCTCCATCGGCGAGCCTTCGGCCGATCTCGTTCACCTGGTGACCGGTCGTGCGCTTCTGGTCGCGCTCGATGAAAACAGAGGCCTGCAGGCGGGCGAGAAGCCCGAAGACGGGCCAGGTCTTCACCTCGGACTTGGCGACGAAGACGACGTCGGCCACGGAAGACAGCACCAGAATATCCTTCCAGGACACGTGATTGGCGCTCAGTAGCAACGGACGCCGGCGCTCGGGCTCGCCATGAACGCGAACGCGAAGACCGAGCAACAGGCATGCCACGCGGTGCCAGAAACGCGGCAGCCACCGCCGCGGCTTCAAATCCAGCCAAAGACAAAGGATCTGCACCGGCATCAGCACCAGCGAGACCAGGACAAGCAGCGCGCCGCACAGGGCAACCCGGACCCAATTGATCATTCGCGAAGGCTTTCTAACCCGCTCATCTTTCGTTCATCGTTCGGGCCCGCGCCATTTTCGGAACGCGGCCACACGCATCCGAACGGGAAATGTGATGAATCGGACTAACGAAGATCGAGTCGCATGACAAGCGCCGCCGTGCGCGCTCCTGTCGAGCTCTGGTAGTAAGCCCGGCGTTCGCCAACCTTGAGGAAGCCGAGTTTCTGATAGAGGCCGAGTGCGGCCTCATTCGTTTCATCGACTTCGAGAAAGAGCGCCTCGGAACCTTTGACGAGCGCCTCGCGCATGGCGGCCTGCATCAGGCGCCAACCGAGGCCCGAACGGATGAAACGCGGATCGACGCCGATGGTCAGGATTTCGGCCTCACCGGCTACGGCCCGCGACAGCACAAATCCGCCGAACGCAGGGCGAAAGGCGCCGCTCGTCTGGCGCGCCACGAAGCCGAAGACGGTATCCTGCGACAGCAATGCGTGAATTTCACCGTCGCTCCAAGGAGAAGCGAAGCGTTGGCGATGCAGCGCCGCAGCGGCAACAAGGTCACCCTCCTCGAGCGGGAAGATATCGAACTCCGTCCGACGGGTGAAATAATCGGTCAAACTCATCGTGGTCTAGGCTCGGGTTACGGCAAAACCTGCCTGAGGTTTCGCATCCGGTCCACGCAAGTATAGCGGTTTCGGCTTGGCCGAGGCTGGATCGGCATTGGCACCCAACCGGCCAACAACAGCAATGTCGATATCGTCCGGAATTCCACCTGCCCGCACATGGCCAACGAGAGAGGCGCCGGAGCCGCAAACGGTGCCTTCGAAGCCGGAAAGCCGGTCGCGCGCCTCCGTCACCGACAGGATTTCGGGCTCGCCCATTGCTCGACCGGAGGCGTCGAAGAGTTGGACGTAGACTTCGTCCCGCTTCGCGTCGATGACGACGAGAATCGGCTGGCCGGGTGTCGTCAGCCTGGCGCTTTCGGCGGCGACCTCGAGCGTGGTGATGCCGACAGCCGGCTTGCCAAGCGCGAGCGCAAGGCCGCGTGCGGCCGCAACGCCGACACGAATTCCGGTGAAGGATCCGGGGCCGATTGTGACTGCGATACGGTCAATGTCTGCAAGTTGCCCGTCGGCGGCGAGCAGCGCCTCGTCGACGAACTCCATCAGACGTTCGGCGTGGCCACGTCCAATGTTCGCGCCCGCACGGCCCATAACCTCGGCGGAGGCGCTGTCATAGACCGCAGCGGAGCAACCGCTGCCGGACGTATCGATGGCAAGCACTAACATGTCAGCCGCAATGGCCTCCTCCATTGCTTCGCGCACAGATCCGGCGCGAAGTGCCCTTACAGCCGCTCTTGGCACGCGCTCTCGCACGCGACGGACAACGACGGGACAGGGCGCCCCGGATCAGACGGATTCGACTGCTTCAACTTCCGGAACGAAGTGGCGCAGCAGGTTCTGGACGCCGTGCCTCAACGTAGCGGTCGAGGAGGGGCAGCCGGAGCATGCGCCCTTCATGTTCAGGAACACGGTGCCATCCTTGAAGCCGCGGAAGGTGATGTCGCCACCGTCCTGGGCAACGGCCGGACGAACGCGGGTTTCAAGCAATTCCTTGATCGTGGCGACGATCGCTTCATCGCCCTCGTCGAAGAACTCGCCTTCCTGGTCCGTTTCTTCGGCGCGCCCGGCACCCGACATGACCGGCTGGCCCGACATGAAATGCTCCATGATCGAGCCGAGGATGGCGGGCTTCAGGTGTGGCCACTCCTGGCCTTCCTTGCTGACCGTGATGAAGTCATAACCGAAATAGACGCCGGTTACGCCCGGGATCGAGAAGAGCCGGGACGCCAAAGGCGACCCTGCACGGGCTTCTTCTTCGCTCCGGAATTCGGCCGTACCGTTCTCCATCACCACCTTGCCCGGCAGGAACTTGAGCGTGGCCGGATTTGGCGTGGCTTCCGTCTGGATGAACATCTCTCTCTCCGTTTCGCCGGAAGCGCTTACCGACCGGCTTTTTAGAATTGTTCAAAAATATAGGTGTTTCGCGCCGCCCTCGCAAGGGCTCATCCCGTCGCACGTGGACCGCGAAGATCGGGACGGCGGAGCGTGGCAAGACCGTGTCTTCCCGACTTGGAAAGACCGCAATGCCGCACGGAAAAAGCGCTCTAACTCAGTGCGTCTATTTCCTCGTCGGTCAGCATATCGGGAATGACGGTCACGGGGATCGGAAAGGCCGCGGCCTTCCCGGCGATGGACGACACCAACGGTCCCGGCCCTTCCTTCGCAGATCCGGCTGCAAGCACCAGAATGGCGATGTCGCGGTCATCCTCGATCACGGCATGGATCTGCTCCGTGGCGATCCCTTCGCGAATGACGATTTCCGGTTCGATGCCGATGCTTTCGCGCACCGTCTGCGCCACCTTTGCCAGCGTCGCCTCGGCCTCTTCGCGCGCTTCCGCGCGCATGATCTCCTCGACCCCCAGCCATTGCTGGAAGTCGCCATCGGCGATCACATAGAGCAGCACCAGGCCGCCATTGGAGTTCTTCGCGCGCATGCCGGCATAATGCACGGCGCGGCTGCATTCGGGCGTATCGTCGATCACCGCCATGAACTTGCGGCGATGACCTTCCAGTCGTGAGAGTCGGGTGGAAACCATGCGGCGAACATTACATTGCCGTTCGCCGCCCGCAAGGTCTCATTTTTGTGCGCTACTGCAAAAACCCGATGATTTCGCGAACCTCGCGCATCGTCTTTTCCGCACGCGCCCGCGCCCGCTCGCCACCACGCCTCAGGATTGCGTCGATGTGCGCGGTATCATCCATCAGGCGACGCATCTCACCGGTGATCGGCGACAGCACGTTGACGGCAAGATCGACCAGGGCCGGCTTGAAGACCGAGAACTGCTGGCCCCCGAACTCCGCGAGAACCTCGTCCTTCGTCTTGTCGGAAAGCGCCGCATAGATGCCGACGAGGTTTTCGGCCTCCGGACGGCCGGCGAGGCCGTCGACTTCGCTCGGAAGCGCGTCGGGGTCGGTCTTGGCCTTGCGGATCTTCTTCGAGATCGTCTCGGCATCATCCATCAGATTGATGCGCGACAGATCGGAAGGATCGGACTTCGACATCTTCTTCGTGCCGTCACGCAGAGACATGACGCGCGGCGCCGGCCCGCCGATCAAGGGCTCGACGGGCGGGAAATAGGCATGGATCGGCTCTTCACCGACGACGATATCGACGCCGTAACCGCGCGCCCGAATATGCTCCATGAAGTCGATGTTGAATTTCTGGGCAATGTCGCGCGTCAGCTCCAGGTGCTGCTTCTGGTCGTCGCCGACCGGAACGTGCGTGGCACGGTAGACGAGAATGTCGGCCGCCATCAGGCTCGGATAGGCGAGCAGGCCGAGCGAGGCGTTTTCGCGATCCTTGCCGGCCTTGTCCTTGAACTGGGTCATCCGGTTCATCCAACCGATACGCGCGACACAATTGAAGATCCAGGCGAGCTCGGCGTGTTGCGGCACGGCCGACTGGTTGAAGACGATATGCTTTTCCGGATCGATGCCGGAGGCGATGAAGGCGGCCGCGATCGAGCGGATCTGGCCCGGCAGGTCCTCATGCACAAGCTGCGCGGTGATCGAATGCAGGTCGACGACGCAATAGATGCAGTCATTGTTTTCCTGCAGGGCGACGAACTTGCGGATCGCGCCGAGGTAATTGCCGAGATGCAGGTTGCCGGTCGGTTGTACGCCGGAAAATACGAGCGGCTTGAATTCGTTCATGTCGTCCTCAATCGGGCTTGTGGAGGGCCCGTCTCCAGTTGATATCCGCCGCGCTTATGCACGGCAGGCAAAGTGCAATCAAGGGGGTGCGGGCGTACAACGGATCACGATGCCGGCTGCAGCAGATCCCAAAGATTGCCGAATGGGTCGGCAAACACCGCGACCGAGCCGTAGGCCTCATGGCGGGGCGCCTCGCGGAATTCGACGCCGGCAGCCACCATCGCGGCGTGATCACGGGCAAAGTCGTCGGTGAACAGGAAGAAACCGACCCGGCCGCCGGTCTGGTTGCCGATCGCGGCCCGCTGCCGTTCATCCGCCGCCCTGGCGAGAAGCAAGGCGGTCTCCGTAGCACCTTTCGGCCGAACGAGAACCCAGCGCTTGCCGCTGCCGAGGTCCGTGTCCTCGATCAGGTCGAAACCGAGCTTGCCGCAATAAAAGGCGATGCCGTCGTCGTAGTCCGGCACGACGATGGTGACGCGGGCGACCGTCTGTTTCATGACGCGTCGGGCTCCCGGCTGGCTGCAGTTTCGACGGCAGCCCTGCGCTTTAGATTGCGGCGAATCATGCCGAGACTCGCGCCGCCGAGACCGAAGGCGAAAGCGAAATAGATCACCATTGCCGCCGCCACCAACCCACAAAGGGTCACGGCTCGTGTCAAAAGCGGGGCGGCGGAGGAGAGCGGGAACGCCAGCCATTGGATCGCAAAATGCAGCGCCACCGCCATGACCGCCGCCGCAACGATCAGGCGCGGAATCCGGGTCAACAGCGGAATGTCGCGCCCCCAATGGCCACGCCAGACGAGGGTTGCGAACAACAGTATGGCATTCACCCAACCGGCGACGATCTCCGCCGTTGCAATACCGCTCGCGGCAAGCGTCGGAAACAGCGTCAGCGCCAGCGACACGTTCACCACCACGGAAATGGCGGCGAAGATCATCGGCGTGCGCGTGTCCTCGCGCGCGAAGAAGCCCGGAATGAACGCCTTGATCAGGACGAAGGCCGGCAGACCAAGGCCGTAGATCGCCAGGATGTGGCCGACCACGACGGTCGATTCCGCTGAGAACTTGCCGCGTTCGAAGAGCAGCCGGACGATCGGTTCCGACATGACAAGCAGCGCGGCGGCGGCCGGAAGCGTCAGGAACAGCGTGAACTCGACGGAGCGGTTCTGCAGGTTCGATGCCTCGTTGAGATTGCCGGCGCGCAGCGCCCGTGCAAGTTCCGGCAGCAGCACGGTCGCGACCGCGATGCCGACGACGCCGAGCGGGAGCTGGTAGATGCGGTCGGCATAGACGAGCGACGACACGGCACCCGCTTTTGCGGAGGCGATATTGGTGTTGATCAGAAGGTTGATCTGCGTGATGCCGCCGGTGATTGCCGCCGGCAGCGCCAGCACCAGAAGCCGCCTGACATTCGCCGTCAGCCGCGGACGGCGAAGCCCGATCCGGATGCCGGCATTGCGCACCGCGAACCAGACGATCGCAAGCTGCACCAGCCCTGCAGCCAGAACGCCCCAGGAAAGCCCGTAACCGACGGCGACGGCGTTATGCCCGCCGTACCAGGCATAGGCAAGCACGCCGATCAGGATGACGTTCAGAAAAACCGGCGCGATCGCGGCTGCGAAATAGCGGTGCAGCGAGTTCAGCATGCCCGCCATCATCGCCGCCAGCGACATGCAGGCGAGATAGGGGAACATGATCGTCGCGAAGGTTACGGTGCTTGCGAATTTAGCCGCGTCATTCGCAAAGCCCGGTGCGATCAGTTCCCTGACGATGAAGGGCATCGCCAGTTCCATGGCGATCGTCAGAATCAGGAGAACGGTGAAGAGCACACCGAAAACCTCTTCCGAGAAGCGCCGCGCACCGTCCATGCCGCGCGCTTCGATCTCCCTTGCAAAGAGCGGCACGAAGGCGGAGTTGAAGGCGCCTTCGGCGAAAAGCCGGCGGAAGGTGTTCGGCAGACGGAAGGCGGTGTTGAAGGCGTCGGCAACCGGTCCGGTGCCGAGCGCCGCCGCCATGAAGGTTTCGCGGACGAAGCCGAAGACGCGGCTTCCGAGCGTCGCGCCGCCGACGGTTGCAAATTTCTTGACCAGGCTCATGTTTCGGCTTTTGTCGTTTTGGAAGCATGTGAGGTGCGCGGCGCGGGAGCCGGCGCGATGATGCCGGAGGGCATGCGGTCACGGACCTCGTCGACCTCGCCCGCCAGCACTGCCTTGAGGCGCGCAGCGATGTGAGTCTGCCGGTTCTCGCTGGTGATCTTCGAGCCGACCAGATCGGTCACGTAGAAGGTGTCGATCACCTTCTCGCCGAATGTGGTGATATGGGCCGAGGCGATGTCGAGCGAGAGGTCGGATAGCACCGCCGTCACCTCGGAAAGAAGACCGGGCCGGTCGAGGCCTTCGACCTCGATGACTGTGAACTTGTTCGACAGCGTGTTGCTGATCGTCACTTCCGGCGTGACGGTGAAGGCCTTGCTACGCTTCTTCACCCGGGTGCGGCTGGCGATCACTTCCGGCAGCCGCTTGCGGCCGGAAAGCACGTCCTCGATCAGCTTGCCGATGCTCGCCGCCCGGCGCATCTCGTCCTCGTCGACCGGAAATTCGCGGTTGACGAGGATCGTGTCCAATGCACGTCCGTCAGACGTCGTGAAGATCTGGGCGTCGACGATGTTGGCGCCCGCCGCCGCGCAGGCTCCCGCAATCACCGTCAGCAGGCGCGGATGGTCCGGCGAAAGCACGGTGATTTCGGTGATGGCGTGGAACTGGTGCGTGCGCACCATGGTCGCCAGGGTCCTGCCGCCTCGGTCCGCATCGCGAATGAACTCCGCGTGCCGAACCTGATCCTCGAGCGCCACCGAAAGGAGATAAGGCTGATAATGCAGCCGGACATAAGCCTGGCGGTCTGCCTCGGGCCACCCGGTCAGCGCCTCCTCCAGCATGTGGGCCGCATGCTTTGCGCGCTCCTTTCGGGACAATTCCGAGAAGCCGCCGGAGAGTAGAAGCTCCGTCTCGTAGTAGAGCGTGCGCAGCAATTGTCCCTTCCAGCCGTTCCATACGCCGGGCCCCACCGCCCGGATGTCGCAGACCGTCAGGATGAGCAGCATTTTCAGGCGGTCGAGCGACTGCACGCGTTCGGCGAAATCGACGATGGTCTTGCGATCGTTGAGGTCGCGGGTCTGGGCCACCATCGACATGGTGAGATGCTCCTCGACCAGCCAGACCACGGTTTCGGTCTGCTTCGGAGAAAGCCCCAGACGCGGGCAGAGCTTGCGCGCCACCTTGGCGCCGGCGACCGAGTGGTCCTCCGGCCGGCCCTTGGCAATATCGTGCAGCAGCACGGCGACATAGAGCGCCTCGCGATCCTCGATGCCCGGCATCAGCGTCGCCGAAAGCGGATGCGCCTCCTCCTCGATGCCGCGCTCGACGCGCGAGAGAATATCGACGGTGCGCAGCAGATGCTCGTCTACCGTGTAGTGATGATACATGTTGAACTGCATCATCGACACGATCTTGCCGAAATCCGGGATGAAGCGGCCAAGCACGCCGGACTCGTTCATGCGCCTCAGGATCAGTTCCGGATTACGTCTGGATGTCAGGATCGAAAGGAACAGCCTGTTGGCTTCTTCATTTTCGCGCAGTTGCGGCGTGATCAGGCTCAGCGAGCGGGTCACCTGCTTCAGCGCGGCCGGATGGAACTCCAGGCCGTTTATGTCAGCGACGTGGAAGAGCCGCAGAAGGTTTACCGGGTCGCGCTTGAAGACATCGGGGCTCGACAGCGTGATGCGTCCGCCATCGTCGACGAAGTCGAGCGTGCCGGCGATCTTGCGGGTGCGGTGCTTGAAACGGCTGATCACCCCGGAAATCCCCGGCGCGTCCTTCGCCTGCTGGTCCTCGAGTGCGGCGCAGAAGATGCGCGTCAAATCACCCACGTCCTTGGCGACGAGGAAGTAGTGCTTCATGAAGCGCTCGACAGCCGTGAGGCCGGGATGATCGTGATAGCCAAGCGCCTCGGCGATCTCGCGCTGTATGTCGAAGGACAGCCGCTCTTCCGCCTTGCCCGTCAGGAAATGCATGTGGCAGCGCACCGCCCAGAGGAAATCCTCCGATTTCTGGAAAAGCTTGTATTCCTGTCGCGACAGGACGCCGAGCTTGACGAGATCGGCCGAGTCCTTGACCCGGTAAAAATACTTGGCGATCCAGAACAGCGTGTGCAGATCGCGAAGCCCGCCCTTGCCCTCCTTGATGTTCGGCTCGACGAGATAGCGGGTGTCGCCCGCCTTGCGATGGCGCTGGTCGCGCTCGGCAAGCTTGGCGGCAATGAAATCGGGACCGGTATTGCGGACGATCTCGTGGTCGAAGCGCGTTTCGAGTTCGCTCGCCAGCGCCTCGGAGCCGCAGATGTAGCGGCATTCGAGGATCGCCGTGCGAATTGTCATGTCGGCGCGTGACAGCCGGATACATTCCTCGATCGTGCGCGTCGCATGACCGACCTTGAAGCCCAGGTCCCAGAGGATATAGAGCATGAACTCGATCGCCGGCTCCGCCCAGACCGCCTTTTTTGCAGGCAGCAGGAAGAGCAGGTCGATGTCTGACCCCGGCGCCAAAGTCCCGCGGCCGTAGCCGCCGACGGCCGTCACCGCGATGCGAGACGCCGCCGGCGCCTTCGCCGCATCGAAAACCTCGTTCAACACGAAATCATGCAGGAGAGTAATGAGTTGGTCCTGGAGCCAGGAGATGCGCTCGGCGCATTTGATCCCGGCGCCGTCGACAGCAAGCAACTCGCGCGCCTTGGCGCGGCCCGCAAGATTGGCCTGCTTGAATGCGGCAAGCAGGGCGTGGCGCATCGGTTCTCGCTGCTCCGCATGAGCAGAGGCGATAAAGCTGCATTTCGCTCTGAGCGCCGCAACATCGAGAATTTCGGGAAAGGAAGTTTCGTGTCTGGCCATGAAGTGCCGAGGGGCGTCCTGTCCGACTGGTTGTGTATTCCGCTGCATCTGCCAGCGCTCCTGCATGTCGCCGTGGACTGGCCGGAAACATGCAGCATTTCAAAATGCCACGTCCTCAAGGTGCCATGCCGACCTTTGCACGTCTGAAGGCGCACGGCGCCGTAGAAGACACGCGGCGCTGTATAGCCTTTCTATCCCGCAAATAACAGGAAAAATCGGCTTGCAGCGCCGCGCGTCTTTTCAGACGCTCAGAGGACGCTGCAGCACTTTGAGTTGGCGCATGCAACAGCCGGTCGATGCCGCGCTCAAGCAAGGTCAGCGGGCATCCAGCTGTTTCTTCAGCGAATAGAGCGCGTCGAGGGCATCGCGCGGCGTCATGTCGTCGGGATTAAGCGCCTTCAGCGCCTCCTCGACCTTCGAAGGGCCAGCCCTTGTTGCCGCCTCCTCCCGCCGGATTGCCACCTGGAAAAGCGGCAGGTCGTCGATCAGCTGGCTCGCCGGGTTCTTGCGGTCGGCGTCCTCGAGCTTGGCAAGTACGTCCTTCGCCCGCGCCACGACCGATGCCGGCAGACCGGCAAGCCGGGCGACCTGGATCCCGTAGGACCGGTCGGCGGCACCGGGACCGACCTCGTGCAGGAAGATCACGTCACCGTCCCATTCCTTGACCCGCATCGTCGCGTTCGAAAGGCGGCCGAGCTTTTCGGAAAGCACCGTCAGTTCGTGGAAATGCGTGGCGAAGAGCCCGCGGCAACGATTGACCTCGTGCAGGTGCTCGACCGCGGCCCAAGCAATCGAGAGGCCGTCGAAGGTTGCGGTGCCGCGGCCGATCTCGTCGAGGATCACCAGCGAGCGGTCCGTCGCCTGATTGAGGATCGCCGCCGTCTCGACCATCTCGACCATGAAGGTCGAGCGGCCGCGGGCGAGATCGTCGGACGCGCCGACGCGGGAGAAGAGACGGTCGACAATGCCGATATGCGCCGCCGCTGCCGGAACGAACGACCCCATCTGCGCCATGATGGCAATCAGCGCATTCTGGCGCAGGAAGGTCGATTTACCGCCCATGTTGGGACCCGTGAGCAGCCAGATTGCCCCGCCCTCGTAACCTTCCGGAGGCGACAGGTCACAGCCGTTGGCAACGAAGGCGTTGGCCGCCTGACGCCGGAGCGCCTGTTCGACGACCGGATGACGCCCGCCATCGATCGTAAACATCCGCGAGCGGTCGACGACGGGGCGTGCATAGTTCTGCTCTTCGGCAAGGACGGCGAGGCCGGTCGAGACATCAAGCGTTGCGAGCGCGAGTGCTGCGGCCTTGATCGCCTCGGCATGCACGACGACCTCGCCCGCCATCGCCTCGAACGCTTCGAGTTCGATCGCAAGTGCCCGGTCCGCCGCATTGGCGATCTTGGTTTCCAGTTCCGCGAGCTCGGTCGTCGTGAACCGCATGGCATTCGCCATGGTCTGGCGGTGTATGAAGCGCGCGCGCCCGGCGTCCGTGTCGGTCATCGCGCCGGCGTTTCCCGCCGTCACCTCGATGAAATAACCAAGCACGTTGTTGTGCTTGATTTTCAGCGATTTGATCCCGGTTTCCTCGCAATATTGCAGCTGCAGGCCCGCAATCACCCGGCGCGACTGATCGCGCAACGCCCGCATCTCATCGAGTTCGCCATGCGCTCCTTCGCGCACGAAGCCGCCGTCGCGCTTCAACAGCGGGAGTTCTTCCGCGAGCATCGACTCGAGTCTGTCGAGCAACGCCTCCGGCAATGCGTCGATCGCGGCATGCGCCTCGGTCAGTTCTGTCGAGAGGCTGCCGCGCGACAGCAGCGCCGATATCGCTGCTGCGGCCCGAAGCCCGGCCTTTATCGCTCCAAGATCACGCGGGCCGCCACGGCCGAGCGCCAGCCGCGACAGCGCGCGCGGCATGTCGGGCGCGCGCCGCAAGGCGTCGCGCAGGTCCGTCGCGAAACTCGGCTGGTCGGCCAGGACCTCGATCGAATCGAGCCGGGTGTTGATCCGATCGGGATCGGTCAGCGGCGACATCAGCCGCTCCGCGAGAAGCCGTGCGCCGCCGCTCGTCACCGTTCGGTCTAGGGCTCGGAGCAACGTTCCCTCGCGGGCGCCGGAAAGCGTCTTGACCAGCTCGAGGTTCGCGCGGGTCGCCGGATCGATGAAGAGCGTCGAAGCGGCGCTTTCTCGCTCCGGAATCCCGAGCGCCGGGCGTTCGGCGAGCTGAGTCTTCTCGACATAGGAGATCGCGGCCGAAGCCGCCGCGAGCTCGGCGCGCGAAAAGCTGCCGAAGCCGTCAAGGGTCTTCACCCCATAATAGCGGGCAATGCGGCCTTCCGCTGTCGCACTGTCGAACAGCACGGCCGGCTGCGGCACCGCGACTCGGCCGAGCACGTCGAAAACCGGCCGGAGCTCCGGATCGTGAAAAACGGTATCCGGCAGGATGAGTTCCCGCGGCTCGATGCGCAGTATGTCGGCGAGCAAGCGGCCCTCGGCCGTCTCGGCAAGGCGGAAGATGCCCGTCGAAATGTCGATCCAGGCGAGCGCATAGGCCGGTTCCGAGCCGCTGCGGATGCGGGCAAGCGCCATCAGATAGTTCGATTCTGCCGGCGAAAGCAGCTTGTCCTCGGTGATCGTTCCGGGCGTCACCAGCCGGACAACGTCACGGCGCACGACCGACTTGCTGCCGCGCTTCTTCGCTTCGGCCGGATCCTCGATCTGCTCGCAGACGGCGACCCGAAAGCCGAGGGCGATCAGCTTCTGCAGATAGTCGTCGGCTGCGTGAACCGGCACGCCGCACATCGGGATCTCCTGGCCCAGGTGCTGGCCGCGCTTCGTCAGCGTGATCCCGAGCGCGCGGGAGGCTTCGACCGCATCCTGGAAGAACAGCTCGTAAAAGTCGCCCATCCGGTAGAACAACAGCGAATCCGGATTGTTCGCTTTGATCTCGATGTACTGCTCCATCATCGGAGTCGCGGTCGAGCGGCTCTCCTCGCTCGCCAGATCGGACACGGAAAGGACATCGCCCGTGCGGCTCGATGGGTCTGTCACGAAATTCATGATTGTTCCAAAAAAAGAGATGTCACACTATCCGCAAGCATTTATAGACGACAATAACAAAGAGGCTGACCTCGGCGGTCGCCCACAGGAGGTTGAGGAAACATGCCGGCTACCGACAAGACCGACCGCACGATGACAAGCGTCACCGCCCAGGAAGCGCTCGATTTCCACTCACAAGGTCGGCCCGGAAAACTGGAGATCGCCCCGACGAAGGCGATGGCGACTCAGCGCGACCTGTCGCTCGCCTACTCGCCCGGCGTCGCCGTGCCCGTGAAGGCGATTGCCGAAAACCCGGCAACCGCCTATGACTACACCACGCGCGGCAACATGGTTGCGGTGATTTCCAACGGTACCGCGATCCTCGGCCTCGGCAATCTCGGTGCGCTTGCCTCGAAGCCGGTCATGGAGGGCAAGTCCGTCCTGTTCAAGCGATTTGCCGACGTCGATTCGATCGACCTCGAGGTCGACACCGAGAATGTCGACGAATTCGTCAACTGCGTGCGCTTTCTCGGACCGTCTTTCGGGGGCATCAACCTCGAGGACATCAAGGCGCCGGACTGTTTCATCATCGAGCAGCGGCTGCGCGAGGTCATGGACATTCCCGTGTTCCATGACGACCAGCATGGCACTGCAATCATCGCCGCCGCCGGCCTCATCAATGCGCTGACGCTCACGGGGCGTGACTTCAAGACGACCAGGCTCGTCTGCAACGGCGCGGGCGCCGCGGCCATCGCCTGTATCGAGCTCATCAAGGCGATGGGCTTCAACGGGGAAAACGTCATTCTCTGCGATACCAAGGGGGTGATCTACAAGGGCCGCACGGACGGGATGAACCAGTGGAAGTCGGCGCACGCGGTCGACACCGACCGCCGGACGCTGGCCGAAGCGCTCGAGGGCGCTGACGTGTTCTTCGGCCTGTCGGCAAAGGGTGCGCTCTCGACGGAGATGGTGCTTTCCATGGCGCCGAAACCAATCATTTTCGCCATGGCCAATCCGGATCCCGAAATCACGCCCGAGGAAGTCGCCCGCATTCGCGACGACGCGATCGTCGCGACCGGCCGTTCCGACTACCCGAACCAGGTCAACAACGTTCTCGGTTTCCCCTATATCTTCCGCGGCGCCCTCGACGTGCGCGCCTCGACGATCAACGACGCCATGAAGATCGCCGCGGCGGAAGCCCTTGCGAGCCTTGCGAAGGAAGACGTGCCCGACGAGGTTGCCGCCGCCTATCAGGGCAACAGGCCGCGTTTCGGGCCGCAATACATCATTCCTGTTCCCTTCGATCCGCGCCTGATCTCGGCCATTCCGATTGCCGTTGCGAAGGCGGCCATGGAAACGGGCGTCGCGCACAAGCCGATAACCGACCTTTCCGACTACGCCCAGCAGCTTTCGGCGCGGCGCGACCCGATCGCCTCGACGCTTCAGCGCATCTTCGAACGCGTCCGCCGCCAGCCGAAGCGCATCGTCTTTGCCGAAGGCGAAGAGGTGCAGATGATGCGCTCCGCGATCGCCTATGCCAACCAGGCGCTCGGCATGGCAATCCTGCTCGGGCGCGAGGAGCAGATGCGCGAAACCGCCGAGCGGGAAGGCATCGACCTCAACCGCGCCGGCATCCAGATCGTCAACGCACGCCTCTCCAAGCGCGTCGGCGCCTATACGGATTTCCTCTATGCCCGGCTCCAGCGCAAGGGCTACCTTCACCGCGACGTGCAGCGGCTAATCAACAACGACCGTAACCACTTCGCCGCCTGCATGGTGGCGCTCGGCGACGCCGACGGCATGGTGACGGGCCTGACGCGAAACTATTCGACCGCGCTCGAAGACGTGCGCCGCTGCATCGACGCCAAGCCCGGCCACCGGGTCATCGGCGTATCGATCGCGCTCTGCCGCGGCCGCACGGTACTCGTCGCCGACACGGCGGTCCACGACATGCCGACGGCCGAGGAATTGGCCGACATCGCCGAGGAAGCCGCCGGGCTCGCCAAGCGCCTTGGCTATGTGCCGCGCGTCGCGATGCTCGCCTATTCGACCTTCGGCCACCCCTCGGGCGAGCGCTCCGAACGGGTCCGCGAGGCCGTGAAGATCCTCGACAGGCGCCGCGTCGATTTCGAGTTTGACGGCGAGATGGCCGCCGATGTGGCGCTCAATGCCCGGGTCATGGAGCAATATCCGTTCTGCCGCCTTTCCGGCACCGCCAACGTGCTGGTCATGCCGGCGTTCCACTCGGCCTCGATCTCGACCAAAATGCTGCAGGAACTGGGTGGCTCGACGGTTATCGGCCCGCTGCTCGTCGGTCTCGACAAGTCGGTGCAGATCGCCTCGCTGTCGGCAAAGGATTCGGACCTCGTCAACCTGGCGGCGATCGCCGCATACAATGCCGGAACCTGACGGAAACGGTGCACCGTTTCGAGACAGGCGCTGTATCGGCCGAAAACATTGCCTGGCGGAACGTACAGCAATGACACACGTATTTCCAATAAAACAAGAGCCCACTTCTCCGGCAAAGGAAGTGGGCTCAATCTTTTATGGCAGATCCATCGCTTAGGTCATAAAAATCAGAGGAATTTGATTGCAAAATACGCGCCCCCAGACGCATTGCAAATCTTTCCCTTTATTTTTTACATTCCTTCGTCATGAAATCCAGATCAACCATGGAAATACACTTTGATCCTTCACCAAGGAAAGTCAAACACATCCTTAACAACTGGTTAATACTGCAGTCGGCCGCATAAAGCGTGTCGCGCTCAATCGGACGCATGCAATGCGCTTTAAATGTTTTTGTGCAGGACATTGGCCCAAAACCGCTGCGCACTTTTGGGCGACATGCATTAGGACACGGCTGAAGAAAAACGCCCGGCGTCCGCGCCGTAGTAGTTGAGATAGCGGCCGGAAATATTGCTGATCGGCAACACGATCAGCACGTCGGTCGTGCGGAAAGCATGATCGACCACAGCGCCGTCGCCGACCATTGCGCCGAGCCGCATGTAGCCCTTGATCAGCGGCGGGAGGGCGGCCAGCGCCTTCTTGGGATTGATCGCTTCCGAGGGCATCAGGTCCATGGTCCGATGGAGCTCGGGCCGGGCGGAAACCGCCCACTCCCCTTGAGCCAGAACATTGTGGTGCAGGAAGGAGAGTGCCAATGCATGCTCTTCCGGAACAACGCCCGGGAATGAGCCGCATCCGAACATGGCGTCAACGCCATGTTTCAAAGCGTAGGCCCAATTGCCCTGCCACAGCAGTTCGACGGTGCGTTTCGTCCGATATTCCGGCAGCACGCAGGAACGGCCGAGTTCCATGAAGCGCTTGCCCGGATGGCGCTGAAGCAGTTCGGCGATCGCAAACTCCGAAGCCGAGTAGAAGCCGCTCGCCCGCTCTGCGACGTCCTGCCGCAACAGCCGGTATGTGCCGACGATCTGATCTTCCGGGTCGCCTTCGATCGACGTGTCGAGAACGAGCAGATGGTCGCAAATCGAATCCCAGCTATCGACGTCGCGCTTGCGCCGCTCGGCATCCGGCCCCACCTGCGCCTTCATCTCCTCGACGAAGACCTTGTAGCGTACTGCCTGTGCAGCATCGACCTCGGCGGCGGAGCGGGCAAGCCGCGTCTCGAGATTGCCGATCCGCCCGAGAACCTCGGTCGCCGGAGTCGCAATCGTCTTGCGGATGCAAGGCTGTGAAGTGTCGATCACGTTCGCCGAATCCAGAAGTTCGATCGTCATCCCGTGTTATCCCGAATCGCTTGTGCCTGCCGGGCTTAAACCACGTTTCTGCAACAAGATAGTGACACGAAGGCGGCTTGCAAGCCTGGAACCCAAGGGGATGGTCGGCGCGCCGGACCCCGCGGCCCCGCGCGTCTTATCGGACGAGCAAGGGACGCTGTAGCACTTTGACTTGCCACAGCTCTTATCCTCGGATCGGCTACGATTTAGGAAACATGCTGGAGCTCTCAGGCGTCGAGAAGGCATGCAATCTCGGCCGTGAGACGCCCCGGTTCAGGCGGCTTCGGCAACACCGAGTCCGCTCCGGCCGCGATCAGAAGCTCCCGCAGGTCGCCGCGTGTATCGGACGTCAGGACGATAACGGGCAAGCGGCGGTGACCGGCCTTTTCCTGCTCGCGCAGGCGCTTCAGCATGGCAAGGCCATCGCCGCCTGGCATATTGAGGTCGGTAAGAACCAGACGGGCCGTCTTATGAGCCGTTTCGCCAGCCCCGTGCAATGCGTGATCGAGGCTCGCAAAATCTCCGACGAGGCGAACCAGATAGCCTGCCCGCCGAAGCATCGTCCGCAAAATGAGCGCGTTGACAGGATCGTCCTCGGCAAGAAGAATGTCGTAATCGCCCTGTTCGCCTGCCTCGCCCGAGGGCAGCGCCTCCCGCAGCACGGGCCGGTTGTCGTTGATCGCATCCCGCTTCTCGATGCCCTTCAGCCGCCCGAGCAGAACTTCCACCAGCGACTTTTCGCGCAAGGGGCGGATCAGCCATGCCTCGTAGCCGTCGATCTGGTTCACTGGATGAGCGGTGCGCTCCTCCGGGTTGATAAGGTAGGTCCGGCGCAGCGCGAGGCTGCCGATCTCCGGTTGCAGTGCAAGAAGACGGCGGAACTCATCCGAATGGCGATGGTCGACGATGATGTCGGTCAGCGGCAGGTCGTTTGACAGAACGGCGGCGGCGATCGCTTCGGCGGCGGCAAGCGTCGGCGCGCGATGACACACGCCGCCAAGGGTCGTAATCGTCGCGGCGAGCGCGTTCAGGACGGGGCCATCAGGAGCCAGTGCCAGCACGTGGGCGCCAGATAGCACGCCATCTCGTGCGGCCGAAGGACCACCCCCGATCAATGGAAACCGGACTTCGAACCGGCTTCCCCGGCCGGAGGCGCTGGAAGCGGTCAGGCTGCCGCCGAAAGCCTCCATGATCCTGCGTGAGATGGCGAGCCCTAGGCCGGTGCCCTTGGCGCGCTGACTATCGTCCCCGGCCTGTTCGAATTCCTCGAACACGCGTCCGAGTTCATCTGCCGACATGCCGGGACCGGTGTCGTCGATCCGGATTCGGACGCCGCCGTCGGCAATGTCGGCGGCAACGAGAACGCCACCCGTCTCGGTGAATTTCACGGCATTGCCGATCACGTTGAAGAGCACCTGCCGGAGACGTGCGGCGTCGAACACCATCCCCGCCGGCACTTCGGTTGCAACGGTGGCTGCGATCTCTATGCTCTTCTCGTGGGCGCGGTGCGCGAGCATCTCCACCACACTCTCGATGACGAGGCGCAGGTCCTGCTGTGAAGGGCGTAACTGAAACCGCCCGGCCGAGAGCGAAGAAAAGTCGATCAGATCCTCGACCAGTTGAACCAGTGCGTGGCCGGATTGCTGGATACCGGCGAGGTAGTTCTTCTGCTCCGCCGACATCGGGGTCTGGCCGAGCAGGTGGCTCATACCCAGAATACCGGAGAGCGGCGTACGGACCTCGTGGCTCACGGTAGCAAGAAGGCGCGACTTCGCGCGGCTTGCCTCCTCGGCGCGGCGGCGGGCTTCCTCCCGTTCGCGCGCGGCGCGCGCCTCTTCGGTCACGTCGCGGGCGATGCTGTGACGCATCAGCCTGCCGGTTGCCGGCTCACGGGCGATCAGGTCATGCCAGTCGTAGAGGCGGGTTCCCGTCGGCGTCGAGATTCGCGCAAGATAATGGTTGGGCTCAGGCTTCGGCTCGAAGCTTAAGCCTATCGCCGCGCAGGTCAGTCCGCGCACGTCGGCGCGAGCACAGACCTCGTGAAACACCGAGTTGGCATAGACGATCTGGCCGTCCATCGTGCGCACGATGGCAAGATCGCCAAGGCCGTCATGAATTGTCGAAAGCAGGGCCGAGGTTTCAAGCCGCCGCCACTCTTCGTCACCGGCGGTCTCGCGTAACGCTATGCCACGCCCGTCGGGCGTCTCGATGCCTCCGGCGAGAAGCAGGAAGGCCCCGGCAAGACCGCCCGAAGCGACAATTGCCGAAAACAGGGGAAGGCCGTTCGCTGCACCCGTAGCAAAGAGGATCGCCGCGGCGACGATACCTGCGAGAGCGCAGGCGGCGCGCGTCGGCCAATGGCCTTTGGCATCGGTCGCCAACGGTGCGGCCGGGACCGCACGGGCTGCCGTACCGAAACCGGAATCGATCCGCCGCTCAAGTCGTGACGCTTCGCTCATGCCATCGAAGTAGCATGGCAAGCGTTCCGAATGCCTTCAGCCCGTTTCTAAAGTTTTAGCGATCGCGCCTTTTCGCCAGCAAGAGCTCGTCGAGGATGATCGCGCCCGCGCCGAGCGTGATGAAGCTGTCTGCGAGGTTGAAAACCGCAAAGGACCAGTTGGCGGTGTGGAACAGGATATAGTCGATGACGTAGCCGAAGAGCAGCCGGTCGACCAGGTTGCCGAGCGCGCCCGCGATGATCATCGCATAGCCGAGGTGCGCAAAGAACCGGTCCTTCGGCGTGCGGCGCCAAAGCCAGAGCACGAAGGCAACGACGGCGAGGCGCATGCCGATTATGAACCAGTCTTCCATCCCCGAAAGCATGGAGAAGGCCACGCCGTAATTGTAGGTCCGGTAGAGGGCGAGCATCGGAATGACCGCGACCGCCTGCTGGAAGGGCAGCAACGTCTCGACCAGATATTTGATGATCTGGTCGGCAACGAGCGCCACCAGAATGAAGACTGCGATCGGCAGCGGCCGCGAAAACAGAACCTGTCGCTCACTCATGCGCCGGCATCCAGCGACAACAGATGGCGGCGCGCTTCGAACAGCATGATCCCGGTGGCGATCGCGAGATTGAGCGAATCCGCCCGGCCCGCCTGCGGGATGCGGGCGAGCGCGCCCGCTTCGCGGGCAAGCTCTTCGGGAAGGCCAGCCTGTTCGTTGCCCATCAGGAGCACGACCGGTTTCGACTTGTAGTCGATGGTGCGGTAGTCGACCGAGCCTGCCAGATGCGTTGCCACGACCCTGACGCCGGCCGCCTTTTGCCACTTGAGGAACTCTTCGGCGCTGCCGCGCGCGACGGGCATGGCGAAGACCGAGCCCATCGTCGCCCGCACGGTCTCGAGCGAAAAGGGGTCGGTGGTCTCGCCGACAAGGATGATGCCGGAGGCGCCGGCCGCATCCGCCGTCCGGATGATCGTGCCGAGATTGCCGGGATCGCGAACGCGGTCAAGCGCCACATAGGTCTCGCCTTCGGCGGGTCGAACGTCCTTCAGCGCGCGATAACGCTGTTCGAAGATACCGACCACCATCTGCGGATTATCGCGCCGGGTGATCGTCGAAAGCACCTTCTCGCTGACCTCGAGCACCAGGCCGCCCTTGGCAACGGTCTTGGCCGCCACCTGCTCGACCTGCGGCTTGCCTTTCGCCGCCTTGGCGTAAACGAGGATCTTGATCTTCCAGCCGAGATCGAGCGCATCGATCACCAGCTTCAGACCTTCCGCCATGAAGGAACGCGTCTCGTCGCGATGCTTCTTCTGCGCAAGCGAGCGGATGTCCTTGATGATCGGATTGGTGAGGCTGGTCACCTCCTTCACATGGCCGACGCGCGGCGTGCCGTGATCGCTTCTGTCAGTGGTCATTTGGGTACCCAGCGGCTGAAGAGGGAAGTGGAAAGCGCCCGCCCCGGCTCCTTGCCGTCGAGACCGCCCTCGCGGATGATGAGCTCTCCCGACTCGACCCGGCCGCCGCGCCCGCGCATCGTTTCGCGCATGAGCTCGTGGATAGAATAGAAGCTTGCGCGGATGGAATAAGCCGTAAGCACAAGCCCGCGCGCGTCAGGCGACAGGATCTCGCGGCAGATGTCGAGCATTGCTGCCAAATGGTCGAAGAGCTGCCAGACCTCGCCGTTCGGGCCACGGCCGAACTTGGGCGGGTCGGTCAGGATGATGTCATAGCGGCTACCGCGTCGTTCCTCGCGCTGGATGAACTTCATCGCATCGTCGCAGATCCAGCGGATCGGCAGTTTTTCGGCGCGGGCCAGGGTCTGGTTTTCGCGCGCCCAGCCGATCGCCTTCTTGGAGGCGTCGACATGCGTCACCTCCGCGCCCGCCTTTGCGGCAATCAGCGAGGCGACCCCCGTGTAACCGAAGAGATTGAGAACCTTGAGCGGCCGCCCGGCCGTCGCCACTTGATCCTTCACCCAGGACCAATGGGCAAGCTGCTCGGGGAAAACGCCGACGTGGCGAAACGAGGTGAAGCGGCCGAGAAAATCGGTATCGAGAAGCTGCATCGGCCAGGTCTCGCCCAGCACCTCCCGCGGGAAACGCCAGCGCCCCATACCGTCTTCGTCGGTATCGCCCGTGAACGCGGCATCGGCCTTCTCCCAGATCGAGGCCGGCAGCGCCTTCGGCCAAAGCGCCTGCGCTTCGGGCCGGACGATGCGGTAGGGACCGTATTGTTCGAGCTTCTCACCGTTGCCGCTGTCGATCAGATGGTAGCCCGCCGTCGCCGCGGTTTCGAGAATGAGCGGCACGGTCTCGGCCGGCTTGTCGCCCGTTCTTTGCCGGACGGGACGCGCTGGAAGCGCCTCCTGAGCGGAACGCTGCCGCTCGCCCTTGTCCGGTGCGGCTTTTGCAGGCGGTCCACCGCTCCTGGCATTGAAGCCGCCCTTCGCAGGCAGGTGCCTTTGCTCGTGGCGGCCGCCACGCGCCTCAGCGCCCCGGCCTTTCGCCGCCGTGACCGAGGCGTTCTTCGACCGCCGATCTTTTTCTTTCACGCGCTGATCCTTGGACTTCAATCAAACCACTCGACGTATCCGCTCATAGGTCGAAGCCGCAGCCAACCGGCCTTCACACCCTCTGTCGGGCGGGCGATACGCTTAAACCGTGCAAATAGCACTGCCGATGCTCTTGGCAAAGCCGTTTCCGATTTGCCAAGATCGAAGCCCAAGAGCAGGACGGGAGGAACAGGCATGGAAATGACCGGCGAGGAACGCATCGCGGCGCGGCGCGACGTAGTTTGGCAATGCTTGAACGATCCGGAGATCCTGAGGCGATGCATTCCCGGCTGCCAGTCGCTCGAGATGATATCGCCGACGGAACTGACGGCCGTGGTCAAGGTGAAGATCGGACCAGTTTCGGCGACCTTCAACGGTCATGTCATCCTTTCCAACCTCAATGCGCCTCAGAGCTACACGATATCCGGCGAAGGCAAGGGCGGCATCGCCGGTTTTGCCAAGGGCGGTGCAGATGTCACGCTTGACGAGGCCGGTGATGAAACGCTGCTGCGCTATAACGTCAAGGCCGTGGTCGGCGGGAAAATCGCGCAGCTCGGATCGCGCCTGATCGATTCGACATCGAGAAAGCTCGCGCAGCAATTCTTCGCGGATTTCAACCTGGCGGTCAGCGGGGGTGCGGCGGAAGCAGCAAGCTGAGCAGCCCGCCGGTCATGCGCAACTAAACACGCGGAGGATCAGTTCTGCGGCGCAGGCAGGCTCGTCTGCGATGCAAGTTTTTCGGCCTGACTGCGGTGCTTTTCCGCCTCACGATGCCATTTCAATGCCTCGTTTGCCTCGTTGCGGGCGCGGCGACGGTATTTTCCCTGGCTGAGCCAGGTCGCCGCCGCCCCGAGGATCAGGCCGACGATGACGGCGAGAAACAGGAACACGAAAAAGGGGGCCGAAACGGAAAGCACGCTGTCGGCCGGGTTGAACGGATTGAACGCAAAGGTCACCGACTGACGATTGGCAACGCTCAGTACGATCAGGATGATCCCCAGCGGCGCCAGTATAACGATATTGATCAGTTTCTTGAGCATGCATCCGTTCCTGCTGTCGCATCGGTCCGCGAAAATCGCGACAGTCTTCGCAAGGCCCGACGCCCAGATTCAAGGGTAGCCTTTCTCGCCTGCCGGAAAGACTCCACCGCTTCATCGATCCGAATTATCGCGATCTAGTCGTCGTCGTTGCCGTTCATGCCGGGATTGAGCCGCTCGCGCAGTTCCTTGCCGGTTTTGAAGAAGGGCACCCATTTCTCCTCGACGAAGACGGAGTCGCCAGTGCGCGGATTGCGACCCGAACGCGACGGTCTGTTCTTGACCGAGAAGGCACCGAAGCCGCGTAACTCGACGCGGTTTCCCGCCGCCAGCGCATCCGTGATCTCATCGAGAACCGCATTGACGATATTTTCGACGTCGCGGTGGTAGAGATGCGGATTGCGTGCGGCCACAATCTGCACCAGTTCTGACTTGATCACTGTCGCCCCCTTGATTTTTTGCTTTTTCTGTCAGTTTCGTGGCTTCGACTGGCGTCACAACGCTCGCTCTGAGCCAAACGAGCCTCCGGCTCAGGACAACAAATGGCGCCGTCTCCTCTTGTCACTCAACCTGCCAAACCGAAACAAGACCGTCAAGAAACAACTTCTCGCCGCCGATTTTTTCGAGTCCCTTCATCGCCGGAAAAGCGTCATATCCCAAAGCCTTGATCCACTCCGAGACGACGCCGCCGAGGCCGAAAGGCAGGTTTCCGCGCGGCGCCTCCCAGTCCACCACCGGAAGGCTTTTCGGGACGTTGCGGCTGGCGAGGAATGCCCTGATCTCCTCGTCCCCGCCGAGCGTATCGACGAGCCTGTCCTTCAGCGCCTGCCGTCCCGTGAAGATGCGGCCATCGGCAAGGGCGAGCGCGTCCGGCCGCGCGATCTTGCGGCGTTCGGCCACGAGATCGACAAACCAGCCGTAGCTGTCATCGATCATCGCCTGGATCATCGCTCTCGCCTCGTCGCTCGGCGGATGGAAAGGAGATGGTTCGGCCTTGAGCGGCCGCGATTTTATCGACTCGAGCGAGACACCGAGCTTGTCCATCAGGGCCTTGACCTGCGGATACTGGAAGATGACGCCGATCGAGCCTGTGATCGAGGTCTCGCCGGCGACGATGTGGTCGCCCGCAAGCGCGATCATGTAGCCGGCCGAGGCGGCAAGCGTGCGGACGTCCGAAACGACCGGCTTCTTCGCGGCGACCTTGCGGATCGCCTTGTAGATGACCTCGCCGCCATAGGTGGTGCCGCCCGGCGAAGAGATCTTCACGATGAGCGCCTTGACCGAATCGTTGTCGGCGATCCGCTCCAGCCGCTCGACCAGCTCCTGGTCGTCCTGGATCAAGCCCGAGACGGCAACGCGCGCAACGTGCTGGCGCGCGCGCCCGGTCACCTCGCTCCAGCCAGAGAAGGCATACAGCACGAGGCCCACGCCCACCAGGATTGCGGCAGCCGCCCAACGCCAGAAGCTCAATTTGCGGCGCAGGCTGCGACGATCGGCTATGGCAAGTTCGTTCATGGGTCTCTCCCGTTTTTCTTGGCTCGAGGTCCTGTCAGTTTCCAACGGAACATGCTATTTGCGCGAGCCGCGGCACATTAGATAGCGGTGGTTGATGGCCGTTAAAAGCCGCAACCGTCTTTTTCGCAGCCTTTCAAAGTTTTTGTCGCTCCATTGTCGGACGACAGGAAAATAACCATATTCGCGGTGACTTACGCCATTGTATGTATATGCGGATCCTCCGGGGCCGCCGAGACTCAAGGGAACCGACAGGCCTCTCCATGCTGAACGAAGCACGATTTCCCGGAATCTTTCCAGATTCGGGCACGAGTTCTTCCGATGCCTACGCTTCGGCGGCGCGGCACTCTGCGCGCGTGAGACGCCTCAAGGTCATATTGCCGCTTGCCGCCAGTGTCATCGCGATGATCTTCGTGGCCGTCTCCTTCGTGCGCGCCTTCCTGCCGGAAGAGCTGCAACTCGAGACGGCGACGATCGAGAACGGCAAGATCGTCATGCAGAATCCTGCGATCTCCGGCCGCAACAAGCAGGACATCAGCTATTCCATGAAAGCGCAGCGTGCGCTTCAGGACATAGCCAACCCGGACCTCATCACGCTCGAAACCATTCACGCCGAAATGCCGGTGAACGACACGCTGATCGCCACGGTGGACGCGGCAAGCGGCATCTACGATCGCGGCGCCAACACGCTCGATATGAACGCACCGTTCACGATTTCCATGAATAATGGCGTCAACGCCGATTTTCAGTCCGCCTATCTGGACATCAATGCCGGCGAGATGGAAACGAAGCGCCCGATCGCGATCAGCATGAACGGCGGATCGATTATTGCGCAGACGCTGCGAATGACAGATAAGGGACGTATTGTAACATTTGAGGGCATGGTCAAGGTCAACGTCGACCCGAGCACCATCCGCAAGAACGCAAAATAGGACCTGGTGCACCTATGTCGGTCAAACCTGCCGTTTTTTTTAGACTTTCAGCCAGTCTCGCTGTCGCCGGACTCGGTGCGTTGATGATTGTTAACAGCGCCTCCGCGCAGGCCACCTCAAGCCGGATGAAGGGCCTTCAGCTTTCGAACGACAAGCCGATCCAGATCGAGAGCGACAAGCTCGAGATCAAGGATCCCGAGAGCAAGGCGATCTTCACCGGCAACGTGAAGGTCGTCCAGGGCACGACCACGTTGCAGGCGGGCAACATGACCGTCTTTTACAAGACGGAAAGTGGCGCCACGGTGACGAGCGGCAATGCCGACATCGATCGGATCGAGGTCAGCAACAAGGTGTTCCTCAGTTCCGGAGCGCAGCAGGCGACGGGCGACAGCGGCCTTGTCAACATGACCGAGCAGACGATCGTGCTCAAGGGCGACAAGGTCGTCCTGTCGGAAGGCAAGAACGTCTTCGTCGGCTGCCAGTTGAACGTACAGATGGATACGGGCGAAGCACAGCTCGAGGCCTGCGGCGGCCGCGTGCAGATCCAACTTGACCCGCAGTCCCGCAAGCAGAACTGACGTAGACCGCTCGTGCAGATTCCTTTTTTTCACAAACGCAAACGGGTCAAAAAGCCGTCGGCGGGCGCCAGCGCCGTTCATGCAGTCGACAAGGCGCGCTACGACGGCACCCTGATCGCCCGCGGCTTGACGAAATCCTATCGTTCGCGCTGCGTCGTGAACGGGGTCTCGCTCGTCGTGCGCCGCGGCGAGGCTGTCGGCCTGCTCGGTCCGAACGGCGCCGGCAAGACGACCTGCTTTTATATGATCACCGGCCTGGTGCCGGTCGACGAGGGTTCGATCGAGATCAACGGCAACGAGGTCACGACGATGCCGATGTACCGCCGAGCCCGCCTCGGTGTCGGCTATCTGCCACAGGAGGCGTCGATCTTCCGTGGGCTGACGGTCGAGGAAAACATCCGCGCGGTGCTGGAGATCCATGACCAGAACCTCGACCGGCGCGAAGCCAAGCTCGATGACCTGCTTGGTGAATTTTCGATCACGCACCTGCGCAAATCGCCCGCCATCGCGCTTTCCGGCGGCGAACGTCGGCGCCTGGAAATCGCCCGGGCGCTTGCCACCGATCCGACCTTCATGCTGCTCGACGAACCCTTCGCAGGCGTCGACCCGATCTCGGTCGCCGACATCCAGGCGCTCGTGCGACATCTGACCTCGCGCGGCATTGGTGTGCTTATCACCGACCACAATGTCCGCGAGACCCTCGGTCTTATCGACCGGGCCTATATCATCCATGCCGGTGAAGTTCTCACGCACGGCCGCGCCAACGACATCGTCACCAATCCCGATGTCCGCCGCCTCTATCTCGGCGATAATTTCAGCCTATAGACGACATTGCGGGCGAATCCGCCACTTCCGCCCGCAGCCGTGCTTGACCAAAACACCTTAATAAGCAATTTTTGGGCCAACTAATAAAAAGGCCTGTCGAGAGAACCTGGCGACACGGCCATCGGAGATCGTGACGGGGGTTACGCGTCAGCATGGCTTTGTCTGCCAGCCTATATCTACGCCAGTCTCAGTCGCTGGTCATGACGCCGCAACTGATGCAGTCGATCCAACTGCTTCAGATGACCCATCTGGAGCTCAATCAGTTCATCGCGCAGGAAGTCGAAAAAAACCCGCTGCTCGAATTTCAGGCGGGCGACGAGATGATCACGGCCCAGGATCGCTCCGCGGGCGAGGATCCCTCACCCGTTTCCGGCGAGACGGGGCCGGATGAGGTTGCCGGCCAGGGCGACCTTTACGACAGTGCGACATCGAGCCCGGGCGAGAGGCTCAGCGAACAGCTCGACGCCGATTTCGCCAATGTCTTCCCGGACGACACGCCACCGCAACGCGCCGATGCACCGGAACTGCTCGGCCAATGGAAGTCGATGCCAGGCAGCGGCGAAGGTGAGGGCAGCGAGGAATACGACCTCGACGATTTCGTCGCCAGCCGAAAAACCTTGAGGGACGTCCTCCTGGAACAACTGCCCCTCGCACTGGCCGCCCCCGGCGACCGGCTTATCGCGCAGCACCTCATCGACCAGCTCGACGCGGCGGGTTACCTTAACGCCGACCTCGCCGAAACGGCGGCGAGCCTCGGCACGACCAGCGACGATGTGATGCGCGTTCTTCTCAGCCTGCAGCAATTCGACCCGCCGGGCGTCTTCGCACGCACGCTCAGCGAATGCCTTGCCATTCAGTTGCGGGCACGCGATCGTCTCGATCCGGCAATGGAGGCGTTGATCGACAATCTCGAGCTCCTGGCGCGCCGCGACTTCGCAAGCCTCAAGAAGATCTGCGGTGTCGACGAAGAAGATCTCGTCGATATGCTTGCCGAGATCCGCAAGCTCGATCCGAAGCCCGGCACCAGCTTCGAGACGAGCGTCACCGAGGCGATCGTGCCGGACATCATCGTGCGTTCCGGGCCCGATGGAGGTTGGCTGGTGGAGCTCAATCCCGACGCCCTGCCCCGGGTTCTCGTCAACCACGACTATTTTGCCGCGATCTCGCGCGGGACCCAGAAGAACAGTGCCGATCAGGCCTTTCTCAGTGATTGCCTGCAGAATGCCAACTGGCTGACGCGCAGCCTCGACCAGCGAGCCCGCACGATCATGAAGGTGGCGAGCGAGATCGTACGCCAGCAGGACGCCTTTCTCGTCAACGGCGTCGACCACCTTCGCCCGCTCAATCTCAGGATGGTGGCCGACGCGATCAAGATGCATGAATCGACGGTAAGCCGCGTCACCTCGAACAAGTACATGCTGACACCGCGCGGGCTTTTCGAACTGAAATACTTCTTCACCGTCTCGATCGGCTCGGCCGAGAACGGGGACGCCCACTCGGCGGAATCCGTTCGTCACCGCATCCGTACCATGATCCAGCAGGAGAGCGCAGAAGCGGTGCTTTCCGACGACGACATCGTCGATCTGCTCAAGCGGGCCGGCGTCGACATAGCCCGGCGCACTGTGGCCAAATATCGCGAGGCGATGAATATCCCCTCCTCGGTCCAGCGTCGACGTGAAAAGCGCGCGCTTGCCAAGGCGGCTGGCTTCTAGGCGCATCGGCCCGAAAATCGGACCCGATTTTCGGAAAGCACGATGCGTG
>NZ_WITC01000037.1 GCF_009601505.1 Sinorhizobium terangae
GGATTCCCTTTTTGTTGGGATTGTGATTCAAGATCATTGCTGGTGAGGAGGCCAGCAATGATGGCGCGACCTCTTTCTCTTGATTTACGCCAGCGCGTCGCCGCCGCTTTGGCCGGAGGCATGACGGTGCGGGCGGCCGCCTTGCGCTTTGGGATATCGGCGGCGACGGCGGTGCGGATCGGCCAGCTCGACCGGTCCGGCCGCGGTTTGGCGCCGGCCAAGATGGGGGGCCATGTCAAACCCATGCTGCGGGGCGCGGCGGCCGATGAGGTTCACCGCCGACTGGCGGCCAAAACCGATTGGACGGTGCGGGCGCTTGCCGCCGATCTGAAGGCGGCCGGGATCGATGTCTCGCATGACACCGTTTGGCGGTTTCTGCGCCGCGAAGGCAAGACATTTAAAAAAAACGCTGATCGCCAGCGAGCAGGACAGGCCGAAGGTGGCGCGCTTCCGAAGCCGCTGGAAGACCCATCAACATCGACTTGATCCGCGCCGCCTGGTGTTCGTTGACGAAACCTGGGTCAAAACCAACATGACGCGCAGCCGCGGCTGGTGTCAGCGCGGCCAGCCGCTGATCGCCAGAATACCGCATGGCCATTGGAAGACGCTGACCTTCCTCGCCGGGCTGCGTCACGACCGCATCGTCGCACCCTTCGTGCTCGACGGCCCGATCAACGGCATTGCCTTCACCGCCTGGGTCGAGCAATGCCTGGCGCCAACCCTCAACCCCGGGGATATCGTCATCCTCGACAATCTCGGCAGCCACAAGGGCAAGCCGGCGCGCAGCGCCATCCGCGACGCCGGCGCCCATCTGTTCTTCCTGCCGCCCTACAGCCCCGACCTCAATCCGATCGAGATGATGTTCGCCAAACTCAAGACCCTGCTGCGCAAGGCCGACGAGCGTAGCGTCGAGGCGACATGGCGGCGCGTCGGCGAAGCTCTCAAGGCGTTCAGCCCGCACGAATGCGCCGCCTATCTCAGGCATGCAGGATACGTTTCAACGTAGGTCTGACAGACTCTAGGAATCACCCACGACCGCGATAGGTCGGCACACCCTGATCCGGCAGCCAGACACCCTCCGGCGGCGCGCCCGTCTGCCAGAAGACGTCGATCGGAATGCCGCCGCGCGGATACCAATAGGCGCCGATCCTCAGCCACTTCGGCGACAGGAGCGACACCAGCCTCTTGGCGATGTCGATGGTGCAATCCTCGTGGAAAGCGCCATGGTTGCGGAAGGAGTGCAGGAAGAGCTTGAGCGACTTCGACTCGACAAGCCAGCCATCCGGCACATAATCGATGACGATATGCGCGAAATCCGGCTGCCCAGTCATCGGGCAAAGCGAGGTGAACTCCGGCGCCGTGAAACGGACGACGAAGTCCGTCCCCGTATGATTGCTCGGTACCCTTTCGAGCACCGCCTCGTCCGGGCTTTGCGGCAGGTCGACCTTTGCGCCTAGTTGTGAAAGTCCTGATACGTCCGTTTTCGTCATTTCCTTACTGCTCCACCAAATCCTGGCCGTGATCGATTCTAAATAGTAAGAGCGGGATGCGGGCGGAAAACCGCAAACGCTTTTCCTCATCCCGCTCTGGTCTTCACACGCACACCGTGTGCCTTCTCGCCTTCCGGCTCGACGTGAATGGCTATTCTCGCGCCCGGATGAACGACGCGAATCGCGTCCTCGACCCGGTCGCAAATGTCATGGGCGTCGCCGACGGGCATCGCTTCGGGCACGACCATGTGGAAGTCCACGAAGATCGCCGGACCGGCCTGCCGTGTCTTCAAATCGTGTACGCCGAGAGAGCCGCCGGCATTTGCCGCGATTGCCTGCTTGATCGCCTCTTCCTCCTCCGCCGGCACGGCCCGGTCCATCAGCCCGTCAACCGAACGCGAGATGACCTTCCACCCCTGGAAGAGGATGTTGCCGGCGACGATCACTGCCAGCAGCGGATCGAGGATGGCGTAACCGGTGGCAATGGCAAGAAGAAGGCCGACGAGCACGCCTGCCGATGTTACGACGTCGGAAAGAATATGGTGCCCGTCGGCGCTCAACGCTGGCGACCGATGACGGGTACCGGCGCGGATCAGCACATAAGCCCAGATCGCATTAATGACGCCGGCGGCGAAGTTGATCGCTAGACCGAGCGCCGGTGCGCTCAAGAGTTCCGGCGCCATCATCTCCGGCACCGCTTCCCATAAGATCAGAAGCGCTGCCACGACAATCAGCACGCCTTCGATGACGGCGGAAAAATACTCCGCCTTGTGATGTCCGAACGGGTGGGTCGCATCCGCCGGTTTCGCGGCATAGCCAATCATCACATAGGCCATTACTGCGGCAATCACATTCACGATGGATTCCAGCCCGTCGGAAAGCAGCGCAACCGAACCGGTCACCCACCAGGCGAGCATCTTCAGCCCCATGACACCGACAGAAAGCGGCATGCCCCAAAAGGCCAGCCTCAGGATCGTTCTGCTATCGGAAGCGGTCATCTTCATTCCTCGTGCAGATGCAAACGAGTTGCAAATGCAAGCCTATTCAAACGCAAAACCGCCCGCGCGAATTTTCGCGCAGGCGGGTTCGAAACACCATATGGGTGATTACGCACGGCTTGTCAAAGGGCCGTGTGGCGCAGCCTTGCCCGCCGCAATTCGTGTGCCGTCAGGCGGCCTTGGTTTTCGCCCGTTTGGCGAGATGCGCGACCACGTTCTCGATCATCCGCATGCCGGCGTCGCCGCCGAGCGTCATGATCGATTCCGGATGGAACTGCACCGCCGCCACCGGCTCTTTCATGTGCTCGATGCCCATGATCGTGCCGTCTTCGCTCTCTGCCGTGATCATGAACTCGCGCGGTAGACTGGAGGGATCGGCAAAGATCGAATGGTAGCGCCCGACCGTCACCTCTTTGCCTAGACCGGAGAAAACGAGGCCGGGTTCCAGCACGCGGATGCGCGACGGCTTGCCATGCATCGGAATTGCCAATTGTCGCAAGTCGCCGCCATAGGCCTCGGCGAGCGCCTGAAGGCCGAGGCAGACCCCGAAGATCGGCAGTTCGCGCGCCCTCGCCTTCTTGATCGTCGCCTTGCAGTCGAAATCCTTTGGAGTGCCGGGTCCGGGCGAAAGCACGACAAGGTCCGGTTTGACGCGGTCGAAAATCTTCTCGGCAACCGGCGTGCGGACGGTGGTAACGTTCGCGCCCGTTTGCCGGAAGTAGTTAGCCAACGTGTGGACGAAGCTGTCCTCGTGGTCGACGAGCAGGATATTGACGCCCGCGCCGACCGGCGCAACGTCGCGCCCGGCCTTGGCGCTGTTGGCGGATTTGGCGTCGCGGATGGCTGCAATCATGGCGGATGCCTTCAGTTCGGTTTCGGCTTCTTCTTCTTCCGGATTGGAATCATAGAGGAGCGTCGCGCCCGCTCTAACCTCGGCGATCCCGTCCTTGATGCGGATGGTGCGCAAGGTCAGGCCGGTGTTCATGTCGCCATTGAAGCCGACCATGCCGATCGCGCCACCATACCATGCACGCGGGCTCTTCTCATGGTTCTCGATGAAGCGCATGGCCCAAAGCTTCGGCGCGCCGGTGACGGTCACCGCCCAGGCGTGGCTCAGGAAGCCGTCGAAGGCATCCATGTCATCGCGAAGCCGCCCCTCGATGTGGTCGACTGTATGGATCAGCCGCGAATACATCTCGATCTGGCGACGGCCGATGACCTTCACCGAACCAGGAACGCAGACGCGGCTTTTATCGTTGCGGTCGACGTCCGAGCACATGGTGAGCTCGGATTCGTCCTTCTTCGAATTCAGGAGCTTCAGGATCTGCTCGCTATCGGCGATCGGGTCGTCGCCCCGCTTGATCGTGCCGGAAATCGGGCAGGTCTCGATGCGGCGGCCTGAGACCCGGACGAACATCTCCGGCGATGCGCCAACGAGATATTCCTGGTTTCCGAGATTGATGAAGAAGGAATAGGGCGACGGGTTGATCGCCTTCAGCCGGTTGGAAATCTCCGAAGGGCGGCTCTCGCAGCGTTCGTAGAATTTCTGCCCTGGCACGACCTCGAAGAGGTCGCCGCGACGGAAGCTTTCCTTTGCCTTGACCACGAGTTCGGCATATTCGCCCGGGCGATGATCGCCATGCGGCGGAATGCCGTCGACAGAGCGGAACGGCTCCGGTGCGATGTCCGCCGCCTTGCCCTCGGTCGAAAGACCGCCCTTGGCAAAATCATAGCGGTCGACCCAGGCCTTCGCCGCATAGTGGTCGACGACGAGGATCTCATCCGGCAGGAAGAGGACCATGTCGCGCTGGTCGTCGGGCCGCTGCAATTTGAGGTCGATTGCGTCGAACTGGAAGGCAAGGTCGTAGCCGAACGCGCCATAGAAACCGAGATTGGAATCTTCGGGCGAATGGAAGAGGTTCGTCACGGCGCGAAGCACGGTGAAGACCGTCGGCATCTTCGAGCGCTCTTCCTCGGTAAACACGCGATCCGGCTGGTTGATGGTGAGATCGAGACGACGGGCCTCCGATTTGCCGAGCGTGATGTCAGCAACGGATTTCAGGTACTCGCCGATCAGCGCCAGCAACACCTCGCCGCGCTCGTTATAGGCTTCGATCCAGAGCGAGCGACCGAAGGAAGAGATGGCGAGCGGCGGGTCGACGACGGCGGTGTCCCAGCGGGTGTAGCGGCCGGGATATTCGTAGTTCGAGGAGAAGACCGCGCCGCGCCGCTCGTCGAGCTTGTCGACACAGGACGAGATCGCGTCCGTGTAGGATGCATCGCGCCGCCTGCGCGTGACGACGATGCCGCCTTCGGTTGTGTAGCTCTCCGCGCCGTCTTCCAGAATTACCGTTGCCATTCGCCTCGCTCCGTAAAAGCCCGGTCTTTCCACACGGCTTTGAATACGAAAAAGCCGCCTCGAAATCTCCGGGCGGCTTCATGTCTCAATCACGCATGACTGGTCAAGGCCGCCTCAGCGAGCCCACCACCAGATCGAAATGTTGCGTGCGTTCATCATGGGCGAAAGTGTTAGCGCGGCTTGCGGATGCGTGCAAGCGGGAAAAACGGGATCGACGGAGTTGAAATGGGCGGCTACCGAGAGCCGCCCATTCGATCGATCGGATGCGTCGGGCCGCTAGAAGCGTTGCGTCAGCGAGATCTTGAAGGTGCGGCCCGGCTCCGAATAGAAATCCGCCGGCTGCGTGAACGTATTTTGGGTGTTGATCGCATCCCAATAGGTCTTGTCGAAGACGTTGTAGACGCCGGCATTCACCCGCAGGCCCGGCAACTCAGCCGGCTCCCACCAGCCGGTGAGATCGACGATGCCATAACCCGGCGCCTTGAAGCTGTTGGTCGACTTGTCCGAAACGGCCATCGCAGCCGTAAGGATCACGTCGGTTCCCCAGGTTTCGGTGGCATAGCCTACACCGAGGACTCCCTTCAACGGGGCCACAGAGCCCAGCACTTCGTCCGTATCGAGATCCCGGCCATAGGCATAGGCAAGTGCAGTGCGCACGTGGAAGCCATTGGCGAAGACCTTGTGGCCGGACACCTCGATCCCGTGGATGGAGACGTTCGCGCGGTTTATAGCCTCGGTAATGCCGAGCGGATAGGTTCCGGTCGGATCGAAGCTCTAGCGCTCGTCGATGAAGTTCCGGTACCTGTTGTAGAAGGCACTTACGCGCCCACCGAATTCCTCGTCACCGAAATTGGCTCCGACCTCAAAACCGTGGCTCGTTTCCGGCTTCAGGTCGGGATTGCCGATCTGCAGGTAGCTGCCCGGTGCACCGTAGTTGAGATAGAGTTCCTCGGCTGTCGGCGGCCGGAAAGCCATCGCCCACTGCGCGAAAAGCTCGACCTGTTCCGCCGCCTGATAGGTCGCAAGCAGCTTCGGCGACAGCGCCTGGTCGCTCTGACCGGGCGGCACCCCGTCATAGTTGGGATTGCGCATATAGGCAGCGGTATTCTGGGGCGAATAATCGTACCAGTCGAAGCGGAGCCCCGGCGTCAGCGCGAAGGGACCATCACCGATCGAGATGCGATCCTGCAGGTAAATACCTACTTTCTTGCTGTCGACGTCCGGGCTGTCGGACTGATTGGTATGCAGGAAGTTGCAGGAAGGGCTGGGCGCCGTGTCGCAGCTATCCTCACCTGAAGAGTACTGGTGTAGCTTGCCGATGGCAAAATCGCCGCCGAGCGTGACCTGATGCAGCAGGAGACCGGTGTCGAAGAACCTGTCGACGTAACCGGTGGCGCCGAAGCTCTCGTCCTCCGCCTCGTTGAGCCGCGAATACTCGCCGATCACCGAGGTGCTGCGAAAAGCATCAACACCATTTTCGCGGAGCAGGCGTTGCCAGTAAATGGTGGCCGAGGCGCTGTCGAACCAGCCGTTATCGTCGGTGGCCTCGAATTCATAGTCGAGCGACAGGCGCTCACGCCGGGTATTGTCGAGCTTGTCGTAGTTGCCCGGCCGATAGTTGCCGAGGAGACTCTGCCCGGACATGAAATCGATGTCCTTGTCGCGATCGAAGCGTTCCGCCGTCAGCCCGAACGTGTGGCCGCTGTCGGTATATTGCCGCACCTTGAACAGGAGGTTGTTCTGGTCGTAGTCGGCCGGATCCGCCTCGGTGCGCGTCGTCGAATAGCCACCGACATCACCGTTGCTTTGCCGTTCGTGCCCCCTCTTGTAGCCACCCTGGAACAGAACGGCCGTATTGTCGTAGCGCGCGGCAACGGCGGCCGATCCGCCGAGGCTCTCATCGTCACCGTCATAGGCGAACTTGAAGATTCCGCCCCAGGTCCTTCCCTCGCCGATCAGGTCTTCCGGCTCCAGCGTGCGCAGGACGACGGCGCCGCCGAGCGCACCACCGCCGGCGCGGCTCGAATCGGCGCCACGTACGACATCGATCGTCGAGAGCGTGGCAAAATCGAAGCTGTCGATACCGCCATCTGCTTCGGGCGCACCGTCATCAATGAAGGGGATCGGGATGCCATCAATCGTCGTCAGCACCCGTGGCCCTTCCAGACCGCGGATATTGACGCTGCCGTTTGTGCGGTTGAAGTTCACGCCGGGCTCAAGACTTCTGCCCAGATCTTCGAAACTCGATATCTGGTTGTTGTCGAGTTGTTCTTCGGTGACCCGCTCGGCAAGCGGCGTATCCGCCACACCTTCCTTCTCGCCGTTCGTGACGACCAATTTCTTCAGTGCCGTTACGCGCCCCTGCTTTTCAGCGGCAGTCGCCGCCTTGTCAGCGGGTTGCGCGTGCGAAAACGTTGTTCCGGCCAGGGTGACGAATGCCGTGCATGCAAAAAGACCCAGGCGATGATGCCGGTTGAGCATGGACCAGTCCTTTGAGATGTTGGCCGGGCTTGCTGTTGAGCGGCAAACTCAAGGGGCTGGCTGGGCGAGGTTTAATTGCGAGCGACGTGTGAGCCGCGTCGCCTCATTTACGCCACATAAAAAACATGAGTGAAATTGTCAATATAAATCCAGGGGTGCGGGCGCCCCCCCGGATTCACGCTCCAAACCGACCTCGTCCTCAGTTTCAGCACATTTTGAAACAGGATCTGCTCTCATGCGTTTTGGCTTTGGCCGCAACGGATGGGAAGGACCTGCATGCGCCACTCCGCCGGAATGATCCTGTTGTCCGTTTCGATTCTTTCGGGCGCAAGCCTTCCCACGAAGGGTCCGGTGCCGGTCCCGAAACCAGCTGTCCCCGGCGAGCAAGCAACGCCAACCCCGGAGCTGAAACCTGGCGTGCCACCCAAGGGCGCCGAGATCAATAGAAAGACAGGTGCTCAGCCGCGCGTAGAAGAGAAAGAAGCAGCTCCCGGAGACAAGACAAAGGACGACAGCATTGAGGAGGTATTCCTGCCGGTGAAAGAGGAGCCTGCCGAAGAGCACGCCTCCTGCCTTGCCGATCTCAAGGCGCTCGGCGGCACATTCACTGACACCAAGCGCATCGACGATGGCAAAGGCTGCGGCATCGACAAACCGGTTCGCGTGACGGCGATCTTGCCGGGCGTCGCCCTGAAGCCGGAAGGGACTATGCGCTGCGCGACGGCACTGGCGCTTGCCCGTTGGACCAAGGAATCGGCGGTCCCCGCAGCCGCGGCCGCGTTCGGACCGGACACCCGGATCGCGACGGTGAACCAGGCATCGACCTACGTCTGCCGCCTGCGCAACAACGCAACGGCCGGCAAGATATCGGAGCATGCCCATGGCAACGCTGTCGACATCGCCTCGTTCACATTGGGCAACGGCAGGACGATCGCCATCCAGCCGCGCGACGAGGATGGCACGCTGGACGGCGCGTTTCAGCGCGCGGTCACGGCATCGGGCTGCCTCTATTTCACAACCGTCCTCGATCCGGGCAGCGACGCCGCCCATGAGATGCACCTGCATCTCGACATCATCGAACGCAAGAACGGCTATCGCTACTGTCGATAGGCGGTCGTCAAGTTCCTGTCGGAGCAGGTTGGCGCCTTCTCGTCTGCAGGCACGACGAACTTGCCCAGGGAGACAAGTCGTTACCGTGGTACCTGCCGCCTACTGCAAATCAAAGTGCTACAGCGACCTTTGCGCGTCCGATTGGACGCGCGGCGCTGTAGGTATCCATGCTGCGCGGTGACGCGGCTCACCGACCATGGGACGCAAGATAGCGGCGAGGCGATTGAAATCACCGCGGGCGAGCACGATCTATTGCGCATCATTTTTCGCCCGCCATCGACCTGACCGAGGAACAATCCATGCCGCTAACCATGTACAAGCTCTCCGTGCCCGCCTTCATCCGCGGCTTTTCTGCCCTCGGTGGCCTCTTGGACAAGGCCGAGGCCTTCGCTGCAGAGAAGGGCATGCCGCTCGCTGAGCTCTTCGAGGCACGGCTCGCGCCGGATATGCTGCCGCTCGTCGGACAGATCCAGCGGGCGAGCGACACCAGCAAGAACGCCATCGGACGGCTGACGACGATCGAAACGCCACGCTTCCCGGACGAGGAACGGAGCTTCGCCGAGCTGCGCGAACGGATCGCCAAGACGGTCGCATTCCTCGAAACGGTCCAACCCGCCGATCTTGAAGGCAGCGAAAACCGCGAAGTCACGCTCAGCTTCCCCAACCTCAAGGTCAACTTCAGCGGCGAGGACTATCTCTTGAAGTTCGTACTGCCGAACTTTTATTTCCACGTCACCACTGCCTACGACATCCTCCGCCACAAGGGCGTTCCGATCGGCAAGCCCGACTATATCGGCGGTCTTGGCTGAAAGGCAGAGGGGGTGCCGTCATGGGCGGCTTCGCCATGATCGCGCGCCTCAGAACAGCCCCTCAATCAGCCCCTCTTCATTGAGCCGTATCCTCTCGGAGGACGGCGCTTTCGGCAGGCCGGGCATCGTCATGATCTCGCCGGTGATGACGACGATGAAGCCGGCGCCGGCCGCAAGTCGCACCTCCCGGATCGGCACGGTGTGACCGCTCGGCGCGCCGCGCAGGTTCGGGTCCGTCGAGAACGAATATTGGGTCTTCGCCATGCAGATCGGCAGGTGGCCGTAACCCTGGTCCTCCCAAGTCCGGAGCTGTTCGCGCACCAGCTTGTCGGCAATAACCTCGCTCGCGTGATAGATGTCCTTGGCGATCGTCTCGATCTTCTGGAAGAGCGGCATGTCGTCCGGGTAAAGCGGCGAAAACTGCGAGTGGCCCGCATTGGCAAGGTCCACGACCTTGTGCGCCAGTTCCTCGATCCCTGCCGAACCCTCGGCCCAGTGCCTGCAAAGAACGGCTTCGGAACCGAGCGTCCTGACGTAGTCCTTGATCGCCTGGATCTCGGCCTCGGTGTCGGAGGTGAAGTGGTTGATCGCAACGAGCACGGGAACGCCGAATTTCTTGACGTTCTGCACGTGCCGCCCAAGATTGGCGCAACCTTTCTTGAGCGCTTCGATATTCTCCCGGCTGAGGTCCTCCTTCTTCACGCCGCCATTCATCTTGACCGCCCGCACGGTCGCGACGACGACGGCGGCGTCCGGCTTCAGGCCGGCCTTGCGGCATTTGATGTCGAAGAATTTCTCGGCGCCGAGATCGGCACCGAAGCCGGCCTCGGTCACCACGTAGTCGGCGAGCTTTAAGGCCGTTGCCGTAGCGACCACCGAATTGCAACCATGGGCGATATTGGCAAAGGGGCCGCCATGGACGAAAGCCGGGTTGTTCTCAAGCGTCTGCACCAGGTTCGGCTGCATCGCGTCCTTGAGCAACACCGCCATCGCCCCGTCCGCCTTGATGTCGCGGGCGTAGACCGGGCTCTTGTCGCGCCGATAGCCGATGATGATGTTGCCGAGCCGCTTTTCGAGATCCTTGATGTCCATCGCCAGGCACAGAATCGCCATGACTTCCGAGGCGACGGTGATGTCGAAGCCGGTCTCGCGCGGGTAGCCGTTGGCGACACCGCCGAGCGAACCGACGATCTGGCGCAGCGCCCGGTCGTTCATGTCCATCACCCGACGCCAGGCGATGCGGCGAATGTCGATCGCCTGCTCGTTGCCCCAATAGATGTGATTGTCGATCAGCGCCGCCAGCAGGTTGTGCGCCGCCGTGATGGCATGGAAATCGCCGGTGAAGTGAAGGTTGATGTCCTCCATTGGCACGACTTGGGCATAACCACCGCCGGCCGCGCCGCCTTTGCTGCCGAAGCAGGGGCCGAGTGATGCCTCCCGGATACAGACGACCGTCTTCTTGCCGATGCGGTTGAGGCCGTCGCCGAGCCCAACGGTGGTCGTCGTCTTGCCCTCGCCGGCCGGCGTAGGGTTGATCGCGGTCACCAGGATAAGCCGGCCGTTTCCGTTGTTCAGTTGCTGAGCGATGAATTCAGCGCTGACCTTGGCCTTGTCGTGGCCGTAGGGCAGCAGGTGCTCCGGCGGAATGCCGAGCTTTTCGCCGATCTCCTGGATCGGCTTCTTCTTCGCGGCGCGCGCGATCTCGATATCGGATTTGACCTCCGGCATGGCTGTTCCCCCTTTGTGGCACGCCCATCCGCCTCCTCCGCGAAAATGGGCGCGCTTTGTTTCTGCGTGCTTACGCTTGCACGCCGCGCGTCATCGGGCAAGGATATCGCGCATTTCCACCAGGTTGGACCGCACGCGAAGGATGTAGAAGCCCATCGTCGCCAGATGCGTCGGCATGATCCAGCCATCCTCGCGACCGTTCGAGATGATGAGCGGCTGGATGTTCAAGGCGGCGCGCAGCTGCCGGATCGTCTCCGTCCAGATCGGCGTCAGGCCGCGCTGCGCCACCACATTCTCGAAGTCGGCACCGGCCGCGGAAAGAATGCCGTAGTAGCCATAGAGCTGGCCGAAGGCGAACCAGAAGCGGTCGTCGGCGCGCGTGTCGAACCAGCCGCCGTTGTGGAATTCGGAGCGTTCGCGGATGATTGCCGAGGTGTTGCCGAGATCGTTGGCGATGCGGTCGAGGAACTCGACCATGTTGTCGGACCGCCCGTCGAAGATCGCCTCGCACTTGCCGAGCGAAACATTGAACTTCCTGAAATCGTGCATCGCCGCCCGATAGAAGCTCGGCGTCGGCGTCTTGGGTCCGAACGGGTTGATGCCGAAATACCAGGTCTCCTCGTCGAACTGGATGTTGCCGCGCGCGCTTTGCAGGTCGTTGTTGATGCCCGACGTGCCGCGGACGCGTCCGAGCGAATCCACGAGCTCCACCGAGGTGCGGCGTATCGCCTGGTTGATGCCGCGCTGGAACGACGCCTTGTTGTCGAGCCAGGGCGTATCGTCCCAGTCCATCCCGAAGAGGCCGAGCTTGTAGAGCAGCATCGAGGATATCCAGGCATTCTGGTTGACATTGTAGTCGATGAGATCGGCTGCTACGTCGACGATCGCCGAGGTCTGGCAAACCGTTCCTGCCGGCAGCTGCGCGACGGCGAGCGCCTCGGTCGTGTTGGCCTCGCCCGATGAACCGACTGCGGCAGCCTGGTCGCCAGTAGTCCCTGGATTTGGCTGCCCCGGCGTGGTTGCGCCGGGACCGCTTACCGGCGACCCTGCCGGCACCTTGCGCTCGGCGAGCTTGTAGCGATCGACATAGTCTGGATTGAAGTTGGTCCAGGCCTGCGTCTGCCAAATGAAGTAGCCGTAGAACAGGATAAGACCGAGCAGGACGAGGCCGACCGGGCCCTTGATGATCCAGCTTCTCGCCCGATACCAGTTGCCGAGTGCGACGAAGGGCCAGAGGAGCCAGGCCACCGCCAGGCCGATGCCACGGCCGATCGCCGTGAAGACACGCGAAAAAAACGCAACGATCGGATCGAACATGTCCTATTCCTCTTTGAGACCGTAAAGCTTGTGGCGGAAAGCGGCCTTGTCCTTGAGATACGTGCTGGTCAGCGTCGCGACAACATATTCCCGGAACTTTTCGCCGTAATGCTCGTAGGCGTCATAGAATCCCTGCTTGTCGAACACGAAGCGGGAGACGAAGTCGCGCGGGACGAGCTGCGATATCAAGCGGTTCACCAGCCATTGATCGGGATGCATCGGTGCGGCGCGCACGAGCAGGAAGCGATGTTCCGGCGGGACCTCCGCCATGGTGATCGTGCCCGTTGCCGCAAGCATGCGAGCCATTTCCTGAAGGAAGGGGTATGTCCCGTCGCGCGACACGATCGCCGCGTTGCGGTGGATCCAGGTCTGCAGCCAGATCCGGTCGGCACCCATGAGATCGGCAGTCGGATCGGCAGCGTTGATCAGCCCGCGAATGATCATGTCTGCCCGGTGCTGGAACAGCCCGGATTCCTGCACCCAGGAGGCCTGCGGCAGTTGCAGCCGGTTGGTCCGGGCGAGAAACTCGTAGATGCGGGCGTGATCGTTGATGGCAATGTAGGCCACCTGCCACGGCCGCGACCGCCTGAAACCGGGCACCGAGGGATCGCAGATCACCGTCGTCGTCTTCTGGTCGAGGAAGACATAGACGCCGCCGAAGTGATTGGCCCAGAAGGCCTCATGGCGGAAAACGAGTTCGTTCGGCACCAGCGCGTTCTGCCGGATGTCGCCGGTCACCTTTGCCAGCTCCACCATCCGGTTCAGCATGGCGTCGTCGGCCCAGGCGGTCGGTACCTTCTTCAATCGGTCCACCAGTTCCCTGAGCTCGGTTGCCTTGCCTAGCATGTCTTCCGCCGAAAGGACCCGAAAACGAACCTCGTTGATCGAAAGCAGGTCGTCGATGTCCTCGACCACCGAAACCGAATCCTCGATCTCGCCGTAGAGCGCATCCTTGATGGTCACCGCGTTGATCGCGCGGCTGTTGGCGTTGAAGAATTCATGCATCAGCGCCGCGGTGTTGGAGAAACTCGTATGAACGACCGGGAGGTCCGCCTGCGCCGGCGTCAGGATGATAAAGCGCCGATTGACGCGGTTCGGGTCGAGATAGTCGCGATCCCCGAGTTCGTCGGCGATCTCCGGCGAGAAACCGGTCATATCGATGCTGAAGTGATCGAGCGCCGTCGGTTTCAGGCCCAAGCCCTGCAGCGCCTTGTTGTAGCGCGCGACGAGATGCGGCTCGGCTATGTCGAGCAGCCGCCCATAGATCAGTTCCGCTTCGAGGAGGCGTTTCATACGGAAATGCTCCGCGCGTTGGCGCTGGAGCGTTCCTTATGCTCTTCGCTCATGCCTGCCACCTGCCCTCGCGCTTCATGGTCTCGATTTCGCGGATCGCCTTCTCCCGCTGGCGCTCGCGGCGGATGATCTCGCCGACCGCCGCATCGTCCGACTTGTCGGTGTAGCGGAACTCGCTGTCGGCGTAGCGGTTGATTTCCTGCAGCACCATCTCGATCGTGATCGGGCCGCGCAACTCCTCGATCATCGCCTTCTTCTCGTCGTAGGACTTGTGCATGAAGGCGCCGGCATCCTTGAACCAGTCGTCGGGCAGTTCAACGTCCATCGCCCGCATCTTGATCGCATCGGTGATGTTCCTGATCGCCCGGCCGGTAAAGCGCGGTTCGGCTTCCTTGATCATGTGCAGATAGGCGCCGACGTCGGCGAGCGTGGCAATCTTGCCCTTTTCCTTCTCGTAGCGCTCCCAAACGGCGGCGAGCCCCTCCTCCTGCGGCTGTGAATGGGCCACGTAGGACTTTGACACCGCGCGCTCGATCTCCTGGCCGGCATAGAGATCGTGCTGACCAAGCGGGATCTTGTGGTTCTTGCCGACAAGCAGCGCAAAGATGTCGATATAGTCGCCTTCCGTCTGGGGCCCGTCGACAAGCCAACGCGCCCCCGCGCGCTGACGCAACGCGTCGTCGACGTTCTCCGGGTAGTTCGAGAACATGCCGAACGTGCAGTTGCCGCGCACCACGGTCGACGCACCGGCGAAACTCTCCATCAGCACCGCCGTCACCTCATGCTGGCCGGCCGAAGCGCGGTCGTCGGAGCGCCTCGCCGCCACCTGGTCGACATCGTCGATCGTGCCGAAGCCGATCGCCCGAGGATTGATGACGTTGTTGACGAATTCCTTGCAGTTCTGGCCGGACTTTCCCTGGTAGGAGGAGATCTGGTCGACTCCGAAGTTCTCGTAATGGAAAGCGTAGCCGGCAACGCCGCAGTAATCGTGGAGCATTCCGGCGAGCATCTGGATGAGAATGGTCTTGCCGGTGCCCGGCATTCCGTCGCCGATGAAGGTGAAGAGGAAGCCGCCAAGTTCGACGAAGGGATTCATCTGCCGGTCGAAGTCGTAGGCCATCAGCATCTTGGCAAGCTTCAGCGCCTGGTACTTCGCAATGTGGTTGCCGATGATTTCTTCCGGCTTCTTGAAGGTCATCACCAATGGCTTGCGCTTCTGCCCAGGCGCAATGTCGAAACCGTTCAGGGTGAAGTCGTCCTGGTCGAGCCGGATATGGACGTTTTCGAAGCTCTGGAGGCCGGTGAACCGCGCCTTGCGGGCGATCAGTCCTTCGATCGTGGCGCGTGAAAAGGCGCGCGTCCGGGCGGTCAAGGCAAGATCGTCCTGGGCGCCAGCAATGCTGCGGTCGAGTCCCGCAACCATGCTCTTCAGCGCATCCTGGGGCGTATCGAAGAGAAAGTCGGGCTCTGCGGCATCATCGACCGGTTCGCCCTCTCCCTGCAGGGTGGCACCCAGATAGGCCGCGAGCGTGAAGGCGGCGATATAGGCGGCGGCCGAAAGCAGTGCCTTGAATTGGCCTACCTCCTCGCCGCCGAGCGGCGCCGTGGCGTTGCGCGCCTGCAATTGCTCGAGATTCGTCTGCCGCGCGAAGACGTCGGCCACGGCAAGCGCCACCTGGATGCCGCGGCGCGTCCGGTAGAGGACGGCATGCTGGGCGGGCGACAGGAGCGGATCGGCGCCACGCACCGACTGGATCGTGCGCTGAAGCTCGACCTCGCGGCTGCGGCGCTGGCTGCCGGTCGAAACGGTCGAGACAAAACGACGGCCGGTGCCCGCGAGCGGCGTCCCTCTGGATGTATCTTCCCGTTCGAGGATGATCAGCTTGGTGACAAGGCTCTGGGCTGTCGCCTGATGTTTGGCGATATCGTCTTCGTGCAGCGTCGTCAGGCCGGTATTCAGCGTCATCGTCAAACCTCGCTCACCACCTGGTTGCCGGAAATCACGTGCACTTTGTAGTCTCCGAAGACCGCACCCGCCTCCCCTTCGGCGTAAAGCGCCTGATAGGCGTCGTGCGGCACGAGCGCATGCTTCTCATAGGAGCTGACGCCCATCCGTGCAGCCTCCAGGTTGTCCGTGTCTATGTGGAATTCCTCCTGCGCCGGCGTCGAGGACCAGAAGCCGCGCTCCGCAGGGCGTTCGGCCTTGGAGAAGACCTCCTGCACCGTCCAGGTCAAAAGCCAGGCATTTTCGGCCTTCCGGACCTTCGAGAGGATATCGTTGACCCGGGCGTTGTTCTCGGTGATCCCGGCCGAATAGAACGGGCCGAGCACGATGCGCCGAAGCTGTTTCGGGTGAAGCTCCGGGAAATCCTTGTCGAGATTGGTCGCGATCGTCACCGGCGTCAGCGAATAGGCGCTGTTCTTCGAGGCGAAGTCATCGAAGCGGCTCGCAAGGTCGGGATTGAGGAGCCCGCCAACCGGCAGCGGAATCTCGACGTCCGGGTTGAGCTTGCCTTCACGGGTGACCAGCATTTCGACGATGTTTTCCGATGAATCCTCGATCGTCGCCATGTAGACCATGGGGAGCGTCTGGGTGCCGTCGAAGGCGCCCCAGGAGACGACGTAATAGGGCCGCATCGTCTTCGAATTGACGGCGACCCGGATCGTCTCCGGCAGGATGAACGGCGAAAAGATGTCGCCCTTGCCGATCTGCTCGAGATAGAGCCTTTCCGCCATGCGGGCCTGCAATGCCTCGGGAAAGGCCTTCTGCCTGAGGATGAAATCGGCCATTTCTTCGCGGAGCGCATCGGCCGCGGGAATGCTCGCCAGACGCTTTTCCGCGCTCTGCCGGTCGTTTTCCAGTTCGAGCACGTTCTGGAACACCGGGAAGCCGCTTTCGGCGCGCGAAATCCGGAACCGCTCGACGAAGCCGATGCGGTTCTCCCAGCAGGCGATCGATGCCTTCAGACGGGCGAGATAGGGAACGATCACCTCCCCGACCACCGTATTCTGATAGAGCGGTGAGTTGCGGTCGCCGAGAAACAGTTCAAGCCCCGCCAGCGCGGATCGGATGGAACTGAAATATTGCCGTACGGCTGCGGATGCGGCGGTGTTCATGCCTAATCCCTCGGCGAGCGCCGAAAGGCGGTCGCAAATCTTGTCATTGCCGCCTTGCCGATCACTGCTTCACGTAGTTTGCCGCATTGTGCTTGTCCATCACCGTTTGGAAGCGACGGGCGAAGGCGTCGTCGGCAAGCTTCTTGCGCCGCTGGATATCCTGCGTCGCGAGCATGTTCTTTTCATGCATTTCGAGAAGGTCGCCGATGTGACGCTGCGCCGCCGCGCCGATCCCGGCCATGGTTTCCTCGGCCGCGGTGTCGACCTGGCTCCCGAGCGTGTTGATCCTGTGGGCGACGTCCTGCTGCGCCGCCGTCTTCAACGAGTCCTCCAGCGATTTGTAGAGCACGATGCGCTGTTCGGTATCGATCGTCAGCTTGTTGATCAGCGTATTCTGCGCCGCGATCTGATTGTTGAGGGAATCGACGAAGGTCTGGAACATCGACGTGTAGCGTTCGAGCGTCTGGCTCTCTGCGAGCAACTCCTGCTCCTTGGCCTGCTTCTCGTTATATTCGGTCGCGAGCGTCGAGCGCTCGCCCTCGAGTCCAGTTCTCGTCTTCTGGTCGGTCGACGCGGCGATCCTGTTCTCGATGTCGAGCAACAGTGGATTGAGTTCCTCGATGCGCTTCTGCGTCTCCTCAAGCGCTGCCATCGTCCCCTTGCGGCGGTCGATCACCTTGATAAGGCTCTGCTCGGAGGTCTTGTAGCGCTGGTCGAGGATCGCCCTCTGTTCCTTGAGGATGCCAACGATGGTGTCGGACTTGACGAGAAGTTCCTGCAGGTTCCCGGCAAGCGACATGTTGCGCACGCGATCGGTCCTGAGGCGCTGCATCTTCTGCTTGGAGAATATGCCGATGAATTTCTCATAGCCGGTATAGCTTTTCATGCTTTCAAATTCGGAGCCGAAGACGTTGGTCGCATCCTCAAGCCCGATGATCAGATCGGCAATGTTGGCTTCCATCACCTTCTGCTGATTGATCACGTCCTGAATGCGGGCGTTCTCGATGTCGAAATTGACGTCACCGAGTTTGGTGTCGGCCTTGGCGAACTGGTCGAGGACAACGCCAGATTGCTCAAGCTTGCCGCGCATCTCCTGGACGACATTCTTCGTCTTTTCGATTTCTGCGGCAAAATTCTGAAGAGTCGCCATACTTTCCCCCTTTAACCCGGCCCCTTGATCGGGACGGTCACCCGCATCGCGTGCCGAATTATTCAGCTTTCGATTGCAGTTATATAAAGGATGTTTGGCCGGTCAGGACAAGTATAGCACACACGCTTTTTTGCGCGGGCGCCCGCACAGGCGCAAGCGGTGGCGGTGGCCGTCTATCGTGCAGCCGAAGTGTCCGTGAGATTGGCGATCACGTCGGGAATTTCGGCGGGCTTCTTCAGCCGTCGCGCATCCGGTCTTCCCAGTGACGGCGGCAATAGGGGACGTATTTCTCGTTGCCGCCGACATCTACCTGCGCGCCCTCGCGCACAAGGTTGCCGGCGCCGTCGAGGCGCACGACCATCGTCGCCTTGCGCCCGCAATGGCAGATTGTCCTGACTTCGCGCAACTCGTCAGCGATCGCAAGCAGCGCCATGGAACCGGGAAAGAGCTTGCCCTGGAAGTCGGTTCTGAGGCCATAGGCCATCACCGGAATGCCGAGGCGGTCGGCAACGCGCGCAAGCTGCCAGACCTGATCTTCGGCGAGAAATTGCGCCTCGTCCACGAAGACGCAGGCGATCTCGCCCGAACCGTCACCGTTCAGGCGATCGACCAGGGCGTAGAGATCGTCATCACCGCTGAACGGGATCGCGTCCGAGGCCAATCCGATGCGCGACGAGATGCGGCCGGCTCCGGCGCGGTCATCGAAGGCGGCAATCAGCATGACGACGCGCATGCCGCGCTCCTGATAGTTATAGGAGGCCTGCAGCAAAAGCGTGCTTTTGCCGGCATTCATCGTCGCATAGCTGAAATAGAGTTTGGCCATATTCCCCGTCTCCGGACTTCCTGCAGCGCCGCGCGTCCTAATCAGACGCGCAAGCTGCAGCAGTCCGCTTCATGACGGGGCTTGCGGCCGATGGCCAGAGCGGGTCGGCACGACCCACAGATTTTCGCTTCGGCGCGTTTCCCCAAAACCGCGTAGCTGGGCGAAGCATGACGACAACTGGTGCGCGCCGGTGCAAGCGCGTGGCGAAAAATGGCTTTCTTTTCTTGGATATTGCGACATCCGGCGTCGCATTGTGCATCCCGTCAATGTATTGACGCAATACACTTCCTTCGGCATCAAGGCGCTTGAATTCAAGCTCCATTGGTGTTTGGCTAAAACAATAAATACAGGCAGGGGAACGACAATGATGACAAGCATACGCTCTCTCAAATTCATGCTGGCTGGTGCCGTCTGCATGGCAGCCCTGACCGCCGGAAATGCCGTCGCGGCCGAGCCGGAAAGCTGTGGAACCGTCCGTTTCTCCGATGTCGGCTGGACGGACATTACGGCAACGACCGCAACGGTGACCACGATACTCAAGGGCCTCGGCTACGAGACTGACGTGAAGGTCCTGTCGGTTCCCGTCACCTATACCTCGCTGAAGAACAAGGACATCGATGTCTTCCTCGGCAACTGGATGCCGACAATGGAAGCCGACATCGCGCCCTATCGCGAGGACAAGTCGGTCGAAACCGTGCGCGAGAACCTCGAAGGCGCCAAGTACACGCTCGCCACCAACGCCAAAGGCGCGGAACTCGGGATCAAGGATTTCAAGGATATCGCCACACACAAGGATGAACTGGACGGCAAGATCTACGGTATCGAACCGGGCAATGACGGCAACCGTCTGATCATCGACATGGTCGACAAGGGAACCTTCGATCTCAAGGGTTTCGAGGTGGTCGAGTCCTCCGAGCAAGGCATGCTGGCGCAGGTCGCCCGCGCTGAGAAGGACGGCGAGCCGATCGTCTTCCTCGGGTGGGAGCCGCACCCGATGAACGCCAATTTTAAGCTCACCTATCTGTCGGGCGGCGATGATATCTTTGGTCCGAACTTTGGCGGCGCGACGGTGCTGACCAATGTGCGTGCCGGCTACACGACCGAATGCCCGAACGTCGGCGCCCTGCTGAAGAACCTGAAGTTCTCGCTCCAGATGGAAAACGAGATCATGGGCAAGATCCTGAACGACGGCGAAGAGCCGGAGGCAGCTGCGGCGGCATGGCTCAAGGCCAATCCGACGGTAATCGACCCCTGGCTTGCCGGTGTGACCGCCAGGGACGGCGGCGACGGAATGGCTGCGGTCAAGACCGCCCTGGGTCTCTGATCGACCAGAGGGCCGTGTGTCCTGCAGCACGCATAGAGGTCGCTGTAGCACCCTGAAGTGCTGCACGTTTCACCCTTCAATCGGTCCGGTTTGAGGAAACATGCAGCGGGCGGGGTACCACCCCGCCTTTTTTCACCGCTTCGCGCGATCCGGTTTTTGACCCTGACAAGAGGGATCCAAGCTCGTGGAATTTCTGACTGAATACCGCATCCCCATCGGAGGCTGGGCCAAAGCGTTCGTCGACTGGCTGACAACCAATTTCGAACTGTTCTTCGATCAGCTCGCAAATTTCCTGTCGGCGGTCGTGGCCGTCCTGCTCTACATCCTCCAGACCCCTCATCCGCTCATCGTCGTCGCGGTCGTCACGGCGCTCGCCTGGTGGTTCCGCCGCTCGCTCGGGGTGACGCTCTTCACCGGTCTTGGGCTTCTCTTGATCGTCAACCAGGGCTACTGGAAGGAAACGACCGAAACTCTAGCGCTGGTTCTCGCGGCAAGCTTCGTGAGCATGGCTGTCGGCGTTCCGCTCGGCATTGCCGCAGCCCGCCGCGCGTGGGTCTATGCCGTCATGCGCCCCATTCTCGACCTGATGCAGACGATTCCGACCTTTGTCTATCTCATCCCGGCGCTGATCCTCTTCGGCCTCGGCATGGTTCCAGGCCTGATCGCCACCGTCATCTTCGCCATTCCCGCGCCGATCCGGCTCACGCGCCTCGGCATCATCTCGACGCCGCCTTCCCTGGTTGAGGCGGCCGAATCCTTCGGCGCGACGCCGTGGCAGGTATTGCGCAAGGTGGAGTTGCCCTTTGCGACGCCGCAGATCATGGCCGGCCTTACCCAGACGATCATGCTTTCCCTGTCGATGGTGGTCATCGCCGCGCTCGTCGGCGCCAACGGTCTCGGCGTTCCGGTGCTTCGCGCCTTGAACTCGGTCAATGTCGCCAAGGGTTTCGAGGCTGGTCTTTGCATCGTTATCCTCGCGATCATCCTCGACCGCCTGTTCCGCTCGTCCGATGAAGGAGAAAGCGCATGACGGACGCGGTTGTTTTCAAGAATGTCGACATCATCTTCGGCAAGAGCCCGCAGACCGCTCTGCAAATGGTCGACCAGGGAAAGAGCCGCGACGAGATCGGCGCCGCCACGGGTCTTGTGCTCGGCGTCGCCGGGGCTTCGCTGACGATCAACGAGGGCGAAATCCTGGTCCTGATGGGCCTCTCCGGTTCCGGCAAGTCGACGCTGCTCAGAGCTGTCAACGGCCTTGCACCCGTGGTACGCGGCGACGTCGAGATCAAAACGGCAAACGGTTCTCTGAACCCCTATCGCTGCACGGCGAAGTCGCTGCGCGACTTCCGCATGCATACGGTCTCCATGGTGTTTCAGCAGTTCGCGCTTCTTCCCTGGCGCACGGTTGCCGACAATGTCGGCTTCGGTCTCGAACTCGCAGGCATGCCTGAGGCAGATCGCAAGAAACGCGTCGGCGAACAGCTCGATCTGGTCAACCTGACGAAATGGGCGGACCGGAAAGTCAACGAGCTTTCGGGCGGCATGCAGCAGCGCGTCGGACTCGCCCGCGCCTTTGCGACAGGCGCGCCGATCCTGCTGATGGATGAACCGTTCTCGGCGCTCGATCCGTTGATCCGCACCCGCTTGCAGGATGAGTTGCTCGAATTCCAACGGCGGCTGAAGAAGACGATCATCTTCGTAAGCCACGATCTCGACGAAGCCTTCCGCATCGGAAACCGCATCGCCATCATGGAGGGCGGGCGCATCATCCAGTGCGGGACACCGCAGGAAATTGTGAAAAGCCCGGCAAACCAGTACGTCGCCGATTTCGTCCAGCATATGAACCCAATCACCATGCTGATGGCCAAGGACGTCATGCGCACCGGCGTCGAACGGGACGCGACAATTGCCGGCGTGACGGCGACGGCGAAACCGACGACTCCCCTCGTCGACATCCTTGATGCAATGTCCCGCCAGCCGGGCAGCATCGGCGTGGTCGACAACGGCTCGGTGGTCGGCACGATCGACGCGCAAAACATTGTCGAAGGCCTGACGCGCCACCGCAACAAAAGTTGACGCGACACGCCGAACGGCCAATAAAGCCCGGAGCAACCGCTTCGGGCTTTATTATTTGTCTGGAGTGACAAGCGGCGAAAGGAAGGCGGTCATGAGCGAAAAACCCAACGTTTTGCGCGAAACCGATGATGAGGCCCGCAAGCTCGCCCGGGTGTTGCTTCGCTCAGCGAAAAGCGCCTCGCTCGCCGCGATCGAACCCGAAAGTGGCGGCTTCCCCTTCGTCAGCCGTGTGCTGATCGGCATCGACATCGATGGCGCGCCGGTCATTCTCGTCTCGCGGCTGGCAACGCACACGCAGGCGCTGCTCGCCGACCGGCGCGCGTCGCTTCTGACCGGAGAGCCCGGCAAGGGCGATCCGCTCGCCCACCCGCGCCTCACCGTTCAGTGCGAGGCGGAAGAGGTCCCACGTGACTCCGAGGCCCATGTCCGCATCCGCGCGCGCTTCGTCCGCCGCCATCCCAAGGCAAAGCTCTATGTCGACTTTCCCGATTTCGGCTTCTTCCGGCTGAACCCATTGAGGGCAAGCCTCAACGGTGGCTTCGGACGCGCCTACGCACTGACGGCCGAGGACCTCGCCATAGCCTCGCCCGCCGTCGCTGAACTCGCCGAAATGGAGGAGAGCGCGATCGAACACATGAATACTGACCACGTCGACGCCGTGAATCACTACGCGACCGTCCATTGCCGCGCGCCGGACGGTGACTGGAAGATCGTCGGTATCGACGCGGCCGGCCTCGATCTCTTCGACGGCGAGCGGTTGAAACGCCTCGAATTCGAAGCACCGATCCAGGAAACGATGGAATTGCGGCCGCTTCTGAAAAAACTTTACCGTTAACCGCTGCCTAGCTACCCCCATTTTTCGCAGTGGGTAGTTGCCCTTTCATGCATCACGTCTAATTATCGTGCTTCATCAATCATAACTACGTGTGATGTAATTTTCGCATGGAGCACGCAATGCAGCCCCTTCCGCCTGAAAAACACGAGGACGCCGAAATAGCAGCCGGTTTCCTTTCGGCCATGGCAAATCCTAAACGCCTCCTCATCCTTGACTCTCTCATCAAGGAAGAGCTGGCGGTCGGCGCCTTGGCCAACAAGGTCGGGCTGAGCCAGTCGGCTCTTTCCCAGCACCTTTCGAAGTTGCGCGCCCAAAATCTGGTAAGTACCCGACGTGACGCCCAGACGATTTATTATTCGAGTTCCTCTGACGCGGTCATGAAGATCTTGGGCGCCCTCGCAGAAATCTACGGCGAAGGCAATGCCGTGGAAGAAAAAGTCCTCGTCCGCAAATCGGCGTAGTCTCCCAATACGTCCGTCACGCTGGACGCGTCATGAAGCCCCCACGAGCAATCGCGCGGGGCTTATATTTTTTCGAGCCCCGAAAACGCCGGTCGTCTCCTCGCGCCGTAGAAGCCGCAGGCTTGACGCTATCAGGCGCGCTGATAGTTTGACCAAAGGGTAAAAGAATCCAGTCGCATCGCCAGCAAGTCAGAATTCGCGGAGGAGAACAGCACATGTCGAACCGATTGAACACAACGCCGAACGATCTGCGCGCCTTCTGGATGCCGTTCACGGCAAATCGGCAATTCAAGAAGGAGCCGCGCCTCTTCGTCGGCGCCAAAGACATGTACTACACGACCCATGATGGGCGCACGGTGCTGGATGGAACAGCCGGCCTCTGGTGTGTCAATGCGGGTCACTGCCGGCCCAAGATCACCGAAGCGATCCGCGAGCAGGCCGGCGAACTCGACTACGCGCCGGCTTTCCAGCTTGGCCATCCGAAAGCCTTCGAACTGGCGAACCGACTGGTGGACATCGCGCCCGAGGGCATGAACCATGTTCTCTACACGAACTCGGGTTCGGAATCGGTCGACACGGCGCTCAAGGTCGCGCTCGCCTATCATCGCGCAAAGGGCAATGGCTCCCGCTTCCGGCTGATCGGCCGCGAGCGTGGCTATCATGGCGTCAACTTCGGCGGCATCTCGGTCGGCGGCATCGTCGCCAATCGCAAGATGTTCGGCACCCTGCTCACCGGCGTCGATCACCTGCCGCATACCCATCTCCCGGCAAAGAATGCTTTCACCCGAGGTGAACCGGAGCACGGCGCCGACCTTGCGACCGAACTGGAACGGATCGTCACCTTGCATGACGCTTCCACGATCGCCGCCGTCATCGTCGAGCCCGTTGCCGGCTCCACCGGCGTGCTCATCCCACCGAAGGGCTATCTCCAGAAGCTACGCGAGATCTGCACCAAACACGGCATCCTCCTGATCTTCGACGAGGTCATCACCGGTTTCGGCCGCCTCGGCACGCCCTTCGCAGCGCAGTATTTCGACGTGAAGCCAGATATCATCACGACCGCGAAAGGCATCACCAACGGCGTGATCCCGATGGGCGCGGTCTTCGTGACCTCGGAAATCCACGACGCCTTCATGACCGGGCCGGAGCATCTGATCGAGTTCTTCCACGGCTACACCTATTCCGGCAACCCGATCGCCTCCGCTGCCGCACTCGGCACGCTCGATACCTACAAGGAGGAAGGCTTGCTCACGCGGGCCGCCGAGCTCGCGTCCTATTGGGAAGAAGCTCTGCATTCGCTCAAGGACTGCCCGCATGTCATCGACATCCGCAACATCGGACTGATCGGCGCAATCGAACTGGAGCCGATCGCCGGAGAACCGACGAAGCGGGCATTCTCCGCCTTCTTGAAGGCCTATGAGAAAGGGCTGCTTATCCGCACGACCGGCGACATCATCGCCTTGTCGCCACCGCTCATCATTCAGAAACAGCAGATCGACGAATTGTTCGACAAGCTGCGCGACGTTCTGAAGAATAACATCTGAGCTTCGGCATCACGCTTTCTCAAGCCCTTTCCCCGCAAGCGGGGAGAGGGTTATTGTCATGAATTAATATAGAAAGCGGAGCGTGGGCATGTCCGAGAGGTTGGAACGTATCATCGATCAGGGCGTCGGCCGCACCCCGGCTGACATCGTGCTCAAGGGCGGCCGTTTCTTCGATCTCGTCACCGGCGAACTGATTGCTTCCGACATCGCCATTTGCGGCGACCGCATCGTCGGCACTTACGGCGATTATCAGGGGCGCGACGAAATCGACATCGCCGGGCGCATCGTCGTTCCGGGTTTTATCGATACGCATCTGCATATCGAATCCTCGCTTGTCACCCCGCATGAGTTCGACCGCTGCGTGCTACCGCTCGGCATAACGACAGCGATCTGCGATCCGCACGAAATCGCCAACGTGCTTGGCACCGAGGGCATCCAGTTCTTCCTCGATTCGGCGGTGGAAACGATCATGGACATCCGTGTTCAGCTTTCGTCCTGCGTGCCCGCAACACATCTCGAGACGGCTGGCGCCGACCTGCCGATCGAGCGCCTGCTGCCCTTCCGCCACCATCCGAAGGTGATCGGGCTCGCCGAGTTCATGAATTTTCCCGGCGTCGTCCACAAGGATCCCGTCTGCCTGGCCAAGCTCGATGCATTCCAGGGGGGCCACATCGACGGTCATGCGCCGCTTCTCTCCGGCAAGGAGCTGAACGGCTATCTCGCTACCGGCATCCGCACTGATCACGAGTGCACGACGGCGGACGAGGCGCTCGAAAAGCTCCGCAAGGGCATGCACATTCTCGTGCGCGAAGGCTCCGTCTCGAAGGACTTGCATGCCCTGATGCCGATCATCACCGAGCGGCTGTCGCCCTACCTCGCACTCTGCACCGACGACCGCAATCCGCTCGATATCGCCGAACAGGGCCATCTCGATCACATGATCCGCACCGCGATCGCCGGCGGCGTCGAGCCTCTGGCGATCTATCGCGCTGCCTCGGTTTCCGCCGCCCGCGCCTTCGGCCTCAGGGACCGCGGCCTTGTCGCGCCCGGCTGGCGCGCCGACCTCGTCGTTATCGACAGCCTGGAGAACTGCAAGGCCGAGATCGTGTTTTCCGCGGGCCGACGGGTAACGGATGCGTTGTTCGCGACGCGCACGCCAGTCGAGCCGGTCGGGCTCGACAGCGTCAAGGCTGGCCAAGTCAAAGCCGCCGATTTTGCGGTTCCCTACACGCAAGGCCAGACCTCGGTGATAGGCGTCCTGCCCGGCAAGATCATCACCGAACACCGCCGCTTCCACCTGCCCGCTGAAGGTAACCAGACGGGGCTGGACCTCGGCCAGGACATCATCAAAGTGGCCGTCATCGAGCGTCACGGCGTCAACCGCAACCACGCCAACGGCTTCGTCCAGGGTTTTGGACTGAAGAAGGGGGCGATCGCCTCGACCGTCGGCCATGACAGCCATAATATCTGCGTCGTCGGCGTTAACGAGGAGGACATGGCGCTCGCGGCCAATCGGCTCGGCGAGATCAAGGGCGGCTTCGTCGTTGTCGACGGCGGCAACATCACGGGCGAAATCGCCCTCCCCGTCGCGGGCCTCATGAGCCTTGAACCCTACGACCGCGTGCGCGACACCCTGCATCACCTGCGCCAAGCCGCCTTCGCTCTCGGCGCGACGCTGGAGGAGCCCTTCCTCCAACTCGCCTTCCTGCCATTGCCGGTGATCCCGCACCTGAAGATCTCGGACAAGGGCCTGGTCGATGTGGATACGTTCACGCTGATCGGCTGACAGTCACCGCAACCGGCCGCAGAAGACGTCGCGCGCGGAAAGCGCGATGACGTCGTCGAGCCAGACGGGTGCGAAGCCGGGCATCGGAACGGCCTCGTGAACAATCACATCGGCGGGGAGCCGCACCTCCTGCGGTTCCCGCGTGAGGTTGAACACGAACAGCATGCGTTCGCCATTCTTCTCCCTCGTGAAAGCTAGGATGTCCTGGTCGAAGGTGAGAAACGCCATGTCACCGTCGAGCAGCGGTTCCTGCGTCCGGCGAAAATCGAGGGTTCGGCGATAATGCTCCAGCACCGATCCCGGAACGCCCTCCTGCGCATCGACGGCGAGCAACCGCTGTTCGTCGCGGACCGGCAGCCAGGGTGTCCCGAGGGAGAAGCCCGCATTGGGCAATTCCTTTTCCCATACCATCGGTGTACGGCATCCGTCGCGGCCCTTGAAGGCCGGCCAGAAGCGGATTCCGTAGGGGTCGCGCAGTTCCTCGAAAGCAAGTTCCGCCTCCGGCAATCCCAGTTCCTCTCCCTGGTAAAGGCAAATCGACCCGCGCAACGCAGCAAGCAGACAGATCGCGAGCTTGGCCACCCGTTCCCGCTCGGCTTCATTGTGTGCGAACCGGCTGACATGGCGGATCACATCGTGGTTGGAAAAGGCCCAGCAAACCCAACCGTCGGCGACCACCGCCTGAAAATTCTCGACGCAGCGGCGGATATGCCTTGCCGTCAGTTCGGGGCCGAGAAAATCGAAGGTGTAGCACATATGCAGCTTGTCGCGGCCACCGGTGTAGGCGGCGACCGTCCTCAATGAACGGCGGCCGTCGCCCACTTCGCCGACCGTTGCGCGAGCGCTGTATTCATCGAGCATCGCCCGCAATCGGCGCAGGAAGCCGACGTTCTCCGGTTGGGTCTTATCGTAGAGATGGTCCTGCATGCCATAGGGATTGACATCCGGCGCATCGTGGCTCGTTGCGTCCGGATCTGGAACGAGCGGCGGATTGTCCCTGAGGTTCCGGTCGTGGAAATAGTAGTTGGCGGTATCGAGCCGGAAGCCGTCGACGCCGCGGTCGAGCCAGAAGCGGACGGTCGAGAGCACGGCCTCCTGGACCTCCGGATTGTGGAAGTTGAGGTCTGGCTGCGACGACAGGAAATTGTGCAGGTAATATTGCCTGCGGACGCCGTCCCATTCCCAGGCCGGGCCGCCGAAGATCGAAAGCCAGTTGTTCGGCGCCGTCCCGTCGGGTTTCGGGTCGGCCCAGACATACCAGTCGGCCTTGGCATTGGTCCTGCTCGACCGGCTCTCGAGGAACCACGGATGACGATCGGAGCTGTGCGAAATCACCTGGTCGATGATCACCTTCAGCCCGAGGCGATGCGCCTCCGCGAGCATGGCGTCGAAATCGGCAAGCGTGCCGAACATGGGATCGACGTCGCAATAGTCGGAGACGTCATAGCCCATGTCGGCCTGAGGTGACTTGAAGAAGGGCGACAGCCAGATCGCATCGACACCGAGCGAGGCGATATGGGGAAGCCGCCCCGTGACACCGCGAAGATCGCCGATACCGTCGCCGTCAGTATCCTGAAAGGAGCGCGGGTAGACCTGATAGATCACCGCGCCGCGCCACCAGTCGTCCGCTGATCTCGATGCTATCGCCATCGGCAAATCTCCTCGTTTCGGCTGTCTGCAAGCAGATGTATCTTTGCGAGTTCTTTGAGTAAACGACGATGGTGATATTCACTCGCCGGGCGTCCGCGCGAGCGCGATCCGGAAATCGAGGGCGTATGGCCGGCACGCGTCGTTGACTGCGCGGGACAAGTTGCCGGCGAGGCTCGCCGGCTCCCGATCAGCGCTTCTTGCGTGCCTTTGATTCGTAGGGATTGTCCGACGCGCGGAAATGCACCCGGATCGGCACGCCCGGCATGTCGAAGTCGTTGCGAAGCCCGTTGATCAGATAGCGGGTGTAGGATTCCGGCAGCGCCTCGGGACGCGTGCAGGAGATCATGAAGCCCGGCGGGCGGGCCTTTACCTGCGTCATGTATTTGAGCTTGAGGCGGCGCCCGGAAACGGCCGGCGGCGGATGCTGCACCTGCTGAGACTCGAGCCAGCGGTTGAGCCGGGCCGTCGAGATGCGCCGGTTCCAGACCTTGTCAGTATCGATGATCGCCTGCATTAGCCGGTCGAGCCCATAACCCGTATGGCCGGAAATCGGCACCGCACGGATGCCGCGCGCCTGCGGCAGGAGGCGCTCGGTCTTTTCACGAAGATCGGCGAGCACCGCTTGCCAATCCTCGACAAGGTCCCATTTGTTGAAAGCGAGCACAGCCGCCCGCCCCTCGCGCAGGACCAGATCGACGATCTGCAGGTCCTGCTTCTCGAAAGGGATCGTGGCGTCGAAGACGACAACCACGGTCTCGGCGAAGCGGATTGCTCTCAGCGCATCGGCGACCGAGAGCTTTTCAAGCTTCTCCTGGACCTTGGCCTTGCGGCGCATGCCGGCCGTGTCGAACATCTTGATCGTGCGGCCGCGCCATTGCCATTCGACGGAGATCGAGTCGCGCGTGATGCCCGCCTCAGGCCCGGTCAGCAACCGGTCCTCGCCGAGGAAACGGTTGATCAGCGTCGACTTGCCGGCATTCGGCCGTCCGACGATCGCCACGCGCAGGGGCTTCGTCTCGTCGTAGGCAGGCTCGGCATCCTCGTCCTCGGCCCCCTCGCCCGGAGCGGTTGGGCGAATGTCGACATCGGTCACCGCCACGTCTTCCCTGGGCGGAAAGGCCCTCTCCTCGCCGAGCGCTGCGACAATGGCATCGCGCAGGTCGAGCATGCCCTCGCCGTGTTCTGCCGAAATCGGGCAAGGATCGCCGAGGCCGAGTGTGAAGGCGTCGTAAAAGCCGCCATCGGAGCCGCGCGCTTCCGCCTTGTTGGCGACGACGATAACGGGCTTGCCGCGACGGCGCAGCATCTCGGCGAGCGTTTCGTCCGCCGGGGTCAATCCCGCCTTTGCATCGATCACGAACAGCGAGAGATCGGCCTCGTCGATCGCCGCCTCGGTCTGCGCCCACATCCGCCCCTGCAGGCTTTCGGGCGCCGATTGTTCGAGGCCGGCCGTATCGATGATGCGAAACTTGAGGTCGACGAGCTTCGCGTCGCCGGGGCGCCGGTCACGGGTCACCCCCGGCGTATCGTCGACAAGCGCCAGCTTCTTGCCAACCAGACGGTTGAACAAGGTGGACTTGCCGACATTGGGGCGCCCGACGATGGCGACGGTAAAACTCATCTCGAAATTCCGTTTCCGCTCTTACAGCGCCGTGCATCCTTTAGGACGCACAAAGGACGCTGTAACTCTTTGAGTCTACGCATCGTGCTTTCCGAAAATCGGGTCCGATTTTCGGGCCGATGCGCTAGGCTTTTCCGCTCGCCGCGATCACATCAAGCAGCATCTGCGCACGGCCCACGACCCCGCGCGGGCTCTCGGTGTCGTCGGTGATCTGCTGGAACCAGCTTTTCGCCTTGGCGAAGTCGCCGGCCTTGTAGGCCGCGAGGCCAAGCGCTTCCCGGGCGGAATGGCGCATCGTGTTTTGCGGAACGGCCAGTTGTTCGACCTCCGACGACACCTGCTCATAGGTTCCGTGGTCAACGAGCAGATAGGCGGCGCGCAGGCGCGCGGCGTCACGCAGCGCCGGCGGAATGCGCGTATCCTTGCCGATTTCGGAAAAGGCAGTGATCGCCGCCTCGGTCTCGCCCTTCTGCGCCTGAAGGGTCGCCGACCGCAGCCGGGCCAGCACCGGATAGGAGCCGTAGCCGTCCTTTTCCAAAGCCGTGAGCGCCGCGAGGGCCTCGTCCGACTTGTTATCCCGGGCGAGATTGAGCGCGGCGAGGAAGGCGTCTCCCGACTGTGACGAGGATGTTTCCTGCCAATAGTCGTAACCGACCTTACCGACGGTGCCGAGCACGATCAAGGCGGCGAGCGCGACGATCAGGCCGCCGAAGCGCATCCAGATGGCTTTCATCTGGTCCGAACGGAGTTCTTCATTGACCTCGCGGATAAAACTGTCGTCTTGGTTCGCCATGTCCCTGTGTTCCGGCTGCCCGGCCTTCATGCTGAGAATTTTGCGCCTTCTACCCGATTTTGCGCCGCTTGTAAGGGGGAGAAGATCATTTAGCCGATGGCGATGGGTGCCACGCCGATCACCAGTTCGTGCAGCTTCCAGACAATCGCGACGAAGAGTACGGCACCGAGGAGGATTGCGCCGACATCATAGCGATAGGAAGCAACGGTGGGATAACTGATCTCGCCGGCTCGCCAGCGCTTCTTCATGGAAATGCGGAGAACGACGCCCCAGGCCAGGAAGGCACCGAAAAGCAGGACGGACGAGGTCTCGCCATTGGCAAGCAAATGGGCAAACGCCCAGATCTTGATGGCGAGGATGGCCGGATGTTTCGTTGCGACACGGATCTTGCCGGCGGGCAGGAAGGCCGCGGCGAGACAGATGCAGGCGATCAGCATCAGCGTCAGGGCGATATGGGTGAGAAAGACCGGCGGCGTGTAGAGAATGCCGGTGGTCGAGCGCGCCTGGTCGAAACCGAAGGCGATAAGGGCGAGGCCAACGACCGCCGAAATGCCGTGGATCGCATGCCAGGTTCCAACACCCTTCCGCTCGATCACCGCCTTGCGCACGCCCGGTGCGAAGCTTCGAACGAGGTGGATGCCAAAGAAGATCACAATGCCCAGTATGAGAAGCGCCATGTTTCACCGATCGAAATTATTCATTTGTTTACCAAGCCATAGCGATATCGCTCGCGAATTTCCAGATGGATCAAAGGATTGCCGCAATCCTCAAGAAGGGACGGCACGAACAAATCCTTTACTGATTCTCCCAAGATGCCTCCCGAATGACGCGCCAGATCCTTGCTCTCTCCCTTTGCCTTTATCCCGCCCTCGCCACGGCCGAGCCGCTGCCGGCGCCCGACCCCACAGCGAACAAGCAGCTCATTATCGTCTCCTTCGACGGCGCGCACGACAACGCGCTGTGGGAGAAGAGCCTCGCCATGGCCAAGCGCACCGGCGCCCACTTCACCTATTTCTTGTCCTGCACATTTCTGATGACGAGAGCGGACGGCAAACAGATCTACAAGGCACCGGGCCAGAAGGCGGGACGCTCCAATGTCGGCTTCGCGCAAAGCCGCGAGGAGATCGCGACGCGCGCCGGCCATATCTGGCAGGCCCATCTCGATGGGCACGATATCGGCAGCCATGCCTGCGGCCATTTCGACGGCAAGGGCTGGAGCAAGACCGATTGGACGCGGGAATTTACGGCGTCCCGGGAGGCACTTGTCGATGCCTGGAAGAAGGCCGACAGGGCAGAGGCCGAGCCGCAAGGCTGGGCCGACTTTGCGACCAACGACGTCAAGGGCTTCCGCGCGCCCTACCTTTCGTTGAGCGACGGCCTGCTGCCAGCATTGAAGACATTCGGCTTCACCTATGACGCAAGCCTTGTGACCAAGGGGCCTGGGTGGCCGGCGGTGCAGGATGGCTTGCCGCGCTTCGGCCTGCCTCTCATTCCCGAAGGGCCGTCGCATCGGCCGGTGATCGGCATGGACTACAACCTCTTCGTCCGCCATTCGATGGGCGTCGAGAACAAGAAGAAGAGCTCCGTTTTCGAAGAACGTACGCTTGCGGCCTACCGCGATGCCTTCCGTAAGGAATATGACGGCGGCCGTGTGCCGCTTCAGCTCGGCTTCCATTTCGTCGAGATGAATGGCGGCGCCTATTGGCGCGCGCTCGACCGCTTCCTGACAGAGACCTGCGTCAAGCCGGATGTCGCCTGCGTCAGCTACGCGGAAGCGCTTCCCCTCATCGAGAGCGCAAAAAAGAAGGCGGATCGCTCCGCCTTCTGATGCCCGCCTCTTAAAGCGCCAGCTCTTCCTTGCCGCCAGCCTCGATGAACTGCTGGTCGATCTGCGGCAGCGGCTCCTCGTCGAGGATCGACTCGAAGGCACGCAGGCGCTTGTAGATCGAGAGAAGCTCGACGATCGTCGGCCACGAGTTGACGAGGTACTGGAACGAGGACGTTACCTGCCCGAATGCGCCGGAAATCTGGTTCAAGGCACCGAGCGAAATCCGGCCCGCGATGATCGACGGAGCCAGGATCAGCAACGAAAAGATGTTGTTGATCTGCAGGTAGAAGATGCGGGCGATATTGAAATAGAGATAATGGAAGTAAAGCCGGAAATAGTTCCGGCGAACATTGTCGAACAGATCGGCGACCGCCGGCGGTTGGGCGCGGTCGGCGTGATCCTCGCCATAGACGAGTTCCTTGCGGTAGGCGGCTTCCACCCGCTGATTGCGGAATTCCAGCCCCGGCAGCTTGATGCCGACGAGAGCCAGGAACACGGTGCCGAACAGCGACCAGAGTACGGCGGCCGTTACCAGCGGATAGGGAATGATGCCGACGATCGGAAGCTCGGTGACATTGGCTGATAGTCGGATCAGCACCGGCGTGAACGCGATCAGCGTCATGACGCTGTCGATCAGGCTGACACCAAGCCCCTCGACAGTGGTCGAGAAACGCATCGTGTCTTCCTGGACGCGCTGCGAGGCACCTTCGATGTGGCGAAGCCTGCCCCAATTGGCCATATAGTATTCGTTCATCGCCGTGCGCCAGCGGAAGATGTAATGGCTGACGAAGAACCGCGTCATGACTGCAACGGCGACGGCGACCATCGCAATCGCCAGGAATGTGCCGATTTCGCCATAGAACTGCTCAGCGGTCACGGTGGCCGACTTGGAGACCGCGGCCTGCACCAGATCCCAGAACGGGCCGTACCAGTTGTTGATCGCGACACTGACCTGAACCTGGAAATAGGTGACGAAAAGGATCAGCGCCGAGCCCAGGATGGACCAGGTCTGCCAGCGATGCGGGGAATAGACATACCAGAACGCCGTGAAGAGCCCGACGACGATGCCGAAGTAGATATAGAACCACACAAAGGCCGGCGACCAGAACGCCGAAATGCCGACGATCGGCGGCGCATCAACCGACAACGGGGGAAGGCCGAATACGGCGCCCAGGCTCTCGCCCCAGCCATACCAGAAGGCAATGGCTAACAGTGACCAGGCGACGACGGAAATGAAGAATTGCTTCGGCTGAGGGAAAAAGGATTGGAACAAGGTGCGGCACTCTCGCTTCTGAGGAGGGACAATGACTTGCCCCCTGATGTGCCGAAACTAGGGCAATTCGCCCTAGGCAACAATTAGGTAATGTGAATGTTACTGTTATTCATCAAGCTGCGCGCGTTCAAATTTTTCCTGCAGATCGGCCGGATGACCTTGGAAATCAACGATCCAGGGCGGCGCTGATCTTGCGCAACTCGATAACGACCACGCTTCCGCAGCAAAACAGAACCACGGCTGCCACGAGTGTCGGCAAGGTAAAATCGCCGGTTTGTTCGGCAAGCCAGCCGGCGACGAGAGGCCCGACGATCTGGCCGATGCCAAAGGCTGCCGTCATCAGGGCAAGCGCCCGGCGCGGGCTTTGTGGCGCAAGCCGCCGGCCGATCTGCAGGCCATAGGCGGTGATCATCATGAAGGTGGCGCCAAGCATCAGGCCGCCTACGAGCGGCGCGAAGGGCAAGGGCAACGAGACGGTCAGAACCAGCCCCGCGGCCTCCACCAGCAGGCCGATGGCGTAAACGCCCGCGAGCCCGAAGCGCGGCACCGCGAAGCGCCAGAGATAAACCGAGACCGCGGCGCTTGCACCCGTCAGCAGCCAAGCGAGGAATTCGACGCTGTGGCCGCCGCTGGCATCACGGGCCATGGCGACAAGAAACGTGGCGGTGATCACATAGCCGAAGCCGAAGAAGCCGTAGGTAAGCGTCATGGCCGTCAACGGCCGCGTCCACGTCAGCGGCCCTTCGCGTTCACCCCCGCTCGCGGCATGACGACCGCGCGGCAGCAGCGCAGCCACGACGACTGTGCCTACAAGCGCGACGAGCGCACCGGTGAACCAGTCGGCCTGCGACGTGGAAAAACCGGCTGAAGCGAGCGGCGCGGCCCAGACACAGATCGAGGAAAGGGCGATGCCGAGGCCGACGCCGCCGAAATGCACCGACGGTACATGCTCCGATCTGGCGCGCAGCCCCTCTCCCAGCACGATCCCTGAGATGAAGATCATCGCAAAGGCGCTGGCAAGACCGGCGAGGAAACGAATGACGGAGTAAGCGAGCACGGAGGTCGTCACCCCCATGGCGGCGAGCAGCAGCGTCGTCGCCACGAGTGCAGCGAGGCCGATCGCCCGTTCGCGACCATGAGCCCAGCCATAGGCCGCAAGCACGGCGCCGGCGAGATAGCCAACGAAGTTCGCCGACGCGATCAGTCCGGCATCTCGTGGCGAGAGCCCCGCATCCGCCATCATCGCCGGCAGGATCGGCGTGTAGGAAAACCGGCCGAATCCCATGGCGACCGCCATGGCGATGGCACCGGCGATCGCCGTTGCCGCGAGATTGCCGCCCGAGGCGGGATGCGCGAGAGACTCTTTGCTTGCCGGGTGCCCTGCCTTATGAAGGCCGGCACCGGCTTGCTTCGAAGGGACATGGTCGCGGTCCGGCAATTTGTGAAGCGTGCTCATGGTCGTCTTATTGCACCGCAGCAAGAAAACGACAAATGACTATATTTGAACGTCCTGTTGACGAAATCGAATGATCCACCGGATCGGGGTGTGCGTCACCCCGGCAGCGTCACGACCAGCGGCCCGCTGCGCGTGACGACGACGGTATGTTCATACTGCACGGTCGGCGCCCGCGGTTCGCTGTAGAGCGTCCAGTCGTCGTCTCCGCCTTCCGCCCAGTGGGCGCCCATCGACAGGAACGGCTCGACCGTGAAGACCATGCCATCGGTCATGTGCCGCCGCTCGGACGGGTCCGGCCAAGTGGCGATCTCGCCCGGCTCCTCATGCAGCGATCGGCCGATGCCGTGGCTTGCAAGATTGGTGACGAGCGAATAGCGGTTCTTGCGAGCAAAATCGCCAATGGCATTGCCGATCGCCGCCAAGGATTGACCAGGGCGTACCTGCTTCAAACCGACCCACATCGCGCGCTTGCCGTCGCGGCAAAGCCGGTCGATTGCCGCGGTCACCGGAGGCACCGGAAAGGAAGCTGCCGTATCGGCAAAGATCCCGTCCTTCTCGGCCGAAACGTCGATATTGACGAGATCGCCGGCGCGGATCACGCGGGCGCCGGGGATGCCGTGGGCGACTTCCTCGTTGACGCTGATGCAGGTCGCGCCGGGGAACTTGTAGCAAAGCTCCGGCGCCGAACGCGCGCCCGCATCCTCCAGTACCTTGCGGCCGATCGCGTCGAGTTCCGCCGTGGTGATGCCGGGTTCGAGGGCCGCGGTCATGGTCTGAAGCGCATTGGCGCAAATGCGGCCGATTTCCTTCAGCCGCTCAAGATCTTCGTCGTTGTTGAGGGTCATGGTGTCTCGCTTTCGCGGCCACATGTAGCGTGCCGACCCGGCATATGCCAGTGCCGAGACCACGGAGGCTCAGGCGCCGGCAGGCTGCGATCGGCGTTCCTCCGCCAGCCTCTCCCGGACCAGCGGCGCGACCTTGGTGCCGTAAAGCTCGATGCCACGCATGATCTGATCGTGCGGCATCGGGCCGATCGCCATCTGCAGGAGGAAGCGATCGTTGCGGAAGAGTTTTTGATGCGCAACGATCTTTTCCGCCACCGTCTCGGGATCGCCGAGGAAAAGATTGCCGGTCGGGCTGCGCGCCTGGTCGAAGTGGGCGCGGTTCGTCGGCCCCCAGCCGCGCTCTCGGCCGATGCGGTTCATTACCTCCGCCTGCGGTCCGTAGAACTGGTCAGCCGCCTTTTCCGTCGTGTCGGCGATGAAGCCGTGAACGTTGATGCTCGTCTTCAGTTTCGCGACGTCCCGCCCGGCCCGGCGCGCCGCCTCGCGAAAGAGGTCGAAGAGCGGCGCGAAACGGCGGGGCTCGCCGCCAATGATCGCAAGCGCCATCGGCAAGCCGAGCGCGCCGGCCCGCGCGACCGACTGCGGCGTACCGCCGACGGCAATCCAGAGCGGCAGCGGATTCTGCAGCGGACGCGGATAGACGCCGCGGTCGTCGATCGGCGGACGCAACTTACCTGACCAGGTAACCTTTTCGCCCTCCCGGATCGCCAGCAGCAGATCCAGCTTTTCGGAGAAGAGCTGGTCGTAGTCGTCGAGCGACTGGCCAAAGAGCGGGAAGGACTCGATGAAGGAACCTCGGCCCGCCATGATCTCGGCGCGGCCGTTGGAGAGAAGGTCGAGTGTCGAAAACTGCTGGAAGACCCGCACCGGATCGTCCGAGCTCAGTACCGTCACGGCGCTGCTCAACCGGATCCTGCTGGTGCGCGAGGCGGCGGCCGCCAGGATTACGGCCGGCGCTGACGCGGCGTAGTCCGGGCGGTGATGCTCGCCGAGGCCGAAGACGTCGAGCCCGACCTGATCGGCAAGCTCTATTTCCTCAAGAAGGTTGGCGAGGCGCCGCCGTCCTTCGGCACCCTTGTCGATCGCATTCGGATCCACGTCCGCGAATGTATAAAGCCCGAGTTCCATGATGCCTTCCTGTTGCTGTTCGCACAGAAATAGTTGGCATCCTGTCAAGCCGCAAATGGCCGTTCGGGAAACGCATCGTTTCCACTGTGGAGCCACGGGCCGACCTGGAAGCCGGCGCGTCTAGCTGCCATTGTGCTCACTTCATCGCATCAGCGGGTCGACCACGCGGCTTCGCAATGTACGGCAACATGAACATGTAGAGGCCAGTAAACAGCAGCAGGAAGAGCGGGAGCAATGGCGAATAGACCACCCATGCGGGAGGCTCCCCCAGTGCCATGGCGACGAAGTTGGCGATCACAGTCACCGTGAAGACGATCGACAACCAGCGGTGGATTTGCCGAATCCACACATTCCAATTCATTGAGACCTCCCATTAATGCAGTGAACCGGGGGGCGATTGGCCCATTTTGGACGATGCTGGCGGACTTCAATCCATTTGCGCCAAGACGCGCTCCAGATTGGCAAGGAACTGCTGCCATCCCGCTTTGGCGCCTCCGTAGGCCTGCCGCTGTTCCGGCCGGAAGCCCGACTGCTCCATGCGCAGCTGGGTCCCCGTGCTCGTCGGGATGAGAGTGAAAGTCACCACGCTCCTCAGATCGTAGGCGGCATCGTCGTGGGCGAAATTCCAGGTGTAGGTCAGCCTTTTGTTCGGCTCTACGGCGAGGACCTCGCAGTCCAATACTCCGCCCCAGTCTCCGCGAAGATTGAAACGGTGACCCACGAGAGGTTTGAAATCGTTCTTCATCAGCCACTCCTCGACCAGGTGCGGTTGGGTGAGCGCACGCCAGATCTTTTCCGGCGGATGAGGGAACTCGCGTTCGATCACGACGGAGCGGGTTTCGGGCGACGTTTCGTTCATTGGTCCATCCTTTTCAGTAGGTCTTCGAGGTCGTCGAAGCGGCTTTGCCAGAAACCGGCCATCTGGCTTGTCCAATCGACCAGCGGAGCAAGAGCGCCGAGTTGGGCGCTGTAGTACGTGTGGCGACCTTCGTGGCGGTCGCGAACCAAACCCGCTTCCTTCAGGAGCCCGAGATGCTTTGAGACGACCGGTTGCGACACGCCGGCCTGCGCCGTCAGAGCCCCGACTGTCCTTTCCCCCTCACGGCATAATCGCTCAAAGAGCGCCCGCCGAGTCGGATCGGCAAGCGTCCTGAAGAGCACATCGTGCGCGTTCGACATTTTGGGATCCATACCCCGTTGGCTATTGATGAATATATAGCCATCAAGCTATGCGTTAGTCAAGCCGATCCTGGAGTCGGTTGATGATCTTCCTACAAAAGTGGTCGGGGACATAAAGCCCCCGTTGTGCTGGGTCAATCGCCCAGAGAGTGCGCGGCGCGCAGGGGCACATATCCCGCCAGCTATGCTTTCGAATATTATCGATATCGATGATTTGGACAGTGGTAAAATACTGCGGCTGATACCCCTCTGCCCTGTCGGGCAGAGGGGTATCAGCCTGCGCATGGGCAGCCGCGATTCGGTCGGATCGCGACGTTGCTCTAAGCCGCGATCAGCGTCCGCTTGACGGCGCTGCGCCAGCCCTTGAGCTTCCCCTTGCGTGTCGCCTCGTCCATCTTGGGCTCAAAGCGCCGGTCGCGCGCCCAGGAGCTGGCGAACTCCTTCTGGCTTGGCCAGATGCCGGCGCGACTTCCGGCAAGCCAGGCAACACCAAGCGCCGTTGTCTCGAGAATCACGGGGCGATCGACCGGCGCGTCGAGCAGGTCGGAGAGGCGCTGCATCGTCCAGTCGGACGCGACCATGCCGCCGTCGACGCGCAGCACCGTATCCTTGCCGCCGTTACGCCAGTCCTTGTGCATGGCCTCGAGCAGATCGCGGGTCTGATAGCAGACGGCTTCGAGCGCCGCCCGGGCAAACTCCGCCGGGCCCGTGTTGCGGGTCATGCCGAAAATCGCGCCGCGCGCGTCCGGGTCCCAGTGCGGCGCGCCGAGGCCGGTAAAGGCAGGCACGAGATAGACGTCCTGCGAGGGATCGGCGCTTTCGGCGAGCGTGCCAGTGTCCGGAGCCGCCTTGATCACCTTGAGGCCGTCGCGCAGCCATTGCACGGCCGCGCCGGCAACGAAGATCGAACCCTCGAGCGCATAGGTGGTCTCACCGTTGAGGCGATAGGCGATGGTGGTAAGCAGGCGGTTCTTCGAACGGACGATGTCCTTGCCGGTGTTGAGCAGCGCAAAGCAGCCGGTGCCGTAGGTCGATTTCAGCATGCCGGGCGTAAAGCATGCCTGACCGATCGTCGCCGCCTGCTGGTCGCCCGCAACGCCGAGGATCGGGATCGCCGCCCCGAAGAGCGCTGCATCGGTCACGCCGAAATCGGCGGCGCAATCCTTGACCTCCGGCAGCATCGCCCGCGGAACGCGCAGGATATCGAGCAGTTCGTCGTCCCAGGCATTGTCGGCGATGTTGTAGAGGAGCGTGCGCGATGCGTTGGTCGCGTCCGTGGCGAAGGACTTGCCGCCGGTAAGCCGCCAGATGAGGAAGGTGTCGATCGTGCCGAAGCAAAGCTCGCCCTTTGCCGCGCGCGCATGCGCCCCCTTCACGTTCGAAAGCAGCCAGCTGAGCTTCGTGCCGGAGAAATAGGGATCAAGCAGCAGGCCGGTCTTTTTCGCAAAGGTCTTTTCCAGTCCCTTCTTCTTCAGCTTTTCACAGAAGGGCGCCGTGCGGCGGTCCTGCCAGACGATCGCATTGTGGATCGGTTTGCCGGTCTCGCGCTCCCACACGACCACCGTCTCGCGCTGGTTCGTTATGCCGATTGCGGCGATCTCGCTCGCCGAGATGCCGGCCTTTTCGATCGCCTCCTTGACGGTAAAGAGAACCGTTTGCCAGATTTCCTCCGGGTCGTGCTCGACCCAGCCCGATTTCGGGAAATGCTGCTTGAATTCCTTCTGGCCGACGCCAGCGACCTTCTGCTTGCGGTCGAAAACGATCGCCCGGCTCGATGTCGTGCCCTGATCGATCGCGAGAATATATTCGCCCATGCGCCCCTCCCCGGCCTAATTCGACGTCGCGCCTTCCTCAACGACGACATTCGAAAAACTTCAATACGACGGAAAAACGAATGTCAAACGAAAACGAAACGCAATCCCGCCGCTCCTCCAACGGCGTCAAATCTGCGTTGGCAATCCGAAAAACACAATTGTCACTCGTGCATTTTTCCGCGTAGGTTGACACTGTTGCAGCGCAAAACCGAAGCGACGGCGGAAGGACGAACAGCGCGGCGAGTTTCGCCCGCGATCCGCTTCGACCGGCGCAAAGAGCGGCAGCGCGAGGGAGAGAACGAAATGACGAAAACTGCGGTCATAACAGGTTCGACGAGCGGCATCGGTCTGGCGATTGCCAAGGCTTTCGCGAAGACCGGCGCAAATATCGTGCTGAATGGCTTCGGTGCGCCGGACGAGATCAGGGCGGTGACGGACGACGTCGCCGGGCTCGGAAGCGGCACGGTCATCTATCATCCCGCGGACATGACGAAGCCCGACGAGATCGCCGATCTGATGGCGACCGCTGCGGCGCGCTTCGGCGGCGTCGATATCCTCGTCAACAATGCCGGCGTGCAACATGTCGAGAAGGTCGAAGACTTTCCGGTCGAGCAATGGGACCGCATCATCGCCATCAATCTCTCGTCGTCCTTCCACACCATCCGCGCCGCGCTGCCGGGCATGAAGAAGAAAGGCTGGGGGCGGATCATCAATATCGCCTCCGCGCACGGGCTCGTCGCCTCGCCGTTCAAGTCCGCCTATGTCGCGGCCAAGCACGGTATCATGGGCCTCACGAAGACGGTTGCGCTGGAGGTCGCGGAAAACGGCATCACCGCGAACTCGATCTGCCCCGGCTACGTGCTGACGCCGCTCGTCGAGAAGCAGATCCCGGACCAGGCGAGGACGCGCGGCATCACGGAGGCGCAGGTGGTTAACGACGTGATGCTCAAGGGCCAGCCGACCAAGAAATTCATAACGGTCGAGCAAGTGGCATCGCTGGCGCTCTATCTTGCAAGCGACGATGCCGCACAGATCACCGGCACGCATGTCTCGATGGATGGCGGCTGGACCGCGCAGTAGAGCGGCCTAAGTGAACGTATGAGCGGTTTCCATAAGCATCCCGCTCCACCGACAGCACCGCGCTTCTTGTCAGACGCATGAAGCACCTGTAGCACTTTGAATTGCTGCATGTTTTTATCCATATATCGTCTACGGTTATGGGAACATGCAGCAGCCACGGAATGATTGGCATGGCACAGGCATCCGATAGCATCCGCTTCATCCTGAACGACACCGAAGTCGCCCTTTCGGACGTCTCGCCGACCGCAACCCTGCTCGACTATCTGAGGCTGGAGCGGCGGCTGACCGGCACCAAGGAAGGCTGCGCCGAAGGCGATTGCGGCGCCTGCACGGTTCTGGTCGGCCGTCTTTCGAACGATGGCGAGAACGGTGAAAGGCTCGTCTACGAAAGCGTCAACGCCTGCATCCGCTTTGTCGGCTCGCTGAACGCGACGCATATCGTGAGCGTCGAGCACCTCGCGGCCCAGGACGGCACGCTCCATCCGGTGCAGCAGGCGATGGTCGATTTCCACGGTTCGCAATGCGGCTTCTGCACGCCGGGCTTCGTCATGTCGCTCTATGGCCTGTGGCTGACGAATGAAAATCCGAGCCGGGCCGCGATCGAAAAGGCGCTGCAAGGCAATCTCTGTCGTTGCACCGGCTATGAGCCGATCGTGCGGGCGGCTGAAGCCGCAGCGCGGGAACGCCCATCGGCGATATTCGATCCGATCACCCGTACGCGGGAAGCGGTCACCGCACGGTTGAAAGCGCTCCGTTCCACGGAAACGATCGTGATCCGCAAGGGCGAGGACTGTCTGATCGTGCCGGCGGACGCGACGGGACTCGCAACGGTGCTCGACGAACATCCGACCGCGACGATCGTCGCAGGCGCAACCGATGTCGGCCTCTGGGTGACGAAGCAGATGCGACCGCTCAATCCGGCGGTGTTCATCAACGGCATCGCCGAACTCCAGCGGATCGAGCGCACGGAAGTGGGTCTGACGATTGGCGCCGGCGTCAGCTACACCGCCGCGTTCGATGCCCTATCCAAAGCCTACCCAGCCTTCGGCCAACTCATCGATCGCATCGGTGGCGAACAGGTCCGCAACATGGGCACGATCGGCGGCAACATCGCCAATGGCTCGCCGATCGGCGACAGCCCGCCACCGCTGATCGTGCTCGGCGCATCGGTCAGCCTGCGATCGAAGAACGGCGCCCGCACGATGCCGCTCGAGGACTTTTTCATCGCCTACGGCAAGCAGGATCGCAAGCCGGGCGAATTCGTCGAAAGCATCTTCGTTCCCACATTGCCCGAAGGCGATCACTTCGCCGCCTACAAGGTCTCCAAGCGCCGCGACGAGGATATCTCCGCCCTCCTCGGCGCCTTCCGAGTCTCGCTTGACGAAGACAACCGCGTCCGCACCGCCCTCGTCGCCTTCGGCGGCATGGCCGCAACGCCGAAGCGGGCGAAGGCCGTCGAGGCGGCCCTCATCGGCCAGCCCTGGAGCGAGGAGACCATTCATGCGGCGCAAGCGGCTCTCGAGAGCGACTACCAGCCGATCACCGACTGGCGCGCCACGAGCGCCTATCGCATGCTGGCGGCAAAGAACCTGCTAATGCGCTTTTTCCTGGAAAGCACGGGCGAGACTGTTCAACTCCAGCGGTTCGAGGATGTGGCATGAGCGCCTGTCTCGACGTTGGTAGGTTGGGATTGCCCCTCACCCTAACCCTCTCCCCGCTCGCGGGGCGAGGGGACAAGGGCGGCGCGGCAAAGTCCCTTCTCCCCGTCGGAACGGGGAGAAGGTGGCCGGCAGGCCGGATGAGGGGCGCTTTCTTCGAAAGGAATCGACGAGATGGATAAGTCCACCTTCGAAGAGCAGACCACCATTTCTGGCCCGATGCACACGCGGCTCCGCCACGACAGCGCCCACAAGCACGTCGCGGGGACGGCCGATTATATCGACGACATGCCCGAGCCCGCCGGCACGCTGCATGGCGCGTTGGGCCTCACCGATCGCGCTCATGCGGAAATCCTGGAGATGGACCTCTCCGCCGTTGCCGCGTTGCCCGGTGTTGTCTGCGTGCTGAGCGCAAGCGACATGCCGCATTCCAACGACATCAGCCCGAGCCACCTGCACGACGAGCCGGTGCTGGCCGACGGCCGCGTGCAGTTCCATGGCCAACCGGCCTTCGCCGTGATCGCGGAAACGCGCGAGATTGCGCGTCGCGCCGCGCGGCTCGCCAAGATCACGTACCGCGACCTGCCGCATCTGATCGATGTAGCCGACGCCATGGTCCAGGGCGGCGAACTCGTGACGCAGCCGCTGACGCTCCAGCGCGGCGACGCGGAAGGAGAACTGGAACGAGCGCCGCGCCGGCTGAAGGGGCAGATGCGGATTGGCGGCCAGGAGCACTTCTATCTGGAAGGGCACATAGCCCTCGCCATCCCCGGAGAAGACGACGAGATGACCGTCTGGTCCTCGACGCAGCATCCAAGCGAAATCCAGCACATGGTCGCGCATGTGCTGGGCGTGCCGTCCAACGCCGTTACGGTGAACGTGCGCCGCATGGGCGGCGGCTTTGGCGGCAAGGAGACGCAGGGCAACCAGTTCGCGGCGCTTGCCGCCGTCGCCGCGCGAAAGCTTCGCCGCGCCGTGAAATTCCGCCCGGATCGCGACGACGACATGATGGCGACCGGCAAGCGCCACGATTTCCTCGTCGACTATGATGTCGGCTTTGACGACGAAGGGCGCATCCATGCCGTCCATGCGAACTATGCCGCCCGTTGCGGCTACTCCTCCGATCTCTCGGGCCCGGTGACCGATCGGGCGCTCTTCCATGCCGACAGCTCCTATTCCTACCCGCATGTGAAGCTGACCTCGCAGCCGCTGAAAACCAACACGGTTTCCAACACCGCCTATCGCGGCTTCGGGGGACCGCAGGGCATGGTCGGCGCCGAGCGGATTATCGAGGAGATCGCCTACGCCCTCGGCAAGGATCCGCTCGAAATCCGCAAGCTCAATTTCTACGGAGAGAAAGGGTCCGGTCGCGATGTCACGCCCTACCACCAGAAGATCGAGGACAATATCATCCATCGGATCGTCGGCGAGCTGGAGGCCAGCGCCGATTACCAGGCGCGCCGCGCGGCGATCATCGATTTCAACAAGTCGAGCCGGGTGATCCGGAAGGGCATCGCGCTGACGCCCGTCAAGTTCGGAATCTCTTTCACCATGACCGCCTTCAACCAGGCGGGCGCGCTGGTGCATATCTATCAGGATGGCTCCGTCCACCTCAATCATGGCGGCACCGAGATGGGACAGGGCCTGTATACCAAGGTGGCCCAGGTCCTCGCCGACAGCTTCCAGATCGATATCGACCGGGTGAAGATCACCGCGACGACGACCGGCAAGGTGCCGAACACGTCGGCGACCGCGGCGTCGTCGGGCTCAGACCTCAACGGCATGGCCGCCTTCGATGCGGCCCGCCAGATCAAGGACCGTCTCGTCGCCTTCGCCGCCGAGCGCTGGCAAACCACCCCCGAACACGTCACTTTCGTGGCGAATCATGTGAAGATCGGTGAGGAGCTCGTGCCCTTCCCGGATTTCATCCGCCAGGCTTACACGGCGCGCATTCAGCTCTCCGCCGCCGGCTTCTACAAGACGCCGAAGATCCACTGGGATCGCGCGACGGGGCGCGGCACGCCATTCTACTATTTCGCCTACGGCGCCGCCGTCTCCGAGGTCTCGATCGACACGCTGACGGGGGAATACCTTATCGACCGCGTCGACGTGCTGCACGATGTCGGCCGCTCGCTCAATCCGGCGATCGACCTCGGCCAGATCGAAGGCGGCTTTGTCCAGGGCATGGGCTGGCTGACGACGGAAGAGCTCTGGTGGGATGAAAAGGGCCGCTTGAGGACGCACGCGCCCTCGACCTACAAGATTCCGCTCGCCTCGGACCGGCCGAAAATCTTTAATGTGCGGCTCGCCGAGTGGTCGGAGAATGCCGAGAAAACCATCGGGCGATCGAAGGCGGTCGGGGAACCGCCCTTCATGCTGCCGATCTCCGTGCTGGAGGCTCTATCGATGGCGGTCGCCAGTGTCGCCGACTACCGCGAGTGCCCTCGCCTCGATACGCCGGCGACGCCGGAACGGATTTTGATGGCGGTGGAACGGCTGAGACGGATGTGAGGCCTCCAAAGACGGCCCCTCGCCCTACCGGAACATCTCGTCCTCCCGCCGGGGCGCGCCCCAATCCATGAAACCCATGTCTCTTTTCATGTGATCGGACAAGACCCTGATGTCCAGTCTCGGATTCGGGCGAAACAGGATCGAAGCCAGTCGCGAAATCGGATCGATTGAAAGAAATACTTTTCTTTCAGGGTGTTCCAATGCGTCGCAAGTCATTTTAGCACCTTTGAAGTTGCTGAATTCGACTTGCAGCATGGCGCCAAAGGTGCTCGAATTCCAATCGAACATCCGTCTGCATGCATCAAGAGCACTTATCCATGAAAATGTCGAAGCAGTTCCCGCTGAACGCGCTAAGGGTCTTCGAGGCCACGGCCCGGCTCGGCAGTTTCACCAAGGCGGGCGACGAGCTCGGCATGACGCAGACGGCCGTCAGCTATCAGATCAAGCTCATCGAGGAGAATGTCGGTGAACCGCTGTTCCTGAGGCGCCCGCGGCAAATCACGCTGACGGAAGTGGGCCACCGGCTGGCGCCCAGGGTGACGGAAGCATTCGAGATGCTGCAGGAGGCGGTTGCCTCGGCGCGCGGCGACGCGGCATCCGCCCTGCTCATCAGTTCGACTGCGACCTTCGCGTCACAATGGCTCGCCCGCCATATCGGCTCATTCCAGCTCGCCCATCCCAACATCGCCGTTCGGCTCTCGGCGAACGATGCGATGATCGATTTCAGCAAAGAGGCAGTGGACGTGGCGATCCGGTCCGGGTTGGGCGAATGGCCGGGTCTCGTCAGCCATCGGCTGATGAAGGTGGAGTTTGCACCCATGCTCAGTCCGGCGCTCGCTTCGACGGTCGGCGGGGTGAACGAACCGCGAGACCTCCTGAAGCTCCGCATCATCGACCCTCAAGACCGTTGGTGGCCACTATGGTTTCGTGCCGCCGGCGTCCGCGATCCGGATCTCGAAGGTCGGGTTCCGACGCGGCTCGGCGCCCAATCCTTCGAGGCAGGCGCGGCGATCGCTGGGCAAGGTGTGGCGATCCTCACTCCTCAATTCTACGCCGATGACGTCGCGCTCGGTCGGCTTTATCAACCTTTCGATCTGCTCGGCAGCGAGGGCCACGACTACTGGCTGGTCTACCCGCATGCGCGACGCAACGTCGCAAAGATCCGCAGTTTTCGCGACTGGATCCTTGCGGAGTTCAAACAGGATGGCTGCGCGTAGACCCTGTCAGTTAGCGCGGGATGCGGGCGGAAAGCCGTCCACACTTTTCCTCATTCCGCTCTACGCCTGTTGCGTGAATCGTCGAGAACGACCCTTCCCCGTTTCGGGTTTTTCTCGCAAGCTGCGTCGACAAAAAACGAGGGGACCTGAATGTACGAATACGCCATTGCCTGGGAATGGCTGGCCTTCGCCGCCCGCTGGCTGCATGTCGTCACCGCCATCGCCTGGATCGGCTCATCCTTTTATTTCATCGCGCTCGACCTCGGCCTGGTGAAACGCGAGCATCTTCCTCCCGGCGCCTATGGCGAGGAATGGCAGGTGCATGGCGGCGGCTTCTACCATATCCAGAAATACCTGGTCGCACCGGCGGCGATGCCGGAGCATCTCACCTGGTTCAAGTGGGAATCCTACATGACGTGGCTCTCCGGCTTCGCCATGCTCTGCATCGTCTACTATGGCGGCGCCGATCTTTTTCTGATCGACCGTCACGTGCTGGATATCTCGGCGACAACGGCGATCCTCATCTCGCTCGCCTCGCTCGGGATCGGCTGGATTCTTTACGACCTTCTCTGCAAATCGCCGATCGGCAAGAATACCTGGGGGCTGATGGCGCTGCTTTATGTCGTGCTCGTCGCCATGGCGTGGGGCTACACGCAGGTGTTCACCGGTCGCGCGGCGTTTCTGCATCTTGGTGCCTTCACCGCCACCATCATGTCGGCCAACGTCTTCTTCATCATCATTCCCAACCAGAAGATCGTCGTCGCCGACCTGATCGCAGGCCGCACGCCGGATCCGAAGCTCGGCGCCCAGGCCAAGCAGCGTTCCCTCCACAACAACTATCTGACACTGCCGGTCATCTTCTTCATGCTGTCGAACCACTACCCGCTCGCCTTCGCGACGGCTTTCAACTGGATCATCGCAGCGCTCGTCTTCCTGATGGGGGTGACCATCCGCCATTGGTTCAACACCACCCACGCGCGCAAGGGCGAGCCGACCTGGACCTGGATCGTCACTGTGATCCTCTTCATCCTGATCATGTGGCTCTCGACAGTGCCGAAGGTGTTAACCGGCGAGGAACAGGCCGAGGCCGCGCCGGCCTTCAAGCGCTTCGCCGATAACGCGCATTTTCCAGCGGTGAAGGATACGATCTCGACCCGCTGCAGCATGTGCCACGCAGCCGAGCCCGCTTACGAGGGCATTGCCCGCGCGCCGAACGGCGTCATACTCGAAAGCGACGCCGAGATTGCCGCCCATGCCCGGGAAATCTATATCCAGGCCGGGCGCAGCCATGCCATGCCGCCCGGCAACATAACCGACATGACGGCGGATGAACGCAGGCTGGTGACCGCCTGGTTTGAAAGCGCCGTCGGGGAGACACGATGACAACCACCCTCATTCGCGGCCGCCTGCTGAGCTTCAACCGTGCCCCGCAAGCCATCGACGACAGCGATGCCTATTCCTACGAAAGCGACGGCGCGCTGCTCATCGGGGACGGCGTGATCAAGGCGTCCGGGCCGTACACGGCAGTCAAGGCCGCAGCGCCGGAGGGCGTCGCGGAGATCGATCATCGCCCGCATCTGATCATGCCTGGCTTCATCGACACGCACCTTCACTTCCCGCAGATGCAGGTGATGGCCTCCTATGCCGCCAACCTGCTCGAATGGCTGAACACCTACACGTTTCCTGAGGAATGCCGGTTCGTCGAAACGGCGCATGCCGAACGCATTGCCGTTCATTTCTTCGACGAGATGATCCGCCAAGGGACGACGACCGCGACTGCCTATTGCTCGGTCCACAGGGCTTCCGCCGACGCCTTCTTCGCCGAAAGCCTGAAGCGCGACATGTGCATGGTCGCCGGCAAGGTGATGATGGACCGCAACGCACCGCAAGGCCTGCTCGATACCCCTGAGATGAGCTATGACGAGACGCGGGCGGTCATTGCGGACTGGCACGGCAAGGGCCGCAACCACGTCGCCATAACGCCGCGTTTCGCCATCACCTCGACCCCCGAGCAAATGGACGTCGCGAAATCGCTCGTTGGCGAATTCCCGGACCTGCACGTGCAGACGCATCTTTCCGAGAACCGCGACGAGATCACCTACACCTGCGAACTCTATCCGGAAGCGAAGGACTATACCGACGTCTATGCCCGCTACCGCCTGCTTGGACCGAAGAGCCTCTTCGGCCATTGCATCCATCTTTCCGATCGCGAAGCCGATGCCATGAGCGAGAGCGGCTCCGTCGCAGTCTTTTGCCCGACCTCGAACCTCTTCCTGGGCTCGGGACTCTTCCCGCTGCGCACCTTGACGCGCCGGCAGAAGCCGGTGCGCGTCTCCGTCGCCTCCGATATCGGTGGCGGCACCAGCTACTCGATGCTGAAGACACTCGACGAAGCCTACAAGATACTGCAACTGCAGGGCGAGCGGCTGAACCCTTTCGACAGCTTTCACCTGATGACCCGCGGCAATGCCGAGGCGCTGTCGCTCGTCGATCGCATCGGTACCCTGGAGCCAGGCACCGATGCGGATATTGTCGTCCTGAACATGGCGGCGACACCCGCCATGGCGCTGCGCGCCGAAGTGGTCAATTCGCTGGCCGATGAGCTCTTCCTGCTGCAGACAATGGGGGATGATCGCGCGATCGTCGAGACCTATGTGGCGGGCCGTCCGGCCAAATCTTCGCTGGGTACCGACTGAACCAAGTGAGAGGTCAATTTTTTTGACCTGTTCTCCCCCAAAGCTATTACGCACCTCCCGAAATCGTGATAATGGCCCTACAGCGCCGTGCGTCTCACAGGACGCACAAAGGTCGCTGTAGCACTTTTGAGTTGCTGCATGGCTTTACCCTTGAGTTCGCTCGACTTGAGGAAACATGCAGTCGTCATCCATCGATGAAGGCCGTTCCCATGACGCAAATCCTCGAAATCCGCGATCTCAAGGCGCTCGCCAAGCGGCGTGTTCCAAAACTCTTCTTCGACTATGCCGACAGCGGCGCCTGGACGGAGGGGACCTATCGCGCCAACGAGGAGGATTTTTCGAAGATCAAGCTGCGTCAGCGGGTTCTGGTCGACATGACCAACCGCTCGCTGGAAACGACGATGATCGGCCAGAAGGTGTCGATGCCGGTTGCACTTGCGCCGACAGGGCTCACCGGCATGCAGCATGCCGACGGAGAAATGCTGGCGGCACAGGCCGCGGAGGCTTTCGGGGTACCCTTCACGCTTTCAACCATGAGCATCTGCTCCATCGAGGATGTCGCTTCGGTCACCACCAAGCCCTTCTGGTTCCAGCTTTATGTGATGCGCGAGCGCGAATTCGTACTGAACCTGATCGACCGCGCGAAGGCCGCCAAATGCTCGGCGCTCGTCCTGACGCTCGATCTGCAGATCCTCGGCCAGCGCCACAAGGACCTGCGCAATGGCCTTTCCGCACCGCCGCGCATGACGCCGAAGCACCTCTGGCAGATGGCGACCCGACCCGGCTGGTGCATGAAGATGCTCGGCACCAACCGGCGCACCTTCCGCAATATCGTCGGTCACGCCAAAAGCGTCACCGATCTTTCGTCGCTCGGCGCCTGGACCAACGAGCAGTTCGATCCGCAGCTTTCCTGGAAGGACGTCGAATGGATCAAGGAGCGCTGGGGCGGCCCGTTGATCCTCAAGGGAATCCTCGACCCCGAGGATGCGAAGATGGCCGCCAAGACCGGCGCCGACGCGATCGTCGTTTCGAACCACGGCGGGCGCCAGCTTGACGGAGCACCCTCGTCGATCAGCATGCTGCCACGCATCGTCGATGCCGTCGGACACCAGATCGAAGTCCATCTCGATGGCGGCATCCGCTCGGGCCAGGATGTGCTGAAGGCGATCGCACTCGGTGCGCAAGGGACGTTCATCGGCCGCCCCTTCCTCTACGGCCTCGGCGCCATGGGCAAGGAGGGCGTGACGCTCGCGCTCGAGATCATCCGCAAGGAGATGGACGTCACCATGGCCCTCTGCGGCAAGCGCAGCATCACCGACGTCGGCCGCGACATCCTCGCGGAGTACGATCAGCTTCCGCGATAGGTGGAATAGCCGTAGGGCGAGAGCAGCAGCGGGACGTGATAGTGGCTTCCGGGATCGGCGATCCCGAAGCGCAAGGGGATGAGGTCGAGGAAGGCCGGCTTCGGAAGGACGACGCCCGTTGCCCGGAGATAGTCGCCGGCGTGGAAGACCAGTTCGTAATTGCCCGCCATGAAGGCCACGCCTTCGACCATCGGTCCGTCGACACGCCCGTCGCTGTTGGTGTGGACCGTGCGGATCAATTGCCGCTCCTCACCCTCCAGCCAATAAAGATCGATCCTCAGGCCCTCGGCCGGTTTGCCGAGCGCGGTGTCGAGGACATGGGTCGTAAGCCGCCCGGTCTTGCTCATCGCTTGATTTCCTTCAGAAGGGAACGGGGATCACGAAGGGCTCGTCGTAGAAGAATTCTTCCAGATTGTTGCCCGGCCCTTCGCGGTCGACGACGATGAAATCGCTCGCTGCTTCGACCGCCATCAGCGGATGATGCCAGACATTGCGGCCATAATTGACCCCTTGCCGTCCGCTCGCCAGGAACACCCGGGGCCTGCCCGGGTGCCCGCCTTCATCCTCGGCCACGACCGCCAGCCACGGCCGATCATCGAGCGGCGAGAAACTCTGGCTGCCGAGCGGATGGCGCTCCATCATCGTGACGGCATAGGGGAACGCGCGCGGTTGGCCGCGAAAGATGTTGATGATGACGCCGGCGCCCTCGCCCGACACGTCGGCGCGCGCAAGCGCGTGGAACCGTTCGGTGTTGCCGCCATTGATGAACCGCATCGATGCCGGATCTGCTTCGATGACACTGCCAAACGGGGCGAAAGCCTCCTTCGTGAGGGGCTCGATCAAAAGCAGGCGCGACATCAGGCTTCCGCTCTGCAGCATTCAGGCGCGCGGCTTGATGCCGAGGCGGAGAAGTCAGGGACGGCACTTTCAGGCATTTTCATCTCCGGGGAGCATGGATTTGAGCCGCAGTCGGGCGATCTGCTCCACCTGCGCGCAGGCGGTTTCAAATTCTTCTTCCGCCGAATTGTCAATCCGCCTCTCGAAGGCTGCGAGAATGTCGTCCTTCGTCAGACCCTTGACCGCGATGATGAAGGGGAAGCCGAATTTCTTCGTATAGGCCTTGTTGAGCTGAGTGAATCGCTGATGCTCCTCGGGTGAAAGGCGGTCCAGTCCGGCAGACGCCTGCTCGGCCCGGGAGTCGGCGGTCAGCTTGCCGGCGATCGCGAGCTTGCCGGCAAGATCCGGATGGGCTTTGAGGACCGCGCGGCGTTCGGCGGGAGACGCCGCACGAAACGCGTTGCAGAGTGCCGAATGGACGCTGCCGGCGGTCAGCCCGGCGGAAGCGGCGCGGTCGTAGGCGCGCTCGGCCACCCATGGCGAATGCTCGAAGACACCGCCGAAGCGAGCGACGAAGGCCTCCCTGTCAGACATCAGCGCACACCCTCCGGCTTGTGATGATCGTACCAATGGCGCGCAATGTCGATGCGCCGCGGGATCCAGACCTTGTCGTGGGACAGCACGTAATCGATGAAACGGGCGAGCGCAGCGGCACGGCCCGGACGGCCGACGAGGCGGCAATGCAGGCCGATGTTCATCATCTTCGGACTGCCTTCCTTGCCCTCCGCATAGAGCACGTCGAACGTGTCCTTGAGGTAGGTGAAGAACTGGTCGCCGGAATTGAACCCCTGATTGGTCGCAAAGCGCATGTCGTTCGCATCGAGCGTGTAGGGAATGATGAGATGCGGCTTGTCTGCGGTCAGTCCAGGAATCCAGTAGGGAAGCTCGTCTGCATAGGAATCGCAGGAGTAGAGAAAACCGCCCTCCTCCAGTACGAGCTTCAGCGTGTTGACCGAGGGCTTGCCCTGATAGATTCCGAGCGGCCGCTCGCCGGTCAGTTCCGTATGCAGGCGGACGACCTCGCGGATATGCTCGCGCTCGACCTCTTCCGGGAAATCCCTGTATTCGAGCCAGCGCAGTCCGTGGCTGGCGATCTCCCAGCCCGCCTCCTTCATCGCCGCGACCGCCTCGGGATTGCGCGCCATCGCAAGCGTTACGCCATAGACCGTGAGCGCGACGCCGCGGCTCGTGAACAGGCGCCACAGCCGCCAGAACCCGGCCCGGGCGCCATACTCGTAGATCGATTCCATGTTGAGATTGCGCTGGCCCGGCCAGGGCTGCGCGCCGACGATCTCCGACAGCAGGCATTCGGACGCCGGGTCGCCATCGAGAATGCAGCTTTCGCCTCCCTCCTCGTAGTTCAGGACGAACTGCACGGCAATGTGTGCATCACCCGGCCAGCGCACCTGCGGCGGCATGCGCCCGTAGCCGACGAGGTCGCGCGGATAGGAAGCCTCTGCCATCAAATCACCCCTTCGTTTTTTCGGAACGGTAGCACCGCGGACCGGATTGTCGAGATGAAATTGACGCTTCAGAGGGGGCGACTACCGGCCCGCAAGCAAGGAGGCCATGATGTAGGGTATCGGCCGGGCAGCGCGACCTTCGGTCAGGCTTTCGATGGCCGACCGTTTCGCCGCGCCGTCGCGCAGACGGGCGGAAATCTTGCCAAGCGGATGCTGAGAATGGACCCGCATCGGCGCGCCCGGATCCTGCTCGATGAACAGGGCAAGGCTGCCGATCGAAAGCGGCCTTTCCAAATGCGGCTCGAATAGCTCCCTGAGGGGCGCCTCCATGCGCCGGGCGGTTTCCGGATTCAAGGCGCCCGTCAGCTTCATGTGAAAGCGATACTCGTCCATCACGTAGGGATCGCCCCAGCGATGGAGGTTGGTGAATTGCGGTGCGGTCAGCCGGTCCGGGTCACACCGTTCGATCTCGTCCTCGCTCATCGGCGCGCGAAACCTGTCGAATGCCTGGACGACACGGGCGGCGAGCAGGTGCATTTCATGGCTCGGCACCTGCGGCACCAGCCCCCAGCACTGGCTGAACCGGGCAACCTCCATCCGCGCGATTTCGAAGGGGGCCTCGGCGCTGGCAAAATGCATCAGCGCCTTCAGCAGCTCGGTCTCGTTGGTCGCCTCGTTGAGGCAGAACGGCGCCATGATCATGGCATGAAAGCCGAAGCGGCGGGGTGCTGCCGTGTGGAAGGCGATCTCCGGAACGCTCAGTCCGGCAACGGAAGGCAGTTCCGTCGGCTCATCCGAATAGACGTTCCGCCCGAGCCAGCTGGCGGCCACCGCCGACAGCGGGTCCCCCATAGGTGGAGTGAAACAAATGGCGTAACGCATGGCGCATGCTCCGGAAGTCCGTGGATGGCCCGCCTATTAGGTGATTTGCGTGACAGATTAACGAAGTTGGAGGCTCGGAACCGGGCCAAAAATCGATCGTTTAAAGCGACCGAAGCGTCTCATGCGAAGCATGATGGACGGTGGAAACACGCGATGTCCAACCCCGCCAACGCTCGTCGACGTTCCGTACGCCGATCCGGCAGGGCCCTATTGTCAACACAATAAGTGCAGTTACTACGCCGCAGCGCTTCCCTTGAAGCGTGGAAAATCGCGCAATGGTGCAAGGCAGCAACCTGCCGTTTTGAGCACCGCCGCGCCGGAGGAAATCTACCCGCGGTTTCCTTTGAAGGTTGGTAGTGGCCGCCTGCGAGGCGGCGAATGCCTTGTTATCTCGAGAGAGATCCCGGCGACCGACCGCGCACACTCAGCACGAGTACCGAAGCGACAAGCGGGGATCAGAGCGAGGGCAGGCTTTGCTGAACCAAACTTCTGTATCCATCATCATCACCAACTATAATTACGCACGCTTTCTCAGGCGCTGTGTTGACAGCGCCCTGGCTCAAGATCACGCAAATACCGAGGTTATCGTCGTCGACGACGCCTCATCCGATGGATCGCCAGACATCATTCGATCATACGGCGACAGGATCCGCGCCTGTCTGCGACCGGCAAACGGCGGACACGCGGCCGCCTTCAACACCGGTTTTGCCGCGAGCTCTGGCGACATCGTGTTCTTCCTGGACGCCGACGACTATCTCTATCCGGCTGCCGTATCCGAGGTCGTCAATGCATGGGACCCCTCGACCGCGCAGTTTCAGTTCAGGCTTGATCTCGTCGACCAGCGAGAAAGGGCAATGGATATCTATCCGCCACCGGAGCAGCCCTTCGACACCGGCGACGTGACGCCAAAACTGTTTCATCGCGGCCGCTATCAGACGACGGTCACCAGCGGCCTCGCCTTCGCCCGTTCGGCTCTGGAAGCGGTGATGCCGATCCCGGAGGGAGAATTCAGGCAAGGAGCGGATGGCTATCTTGCAACTGTGGCGCCGTTGCATGGACAGGTCCACGCCACCGACGATTGCCTCGGGGCATACCGCATGCATGGTTCCAATCATTCGCTGTTTGCCGAGAAGCTGGCCGAGCGGGCCCGCTGGCGCATGCAACATGACTTCCGCCGCCTTGAGGCTCTTTCCGCCGAGGCAAAGGCCACTGGATCGCACTTGCAGCCCGGGATCGTCATGCGCGACCCGACCCACCTCGAAGAGCGGCTTGCCTCCTTGTGCATCGAGGAAGCGCGGCACCCGGTCAGAAGTGACTCGCGGCTGCGCCTGGCAGCAGCCGGGGCAACCGCCAGCCTTGGCATGAACTACTCTATCCGAAGGCGTGCCGTGGAGGCGGCCTGGTTCCTTGCCGTCGGGGTGCTTCCGCGGCAACTGGCGACGTCGGTGCTCTCCTGGAAGCTCGTGGCATCGTCCCGCCCGGCCTTCCTGTCTCTGCTGTCAAAAACCATACGGCGCGCAATGGGCTAGAGAATTTTGCAGTCAGGTGGGATCACCTGACGTCGCACAAATGCGGCAAAAACAAACAGATAGAGCGGTTGCGCGAACGCACGTGAGCGCATCCCGCTCTAAAGTGCAACAGCATCCTTTGTGCGTCTCGTAGACGCGCGGCGCTGTAGGTCAAGGAGCACCCTCGGGCCGGCTGCGGCCTTGCTGCCGCAGCGCCGCCATGTGGTGCGCGCACGCAAAGGACTCGGGAAGAGCGACGGTCGGCCGCCCAATGATGTCGTCGATCACGAAACGCGCCAGGGCGTGTGCGATGCCGAAACTGACTTTGAAGCCGCCGGTCAGCACGGACAGATTGTCGTGATCGGGATGGCGGCCGACGATCGGCTCGCGCCCGGTTGCCTTCGGGCGCAGTCCGGCCCAACGCTCGATGACCCGCGCGCCGCGCAACGCGGGCGCTAAAGCTTCGGCTCGCCGGATCAATGCATCCAGTTGATTGTCCGTCGAATAGGGCTCGTCGAAGCGATTCTCGCTGGTGCTGCCGATCGCCACATGACCATCTTCGTGCGCGACGATGTAGAGCCCATCGGTAAAGATGATTGGCGAAGCCGGATCGATATCTGCGCGAAGCAGCGCCGCCTGCCCCTTGACCGCACCGCCGCTCGGCGCCTGCGCCGAATGCGCCAGGCGATCGATCAGGCCAAAGCACTCGACCCCGGCGGAGAGGATGCAATGTCCGAAGGACATCTCCCTCTCGCCCGCGAGCAAGAGCCGTCCGTGTTGAGGATCGAGCGAGACAACCTCGGCACCCTCTTCGACACGGACATGGGGGAATTGCGCAAGCGCGGTCCTGAGCAGTTGCACAAGGCGCCGCGGCGCCACTCTCGCAGCCAGCGTGTCATGGATAATGCCGAAGGAGGCCGCCTCCGACGCCGGCCAGTCGCAGTCGGAATCCACATCCCGGACATGCCAGTGGAACCGGCGCACGCCGGCAATCCAATGCCGTGCCGCATCCCGCTCGTGGTCGAGAGCGATCTCCCTCAGATGCGGCTTGGCGAGCGGCATGATCCGGCCGCAGCGGCGATAATCGGCCGATAGTCCGGTCGCGCGCTGCAGTTCGGCGATCTCGTCTTCGAGCGCGACCAATGCATCGAACTGGAATTGTTTCTTTGCGTTCCACCGGTCGGGCATGTGCGGCATCAGCGCGCCAAGCAGGCCTCCGCTCGCACCCGCGCCGATGCTCCTGCGCTCGACAAGGCACGTGCCGATGCCCGCCCGGCCGGCCATGACGGCGGCCCACAGCCCCATGATACCGCCGCCCACGATCAAAAGTTCACTCATCGATTGACCTTCCGCGGCATAATTCCGTAGATCGAATCCGATCGAAGGAAAAATTATGCAGCGTTTCACCCTTGTGCATCTTCAAAGGGTCGGAAGACGACCACGCCATGACAGCAACTGATTTCCACCAGAGCCATCCGCCATCGCGGCAAAGCCTTGAATGGCACGAGGGCGATATGCCCTACTCGAGGGAGTTTGGCGATCACTTTTATTGCCGCACGGACGGCCGGCTGGAATGCGGCCATGTCTTCCTCTCCGGCAACAGGCTGCCGCAACGCTGGCAGGCGGCGGAAAGCTTCGTCATAGGCGAGCTCGGTTTCGGCACCGGCCTCAATTTCTGCGAAACGTGGCGGCAATGGAAACAGACGCGAACGGCGATGGGCCGGCTGCACTTCATCTCCTTCGAGCGTTTCCCAATGCCGGCAGCCGACATCGGCCGGGCGCTTTCGCACTGGACGGAAATTTCCGAGGAAAAACGGGCGCTTGTTGCGAGCTGGCCGGAAGCACCGGAAGGCAACGTCGATCTCGAATTCGCCGATGGAGTTCGGTTGACGGTGGTGTGCGGGCCTGCGCTTGAGAACCTCGCCACCTCGGTGCATACATTCGACGCCTGGTATCTCGATGGTTTTGCTCCTTCCCGCAACCCGGACATGTGGTCACGGGAACTGATGCGGCTGGTGTTCGACAAGGCGGCGTCCGGCGGCACCTTCGCGACCTATGCCGCCGCCGGCTTCGTCCGACGGAATCTCGAAGCGGCCGGCTTCATCGTCGAGCGGCTCCCAGGTTTCGCCGGCAAACGCGAGATGCTGCGCGGCGACAAGCCCTGATCTCGGCGCTTTTTCAACCTCCGCTACGCGGCACGAAGCGAACTGTCGCAAATGGCGGGGCATGGCGCGTCAAAATCTGCGACAGAGATCCAACGGAAAAGCGGGGGTGGATCTTTCATGACCGACAATCAATTCCGGGACGCTGCGGCAGGCGAAACCTCACCGCTGGAGCGACGCCGCCGACCCGGCGGCCGAGCCGCGGAACGGTCACGAAAGCCGGCGGCCACGAAATACCTCAACCTCGTCAACACGCTGGCCACGTCGACGGTCCTTTCGGAAGACGCGCTCGAAGCGATACATGACGCCTCCCTGACGATCCTCGAAGAAATCGGCATGGACATCATCCTACCGGAGGCGCGCGACCGCATGAAGGCGGCCGGCGCGGACGTAACGCCCGGCACGGATCGCGTCCGCTTCGACCGCGGTCTGATCATGGAGATGATCGCGTCGGCTCCCCCCAGTTTCACAATGCATGCGCGCAACCCAGCGCGAAACGTCGAGATCGGCGGCAACAATCTCGTTTTCGCGCAGATTGCCAGCGCGCCTTTCGTCGCCGACCGAGAGGGCGGCAGGCGCACCGGCAACCAGGAGGATTTCCGCAAACTGGTCAAGCTGGCGCAGTCTTACGACATCGTGCACACCACGGGCGGCTACCCGGTCGAACCGGTCGACCTCCATGCCTCAATCCGTCACCTGGATTGCCTCTCGGACATGGTGAAGCTGACCGACAAGGTGTTTCATGCCTATTCGCTCGGTCGCCAGCGCAACATCGACGGCATCGAAATCGCCCGTATCGGCCGCGGCATCCCGATGGAGCAGATGGAACGGGAGCCGTCGCTCTTCACGATCATCAACACCTCGTCGCCGCTTCGCCTCGACGGCCCGATGCTTCAGGGCATCATCGAAATGTCGTCGCGCAATCAGGTGGTCGTCGTCACGCCCTTCACGCTCGCCGGCGCCATGGCGCCGGTCACCATCGCCGGCGCTCTCGTACAGCAGAACGCCGAGGCGCTTTGCGGCATTGCCTTTACCCAGATGGTGCGCAAGGGCGCTCCGGTCATGTATGGCGGCTTCACCTCGAATGTCGACATGAAGACCGGCGCGCCGGCCTTCGGGACGCCGGAATACATGAAGGCCGTCATCGCCGGCGGCCAGCTTGCGCGCAAGTACAACCTTCCCTACCGCACATCCAACACCAACGCGGCAAACACGCTCGACGCGCAAGCCGCCTATGAGTCGGCACTTTCGCTGTGGGCGCTGACCCAGGGCGGCGGCAATTTCGTGATGCACGCGGCCGGCTGGACCGAGGGCGGCCTGACGGCCTCTTTCGAGAAGTTCATCCTCGATGTCGATGTGCTGCAGATGGTGGCCGAATTCCTCAAGCCGCTCGACGTCAGCGGGGATGCGCTCGGTCTCGACGCCGTGCGCGACGTCGGTCCAGGCGGACACTATTTTGGTACGCTGCACACGCTTCAGCGCTACGAAACGGCTTTCTACTCGCCGATCCTTTCCGATTGGCGGAATTACGAGACTTGGACCGAGGCGGGCCGGCCGACCACCTATGATCATGCCAACCGCGTCTTCAAGCAGAAACTCAACGAATATGAGCGCCCGCCGCTCGATCCGGCGATAGAAGAAGAACTCGACGCTTTCGTCGCCAGGCGCAAACAAGAAGGCGGCGTGCCGACGGATTTCTGACGGAACGCCGAGAGCTTATCGCGTGGAAGCAAGTTTGCGCTACGGAAACACCACGGAGCGGACCGTTGCGATCAACTGGTCCGTGGGCGCCGCGACGCAGTTGCGATCGATCTCCGCAAGGGTCCTTTCCTTGACCTGGGGCGACAGCAGCTTTCTGAGGTCGCCCAGTGTCTTGGGCGCGGCGCAGATCACAAGGTTCTCGAAGGCGTGCTCAAGCGCATAGTGGTCGAGTTTCCCGGCAATCTCCATGGCGAAGCGGTGCTGCTCCTCGCGAACCGGATCGCTGCTGTATTCCATCGCCGAACGGCCATAGCCGACCGACGTATGGCTGCGGCCGGGTTTGTCGGCCATGATATCTTGAGCACGCTTGGTTTCGATTTCGTATGTCTCCACTTCCGGTTGCTGGCGTCCATCCTTCAGCAGGTTGACGTCCTTGAAGATGCGCGCCGTGTTTCCGTCGGCTGCCAGTATCCAAATCCGGTTCCGCACTATTTTCTCCCCTGTGTCGTGGATGGCAGATAGGTCGGTGAAGGTCATCAGGCAGAACGGCCGAAGCCGTTTCAGGTTCCCTTCTGCTGAAATCTTTCACACGCAGTGCGCGCGGCCGGACTACATTCGGGTAAGATAGGCGTCGAAGCTGCGTTCCGGCGTTGGTTCGTATTGCTCCCGCTCGGTCGTGAGCGAAGTGATCCTGTCAACCCGAAAATCACGGAAGTCCTGACGCAATTCACACCAAGCCGTGAGCAGCCATTTGTGCCCGAAAACGCTGAGGCCGAGCGGCCAAATTGTACGCTCGGACGTCAGTTCTGCAAGACTTTCATACGTCACGTGCAGCTTCCGCCTGGTCGCAATCGCCTGACGTATTTCGCCGAGCAGCGGAGGCGGATCGGGCTGCATTGCCGAGCGGAAGGCCCTCAACGGTGCCTCTCTCAATCTTTTTGCGTGATCCGGCGGCAGCCCTTGTCCGATCTTCTCTATCGCCTCGCGCGCAGCTTGCGCCAGCCGCCTATCCCCGAGCATCTGAACGGCGCGGGCGCCAAATGCGATTGCCTCCAGTTGCTCGAAGGTGAAGGTGAGCGGCGGCGCATCAAAGGCCTCCCGCAGCAGGTAACCCACGCCGCGTTCACCATCGATCGGCGCTCCCGATGCCATCAGGTGCTCCATGTCGCGATAGATCGTGCGTGGCGCGACTTCCATCCTTTCGGCAATCTCCCGCGCCGTCATTGCCTTCCCGGATGCGCGCATGAGTTGAATGATGCGAAACAACCGATCGGCGGGCCGCATGATTTCACCTCCCAAAGACTATGGCCATAAGGCTGGCAGTTGGGGTGTGGTTAAGTCAAGCTATATTGAAAAGGAGACTACGATGACGGCCCAACATGTACTCGAACTCGCAGTCTGCACCGTGCGGGACAAGAAGGCAGCACTCGTCGCTCGCAACCGCGCCATGCAGGCCGTGTCCCGCTATCCCGGTTTCGTCTCATGGCGCGCCGTGACCGCCTGCGAAATGACCGATCTGCTCGCCGACCTGGTCGAGTGGGAAACGCTCGATGCCGCCGAAGCGGCCGGCGAGCGGGTGCTGAACGACCCGGAATTTACGCCGTATATGGCGGCGGTCACGCGAGTAAGACTAATGCAGCACTTCGTCACCGAACGGCAGATCTGAGTAAAGAAGACGGCCCATGGCAGAACCGCTCAAGAACCTGTTGCATCCCGGCGTCGTCCTTGAAATCGCCACGCATCTGGGCCGGAGTGCGGCCGCATTCGACCGCGAGCGCTTCATTGCGCTCGCAACACACGACCTGGATGCGCTCGAACTGATGCAGCGGTCACGACAGATCTGCGACGCCTTCTTTCAAACGCTGCCCGAAGATTTCCCCGCCGCCGCCGAGATACTGCAGCGCGCCCTGCCGAGAGACGACGTACCGGGGCTGAGCGGCTGGGCACTTCTTCCGGTGAACCAGTTCATTGAGGCACGCGGCCTTGACCATTTCGAACTCTCGCTCTCGCTTCTGCGCCGTCTTACACCGCATTTCACTGCGGAATTCGGCATCCGCGCTTTCATCCGTCGAGACCAGCAACGAGCGATCACCACGATTTCCAGTTGGACCGGCGACAGCAACCACCATGTCCGGCGGCTGGCGAGCGAAGGCACGCGCCCGCGCCTGCCTTGGGCCATGCGCCTGCCGGAACTCATCCGCGATCCGCGCCCGATCCTTCCGATAATCGCCGCGCTGATCGACGACCCGGAAGATTACGTGCGCCGCTCCGTCGCCAACAGCCTCAACGACATTGCCAAGGATCATCCCGACCTCGTGGCGGAATTCGTCGCGGCGCATGTCGACGGCGCATCGCCGGAACGCTTGCGGCTGCTCCGCCACGCTTGCCGCACGCTCCTGAAGCAGGGCCATGTGGAGGCACTCGCCAACTTCGGCTTCGGTACATTGTCAGGCATCGATGCCAGCCTGACGTTGGGCACGCCGCTTGTCCGCCTCGGCGAACATCTTCGCTTCGGCCTTGGAATACGGAACTCCGACACGGCCGTGCAAAAAGTCATGATCGACTTCGCCGTGCATCACCAGAAGGCGAACGGCACAATGTCGCCGAAAGTATTCAAGTGGACGACGATGACGCTCAAGCCAGGTGCAGCGCTCGAAATCGAAAAAAGCCACCCGATCCGCCCGATCACGACGCGACGCTACTATGCCGGCGCGCACAGGGTCGTCGTTCTGATCAACGGTCAACCGGTGGCTGGAGCCGATTTCGAGCTCGTGATCGACTGAATCGGCGCGCCGTTTCGCGCTTGCGAAAAGATAGACCTTGACTTTTCCGGCCAAAACAACGACATGGTCGCAGCGTCACCTTCCGGCCGCCGCGTGAGCGCGCCCTCGGCAACCACTTCTCAGCCGTGAAGAAGGAAAAGCGCGAACATTCGCCGCGATCGGCGGCAGCACAGGCGCCTAACTGACGATTTTTCTTTAACCCACAAGTTCCCAATTCACGCGGGGTTCTTGACGCCAGACGACACCGGAATTGCATCCTGCGGTTCCGGCGAGAGCGTTTGGCGCGCCCTAAAGGTATACGCATTGTCCACTTTTAAAGAGCTCGGTCTTTCCGAGCAGATTCTGGCGACACTCTCGGCCAATGGTTTCGAAAAGCCGACGCCGATCCAGGCGCAGGCCATTCCGCTGGTTTTGAAAGGCCATGATCTCATCGGCCTCGCACAGACGGGCACCGGCAAGACCGCTGCTTTCGGCTTGCCGATGATCGAGAAACTCGTTGCCGACGGTAAACGTCCCGATCCGCGCAACATCCGCGCTCTCGTCCTTGCACCGACCCGCGAACTGGTGAACCAGATCGCCGCCAACTTGAAGCTTTTCGTGAAGAAGAGCCCGCTCAAGATCGGCGTCGTCGTCGGTGGCGTCTCGATCAACAAGCAGACCGAACAGCTCGCCCGTGGCGTCGACATTCTGGTCGCGACCCCTGGCCGTCTCCTCGATCTCGTTGCCCGCAAGGCGGTGACGTTGACCCAGGCTCGCTATCTCGTCCTCGACGAGGCCGACCAGATGCTTGACCTCGGCTTCATCCACGACCTGCGCAAGATCTCGAAGCTGGTGCCGAAGAACCGCCAGACGCTGCTCTTCTCCGCGACCATGCCGAAGTTGATCGCCGAGCTTGCCGGCGAGTACCTGACTGATCCGGTCAAGGTCGCTGTCACGCCTCCGGGCAAGGCCGCCGACAAGGTGGAGCAGTATGTCCACTTCGTTCCCGGCAAGGACCTGAAGACCTCGATCCTCAAGCAGTCGCTCACCGACAACCCCGATGGCCTCTCGCTCATTTTCAGCCGCACCAAGCATGGCGCCGAGAAGCTGATGAAGCATCTGGACCACGTCGGCTTCAAGGCTGCTTCGATCCACGGCAACAAGAGTCAGGGCCAGCGCGAGCGTGCGCTGAAAGCCTTCCGCGACGGTGAAATCCGGGTGCTCGTTGCGACCGATGTCGCCGCCCGCGGCATCGACATTCCAGGCGTCACCCACGTCTACAACTACGATCTGCCGGAAGTACCGGATGCCTATGTCCACCGCATCGGCCGAACGGCCCGCAACGGCCGCGACGGCATCGCCATCGCCTTCTGCGCACCGGACGAAATCCGCCTTCTGCGCGACATCGAGAAGCTGATGGGCATCAACATTGCTGTCGCCAGCGGCGAGGCTCCGGCCGACCAGGCGCGTCCGTCCAAGGGACGCGGCGGGCGCGGCAATGGCCAGCATCGCGGCAACGGCGGTGGGCACCGGCAGGAAGGGCGTCCGCATCGCGAACGTCCGGCACGCGAACCGGCAGCAACGCCGTCAGGCTTTGCCGGCGACGACCTGCTGCGCGACGAACGGCGTCCACAGAAGCACGACCGCCGCGATCAGCGCCAGCCGGCTCACGGCCATCATGACGGCCGGTCGGAAGGCAACCGCAATCACGAGGGCCGCAAGCACCACGGCCGCCCGGCTTCGAAACACGAGGGCCGACGCCACGGCGACGGCCCGTCCGGCGACCGCCGCGAAGGCCAGGGCGCACGTCGCGCCGACAATCGCGGCCGCCGCGGCTGAGTGCAATCTCATTGCTGGGAAACGAAACGGCGGGCCGAGTGCCCGCCGTTTTGGTCTAAGTTGGAGCATTGCGCCAGCTGCAGCATTCTCCTCCGGCCTGCCGGCCATCTCCGCCACAAGGGGGGAGATGCCGCGGTAGGGCAGAGGTGGTGTCAACATGCCCACTTAGAGCCAGAAGCGATTTTGATCAGCGTCCGAACTCCGCCCGCAAATGCTGATCGCCGTCCGGCTCAGCTCGCCACAGCCTTACTGGCCCGGTCGCCGGAGGGCGCAGGGTCAGCGGCCTTTCGGTTGGTAAGATAGACGCCGGCCACCGCGATGATCGTGCCGACGATCATCGGTAGCGTCAGGGCTTCGCCGAAGAAGAGCGCCGCCTGGACGGCCGCAAGCGGCGGCACCAGATAGATCAGCGAGGCAGCGCGCGAGACCTGTCCGCGGCGGATGAGATAGAGCAGCAGCGCGATCGCGCCCATGGACAGGCCAAGCACCGACCAGGCTAGCGCGCCGACAAGCTGCAGGTTCCAGGTGACGTGCAGGTCCTCAAGCGCGAACGCGAGGGGAACCGTAACAATCAGCGCGCCCGCATATTGCAGCGTCGCGATCGCACGGATGTCTCCATTCTGGAGGTGCCGTTTCTGGTAGAGCGTGCCGTAGGTGACGGCCGCCATGCCAAGGACATTGACGACGACGGGCAGGAGGTGGATCGGCATCGCGGCGGTATCGATCGCCACCATCTTCGGCAGCACCGCGAGCGCGATGCCGAGAAAGCCGAGCACGAGGCCGATCTGCTGCAGCCGGCTCAGGTTTTCATTGATCAAGAAGGGTGCGACGGCCGCGGTCATCAGCGGCTGCAGTCCGGCGATGATGCCGGAAATCGCTGCCGGCACCCCCTGCCCGATCGCCCACCACACGGCGCCGAGATAGAGCCCGTGGAGGAACATCCCCGACACAATAGCGTGACTGATGGTGGTCCAGGAGCGCGGCCAGCGAGCGCCCGTCACGACGCAGAAGCCGATGAAGAGCAGGATCGCGAAGGCATAACGCAGCACGAGAAAAGTCAGCGGATCGGCGAAAAAGGCCGCATACTTGGCGACCACCCAGCCGGTGGACCAGAGCAGGACGAAGATGGCCGGAGCCAAACGGGCAAGCGTCATCGGTTTTTCCGTGGCTGGGCACGACCGCGGCGGATTAGTCGAGTGCCTAAGGTCGCAAGCTGGTACGAGCACTTCCGCCGATAAAGCGCATACTGCCTTCGGTCAAAGTAATTTTTCTGATGCTCACCATCAGCGAATCGGAACCATAAGCCTGAGCGACGAGGCCGCGGGCGAAACAAACCCGGCCTCGTATTCCTCGCGATAGTGGAAATGGGTCGTATCGATGATGTGCCCCTCAGCGGCGATCCAGTCGAACATCTTGCTGTAATCCGCGAAGACATCCGAGCTCTCGGGACGATGGATCGTCGTTGCCAGGCGCATGGCCGGCAACTCGACTTGCTGCGGCTGGGTGAAGGTCCCGTCGTCTTCGCCCGCATAGCCGACGAGATAACGGAAGCCGTCAGACCGATCGTTCCAGGAGAGACCTATTAGCGCCGAATGATCATCAGGATAAGCACGCCGGCGATGTTCCTGCGTCTCCGCGATCAGGCGGCGAACGGCGCCGTCGGCCGCTTCGATGAAGGTACCCTCCCAGAGGTGACCCGTGATCGTTTGGGCCGGGCGTTCCACGATTTCGAACGCTATCACCATCTCGCTTCCTCCCGTTGCCTCCTGCCGAATGCTCAAATTTCAAGCATCTGCCGATTTCCTGCCGCACATGGAAAAGCGCCCGGGAGCCTGCCGCCCGCTGCGGCGGATTTCGGCCGCCCGCAATCACGGCGGCCGCGTCCCGAAAGACATTTAAGGCAGCTCGAAAATTCTTGATCAGCGAATGTGCACGCTTCTTGCATTGCATCAACCATTGTACTCAAATGGTCAAAAATAAGGGGACCACGCCTTTGGCATTTGACGAAATGATGAATGCGGACAGCAGTCCGCGCCAGCCATATTCGACCTACAATGAATGGTATGCCAGCCAGGACAGAAATCGCCTCATAGCGAAATCAAAAGAAGCTGAAAACATCTTCCGCAAGACGGGCATTACCTTCGCGGTCTACGGACACGCAGACTCCTCCGAAAAGCTCATCCCCTTCGACCTCATTCCCCGCATCATTTCCGGCCGAGAGTGGCGCAAGCTGGCGCAAGGCATCGAACAGCGGGTCATCGCCCTCAACGCCTTTCTCGACGACATCTACCACAAGCAGGAAATCGTCCGCGCCGGGCGTATTCCGCGCGAACTGATCGAGAAAAACGACGCCTTCCTGCCGCAAATGATCGGCTTAAGGCCGCCGGGCGGCGTCTACACGCATATCGTCGGCACCGACATCGTGCGCACCGGCGAAGACCAGTTCTACGTGCTCGAGGACAACGCCCGCACGCCATCCGGTGTCAGCTACATGCTGGAAAACCGGGAAACCATGATGCAGATGTTCCCGGAGCTTTTTCACCAGAACCGCGTGCGTCCGGTCGAGAACTATCCCTACCTGCTTCGCCAGAGCCTCGCCTCGCTGGCTCCGCCCGGCTGCAGCGGCAAGCCCCGTATCGCCGTGCTAACCCCCGGCATCTACAACTCGGCCTTCTACGAGCACGCCTTCCTCGCCGACATGATGGGCGTCGAGCTGGTGGAGGGCTCGGATCTCCGCGTCATCGACGGCAAGGTGAAGATGCGCACGACGCGCGGCTATGAGGCGATCGACGTGCTCTACCGCCGCGTCGACGACGATTTCCTCGATCCCCTCACCTTCCGCGCCGATTCCGCCCTCGGCATTCCCGGCATCATGGACGTCTACCGGGCCGGCAACATCACCATCGCCAACGCGCCCGGCACCGGCATTTCCGACGACAAGGCGATCTATTCCTATATGCCGGAGATCGTGGAGTTCTACACCGGGCGCAAGCCGTTGCTCGAGAACGTCCCGACCTGGCGCTGCTCGGAACCGCAAAGCCTCAAATACGTGCTCGAACACATCGAGGGGCTAGTGATCAAGGAGGTCCACGGTTCCGGCGGCTACGGCATGCTCGTCGGCCCGACGGCAACCAGGAAGGAGCGGGCCATTTTTGCCGAAAAGCTGAAGGCTCGCCCCGGCAACTACATCGCTCAGCCGACTTTGTCGCTCTCCACTGTTCCGATCCTCGTCAACAAGGGCATCGCTCCTCGCCATGTCGACCTGCGTCCCTACGTCCTCGTCTCCGACAAGGTGCAGATCATTCCCGGCGGCCTGACGCGCGTCGCACTGAAGGCGGGCTCCCTGGTGGTCAATTCAAGCCAGGGCGGCGGCACCAAGGACACCTGGGTACTGGAGGACTGACGCGATGCTGGGAAGAACTGCGAACGGCCTCTACTGGATGTTCCGCTATATCGAGCGCGCCGAGAACAGCGCCCGCCTGATCGATGCCGGCCTGCGCATGTCGTTGACCCGCAGCGAAGCGACCGAGGACGACTGGGACGGTGTGCTGCAGAGCGCCGGTGTGCGCGAACTCTATGACGAGGTGCACGACACGCTGACGAGCAGCGATGCCATCGACTTCCTGCTTCGCGATCGCGCCAATCCCTCGAGCGTCATGTCCTGCATCGAGGCGGGCCGCCACAATGCCCGCATGGTTCGCACGGCGCTGACGCGCGAGACCTGGGAAGCGACCAACGAATGCTGGATCGAGATGAAGGCGATGCTGGCGAAGAAGGCACGGCCCGCCGACCTGCCCGAGATCATCGACACGATCAAGCGCCGCGCCGGTCTCATCCGCGGCGCTTTCCATGGCACGATGCTGAGGAACGAGATCTTCAACTTTTCGCGCATTGGAACCTTCATCGAGCGGGCGGACAATACGGCGCGCATTCTCGACGTGAAATATTACGTGCTGCTGCCGGCCGTCGCCGCAGTCGGCTCGTCGATGGACAACGTGCAATGGGAATCGATCCTGCGCTCCGTCTCAGCCCATCGCGCCTATGGCTGGGTCTACGACGCCGAGCTCAAGCCGGCGAACATTGCCGACTTCCTGATCTCCAACGGGCGCATGCCGCGATCGCTCGCCTATTGCTACGAAAAGATCGTCAGCAATCTCGGTTATCTCGCGCGTGAATACGGCGAGACACATGCGGCGCACGAGACGGCCGAGCAGACGCTTGCGGCGCTCCGCAGCCGCTCGATGAACGACATCATGGATCAGGGGTTGCACGAATATCTCGAGGAGTTCATCAGCGACAATAACCGTCTGGGCCAGGAAATCTCCGACGGCTATCGGTTCTATCACTGAGCTTCAGGAGAAAAACATGCACCTGAAAATCAGCCACACGACCGAATATCACTACGATGAACCGGTGCAATATGCGCTTCAACGGCTGCGACTGACGCCGACGACCCAGGTGGGTCAAACGGTCCTGAACTGGGAGACGCGCGTGGAAGGTGCGGCTGTCGAAGTCGCCTACGACGACCACTTCGGCAATCGCACGCATCTCGTCAGCGTCGAGGGAGACCGCAAGGCCATTCGGATCGTGGCGAGCGGCGAGGTGCACACGGAAGATCGCGCCGGCGTTTTCGGCCCGCACCACTCCTTCGTGCCGCTATGGCTCTATGCGCGCGAGACGCCGCTCAGCAAAGCCGGGAAGCTGATCCGTGATCTTGCGAAATCCGCCGAAGGAGAGACCGATCTCGAGCGCGTGCATTCGCTGATGGCCATCATCCACGAAACGGTCGAATACAAGCCCGGCGACACGCAGACTGAGACCACAGCAGAAGAAGCACTGGAGCGCGGCAAGGGCGTCTGTCAGGATCACGCTCATATCCTGATTTCCGCAGCCCGCACGCTCGGCCTCCCCGCCCGCTATCTTTCCGGCTATCTCATGATGGAAGGCCATCCGGAACAGACGGCGAGTCACGCGTGGGCCGAGGTTCATATCGCGGGCCTCGGCTGGGTCGGCTTCGACGCCGCCAACAAGATCTGCCCGGACGATCGCTATGTCCGCATCGCGTCCGGGCTCTGCTATAGGGATGCCGCTCCGATCTCCGGACTGGTGCATGGCGCGGCGAGCGAGACGCTGAAAGTGGCCGTGACGGTCGAGAAGCAAGGACAGACGCAAAGCCAGAGACAAGGCGAACAGAGCCAGAGCCAGAGCCAGAGCCAGAGCCAAAGTCAGAGCCAGAGCCAAAGTCAGTAATCGCCGTCGCAACTGCCCCTCATCCGGCCTGCCGGCCACCTTCTCCCCGCAAGCGGGAAGGAGACTCGTGGCGGCCGCTCAAGTCCCCTCTCCCCGCGAGCGGGGAGAGGGTTAGGGTGAGGGGCAAATTGGCGAAGAAGCGCTGAGCGAGGGCCAATGCGACCGCCCTCGCCGGCTTATTCAGACGCCAGCCCTGGTCAATGGCTGTCGCGGTCCATCGGGATGCGGTCCCCACGCGCCCCAACGAGGAAGTCGAGGTCGGCGCCGGTGTCGGCTTGCATCACGGTCTTGATATAGAGCCCGCCATAGCCGCCGGTGAGCGGCCTGACCGGCGACACCCAAGCTTCGCGACGGCGGGCAAGTTCCTCATCGGACACGTGGAGATGCAGCGTGCGGTTGGGGATATCGACTGCTATGAGATCGCCATTCTCGACGAGTGCGAGCGGCCCGCCCTCGGCGGCTTCGGGCGCGGTATGCAGGATAACTGTACCGTAAGCCGTGCCGGACATGCGCGCATCGGAGATGCGAATCATGTCGGTGATGCCCTTCTTCAAGACCTTCGGCGGCAGGCCCATGTTGCCGACCTCGGCCATGCCGGGATAGCCCTTCGGGCCGCAATATTTCAGCACCATGATGCAGTTCTCGTCGATGTCGAGATCTTCACGGTTGATGCGGGCGTGATAGTCCTCGATGCTTTCGAAGACGACCGCGCGGCCCTTGTGCTGCATCAGATGGGGCGAAGCGGCTGACGGCTTCAGCACGGCGCCTCTCGGGGCAAGATTGCCGCGCAGCACGGCGATGCCGCCGGACTTCGTCAGCGCCTTTTCGCGCGGCAGGATCACGTCTTCGTTATAATTGACGACGCCCTTGACGTCGTTCCAGATCGTGTCGCCGCTGACCGTGATGGCGTCGTTATGAAGGAGCCCCATCTCGGCGACGGCCTTGATGACAACCGGCAGGCCGCCGGCGTAGTAGAACTCCTCCATTAGGTACTTGCCCGACGGCTGCAAGTTGACGATCGTCGGCACGTCGCGGCCGAGCCGATCCCAGTCATCGAGCGAGAGATCGACCCCGACACGACCGGCAAGTGCGAGCAGGTGCAGCACCGCATTGGTGGAGCCGCCGACCGCGCCATTGACACGGATGGCGTTTTCGAAGGCCTCTTTGGTAAGGATGTCGGAAGGCCTCAGGTCTTCCTTGACCATCTCCACGATGCGGCGGCCGGTAAGCTGCGAAATGACCCGGCGGCGCGCGTCAACGGCGGGGATGGCGGCATTGCCGGAGAGCGTCATGCCGAGCGCTTCGGCCATCGATGCCATGGTCGAGGCCGTGCCCATGGTCATACAGCTTCCGGCAGAACGGGCCATGCCCTGCTCGGCGTCCATGAACTCTTCCAGCGTCATCTCGCCGGACTTGACCATTTCGGAAAACTGCCAGACGGCGGTGCCGGAGCCGACGTCCTTGCCGCGCCATTTGCCGTTGAGCATCGGTCCGCCAGAAACGACGATCGCCGGAATATCGACGCTCGCCGCTCCCATCAGAAGGCTGGGCGTTGTCTTGTCACAGCCGCCGAGCAGCACGACGCCATCGACCGGGTTGCCGCGGATCGCCTCTTCGACATCCATGGCCGCAAGGTTGCGGAACATCATCGCCGTCGGTCGAAGCGTGCTTTCGCCGGTCGAGAAGACCGGGAACTCCACCGGGAAGCCGCCCGCCTCGTAAACGCCCCGCTTCACGCGCTCCGCGAGGTCACGTAGATGCGCATTGCAGGGCGTGAGCTCCGACCAGGTGTTACAGATGCCGATGATCGGCCGGCCGTCGAAGGTATCGGCGGGCAGTCCCTGGTTCTTCATCCAGGAGCGATGCATGATGGCATTCTTGCCCGTACCGCCGAACCATTCCTGTGAACGGAGTTTGCGCGGCCACTCAGCTTTCTTCTTCATCGTTTCCTCTTCAGCCCCGCATGTCAGCGGGCAATACCATGCTGCCTCACGCCAGCGTGTAGGCGGTCTTGACGGTTGTGTAGAATTCGGCGGCGTATTTGCCCTGCTCGCGCGAGCCATAGGAGGAGCCCTTGCGGCCGCCGAACGGAACGTGGAAATCGACGCCGGCCGTCGGCAGGTTGACCATCACCATGCCGGCTTCGGCATTGCGCTTGAAATGCGTCGCATGCTTCAAGCTCGTGGTGGCGATGCCGGAGGACAGCCCGAACGGCGTGTCGTTGGCAACCGCCAGCGCCTCGTCGTAGTCCTTCACCCGGATCACCGCCGCGACCGGACCGAAGATCTCCTCGCGGGAAATCCGCATCGCGTTGGTCGCCTCGGTGAACAGCGCCGGCTGCAGGTAGAAGCCGGGCGTGTCGCGCGCAATGAGCTCGCCGCCGAAGGCGAGCTTGGCGCCTTCCTGCTTTCCGATGGCGATATAGTCGGTGTCCTGGTTCAACTGGCCCTGATCGACAACCGGACCGATATGGGTGCCGGCCTTCAGCGCATCATCGACGACAAGACCGTTCATCCGCTCGGCCATCGCTGCGACGAACCTGTCGTGGATGCCTTCGGTGACGATGATGCGCGACGAGGCGGTGCAGCGCTGGCCTGTCGAGAAGAAGGCGGAATTGACCGCCGCCTCGACGGCGACCGAAAGATCGGCATCATCGAGCACGACGAACGGGTTCTTGCCGCCCATCTCGAGCTGGAATTTGCGATTGTGCTCGACCGAGGCAGCGGCCACGCGTTTGCCGGTGCCGACGGAACCGGTAAAGGTGATCGCCTGAAGGTCGGGGCTGTCGAGCATCGCCTGGCCGACGACCGAGCCCTTGCCCATGACGAGGTTCAGCACCCCTTTCGGCAGGCCGGCACGGTGAAGAATGTCGACGATCGCCCAGGAGCAGCCGGGCACCAGTTCGGCCGGCTTGAAGACGACGGTGTTGCCGTAGCAAAGTGCCGGGGCGATCTTCCAGGCCGGAATGGCGATCGGAAAATTCCACGGGGTGATGATGCCGACGACGCCGACCGGCTCGCGGGTGATCTCGATGCCGATTCCCGGCCGGACCGACGGGATGACCTCGCCGGCCAGCCTCAAGGCCTCACCGGCGAAGAATTCGAAGATCTGGCCGGCACGCACGGTCTCGCCGATACCCTCGGCCAGCGTCTTGCCCTCCTCGCGCGACAACAGCCGCCCGAGTTCGTCCTTGCGCGCGATGATCTCGTCGGCGGTCTTCTTCAGGATCGCGTGGCGCTCGAGCAGCCCGGAGCGCGACCAGGCCGGAAAGGCCGCCTTTGCCGCCGCGATCGCGGCCTTCGCATCGTCGGCGCTGGCGCGGGCATAGTCGCCGATGACATCGTTGGTGTTCGACGGATTGATGTTGGCAACGCCGTCGGTGCCGACCCATTCGCCGGCAATCAGGTTCTGATGAAGTGTCATGGGCTTTGGGCCTCCTTGTCTTCTTGACGCAGCCGGCCGCCCGTCGCGGCCTGCGGCTGCCATGTCAGGTATATCAGAGTTGGCGTATGGCGATCTCTTCCTCCGCGGCAATGGCCAGCGGATTGCGTAGCGGCAGGCCGAATTCCCCGGCCTCGATCTCGAATACGTCCCCCTCCTCCGTGCGGATGCCATCCCCGAAGGAAAGCGTCGCCGTGCCGAACATGTGCACATGCACGTCGCCCGGCACACGGAAGAGACCGTACTTGAAATGGTGATATTCGAGATTGGCGAAGCTGTGCGACATGTTCGCTTCGCCGGAAAGGAACGGCTTTTCCCACAGCACTGTGCCGCCGCGCAGGATGCGAGACGTGCCGCGAATGTCGTCAGGCGCCGCGCCGATGCGGATTTCCGGCCCGAAGCTCGCCTGGCGCAGCTTCGAATGGGCGAGCCAGAGATAATTGACCCGCTCGGTCTTGTGGTCGGAGAACTCGTTGGCGACGGCAAAGCCCAGGCGATAGGGCACACCCTTGTCGGAGATCACGTAGATACCGGCCATTTCCGGTTCCTCACCGCCATCTTCCGCAAAGGCCGGGGAAACGAGGGCTTGGCCGGGCGCGACCGCAGACGTTCCGTTGCCCTTGTAGAACCATTCCGGCTGGACGCCCTTTTCGCCCGGCTTCGGCTTGCCGCCTTCGAGCCCCATGCGGAACATCTTCATCGAATCGGTCAGCGTCTCTTCCGCTGCCTCGGCCGTCTTCTTGTGCATGGCGTCGCGGGTTGCCGCCGAGCCGAGATGAGTGAGACCGGTTCCAGTCAGATGCAGGTGCGCCGTATCAGGATGAGTGATCGGCGGCAGCATCCGCCCTTCCGCATAGGCCTTCTTGAGATCGATCGTATCGCCCAGACCGCGGCTGTCGATCACCTCCTTGAGGCTCTTGTCGCCATTGGCCGCTTCCATCGCCAGCGCATAGACGCTTTCCGCCCCCTTGACGACGCGAGCCACCTCGCCCGCAGACCGAACGGCGACGGCGATCGATCCATCTTCTTTCCTGACCTGAGAAATCAGCACGTTCCTGTCCTTCCTCTCGACCTGGGCTTCACCGCCCGCCCCTTTCGTGACGCAGGCAATGCGCCGCCCTCGGGTGATTTGCACCACCCAATCCAGCGGCCCGAGCCGCCCGTTTCTGTTTCTGGTTCAATGAAGGCTGATCGGGGAACCGGTCAGCCTTTGCCTTTGTTCTTGTTGTAGACGTCGAAGAATACGGCTGCGAGCAGCACAAGACCCTTGATCAGCTGCTGGTAGTCGATGCCAATGCCCATGATCGACATGCCGTTGTTCATGACGCCCATGATGAAGGCGCCGATGACGGCACCGGTGATCTTGCCGACGCCGCCCGAAGCAGAGGCGCCGCCGATGAAGCAGGCGGCGATCACGTCGAGTTCGAAGCCGACGCCGGCCTTCGGGGTGGCCGAGTTCAACCGCGCCGTGATGATCATGCCGGCGAGAGCGGCAAGCACGCCCATGTTCACGAACGCGTAGAAGGTCAGCCGCTCGGTGTTGATGCCGGAGAGCTTTGCAGCCTTTTCGTTGCCGCCCATCGCATAGATCCGCCGGCCGATCGTCGAGCGCGTCGTAAGGAACGTATAGGCGGCAATCAGCACGCCCATGACGATGAGAACGTTCGGCAGACCGCGATAGGTCGAGAGCTGGAAGCCGATGAACAGCGCGACGAAACCGATAACCGCCATCTGAATCGCGAAGAAGATGAAGGGCTCGTTCTCCGTGCCGTGCTGCTCGTTGATGCGGCGATTGCGCAGCCCCGCGTAGACGGCGTAGCCGACAAGCGCCAGCACAGCTACCAGCGCCACCATGTTCTTGATGACGTCGGGGTTGGGGCTGAGGAAATAGAGGAAATCCGGAACGAAGCCCGTCGACAGGATCTGGAACTCCTTCGGGAACGGCCCGATCGGCCGCCCGCCGAGGACCACGTAGGTCATTCCGCGGAACACCAGCATGCCGGCGAGCGTGACGATGAAGGACGGAATCTTCTGGTAGGCCACCCAATAGCCCTGCGCCGCCCCCATGATGCCGCCGACGACGAGACAGGCGGGAATGACCACGAACGCAGGCAGGCCCCATTTGACCAGCATGATCGCCGATATCGCGCCGATGAAGGCCACGATCGAGCCGACCGAAAGGTCGATATGCCCGGCGACGATGATCAGCAGCATGCCCAGCGCCATGATGACGATGAACGAGTTCTGCAGCACCAGGTTCGTGATGTTGACGGGCCTGAAGAGAACGCCATCGGTCACGAACTGGAAGAACAGCATGATGATGACGAGCGCGACCAGCAGGCCGTATTCGCGGATGTTGTTCCTGAGATAGTCACCGATCGACGGTTTGGTGGTTTGGGTGCTCGTATCGGCGACCATTAGTGTTTCTCCCCTGAACGCATGATGGCGCGCATGATAGATTCCTGGCTGGCTTCTTCCTTGGAAAGCTCTGCCACAATGCGCCCTTCGTTCATGACATAGATGCGGTCGCAGGTTCCGAGGAGTTCCGGCATTTCCGAAGAGATCATCAGGATGCCTTTGCCCTCGGCCGCGAGTTGGTTGATGATGGTGTAGATCTCATACTTCGCGCCGATATCGATGCCGCGTGTCGGCTCGTCGAGTATGAGAACGTCGGGATTGGTGAACAGCCACTTGGACAGCACGACCTTCTGCTGGTTGCCGCCCGAAAGGTTCACCGTCTCCTGATAGATCGAATGCGAGCGGATACGAAGCTTCGTGCGATAGTCCGCAGCGACCTTTCTCTCCTTGCGCTCATCGATGACGCCGTTCGACGCGACCGCATGCAGGTTGGCAAGGGTCGTGTTGTCCTTGATATTGTTGATGAGCACGAGCCCGAGCTGCTTGCGGTCTTCTGTGACATAGGCGAGGCCCGCCTTGATCGCCCGCGGGATCGTGCTGACGTCCACCGGCTTGCCGCGCATGGTCACGTCGCCGGTGATCTTGTGCCCCCACGATTTGCCGAAGATGCTCATCACCGTTTCGGTGCGGCCCGCACCCATCAGCCCCGCAATACCGACGACTTCGCCAGCGCGAACATTGAAGCTGACATCGTGCAGGAACTGGCGGTCACGGTGATGCTGATGGAAGACGTTCCAGTTCTTCACCTCGAGCAGCGTCTCGCCGATATTCGGCTCGCGTGGCGGGTAGCGGTCTTCCATCGCGCGGCCGACCATGCCCTTGATGATCCGGTCCTCGCTGATGTCTTCCTTGTGACAGTCGAGTGTTTCCACCGTGCCGCCGTCACGCAGGATGGTGATCTGGTCGGCAACCTTTTTGATCTCGTTCAGCTTGTGCGAGATGATGATCGAGGTCATGCCCTGCTTGCGAAACTCCATGAGCAGCTTCAGAAGCGCGTCGGAATCGGTCTCGTTCAGCGAGGCGGTCGGTTCGTCGAGGATCAGCAGCCGGACCTTCTTGGAAAGCGCCTTGGCGATTTCCACCAGTTGCTGTTTGCCGACGCCGATATCGGTGATGAGCGTCGCGGGCGGCTCCTTCAAGCCTACCTTGTTCAAGAGCTCCTGCGTGCGGGCAAAAGTCTGCGGCCAGTGGATCACACCTTTGCTAGCGATCTCGTTGCCGAGAAAGATATTTTCGGCGATCGACAGCAATGGAACCAGCGCCAGTTCCTGGTGAATGATGATAATGCCGAGATGCTCGCTGTCCGAGATCGTGCTGAAGCGCCGCACCTCGCCGTCATAGTAGATCTCACCCTCGTAGGTTCCCGCGGGATAGACGCCGCTCAGCACCTTCATCAAGGTCGACTTGCCGGCACCATTTTCGCCGACGAGAGCGTGGATTTCCCCTTCGCGGACCTTGAAGCTGACATTGTCGAGCGCCTTGACTCCCGGAAACGTCTTGGTGATGCCCCGCATTTCGAGAATGATATTGTCCATGTTCAGCATTCCAGCTGCAGCCCGCGAGAGACTACAGACTCCCTTACCCAGAGAAAAGGGTCCGCAACGGGATCGCGGACCCTCCGTTTCGACGCGATCAGTTGTTGATCTGGTCTTCCGTGTAGTAGCCCGAGCCGACAAGGATTTCCTTGGCATTGGACTTGTCGACCGCAACCGGCTTCAGCAGGTAGGACGGAACAACCTTGACACCGTTTTCATAGGTCTTGGTGTCGTTCACTTCCGGCTCCTTGCCGTCCATGATCGCGTTGACCATGTTAACCGTGACCTTGGCGAGTTCGCGGGTGTCCTTGAAGACGGTCGAAAACTGTTCGTCGGCGAGGATCGACTTGACCGACGGCAGTTCGGCGTCCTGACCGGTGACCACCGGCATCGGCATGTCGCCGGAGCCGTAACCGACGCCCTTCAGAGCGGAGATGATGCCGATCGAGAGACCATCATAGGGCGAGAGCACGCCGTCAACCTTGGCGTCGGTGTAGGTGGACGAAAGCAGGTTTTCCATGCGGGACTGGGCGACGGCGCCGTCCCAACGCAGCGTGCCGACCTGATCCATGCCCGTCTGGCCGGACTTCACGACGATCTTGCCGCTGTCGATCAAGGGCTGCAGGACCGACATCGCGCCGTCATAGAAGAAGAAGGCGTTGTTGTCGTCCGGCGAACCGCCGAAAAGTTCGATGTTCTTCGGCTCGGTTGCGCCGTCGAGCTTCAGGCCGTTAACGAGCGAGGTCGCCTGCAGGACGCCGACCTGGAAGTTGTCGAAGGTGGCGTAGTAGTCGACGTTGCCGGAGTCGCGGATGAGGCGGTCATAGGCAATGACCTTGACGCCGGCGTCATGCGCCTTCTGCAGGATGTCGGACAGTGTGGTGCCGTCGATGGCGCCGATCACGAGAACCTTCGCGCCCTTGGTCACCATGTTCTCGATCTGCGCGAGCTGGTTCGGAATGTCGTCGTCGGCGAACTGCAGGTCCGGCGTGTAGCCGGCTTCCTTGAACAGCTTCTCCATGGTCTCGCCGTCGGAAATCCAGCGGGTCGACGTCTTCGTCGGCATTGAGATGCCGACGGTGCCCTTGTCCTGTGCGAAGACCGGTGCAGCAAACGACGCGACGGAAATCGCCGCGGCTGCGAGAAGCGAAGTAATCAATTTCATCAGATCTCTCCCTGAGTGTTGAAGCCGGCAGGCCCCGTCATATGCGCAGCGATCCACCGGCGCGGAGAGTTGGTCCCCGGCGGTGGTTCAAGGTGAAGGAAAGCCCTCCCGGCCCCACATACTCCCGCATGCACTGGCGCATCGACAGGGAAACTGGAATCAATAAACATAACTGTCAAATACAATATCGCTTTGCATGCATATCAAAATTGATATACCACAGCAAAAGAGTGTGATTATTGAAAATTTTCAGAAAACGGGGCCAATGCCGTGACAGTGGACAGCAGGGCGAATGCCGGAGCGATGGCGGACGAACTTCTCGATAGCGCCCTCCTTCGATCGGGCCTGAAGATCAATCATCTGAGGCTCATCCTGGCGATTGAGGACTATCGTCGCATCAGCACCGCCGCCGATTCGCTCGGCATCTCGCAGCCGGCAGCGTCGCGAATGCTCGCCGAGATCGAAGCGATCATGAAGGCGCCGATCTGCGAACGGGTGGCGCGCGGCGTCGAACTGACCCGCTATGGCGAGGCGCTCGCACGACGCGCGCGAACGATCTTTCTCGAACTGCGCGAGGCCGCGCGCGAGATCAATGAATTGAAAACCGGTAGCGGCGGCTCGGTCTCGCTCGGCTCCGTCACGGGCCCCGCCCTTAACCTCGCCGTGCCCGCCATCCGCCAGGTCTCGACGGCCTATCCCGGCATCGAGATAAATGTGCAGATCGACAACAGCAATGTGCTGACCCGCGAGCTCCTGGCGGCGCGCCACGACTTCGTCGTCGGCCGCATCCCGGACGATCTCAATCCGCGCCTCTTCAACATGGTCGAGATCGGTTTCGAGGAGGCCTGCCTGATCGTTCGCGAAGGCCATCCCCTGCTCGAAAAGCCAATCGCAAACGCCGACGACCTGCCGGGTTACGAGTGGGTGTTTCAGCCTCCGGGAACGCTGCTGCGCCGTGCGGTCGAGGACAGCTTCGTCTCCGCCGGCGTCCGGCTGCCGGCAACCGTCATCAACACGTCCTCGATCATTCTGACGCTGTCGATCGTTCGAAACACCAACGCGATTGCACCGGTCGCCCTCGACGTTGCGAATTTCGTCGCCGGCAACGGGACGCCCGCCGGCGATATTCGCGTGCTGCCAACGCAAATCCCGATACGCATCAAGCCCTACGGCCTGATCACCGCCGAAGGCCGTGCCCTGCCGCCAAGCGCAAAGCTGCTCTACGACCTGATCCTGAAGCAGAGCAGAGCGTGATAAGGCCCGCATAACCCTCACAGGGCAGGATGGCTGAAGAATCTCGCCGTCGGTCGTTCGCAAAGCGACATCCCCGACAAATGCTGTTTGGAGAAGACACGTCATGTTCGGCATGTCGGTGTTTCAGTCAGTGCTCGAACGATTGAAGGCAGAGCAGCAGGACGCGGCGTGCGACGAGGACGCCGGCGAGCAGGCATTCCGGCATGGCATGGCCGGGTTCTCGCAAGGCTTCATCGTCGACACGTCGCCGGCTATAACGGCGCTCGATGCGGTCCAACGTGCTTATCATGAGCTTGCAACGGCCGAGAGCATGCAGCAACCGGTGATGCCCGATCATCTGAAACGCACGAGTCTTGCCGAGGTTGCGGCCGAGCTTGCACTGGACGAGCAGGAAACCGCGATTTCGCTTGCTGCCAAACGACGGCGGTTCGCCGCGGCTAACCACCCGGACAGGTTACCGGCCGACTTCAGGGCCAACGCCACCGTTCGGATGAAACTTGCCAATATGCTCATCGATGAAGCGTCGCGAAGGCTGCCCCGCGACAACGGGTCGGCATGACCTTCACTTCGGCGCGTCACCCGCGTCGGTCTTGTCATCGACCGATTGCTTCGGCTTGAAAAAGATCAGCAGAGCACAGCCCGCATAGGCGGTTACGGCCAGAAAGATCATGCCCCACGTCGTCTGCCCGGTGCTGAATTCCACCGCCGTCCAGGCAGCGCAGACGGCGACGATCAACAGGCGGATCCACAGGGGCTGGTAAAAAGGGTGATCCGGATCGATGAACTTGAACATCCTGTCTCTCGGCCAGCGTGCAAACTTGTTTCCTTGTAGGGGCAAATTGGGCGCGCCTGCAAGTATACGGCCACAAACCCGGCTTGACGACGCGAGCGCAAATGGAATAAAAATTCCGAAATTGATGAGTTTGGCCTTTTCATTCCGGCGCGAAATTGTCGCAAACGGGAGACAGAATCGGAGTGGAGGCAAGGGAGAGACACGCCGCGCCGCGGCGCGCGGGGATATCAGCGTTACATTCCTTATGAATGCGCGGGCAATGCGGTCCGCGACGCCTTTGCGCGATGAGCGTCAATCATCGCGCCCCTTTCCGGTTGCGACCGGATTTCGAGAGAGACGAACATGACAGTGAGATTTGGTCTTCTGGGCGCCGGGCGCATAGGCAAGGTTCACGCGAAAGCCGTCAGCGGCAATCCCGACGCCGTCCTCGTCGCGGTCGCCGACGCTTTCCCGGCCGCGGCGGACGCCATCGCCAATGCCTATGGCTGCGAAGTGCGCACGATCGAGGCAATCGAAAGCGCTGCCGACATTGACGCCGTCGTCATCTGCACGCCGACCGACACGCACGCCGACTTGATCGAGCGCTTTGCCCGCGCTGGCAAGGCGATCTTCTGCGAAAAGCCGATCGATCTCGATGTCGAGCGCGTGAAGGCCTGCCTTAATGTCGTATCGGACACCAAGGCAAAACTGATGGTCGGCTTCAATCGCCGCTTCGATCCGCATTTCATGGCCGTGCGCAAGGCGATCGATGACGGCCGCATCGGCGATGTCGAGATGGTGACGATCACCTCACGTGATCCGGGTGCGCCGCCGGTCGATTATATCAAGCGCTCCGGCGGTATCTTCCGCGACATGACGATCCACGATTTCGACATGGCGCGCTTCCTGCTCGGGGAAGAGCCGGTCACCGTGACCGCGACCGCTGCCGTGCTCGTGGACAAGGCGATCGGCGAGGCCGGAGACTATGACAGCGTCTCGGTCATCCTGCAGACGGCCTCCGGCAGACAGGCGATCATCTCGAATTCGCGCCGTGCCACCTATGGCTACGATCAGCGCATCGAGGTTCACGGATCGAAGGGCGTCGTCTCGGCGGAAAACCAGCGCCCGGTATCGATCGAAATCGCCACCGGCGAAGGCTACACCCGCCCGCCGCTGCACGACTTCTTCATGACGCGCTATACCGAGGCCTACGCAAACGAGATCGAAAGCTTCATCGCTGCCATCGAAAAAGGCGCGGAAATCACGCCCTCCGGCAAGGACGGCCTCGCGGCACTGGCACTGGCGGACGCGGCCGTGAAATCGGTTGCCGAGAAGCGCCAGGTGAGCATCGCCTGACGCTGCATTTTCAGCAAAACAGCCAAGGCCGGGTTTTGAGCCCGGCCTTGATCTTTTTCATTCGGTGAACATCACGCCTCGGCCCTTGGCCGGTCCTGCACCGGCTGGTTGGCACTCGGTGCGCGCCCCGGACGACCGGAGAGGAAGCCCTGTATCTGCCGGCAGCCCTCTTCGACGATGATCTGCTTCTGCCGCTCCGTTTCGACACCTTCGGTCACCACCGGCAGGTTGAGGCTTTGGCCAAGCGCGATGATCGCGCGGATGATGGCATGCGCCGCAGGGTCCTTGTCGAGAGCCGCCGTGAAGCTGCAATCGATCTTCAGTTTGTCGAACGGGAAGGTCTGGAGGTTGCTGAGCGAGGAATGGCCCGTCCCGAAGTCGTCCATGACGATGCGCACGCCGAGCAGCCGCAGCCGGACGAGCGTCGTCAACACGTCATCTCTATTGTGCATCAGCACTGCTTCGGTGATCTCCAGTTCCAGCCGGCGCGGCTCGAGACCGGTGCGCCTCAGAATCGCTTCAATCTGGTCAAAGAGGTTGGGAAGCAGAAACTGCACCGGCGAGATATTGACCGAAATCGCCAACGGCTCGTTCCAGCGGGCCGCTTCAAGGCAGGCCTGCTCAAGCACCCACTCGCCGATCTGGATGATCGAGCCGCTTTCCTCGGCGATCGGAATAAAGATACTGGGACTGACAAGACCGCGATCGGGATGTTGCCAGCGCAACAGCGCCTCGTAGCCGACGATCCTGTCGTCACGAACGTCGACGAGCGGTTGGTATTCGAGGAAGAGCTGGCGCCTGACGACCGCGTGCCGAAGGTCGTTTTCCATTTGCCGGCGCGTGCGCACCGCTGCATCCATCTCGGCGTCGAAGAAGCAGGCAATGCCCTTGCCGGTCTGCTTCGCGCGGTAAAGCGCCGTATCGGCATTGTTGCAAAGCCGGTCCGCCGTCATTCCGTCGGCCGGATAGATCGCCACACCGATGCTGACGCCAACAGCCATCGGGTCACGGCTGGTATCCATTTCCTCTGCAATGGATCTCAGAATGCGCTCCGACAATTGCCGCGCTGCCTCGGGCTGCCCGGCGGACGGCTGGATGATCGCGAATTCGTCGCCGCCGAGCCGCGCGATCGTATCGCCATCCCCGCATGCCGCGCGCAGGATGTCGGCCACCTTGCGCAGGATGCGGTCGCCTTCCCCGTGGCCGAAAATATCATTGACGGCCTTGAAGCGGTCGAGGTCGAGACAGAGGACAGCCAGCAGTTCGTTCCTCGCGCTCGCTACGGCGATCGACTGCGCCAACCGCCGATCGAACGAACTGCGGTTCGAAAGGTCGGTCAGCGCATCATGATGCGCAAGGTGCTCGATCGTGCGTTCCGCCTCCTTGCGCTGGCTGAGATCGCGCACGAAAATCACGTCGCACTCCCGACCCCGGTATTCGATCGTGCGACACGTGTATTCGACGGGAATTCGCCTCCCGTCCGCGTGAAGCAGTTCGAGTTCGCATGAGCCGCCGAACGCCCGACGACCCCCCGGCCGTTCCCGATCCTGCGCGAACAGCTCCGTCAGGTTTTTCTTTGCCAGTTCGGCTGCGGTCCGGCCGCAAAGGCTCATGAAACGCTCGTTGATATCGACGATTTCATCACCGCGGACGATCATCATGCCTTCGAGCGACGCGTTGACGAGCCCGCGAAGATCGGTGAGGTGCCGGTCGAGGAAGAGCGCGCCGAAAGCCACGAGGATGAGTGTCGTCGATGCAGCGATCACGCCGCCCGCAAGCCAGGCAGGATCGAATGTGGTAGCGGCGGCAACGCTCGGGTCCGGCACAAGGCCGACACCGCTCATCGACTTGAAGTGCATCGCGCAAATCGCAAGCACCAATAGGACCGTGGACGCGACCAGCCCGCGAACGCCCTGCAGCTTTCGGAACAGATGAAGCGCGACGCCTGCGATCAGCATGCCGAGGATGACGGCGGTCACGGTGGATCGAAAGTCGAACGTAACCTGGCCTTGCGCTTCGACCGCGCGCATGCCGGTGAAATGCATTGCTGCGATGCCGAGGCCGAGCAGGATGCCGCCGACGGCGAAGGCGTAGCGGAAGGTTCCGGCGAGCGCCACGGTGAATGCAATCCAGGACGCCGCGATCGCCACCAGCACCGAGAGGGTCGTGCCTCGGACCTCATATGCGATCGGCATGCCGCCGTCGTAGGCGAGCATCGCGATGAAGTGTGTCGACCAGATGCCGACGCCGGACGCAAAGGCGCAGGCGACGGTCCAAAGGCGGCGCTCAGTGCCGAGGCTGCGCTGCGCGCGCATCAGGAGCAGCATCGTGGCGACGCTGCCGGCAAGACAAACGATCGCCGCAATGGCGATCAGTCGCCAGTCATGATCATTGCGTATGCATGCAATCACTGAAAACATCGCTGCCCCCTGCGTCAGGGACAGCTTTGCAAGGAGTCTCTAAATAACCGTAAATTGCAGAGACACCAGAATTCGCCCGAGAGATTTCAGTGCCGAGCGACGCGGAGCGCCGAGGCGGCGTTCGAACTTAGCCATGCCCGCCGGCAATGTCTGCGTCGATCGTGCTGAGTGCGCGATTGAGATGGCCATCGAAAACGAGCCGCTGCTCGTCGGCTGCCACCGCGATTTCCGGCAGTCCTTGCAGGCGTACCTGCAGGGACTGGGCGAGCCCCTCCTCCAGTCCCTTGTGAAGGAGATCGAAGTAACGTGTCCCCGGTCCGGTGACGAAGATCGGCATCGGCTCGTAGAGGCTGAGCAAGCGGGAAATGCCGTTGCCGAGCGCGATGCCGGCCTGGCGGAAGGCGTAGCCGGCCATGCGGTGTCCCTGGCGCGCGTTGGCCGCAATCTTGTCCATCTCCGATAGCGGCACGAACTTCGCAGGGATCGTGTCGGAGGGCACCTCGAACGCCGTGCGCAGGATTCCATAGAAGCCCGCCGCCGCTTCGATGCAGCCGTGGCCGCCGCATCGGCAAAGCCCAGCGGAGCTCGTGTGCAGCATGTGCCCGAAATTCGGCGCCGAAACATCAAGTTCGCCGAGACGGCCTTTCCGTGCAAGGCCGAGACCGATGCTGTGCCCAAGCGATATGGCTGCAAGCGCCTTGAAGTCTTCTCTCTCCTCCTCGGCTCGGACCGCAAGCGCTTGGGCAACCAGCAGCGTCTCGTTGCTGAGCATGATCTTGGCCCGCCAATCCGGGCGCAGCAGCTCTTCGAAATCGAGTTCCTCTTGGCCGAAAACCGGGGACCAGATCAGTCGCGCTCCATCAGCCGCAACAAGGCCCTTGCTGCTGATCGAGATGGCAAGCACATCTTCCTTCGTGATGCGGGAGCGCTGGAGCAGCCGTTCAAGCGCTGCGGCGAATACCTGCCCGAAAGCGGCGGTGCCCCTGAGATCGTGTTGTCTCGCCTCCTCGAACCGGTCGAGCAGAGTGCCGCCGTAATCGGCGAGCGAATACTGCACGATATCGGACGAGATGCGCACGACGATCACATGGCCGCAGTCGCGCCGCGGCATGAAAAGCACACGCGGCCGGCCACGGCCGCCTTGAACGTGCTGTTCACTTCTGGCGATGATTCCGGCGCGTTCCAGTTCCGCCGTGATGGCGGAGACGGTGGCCGAGGCGAGATCGGTTTCCGATGCGATTTCCGTGTGCGACAGGGAACCTTTCCGGCGGAGCGCCGCAAGGACAAGCGTGCTGTTCTGCTGACGTACAAGTTCAGTGCTGGACTTCGTCAGCATTACGCGTCCCTGTCGATGGCGGATCCTTCAACCCCATGCCTCCTCCAAAGCATCTGTTGACCGGCAAGACAAGGCGCCCTGCATGTTTACTCGGACGGAAGCCGATCCAAGGGCAAAAACATACAGCATTTCAACATGCTATCACGACTTTTGCGCCTTCCCGGAAGAGGCGCATGGCGCTGCACGGGGCCTTGTTGACAGCCTGCTAAAACTCTGACATTTATTTTCTCGACTGTCGAGAAAAAAGTCCGCACTGGTTGCGGCGGGCTTGCGACAGCACTTCACGGTTGGCCGAGGAGGCGTGCGGGAGGTTCGTGCGCACGGCGCAACCATTTGGGAGGGATGAAATGAAATCCGTTTTGAAGTTGATGGCGGGGGCTGCCATCATCGCGTCCATGCATTCGGCGGCCATCGCCAAGGATCTTGTCGTCGGCGTTTCCTGGTCGAACTTCCAGGAAGAGCGTTGGAAAACCGACGAGGCCGCCATCAAGGCCGCGCTTGAAGCTTCCGGCGACAAGTATATCTCCGCCGATGCCCAGTCTTCCGCCGCCAAGCAGCTGACCGACATCGAATCGCTGATCGCGCAGGGCGCAAACGCCTTGATCGTGCTTGCCCAGGACTCCGACGCGATCGCCCCGGCGATCGAAAAGGCCACCGCAGAGGGTATCCCGGTCGTCGGCTATGACCGCCTGATCGAAAATCCGGCCGCCTTCTACATCACTTTCGACAACAAGGAAGTGGGCCGCATGCAGGCTCGCGAAGTCTTCAAGGTGAAGCCGGAAGGCAACTTCGTCTTCATCAAGGGCTCCTCGTCCGACCCGAATGCCGACTTCCTCTTTGCCGGCCAGATGGAAGTGCTGAAGGAAGCGGTTGACGGCGGCAAGATCAAGAACGTCGGCGAGGCCTACACCGACGGCTGGAAGCCGGAAAATGCCCAGAAGAACATGGAGCAGTTCCTGACCGCCAACGACAACAAGGTCGACGCGGTCGTCGCTTCGAACGACGGCACGGCCGGCGGCGCCATCGCGGCACTTTCGGCGCAGGGCCTCGCAGGCGCCGTTCCGGTCTCCGGGCAAGACGGTGACTTTGCGGCGCTTAACCGCGTCGCGCTCGGCACCCAGACGGTTTCCGTATGGAAGGACGCCCGCGAGCTCGGCAAGAAGGCCGCTGAAATCGCTTCCGCGCTCGCCGCCGGCAAGACGATGGACGAGATCGAGGGCGTTCAAACCTTCAACGGCGGACCGAAGGGCGTTGCCATGAAGTCGGTCTTCCTGGCACCGCTTGCCATCACCAAGGACAATCTGAACGTCGTCATCGACGCCGGCTGGATTTCCAAGGACGCAGCCTGCCAGGGCGTTGCTGCCGGCACCATCGCCGCGTGCAACTGACGGCTCGGCATTTGAATTGACCTCAAGACGCCGCAACGTGACCGCGTTGCGGCGTTTGCTTGAGGTCGGGACGGTCTTCGCATGCAGGTGATAAGATCGCGGCAACGCGGCGCGAAAATAGCCGCATGAGCAAATGGAAACAGTGGGGGACGGCGGCCATGGCCGACACGACAAATACCGCACATTTTAATCGCGCGCGCAGCGCGGCTGAGAATCCAGTGAAGCGCTTCTTCCGCGCCACCGAAATCGATACCCGCCTGCTCGGCATGGTCGGCGCGATGCTGATCATCTGGATCGGCTTCGACTTCCTGTCCGGCGGCCTGTTCCTCACGCCGCGAAACCTCTGGAACCTTTCGGTGCAGACTGCCTCGGTCGCCGTCATGGCGACCGGCATGGTTCTCGTCATCGTCACCCGCAATATCGATCTGTCGGTCGGCTCCATCCTCGGCTTCGTCGGCATGATCATGGGCGTGCTGCAGGCTGAACTGCTGCCGCAGATCCTCGGCTTTAACCATCCTGCCACCTGGATCATCACGCTGCTTGCCGGCCTTTCCCTCGGAGCGGCGATCGGTGCACTCCATGGCATGATCATCGCTTTCCTCAACGTCCCGTCCTTTATCGTCACCCTCGGCGGTCTCCTCATCTGGCGCGGCGCCACCTGGTTTGTGACCAGTGGCCGCACTGTCGCGCCGATGGACGCCACCTTCCGCCTGATGGGCGGCGGCACCGAAGGCTCGATCGGCGCGACGGCAAGCTGGATCGTCGGCTTGCTTGCCTGTCTCGCGATCGTCGCCAGCATCATCAACGCCCGCAAGCAACGTAAGCGCTTCGGCTTTCCCCGCCGCCCGGTCTGGGCCGAGTATTTCCTGTCGGGAATTGGCTGCGCCCTCGTTCTCGGCGCGGTGGCGGTCGCCAACAGCTATCCCTGGCCAACCAACATCGCCCGCAAATACGCCGAAGCCAGCGGCATCGCGTGGCCCGAAGGCGGCCTCTTCATCGCCCACGGCATCGCCATTCCGGTGCTGATCGCCATCGTCATCGGCATCGTCATGACCTTCATCGCCACGCGCCTGCGCTTCGGCCGCTACGTTTTCGCGATCGGTGGCAATCCGGAGGCGGCCGAGCTTGCCGGCATCAAGACGCGCTGGGTCACCGTCCGCATCTTCGCGCTGATGGGCATGCTCTGCGCTGTCGCCGCCGCAATCTCGACGGCGCGCCTCAACGCCGCCACCAATGCCCAGGGCGAACTCGACGAACTTTACACGATCGCCGCGGCCGTCATCGGCGGCACCTCGCTTGCCGGCGGCATGGGCACGATTGCCGGCGCCATGCTCGGCGCCCTCGTCATGCAGTCGCTGCAATCCGGCATGGTGCTGCTCGGCATCGACAGCCCGCTGCAGCGGATCGTCGTCGGCGTCGTGCTGGTCACCGCCGTCTGGCTCGACACCGTATATCGCGCCCGCGCAAAATAATCAGGAGTACGAACATGACAGATCAACGCACTCCGCTTGTGGAAATGAAGAACATTTCCATCTCCTTCGGCGGCATCCACGCGGTGGACAACGCTTCCGTCGATCTCTATCCGGGTGAGGTCGTGGCGCTCCTCGGCCACAACGGCGCCGGCAAATCGACGCTGATCAAGATACTTTCCGGCGCCTACAGGCGCGATGCCGGCGAGATCCTGATCAATGGCGAGCCGGCCGAGATCCACAATCCGCGCGACGCCAAGAAATACGGCATCGAGACGATCTACCAGACGCTCGCTGTCGCCGACAATGTCGACGCCGCCGCCAATCTCTATCTCGGCCGGGAACTGCGCACCCCCTGGGGAACGCTCGACGACGTGGCGATGGAGGCGAAGGCGCGCGAGGTGATGGGCCGCCTCAACCCGAACTTCCAGCGCTTCAAGGAACCGGTAAAGGCACTCTCCGGCGGTCAGCGGCAATCGGTGGCGATTGCCCGAGCCATCCTCTTCAACGCCCGCATCCTGATCATGGACGAACCGACGGCGGCCCTCGGGCCTCAGGAAACCGCACAGGTCGGCGAGCTCATCAAGCAGTTGAAGCGCGAAGGCATCGGCATCTTCCTGATCAGCCACGACATCCACGACGTCTTCGATCTCGCTGACCGCGTCTCGGTGATGAAGAACGGCCAGGTCGTCGGCCACGCCCGCACCGAGGACGTGACCAAAGACGAGGTGCTCGGCATGATCATCATGGGCAAGGTGCCGCCAAAAGCGATCCCCGGCCCCGGCGCCATGCAGATGGCGTGAGCCTGAAGCTCTGCAAACACCACGAATGCCGCGTCCGAGGGCGCGGCATTTTTCTTCACGGAGGTCCCTTGTCCTATGCAGCGCTGCGGCCTCCACGCGAACACAGAACGCAAATTTCCGCTGCAAACTCATTCAATCACCATTGAAGCGGCGCGCAAGCTAGGCTAAGAACCGCTCACAGCCTGCTTCGGCGGCCCTGGCCGCCAACGGATGCACCCGTAGCTCAGCTGGATAGAGTGTTGGATTCCGATTCCAAAGGTCACAGGTTCGAATCCTGTCGGGTGCGCCATTTTGATATAAACCTGAGAATCCAAGCCGCCGATTCTGCGCCCGAAGCGGCGGAAAATGTCTTTAGCAGTTCGGTTTTTGCGACGCCAAAGGCGGCGCGTATGCTGCAGGCAAGGACCTCAATCATGAAGAAGCAAGTCTTGTTCATTCAAGGCGGCGGCGCAGGGACCCATGATGAATGGGACAACAAGCTCGTCGACAGCCTGAGGCGAGAACTTGGGCCTGGCTACGACGTCCGCTACCCGCGCATGCCGAACGAGGCAGATCCCACCTATTCCACATGGAAGGCCGCGCTCGCGGAAGAGATCGCCGGCCTCGATGATGGCGCGATACTGATGGGCCACTCAATTGGCGGAACGGTTCTGATCAACGCGCTCGCGGGGTCACCACTGAACCGGAAGCTTGCGGGCATATTTCTCATCGCAGCGCCCTTTGTTGGCGCTGGCGGTTGGCCAAGTGAAGATATCCAGCCAACAGCCGACCTCGGTGCGCGATTGCCTCCAAAGACGCCGGTCCATCTCTATCATGGCAGCGAAGACGACATTGCGCCGTTTGCGCATGTCGATCTCTATGAGAGAGCGATACCCGGCGCGATAGTGCACCGGCTCCACGGCCGCGATCACCAGCTCAACGACGACTTGGCCGAGGTTGCCGCTGGCGTCCGCGCTTTGAAATGAGACGGGCCTGCCTGCGACCGCGTTCTCCAACGGGACTTCATATCCGGTATTCAGCGGCGCTTCAGCTCACCCCCACCCCGGTGTGTAGCAGTTTCCGGCGACCCCGGTCACAGATGTTTTTTGTGACGGCTCGACACCGCATCGGTCGTCGGGCGCTGTTCACCGGTCGATCTGGCGATCACAAAACGCACAGAAAGCTCACGCTTGAAATTACATTAGCGCTAATGTAATTTGCTGCCCATGAGCCAAAAACAGATGCCAGGTCTCGGTGAACTGCTCCGCTATGTCGGAGAATTGGTCGATCAGGGTGCGGAGGAAGAGTACCGCGCCATGAACCTCCCCTATCGCGCCAGATACACCCCGGTCATGCGTGCGCTCGCCGCCGGCGCGGAAACCGTGACCGAGATCACCGCCCTGAGCAACCTCACGCAGGGCGCGATCAGCCAGACCGTGAGGCTGATGGAGGCCGATGGCCTAGTGGCACGCCATCGCCTGGAGGATGGGCGCAAGAACGGTGTTCATCTGACGGCTCGCGGCCGGGAATTGCTGAAGAGACTTGAACCCCACTGGGCGATCACCTTCACAGCCATAGACGCGTTGGAAAAGGAAATTGGCCATCCGCTTCTTGAGGTGCTGGCAAAAACGGCGCGCGCACTGGAACACCAGGGATTTGCCGCCCGACTGAGGGCCGCCGCACACCACGCAAACGAGGATCACGTCGATGCAGACTGACACGATGCTGCGCAAGAACTGGTTCGGTGCAGGAGGCAGCGCCTATGCGCAGTTCAGGCCCGAGTACCCGGTCGCGCTGTCGACGTTTCTTGCGAAAGTGTCTCCCACCCGTGACATGGCCGTCGATGTCGGCTGCGGCAACGGGCAACTGACCCGGCAACTGGCGACCTATTTCGATCGCGTGATCGGGGTAGACCCTAGCGAAGACCAGATCGCCAACGCTCAGGCCGAGGACAAGGTGCGATATCTTTGCGCGCCGGCCGAAAAACTGCCTCTTCCGGACAACACGGCGAGCCTCATCACCGCAGCACAGGCCGCCCACTGGTTCGATCTGCCGGCCTTTTATGCCGAGGCTCGCCGGATCGCCGTCGAGAACGCCGTTATCGCGCTCATCAGCTACGGGGTGCTCCGGCTGGAACCTGATGAACTTCAGGAGCGGTTCATCGACTTCTACCACAACGAGATCGGCCCCTATTGGCCGACGGAGCGCAAGCTGGTGGACACCGGCTATGCCGATATCACCTTCCCTTTCAATGAGCGGGCAGCACCGGAGATGGAGATCCACAGGGCCTGGGAGCTCGGCGATTTCCTGGGCTACCTGTCGACATGGTCCGCCGTGCACCGTGTCAACGACGCCGGGCGCGAAGACATTCTCACGGCCTTTGTCCGGGATATTTCCGAACTCTGGGGCGACCCGGCGAAGAAGCGGCCGGTGTCCTGGCCCATCAACATGAGATTGGGGACGATATGAACGATATCAGCGAACTGCCGATACTCGAGGCTGGCCTGCGTCATCGCGAACGGCTGGCGGTCACCCCGTTTCACACCGTGCCCGAGGTCGATGATGCCTGGCCAGGCTTCAGGGATATGCCGCCGGTGTTCGCAACGGCGATGATGATCGGCTTCATCGAGCAGACCTGCATCGAAGCGTTGCGTCCTTATCTCACCGACCAACAACGCACCGTCGGCACCCATGTCGATGTCAGCCATGTCGCGCCAACACCCGTCGGCATGTCGGTGACGGCAGATGTCGAACTGGTAGCGGTGGACGAAAGATCGCTTCTCTTCAAAGTCTGCTGCTGCGACGAAGCTGGTCTGATTGGCGAAGGAACCCATCGCCGCGCCATCATCGACCTGAACCGGTTTACCCGGCGATTGGCTGACAAGGCCGCCCAGGCCAGCTAGTTGACATTCCGATATTATGTGACAAAGTCAGTGATATATATGACAACGTCAACTAAATGGATGTTCCATGCCGCAGGTCGATCAGGAAGATTATGTGGCCGCGGTGCGCCGCTTCAGCCGTTTCTACACACGCCGGATCGGCCTGCTGCACGAGGGCCTGCTCGGCGGCCCCCTGTCGCTCGCCGAGGGCCGCCTCGTCTACGAGCTGGCGCAGCGTAAGACATCCACAGCCAAGGAGCTCGGAGCCGAGCTCGAGCTCGATTCCGGATATCTCAGCCGGCTCCTGAGGGGCCTGGAAGAGCGCGGTCTCGTCTCGAAAAGCCCGTCGCAGGAGGACGGCCGGCAGGTTCTGATCTCGCTGACCCCGGCGGGCCGCGAGAGCTTCGCAACCATCGACGCGCGTTCGCGCGACGAGGTGAGCGCCATGCTCGATCGCCTCTCACTGCCCGAACGGCGGAAGCTCGCGACGGCACTTGCCGAGGCCGAGCGACTGCTGGGCGGTGCGACCCCGGAACCTGCTCGCGTCCCCTATATCCTCCGCCCGCATCAGCCCGGAGACATGGGTTGGATCGTCCATCGCCACGGTGTGCTCTATTCTGAGGAATACGGATGGGATGAGCGGTTTGAGGCCCTCGTCGCCCAGATCACGGCCGATTTCATTCAAAACTTCAAGCCGAACCGCGAGCGCTGCTGGGTCGCGGAGCGCGAAGGCGAGATCGTCGGTTCTGTCTTCCTCGTTGAAGAATCTGCGACCGTCGGCAAGCTCCGCCTCCTCTACACCGAGCCAAGCGCACGAGGTCTCGGGATCGGCCGCCGGCTGGTCGAGGAATGCATCCGCTTTGCGCGACAGGTGGGGTATTCGAAGGTTACCCTCTGGACCAATGACATCCTGACCGCAGCAAGGCACATCTACCAAACGACGGGTTTTCATCTCGTGCACGAGGAGAAGCACCATAGTTTCGGGCACGATTTGGTCGGGCAGAATTGGGAACTGGTGCTGTGACGGTGACACGGCCCTGCCCCAGCGCCGCGTCAGACGCGTACGGCAACGCCTCGGAAGCGCCAACTCGGCGTCCGGTGGTAAGGGCTCGACCGGAGATCGCCCGTTACGACGGGTGACTGAAGCGGGCCACTTGCGCATCCTTCATCAGGCTGCGGAAGTTTGGTCCGCTGACATGCACCAGTGTCTTGTGGTCGCCGCCTTCGAAATAGACGTCGGTGACGTTGCCGAGACTCTCGTCAAGGACCACCGGCACATTATAGGCCGATCCGATGGGCGGCACCGCGCCGGTGTCGCAATCGGCGAAAAGCGTGCTGACCTCCTCTTCCGAGGCGAGGCCAAGGCGCCTGTTCATCACGTCCTGCAACGTGGAGAGCTCGATCCGATGCGTGCTTGGAACAACGGCGAGAAAGTATCCCATTTCGTGATGCACGACGACGGACTTGGCCAGCCTGCTGCCCGGAACATGCGCCGCCTGCGCCGACTGGCTGGTGGTTGCCGTGCGGTGGTGAGCGACGGTGTCATAGGCCACACCCTCGCCTTCGATGTAGTTCTGAAGCTTCCTTGCGATCGTCATCGTAGGCACCTCAATGTTGCGTAGTGACGTATCAGGAGAGACATTTTCCTCTCATCAACTGCGAAGTCAACGGCGAATGGCCGTTGCGCCGGCCGCACTTCAATTCCAAAAACACCCACTGCAGACGCAACAAAGGCCGGCGGCCGCCGTGCAGCCACCGGCCTTCTGCAACTTCGGCCGGTCGTTACGCGGCCGCACTGTCCTTCGGAAAGTCCGTCGATACCGCGAGTTCCCGCCAGGCGGCGAGTTCGCCGGCGACATGGGCGTTCTTGGCTTCGATCGCGGCCACGGTGTCGCTTCCGAAGGGCATGCGCAGCGGCGGGTTGTCGGCGTGGGCAAGTTGCACCATCGCTTTGGCGAACCGCGCCGGGTCGCCCGGCTGGGCATGGTTTGCCGTCTTGGCGAATTCGCGCATGGCGCCAACGGTCTCGCTATAATCGGAGATCGACAGCGGGCTCACCGACAACGACTGCTCGTCCAGGAAGTCGGTGCGGAAGAAACCCGGCTCGACCACCGTCGCCTTGATGCCGAGCGGCGCCAATTCCTGCGCAAGCGCCTCGGTCAGCCCTTCGATCGCGAATTTGGTCGAGCCGTAGACGCCCCAGCCGGTAAAGGCCGTATAGCCGCCGATCGACGAGATGTTGATGATGTGGCCGGAGCGCTGGCTGCGCATCTGCGGCAGGACGGCACGGGTGACGGCGAGAACGCCGAAGACATTGGTGCGATAGATCTTCTCGATTTCTTCCGCGGTCGCTTCCTCGACGGCCCCGAGCAGACCGTAGCCGGCATTGTTGAGCAGCACGTCGATCCGGCCGAAGCGCTCGACCGCTGCTGCGGCTGCCGCCCGGGCCTGTTCCTCATTGGTGACGTCGAGCGCGAGCGTCAGGAGGTTCGCGTGCTGGCCGAGCGAATCGAGGGATTCGACGCGACGCGCCGTGGCAACGACCGCATCACCGGCACTGAGTGCCTCCTTGGTGATCAGTGCGCCAAAGCCGCGGGAGGCACCTGTGATGAACCAGATACGCATGGGAATATCCTTTTTCCTTGAGTTGAGTCGGATGTTTTCTTCGAGTGTCAATCAGTTCGATTCAGCAGCCGGGAAGTCGGCCCCTTCGGTCACTTCGGCCCAGGCATCGAAATCCTTGCGCAAGGCATCGAGCTTCGCCCGAGCACCGGCGAGAGCTTCGCGGCCGAGCAGCAGCCGCAGCGGCGGTTCGGCGGCATTAACCGCCATCACGATCGCGCGCGCGGCCCGATCCGGATCGCCAGGTTGCTTGCCGCTGTAACCCCTGATCCGGCGCCAGACGGCACCTGCCGTGTCCTCATAGTCGTTGATCGAGACGGTGGCCTCGCCGGCGGAGCGTCCCGCCCAATCGGTGCGGAAGGGACCGGGCTCAACAATGAGCACCTTGATGCCGAGAGGCTCCGTCTCCTTCGACAGCCCCTCGGACAATGCCTCGACGGCGAATTTCGAGGCCGCGTAGAAGCTTAGCGACGGCACCGACCGCAGGCCACCGACCGAAGAAATGTTGACGATCGTGCCCGAGCGGCGCCGGCGCATGCCGGGCAGGACGGCGCGGGTCATGTTGGCGAGGCCCCAGACATTGACCTCGAACATGGCGCGGACCGCATCCATGTCGCTCTCCTCGAAGGCGCCGAAATAACCGACACCGGCATTGTTGACGAGAATGTCGATGTGGCCGAAGCGCTCTTCGGCGGCGCGTGTCGCCGCGGCAATGTCGTCTGCCTTCGTCACGTCGAGTGCGAGCGCGAGCGTCCGGTCCGGCGCGATGGCCGTTAGATCGGCGACCTGCGCGGCGTCACGAGCCGTGACGACAACATTGTGGCCGAGCGCGATGACGTGCTGTGCGAGCGCGCGGCCGAAGCCGGTCGAGCAGCCTGTAATGAACCATGTCTGTGCCATTGCGAACTCCTTCCTTGATCGGATGAGGATCAGATCCTCGAGGCCGGGGCCGACTTGCCCGTGGCGACAAGGGGAGAATGGCGCAATTAGATTTGCGTGATTAGAATGGAAAATATCTCAACAATGCTGAGCGAGGTTCATCTATGCGGGCAACCGATCTGTCAGAACTTGCGGCCTTCGACGCCGTCGCGCGGCACCGAAGCTTCCGGAAGGCCGCCGAGGAGCGTGGGGTGACGGCCTCGGCGATCAGCCACGCCGTCAGCAATCTGGAGGAACGGATCGGGCTTCGGCTGCTCAACCGCACGACCCGCAGCGTCTCGCTGACCGACGCCGGCACCATGCTTCTGGCGCATCTCACCCCCGCCTTCGGTGAAATCGGATCGGCGCTCGACGCGCTCAACAGATTTCGCGACACGCCGTTCGGCAAGGTGCGCATCAATGTCCCGAATTCGATTGCCCCTTTCATCTTGGGGCGGGTGATGGGTCCGCTTATCCGGGACAACCCCAATCTGGAACTGGAGATCTCCGCGACCGACCGACTGGTGGATATCGTCGAGGAAGGTTTCGACGCCGGAGTCCGCCTCGGCGAGAGCCTTCGGGAGGGCATGGTGGCAGTGAAGGTCGGGCCTCGACTACGCTTCGCGGTCGTCGGCGCACCGGACTACTTCCGGGAGCGGGACATCCCGCAGACGCCGCACGAACTGAAGGATCATGTCTGCGTTCAAAACATGTATCCGACCGGTGTGCGCTACCCCTGGGAATTCGAACGGCGCGGCGAGGCTGTCGCCTTCCATCCGAGCGGACCGATCGCGCTCGATGACCAGGAACTCATGGTCCAAGCGGCGCTTTCCGGCGTGGCGCTCGCCTATGTCTGGGAAAACCGCGCACAACGCGAGGTCCTTGACGGCAGGCTGATCCGCTGCCTCGATGAATGGTGTCCGCCGGAGGACTGGTTTTATCTCTACTATCCGAGTCGCCGGAACATTTCAGCGGGACTGCGGGCGGTGATCGAGGCGATGCGGGTGTGACCGGGGCCGGCAAACTGGTCCTCGCGCGCCATCACGGCCGCTTGCTACTTCGGCAACGCCTCACCCATGTCGCTCCAGCCATGCCTTCAGTGCCACGGCATTGTTCCTCCCGACGTCGCGCGCCGCGAATAGCAACGTCACGGAACCGTTTGCCAGATGCTCGCGAAGCTCCTGGACCGCCGCCTGCGCCGCCGCGTCCTCCAGTTCCGCCGCATAAGCCGTGCAGAACTCGTCCCATGCATCCGGCTGTCCATGGAAGCGTTTGCGCAAGGCATCGCTCGGCGCGATGTCCTTCAGCCAGAGATCGACCCCGGCCTTGTCCTTGGCAACGCCGCGTGGCCAAAGCCGATCGACGAGGATGCGCGTGCCGTCGCTGGCCTCCGGCGCCTCGTATACCCGCTTCAATTTGAGCGAGCTCATCAGAAGCCTTTCCATGTATCTACATACTATGTATATGCATACAACCATGGAAAAGACGAAGCAACCGAAAACGCTCCGCAGCGATGCCAGTATCCTGGTGGACATCTGCGCCGGCCTGAACAGCCGGCTCGCCGCCCGGCGCATCACCCAATTCATGGATCGTGAAATGGCGGGATGCGGGCTGAGCGTCGCGCAACTCGGCCTGATGGCCCAGATCGCAGCGGCATCCGACGACACGCTCGGCGCCCTGGCGCGGCGCAGCGGGCTTGAACAATCCACCCTTTCGCGGAACCTGCGCACCCTCGAGAATGAAGGCTTGATCGAGATTGCCATCGTCGAGGCTGATCTGCGCCGCCGCGCCGTGTGGCTGACGGAGGCCGGCGCTCAAAGGCTTGAAGCGGCGATTCCGGTCTGGCGCGACGCTCAGGCAAGGTTGGCGGCGCACTTTTCCCCCGACCTCGCCCGCCGTCTGGCGGAGGAGACGGAAGTGTTAGTCAGAGGTTGAAGGCGTTGTGCCGAGCTCGCGCTCCATGAAGACGATATGGGGCATGAGGTCATCCGGGTACTGATGGTATGGAGGACAGTCGCGGAACCCGAGCGACTTGTACAGGGCGATCGCCTCCGTCAGGCGGTTGGCCGTGTCGAGCCGCATCAGCATGTAGCCGTCGGCGCTCGCCGCAGCCATGATCGCGTCACCCAGACGCCTGCCGATGCCATGCCCCTGAGAGCGCGCCGGAACAAACAGCCGCTTCATCTCACAAATCCCATCTGAAAGCCGGCGGTAGGCGCAGGCGCCGTGGATCTGGTTGCCGATCGTGGCAAGAAGGGTTTTGCCATTCGGCGGCCCGTACACTGCCGGCAGGTTCATTAGTTCCGCATCGAGCGATTGATGACCGAACGCCGCGTCGACGAACCAGCGGTCGTGCGCATAGCGGGCTCGGCACCAGTCCGTATACTCCCGGATCAATGTGTCGAAGGCGGCGTAGTCGTCAGCCGACACAGCCGTGCGAATGGTCACGTGCATATCTGCCATCAGCAACCGTCACTCTCCCGGAGCACCGCCCGCCATGCCGCGATGATTGCGTCTGCCGCAGCATTGCCGGCGAGATCGTCGGTCAGCCATGAGATCACCGATACGCGCATGACCTTGCGGCCACGCCAGATCGCACCGCCGCAGAAGCAGACGCCGTCGGCCTGTATCCGCTCGATCGTCCGCTGCGTGAGCCGGTCGGCCGCGTCGTCTGGGTGTTTCGCACCGAACCGCACGAGGATCTGGTTGAGCACGACGTCATTCAGTACCGCAATGCCCTCCTCCGACCTCAGCTTTTCGGCCATGGCATGGGCGACCCGACAGTGACGCGCGACCATGGCGGCAATGCCGTCACGCCCGAGATGCTTGATCATCGCCCAGGTGGCAAAACCACGGGCGCGACGCGACAATTCCGGGACGAAATGGCTCGGATCCCGCTCGCCCTCGTAGCTTGGCGGCAGGTAGCTTGCCGCAATCGTCATCGCACGGCGATGCGCCTCTTCGCTGCGAACAATGGCATAGCCGCAGTCATAGGGCGTCTGCAGCCATTTGTGGCCGTCGGTAGCCCAGGAATCGGCACCGTCGACGCCCTTGGCGAGCCCGCTTCTCTGCGGGCAGGCGCGCGCCCAAAGACCGAAGGCGCCGTCGACATGAACCCAGGCGCCGATGTCCCTGGCGATAGGAATGATGCGGTCGAAATCGTCGAAGGCACCTGTGTTGATCTGCCCAGCCTGAAGGATGGCAATACAGGGTCCGGAAACCTTGCCAGCCGCCTCGGTGAAATCCGACACGAGAATGCGGCCGGCATCATCGGTCTTCACGCGGACAACCCTGTCGTGCCCGAGGCCGAGAAACTGCAGAGCCGAGAAAACCGTCGCGTGGGCCTCATCGCCAATCAAAACCGTGATTGGCGGTGCGCCGAACAGGCCCTGCGCTTCGACGTCCCAGCCGGCCTTTCGCAGCACATCGCCGCGTGCTGCGGCGAGGCAGACAAAATTCGCGACCGTCGCTCCGGTCACGAAGCCGATGGAACTTTCTCTCGGCAGATCGAGAAGATCGAGCAGCCAGTTGCCAGCAACAGCCTCGGCGGCCGCGGCAGCGGGTGTTGCGTGATGGTTGCCGGTGTTCTGGCCCCAGGCGCTCGTCAGCCAGTCGGCGGCGACCCCAACGGGATGCGACCCGCCGATGACCCAGCCGAAGAAGCGCGGACCCGTCATCGCGTGAAGTCCGGGCTCCGCCTTCGCCACAAGTTCCTCGATCACGCCAAGGCCGCCTCTCTCCGGCAGAGGTTCGCGGAATTCGTCAAGCGATGCCTGGTAGGAGATCCGCGGCCTTTGCGGGCCCGCGGCTATGTTGTCGCGGAAGCGCGCGGCATGTTTTGCCGCACGCTGGAACAGGTCGTCTACCGAGTCCTGCTTCATGAAGCCCCCTCCGGCCAAGTCGCCAGCCCTCGCAAGCGAAAATGACGACTCCTGACGTCTCTCTTCTGCCGTCACGACGCGGTCCGGCCATACGCGTGCGGTTTCGCGCATGGCCGCATTTCAGCAGTGAGCGGCAGCTCTCGTGGACTCAGGCCGCTCCCCGCTCCTCGATCGGCCTTACGTTCTGGTTCATGCGGAACAGGTTTTGCGGGTCGTATTTCCGCTTGACCTCGACAAGCCGTCCGTAATTGCTGCCATAGGCGGCCTCGACGCGGTCGATTTCGTCAGCCGGCATGAAATTGATATAGGCCGTCCCGGCTGCATAGGGCTTGGCCGCCTCGAAAAGACGACGCGCCCAGTCTATGCAGGTCTGGTCCATTCCCGGTTCGCGCCAGCGAGCATGAACGTTCATGACGAAGTGCGAGCTGCGCTGCGGGAAAGCGGTCTCCTCGGCTGCAACACGACCGGCGGCACCACCGACGTGGCCGATGAAGATTTCACATTCCGGTCCCGGCAATTGACGGATGGCGTCCAGAAGGATGCCGATCGTCGTGTCCGACAGTTCTATGAAATCGTGGCTCTTCCAGTAGTTGCGAGCACCCGGCGTTAGCAAGGGATCGAACGCCTGCTGCCAGCCGACGAAAGGACTGGGACCGACGACATCCGCAATCGGCTTGCCGATTGCGCGCAAGGCCGCAGTTGCCTGCCCGCCGGCCGCGATATCGCCCGAGTAGCACATGGCCAGCACGAGGATTTCCTTGCCATACCATTCTTCCGGAAGGAAGGGCAGCGGCGGCGCCTGCCGCATCACCGCCCAGCAGGTGAGTTCGTCCGGCGCAGTCTCGAGCGCCTCGCGGTATTGCTGGAGAACCGTTTGCGCGTCGGCGAAGGGGTGGACAACCAGCCCCGCGAGAACCTGCGTGTCGAGTTCGTGGAGCTGGAATTCGAAGGCCGTGACGACGCCGAAATTTCCGCCGCCGCCGCGCAGCGCCCAGAACAGGTCGCGATGCTCTGTCAGGCTGGCGCGCACCATCTCGCCATTCGCCGTCACCACATCGACCGAAAGCAGGTTGTCCAGGGTTAATCCGAACTTGCGCGTGAGCCAGCCGAAGCCGCCGCCAAGCGTCAACCCGGCAATGCCCGTCGTTGAATTGATGCCGGTAGGGAGCGCCAGTCGAAAAGCCTGTGTTTCCTTGTCGACATCGGCAAGCGTCGCCCCCGGCTCGACCCATGCCCGCTTCGTCGCAACGTCCACGCGCACGGATTTCATCGGCGACAGATCGATCATCAGGCCGCCGTCGCAGACGGCGTTGCCGGCGATGTTATGCCCACCGCCGCGCACCGCGACGAGCAGGCCGTTTTCGGCCGCGAAACGAACCGCATTGATGACGTCGGCGGCCCCTGCGCATTGCACGATCAGTGCGGGCTTGCGGTCGATCATGCCGTTCCAGATCGTACGCGCCTCGTCGTAGGTCGCGTCGTTCTCGGTGAGTACGCGGCCACGCAATTGCCCCGCCAGCGCCTCGATGGCCTCGGCCTTAACCGTCGTCTTTCCCGCTTGCAGATTGGTGAGGCTCATATCATTCATGATTCGCTTCTCCCGCGGTGAACCATGCCCCAGCGAGCGGCATTCTGCGCCTTTCCCCAAACCCGCGCAAGCAGCCGGCCCGGCTGCATCGACCGGCGTCAGTGCGCCCCATGGTTGCAATTTTGGCCAAAATCCGCCAAGGAACGCCGGCGGCGCGCGGATGACTCCGCAGTTCACGCCGCCCCCCAGGAAGGACGTCGCCAATCAAGCCCCGGGCAAGGCTGGAATACGAGAAAAGCGGAGCGCAAAGCGCACGTTGGAGGCAGATCGGGCATGAAAGTCGTCATTCTCGCCGGTGGATACGGCACACGCATCTCCGAGGAGAGCCACCTGCGGCCCAAGCCCATGATCGAGATCGGCGGTCGTCCGATCCTCTGGCACATCATGAAGATCTATAGCCATTTCGGCTTTTCCGATTTCGTGATCTGCCTTGGCTACCGCGGCTACATGATCAAGGAATATTTCTCCAACTACATCCTCCACTCCTCGGACGTCAGCTTCAACATGGCGACCGGAGAGACCGTCTATCACACCAGCAAGGCGGAGCCCTGGCGCGTAACCCTTGTCGAAACCGGCGCGGACTCGATGACCGGCGGGCGCTTGAAGCGGGTCGCCGATTATCTCGGCGATACCTTCTGCCTCACCTACGGCGATGGCGTCGCCGACATCGACATACGCGCGTTGACCGATTTCCACCGCCGGCATGGGCGCGACGCGACCGTGACGAGCGTTGTACCGCCAGGACGATACGGGGCGCTCGCAATAGATTCCGGCCGGGTCTACAGCTTTACGGAAAAGCCTGCGGGCGACAACGGCCGCATCAATGGCGGCTTCTTCGTGCTCAACCGCGCTGTGCTCGACCGCATCGAAGGCGATCACAGCCCCTTTGAAGACGGGCCGCTCGAAGGCCTGGCGCGGGACGGCCAGTTGATGGCTTTCCCGCATGACGGCTTCTGGCGTCCGATGGACACGCTGCGCGACAAGAACCAGCTCGAAGAGCTCTGGCAGCAAAACCGCGCGCCCTGGAAGGTCTGGTCATGAGCCGACTGGCTGATCCAGAGTTCTGGGCGGGAAAACGCGTCCTTCTCACCGGTCACTCGGGCTTCAAGGGCAGTTGGGCTGCGCTGTGGCTGAGTGAAATGCAAGCGCATGTCACCGGCTACGCATTGCCGCCGGCTACCCAACCGTCGCTGCACGCCCTGCTGCATCCAGGCGAATTACCGGATGCGCAGCTCGGAGACATTCGCGACCGCGAAGCGCTTGCCGAAATCCTGCGGAAGAGCGAGCCGGAGATCGTCCTGCACATGGCGGCACAGCCGCTGGTGCGGGAAAGCTATGCGACGCCCGCCGAAACCTTCGACGTCAATGTCATGGGCACGGTATGGCTGCTGGAGGCCGCCCGCGCCGCGCCATCGGTCAAAGCCATCGTTTTGGTGACGACGGACAAGGTCTACCGCAACGACGAGAGCGGCCGACACTTTCGGGAAAGCGACACGCTCGGCGGCCACGATCCCTATTCCGGCTCGAAGGCCGCCTGCGAGATCGCGGTCGCGACCTGGCGCAGCTCCTATTTCAACGAGCGCGGCATCCGCATCGCTACCGCCCGTGGCGGCAATGTGATCGGCGGCGGCGACTTTTCGGCCGACCGGCTGGTGCCCGATATCGTGCGGGCGGCGCTTTCAGGTGAAAGGCTCCACATCCGCAGCCCGCTTGCGACGCGGCCGTGGCAGCATGTGCTCGACTGCCTCAACGGCTATTTTCTCCTGGCCGAATCGCTCTACAAGGGCAAAGCCAGCGTCGATGCACTGAACTTCGGTCCTTCGCCCACCGAACAGCCGATCGCCGTGCGTGACGTGGCAAACGCCATTCAGGCCGCAATGGGTCTTTCCCCGCAATGGGACGATGTTTCCTCACTCGCGCAACCGCGCGAAATGCAGACACTCGGTCTTGATCCGGCACTCGCAGCCGAGACCCTCGCCTGGCGCGCGCGACTGACGCAGCGACAGGCGATCGAGTGGACCGCGCACTGGTACAACGGCTGGCGCCGGGGCGAGGCCGCGCGCCAGCTCACGCTCGGCCAGATCGCCGAATTTACGAAAGGTTGCCCATGCTGATGCCCCATCACTGCCGTTTCTGCTCGACCCCGCTCGCAACGCTCGTTGCCGACCTGGGGGCGACGCCCTGGTCCAACTCGTTTCTCGAGCCGACCGAGGAAGCGATCGCACGGGAGCAGGCCTTTCCCTTGCAGGTGATGGTCTGCTCGGAGTGCCTGCTCGTCCAGACTACCGAAACGGTACCGGCCGATAAAATCTTCAACGCGGAATATCACTACCTGTCATCGTTCTCGACGAGCTGGCTGGACCATTCCCGGCGCTATGCCGAAAAGATGATTAACCGCTTCAATCTCGATGGCACGTCACAGGTCGTGGAGGTTGCCTCAAACGACGGCTATCTGCTGCAATATTTCGCCGAGAAGTATATTCCCGTGCTTGGCGTCGAACCGGCGGCCAATGCCGCCAAGATCGCCGAAGGGCGCAACGTCCCGACGCACGTTGCCTTCTTCGGAGAGATTACCGCGAGTGGACTGGTCGCCCGCGGCATCCGCGCCGACCTGACCGCCGCAAACAATGTTCTGGCGCACGTGCCGGACATCGCCGATTTCGTCAGAGGCTTCCCGATCCTGCTCAAGTCGGACGGGGTGGCGACCTTTGAATTCCCGCATCTGCTGCGCACCATCGAAGGCATCCAGTTCGATACGATCTACCACGAGCATTACTCCTATCTCTCGCTCGTCGCCGTAGAGCGCATTTTCAAGGCCTGCGGTCTGCACGTCTTCGACGTCGAGGAACTGCCGACCCATGGCGGCTCGCTCCGAGTCTATGCGCAACTGCCAGGCGGCAAGAGGCCGGAGACCGCGGGTCTGGCGAAGGTGCGTGCCGACGAGGCCGCGGCGGGTCTGATGCGCATGGAGACCTACACGGCGTTTGGAAAGCGGATCGCAGCGGTGTGCGAAGAATTCCGGGCTTTTCTCGCGGATGCAAAGGCCGAGGGCAAGACCGTGGCGGCCTATGGCGCGGCGGCCAAGGGCAACACCTTCCTGAATGTTTGCGGCCTTACCTCAGAGGACATAGCCTTCATCGTCGACCGCAATGACCTGAAACAGGGCAAGCTGTCGCCCGGCAGCCATATCCCGATCCACGCGCCGGACGAACTGGCGTCCGCGAGGCCCGACTACGTCGCGATCCTTCCCTGGAACCTGACGGACGAGATCGTTGCCGCGAACGATCACGTCCGCTCCTGGGGCGGCCGCTTCGTCGTGGCGATTCCGGAAGTACGCGTGATCTGAGGGTGCGATTACTGCATGTTTCCTCAAATCGTAACCGATTTAAGGACAAAACATGCAGCAATTCAAAGTGCCACAGCGTCCTTTGTGCGTCTGAAAAGATGCGCGGCGCTGTAGGCGCCCCAACTTCATTCTGCGATCAGACGAAAGCGAGGTTCCGGTCGCGCTCGGACATCTGGGTAATTTCGATCGGCCATGCGATATTCACACGCGGATCGAGCGCATTCAGTCCGCCTTCCGCCTCCGGCGCAAAGGGCTTGTCGTGAAGATAGATCAGCTCGCAATTCTCGGTGAGGGTCTGGAAGCCATGTGCAAAGCCGCCCGGGATCATCATGGACCGAGCGTTTTCGGCGCTCAGGATTTCGCCGTGCCAGTGCAAGTAGGTCGGCGAATCCGGCCGCATGTCGACAGCGACATCGAAGACCGCACCCGCGAGACACGAGACAAACTTCGCCTCCTCATGGGGCGGGCGCTGGAAATGGAGCCCGCGGACGGCACCCTTGGTGCGCGTCATCGAATGATTGATTTGCGCAATCACGCCAGAGGGGCCGAGCTCGGAAAGCTCCTCCTGACAAAAGAAACGCGAGAAGAATCCACGCTCGTCACCAAACCGCTTGCGCTCGACCACCAGCAGGCCGGGAAGTTCCGTATGGATGCGCTTGAAGCGCGACATTGCATGTCCCTCTCAATTGGCCAAGCGATTCATCGGGGCGGCGAGCGTGGAGGCGGTATCATCATTCCCGCGCGATCGAAAGACGTTAGAGCGATTCCACGGAAGGTGTGTAGTCGTTTTCCTTCCGGGATTGCATCGTTTCGAGGGGTTGCATGTCTCATGAACACGATCCCTCGCGAAAACCCTTACCGGCGAACGGAGACCGCTTGACCAGACAAGTCCTTCTCACCGGCGCCACCGGTTTTGTCGGCCGCCACGTCCTGCGCGAACTAGCCAGACGCGGCATCGTCGCGTGCCCTGTCGTGCGCACAGGAAGCGAAGACCGGCTTGCCGACGCGGCCGGAATCGGGCGCATTCTTTCAACCGACGCGCTTTTTTCCGAGTCGGCGGAGTGGTGGGCGCAAGCACTCGCCGGCGTCGACACGATCATCCATCTCGCCTGGTACGCCGAGCCGGGCAAATACCTCACATCACCCACCAATCTCGATTGTCTCACCGGCACCCTGGCCATGGCCAAAGGCGCCGCAGCCGCGGGCGTCAGGCGCATTATCGGCATAGGCACATGCTTTGAATACGAACTCACCGGCCACCCCCTGACGACCGATACGCCACTCAAACCCCTGACACCCTATGCGGGCGCCAAGGCGGCGGCCTTCATGGCGCTTTCGCAATGGCTGCCGCAGGTGGGCGTCGAATTTGCCTGGTGCCGGCTGTTCTATCTTTACGGCGAAGGAGAAGACGAGCGGCGCTTCGTTCCCTATCTCAGAAATTGCCTTGCCGCGGGACAGAGGGCGGATTTGACCCAAGGTCACCAGGTCCGCGATTTTCTCGACGTCGGCGAAGCCGCCAGGATGATCGTAGACACTTCGGTCAGCACCGCGCAAGGAGCGGTCAATATTTGTTCGGGCGTACCGGTAACGATCCGAGAATTTGCCGAGAGAATCGCCGACGAACATGGTAGGCGGGACCTGCTCAATTTCGGGGGTCGAGCCGAGAACCTCGTCGACCCGCCATTCGTCGTGGGCGTCAGGTGAACCGACAGGCTGAGGGACCACTTATGGCATCAGGAAACGCTACGCGGGTGCTTTACGAGCAGCGCGAGTTGCCGATTTTTCAGAACAAGATGTACGACAGCCCCGAAGACGCGATATCTTCGCCGCGCGGGGAAATGCGCCTCGTGGAGGACCTTGGCACGGGCCTGGTGCGCAATGCGGCCTTCCGGCCGGATCTGATGGTTTACGATACGAGCTATCAGAACGAGCAGGCCGTCAGCCCCTCATTCCAACGTCATCTCGATGACGTCGCCAGGATCATTCTCGATACGATGGGGCGCCACGAGCTCGTCGAGGTAGGATGCGGCAAGGCCTTTTTCCTCGAGAAGCTTCTTGGCGAAGGCGTCGATATCACCGGCTTCGATCCGGCCTATGAGGGTGACAACCCGCGCGTCCGCCGCGAATATTTCCAGCCCGGCTCGGGCATCGAGGCCAAGGGCCTCATTCTGCGCCATGTGCTTGAGCACATTCCCGATCCTGTCGCCTTCCTCGAGCAACTGAAGCAAGCGAACGGCGGCCAGGGGAAGATCTATATCGAGGTCCCCTGCTTCGACTGGATCTGCGAGCGCCGGGCCTGGTTCGACATCTTCTACGAACATGTCAACTATTTCAGGCTGTCCGATTTTCACCGGATCTTCGGCAACGTCATTTCGAGCGGCCGTGTCTTCGGCGGCCAATATTTGTTCGTGGTTGCGGAATTGAATTCCTTGCGCAGACCGGTCATCGACGAGAAGGATCGGGCAGGCATTCCGGAGGACTTCACCCGCAAGCTCGACGCACTGGATACGGCGGACCGGGAACCGGCGGTGATCTGGGGCGGCGCATCGAAGGGCGTGATCTTCTCGCTGCTGCGCACGCGCGCAGGGCTGCCGGTGAAGGCGGTCATCGACATCAACCCGGCCAAGCAAGGCAAGTATCTGCCGATTACCGGGCTGCGGGTCCGCGCGCCCGAGGACGTGCTGGCGGACTTGCGCCCCGGCTCGAGCATCTACGTGATGAACCGCAATTATCTCGAAGAGATCAAGCGAATGTCCAACAACGCATACACCTATATCGAGGTCGATCATGACTGATTTCCGAAAGGAGGTCGCCGCGCGAATCTCCGAAATCGAAGCAAACAGCGAGTTCCGCAAGAGTGCCGCCGATTTCCTGCGCCAGTCGATCGGTCCGAAATACTCGTACAACTACTTCTGGATGGACCGGCCAATCATCCAGTATCCGCAGGACATCGTCGCGATGCAGGAGATCATCTGGGCGACACGTCCCGATCTCATCATTGAAACCGGCATCGCCCACGGCGGCTCGCTCATCATGAGCGCATCGATCCTGGCGCTCCTCGACATGAGCGACGCAATCGAGGCGGGCACGACGTTCGACCCCCGCGCCCCGCGCCGGAAGGTGCTGGGTGTCGACATCGATATCCGCGCCCACAACCGGGAGGCAATCGAGGCCCACCCGATGTCGTCCCGGATCCACATGATCCAGGGGTCGAGCATCGAGCGCAATGTCGTCGAACGGGTCCGTGACTTTGCAAAACCGTTCGAGCGCGTCCTCGTCTGCCTCGACAGCAACCACACGCATGATCATGTGTTGGCGGAACTGGAGGCCTATGCGCCGCTGACGACGAAGGACAGCTATTGCGTCGTGTTCGACACGGTCATCGAAGACCTTCCGGAAGAGGCCTATCCCGACCGTCCGTGGGGCAAGGGAAACAACCCCAAGACCGCGGTGTGGAAATATCTTGAATCGCACCCGGAATTCGAGATCGACCGCTCGATTGACCGGAAACTGATGATCACCGTTGCTCCGGACGGCTTCCTGCGGCGCAAGTGATCACACGAAGACGCTTTTCTGCAAAACGCCCCGGGACAGCGTCTCGGGGCGTTTGCATTTCACAAAGAAATTGGGGCCCGGCGACGGGAACAAGGGCTGAGCGCTTCGGGGAGTTCACTCCCGCCGAAAGCCCTTGCTCGCCACCATCAGGTTGCGGGTGTAGTCCTCGCCGATGCGTCCCTCGACGAGATCGGCCGACGACAACCGTTCGACGACGCGTCCACCGCGCATGACCGCCAGCCGGTCGCACATATGAGTGACGACCCCGAGATCATGGCTGACCATGATGAAGGTCAGCTTGCGGTCGCGACGCACCTGTTCAAGGAGGTTGAGCACCTCCGCCTGGACGGATGCATCAAGCGCCGATGTCGGCTCGTCGAGCAGCAGGATCGATGGTTCGAGGATGAGCGCCCGCGCGATGGCGATGCGCTGGCGCTGCCCGCCGGACAGCTGGTGCGGGTAGCGGAATCGAAAGCCGGAGCCGAGCCCCACCTCGTCCAGCGCCTTCAGGATGCGGCGTTCGCCGTCGCCGATGCCGTGGATCGCCAGCGGTTCCAGCAATTGCCGGTCAACCGTCTGGCGCGGATGCAGCGAACCGTAAGGATCCTGGAACACCATCTGCACCGAGCGGTAGAAGGCCTTGTCTCGGCGCGTGCCTTGAAGCTGCCGGTTCTCGACATGGATCGTACCCTCGGTTACCGGCGCAAGCCCCGCAACGGCCCTGAGCAAGGTGGATTTTCCCGAGCCGGATTCGCCGACAAGGCCGAAGGACTCACCGGCGGCGACATCGACGCCGACAGCGTCCAGCGCCTTGAAGTCGTCATAGCTGACCGTGAGGTTTTGAACGGAAACGGCAGTCGTCATAGCGCCCACTCCGGCTTCCGGTCGAGGACGGGCAAGGGATGGCGGTCCGCCCCGATGACCGGCATGCAGTTCAGGAGGCCCTGCGTATAGGGATGCTTGGCGCTGGCGAGATCCGATGCGGCGATTTCCTCGACGATCCTGCCTGCATACATCACCAGCACACGGTCGCAGAAGGACGAGACGAGCCTGAGATCGTGCGACACGAAGATCAATCCCATGCCGCGATCCGCGACCAGCTTGTCGAGGATCGACAACACTTCGAGTTGCACCGTTACGTCGAGGGCAGAGGTCGGTTCGTCGGCAATCAGCAGCTCCGGGCCCGCGACCAGCATCATGGCGATCATCGCGCGCTGGCCCATGCCACCCGAGACCTCGTGCGGGTAAAGATCGAAGACGCGAGCCGGGTCGCGGATCTGCACCGCCGCGAGCATATCCAACGCCCGCTCCCGGGCCTCGGAACGGCTGACATTCTCGTGCCGCCGAAGCGTCTCGACGATCTGCCGGCCGATGCTCATCACCGGATTGAGCGAATATTTGGGATCCTGTAGGATCATGGCAATGCGCTTGCCGCGAAGATCGCGGCGGACTTTTGGCGGCGCGGAAATGAGATCGATACCGCCGAAGGAAAGCGTCTTTGCCGTCACCTCGGCATGCGGCGGCGTCAGCCCCATGATCGCCCTGCCCGTCTGCGATTTGCCGGAACCGCTCTCGCCGACGATGCCGAGACGTTCGCGCCCGAGCGTAAAGGAGACGCCGCGCACGGCCTCGACCACGCCGGTGCGCGTTGGGAACCGGACCCTCAGGTCGTTGACGGTCAGAAGCGCGCTCATTGGCCGCTCTCCCGCGGATCGAGCGCATCGCGCAGGCCGTCGCCGAGGAGGTTGAAGCCGAGGCTGACGATCAGGATGGCGACACCGGGCATGGTGGCAACCCACCATTGATCGAGAATGAAGCGGCGGCCGGAGGCGATCATCGCACCCCATTCCGGCAACGGCGGCTGCGCGCCAAGGCCAAGGAAACCGAGTCCCGCCGCCGTCAGGATGATGCCGGCCATGTCGAGCGTGACGCGCACGATCAGCGACGACAGGCACATCGGCATGACGTGGCGGAAGATGATGCGCGTCGGCGACGCGCCCATCAGTTGCACGGCGGCGATATAGTCGGAATTGCGCACCGTCAGCGTCTCGGCGCGGGCGATGCGCGCATAGGGCGGCCAGGAGGTGATCGCAATTGCGATGACGGCGTTTTCAATACCTGGTCCAAGCGCCGCGACGAAGGCAAGCGCCAGGACGAGCTTCGGAAAGGCGAGGAAGATATCGGTGATGCGCATCAGCACGGCGTCGACCCAACCGCCGGAGTATCCGGCGACAGCGCCGACGATAAGGCCGATGGGCGCGGCGATGATCGCGACGAGCACGACCACCGCAAGCGTCAGTCGCGACCCGTGGATAAGTCGCGACAGGATATCACGGCCCTGGTCGTCCGTGCCGAGCAGATAGCCCTCGCTTCCCGGCGGCAATAGCCGTGCGCCGGCAAGGTTGCCGATCACGGGCGAATGCGGCGCCAGCACATCGGCGAAGGCCGCCACGAAGACCAGCCCCAGGAGAATGATGAGACCGAGAACCGCCAAGCGGTTGGCCGAGAAGCGCCGCCACGTCATGTAGGCGCGGCCGAGACGCGCCTGCGTGCGCGATTGTGGCCGGTCGGACAGCAGCCATTCGCGGCGTGTCATCGGTCGTGTTTCGGTGGCAAGGCTCATCGTGCGCGCGTCCTTGGATCGAGCGTCCGGTAGAGGAGATCGGACAGGAGATTGATGCCGATGAAGACCGATCCGATGACGATCGTTCCGCCGAGCACGGCGTTCATATCGGCATTCTGTAGCGAATTGGTGATATAGAGACCGAGCCCCGGCCAGGCGAAGACGGTTTCGGTAAGCACCGACCCTTCGAGCAGGCCCGCATAGGAGAGCGCAATCACCGTAACGAGCGGGACGGCCGCGTTGCGCAGCGCGTGGCCCCAGATGATCCGCGCTTCCGAAAGACCTTTGGCGCGCGCGGCGACGATATACTCCTGCTGCAGTTCGTTCAGCATGAAGCTGCGGGTCATGCGGCTGATATAGGCGAGCGAGAAATAGCCGAGCAGCGACGCCGGCAGCACGATGTGGCGGAAGACGTCGCGGAAGACATCCCATTGCCCCTGCCAAAGAGCGTCGACGAGATAAAACCCCGTGATCGGCGAAAACGTATATTCGTAGACGACATCGATGCGGCCGGGATAGGCGACCCATTGCAGCCGGGCGTAGAAAACGAGCAGCGCCAATAGCGCCAGCCAGAAAATCGGAACCGAGTAACCGACGAGGCCGATGACGCGGACGATTTGGTCGGCGATGCTGCCGCGCTTGACCGCTGCGAGCACGCCGAGCGGCACACCGATAAAGGCGCCAATCAACGTTCCAAGTGTCGCGAGCTCGATCGTCGCCGGGAACACGCGGCGGATATCCGTCATGACAGGGTTTGTCGTCAGCACCGAAGTGCCGAAATCACCGGAAAGCGCCTGTCGGACATAGATGAAGAACTGGTGGTAGAGAGGCTGGTTGAGCCCCATCGCCTCACGCGTTCTCTCGACGACATGCGAAGGCGCCCGGTCGCCGAGAACGGCGAGGACCGGATCGATCGGAATCACGCGCCCAATGAAGAAGGTGACGGCGAGAAGGCCGAGATAGGTGGTCGCCACGACGACGAGGAATTGCAGTGCCGAGGCCACAACCTTTCGGGAGCGGGCGCGTCTGCGCCCGCTCAGTCGTTCTGTTCCGCTCATGCTCAAGGGAACGGTCCTTTCGGGTTATTCCTTGGAAACGTTCCAAACGTAGTTGGTGTCGAAGCTCGGACCGAGCTTGAGGCCCTTCAGGTTGCCGCGAAGGCCAGCAACTTCCGTCTGCTGGAAGATGATGACGAACGGGCTTTCCGCCAGAACGGTCTTCTGGAGTTCCTTATAGGTCTCCGCGCGCTTGGCGCTATCGCGCTCGAGAAGCGCCTCCTTGGTCTTCTTCGTCAGCTCCGGAACGTCCCAGGCATTGCGCCAGGCAAGCGTCTTGTTCTTGCCCTCGTCGGAATTATCAGGGTTGCTGGTGAAGGTTTCGGCGTTCGAGTTCGGGTCGAAATAATCCATGCCCCATTGGCCGATATACATGTCGTGGTTACGGGCACGATACTTCGTCAGCGTCTGCTTGCCGTCGCCGGGAATGATCTCGAGCTTCACGCCCGCCTGTCCAAGCGTCTGCTGGAAGGATTCGGCAACGCCGGTGACCGGCTGCGAGTTGCGGACGTCCATGGTGACGGTGAAGCCGTCGGGATAGCCGGCCTTTGCCAGCAGTTCCTTGGCCTTGGCCACGTCGAGCTTGTAGGGGTTCTCGTCAAGCGCACCCAGTACGCCCTTCGGCAGGAAGCTCTGGTGGATTTCGCCGATGCCCTTGATCAGGGTCGAGCCAATCGCGTCGTAATCGACGAGGTATTTGAAGGCTTCGCGCACTTCGGGCTTCGCCAGCGCCTCGTTCTTCTGGTTGAGGCTGATGTAGTAGACCGTACCCTTCGCTGCGCTGGTCGTCGCCAGGTCGCCGTTCTTTGCCACGGCCTCGTAGTCGCCCGGCTCCAGGTTGCGCGCAACGTCGACGTCGCCGGCCTCGAGCGCTAGCCGCTGACCGGAGCTTTCCTTCATGTGCCGGTAGATGACACGGGCGAGCTTCGCCGGTTCACCGTAATAGTTGTCGTTGCGCTCCAGCACGACGACTTCGTTTGCGCGCCACTCGCGCAGCTTGAACGGTCCGGAACCGGCATAACCCGTTTTCAGCCATTCGTTGCCGAAGTCGTTGTCGTACTTGTATTCCTCAGTCGGCGTCACGGCCTTGACGTGCTCGAGCACCAGCTTCTTGTCGACAACCGAAGCGACCGTCGCGGTCAGGCAGTTGAGGACAAAGCTCGGTGCATAGGCCTGGTCGACGGTGAAGACGAAGGTGGTTTCGTCGGCCGCCTTCGCCTTTTCGGTGACGTTGTCGCCGTTGAGGCCGAACTGAGTAAGGATGAAGGCAGGGCTCTTGTCGAGCTTGACTGCGCGCTCGAAAGAATAGGCTACGTCCTCTGCCGTGATCGGGTTGCCGGAGGCGAATTTCAGGCCGGGCTTCAGCTTGAACGTATAGGTCAGGCCGTCGTCGGAGACCGTCCAGCTGTCCGCGAGATCGCCGACGACCTTGGTCGTATCGTTGAGATCCAGGCGGACGAGCAGGCTATAAGTGTTGCTGGTCATTTCGGCGGTCGAAAGCTCGAAAGCCTCGCCCGGATCCATGGTGATGATGTCGTCCATCGCGAAGGCTTCGACCAGTGTGTCCTTCGGCGTCTCTGCGAAGGCAGGCTGGGACGCGCCCATCACCATGGCAAGTGCTGCCGAAGCGGCAAGCAGTCGAAAACGTCCATTGAGCTTGTGCATCATTTTTGCAGTTCCCTCGTTTTTAACGCCCTTTCCGGGCCTTTCTTCATGGGATCAGGCAGGCTCGTGCCATGCCTGTCCCAGAACTCTCAGCCAGTTCTCCCGGCATATCTTTGCCAGTTCGGCCTCACCATATCCGGCGTCTTGCAGTGCTGCAACGAGCCTCTGGTTACCTGCCGCGTCAGCGATTTCCTCCGGTATGGTCGCGCCGTCGAAATCCGATCCGAGTGCGACGCAATCAATCCCCATGCGCTCGACCATGTAGTCGACATGGCGCACCATGTCGGACAGAGGCGTTGCCGCATTCTCCTGCCCGTCCGGGCGAAGCATCGTCGTCGCGTAGTTGAGGCCGACGAGCCCACGGCTTTCGCGCACGGCGTCGAGCTGCCGGTCGGTGAGATTGCGGGCGACGGGCGTCAGCGCATGGGCATTGGAATGGCTGGCGACAAGCGGCTGGTCGGTCGTCTTCACAACGTCCCAGAAACCCTGCTCGGTAATGTGCGCCAGATCGATGAGGATGCCGAGCCGGTTGCAGGCGCGCACCAGTTCGAAGCCGGCCTCGGTGAGGCCCGCACCCGTGTCGGGTGACATCGGATAGGCGAACGGCACGCCGTGGCCGAAAACATTGTGGCGGCTCCAGACCGGACCAAGCGACCGAAGCCCGGCGGCATAAAAGGTTTCGAGTGATGCCAGATCGGGCCCGATCGCCTCGCAGCCCTCCATATGCAGGACCGAGGCGAAGATGCCGTCCGCGATCGCCGACCGGATTTCCGCGGTCGAGCGACAAAGCCTCCAGGCCCCGGCGCGATCGAGCCTCACGGCGATGTCAGCAAGCTCCATCGCGGTAGCAAGCGACGGGAGCCGGTCAAGCGGCGCGGAGAGAGGGGTGGCGTAGTGACCGTTTTCGTCCGGCGTCTTCAGCACCAGATCACCGGATGGGATGTAGATTGCCGAAAGACCGCCGACCAACCCGCCGCTCTTGGCGCGGGGCGCATCGATATGGCCCTTATCGGTCCCCTCGGCGAATTCGGTTACCGGATCGCCTCCGCTGCGCCCGTGCTGCCAGAGGCGCAGAAGCACGTCGTTGTGGCCGTCGAAAACCGCCTGCATTCCCAGATTCCTTCGCATTATCAGGGAGATCGGATGGAATGCTTCCATGCCGCATCCAAAGAAGGGACGCGGGCGATGCTATTGAAACAGTTCGGCCATTTCAATGAAATTCAGGGGTTTTCCCAGCGTAATCTGTAGCGAAATGTTGCAAGTACCCCGTGCTGATTGCTGACGCCAGGTAGCACATGGGCCAGAGCACCACTTGGATGACACCGTCGGCCGGTCAGTGGAACGTCGACTTGGAAAAGAGATTGAGAACCAGCACGCCGGCGATGATGAGCGCCAGCCCGGAAACGGCCGGCAGGTCGAGCTTCTGATCGAAGACGAGATAGCCGGCGACAGAGATCAGCACGATGCCGAGACCGCTCCACAGCGCGTAGGCGATGCCAACCGGAATATAGCGCAGCGTGTAGGACAGGAAAAAGAACGCGACGCCATAGCACAGCACCATGACCACCGTGGGCGCCAGCCGTGAGAAATGCTGCGCTGCCTGCATCGCGGAGGTGCCGAGCACCTCGAAGATGATGGCGATCACCAGGACCGTGTAGAGCATGGCGGGGTTCATGGAACGTCTCCGGTGGACGAGTTGAGAGCGATCTGCTCCGGTTTCTTGCCTATTGCAGTGAAAGCGCCTTCAGGTTTTGGAGCAGAAGCGCACGGGTTGGCGTATCGATCTCATGGCTCTCAAGCAGGTCCGCCAGCCAGACGCCGTCGGCGGCGAAACGGGCGAGCAGACAATTCGGCGAGGAATCGGTCGCTGCGAACTCGTCCGCGCGCCGTGCCACCCAGTCGCGCCAGCGCGCCTTGAGATGCGGCTCGGCGAGCAATGCGATCGTCAGCACCTGCCAACCCTTTCCATCCGCCTCCGCCTCGAGCGCGAAACAGACCGTCAGATAGGCGCGGGTAAACCGCCCGCACTCGACATCGTCGGCTTCCATTGCCGTCTCGATCGCCCGATCGAAACGCGCGACGAGTTCGTCGAAGAGACCGTCGAGGAGCGCGAGCTTATTCGGGAAATGATGCAGGAGCCCGCCCTTGCTGACGCCTGCCGCCTGCGACACCGCGTCCAGCGTCACGGCACCGATGCCCTGCTCCAGTGACAGGCGCGCGGCGACCTCCAGCAATTGCTGGCGAACCCGCTCCGGCTGCTTCTTCCTGTGGTACGCGCTTGTCATGCCCTATAAAGATACCGTCTGGACGGTTTGTCAAGGGGATCGGTTTGGCTGACGCGATGAAACGCCGCAAATGGAGGACGGTGAAAGAGATTGTCGGAAGGCGGGTCGCGTTATACCAATCCGGCAAAGGACGACGACATGGCGGAAAACGAAACGACAACCCTTTACGAAGCAATCGGCGGCGACGCCACGGTTCGCGCGCTTATACGGCGCTTTTACGCGCTCATGGACAGCCTGCCTGAAGCCGCCCGCTGCCGGGCCGTTCATCCGCCGGATCTCTCGGGCAGCGAGGAGAAACTCTACGAATATTTGACCGGCTGGCTTGGCGGGCCGCCGATCTATGTGGAAAAGCGCGGCCATCCAATGCTGCGCCGCCGGCATTTCATCGCGGAAATCGGCCCGGCAGAACGCGACGAATGGCTTCTTTGCTTCACCCGCGCGCTCGAAGAGACGGTTGCCCATCCGAAATTGCGGTCAATCATTCTCGAACCGATCACGCGGCTTGCCCATCACATGCAGAACGAGGAATAGTCTTCGATGCCGAACAGCGGAGCGCGCTCGACCGTCCTTTTCATCGCCGGTCTGATGGGGATCACCGGTGTCGCCGCTGCGGCAGCGGCGTCGCATGGCGCCGATCCGCGACTGCTCGGTGGCGCCTCCGCGATGTGCCTCGCCCATGCGCCGGCACTCGTGGCGCTCCACGCCGCATGGGCCCATTTCCGAACGGCCGCAATCGCCGCTTTGCTATTGGCGGCAGGCACTGCGCTTTTCGCCGGCGATCTCACCGCGCGCCATACTCTCGGCCACGGCCTCTTCCCGATGTCGGCGCCGCTCGGCGGATTGACGATGATGGCGGGCTGGCTTGCCGTGGCGCTCGGGGCGTTTCTGCCGTCGCGCGCAAGCTAAGAGCCGCTGCTCACGCGCCCTCGACGACAGAATAGCCCTCGAATTTCGGCGGGCCAACATACATCGCCTTGTTCTCGCCCGCGCTCCGATGCGCCGCGCGGAAATTTTCCGACTTGGTCCAGGCGATGAAAGCGTCCTTGCTTTCCCAGGTCGATTTCGAAATGAACGGTGTGTAGCCTTCTTCCGGCACGCTTTCCCCGCGAAGCAGGTGGAAGGCGATGAAGCCGGGCATTTCGGCAAGGCTCGAGTCCCGGCCTTTCCAGACGGCCTCGAACGCCTCTTCCTGACCGATCGCAATGCGGAAACGGTTCATCGCAAAGTACATGTCGTCGCTCCCGAGCATTTCACGGTTTCATCGAAACCGGGAAACGCCCTAACTCTTTGAAATTACGCGATTCCGGACGCAAAACCGTTGCACACGCTTCCTGGAATTGCTCTATGCTCGATCTTTCTTCAACGGAGCATCGGTCCCGATGCTCGGGAAAGGCAGGATAGCGCCCTCGAGCGGTGACGCAAGGCCGAGAGGATCCCTGCCCGGCTGCCGCGCCTGCCATGTCGGGAACTCGGCAACGTTCGGATTTTCTTCCAGCATGCGGGCCCGGCGGGTCAGCAACTCGTAAAGTTCGGGCACCAGTCCATCGCCGAATTGGGAGGCAAGCTTGTGCAGACCGATCAGCATCATCTGATCGGGGCGTTCGTCACTCGTCGTCAAATTCTCCAGGCACGGTGCACCCTCGCGTGCCGCTGATCTTCAAAAAACTCAGCCGTCGCGGCTGTTACTCGCGGTCAGATCCTGCAGCGCCCGCTCCAGGCTCGACTTCGAGCCATTGCGGAGCGGCACGAAGGCCTTGCCCCACTTCTTGCAGCCGGTCTTCACGCGAAGACACGCGTCGTGGCTGATGCAGTCGATGGGGCAGAAGACACAGTCGACCGAAGGAAGTACGCGGTCGATACGCGACACGGCTTCGCGCAAGCCCCCGTCGTGATGGATCAACTCCGCGCCGAAGGAACTGGCGATCTCGCGCAGATGCGCAACTTGGCAGTCCCTGCCGCCGACATAGAGGAAGCTGCGGCCCTCCAGCTTCGCCGTGCCGGCATCGGGCCTCGGTTCGGGTGCTGCATTCGCCGCGTTTCCCTTGTGGCCTTTGCCTGCATTCTGCCGCTTGCCGCGCATGCGTTCCTCTCCATCTTGTTTCGCGTCCCCGGCGCTTCGTCGCCGATCACCCTTTGGATTTACGCTTCAGCACACACCGATCGGTTGCGTGACGGCGAGACGTTATTAAACTTGATAATCAGAGTAAAGTATAAACATGAGTGTTTAATTCATATTTTTGCCCCGCGCGCCGTCCCCTACGGCGGTTGCGGGACGCCGCCGTCCCTCACACCCGAGCGAGCATCCATTCAACGGTTGAAGGCGAGCGGAATGGTGAAAACCCAGCTGTCGCGACCCGCACCGGCGGGAATGGCGGGGAACGGAGCCGCGCGGCGCACGGCGTCGAGCGCGGCCTCATCGAGGATCGGCGAACCGGCGCTCTTCGCCAGGCTGACACCCGCCACGTCACCGCCGGTGGTTACAGTGAAGCGAACCTGGGCGACGCCGCGCAGACGTTGACGTTTTGCCTCGGCGGGATAGCGGAAGGCGCGATTGAGCTTGCTGCGCACCTTGCCGGGATAGTTCGACACTGCCGCGTTGCCAGATTGCTGGGAGACGCGACCCTTGTCGCCCGTGGCTGCGCTTGCCGCGGCGTCTTCTACGCCGTCGGCCGTACCTTTGACCTGCGATTTCGCTTGCTCGCCGCCGTCACCGGTCTTTTTCCGGGTGACTTTCTTCTTCTTCACCGGCTCCTTCTTCGGCTCCGGCTTTTCCACCTTCGGCGTCTCGACCTTTTCCGGCTCCGGTTTTTCTTCCGGAACGACGGTGTCGATCGGCGCCACGCTGGCTGTTACCGCGGCCTCCGGCTGCTGAAGGGTGGGCATCTCCTCTGCCGGCAGGATGACGTCCGCCTCCGTGGGCGTGACGTCGGATGGTTGCTGCGACACGACCTCAGGCATCGTGGGCGGCACTTCCTCGCTGAGTTCCTTGGTTGGCTGAACCTCGTCGGGCGTCAGCTCTTCCGCCACATCTTCTGACGGCTCAATGATTTCAGAGGGGTCGCCCGCCTGAAGCGTCTCTTCGAAGGCGTCGCCGAGCAGCGTCACCTCTGTGGCGGCGCCGCCAGCAACCTGGACCTCTTCTTCGCCGGGGCTAAACAGCATCGCGCCGCTCGCATGCGCAAGAAGCGATAGCGCGATCGCCGCCGTCCATTTCAACGTCTGCTTCATCAATGCCTTACCTTGGTCACCGATCGGCCGGCACCGCCTCAGCCCTTGAGCTCGACCGTCGATTTGGAGCCGGTCTTGAGACCCGACATGCAGGCGTTCTTGTCGACGCCCTCGCCGACACAGGCGGGGGCATCGTTGATCAGCAAACTCTTGACCGACTCGCATTTGGTGCCCGGCAGATCGAACTGGCGGACCTTCGTCTTGCCGGCCGGCAGGTCACGGAAGTCGAGCACGGACATGCGCTCCACCAATCCCTTGTGATCGAAGAGAACGAACTCGAACGAGACTTTCGAAAGCGACTGCGGCAGCGCGTTGCCGGCGACGAAGGTCAGCTTGCAGCCCTTCTGCGATGGAGCGATGTCGTTCAGTTCGATCGCGAGTCCGCCGGAAGCCGCAGTCTCCTGCGCGATGGCCGGCGCTGCTGCGGGAAAAAGCGCGACTGCGGCCGCAAGAGCGAAACGGAAAGCCTGCGTCATCATAACACCACTCGATATCTGCGCGCGTGCCCGGCGATCCTCGAACAGCGCTCGCGCTCATAAAACTTGACTGTAATTATCCGGTATTGCGTCCTTAGATAAATATGAGTAATGAAGTCAAGATACTAAAAGGGAATATGCGGGAGGAATTCGGAAAAACAGCCGGTTCGTCCCTCGCGAACTGGCCGAAACCGTGACACCGAACGATACCGATACCGCGCGCCCCTCGCAGCCGACCCCGATCGGTCAAAACCAGCGAGTCGTGGAGAGCCGCGATCTCTTCCGCGGCGACAGCGAGATCCTCATTTCCCATGACGGCACGATCTACCGGATGAGGATCACCCGTCAGGGCAAACTGATCCTGAACAAATAGGCAGAAGACCATGATCGAGAGCATTTGCCCAACTCCTTCCGAAATCCGTGCCTACCGCGCCGCGAACCCGAAGCTGCGCGAGCGCGATATCGCTGCTGAGCTCGGCGTTTCGGAAGCTGCGCTCGTTGCCGCCGAATGCGGCCTCACGACGGTTCGCATCGATAGCGACGCCAACCGCTTCCTGGAGCGGGTCGCGGAACTGGGTGAAGTGCTCGCGCTCACTCGCAACGAAAGTGCAGTCCACGAGAAGATCGGCGTCTACGAGAACATCAAGGCGGGAAAGGCGGCGGCCCTGGTGCTGGGGACCGAAATCGACCTGCGCATCTTCCCAAGTGCCTGGGCCCACGGCTTTGCCGTCACCAAGACCGACTCGAACGGCGACGTCCGGCGCAGCCTGCAATTCTTCGACAAGTGGGGCAACGCCGTCCACAAAGTTCACCTGCGCCCCGCCTCGAACGGTGCGGCCTACGACAGGCTCGTCGAGGATTTCCGCCTAGGCGACCAGTCGCAGCACTTCGTTGCCGACGCGAGCGCGCCGACGAGTGATGACCATTTCGATGTGGCGGTCGATGCCGGGGAACTCCGGGACCGCTGGTCGAAGCTGACCGACACCCACCAGTTCCATGGCATGTTGCGCAACTTGAACATCGGCCGGAGCCAGGCTCTGCATGCCGTCGGCGAGGATCTGGCCAGGCGCCTCGATCCGACGGGCGTCGAGGCGATGATGCGCGGCAGCGCCGAAATCGAACTGCCTATCATGTGCTTCGTCGGCAACCGCGGCGTCATTCAGATCCATTCCGGACAAGTCGCCCGTATCGGAGTGATGGGTCCGTGGCTCAACGTCATGGATCCGACGTTCCATCTGCATCTGCGCACAGACCATATTGCCGAATTGTGGGCAGTCCGCAAACCGACGGCCGACGGCCATGTGACCTCGCTCGAGGCACTCGACGCCAAGGGCGAGATGGTCATTCAGTTCTTCGGCAAGCGCAAGGAAGGCCTCGCCGAGCGGCCGGAGTGGCGCTCCCTTGTAGAACGCCTGCCCCGGCTCAACACAATCGTCGCGGCCTGAGGAACGATCATGAACACCGGTCTCGATTTCCGCCGACTTCGCCGCTGGGAGCTGGCGCTTGCCGCCTTCGCGCTCTCAGCGCCCCTGCTGCTGCCGGTGCTCGCCCCCGGAAATCCCTCGTTCCTGCGCCCGGCAATGGCCGAGGACATGCAGCAACCGGACGTTTCCCGTGTCGTGTCGGTTGGCGGCGCGATCACCGAGATCATCTACGCACTCGGCGAGGAAAATCGCCTCGTCGGTCGCGACTCCACCAGCAGCTATCCGGAAGCGGCAACGAAGCTGCCGGACGTCGGCTATATGCGGCAACTGGCGCCGGAAGGCATCATCGCCGTCAATCCGACGGCGATCATCGCGGTCGAAGGCAGCGGACCGCCCGAGGCGCTCGCCGTGCTTAAGGAAGCAAAGATCCCCTTCACCAGCATTCCCGATACTTTCGACAGGAACGGTATCGTCGCGAAGATTCGTGCGGTGGGCGCCTTTCTTGGCGTGAAGGACAAGGCCGAAGCGCTCGCCCAATCCGTGGAGAAGGACCTTGACGCAGCGGTCGACGAGGCAGCCAGGCGTCCGGAAAATGAGCACAAGCGTGTCCTCTTCATCCTGAGCACGCAGGGCGGCAAGATCCTGGCATCGGGCACCGGCACGGCCGCAGACGGCATCATCACGCTCTCCGGCGCGGTCAATGCCGCAGGAACGTTCCCGGGCTACAAGGCGCTGACGGACGAGGCGATCATCGAAGCCAGGCCCGACGTCGTCCTGATGATGACGCGCGGCGGCGATCACTCTGCCGGCGTCGACGAACTGTTCGCCATGCCGGCCCTGAGCTTGACGCCAGCGGCAAAGAACAAGGCGCTGGTCCGCATGGATGGCCTGCACCTGCTCGGCTTCGGCCCGCGCACCGCCGGCGCCGTCCGCGAACTGAATACCGCAATTTACGGAAAGAAGACCGATGCCCCGCAGTGAGGCGATGGAAGGCAGCATGCGCGCGCCTGCCTTCGCCGCCAATATCGTCCGTGAATGGCGCGCTGGAAACCGTTCGGGGCTTGCGCGCCTGCTGATCGTCGTGCTCGCGGTTGGCGCGGCTGCGACATTTGCCACGTCGATCATGACCGGCGCCGCCGACGCCTCTCTCTCCAATGTTGTTCACTGGCTGGCCGGCACGGAGGGTGCCGACCAGGCGCTGAGTGTCCGCGACCGCATCATCATCCTCGATATCCGCCTGCCGCGGGCCGTGCTCGGCTTGCTCGTCGGCGCGGCGCTTGCCGTATCCGGCGTGGTGATGCAGGGCCTCTTCCGCAATCCGCTTGCCGATCCTGGCCTCGTCGGCGTCTCGTCCGGCGCGAGCCTTGGCGCCGTTCTGTTGATCGTCCTCGGTTCGAGCCTCTTCGGCCCGCTCTATGCGCTCATCGGTTTTTACGCGCTTCCAGTCGCCGCTTTCTTCGGCGGCCTTGCCACCACCCTGCTCCTGTACCGCATCGCGACGCGCGGCGGCCAGACTTCGGTGGCGACCATGCTGCTTGCGGGCATTGCGCTCGGCGCGCTCACCGGTGCGGTCACCGGCGTGCTCGTCTTCATCGCCGACGACAAGCAACTGCGGGATCTGACCTTCTGGGGCCTCGGTTCGCTCGCCGGCGCCAACTGGACGAAGATCCTCGCCGCGGGCCCGATCATCTTGATGTCGCTTGCCGTGGTCCCGTTCCTGGCGCGTGGCCTGAACGCGATCACGCTCGGCGAAGCGGCGGCGTTTCACATGGGCGTTCCCGTCCAGCGCCTCAAGAACGTCGCGATCCTCAGCGTAGCGGCCGCGACCGGCGCCTCCGTTGCCGTCAGCGGCGGTATCGGTTTCGTCGGCATCGTGGTGCCGCACCTTCTTCGCCTCGTCATCGGTCCGGACCACCGCTACCTGCTGCCCGCCTCTGCGCTGCTCGGCGGCACGATGCTGATCTTTGCCGATATGCTGGCACGGACGATCGTTTCGCCCGGCGAATTGCCGATCGGCATCATCACCGCCTTTGTCGGTGCGCCGTTCTTTCTCTGGGTCCTGCTGCGCGGCCGATCGAACATGGGACTTTGAGAGCGGGTCATGATCAAGGTTTCCGATATCTCCGTCCGTCTTGCCGGCAGGCAGGTGATCGATGGCGTCTCGTTCGATGCGGCGCCGGGCACGATGACGGCGATCGTCGGCCCAAACGGATCGGGCAAGACAACCACCCTGAAGGCGGTTTCCGGCGAACTGTCGCCCGTCACCGGCAAGGTCACCATCAACGGCCATGATCTCGCCGCCCTCAGACCGTGGGAGCTTGCGCTGAAACGCGGCGTCCTGCCGCAATCGACCGTTATTTCCTTCCCCTTCACGGTGCGGGAAATCGTCCGCCTCGGCCTTTCTGCCGGCGGCACGGGCAGTGACTCCGCCAACGACCGCATGGCCAACGATGCGCTGGAGGCCGTTGATCTCGCCGGGTTTGCCGGACGCTTTTATCAGGCGCTCTCGGGCGGCGAGCAACAGCGCGTCCAGCTTGCGCGCGTCCTATGCCAGATCTCGGCGCCGGTAAGCGATGGCGAGCCCCGCTATCTCCTGCTCGACGAGCCCGTATCGAGCCTCGACATCCGCCATCAGCTGGCGATCATGCAGCTTGCGCGCCAATTCTGCGAACGCGGCGGCGGCGTCATCACCGTGATGCACGACCTCAACCTGACCGCGATGTTCGCGGACCAAATTGTCATGATGAGGGGCGGCCGCGTCCGCGCGAGCGGACCGCCAAGGAAGGTCCTGACCGACGAAACCATGGAAGCCGTGTTCGGTTGCCGGATGCAGGTCAATGTCATCCCGACGCGGGACATCCCCTTCGTACTGCCGCAATCGGTGGCGATCTGATCACGACCGGTCGCCCGCGCCTTTTCGCTGTTTCCAAGAGCTGTTTGCGGTAACGGCAGGATTTGTCGAAACAAATCCCGCCTTCGCGCGTTGTCCCGCTGGATGTCGAGCGAGGTCCTCCTCGCCCGATGGGGGTAGAACACGCGCCGGCTGTCCTGGCCGGCGTTGCAGCGAAAGGGAGCTTCACACCATGGCAACGGGCCTCTTCTCGAGTTCGAGCACCAGGAAACGCAACGGCGGGCACAGCGAGACCCCTATCGAGGACCAGCTCCAGGAAATTCGAGCGGACATTGCGGCGCTCGTCGGACTGCTCAGCGAACGCGGAGCGGCGGTTTCCCAAGACGCGAAAGCCAAGGCAAAAGGCGCGCGCGATCGGGCCGAAGCCGATCTTGAAAATCTGCTGGCCAGCGGGGAGCAGCTGCTCTCGGATTTACGCGACCGCTATTCCGGGACGGAAAGGGAGCTCCGCAGGGCGGTGCGCGAGCACCCGATCGCGACGCTCGGTGCAGCAGCGGCGATAGGCCTTGCGGTGGCTGCATTGCTGCGCCGATGACCACGTCCATTTGATCAACCACCAACCGCAGGGCTTCCTGCACCGCTTGACGCGCGATCGGAGTAGCTCGCATGGGAACGCTCGGGGCCGCCTTGTCCGCCTTGCTTGCAGTCGACGTGGCTGCCGCCACCTCACGCTACAGGCGCAACGCGATGTTATGGGCGATCATCGTGACCTTGCTCGGCACGGCCTACGTGTTCGCGCTCGTAGCAGTCACGCTGTTTCTCGCCGAGCGTTATTCACCGGTGGCTGCGGTTGCGACGATGGCAGCCGTCCTGTTCGTGACAGCGCTGATCCTTATGGCGGTGATGGCAGGGCTTCGCGCCCGCGACCGGCGGCTCGCAGAAGAGCGCCGGCGCCTCGCCGCGATGCAGACGAATCTGGCGCTCGTTGCCGCCGCAGGCGTCTTGCGAACGCAGCCGCTGCTCGCCGTGGCGACCGCCGTCGCGGTCGGGGCCCTGCTCGGCCTCGGAAAGGGCCGCCGTCACGACGAAAAGAGCTGATTTCCACCGAGGGTTGGTCGCGGTCGTCGCTGTGAACCGCCCTCGTCCCGCTGCCACGACCGCGATTAAAGCGGTAACCGGATGAGCGCGGTCACGCCGGCCGGCAGATATTCGACCTTGACCGAACTGCCGATGACCTTGTCGAGGCTGCGCTCGATCAGGATCGAACCGAAGCCACGTCGTCTCGGCTCGC
>NZ_WITC01000038.1 GCF_009601505.1 Sinorhizobium terangae
GGATTCCCTTTTTGTTGGGATTGTGATTCAAGATCATTGCTGGTGAGGAGGCCAGCAATGATGGCGCGACCTCTTTCTCTTGATTTACGCCAGCGCGTCGCCGCCGCTTTGGCCGGAGGCATGACGGTGCGGGCGGCCGCCTTGCGCTTTGGGATATCGGCGGCGACGGCGGTGCGGATCGGCCAGCTCGACCGGTCCGGCCGCGGTTTGGCGCCGGCCAAGATGGGGGGCCATGTCAAACCCATGCTGCGGGGCGCGGCGGCCGATGAGGTTCACCGCCGACTGGCGGCCAAAACCGATTGGACGGTGCGGGCGCTTGCCGCCGATCTGAAGGCGGCCGGGATCGATGTCTCGCATGACACCGTTTGGCGGTTTCTGCGCCGCGAAGGCAAGACATTTAAAAAAAACGCTGATCGCCAGCGAGCAGGACAGGCCGAAGGTGGCGCGCTTCCGAAGCCGCTGGAAGACCCATCAACATCGACTTGATCCGCGCCGCCTGGTGTTCGTTGACGAAACCTGGGTCAAAACCAACATGACGCGCAGCCGCGGCTGGTGTCAGCGCGGCCAGCCGCTGATCGCCAGAATACCGCATGGCCATTGGAAGACGCTGACCTTCCTCGCCGGGCTGCGTCACGACCGCATCGTCGCACCCTTCGTGCTCGACGGCCCGATCAACGGCATTGCCTTCACCGCCTGGGTCGAGCAATGCCTGGCGCCAACCCTCAACCCCGGGGATATCGTCATCCTCGACAATCTCGGCAGCCACAAGGGCAAGCCGGCGCGCAGCGCCATCCGCGACGCCGGCGCCCATCTGTTCTTCCTGCCGCCCTACAGCCCCGACCTCAATCCGATCGAGATGATGTTCGCCAAACTCAAGACCCTGCTGCGCAAGGCCGACGAGCGTAGCGTCGAGGCGACATGGCGGCGCGTCGGCGAAGCTCTCAAGGCGTTCAGCCCGCACGAATGCGCCGCCTATCTCAGGCATGCAGGATACGTTTCAACGTAGGTCTGACAGACTCTAGGATGTCGATCATGTCGAACTCATCTCCTTCAAGCCCTTCGTAAGCGAGATGAGAAACCACTGCCAGCGCAGCATACTGTCCATCAGCCGCTGCTACCTGGTGCATTAGGGCTAATGCTTCTTCTGTTGTTACAACACCCCCGTTGAACACGTGGCGGGCAAAAATGACAATCGAAGCTGCAAGGGGGGACGCCGCACTGTCGACCCACATGGTTAGCAACTCTTGTTGAGTTTCCCTCGATATCTCTGCAGAGGATGGCGGACACGCGATCTGGTACAGGACGCAAAATGCGGCGTTGGCAGAAATCGATCGCGCTTCTTCAATGAGAGCGGCCGCCTCGCCGAGGTTTCGATATGGGAAGCTGCAGTCAAACTTATCCGAAAAAGCCTGCTCGCGCTCGAAGACATCCATGACGCGCTCCTAGTCAACCGTACGGTTGATAACAGGGCTAATGGATGTTCGCATTTGGCGCAAGACAGCCGTCAGCGCTTTCGCGTCTCTCGGGCATGCTCCGGCGTCGGGAGAGGACGAGGCAGTGCTCATCGTCTTCCTCGGGTCTGGCCACCCAATTCCAGCGGCGACCGGCTACGCTCTCCAGGCTCCGGTCATGACCGCCATGGGCGAGTCGGTCGCCTGCCCCGCAGATACTCAGAACAGCTACGGCGAGCCCTCCCGCATCAGCGCGGCAACGACGACGCCGGAGAGGAATGTGAGGGCGGCGACCGATGCGATCGCCGCGCCAAGGCCGAAACGGTCCGCGATCAGCCCCGCCATGAGCGCCCCGATCGCGTAGCCGAGGTCGCGCCAGAAGCGGTAGACGCTGAGCGCGCGGGCACGCCAGGCGGGATGCGCGGCATCGGAGACGGCGACGATCAGGCTCGGATAGACCATGGCGGTGCCGAGGCCGATGAGGAGGCTCGCGACCAGCCACCATTCGAATTGCCGGGTCAGCGCCGTCAGGAACAGTCCGGCGGCCTGCACCCACATGCCGCAGACGATCAGCCCCTTGCGCCCCCAGCGGTCGCTCAAGGGACCGGTCGCGATCTGGAGGATGCCCCAGGTCGCCGGGTAGATCGCCTTGAGAATGCCGATCCGTTCGACGCCGAGGCCGAAGGAGGCGAAGAACAGCGGGAAGATGCCCCAGCTCATGCCGTCGTTGAGGTTGTTGACGAGGCCGGCCTGCGAGGCAGCGAAAAGATTGCGGTCCCGGAAAGAGGTCAGCGTGAAAACTTCGCGGAAGCCGATTGAGGGCGGCTGTTCCGGGCGTGACGAGGCCTCGAGCCGCACGTGATCGCGCGTGTCGCGAACAGCGAAGATCGAAAGCAGCGCCCCGAGCACCGCGTAGCCGATGCCGAGATAGATCGGCGCCGGCCGCAGCCCATATTCCGAAGCGAGGTAACCCGTGACGAATGCCGTCACCCCGACTGCGAGATAGCCCGCGAACTCGTTCAGCCCCACCGCGAGCCCGCGTGACCTCGGCCCCACCAGATCGACCTTCATGATCACGGTCATCGACCAGGCAAGTCCCTGGTTGATGCCGAGCAGCGCATTGGCCGCGATGATCCAGCTCCAGCTCGGCGCAGCAATGATCATGAACGGGACCGGCAGGCCGAAAAGCCATCCAAGCACAAGCACGCGCTTGCGCCCCCAGTGATCCGCCAATTGGCCGGAGACGAGGTTGGCCAACGCCTTCACCATCCCGAAGCTGACGATGAAGGAGACGACGAGCGTCGTCGAAGCGATATGGAACTCTTCCGCCCCGATCAGCGGCACGACGGTGCGCTCGATCCCGACCATGCCGCCGACAAAGGCGTTGATCAGAACGAGCAGCGCAAACTGCGGCCAATTCTCGGCAAGGCCGAGCTGGATACCGGGCGTAGTCGTCGCGCCGTTCTTCGTGGCCATGGTCACGCTCCGCTACAGCACGCGCGTCTGATCAGGCGCGCAAAGAACGCTGTAGCACTTGAATTGCCGCATGTTCCTGTTCTTGAACGTCATTCGCCCGGGGCGTCGGGGAAAAGGACCGTCAAACTTTCTTCGGCCGCCGCCCAGGCATTCAGATGATAGCGCCGCAGCAGCAGGATGCTCACAGCGAAAACCAGAAGCCCGGCGCACACGCTGAGCAGGACCGGCAGGCTGAGCGCCGATTGCGCGACAACGCCCGCGAAAACGCCGGCGATCGCGCCATTGATGGTGCTCACCATTCCCGCCGTCGTCACGAAGAATTGCCATGGCGACGACTTGAGACCCTTGTGGACAAGCACGGCCGAGCGATCGTCGTGAATGGCATGAATGAGAAAGCGCCGCATGACCGGCGCGCTTTCGACGTAGTAGTGCCGTATTCGCGCCATGCCGCGCGCATGCACCATGTCCTCGATCGCGACCTGCACGGCACGCACGAAAGTGACAAGGCCGATGAAATAAAGGCAAGGAAGCAGGATCAGGCTGAACAGCACGAACGGCATACCCATCTGCGTGACCTGCGCGACGAAAGCAAGCGCGATCGTCGCGCTCGAAACCGAGGTGAGGAACAGGTTCGCGCGCTGGTTCGCTTCCTGGATGGTGCCCGACCGCGCGGTTTGAAGCACGAAGTGCTCCGTCGTCATGATCTGCAGGACCTGGTCCTCGCCTTCATTCGCCTCTGCCATGGCGGTCTCCTCCGGACGATTGCTCGTGGCGTTGCTCGGCTACAGCGCCGCGCGTCTCATCCGACGCCACGGTGCACGGCAGCAGTGTAATGCCGCCCCGTCGGTTGCGGTACAGTAACGCATCTCCCTCCCCGCATTCCTCGTCACAGGTCGGCAACTGCTCGCATGGCCGCGAAAGACGAGCTCTCAGGCGAGGCCGATCAGCACGCCACCGATCGCCGCCACGACGACCACGATCCAGGGTGGACATTTCCAGGCCATGAGAAGTACGAAGCAGGTCAGCGCGAGCGCGAATTCGTGCGGACCGATGATCGCGCTGGTCCAGACCGGCTGGTAGAGCGCCGCCCCGAGAACGCCCACCACCGCAGCGTTTGCACCGCGCATCAACGCCTGCGCCGTGGGCCTTGCGCGAAACGAATCCCAGAATGGAATGGTGCCGATCAAGAGCAGAAAGCCCGGCAGGAAGACGGCAACAAGCGCGATGATGGCACCAAGCAGGCCATTAGGTTCGGGGCCGAGCACCGTGCCGAGATAGGCGGCGAAGGTGAAGAGCGGCCCCGGCACCGCCTGTGCCGCGCCGTATCCCGCAAGGAACTGGTCGGCCGTGACCCAGCGGGGCTGCACGACCTCCACCTGAAGGAGCGGCAGCACGACGTGCCCTCCCCCGAAGACGAGCGATCCGGCGCGATAGAACGAATCAAAGACCGCGAGCCCCTGCGACGAGGTGGCCGCGACCGCGACCGGCAGGCCGAAGAGCAGGCAGAAGAGCAGGACGAGCGCCATCCAACCCGTGGCGTGCGACACTGGGAAGCTGACATGCCCGGAAATCGCCTCGCCCTTCGTCCGGCAGAGCCACAGTCCGGCGAGCCCGCCGGCCACGATCGCCGCCAGCTGGCCAATCCCGCCGGAAACGATGACGACGATCAGCACCGCGGCAAGCGCAATGCTTGCGCGTTCCCGGTCCGGGCAGAGGTTCCTCGCCATGCCCCACACTGCCTGGGCGACGATTGCGACGGCAACGACCTTCAGGCCGTGGATGATGCCCGACGCGATCGGTCCGCCGAACGACGCCGCCCCGAAGGCAAAGAGCACGAGCAGGATCGCCGATGGCAGCGTGAAGGCGGCCCAGGCGGCCGCCGCACCCAACGGCCCTCCACGCAGGAGCCCAAGCGCGAAACCGGCCTGGCTCGAGGCTGGACCGGGCAGAAACTGGCAGAGCGCCACGAGATCCGCATAACCCTTCTCGTCGATCCAGCGCCGGCGGACGACAAGCTCGTCGCGAAAATAGCCGAGATGCGCGATCGGACCGCCGAAGGAGGTCAAGCCGAGCTTCAGGAACGCCGCAAAGACCTCGCCGGCGCTCCCCCTGCGGTGATCCGCGCCTCCGGTCGCCTCGATTGCCCTGTCATCCATCGATCATCGTTCCCGTTCCAAATGCCCGCCGGTCTTGCGAGCGCCGCCTCAAAATTTCCCGATACAGCGCCTCCGGCGATACGCCAATCTCTTCCGCCAGCGCCCTCCGGTCGCCTTTGGCCGGCAACGTGCCATCGCTCCATGTCATCCATGCGTCGAGCCGGGCGCTGACGCTCGCCGGCGAAGCCGCGTTGGACATGGCATTCCGCGAGAGCGCGATTGCTTCGCCGGATCGAGGCGAGCCGGGCGAACCTCCGTTACGTCCACCTTGCAGCCCATCTGCAGATGGCGCAGATCCTGAAGGAGCCAGACATCAACCGTAGACGATGCGGCCCATAGCAGGTAGCCCCGCTGCGTCCCTTCCCCAAACCCGGGCCGCAAACCAACGTATACCTAGTCTTGAACCGCCTATTCATCGATTAGATCGCAGCAGGAGCCCATACATAGAGGAGACATCTGATGTTCAGGCCCATTGCTGCTGCCTTTTCCTTCGCACTGATTACCGCCGCACCTGCACTCGCCGACGAGCCGTACAATGCCAAGATCACGACGGTATTCGATCAGAAGCTGCCCCATGTTCCCGGCAAGAGCATGCGGGGCGTCCTGGTGGAATACGGGCCCGGCGGACACAACCCGTCGCACACGCATGCCAAGAGCGCCTTCATCTATGCAACGGTGATCGAGGGGCGCATCAAGAGCCAGGTCAATGGCGGCGAGGTCAAGATCTACAACACCGGCGAAAACTGGGTTGAATCTCCTGGCGACCACCATCAGGTCAGCGCCAATGCCAGCGATACCAAAGACGCCAAAATTCTGGCAGTCTTCGTCGTCGACACGGACGAAACTGAACTGACGATCCCCGACGATTGATCGGCTTCCTCACCGCCGACTCTGGGAGTTCTGTTCAGCAGCCCCAGGGCGGCTCGATTTTTGGAAGAAGAGCGCCTCGTGCTCAAGGCGGCGCCTTTTCATGGCCATCCGTGAGGGTGCCCAAATCGCACTGAAGCCGGTGTGCGCTTTCGTCACGCAATATTGACAGGCCGAGCCGTTGCAGAGCGGGCGCCGCGCCTTGTGTTTCACGGAAATCGGCGCAATTGTTCTGCTGCCATGCAGCAGTGTTTGATCCGACGGCTGCATGCCGCCTGGAAGCGCAGAGTGCTTTTGGCACGACGGCATGCACCAAGACAAATCGCCACCTTTCTCCTCGCGGTCTTCCTCGCCGTGGGTATGGGCGCGTCTTTCGCCGAGGCGAGCAGCATGGCCGCTAGAATGGCGACGATGTCCAACATGATCATGTCCGACATGGTGGAGAATGGCGACTGCCAGGGTTGCCCGGACCAGCCGGACGATAGCGGTATGAAGGCCATGGCCTGCGGCAATGTCTGTGCCGCCCCGATCATTGCGCCGCTCCCTCTTGCGGCAGTCGTGCCGGACGGCGAGACGCCGATTTCGGTCGTCGCTCCCGATCTGGCCCTCGACGGCCAGACGCCGCCGCCCGATCCCGCCCCGCCACGAACCACCGACATCGGTTGATCTCCGGCTGTCGCTACCGCGACGGGCCGGACGAGCGAACGCGTACATTTTTCGTGCCGAAGCGGACTTCGAGATGAGAACACACATCCACGGCCCCATGTCGTCGAAGTCCCCGGCAGTCCCGGCGGCAGGATGCTGCGCGTCGCCTGAAACAAACGGAACTCACGCAGATTTACCCATGGAGAATTGAAATGAGACGCATGATCCGCCTCACGAGCCTCGCGGCTCTCATCGCCTTCGCCACGCCGGCGCTCGCCCAGTCGCAGCAGGCAACGCTCTATAAAAGTCCGGAATGTGGCTGCTGCGAGGGCTATGTCGCCTATCTGCGCGACAACGGCTTCAAGGTTGATGTCAAGGAAACCGAAGAACTCGCCGCGATCAGCCACAAGGCCGGCGTACCGGAAGACATGCAGGGGTGCCACACCACCTTCATTGACGGCTATGTCATCGACGGCCACGTACCGATCAACGTCGTGCGCAAGCTCCTCAAGGAAAAACCCCCGATCGCCGGCATCACGCTCCCGGGAATGCCGATGGGCTCGCCCGGCATGAGCGGCACAAAGACTGAAAAATTCGTGATCTACACCGTGCCCAAGGATGGCAAGGCACCGGAGGTCTACGCGACCGAATGACCATGAACTGATTTGCAACGGACGACACATCGAAGGCGGAACGGCGACCGGCGTCGCCTTCCGCCCCTCTGCGAGAGTGAATTGCGTAACCTGAAGGAAGGTCTACTGCATGAAGACTGTCGTACATGAATCCGTGCTAACCTGCCCGCATTGCGGTTTCACCCGGCAGGAGACAATGCCGACCGATGCCTGCCAGTTCTATTACGAGTGCGCCAACTGCAAGACGCTGCTGCGTCCCCGCCCAGGAGATTGCTGCGTGTTCTGCTCGTATGGTTCGGTGAAGTGCCCGCCGGTACAGCAGCAACTTCAATGCTGCGAATAGTTTCCAGTCCCAGCAGCCGTTCCGGCAAATGGCGCCGGCTGAGCCTCGCGACGACTACACCGCGAACCGAAGAAGCCTCTTGGTTCCATAAAGCATCCAACCAAGGCAGTGGCCGAGAAAGTAGATCGTCAGCACCATATAGGTGATCAACACCACCGTGACCGTCGTGCCGGCACCAAGGCTGTCGAAGGGCGATAGCTGATGGAGCAAATCGGCCCACCAGCCGACGTTCGGGCTCCATTCGCAGGCAACCTCGTCACAGGCCGAAACAATGAATGGCAGGGTCATTGCCGACCAGGCGAGGAAAATGAAGCCGGCGCTTTTCCAGCTGTAGCTACGGCTGCGAAGCAGCCTGTGCACCTGCCGTCCCTTGGCAATAATCATGGCAATACCCAGCAGTATATAAATTGATATCTGCATCTCAGCGCCCAAGCCCACCTATGAAGAGCCACTATTAGCGGAGAGATGTTGCTGCGAGGTTCAGTCGATAGGTAAATAGTTTATGGCCGAGCTTGTTCGTCTGGCTCCCGGCACTGTGCATGTTGCCCTGGCAAGGATTCACGGCCGGGATATCCAGTTACTTCGGCCGGGCGCTGCCTTCGTACATGAAGGTCATCGGCTTCGGCCCGCGCATATAGCCGGTCTCGACCCGGTCGACCCGAAACCCGCCCTCCTCTATCAGCGACCGGATTGGACGGTTGAGATTGCAGCCGCCGCTGATGCGCCGCCAAATCGGGTTGAGGCAATCCTGGCACCAGCGCACGCCGCGGTCGGGTGAAAGCCCGTGCTCGACGAACAGCAGCCTGCCCCCGGGCTTGAGCACGCGGCGCATTTCCGAAAGTGCCTCGGCCGCCTCGGGAATGGTGCACAGGGTCCACGTGGTCACCACCGTGTCGACGCTCCCGTCATCGAGCGGAATCGCCTCGGCGGAGGCTTCGATGAAGTTGACGGGTATGGCGGAATGCGGCACGCGACGTGCCATGGCCACGAGACCAGGGGAAGGCTCGAGCGCCAGAATTTCGCGGACCACCGGGCGGTAGTGCGGCAGATTGAGGCCGGATCCGCAGCCGATCTCAAGCACGCGCCCCTCCGCCGCGCCGATCACCCGCTCGCGATAGGGAAGCAGGCGCTCGTTGCGCATGGACAGATCGCAGAGTTTCGGCAGGACGACGTCACGGTAGATGCCCATCATGTCCTCCCTGGCTGCTGCATCCGTGGCGCAGGATTACATTCTGTTGCAGAGGCGGAAAATTTGCAAAGGGTGCGCCCCCGGCAGTTCACGCCCGCACCCGCGCCGCGCGTGTTCAGACGCACGACGCTGGCATCATCGCATGTAGTCGACTTCACCCAGCCGTTGGCTCAGCCGGCTGCCATATGCTGACCTGACGCGTCTCGGGCATCAGGAACACGGCGAGCACGAAGCAGATGGCGGGAACGACGATCGGGTAGAGCAGCGCATAGCCGATGCTGCCTGTGGCCGCGAACGCTGCCGAGGTGATGAAGGGCACCAGCCCGCCGCCCCAGCCGTTGCCGATGTGATAGGGCACCGACACCGACGTGTAGCGGATCCTCCCGGGGAAATATTCCGCCAGGAATGCCCCGACCGGCCCATAGACCATCCCGACGTAGCAGACGAGGATGAAGATGATGAAGATCGCGATCGGGAAGTTGATGTTGTCCGGCTGCGTCACTGTTCCGAGCCACAGATACAGCGGGTAATAGGTGATCGCGGCGAGTAACATACCTCCGAGGATCACGGGCTTGCGGCCGACGATGTCAGAGAGCCACCCGAAGAGGATCAGGCTCGGCGTTGCAAGGAGCAGCGCTGCGCCGACGATGTAGGACGAACTCAGCGGGTCCACCTTGGAAACCTGCTGCAGGAAGTACAGGGCCCAGAACTGGCCGCTGTACCAGACCACTCCCTGCCCGATCAGCACGATGGTGGCAATCCCCACATATTTGGCGTTGGCGCTCAGGAACGCTTCCTTCCAGGGATTCCGGGTCATCTGTCCCTTGGCCTTGATCTCCGCGAAGATCGGCGTTTCCTGGAGCTGGAGCCTTATGTAGATGGCAATCGCAACCAGAAGGAACGACAGCAGGAACGGCACGCGCCATGCCCACGCCTCGAAGACTTCATTGCCGAAGTAGGTGCGCGTGGCGATGACCACGGCCAGCGACACGACGATCCCGAGCGTCGGAGAAGTCTGGAGCCAGCCGGTATAGTAGCCGCGGCGTTCATCCGGCACATGCTCGGCCACATAGGTGATGGCGCCGCCATACTCGCCGCCGAGGCACAGGCCCTGGATCATCCTGAGGCCGAAGAGCAGGAACGCGGCGGTAAGCCCGATCGCATCATAGGTCGGGATCAGGCCGATCGCTCCAGTGCCGAGGCCCATGCCGCTCAGCGTAATCAGGAACGTGTATTTGCGGCCGACCCTGTCACCCATCCAGCCGAAGAGAAACGCCCCCAGCGGACGGATCAGGAAGCCTGCAGTAAACAGCGCAATCGTGCTCAGGAGCGCTGCGACCGGATGCGATGGTTCGAAGAACTTGACCGACAGCACTGCGGCCAGGCTCCCGAAAATATAGAAGTCATACCATTCGATGATGTTTCCGACCGACGCGGCAACAATCACGCGCCGGAAATCCGTCGGGACCTGGATAGCCATGTTTCTTCCTCCCGTTTCTACACATGGCCCCCAAATTTTTACGGCACTTTAGCACGAAAACAGCCGAAACACGAAAACAGCCGATAAAAACCGCCTCTTCTCCGGCAAGCGGCTCTCCGACGTCACCGGATTGCTATTGCGGAATTTTACTTTGTGGCGCCCGTGCCGCGAACAAAGCGGCCGTGAGCATCAGCCCGGCTGCCGCCAGTGGCAGCATGAAGAAGCCGTTTGCGGAATAGGCCGCGCCGAAGCCGATCGTACCGGCGAAGAGGGCTAGATAGGTGACGCCGCTGTTGAGCCCCATGATGGCGCCGCGTTTTGCGGGATCGAGCGCGGTCAGTCGCATGATGAGCACGTTGAGCCCGAAGTGGTTGACGAGCCCCCAGAGAAACACCACCGCCAGGATCGCGATGTAGGAGCCGCTCGCCGCCACCATCGCAACATAGACGCCGGCGACGGCGAGAAAAATGAGCGGCAGCAACCTGCCTGCACCGAAGCGATCGATCAGCCGGTCGAGAAAGGCCGCGCCGCCGAAGCCGAACCCGTAGGAGACCGCGACGAGGCCGTTGGCACTGACAGGCAGGCCGAGTGCGGCATGGAGATGGTCGCCAATATAGCCGTAGACGCCATAGAAGGCCGCCATGAACGCCGCGCAGGCGGAAAGAAGCGGCGCGACGCCGCAAACGCCAAGCGCCGCGAGCGGCGATGTAGCCCTGCCCTCGCCGACATGCCTGCCCTCAGAATCCCCGGTGACCGCAACCCTCGTGACCGCGGCGAGCCGGACGGCGGCGCAGGCGAGAACGGTCGCGGTCGCGACGACGACATAAACCGTGCGCCACCCGGCGAAATCGGCGATGGCGGCCGAGAGCGGCACACCGGCCACCATGCTCAGCGTCCAGCCGGTCAGCACCAGGCCGATCGTCTCGCTCTCGCGCCCGGCGGGCGCGATGATCGAGGCCAGCGTATAGATCGAGGGAAGCGCGATGCCTGCGGCGATGCCGACGATGAGTTGGAAAGCGACCAGCAGCGGCAGCGTCGGCGCGGCCGCGCTGCCGCCAAGGCCGACGGCAAGCAGGATCAGCGCCGCCGCCAGCATGCGGCGCGGGCCATGACGGTCGATGAGGCGGCCAAGGAAAATGGCGCTCGCCGCCGTGCCGAGACCGAAGGCGCCAGAGGCCGTCATCACGGCGGGAACGTCCGCACCGAGGCTCCGCGCCACTTCCGGCGCAATCGGACCGAGCGCCAGCGAGTTGGAGCCGATGACGCCAATGCAGGTGGTCAGCACGAAGGCGAAGGGCGGGATACGCGCCCTCTCCGCGGACAGGTTTGGAATGGATTGATTGATGTTCGCCATTCCCGCATAATCGCAGAACGATATTCGGCAACAAGAGGCAATTTCGGAATGGACCAAAATACAGATGACATTCGGCGGAAGCGCCCCGCCGACCGTGAACTCGACGCGATGGACCGAAAGCTGTTAGGCGTTCTGGTCGAGGACGCCACCACGAGCTACGCCGAACTCGGCGAACGCGTCGGCCTTTCGCCGCCGGCCGCGCACGAGCGCGTGAAACGCCTCAGGCGCTCGGGCGTAATCCGCCGCGTCGCGGCTCTGGTCGACCCCGAGGCGCTGGGCAAGACCCTGCTCGCCTTTGTCCATGTCGACACGACCGGCTGGGGCAAGACGCCGGCGCTGCTTGCGATCGAGCAGCATCCTGAAGTCGAGGAGATCCACTCGGTCGCGGGCGACACCTGCATGCTGCTCAAGGTTCGCACCGAAAGCACCCATGCGCTCGAAGGACTGCTGGCGCGCCTCTACGACACGCCCGGCGTGAAGGCAACACGCAGCTATGTCGTGCTTTCGACCTATCTGGAGCGGCCGGTGCAGCCGGGCACCACGAGCGAATGGCCGACACTGGTGAAAGGCCAGGAATAATCCGGCCGCCCGGCTTTCCGATCCGGGCCCGAGTATGTCAAAACCCGCTCTGCGCCGGGCGCGGTGCGGGCGGAAAAACCGCGCGCCCTTCCCTCGTCCCGCTAATGTTCGGAGAGTTCCTCCGCCGTGGCGGCGATTGGTGCATTGCCCAATGACCTATCGGCGTATTTGAAGGCCAGTATGCTGATGACGGAAAGAACTATAACTATCAAGATCAAACGCATGTGTGCTTACCAGGGTCTTTTATATTGGTCTAGCAACACTCGCGGGATGCTTGTTGTTCCCTGGGTATCAGGTTGACCGGTCAGGTTGACCGATCGCTTATCACGTCTGCCAATACAGAGCATCCCCTTGCCGCGCCGCGCCGTAACTCCCCGCCGACGGCCCTGAGCTGGTCTGGTGCTCGATAACGCCGCACGGCGGGACTGCCCAGCGGGTCGACATCACCGGAAATCAACGTATCCTTGGCGCCGTCCGTTACTGCGACCCGCGTCTTTTGAGACGCGCAAAGGTCGATTCCGACTGAGGAACCATGCAGCAGTGGAGCGAGCGCATGCCAGACAAGACGTCCATCAAGTCAGCGAAGGCCGCCGAGAAGCCCGCCGGACCCCGGAAGTCGATCGCCAGGTCATCAGCCAGCAAATCCGAAAATGCTGCGGCGAAGGAGTATCCGGCGGCGGCCACGGAGCCGACCCTGCTTTCGGGCGGCAATCCACAGATCGCCAAGGGCTACGGCGACGCGCCCGTGCAGGCCTATATCGCGGCCATGCCGGGCTGGAAGAGCGACGTCGGGCGCCGGCTCGACGCGCTCATCGTGCGCACCGTCCCCGACGTACAGAAGGCGGTCAAGTGGAACTCGCCGCTCTACGGAATGGACGGCCAGAGCTGGTTCCTCGGCATTCATTGCTTCACAAAGTACATCAAGCTGACCTTCTTCCGCGGCGCCTCGCTGAACCAGCCTCCCCCCGTCGCGTCCAAGATGGAGCACGCGCGCCATTTCCACATCCACGAGAACGATCAGCTCGACGAGGCCCAGCTCGCCGCCTGGTTCAAGCAGGCGAGCGAAATACCCGGCGAACGAATGTGAGCGGGAGTGAGCCGCGGTCATGACAAGAGCCGAACTTTCCGACCTCTATCGAGGCTACATTCAGTGCCTGAATAGCCATGATTGGCCGAATCTGGGGGCCTTCGTTCACGAGGACGTTCACTACAACGGCAAGCGGATCGGACTGTCAGGATATCGCAGCATGCTCGAAGACGATTTCGCCGCGATTCCCGATCCCTATTTCGACGTAGAACTGCTGGTTTCAGAGCCGCCCCGCATTGCGAGCCGCTTACGTTTCGATTGCACCCCAAGAGGCATGCTGTTCGGCCTCGCCGTCAACGGCCGAAAAGTCCAGTTTGCCGAAAATGTCTTCTACGAATTTGTGGACGGCCGGATCGAAACGGTCTGGTCTATCATCGACAAGGCGGCCATTGAGTCTCAGCTGGAGTAGTTCCAGAAATAAGCTTCAACAACCACGAAGAAAGGCGACCGATGGACGGAAAAGCAGAAGACTCTCCCTCTCGGCTGATCGATGCCAGAATCGAAGAGCTCGGCGATTGGCGGGGCGAAACGCTCGCCCGGGTCCGGTCGCTCATCCGGGAGGCCGACCCCGAAGTCGTCGAGGAGTGGAAGTGGCGAGGCGTTCCGGTGTGGTCGCATGCCGGAATCATCTGCACCGGCGAGACCTACAAGCAGGTCGTGAAGCTGACCTTCGCCAAGGGCGCTTCGCTCGAGGACCCCGCCAGCCTCTTCAACTCCAGCCTCGAAGGCAACACCCGGCGTGCGATCGATATCCGCGAGGGCGAAACGATCGATGAAGAGGCGCTGAAGTTGCTCATCCGCGCCGCGGTGGCGCTGAACACGTCTGCCAAAGCTGTCCGTTCGCAGAAGAAACCGAAGAGCGCCTGATCTGTCTGCGCGAAGGCGCAGCCCGCATCTAGTCCGGTCGTTCTTCCCGCAGATCAGGTCGACCGCCGCGTTGCTGAGCCTGTCGAGCGCATCTCTCGGCTCGCCGGCGCGCGCTCGAATAGCGAGCGAATGCATGATGGCCGAGGCCACGGATGCGAGCCCGGCAGCGTCGGCTTCCGGTCCGAGCTCGCGGTCGTCAATGGCCTTGCGGATACGCTCCTGCAGAACGGCATAATCCGGCGAGGCTCGACATCCACGTCCCCCTAGCCCTTGCCGTCAGACGTCCGGATGGATCCGGTAAAAATAATCCATCGGAAGTCGCGTATCCGCGCCGTCGAGCCACCGCGCCCTCCGCGCAACGCGGCAGACACCCAGATCACGCACCTGTCCGTCGCTCAAATCGTCGATCTCTGCCCGAATTGCCCGGCTACCTCGCCAGGTTCTCCAATGCGTGGCCAAGGTGCCGAGAAGCCGAAAGAGACCGTTGGCTGCGGTGTGTTCAGCCAAGGGTTTGGCGATCTCCGCCTCGGTCTCATGTCTCGTGCCTCGCAGGGCCGGAAGGCTGTGGTGCCGTCGCGACACTTCCGCCAGTCCCGCAGGCGTTGCCGGCAGCGCCGCCTGATACCGGGCTTTCGCAAGGGTCAGAGTATCGTTCATGGCAACCTCCATATGCTTTGGAGGTTGAATTCTGCAGGCTACGAACCGCTTCGTAATTAAGCGCTCCCAAATAGTTCTCAAAACTTCCAAATGGACCATAGACGCGCCGAAAACAGCGGCGCACCTGAACGGGATTACATCCCGCTCAACAGCCTGTAGGCGATCGTCCACATGACGGCGGCGATCGCGAGATCCAGCACCCGCCATGCCGAGGGCCGAGAGAAAACCGGGCGCAGCCACTTGGCACCGTAGCCAAGCGCGAAGAAAAACAGGAAGGAAGCCGACATGGCGCCGGCAGCAAACAGCATTTCCTGCCCGGGAAAGCGTGTCGCAATGGTGCCGAGAAGCACGACTGTATCCAGGTAGACATGCGGATTGAGCCAGGTGAGCGCGAGGCAGGTCGCAAAGGTCGGCCAGAACCTGGAAGAGACTTCTTCTTCAACCGTCAGGGCTCCGGAAGATCGAACTGCAGAATGTAGGCTTTTTGCGCCGTACCAGATGAGAAAGGCCGCTCCCCCAAATCGCATTGCGGGGTCAAGCCAGGGCAGCATGGCCGCAATTTGCCCGAGGCTGGTGACGCCCAAGAGGATCAGGATGGCATCGGAGACGCCGCATGTGAGGCACACGGCGAACACGTGCTCGCGCCGCAATCCCTGGCGCAGGATGAAGGCGTTTTGCGCACCGATTGCGACGATCAGGCTCAAGCCCATCATCAGGCCAGTCATATAGATCGGAAGGTCCATGCTGACGAAATGCTCCGCAAACGAAAGAGTCGGCATTTCTCTAGCGGACGTCCGGGACTTAGGATAATTAAATGAGATAAACTCAATTAAGTAGAGCTAATGCCATGCTCGATTACCCTGCGCTTCACGCAGTGGCGACCGTCGTCCAGACCGGCAGCTTCGAAAAGGCAGCTGCCGCGTTGAACGTCACGCCGTCGGCCGTCTCCCAGCGGGTGAAGCAGTTGGAAGAGCGCCTCGGCGTGGTCTTGATCGTCCGGGGAAATCCGTGCACGGCAACCGAGAAGGGGGCATGGCTCTGCCGGCACATGGAAAATGTCGGCATGCTCGAAGGCGAGTTGATGGAGCTTCTTCCGGCGCTTGCCGATCCTGACAAGCCGCGCGAGCAAGTGACGCTTTACATCGCGACCAGCGCCGACAGCCTTGGAACATGGTTCCTGCCGGCCATCTCGAATTTTTCCAAGCGATCCCGGTATCTTCTGAATGTTGCAATCGACGACGAAGAGCATACGGCCGAATGGCTGCAGCGCGGCCGCGTGCTCGCGGCTGTCACCAGCGTAGAGAAGCCGATCCCGGGCTGCCGGCGCACCTCCCTCGGAGCACTGCGCTATCATGCAACGGCAAGTCCCGAATTTGTGGCGAAATACTTCGCCGATGGTGTCACGACAGAGGCGATCGGCCGCGCGCCCGCGCTGACCTTCAATCAGAAAGACAGGCTGCAAAGTCGCTGGATTCGTCAGGCCTTTGGCCAGGATCTTGCCTACCCCACCCATTGGCTGCCATCGACGCAGAGCTTTCTCGATGCGAGCCTCTCCGGCATGGGCTGGTGCATGAACCCTGCCCTCCTCGCCGGAGAGCACCTGGCTTCCGGGCGGCTCGTCGAGCTCATCCCCCACACTCCGCTGGACGTGCCGCTTTTCTGGCAGATCAGCCGCCTCGCCGCCGACCGGCTGGTAGACCTGACGCACGAAGTGGCTGCAACGGCGAAGGCGCGACTTCTCGGGTGAAGCTTCAATGGCCGCCAATGCCGCATTCGACGCGCGGCGCTGTAAAGGGCTGCCGCGACGGCGACACCCACTTTCGCCGCTTAGGCCGGCGCCTTTTCTTCTAGAATCAAAGCGCTACAGCACCGTGCGTCCTTTAGGACGCACAAAGGACGCTGTAACTCTTTGATTCCACGCATCGTGCTTTCCGAAAATCGGGTCCGATTTTCGGGCCGATGCGCTAGAGCGTCCTTTATGCGTTCATTTGAACGCACGGCGCTCTAATGAACGATGTAGCGATAGGCAACGAAAGCGAAGAAAGCCGCCATGCAGGCAGCGGTCGCGAGCTGTGTCAGCCGCCGCTCTACGAAATCGCGTACCGACTCGCCGTAGCGCTGCAAAAGCCAGGCTAGAAGCATGAACCGCGACCCGCGTGCGAGCGCGGCGGAAATGGCGAACAACCAGATGTTCACGTGAGCAACCCCAGACAGAATGGTCACGACCTTGATCGGCGGCAGGTGCGCAAAGCCCGAGGTAATCAGGAGCAGTACGATCGTCGAGAAGTCAACGGACTGGCTCAGGTGATCGAAAGTGTCGAGCTTCCCGTAAAACTCCAGTATCGGCCGGGCGACTGTCTCGAATGCGTAATATCCGATAAGCCAGCCGGCGATACCGCCGAGCACGGACGCGACTGAGGCGATAAGCGCGTAGCGCCAAACCCGGTCCCGCCTTGCCAGGGCCATGGGCACAAAAAGAACGTCGGCTGGCACGAGAAAGATGGAGCTTTCGACAAAAGCAATGGCGGCGAGCCATCTTTCCGATGAGCCCTTCCCGGCAAGAGACATCGTCCAGTCGTATAAGGATCGGAGCATGGAGCCACCTTTCAACTGCAGCAAATCCCGTCCGCGGCGTGTTCACGCCGGCCGGGATTGCGCGCGTGACCTTTCATCGGGCGGAGAACACATCGTCAGCGACTTGAGCCAATCCTGGCGCCGCGGGGGGTAGAGCCATATCCATGTCGTCAAAAATCGTGTCGCAATTCAGAGCACCATGAACGGGGAACCTGTCGAACGGCCGTCGAACACTGCAAACAGGCGCTCGTGGATTGACAGCCTACCCATCGATCGCACGCTGGTTGCAACAGACCGATAACAGTCGCCCGTAAACCGCAAGCGGTTATTTCGGGAACGAATCTGGAGCAAGAAAAAGCTGCTCTCCCGCCAGCCGAACTCAATGTTGGCAATTTGCGCGTAGCGGGAAGTGCGCTCACGACGGCAAATGGTACCGATCATGGAGGCAGCGGCAGCTTCCCGAGAGCGTTCGCCAGCGATTGTATCGACGCGGGTCGAAAAGGCCCCATTCGGGTGAAGCCGCCGATCGTGAACGATGGCGCGATCTCGACAAGGCGCTTTGCAGCCTCTCCTGCCGCCTCGAAATTGTTCAACTCGACCTGTGCCGCCGCGAAGTAGGCATAGGCGACGCTGAAGTTCGGGTTCGCTCCGACAGCAAGCGCCGCATAGGTGGCGGCCTCCCCGAAGCGGCCGCTGAACCAGTGGGCCAGCGTTAGCGCACAGTAAGGATGATAATTCAGGGGATCGAACGGGCTGAGCCTCAGCGCAAGCAGTGCATGCTCGATGGCTCTTTCGTTTCGCTCGCTATGGGCATTTACCAGGGCACTGAAGCCGTATGCGAGGGCCGAATTGTGATTGAGCTCCAGCGCCCGATCCAGAACGATAATGGCCGCGTCGTAGTCATGCGTGAAATTGGACTTGACAAAGGCGGCGATGCTTAGGGCCTGCGGATCATCGACACCAAGGTTGAGCGCGGCATTGCAGTGTTCCAACGCAAGAGTTTTATCCCGTTCGTCAAATCCACAGCGGAAGTAACTTTGCTCATGGCACCACGCCGCATAGGCATGTGCCAGCGCATAGTTCGGGTCGCGCTTCAGGGCGGCCTCCAAAAGCAGCAGCGCTTTTTGCGTTTCAGCCGGCGAATTCGCATAGGTGTGCGGGAGTGCTTTCAAATAGAGGTCGTATGCGTCCAGTGCATCCGGCCGTTTTCGCAGCGCACGTTCAATTTCGGCTCGGCGTATCGACGGTTCCAGCGCACCGACGATGCTGGTCACGAAACGGTCTTGAAGATCGAACAAGTCCTCGGCGAAGCCCTCGAGCCTATCTGCCCATACGTGCGTCGCACCCGTCCCCTCCAAAAGCTGTCCCGTGATGCGGATTCGGTTGGCGGATTGTCGGACACTGCCTTCGAGCACGTAGCGTACGCCCAATTCCCGAGCGACCTGCTTCACGTCAACAGGCCTTCCTTTGTAGAAATAGCTCGAGTTGCGCGCGATCACGAAGAGGCTGGGAATCTTGGCCAGTTCCGTGATGAGATCCTCGACCAGGCCGTCGGCAAAATAGTCTTGCTGCGGATCGCCGCTCATGTTTTCGAACGGCAACACTGCGATCGACGGTCGTTTCGGCAGGGCAAGGGGCGTGTCGATCAGGTTGGTTGCATCCGGCGTCTGCGCCTCCAGATGAAGCTGATAGACGCGGATCGGCCGCGTGATGTTCTTGAGGTACTGGTCTCCAGTGTCTTCGAAGGTGATGTCCAGCCGTTCCCGGACAAGATCGCGCACAGCGGCCGATACGGCGATTCCGCCTGGCCGTGCAATCCCCTCCAGCCTCGACGCGACGTTCACGCCGTCGCCGAAGATGTCGCCATTCTCCAAGATGACGTCTCCCAAATTAATGCCGATCCGGAACTCAATGCGGTGATCCGGCGGAATTGGGTCATTTCGAATGATCATCGCGCGCTGTATGTCGACAGCACAGGCTACCGCTTCCAAAACACTTTGAAACTCGGCGAGAATGCCATCGCCGATGAGCTTTACGACCCGGCCGTTGTGCTCTGCAATCTTCGGGTTCAAGAGCTCGCTCTGGTGGGCCACCAACGAGCGGAGCGTCGTGGATTCGTCGGCCTCCATGAGCCGACTGAAGCTAACGACGTCAGCGGCGAGGATCGCTGCCAGTCTGCGGTCCATAGACGCCCTCCTACGGATTGCATCAAGCAGCATGCCATAGAATTCAGTTAAGGCATTCAAAATCCGCTCTTTGCGTGTCTGGGCGCTGCAAAAGTGACCGCTTCAGGTGCATCCGGGCGAACGCCGGCGACCGCACTTGTTCCAAGGCGGTCGCCTCTGTTTGCAATAGAGCGTCCTCTCTGGCGGGCGAGACCCGACGAAGCGTCAGCCGCGCCGGGCCGCTTCGATCGCGGCGACGTCGATTTTCCCCATGTCCATCATGGCATCAAAGGCGCGCTTAGCCTCGGCACCGCCAGCAGCAAGCGCTTCGGTCAGTACACGCGGCGTGATTTGCCAGGAAATCCCCCACTTGTCCTTGCACCAGCCGCACGCGCTCTCCTGCCCGCCATTGCCAACGATGGCGTTCCAGTAGCGGTCGGTCTCCTCCTGGTCGTCGGTGGCGATCTGGAATGAAAAGGCTTCGTTATGCTTGAACATGGGACCGCCGTTGAGGCCGAGGCAAGGAATGCCCGCAACCGTGAATTCGACCGTCAGCACGTCGCCCTCCTTGCCGGACGGGTAGTCGCTCGGTGCACGGTGCACGGCAGTCACCCTGGTGTCGGGAAAGACCTCTGAATAGAAGCGAGCGGCAGCCTCGGCGTCCTTGTCGAACCAGAGGCAAATCGTGTTCTTCGACATCACATGTTCCTTTCGCTTTTGAAGCAGCCACCCTCCGAAATAGGCAGCCAACCGTTTTTCTCCACCCCCAGGGCGGTCACCCCCTGAGGACGAATGAAGCACTCGGTTTCCGACAGGGAAAAGGTGGAACCCTGCGAAATTTTGCAACGGGTCGATCTTTCACGTCCCCCGGCGTCGCCTAGACTAAGCCCGACGGCCGTTCGTGATCCAAGGCGGTCGTCCACCTCAATCGACCCGGCGCAGACTTTCTGCGAAGACGCCTATATTGGTGCCGTGGCCGATGACCACGACGTGGCTACCGGCTGCCAAGCCCTGCCTGCCAGGAACGCCGCAAATGCTCTGAGCGGCAGCCCTTGCAGATCAAGCGGTGAGTTGCAGCGACGGCCGCCATTACGGTCGACGTCTGCCACGGTAAAAGGGAGCTCCACCTGATGGCCTGCGATCAACGCAAGAATCATCGGAGCGGCGATGATGACGACGTTCTTTCCGAGAATGTAACCAATGAACGGAGCGGCGATGACCCCGATAGCCTTCCTGAAGGGGCCGCCCGGAGCGATTTCCATGCCGTTCCGGGCAATCCAGAACAGCAGGGCAGCAGAGACCAGCCCAGTCGCAAGTCCTGAAATGCTTGTCCTCGATACCCATTCGACAGATGGCAGGAAGTTATACCCGATCATCTTGGCAAATACAGGCAGCACACCAAGCTGCACCCAAACGAACAGTAAGATCCGGGCCGGCTTAATGCGCGGCTGCCCAGTCATCTCCCCTTTTGAAGCACCCATTAAGCCACACACCGCATGTCCGATAGCGATCCTATCGGCAGATCTGTGACACGCTATGGGTTGTGCTTCAAGGACACAGCGCAGTTATACCGCGAGTTCCACGCGTGGCGTAGGCCGTCGCGCCGCTCTCGCCGAAGTGATCGCAAAGGCGCGCCAACATTGCCGTCGCCATGCGCTTGGGTGGTGAGCGGAAGCCCGCAGTCAGCATGAGAGCGATTGCAATGCGGACATTGCGGTCGTCGCATCCATTCTGCTTACCGCCTCGCCAGCATTGGCAAGATCAAGCCCCATCCGGTCTCTTGAGGTGGTCCAGACGGCTCGAACCCCAACTTCTTGTAGACGGCTATCGCCCTTGCATTGTCTGGATGCGGATCGGTCGCGGTCACAGGTGCGCCCTCATCGAAAAGAGCCTGCATCCTCATTCCGATAAACGCTGAACCATGTCCAACGCCGACCATTTCGGGGTCTCCGATAAATTGATCAATTCCCCGCGAGCCTTTGGGAAGACCGGCAAAATGGTGATCTTCCCATCCGTGCACCGTGTAGTCCTGCAAGAACGCAAAGGGCCGTTCGTTGATTGAAATGATCCAGCGAGCCACCCGAGGATCAACCAGTTCTGCTTCACCATACGGCTCACCAGAACCCCACCATTCCAGGACATGCGGGTTCGACCGCCACGCGTTCAGTAAAGCGAGATCATCAAGGGTCGCTCTGCGAAACTCGTAAGGATTGGTCGCGAACATTAGATCACCATAGCAGATTGTGCGACGGTGAGTATGGGCTCGAAGCAGTCTTTGGCCCGTTGCATATCAACCGGCTGCACAAGGTCGAGAGAGCGGACCTGGCCGTTCCATCAAAGTCACCGGCAACAACGGGAGCCGCCGCGGCGGGCTGTGGCAAGAGACCGGTTCCGAGTGACGCAATGGCAACCAGGAATTCACGACGACTGACGGAAAACTCGCGCTTCTCAAACTCGCCCCCCATGAGACCCTGCCGGGTTCGAGCAGCTATTGCCTACCTACAAGACGTGCAAAGACGCCGCAGCACTTCGAATGCAGCATGACTTTGCTCCCAAAGCCTTTCCGATTTAAGGACAAAATCATGCGGTAGCAGGATGGTATGAAAAAATTGACGCGAGCAGATGGAGGCGCGCTTGCGGGCGAGTATCGTTCTACTCTCGGCCGGGTTCACCCTCGCCGCCAGCATCGTGATCGCGGGCGTTGCGGCGCCTCGCCGACAGATCGGGGCGGATTTGGTGCGGGAATTCGCGATTCCCGAGGCGACCCAAGGGGTAGGCGTGGATGCCGAACACCTCTACGCCGTCGACAACCGCATGATCGCCAAATATGACAAGGCGAGCGGCGAGCGGGTCGCGGTTTTCGAAGAGCAAAAGGGTGGGCCGATCAAGCACTTCAACAGCGCCGCCGTAGTTGACGGAAAAATATACGCGGCGCACTCGAATTTTCCCGAATGGCCGGCGGCCAACTCGGTAGAGGTCTTTAACGCAGCAACCATGCAGCACGTCGATACGCATGCCCTCGGCATCGATCGCGGCTTCCTTACCTGGCTCGATTACCACGACGGTTCATGGTGGGGCGCATTCGCCAACTACAACCGGGTCTTCAGTCCAATCGCCTCTGGAAATAAGGCGCAGGTCGTCCGCTTTGACCGCGACTGGCGGATTGCCGAGACTTGGGGTCTGCCGGATGAAGTACTCGAGAAATTCGGGGACATGAGCAATTCGGGCGGATCCTGGGGACCCGACGGTAGACTCTACTTGACTGGGCACGATGCCGCCGAGGCCTACATGATGGAGCGTCCGGAGACCGGGTCCGTGCTGAAATGGATCGCGACGGTGCCATTGAAAAACACTGGCCAAGGCATCGCCTGGGATCGCGCGACGCCGGGTGTGCTTTATGGCATCATCCGCGGCAAAAGCCACGCAGATAACCGCATGACGGCCAACCGCATGGTGCTCGGCCAGCAAAGGACTGGATCTCAATAGCCGTTGGACGAGATCAGCCTGCGGGCGCTAACATCACAGAGAGGATAACCGGGAGCCAATCATGTGCCGAAACATAAGAACCCTGTCCAATTTCGATCCGCCGGCGACGGACGAGGAAATCCACGATGCTGCGCTGCAGTTCGTGCGCAAGCTGAGCGGAACGACCAGACCGTCGAAACGGAATGAAGCGGCATTCGATCGCGCGGTGCGCTCAATCGCGCAATGCGCCCGCGAACTCATCGATTCCCTGGAGACATCGCAAGCGCCGCGCAACCGCGAGGAAGAAGCCGAAAAGGCACGCGCGAGAAGCGCAGCCCGGTTCGCGTGACCGGATTCCTGAGGTTGCCGGCAAGTCCATGAGCGCTAAATGCGTCACTGATCCGCAGAGGCGTGTGTCCGCGCCTGGTGAAGCACTCTGGAGCCACGCCAACGATCGCCCGGCGACGCGCGCCGGCTGGCCAGAAAGATAGCCGCCGGGGTAACGTCCGGCCTGCGGATCCGCGTCTTCGCACAGCTTTGGGCAACACGGCCTGACCGGAGAATCAGGATGCCTTCGGCAACTGGTTGATCTTCGCCGCCATGATGAAATCATTCTCGTGCAGGCCCTTGATCTTGTGGGTCCACAGCGAGACCTCCGCATGGCCCCAGCCGAAGCAGACGTCGGGGTGATGCCCCTCCTCCTCCGCCAGCCGGCCGACCTCGTCGACGAAGGCCAGCGCCTGCTTGAAATCGTCGAACTGGAACTTGCGGCGGATCAGATGCCCGTCGTCCAGGAGATCCCAGCCCGGTGTTTCCGAAAGATAGCCGGCGGCTTCGTCCCTGGTCAGCGGCGGTATGCCGCCACGGCATGGAGTGCAGGACTTCTTAGCGATATTCTCGGTCATAAGTTCCTCCTTTCTCAAGAGGTTATCTCGACCGGGCTGCCGACCGCCAGGCCAAGCTCTCGGTCCGCGCGGCCCTGGTTGACCGCGATCTCGGCAAGCCCGTTCGAATTCTCGTACCAGAAGACACTGCCCGGCAACCGGTCGCTGAACGTTCCGGCCCGCTCCAGCATTCGGCCGGCTGCCGCAAGTTTCGCATCGGGCGGTAGCATGGCCGCCCTGAGGCCGGTCATGGCGTTGCCGTAGTGATCAAGATAGACGATCTCGGCAAGGTCGTCCGGCCAGTCTGGCTGCCGGCCGACATCGTCGCGCGGCTGGCCGGGCGGCGGCTCGCCGCGCGCCAGCATCGCCGCCACCGGCGCGAACAGGTCCCGCCCGTGGAAGCTGGCCGACAACTGTTCGGGCCTCCAGTCGATCTCCCACGAGCGCGTCTTTCCGGCGCGCCGCTGGACAAGCTCGAACAGGCCGTTGCCCGGGCCGACATACCACCGCTGATCGGCCTCCACGACCACGGCCGGCCGCTCGCCACCGACGCCCGGATCCACGACGCAGAGAAAGGCCGTGCCGGCCGGAATCCACACGGCATAGGCGGCCAGAAGATAGGCCGATGCCGCCGGATTGGTGGCCGGTGCATCGGCGAAGAGGTCGATGACGGGAATTCCTGGCGCTTCCCGGTGCAGCACAGCCTTCATCTGTCCCGTATAGGGCCCGCTGAGGCCGAAATCCGTAAACAGAACGATCATGTGGCCAGCTTGCGCCAGAGAAGCGCGAGGATGCAAGGTAAAGCGTGACGGTCGCTTTGCCCGGCCTATGGAAGTTCGATCTCGCCGTCCACCACGTGGTTGAGGCCGGTGCCTTCCGCCGTCAGCGTCATGCGGACCTTCAGCTTCCTGCCGCCGACCTGCCCTTCGCGCACGGCCTCCTCGATCTTGCGCTGCGACGTGATGCCGACTTCCTTCAGGAACTTGCGGAGCGACATGTTGAAGGCGTCTTCGCTCATGGCGGAACTCCTCTCTATCCGGGAGGGATTGTAAGGGAAGGCAAGCGGTCAAGGAAGCAGAACAGTCATGCAGTGCCATAGCCGTGCCATAGAAAAAGACCCCGAGCCGGGAGGAGGCGTCGGGGTCTCTTGATCGGCCCCTTGGGAGGAGGAGCGGAACCGATCGATTGGCTTGCGCAGCGGGAGGAGGTACTGCGCGCTGTCAATGGTGAAGATAGAACATGCCCCATCATCGAATTGTTCCCGAAGTAACATCGCAGTCTTGCGCGGAGCGCATTGTAGCAATGCCTTGAATTAGCCGTGTTGAATCCCGATCTGTCACGTGGGAAGCGGCTCTGGAGCTCCCGGAATCCGATAATCAATCAATGAATCAAGGTGGTAGGCGTCCGCACGGCTGACCGGCTACGCGCGACCAACTCCCACCCGACGAACGGAGGGACGGCCATGCGAGAATCTGCCAAGACCCTGGATGCGATGACGCTCCGCGAGCGCTCGGATTTGATGACCTCCGTCGCCAATGCGCTTGAAGCGACGGCCGAGAAGGCACAGGAAATTGGGAACGACCGGTATGCGGCGAACTCGATCAGCCTGGCGAGAATCATAGACGGCTGCGCTGGCGACCTCGTGACAAGCAACCTGCCTGCGGCCGAGCTTCTTCTGCAGCACGGAATCAGGCTGCTGGCGCTATTTAAAGGTGGGACGCCGCGGACCACGCTTCACTGATTTAATGCATGTCGCCCAAAAGTGTGCAGCGGTTTTGGGACAATGACATGCATAAAGCAATGACCTAAAGCGCGTCGCATGAGTCCGATTGAACGCGACGCGCTTTAGTTACACGCGTCGCCTGAGCAAGGGCCATATATGGCGCGGGCCGCAGGGGCGGCCGAGCTACAGCGCCGAGCGTCTTATCAGACACGCAAGGGACGCTGTAGCACTTTGAATTGCCGCATGTTTTTATCCGACTTAAGGAATGATGCAGTGGGTGATGGAATGAACGACGAATTGCAAGCTCGAGCCGTGCAACCCGCAGCGATCCGCGAACGCGCGGAAGCGGAGATGAAAGCACTCGGGATCGATGACGCGTTCATCGGTCGGTTGGTCGACACCTTTTATGGCCGGGTGCTCGCACATCCGGAGCTTGGGCCGGTGTTCGACGCAAGGCTTTCGGGACGCTGGCCGGAGCATATGGAGAAGATGAAAAGCTTCTGGTCCTCGGTTGCCTTCCGCAGCGGTGCTTATGGCGGAAAGCCGGTTCAGGCGCATCTCGGCATCGCCAACATGTCACCGGAGCTTTTCCCGAAATGGCTGGCGCTCTTTGCCGAGACCCTTGACGACATTGCCCCGAACAACGACGCGAAGGCCTGGTTCATGGCCGCGGCAGAGCGCATCGCGCGAAGCCTGACGCTCTCGCTCTTCTACAATCCGGCGCTGGACGACCCGGCGCTCAACCGTTCCTGAATTGGCACTCATTCCGGACGAACGCCGGCGACCGCTCCTGGCCCATGGTGGACCTTGCACGTCAGAACGCTGAGGTCCGAATTGGGTGGTGGGACTAAGCCGCTCGCGCGGCAATGGCGCTTGTGGCTGGCGGTGCGTTTCCTGATCGACGTCGGTTCTTTGTGTCTCGGGTTCCTGGCCTGACGATTGAGACTTCTCAATCTGATGGACAGGAGGGTCCGATGACAGAGGAGAAGACCACCGCGCTGCGTGAGCGGATGATCGAGGACATGCGCATCCGCGGGATGGGCGACAAGGCGCAGCAAGGCCACATCCGGGCGATCAAGGATTTCGCGGCCTTTCTGGGGCGCTCACCCGACACGGCGACGCCGGAGGAGTTGCGGGCCTACCAGCTACACATGACCAATGCCGGGGTGACGCCCTCGACATTCAATGTCCGGATCATCGCGCTCAGGTTCTTTTTCGGGATCACCTGCGGGCGCGAGGAGATGAAGCGGTACATGCAGTTCCAACGCAAACCGCAGAAGCTGCCGGTCGTCTTGAGCGTCGAGGAGGTCGCCGACCTGCTGGCCGCGGCTCCCGGGCCCGGGCTGAAGTATCGGGCGGCGCTCAGCATCAGCTATGGCGCCGGGCTGCGGGCGTCGGAGGTGTGCCACCTCAAGGTCACTGACATCGACAGCGAGCGCATGCTGATCCACGTCGAAGAAGGCAAGGGCGGCAAGGATCGCAAGGCCATGCTATCGCCGGGCTTGCTGGATCTGCTGCGCGATTACTGGCGGGAGGCGCGTCCGCGGGGATGGTTGTTTCCCGGCAAGCCGAAGATCAATCCGATCTCGCCGCGCCAGCTCAACCGGGCCTTCACCGCGGCCAAGCACATGGCGGGCATCGCCAAGCCCGCAACGCTGCATACCCTGCGCCACAGCTTCGCCACGCATCTGCTGGAGGCGAACACCGACGTGCGGGTGATCCAGGTTCTGCTCGGCCATGCCAAGCTGAGCAGCACCGCCCGCTACACCCACGTCGCCACCAAGTTGATCCGCGACACCATCAGCCCGTTCGAGCGCCTGAAGCAGTTGGAGGATCTCACCCTGAGGCGTCGGCTGGAATGAAGCGCGCGCCGGGGTGCCCCGGCAAAAGCTGGAGATCGCTGACATCTTCCGAGCCTATGGGCCTGCGTGGCGGCGAGCCAATGCCGGGCATGTCAGCCTGACCCAGCTCAAGGTCATGGCGGCGATCGAAGCCTGCCGAACCGAGGCGCTCGGCGGGCATGTGGCGGCTTGCACCAAGTGCGGGCATAACCACATCGCCTATAATTCCTGCAAGAACCGGCACTGTCCGAAGTGCCAGGGCCCCGCGGCGCGCGACTGGATGGCCGCCCGCGCCGAAGACCTGCTGTCGGTCGAGTATTTCCACGTGGTCTTCACCCTGCCGGCCGAGATCGCGCAGATCGCTTACTGGAACAAGAAAGCTGTCTACGACCTGCTGTTTCGGGTATCGGCCGAGACGCTGAGCACTATCGCCGCCGATCCCCGGCAGCTTGGCGCGCACATCGGCATGACCAGCGTGCTACACACCTGGGGATCGGCGCTGATCCATCACCCGCATGTGCACATCATCGTGCCCGGCGGCGGGCTGTCGCCGGATGGCACGCGGTGGATCTCATGCCGCCCCGGGTTCTTCCTGCCGGTGCGGGTTCTGTCGCGACTGTTCCGGCGGTTGTTTATCGCAGGGCTGCGGGCACTGCATTGCGCCGGCGATCTGAGGTTCTACGCTGATCTGACAGCTCTCGCAGAGGCTGACGCGTTCGCCGCCTGGCTGTGCGCAAATCAGAATGGGTCGTCTATGCCAAGCCGCCGTTCGGCGGTCCCGAAGCGGTGCTCGCCTATCTCAGCCGCTATACCCACCGGGTGGCGATCTCCAACAGCCGTCTGATCAGCGCCGATGCCGAGACCGTCACCTTCCGCTGGAAGGACTACCGGATCAAGACCGGCGACCGTCAGAAGGTGATGCGGCTGGCCACCGACGAGTTCATCCGCCGCTTCCTGCTCCATGTGCTGCCCGACGGTTTCCACCGCATCCGCCATTACGGCCTGCTCGCCAGTGCGGGCCGCAAGACCAAGGTCGCAAAGATCCGCGCTCTGCTCGGAGCGGAAACGGCCAAACACAATGATCCGCCAAGCGCTGAGACGATCCCGCTCACTCTGAGACAGCCATGCCCCGAGTGCGGTGGCCCGATGCGCATCATCGAGATCTTCCGACGCGGTCAGAAACCCAGAGCCCGGGCGCCACCGAGAAAGCAGGCCGCATGACAAGGTGCCCGTCACATTGGCCAAAGCCGACCCGAAAACACTCTGCATTCCGGGATCGGATCGCTTTGCGCCCAATAACACTGAGCATCGCAAAAGCGTCGAAATCGGCACCAACGAGACCGCCAGATCTGCTTCCGATCATCGCCTCCCACACCCTCGGGTCGGCGCCTTTGCGTCTGTCGGCAGCGCCGAAGTCCACAACAGACGCCCGCGGCCCCGCGCTTTCCCCATAGGTCCCACCCAGCCTCCGCGGCTTCCTCCTTCCAAGGTTTGTCAACGCGGGCCGCCCAACGCCAGCGGCAAACGTCGCGCTGCGGCCCGCATCGAAAAACCTTCAGG
>NZ_WITC01000039.1 GCF_009601505.1 Sinorhizobium terangae
GTGGAATCAAAGAGTTACAGCGTCCTTTGTGCGTCCCAAAGGACGCACGGCGCTGTAGATCACGATGTTTTTAGGTCCGATCGACCTAAAACCATTTCCTCATCCCGCGCTAGCCGGACCACCTTGCCGCCACGCCAGCCGCGGCGGCATCTTCATTTTCACGCAGGTTTTGCAAGTCCGGCGAGTTGCGTCATCACCATTGCCGCGCCGGAAAGCCTCTTATCCGGCGTCGCGAGCTCGCGTTGGAAGAAGATGCTCTGGTCCGGGCGGATTTTTGCCAGCGTTCCCTGTTTGGCAATGTAACCGACGAGAGCCGCGGGGTTCGGAAACTCCTTGTTGCGGAACTGAACAACCACGCCTTTCGGCCCGGCATCGAGCTTCTCGACGTTTGCGGTGCGGCAAAGCGACTTGATGTAGACGATCTTCAGGAGGTGCTGCACCTCCGTCGGCAGCGGTCCGAAGCGATCGATCAACTCCGCGCCGAAACCGTCGATCTCCTTGAGGTCCGTCAATTCGCCGAGACGCCGGTAGAGGCCGAGCCTCAAGTTCAGGTCCGGGACATAGTCTTCCGGAATCATAACCGGAGTCCCGACCGATATCTGCGGCGACCAGCCGGTGTCGTGAATTTCCTCCTCGCCCTTAAGTTCGGCGACGGCCTCTTCCAACATTTGCTGATAAAGCTCGAAGCCGACCTCCTTGATGTGGCCGGACTGTTCCTCGCCGAGCAGGTTGCCGGCTCCTCGGATATCGAGATCGTGGCTGGCGAGTTGGAAGCCGGCACCCAGCGTGTCGAGAGATTGCAGCACTTTGAGGCGGCGCTCCGCTGGCCCCGTCAATGTCTTGTTGACCGGCAACGTAAAGAGCGCGAAGGCGCGAACCTTGGACCGGCCCACCCGGCCGCGAAGCTGGTAGAGCTGGGCGAGGCCGAACATGTCGGCGCGGTGCACGATCAGGGTATTTGCGGTCGGCACATCGAGTCCCGATTCAACAATCGTCGTCGAGAGGAGCACGTCGTAACGTCCTTCGTAGAAGGCGTTCATGATGTCTTCGAGCTCGGTTGCCGGCATCTGGCCGTGCGCCACGGCGACCTTCAGTTCCGGGACATCGGATTTCAGGAAATCGTGGATCTCCGAAAGGTCGCTCAAGCGCGGGCAGACATAGAAGCTTTGGCCGCCGCGATAGTGCTCGCGCATCAGCGTCTCGCGGATTACCAGCGCATCGAAGGGGGAGATGAAGGTGCGAACCGCCATGCGGTCGACCGGGGGCGTGGTGATCAGCGACAATTCGCGAACCCCGGTCAAGGCAAGCTGCAGCGTGCGCGGAATAGGCGTTGCCGACAGCGTCAGCACATGGACGTCGGACTTCAGCTCCTTTAGCCGTTCCTTGTGCTTGACGCCGAAGTGTTGCTCCTCGTCGACGATCAATAGGCCGAGATTGGCAAACTTGACCGAAGAGCCGAGCAGCGCGTGCGTGCCAACAACGATGTCGGTCTTGCCGTCGGCCACTTCCCTCTTCGTCAGCGCGAGTTCCTTCGAACCGACGAGCCGCGAGGCCTGCTGGATGCGGACCGGCAAGCCACGGAACCGCTCGGCGAAGGTCCTGAAATGCTGCCGGGCAAGCAAGGTCGTCGGCACGACGACCGCAACCTGCACCCCGTTCATCGCCGCGATGAAGGCGGCGCGCAGTGCCACTTCCGTCTTGCCGAAGCCGACATCGCCACAAACCAGGCGATCCATCGGACGACCGCTTCCAAGATCGTCGCGGACGGCGTCGATCGAGTTCATCTGGTCTTCGGTTTCATCGTAGGGGAAACGCGCGGCGAACTCGTCATAGACCCCGTCGTGGGCAACGAGGACAGGCGCGCGGCGGGTATGTCGTTCGGCAGCGATGCGGATAAGGCCTCCGGCCATATCAAGCAGCCGCTTCTTGAGCTTGGCCTTGCGCGCCTGCCATGCGACGCCGCCGAGCTTGTCAAGAATCGCATCGGTGCCTTCGGAGCCATAGCGCGACAGAAGCTCGATGTTTTCGACGGGCAGGAAGAGCTTGGCATCCTCCGCATAGACAAGCTCGAGACAGTCATGCGGCGCACCGGCCGCCTCGATGGTGCGCAGCCCAACGAAACGGCCGATACCGTGTTCGGCATGGACGACATAGCTGCCCTCGTCGAGGCCGGTGACCTCGGCGATGAAGTCGGCGCCACGTTTGCGGCGCTTCGATCGGCGCACCATCCGGTCGCCAAGAATGTCCTGCTCGCCGATTACCACAAGATCGCCGGTCTCGAATCCGGCTTCGAGGCTGAGCACCGCAGAGGCCGCCTCGCCCGGTTTCAGCGAGCGCACATCGGACAAAGCCTTGATCGGACGAATATTCGCAAGCCCGTGTTCGCCGAGAACCTGCAAAAGACGATCGAGCGATCCCTCCGTCCAGCCCGAAATGACGACCTTCGCGCCCCTCGCCCGCTTTTCGGCGATATGCTTCACAGCTTGATCGAACACGTTCGCGCGTTCGCCGTCACTTTCGATCTCGCCCGCCGCCTTTGCCCAGCGCAGCCCCTGTCGCGCCTCGATGGCGACGACCTGGCGCGCTTCCCCTTCATGCTCGTGAAATGGCGAGAGGCGGACGGCGTTCAGTTCAGAGAGCATCGCGCCAAAGCCCTTGGCGCTGAGATAAAGCAGTTCCGGCGGCACAGGCTTGTAGGGCGTGCCTTGGGAGATCTGGCTTTTGCCCGGCGATGCAGAGGCAAGGCGCGCATCATAATAGTCGAGAATAAGCTTCGACCGCTCCGCCGCCGCTTCGCGCGCCAGATGGTCCGTGACGATACGGAAACCGTCGAGGTAGTCGAACACCGTCTCCAAGCCGTCATAGAAGAGCGGCAGCCAATGCTCCATGCCGGCATAGCGGCGCCCTTCCGATACCGCCTGGTAAAGCGCATCGTCCCGCGTCGCGGCTCCGAAGAGCGAAAGATACTGCTTGCGGAAGTGGCTGATGGTCTCGGGCGTCAGCGACACTTCGCTCATCGGGTTGAGATCGAGCGAACGCACCTGGCCGGTCGTGCGCTGGCTCGCCGGGTCGAAGGAGCGGATTGTCTCGAGCGTGTCGCCGAAGAAATCCAGGCGCAGCGGCTCGCCGCTGCCGGGGACATAGACGTCGAGGATGCCGCCTCGGACGGCGAACTCGCCGACCTCGCGCACGGTCGGCACACGCTCGAAACCGTTTCGCTCCAGCCGCGCGGCAATATCGTCCATGCGGACCTGGTTGCCCGGCCTTGCCGAAAAGGCGAGGCTTTCGATCACGTCCTGGGGCGAGATTTTCTGGAGGGCCGCGTTCACGGTGACGAGCACGATCGCCGGATGTGGCTTCGCCCGGTGCGCTATCAGCGCGCTCAAGGCGGCCAGCCTCCGCGCGGACGTGTCGGCACTCGGGGAAACGCGGTCGTAAGGCAGGCAGTCCCAGCCCGGGAGCGTCAGAACCGGAATGTCCGGCGCCACGAAGCCCAGAACCTGCTCAAGGTCGGCGATCCGCTGACCGTCGGAAAGGATATAGGCGACGGGGCTTCCCGCGCGCGCCAATTCGGCAAGGATCAGTGCCTCGGCGCCGGACGGCACCGGGCCGATCGTCACCTCCCGTGTGGTGGAAAGGATCTTCTTCGCGTCAAGGCCAGATATCATCGCTTGTGTCTATTTCGTTTCCTGACGAAGCTTGTCGAAGTCGGGGCGATAAGCCGCGATCCGGCCGAACAACGGCGTCGCATAACGCTCCGGCAGGGGCTGTTCGCCGGTGATCCATCGCACGAGATCGTTATCTTCCTCGCGCATGATCGTTTCCAATTCATCGAGCTCCGCATCGGACAGGCTCGCCAACTCTGTCTCTGCGAACTGCCCGAGAATCAGATCCATCTCGCGAATACCGCGATGCCAGGAACGAAAGAGGATCCTGCGCCGACGCGGGTCGAGATCGGCGCTGGTACGCGTGATGCCGGTCATGGAAAATCCTTCCTGCCGCCCGCTGCCAAGGCGGCGGGTTTTTAGTCACTGGGCTCTATAAACGCTGGAAGGCGCGTTGTCAGCCTTGCCAAAGCCGGAATTATCGTCGCAATTTCATCGTCATGCGCCCTGCCCTCCTCGACCCGCTGTTTTCGCCTCTCGACACGCTCCCCGGCATCGGTCCGAAAACCGGCGAACTCTATGCGCGTCTGCTCGGCCGTGAAACGATCGACGATTGCCGGGTGATCGATCTTGTTTTTCATCCGCCCCATTCGGTGATCGATCGGCGCCAGCAACCGGGCATTGCCTACGCGCCGCAAGGTGCCGTTGTCACTATCACCGGCCGCGTCGACCGGCACCAGCCATCGCCTCGTGGCAGACCGAACGTACCCTACCGGGTGTTTCTGCACGATGACACGGGCGAACTGGCGCTCACCTTCTTTCGCGTCAAGGGCAATTGGCTGGAAAAGGCGCTGCCGGTCGATGAGACCGTTGTCGTCAGCGGCAAGGTGGATTGGTTCAATGGCCGTGCGTCGATGGTCCATCCTGACTATATGGTCAGGGTCGCCGAGGCGGAAAATCTACCGCTCGTCGAGCCCGTCTATGGGTTGACTGCCGGCCTCTCGCCGCGAACGTTGCGGCGCTCGATCGAGGCGGCGGTGGCGCGGGTGCCCGATCTGCCGGAGTGGCTCGACGAGGCGCTGCTCCGTCAGCAAGGGTTTCAAGGCGCAAGGGAAAGCTTCCACCGGCTGCACGAGCCGCGCGATGAAACCGACATCGATGCGCAAGCTCCCGCGCGGCGGCGGCTCGCCTATGACGAATTCCTCGCGGGACAGTTGTCGCTTTCGCTGGTGCGCCAGCGGCTGCGCAAGGTCGCCGGAACCCCCGTTCATCCGACTGGCAAATTGAGTGAGCCGGTCATCCGTGCTCTGCCTTTCTCGCTCACGGCGAGCCAGTCGGCCGCGGTCCGCGACGTCCTTGCCGACATGTCCGGCAGCGATCGCATGCTGCGTCTGCTGCAAGGCGACGTCGGTTCCGGCAAGACGGCGGTGGCGCTGATGGCCATGCTCGCCGCGATCGAATCGGGCGGCCAGGCGGTGCTGATGGCGCCGACTGAAATCCTCGCCCGGCAGCATCATGCCACCCTTTCGAAAATGGCCGCGCCGGCCGGTATCGGGATCGATGTCCTAACCGGGCGCACGAAGGGCAAGGAGCGCGATGCGATCCTGGAACGGATCGCCTCCGGCGAAACGCAGATGGTGATCGGAACCCACGCTCTGTTCCAGGAAGCCGTGAACTATCATCAGCTCGTGCTGGCCATCGTCGACGAGCAGCATCGTTTCGGTGTTCACCAACGGCTGCGGCTCACCGCCAAGGGCATTTCCCCACACATGCTCGTCATGACGGCGACACCGATTCCGCGCACGCTCGTGCTCGCCGCCTTCGGCGACATGGATGTCTCCAAGCTCACGGAGAAGCCGGCCGGGCGAAAGCCGATACAGACGGTGACGATACCCACCGAGCGCACGGATGAGGTCATCGACAGGCTCGATGCGGCGCTCGGCCAAGGCAAGAAGGCCTACTGGATCTGCCCGCTGGTGGAGGAATCCGAAGAAAGCGATGTGATGTCGGCCGATGAGCGCTATCAGAGCCTTGTCCAGCGCTTCGGCAATGACGTCGGTCTCGTTCACGGCCGCATGTCCGGTCCGGACAAGGACGCCGTGATGCTTGGCTTCAAGAATGGCGAGATTCGCCTACTCGTGGCGACGACGGTGGTGGAGGTCGGCGTGGATGTTCCCGACGCGACGATCATGGTGATCGAACACGCGGAGCGCTTCGGTCTGGCGCAACTGCATCAGTTGAGGGGGCGCGTGGGCCGTGGTGATGAGGCATCGACCTGCATCCTCCTCTACAAGAGCCCGCTCAGCGAAGCAGGCCGCGCACGTCTTTCCATTTTGCGCGAGACCGAGGACGGGTTTCTGATTGCCGAGGAGGACCTCAAACTGCGCGGTGAAGGCGAGCTTCTTGGAACACGCCAGTCCGGAACACCCGGTTTCCGCATCGCGAGCCTCGAGGCGCATGGTGATCTCCTGGAGATCGCCCGCAGGGATGCCGCCTATGTCATAGAGCACGATCCCGAGCTCACGTCAGAGCGTGGCGAAGCGCTGCGAACGCTGCTTTATCTTTACCGACGCGACGAGGCGATCCGTTTCCTGCGCGCCGGTTAGAGTCTGTCAGACCTACGTTGAAACGTATCCTGCATGCCTGAGATAGGCGGCGCATTCGTGCGGGCTGAACGCCTTGAGAGCTTCGCCGACGCGCCGCCATGTCGCCTCGACGCTACGCTCGTCGGCCTTGCGCAGCAGGGTCTTGAGTTTGGCGAACATCATCTCGATCGGATTGAGGTCGGGGCTGTAGGGCGGCAGGAAGAACAGATGGGCGCCGGCGTCGCGGATGGCGCTGCGCGCCGGCTTGCCCTTGTGGCTGCCGAGATTGTCGAGGATGACGATATCCCCGGGGTTGAGGGTTGGCGCCAGGCATTGCTCGACCCAGGCGGTGAAGGCAATGCCGTTGATCGGGCCGTCGAGCACGAAGGGTGCGACGATGCGGTCGTGACGCAGCCCGGCGAGGAAGGTCAGCGTCTTCCAATGGCCATGCGGTATTCTGGCGATCAGCGGCTGGCCGCGCTGACACCAGCCGCGGCTGCGCGTCATGTTGGTTTTGACCCAGGTTTCGTCAACGAACACCAGGCGGCGCGGATCAAGTCGATGTTGATGGGTCTTCCAGCGGCTTCGGAAGCGCGCCACCTTCGGCCTGTCCTGCTCGCTGGCGATCAGCGTTTTTTTTAAATGTCTTGCCTTCGCGGCGCAGAAACCGCCAAACGGTGTCATGCGAGACATCGATCCCGGCCGCCTTCAGATCGGCGGCAAGCGCCCGCACCGTCCAATCGGTTTTGGCCGCCAGTCGGCGGTGAACCTCATCGGCCGCCGCGCCCCGCAGCATGGGTTTGACATGGCCCCCCATCTTGGCCGGCGCCAAACCGCGGCCGGACCGGTCGAGCTGGCCGATCCGCACCGCCGTCGCCGCCGATATCCCAAAGCGCAAGGCGGCCGCCCGCACCGTCATGCCTCCGGCCAAAGCGGCGGCGACGCGCTGGCGTAAATCAAGAGAAAGAGGTCGCGCCATCATTGCTGGCCTCCTCACCAGCAATGATCTTGAATCACAATCCCAACAAAAAGGGAATCC
>NZ_WITC01000004.1 GCF_009601505.1 Sinorhizobium terangae
GTGGAATCAAAGAGTTACAGCGTCCTTTGTGCGTCCCAAAGGACGCACGACGCTGTAGGATGAGAGGGTTGGCCCGCGAGTCCCTTCGCCCGCCTCCGGGGAGAAAGCGGCGGCAGCCAGATGAGGGGCGAACCCAATCGAGAAACGCGGACGCCACCTACCCTATGTCGACAACAACAATCTCCGGCGGCACGCCGAAACGGATCGGCGCGAGCGAGCAACCGAGGCCGCCGGAGACGATCAGGTGGCGATCATCCTCGATCACGTGTCCGTAGGCATAGCGGTCGCCGTAGCTCGACGGCACCATCGGAGCGTGGCCGAGAAACCGTACCTGGCCGCCATGGGTATGGCCCGACAACGTCAGCGCCACACGCGACGGCACGCGGGGAAAAATGTCCGGCTCATGCGCCAGCAGGATGGCCGGAGCGGTGTCGCTGACTTGCGCAAGCGTGCCGTCGAGATCATCGAGCCCCTGCATGTGTTTGCGTTTCCACTTCTTACCCGCAATCAAGGCGCGCTGGTCCTCGAGGCCTGCCAGCCAGAAGCCCTGACCATCCTTCTCCAGCCGGACCGCCTGGTTGCTGTAGACCTTGATGCCGACGTCCTGGAGCGCCCTGTGTCCGAAGGTCGGTCCGCTGCCATTTCTCTGCGCGGTCTTGTCTTCCCACCAGTCGTGATTGCCCATGATGGCATGAACGCCGAGCGGCGCCGACAGCGTCGCCAGCGCCTTGGACCACTCGCTGGAATGAACGTAGCGGGTCACGAAGTTCATGCCGGCCGCATAGTCGCCGAGCAACACAGTAATGTCGCCACCGAGATCGTTCGCCTGCCGACAGATCGAGGCGATGCGGCTCGCGGACATCCAGGGTTCGCAGGCATGGATGTCGGCGAGTGCCACGATGCGCAGCTTCAACCCGGGCGTCCAGCCGGTCGGCGTCAGCGCGTAACGGGTCACGTTGAGCCGGGCCAACGGCTCGAAGGCAAAGGCATAGCTGCCGAGCGCCGCAAAGCTCGTGAAACTGCCGCCGATGAATTTCATGAAATCGCGACGGGTGATCATCCTCATTCGTCCTCGAGCGTCAGGCGGAATTGCGTCGCCTCGATATCCTTCGGCGGGTTGAGCCCGAGATGTTTCCAGGCGTTCGCCGTCAGCACCCGGCCGCGTGGCGTGCGCTGTATGAAGCCCTGCTGGATCAGATAGGGTTCAATAATATCCTCGATCGCATCGCGCGGTTCCGAAAGACCCGCCGCAATCGTGTCAATGCCCACCGGACCGCCACCGAAATTCTGGGCAATCATGGTCAGATAGCGACGGTCAAGCTGGTCGAGCCCCATATTGTCGACCAGCAACCGCGTCAGCGCCTCGTCGGCAAGCTCCCGCGTCACCGCCTCGACCCGCGCCACTTCGGCGAAGTCACGCACCCGGCGCAGGAGCCGGCCGGCGATGCGCGGCGTGCCGCGGGCGCGGCGAGCAATTTCGCGCGCCCCTTCGTCGGTCATGCCGAGGCCCATCAGCCGAGCGCCACGCCGGACGATCAGCTCCAGCTCCTCGACCGTGTAAAAATTGAGACGAACCGGAATACCGAAGCGGTCGCGCAACGGCGTCGTCAGGAGGCCGAGGCGCGTCGTTGCCGCCACCAGCGTGAACTTCGACAGGTCGATCTTCACAGAGCGTGCCGCCGGTCCCTCGCCGATGATGAGGTCGAGCTGGAAATCCTCCATCGCCGGATAGAGGATTTCCTCGACCGCGGGGTTCAGACGGTGGATTTCGTCGATGAACAGCACGTCGCGTTCTTCGAGATTGGTGAGCAGCGCCGCAAGGTCACCGGCCTTGGCGATCACCGGTCCGGACGTCGAGCGAAAATTGACGCCGAGCTCCTTTGCCATGATCTGGGCAAGCGTCGTTTTGCCGAGCCCCGGAGGGCCGACGAAAAGCACGTGGTCGAGCGCCTCGCCACGATTGCGCGCGGCCTCGATGAAGATCTTGAGATTGGCGCGCGCTTCCGCCTGTCCGGTGAATTCGTCGAGCGATTGCGGACGCAGGGTCGCGTCAAGATCCTCGCCCCGCTTCTCCGGCGCAATCAGGCGTGCGGCTTCACTCATCTCAAAACATCCATTCGGGCTGAACCGCGGTCATGGGAAAGCTGACGGCAAAGCCGGCCGTCCCGACGGCTGCGACGCTCAACCATACCGGGAGCGCGGCAGCCGATCCAGCAAGGTCGGCTCGCGATCCATGTACTCCGATGTCATTGTGGCTGCAGAAAGGCCTGCCATTCACCGGGAGAGTTCCTTCAGGCCCAGGCGGATGAGTTTGGCGCTGTCGGCGTCCTCTCCCCCATTCTTCAATGCAGCCGCGACAGCGTTTGCCGCCTGATCGCGCGAATAGCCGAGATTGGTGAGCGCCGAGACCGCATCGGAAACCGGCGCCGGCGCAACGCCTTCGCCGAGTTCCTGCTTCAGGCCGATCGACGGGGTCATCTCGCCGGCAAAAGCCGGAGCCTTGTTCCTGAGTTCGGTGACGATACGAACGGCCACTTTTGGCCCGACACCCGGTGCTCGGGAAATCGACGTTTTGTCCTGCAAGGCTATGGCGTTGGCCAGCTCGCCGGGCGTCAACGTCGAAAGCACGGCCAATGCGACCTTGGAGCCCACGCCCTGAACGCTCTGAAGCAGCCGGAACCACTCGCGCTCCAGCGCACTCATGAAGCCGAAGAGCTTCAATTGATCTTCACGCACATAGGTCTCGATGAAGAGGACCGCTGCCTCCCCGGCCCGCCCGAGCTTTGCCAGTGTCCGCACCGAACAATGGGCGACGTATCCGACTCCGTGGACGTCCAGAATCACGTGATCTTCGCCAATCTCGTCTATGGTGCCCTTGAGCTTACCGATCATCTGGCTTCCGTCTCTCTGCGTCCCTGAACCTGAAGATTCCCTGGTAGGTCATCATCCATCCTACCCCCTCTGGCCTGCCGGCCATCTCCCCCACAAGGGGGAGACCAGATGCGGCACCATCCGTGCCTCCACCGGAGCTTTCCGCTTGCTGACCTGTTTCGGTCGAAGCGAGGGGTAAGCGGCACGTACTCTCCCCCCCTTGTGGGGAGATGGCCGGCAGGCCAGAGGGGGTGACCCATCGCAACCGTCCCTTCCACGACTACCCCGCAAGCGCCGCAAGGCGACTCGTCACCGCCTGCCGGTTGTGCGCATGGCAGATGGCGATGGCGAGCGCGTCGGCGGCATCGTTGCCCTTGAACTGAACCTTCGGCATCAGCACTTTCAGCATCATGTGGATCTGCTGCTTCTCGCCATGGCCGACGCCGATCACCGCCTTCTTCACCGCATTCGGCGCATATTCCGCTACTCTGAGACCGGCACGCGCCGGAACCAGCATGGCAATCCCTCGTGCCTGGCCGAGCTTCAGCGTCGCTGTCGCGTCCTTGTTGACGAAGGTCTGCTCGACGGCGGCTTCGTGCGGCTGGTAGCTGTGGACGACATCGGCAAGCCCGTCGTGCAATTGGCAGAGACGTGACGCAAGATCCATCTCGCCATCCGAAATCACCGTGCCTGAGGCCACGAAACGCAACGAGTTACCCAGCGTCTCGATAATGCCCCAGCCGGTGCGCCGAAGGCCCGGATCGATGCCGATGATGCGAATCGTATTCTGCATGCCTCACCCTATGTCGGTCAGCCTAACGCTGCCAGCAAAAAGTGAACAAAACAAAAACATTACACAGGAATGCCCGGCGGTGTCGTGAAAAAGGCTTGCGCACTATTGGCTTTAAGAAACTTGAACCTACATTGCGATCGATCAATTTCTCTTAATTGAAGGCCTCGCCATGATTCCCTTCTCCATTCTCGACCTGTCGCCGATTACCGAGGGCGGCAGCGTCGCCCAGTCGCTCGAAAACTCGCGTCGGCTGGCGATCGCCGCCGAGGAGAACGGTTACAAGCGCTTCTGGCTGGCCGAACATCACGGAATGAAGGGAATTGCGAGCGCGGCGACCTCGCTGGTCATCTCCCACGTGGCGGCGGCGACACGATCGATCCGCGTCGGCTCGGGCGGAATCATGCTGCCCAATCATTCGCCCCTCGTCATCGCCGAGCAATTCGGCACGCTCGCCGCGCTCTATCCGGGCCGCATCGACCTTGGCCTCGGTCGTGCGCCCGGCACCGACATGAGGACGGCACAGGCGCTCCGCCGCAACATGGAGGCGAGCGCCAACAATTTTCCGAATGATGTCGTGGAGCTCCAGGCGCTGCTCGGCCCCGTCACCGAAGACCAGAGGATCATCGCCGTCCCCGGCGCCGATACCAATGTGCCGATCTGGCTGCTCGGTTCCAGCCACTTCAGCGCTCACCTTGCCGGCATGCTCGGCCTCCCCTTCGCTTTCGCCTCGCATTTCGCCCCCGACATGCTGCTCACCGCTCTCGAAATCTACCGCGAGCGCTTCACGCCATCGGCCGGTCTCGAAAAACCGCACGTGATGGTCGGCGTGATGGGCGTCGCCGCCGATACCGACGAGGAGGCAAATTACCTCTTCACCTCCATGCAGCAGTCCTTCGTGGCACTCCGCCGCAACGCGCGCGGCCGCTTTCCGCCGCCGGTCAAATCCATGGATGGGCTCTGGAGCGACGACGAAAAGATCTTCGTCGATCACGCCATGACCTACGCGGTCGTCGGTAGTCCCGAGACGATTCGCAGGAAAATTCAGACCTTCCTTGAGCAGACCAGGGCCGACGAGCTGATCATTTCCATGCCGATCTTCGACATGGAGGCGCGGCTGCATTCCTTGAAGCTGTTTGGCGAGGCGCAGGGGGATCTTGCGGCCGCAGAGTGAGCAAAGGTTTCGTCGGCAGCGAAGCCATGCTGAAACAAAAAACCCGCGTTCCACTCGGAGCGCGGGTCGTTTTCGTCAGATCAAAAGAAAACTTAGGCCGAAAGCCTGGCAAGAACCTCATCGGAAACTTCGAAGTTCGAATAGACGTTCTGAACGTCATCGTCGTCTTCGAGGTTATCGATCAGCTTCATCAGCGACTGCGCCTTTTCCTCGTCCACCGGCACGGTGTTCTGCGCCTTCCAGATCGCCTTGACGGTTTCCGCCTCGCCAAGAACCTCTTCGAGGGCCTTCGACACCTCGCCGATATTCTCGAAGCTGCAAATGATCGTGTGACCGTCTTCGTCCGTCGTCACATCGTCGGCGCCCGCTTCGATCGCCGCTTCCATGACCTTGTCTGCATCGCCGGCGGAAAGCTTGTAGGTGATTTCGCCGACGCGATCGAAGGAGAATGAAACCGAGCCGGTCTCGCCAAGTGCGCCGCCGGCTTTGGTGAAGGTCGAGCGGACATTGGAGGCGGTGCGGTTGCGATTGTCGGTCAGCGCCTCGACGATGACGGCGACGCCGCCCGGGCCGTAGCCCTCGTAACGGACTTCCTCATAGTTCTCCGCATCGCCGCCCGACGCCTTCTTAATCGCCCGCTCGATGTTGTCCTTCGGCATCGACTGCGCCTTGGCGTTCTGGATCGCCAGCCTGAGGCGCGGGTTCATCGCCGGGTCAGGCATGCCCGACTTTGCCGCGACGGTGATTTCGCGCGCGAGCTTGGAAAACATTTTCGAGCGCACCGCATCCTGACGGCCCTTGCGGTGCATGATGTTCTTGAACTGTGAATGGCCAGCCATGGCGCCCTCTGCATGCATGAATTTATTGAGATGGGGCGCCTTATAGTTTCATTGCCGGGCCCCGTCCAGCAGGGCCGCGTGTTTTCAATGCGCGGAAATCCGCCGCCGTCAGAGCGCGGATCGCCGCGGTGGGCAGCTCAACCGCCGAGGAGAACATAGATCAGGGGCTTGCTCGGCAGGGAGCGCAGCGACACCTTCACGCTTGACTCCGTGGCAAAGCTCTTGTCGTAGTCGTCGCCGAACATCGCCAGAAAGTCGTTGATCAACGGCGGCCGGTGCATTGGCAGGATCAGCGCGGCGCGCAGACGGGATACGACGCGGCTCATGCTCTCGGCGCCCATCGTCAGGCCGCCATCGACCGGGACCATCAGCACGTCGAGCCGGCCGATCTGGCGGTAATGGCTGTCGTCGAGTTCGTAATGCAGGTGGCCGAGATGGCCGATGCAGAGGCCGGCAACCTCGAAGATAAAGATCGAATTGCCGTTGTGCTCCATGCCTCCGTAGCCGGAACGTATGTCCGTCGTGACATTGCGGATATAGGCGTCGCCAACGACGAGATCATGGTCGGCCGGCTTGCCATTATCGCCCCAGCCATGCAGGACGTGCTGGATGGCGGGGTCCGGCGTCAAAGTATAGTGGCTGGAATGGGCCTTGTTCATCGTGACCACAGTCGGCGGTGCAGGGGGCCGGAACCAGCCGTTGTAGTCGGTGGCGATCGAAATTCCGCCTGGCGTTTCGATCAGGAACGTCGAGTGGCCGAGGTAGGTTATATTGACTTCGCTGTCGGCCGCACTCGCCGGCATTGTCCCCGGAACCGTGAAGCTGGCGAATGTCGCCTTTGGCGTGGCTTCGGCTATCGCCTGGCATTGGCTCACCGGCGGTGAAGGCTGCTGCGCATGCGCATGTTCGGGCCAGAACGTATGGATCAGCCAGATGGCAGCCAGAGTGTAGGCAAGGTATCGGAGCAGCATCCTTCACCTCTCACACGCGTTTTAGGGCGGGATGAGGAAAAGTGTACGCGGTTTTCCGCCCGCATCCCGCTCTAACTCCTTAGAATCGATCACGATGACTTCAGGTCGATAAGATCTAAAGTCATCGTGATCTGGCGCGTGGCAGGATCATTCAAGGCCGCAGGCCCGTCCAGCGCCAAACTGGCGCCGGCGCTCACAATCGCGTCATTGTCCGCATTTGTCGAACGAGGGCACTGAAAGCGTATTCAGGTCCAATACCCTGGCGCAGGATCGGCAAGACGCACTCACTCAGCCGGTGCGCCCGGTGCTTCCTCGACGGCTTTCACCCGTTTCCGGCCAAGCGAGCGCAGCGTCACATAGAAGACAGGCGTCAGGAACAATCCGAGGAGGGTCACGCCCAGCATCCCGGAAAAGACCGCCGTACCGAGCGACTGGCGCATTTCGGCGCCCGGACCCGTTGCGATCACCAGCGGCACGACGCCGAGGATGAAGGCGAAGGCGGTCATCAGGATCGGCCGCAGCCTCAGCCGGCTTGCGTCGATCGCTGCCTCCACCGGCGTTTTGCCTTCCTCCTCACCTTGTCTGGCAAATTCGACGATCAGGATGGCGTTCTTGGCGGCAAGGCCGATCAGCACGACAAGACCGATCTGCGTGAGCACGTTGTTGTCGAACCCCCGGATGGCAACACCGAGAAGGGCAGCCAGAACGGAAAGCGGCACGATCAGGATGATCGCCAACGGCAGCACCCAGCTTTCATATTGCGCCGCGAGCGCGAGAAAGACGAAGATCACCGAGAGCGTAAAGATGAAGACGGCCGTGTTGCCGGTCTGGCGCTCCTGGAAAGCAAGCTCGGTCCACTCGAAGGTTGTACCCTGCGGCAGGACCTGGGCAGCGAGTGCCTCCATCTTGTCAAGCGCGGTGCCGGTCGCGACGCCAGGCGCCGGATTGCCTTGGAGCGGCACGGAAACATACATGTTGTAGCGCTGGACAAGCGAAGGCCCGCTGGTGTCGCGGATTTCGACGAGCGTTCCGAGCGGTACCAGCGCACCCGATGCGGAACGAACCTTCAGGGCGAGGATGTCGTCCCGTTCTACCCGGTATTTCTGGTCGGCCTGGGCGCGAACCTGGTAGACACGACCGAATGCGTTGAAATCGTTGACGTAGGATGTGCCGAGATTGATCGAGAGCGTTTCGAAGATATTCGGGATCGGCACGTTCAGTGCCCGTGCCTTGTCTCGGTCGATCGCCAGGAAGAATTGCGGGCTCGACGCCGAGAAGGTGGTGAAGACCCCGGTCAGCCCCTCCGTCTGGCTGGCCATGCCCATCATCTGGCGGGCAAGCCCGAGGGCGCGGCGCATGTCGGCGCTCTGACGATCCATGACCTGCATCTTGAAGCCACCGGCATTGCCGATGCCGCGCACGGACGGCGGCGGAATAGCGATGATGAAGGCCTCCTGGATGCTCTGCATCGTGCCGAAGATCTGGCCGATGATCTGGGTGGCGCTTTGCCCGTTCTTGAGCCGCTCCTCGAAACTGTCGAACGGCGTGAAGATGACGCCGGCGTTGGATGCATTTGTGAAGGTCGCGCCACTGAAACCGGCAAAGGCGACGGCGTCCCTGACGCCTGGCACCTTCCTGATCATCTCCGATGCCCGCTGCACGACCGCGTCGGTCCGTTCGAGCGAAGCACCATCGGGAAGCTGGATGACGACGATGGCATAGCCCTGGTCCATCGTCGGGATGAAGCCGCGCGGCACGATCTGCGCCATGTACCAGGTGGCCCCGAGAAGACCGGCGAAGACGACGAGCGAGGCGCCAATCGCCAACCGTGTCTTGACGAGATGGCGTACCACCCAGCCATAGCCGTCAGCCATGCGATCGAAGCCGCGGTTGAAGCCGTTGGCGAACGCCCGACCGACACGTGTGACCGGATTGCGGCTCTCACGCTCATGGTTCTCGTGCGGGCGCAACAGAACGGCCGCGAGCGCCGGCGAGAGCGTCAGCGAATTGATCGCGGAGATCACCGTCGCTACTGCGATCGTCACGGCGAACTGCAGATAGAACTGGCCAGAGATACCCGGAATGAAGGCGGTCGGCACGAATACCGCTGTCAAGACGAGCGAAATCGCAATGACCGCCGCACCCACCTCGTCCATCGTCACATGCGCCGCCTCTCTCGGCGTCATGCCTAGCGCGAGATTGCGCTCGACGTTCTCGACGACGACGATCGCGTCGTCGACGACGATGCCGATCGCAAGCACGAGCCCGAATAGGGTCAGCATGTTCAGCGAAAAGCCGAAGGCAAAAAGCAGCCCGAAGGTGCCGATCAGCGAGACCGGGATGGCGACGATCGGAATGATCGCCGTGCGCCAGGATTGCAGGAAAACGATCACCACCAAGGCCACGAGGATCGCAGCCTCACCGATCGTCTTGTACACTTCATTGATCGATTCCGAGATGAACTCCGTCGGGTTGTAGATGATCCGGTATTCCAGCCCCTCCGGAAAATCCTTCGAAAGCTCAGCCATCGTGGCCTGGATCGCTTCCGCCGCCGCGAGCGCATTGGTACCGGGGCGCGAGAAGATGCCGAGCGCAACGGCGGGCTTGCCATTCAGGTAGCTGTTGGTGACATATTCGCGGGCGCCAAGCTCGACGCGGGCGACGTCCTGCAACTGCACGAGCCTGCCGTCTTCCGTGGCCTTGACAATCACGTAGCGGAACTGCCGCGGGTCGCTGAAACGCCCGTCGGTCGTAACCGTGTACTGGAAGGCGGTGTCGCCCGACATAGGCGGCCCGCCGATGGAACCACCCGAAACCTGGACGTTCTGCTCGCGCAGCGCCTCGACGACATCGCCGGAGGTCATGCCATAGGCGGAGAGCTTCTGCGGATCGAGCCACACACGCAGCGCATATTCGCGCTCGCCGAACAAGGTAACGTCGCCGACGCCGTCCAGCCTGACGAGAAGGTCGCGGATGCGCGTACGGGCGTAGTTCGAGACATAGAGCTGGTCGTAGCGGTCGTTCGGCGACAACAGATGAACGACCATCATCAGATCCGGCGAGCTCTTCGTCGTCGTGACGCCGATGCGCCGGACCTCCTCGGGCAGCCGGGGCTCGGCTACTGAAACGCGGTTCTGCACCAGCACCTGAGCCTGGTCGAGATTCGTGCCAAGCTTGAAGGTGATCGTCAGCGCCATCGAGCCGTCCGCGGTCGAATAGGAGGACATGTAGAGCATGTTCTCGACGCCGTTGATCTCCTGCTCGAGCGGGGTGGCGACGGTGTTGGCAACGGTCTCGGCATCCGCGCCCGGATAGGAGGCGCGTACGACGATGGTGGGCGGCGCGATTTCCGGATATTGCGCCACCGGAAGCTGGGAATAGGCGATGCCGCCGACGATCAGCAGCACGATCGAAAGCACCGAGGCGAAGATCGGCCTGTCGACAAAGAAATGGGCGAACCTCATTGGGCGCTCTCCGCCGCTTGCGCCGCTTCCTGCGGCAGCACGACGAGCTCCGGCTTCACCTTCGCGCCCGGCCTGACGCGCATGAGACCGTTGACGATAATCGTCTCGTCGCCGGTCATGCCGCTGCGGATGACCCGATAGCCATGCAGCCGCGGTCCGAGACGCACGGGCTTGGTCACGACGCTGCCATCCTGGCCGACCTCGTAGACGACGCGTTCGTTCTGGTCGGCGGCGATCGCCTCATCAGGAACAAGGATCGCCTTGTAGGTGTTTGAGCCTTCCACCTCCACACGCCCAAAGAGGCCCGGCTGGAGGATGAAGTTCGGGTTCGCGAACCGGGCGCGCAGGCGCATCGTGCCTGTTTGGTTGTCCACCCTGTTTTCCGAGAAGTCGAGCTTGCCTTCGAACGGTCGTTCGGTGGCGTCGGCGATCGTCACCAATACGCTGAGCGCCCCACCGCCCTCCTGTAGCGCACTGCCCCGCTCCCGGGCAGTGCGGGCGTAGGAAAGCACGCGACGCTCATCGACATCGAAATAGAAGTCGATCGGGTCGAGCGAAACGATGGTCGTCAACACCGTCTGATCGGCCTGGACGAGGTTACCCGGCGAGATCAGGCGTCGATCGACGCGACCGCTCAGCGGCGCTGTGATCGTCGTGTACTCGAGGTCGAGCTTGGCCCGCTCGACGGCTGCCTCCGAGCCGCGCACATTCGCCTGCGCCGCAAGCAGCGCGCGGCGATCGTCATCGAGCTTGGACACGGAGAGCGTGCCGCTTCCGGTGAGCGACTCCGTCCGCTTGAACGTGCTCTCCGCGAATTCAAGTGTCGACCTCGCCGCCGCAAGAGAGGCTTCGGCCTGGGAGAGAGCGGTGCGGAACGGTCGCTGGTCGATGACGAAAAGTTTGTCGCCTTTCTTCACCAATGCCCCGTCGGTAAAGAAGACCTCATCGAGATAACCGCCGACGCGGGACCGGACGGCGACCTGGTCGACGGGCTCGAAGCGACCGATGAATTCATCAGCGTCGATCACATCGCGCACGACCGGCTTGGCGACGGTCACCGTCGGCGCCGGCGGCGCGTTCTGGGCAGCCGCAAGCGATGCGGCGAGAAGAACGAACGGAACACTGAAGATTGCGGGCAACGGCCACTTTCGCAACATGCACGTCCTCCGAAAGCAGTTGAAAGCCGAAATCGCCCGGCGTGGATTTTACGTTCGGGCTGGCGACACTGAAACCCGAAGCGGGAGGCATTCGGGCGGCATTAAATGGAAAACTTGCAACAGCGGCCGCATCCCGTGCGGCTCTGATTTTGACGCTAACCTGCCACCATTTGGCGGGGCTGTCACTTGAAAAAACGCAATTCCCGGAAGACGATACCGCAGGACGGGATAGCCGGCTGCAAGTGCTAGAATAGGGTGGAAAAGCGCTTGCTCGCGCCGGCTGCGCCCCGTTTACGACCAGAACTCAGGGATCGTTTCGTCGAGCCTCGGGCCGAGCCGGAGCGGCGCGATCTTCTCCGCAAGACCGGTGCGATCGGAAATCTCGACGCCGACGCCGCAAAGGGTCGCGGGCCCGGACGCCGCCTCGAAGCGGCCCTTCGGCATCTTTGAGATGAACCGGTTGAGCGGCTCTTCCTTGTCCATGCCGAGTGACGAGTCATAGTCGCCGCACATGCCTGCATCGCTGATATAGGCGGTGCCGCCGTTGAGGATCTGATGGTCGGCGGTCGGAACGTGAGTGTGGGTTCCGACCACGAGGCTGGCGCGGCCATCGACGAAGTGTCCGAAGCATTGCTTCTCGCTGGTGGCCTCGGCATGGAAGTCGAAGACGATGGCGTCGGCCTGCTCCCCGAGCGGACAGGCGTCGAGGATCGTCTCGGCGGCCTTGAAGGGATCATCGAGCTCGGGATGCATGAAAACCCGCCCCATGATGTTGGCGACCAGCACGCGGGCCCCGTTGCGGGCAAAGAAGAGATTGGAGCCACGCCCCGGCGTGCCGGCCGGATAGTTCGCAGGGCGCAGGAACTGGTCGTGCCTCTCGCAGAAGACCACCGCTTCCTTCTGGTCCCACACATGGTTGCCGGTCGTCACCACGTCGGCACCGGCATTGATCGTTTCCAGGAAGATATCTTCGGTGATGCCGAAGCCGCCTGCGGCGTTCTCGCCGTTGACGATGACGAAGTCGAGCTTCAGGTCCCCGACCAATCCGGGGAGGCGTTCCCAGACCGCCGTGCGGCCCGTCTTGCCAACCATGTCCCCGAGAAAAAGAAGCCGCATACCCGTTCAATCCTGTTTGAAATGCCGGAAGCCGCTCTCCGTCAGCACCGCGTCCAGCGCGACGTCGTGCGGTTCAGCCGGCACTGATGCCACTTCCTGGCAGTCGAATGCAATCCCGATCAGTCGCGGCATATGCCCTTTGCGGCGCAATCGTTCGATTGCGCGGTCATAATAGCCGGCGCCGTAACCGATCCGGTGCCCGGCCGAATCGAAGGCGGAAAGCGGCACAAGCATGATGTCGGGATCGAGTTCGGGCGCGTCCGGCCCGGGGCCGGTGGTGCCGAACCCGGTTTCGACCACCGCGACGCCGTCGACAAGTTCGCGGAAGACGATGGTTTTCTTGTCCAGGATCACCGGCAGGCAGAGCCGGGCGCCGCGGTCCCTGAGCCGCACCATCAGCGGACGGATGTCCGCTTCCGAGCGAATGGGCCAGAAACCGGAAACGACATGGCCGGGATCGAGCGCGATGACATCACCGGCGTGCTCGGCCATGGACAGGCTCGCCTCGATGCGCACCTCCAACGGCATTTCATCACGCAGAGCCAGGCGTTCCTTTCTAAGCGCTGCCTTCAAATCTTTCGGTGACATCCGACAACCTTATCCTGCGGGGTTTTCGCCTTCATAGCGCAAAGCGCTCCGTAGCTGGAACCACGCCGCCGCCGCTTTTGCAACACCTCACGACAATCCCGTGCGCCTTTCCCGTTTCGGCACAGCATTAGCGCTCCATTCATCACTGCGCGCGGTTCCGCTTTCACGCGTCACCTTGGGCGTGCAAATAAGTTCGCGTTTTCAGATAATTAGCATCATCTAATCCGCGCAGAGAATGCGGAACTGTGGCCTTAACGGGCGAGAGTGGGCGGGCAGACAAGATGAACCAACTCGATCCCCTCGAACTGCGTTGCCTCACACTAGCCGCCTGCGGCAGGACCAGGCAGGACATGGTGCGTGAGACCGACATTCCGATGGAACGCATCAACAGCGCGCTCGATGAAGCGATGCGGAAGCTTCAGGCGACCAATCTCGCGGAAGCCATCTTTCGCGCAGCAAGACTCGAACTGCTTCATAACATCCAGTGGGAACGATAGGCCGGGTCCAGGCGGGTGGCGTCGAGGTCCGCTAACCAGCCGGGCTCGCCCGGAAGACCAGCGTCATTGAGCAATCGCGGATTATGCCATGGTGCCTCTGGATACGGCGCAGCCTGCGCGGCCTGCCACACGCGCCAGCGCGCGACCAGCCCCTGTAGTTGAAAGGCGAGGGAGGAGCCGGCGGAACCGGCAAGGAATGGCACACTCATCAGCGGAACTCCGGATGGCGCTCGACACTGTTGAATTCTCCACCCTCCGTTGACATCCGGCAAACGAATTGCAAACATAGCTGTCATCAGATTTTCTGATGGCTGCAAGATGTCCCTTCCGCTCGACAGCGACCTGCTGAGAACCTTCCTTGCGGTTGCCGACACCGGCAATCTGACCAAGGCGGCCGACAGCGTCGGGCGCACCCAGTCAGCCGTGAGCATGCAGATCAAGAAGCTTGAAGATGCGCTCGGCGACACGCTTTTCGACCGGCATTCGCGCGGGGTCGCGCTGACGATGCAAGGCCGGCGCCTTATCGACAACGCGCGGCGCATCGTGGCGCTCCTCGACGACACCGCGGCGGCCATGCGCCAGCCCGCGCTCGACGGCGCGGTCAGGATCGGGATTCCCGAGGAGTATATCAACTCCACGCTTCCAAGAGCGTTGGGTGCGTTTGCCGCCATACACCCCGGCGTGGAGGTCACGGTGCAACAGGGCACCTCGATGTCCAACCGAACGGCCCTCGAGGCAGGCGAGATCGACATTGCGGTCGTTTTCGAGCCCGGCGGGCGCACCAAGAACGAAGTCTCATGGTGGATCCGACTGTCTGGGTTACCTCGGATCAGCACTGCACACATGAGCGGCAGCCATTGCCGATAGCCACATACACATACGCCACGGGCGGATGGTGCGATGACTTGGCGATGCAGAGTCTGAAGAGGCGTGGAAAACGCAGTCGCGTCGCCTATGTCAGCCGAACGAGCGGCGGTCTGATCGCGGCCGTCGTTTCCGGTCTTGCGATCGCGCCGCTGTCGCGCAGCGCCATACCGCCCGGCTGTCGCGAACTGACCGAGGATGACGGGTTCGGCATCATCGACATGTCGAATGTCGTGCTGCGCACTAGGCTGGAAAATCGGTCACCGACGATCGATGCCATGGCCGACGCCATCCGCAGCGCTTTCTTGGGCCCATAGCGGTCCGCCAAGAAGGAGAAGTGCGATCCACGACGACCGGTGGATAGTTTACGATCCCGGGTGCCTACTAAGTAGGTGGGCGCCGTATGTCCGAACCCACGAGTTCGGCCAGGGACAGCTCCCTTGAGATCGTGTATGGCCCCGGGGATTGTGGTTCCTGTCGGGAAGCGCAGACCGCGCGCTCAGATATAGAGGCTCTTTTCCGTTTTCGCCAGAGGGGTCTTTTAAAGACGATCAGTTGGCCGGAACAGCGGGGCGGCCATTGAGCTTGGCAGCGATGCTATGAATCTGGGCCGTGACTTCGCTGAGCGCCGAGGCCAGTGCCTCCTCGCTCCTCGCCTGTTCGGACAACGCAACGTCGCGGCCGCTCTTCAGATTGCCGAGTTCCGTTTCAAGGCTCTTCAGCCGGCGATTGACCTCGCTCAATTCGTCCATGACCATGATGCCGGCCATCACGGTCAGCCGAAGATCGCCGATTTCTCCGAACTGTCCCTTGAGATGGGCCACATATTGGTCGAATCTCGCCGCGAGGTCGCTGAGGTGATCCTCCTGCCCTTCCTCGCAGGCCATGCGGTAGGCCTTGCCGTCGATCGTCACCGTTACCTGCGCCATCGCGTAAACCTCAACGATCCAGCACCGCTCGAATGGTTTCCATTGCCGTCACCAGGCGACGGGAAACTTCGCGGTTGACTTCCTCCAGCCGGTTGGCCCGGAACTGGGACTGGTCGAGCTCCTGTGCCAGCCGCGCCCGGTCGGTATTGACCCGCCGCACCTCGCCCTCGAATTCGCTCAAGTCCCTTTCCTTGTCGAAACGACCGTCGATCGCGCCCTCAAGCGACTGGACCGCGTTCCGTAGCTCCTCGATCGCCGCTTTGACCGTCTTTGCCGGCATGCTCCGATACCTCTCTGGAGCGGGATGAGGAAAACGTGTGAAGCGGATTTCCGCCCCGCCCTAAGTCAACCTGCCACTGCATGATCCCCTAAATCGAAATCGACTTAAGGACAAAATCATGCAGCATTCCAAAGTGCTACAGCGACCTTGGCGCGTCCGACTGGACGCGCGGGCGCCGTAGAATTCTCTGCGCGTTCCGGGAACGCGGCGCTCCGGAAGAGCCGAATCGGCAGACGCAGTCCGCTGCTTCGCCTCGATTCTTTTTAAACCCATTCCCCAAGTCTCAACAATGCCCTCGGCCGCAATCGGCGTCGGAAGCTGTGGATCATCGCTCCTTAGCAAGCGCAACATCACTCAATGCTGCAGCGCAAGAACGATATCGAAAAGCACGCCACCATTTAGTCGCGGAAGGCCAGTATTTCGTATCAATTGACTCGCGCGGTGCACCTGCTATGTGTCTGCCGCTTCTCATACGGTCTTGGAGGATAGAGACCGTCCCTGACCACCGAACTCAAACGGAACAGTCATGATCTCTCGCGAAAAACACGATCGGATGGCAAATGCGATCCGCTTCCTTTCCATGGACGCCGTCGAGAAGGCAAATTCCGGTCATCCAGGCCTCCCGATGGGCGCTGCCGATATCGCAACCGTCCTTTTCACGCGGTATCTGAATTTCGACCCCAAGAACCCGGCCTGGCCCAACCGCGACCGCTTCGTGCTTTCGGCCGGCCACGGCTCGATGCTGCTCTACTCTCTGCTCTATCTCACGGGCTACGAGGACATCACCATCGACGAGATCAAGAACTTCCGCCAGCTTGGTTCGCGCACGGCCGGCCATCCGGAATACGGCCATGCGGCCGGCATCGAGACCACCACGGGTCCGCTCGGCCAGGGCATTGCCAATTCGGTCGGCATGGCGATCGCCGAACGCAAGCTGCGTGACGAATTCGGCAGCGACCTGATGGAGCACTATACCTACGTGCTCGCCGGCGACGGCTGCCTGATGGAAGGCGTCAGCCAGGAGGCGATCGCGCTCGCCGGCCATCTCAAGCTCAACAAGCTGATCGTCTTCTGGGACGACAACAACATCTCGATCGACGGCCCGATCTCGATCGCGGATTCGACCGACCAGCACGCGCGCTTCCGCGCCTGCAACTGGAACACCATCGCAGTCGACGGCCATGATCCGGATGCGATTGCCGCTGCGATCGAGCAGGCCCAGAAGTCCGACAAGCCGACGATGATCGCCTGCAAGACCGTCATTGGTTTCGGCGCCCCAAACAAGGCCGGCACGCACAAGGTCCATGGTTCGCCGCTCGGCGCCGACGAAATCGCCGCCACCCGCAAGGCGCTTGGCTGGGAGGCCGAGGCCTTCACCGTTCCCTCGGACGTGCTTGACGCCTGGCGCCTCGCCGGCCTTCGCTCGACGAAGACGCGGAAAGACTGGGAAGAGCGCCTCGAAAAGACCGAGACCGAGAAGAAGGCACAGTTCATCCGGCGCTTCGCCGGCGAGCTCGAAGGCAGCCTTGCCTCCGCAATCAGCGCCTACAAGCAGAAGCTCGCCGAGACCAAGCCGTCGCCCGCGACCCGCAAGGCCTCCGAGGACGCGCTCGAAGTCATCAACGGCATTCTCGCCGAGACGATCGGCGGCTCTGCCGACCTCACCGGCTCGAACAACACCAAGACCAGCCAGACCCATTCGATCACGCCGGACAACTTCTCCGGCCGCTACATCCACTATGGCGTGCGTGAACACGGCATGGCGGCGGCGATGAACGGCATGGCGCTGCACGGCGGTCTCATCCCCTATTCCGGCGGCTTCCTGATCTTCTCGGATTATTGCCGTCCGTCGATCCGCCTCGCAGCGCTGATGGGCATCCGCGTCATCCACGTGCTGACCCACGATTCCATCGGTCTCGGCGAAGACGGCCCGACCCATCAGCCGGTCGAGCACATGGCTGCGCTGCGCGCCATTCCGAACCTCTTGATGTTCCGTCCCGCCGACGCAACCGAAACAGCCGAATGCTGGCAGCTCGCGCTCGAAAGCCACAACCGTCCGTCCGGCATTGCGCTGACGCGCCAGAACCTGATGGCGGTGCGCACGGAATATGAGGAAGACAACCTCTGCGCCCGCGGCGCCTATGACCTTATCTCCGCCAGCGATGCCCAGGTGACGATCTTCGCCACCGGCTCGGAAGTCGAGATCGCCGTCAAGGCCTGCCAGGCGCTCACCGCCAAGGGTGTTTCGACGCGCGTCGTGTCTGTTCCCTGCTTCGAGCTCTTTGCCGAGCAAAGCGAAGATTACCAGCAGGCGATCATCGGCAATTCACCGGTTAAGATCGCCGTCGAAGCCGGCATCCGGCAGGGGTGGGATCACTTCATCGGCACCGATGGCACGTTCATCGGCATGTCGAGCTTCGGCGCTTCCGGTCCTTACAAGGACCTCTACAAGCATTTCGGCATCACGCCGGACGCTGTTGTAGCGGCCGCCGAAGCCAAACTGTCCTGATCAAGCCGGGGGGCGCTTCCCAAGGCGCCTTCTATTCGTAAAACGCCATTCTGATAGGGAAGGACCCGATATGACAGTGAAAGTCGCCATCAACGGTTTTGGCCGCATTGGCCGCAACGTGCTCCGCGCGATCGTCGAATCCGGCCGCACCGACATAGAAGTCGTCGCCATCAACGATCTCGGCCCCGTTGAGACCAACGCTCACCTGCTGCGCTATGACTCGATCCACGGTCGCTTCCCGGCCGAAGTCAAGGTCGAAGGCGACACGATCACCGTCGGCGGCGGCAAGCCGATCAAGGTAACGGCGATCAAGGATCCGGCGACGCTGCCGCACAAGGAACTCGGCGTCGACATCGCGATGGAGTGCACCGGCATCTTCACCGCGCGCGACAAGGCGGCCGCCCACCTCGAAGCAGGCGCCAAGCGCGTCATCGTCTCGGCCCCGGCCGACGGCGCCGACCTGACCGTCGTCTACGGCGTCAACCATGACAAGCTGACGAAGGATCATCTGGTCATCTCCAACGCCTCCTGCACGACAAACTGCCTGGTTCCGGTCGTCAAGGTGCTGAATGACGCTGTCGGCATCGACCACGGTTTCATGACTACGATCCACTCCTACACGAACGACCAGCCGTCGCTCGACCAGATGCACAAGGATCTCTACCGCGCCCGCGCAGCCGCTCTGTCGATGATTCCGACATCGACCGGCGCCGCCAAGGCCGTCGGCCTGGTTCTGCCGGAACTGAAGGGCAAGCTCGACGGCACGTCGATCCGCGTTCCGACCCCGAACGTCTCGGTTGTGGATTTTAAGTTCGTCGCCAAGCGCAACACCTCGGTGGAGGAAATCACCAACGCCATCAAGGCTGCCGCAAACGGCGCGCTGAAGGGTGTTCTCGGCTACACGGAAGAGCCGCTCGTTTCGCGCGACTTCAACCATGACAGCCACTCCTCGATCTTCGCGATCGACCAGACCAAGGTCATCGAAGGCAACTTCGTCCGTATCCTCACCTGGTACGACAACGAATGGGGCTTCTCGAACCGCATGGCCGACACGGCGGTGGCCTTCGCCAAGCTCATCTAACTCAGATGTTTCGCGCCCTTTCTCCAACGACGGTCCGCTGGCGTCCGCTGGAAGGGGAAGGGCTCGAACACCTGACACTGACATCAACAGATACTCCTGACGGCGCGGTCATCCGCGCCGTTGGCGTTCTCATCGGCAACCGCGGCGGTGTGCCCTACGGCGTGCGCTACCGGGTTGACTGCGACGAGACATGGCTGGTCCGCAAGTTGATCGTCGACACGACAGACGGTCGGAGCCTGCATCTGCGCTCGGATGCCCCGGGCAAATGGGCTACGGCGCGAGGCGCTGCCCTTCCTAAATTCGACGGCTGCATCGATATCGATCTCGCCGGGACGCCCTTCACCAACACGCTGCCGATCCGCCGCCTCGGTCTCACCCGCCGGTCCGGCACCGTCAGGCTCAAGATGCTCTACGTACCGTTCAATACGTTCGAGCCGATTGTGGACGGACAACACTATACCTGCCTCGATGATTTCAAGCTCTACCGCTACGAGGCCGAGGACCGCAGCTTTGCCGCGGACCTGCCCGTGGACGAGGACGGCCTCGTCATCGACTATCCCACCCTTTTCCAGAGACTATCACCGGAGACTATCTGATGACTTTCAAGACACTCGACGATCTGACCGACATCGCCGGCAAGCGCGTGCTCGTGCGCGTCGATCTCAACGTGCCGGTCAAGGATGGCCAGGTAACCGACACGACCCGCATCGAGCGTGTCGCCCCCACCATCGGCGAGCTTTCCGAAAAGGGCGCCAAGGTCATCCTGCTTGCCCATTTCGGCCGTCCTAAGGGTGAGCCGGTCGCCGACATGTCGCTGAAGACAATCGCGCCCGCCGTCGAGGAAATTCTCGACCAGCGCGTTCATTTCGCCGCCGACTGCATCGGCGACAAGGCTGCCAATGCCGTTGCCGAGATGAACGACGGCGATGTGCTCCTGCTCGAAAACACCCGCTTCCACAAGGGCGAGGAAAAGAACGATCCGGCTTTCGTCACGGCACTGGCCGCCAATGGCGACCTTTACGTCAACGACGCCTTCTCCGCCGCTCATCGCGCCCACGCTTCCACCGAGGGTCTCGCGCATCACCTCCCGGCCTATGCGGGCCGCACGATGCAGGCTGAACTCGAAGCCCTCGAAAAAGGTCTCGGCAATCCGAGGCGCCCGGTCGTCGCGATCGTCGGCGGCGCCAAGGTCTCGACCAAGATCGACCTCCTGCAGAACCTGGTGAAGAAGGTCGACGCCCTCGTCATCGGCGGCGGCATGGCCAACACCTTCCTTGCGGCACAGGGCATCGATGTCGGCAAGTCGCTCTGCGAGCATGATCTTGCGGACACGGCAAAGGCGATCATCGCCGCGGCGTCGGCGGCCGGTTGCGCCATCGTGCTGCCGGAAGACGGCGTTGTCGCGCGCGAGTTCAAGGCGGGTGCTGACAACGAGGTCGTCGACATCAAGGCGATCCCGGCCGACGCCATGGTGCTCGATGTCGGCCCGAAATCGGTCAGCGCGATCAACGACTGGATCTCCCGCGCCGAGACGCTGGTGTGGAACGGCCCGCTCGGCGCCTTCGAGATCGCACCCTTCGACAAGGCGACCGTCGCCGCCGCCAAGCATGCGGCCGCCCGCACGCGGGCCGGTTCGCTCGTCTCCGTCGCCGGCGGCGGCGATACGGTCGCGGCCCTCAACCACGCCGAAGTCGCGGACGATTTCACCTATGTTTCGACGGCCGGCGGCGCCTTCCTCGAATGGATGGAAGGCAAGCCGCTGCCGGGTGTCGACATCCTCAACCAACAGAAGTGAAGCAAGCCTCCGACCCGGGCGCATGCGTCGCCCGGGTCGGAGACGCAAAAATAATTATGATATTTCAAACGATTAAAATAATTTAAATCGTTTCAGTCGATTTTCGCGCCATTTTCCCGGACAATTTCTTCTGTTATCGCGCCATTATTCGGAACGCGGCGGACGTAAGCTGCGCCTCAGACCGAACTTGTTTTCATTCGTCGCCCGCTCCGTTGGTGATCGGCGCTGTCTAAGGAGAAAAAACATGAGCGAAAGACTGGAAGATATTGCGGTTGCCATGGTCGCGAACGGCCGAGGCGTGCTCGCTGCCGACGAGTCGACCGCAACAATCAAGAAGCGCTTCGACAGCATCGCACTGGAATCCACCGAGACCTCGCGCCGCGACTATCGCGAGATGCTGCTGCGGTCCGATGAGGCGATGCGCAATTACATTTCCGGCGTCATCCTCTATGAGGAAACGCTGTTCCAGAAGGCGGCCGACGGCACGCCGCTCGTCGAAATCATCCGCAAGTCCGGCTCGATCCCCGGCATCAAGGTCGACACCGGTGCCAAGCCGATGCCCTATTTTGCCAAGGAGACGATCACCGAAGGGCTCGATGGCCTCGCGGGACGGCTTGCGAAATATTACGAAGCCGGCGCCCGCTTCGCCAAATGGCGCGGCGTCATCGCCGTGTCCGATGACCTTCCCACCTGGGGTTCGGTCAAGGCCAATGCCCACGCTCTGGCCCGCTACGCCGCACTCTGCCAGGAAGCGATGATCGTTCCGATCGTCGAGCCCGAAGTGCTGATGGACGGCGCACCCGGCGATCATTCGATCGAGCGCTCGGAAGAGGTCACCGAATGGGTGCTGCGCACCGTCTTCGAAGAACTCGGCGACGCACGCGTGAAGCTCGAAGGCATGATCCTGAAACCGAGCATGGTCATCGACGGCAAGAAGGCGCGCAAGGCGTCCGTCAGCGAAGTGGCCGAGCGTACGGTCAAGGTGCTGAAGCGCACCGTGCCCTCCGCCGTTCCCGGCATCGCCTTCCTCTCCGGCGGCCAGTCGACGGAAGAAGCAACCGCGCATCTCTCCGCCATCAACACGATACGCGACCTGCCCTGGAAGCTCACCTTCTCCTATGGCCGCGCCCTGCAGCAGGAGGCGCTGAACGCCTGGAACGGCAAGGCGGAAAATGTTGCCGCCGGCCAGCGCGCCTTTACCCATCGCGCGAAGATGTGCAGCCTCGCGGCCAAGGGCACCTGGAAGAAGGACCTCGAAAAGGCCGCTTGAGCGGCGACCGCATGGACCGAAAGTGGGAGTGGTTTCGGACAACCCGAAGCGCAACCAGAAAGAGCGTTAGAAGGCCCGGCGGCAGCGATGTCGCCGGGCTTTGCATGGGCGCCGTCCGCCCTGAGGTTCGCGGTGAGGCAATTGTCATGGAGACAAGTTCGCTGTTTCAGGCGACTCGCAAACGGCTCTAAATCCTGCTTCGATCGAGCAGGAGCCTGCAATGCCAACCGTTTCCTTCGTCACTGTCGATGTTTTCACCTCCGAACGCTTTGCCGGAAACCAGCTTGCCGTCATCCCGGACGCGCGAGGGCTGAGCGATCGTCAGATGCGGGCGATCGCCACGGAATTCGGCTATTCCGAAGTTACGTTTGTTCTTCCGCCGGACGATCCCGCAAACACCGCTCGCGTGCGCATTTTCACGCCCACGACCGAAGTGCCCTTTGCCGGACATCCGAATGTCGGCACTGCCTACGTGCTCGGTCGGCAATCGGAAATCTTCGGCAAGTTGCCGGGCGACCGCCTGCGTTTCGAGGAAAAGGCCGGGCTGGTTGAGGTGGCTCTCCTTGACCGCGATGGCGTTGTTACCGGCGCGCGCATTGTCGCGCCGCAGCAGCTTCTCGTCGGCCCTGCGATCGACGCAGCGGCCATCGCCGCCTGTGCCTCGCTCCCCGTAGCAAGCGTGAGCGATCGCCGCCACCCGCCGGTGCGGATTTCCGTCGGGCTTCCCTTCGCCGTTGCAGAAGTCCGGGACGTGGAAACGCTCTCAACGGCGCGTCCGAACGTCAGCGCCTTTCACGAGGCGAATGGCCGTTATCCGCTGGCCGAGGACAGTTTCAGCCTGTTCCTCTACGCGCGCAAACAGCACCAGCCATGGCGGATAAGGGCCCGCATGTTCGCGCCACTCGACAATGTCATCGAAGACCCGGCAACCGGCAGCGCGTCCGCCGCACTCGGCGCCTATCTCGTCTCCCTTCATCCGGAGGACGATGCCGAAATCGAACTCACGATCGAACAGGGCGTCGAGATGGGCCGGCGCAGTCTGATAGCGGTTACCGTCAGCAAGCAGGGGGGCACGGTCGGCAAGGTCAGCGTCTCGGGTGAGTGCGTGACGGCGATGCACGGATCGATCGAGCTATGACGTTCAGCGGGGTGCACCCTCGCAGTCCTCGATCGCGTCGAGGAGCGCCTGGAAGCGGGGATGGTCGCGAATGGGGTCGAGATCCGAATCGTGTTTGAACCAGTGGAGGTGGTAGCTCGAGCTCTGCGGCACGACCGTCTCGAGGAGATCGAGCGCGCGCTCGCCCTCGCCGAGAAGCGAATAGACACAGGCGGCATTGTATTGCGCAACAACATCGTCCGGGTCGATCGCCAGCGCGCGGGCCACCCATTCCTTGGCGCTCTCGGCTTCGCCCATATGCGCAAGCGCCAGTGCACCGCGATGGGCCGGGCTGGCGTTTTCCGGGTGCCGCTCCAGCGCTCTTTTCGCCCGTTCGATGCCGATGCGTGCCCAGCGCTGGCGCTCGGGCTCCATGCCGAGTGAGAAATAGCAACCCATCAAATGAATTGGCGAAAAGTAGTCGTCAGGTCGGATCCCGGCCGCACGCTCGAAGAAGCCGATTGCTTCTTGAAATCGACCCTGTGCGAACAGGAAACGGCCATAGTACAAGTTCGCCTCGTAGAGCGAAGGCTCTAGCGCCAGAGCCTGGCGAAACTCACGGCCCGCCTCCTCCGTTTGTCCGTCGTGGGTCAATGCCAACCCGCGTGAGGCGTGCGCTTCTGCCAGGTTTGGGTCAAGGGCCAGCGCCCTGGCGCTCATCTCGAAAATGCTCTCGAGCGGAAAATCCTTTTCGTGCCAGTCTCGGATCGCGCATTCGCATTCGGCTATGCCTGCATAGGCACGGGCATAGTTCGGATCGAGTTCGACAGCCTTCAGGAACATCCGGCGCGCGAGCAGAAGGTAGGGCCGGGTCCAGGTACGCGAGAACTGGCGGCCGCGAAGGTAGTAGGTATAGGCCTCCACGGAGGTGGTCGGATCGCTCTCGATCGCCTTCTTCTCTTCCGGCAGCAGCTTGATCCTGAGCTGGTCGACGATCGCGTGCGTGATCTCGTCCTGGATCATGAAAATGTCCGTGAGTTCGCGGTCGTAGCGGTCGGCCCAAAGATGCCCTCCGGTCTGCGCGTCGATAAGCTGGCCGGTGATGCGGACGCGCTCGCCTACCTTGCGGACACTGCCTTCGAGAATGAAGCGAACGCCGAGTTCCTGGGCGATCTGCTTCACCTTCACCGGCTTGCCCTTGTAGGTGAAGACGGTGTTCCGGGCGACGACATGAAGGCGCGAGATCTTCGAGAGATCGGTGATGATGTCCTCGGTGATGCCGTCGGAGAAATATTCCTGCTCCGGGTCGTGGCTCATGTTCGTGAAGGGCAGAACCGCAACCGAAAGCTCATAGCCGGGTTCCACCGCGACGGCGACCGGCTCCGCTGGCTTCTGGGCAGCCACGTCGCCGAAGGAGATGGTGTAGACGCGCACACTCGGGGCAATGTTCTTCAATGCGTGCTCGCCCTTGTCCACGAAGCCGAGGTCGAGCCGCGGGCCGACGTGATCGCGTACCGAGGCAGAAACCGCGATGCCGGAGGGCTCGGCCAAGCCTTCGAGCCTCGCCGCAACGTTCACGCCGTCACCGAAAATGTCGCCGTCTTCGACGATGACATCGCCGAGGTGAACACCGATCCTGAGCTCGATGCGCCTGTTCCTTGGCAGTCCTTCGTTCCTTGCGAGCATGCCGCGCTGAATTTCTGCCGCGCAAGCGACCGCATTCACCACGCTCGAGAATTCGACGAGCATGCTGTCACCCGCAAGTTTGACGACACGTCCCTTGTGGTTTGCAATCTTGGGCTCCAGGAACTCGCGGCGATGTCTTTTCATTGCTGCCAGCGTGCCGGCCTCATCGGTACCCATGAGACGGCTGTAACCCACGACTTCGGCAGCGAGGATGGCGGTCAGACGACGTTCCAAGAGACCCTCGATTTTCATCTTGTGTCCGAACAAGCTAACTTATCCTTTTATGCACCGGATGTCGTGTGGATACTACCGCATCTCCGTAGCACAGCCGCCAAAGGCGGATCTGTTTCAAATGGAACGGTTTCGTGAGCCTCAACCAGTCCGGGTGCTGCCGCATTACGTCCGAGGCGCGGCAGAGGAAAGCGCATCAATGAAACGACCTACTACGGCCGCACAAGCACTGTGATCATCATCACCGCGATCGCGAAAACGGCGATCTTCCAGAAATCGCGTCGTTGCCGCAGCCCCGGAAGGCCGAGCGGCTTGATGACTTGAACAGACATCGCGAGCAGAAAGAGTGCCATCAGGATTTTCGACATTCATTCGATTCCCGCAGAGTTCCGCAGTGATGCCCCCACAAGGGATGGGGCGGAAGACGCTTATGCACTTTTTCTCGTCCCTCTCGCCAGCGTCATACCGCCGTCACTTTTCGTCGCATAGAGGGCTATTGTTTCCGCCACCGATTTGCAATGACGGGTAGCACAAAATCCGGCTGGCAATTGCGGGAACTCGCCCCTAGCTTGCTGACAGCAGAACGATTTTCGGATTGATGATGAGAAAGAACCTGCTTCCCGTCGCTGCGCTCCTGGCTGGCACCCTGTTTCTCTTTCTTGGAAACGGTCTGCAGAGTCTGCTCCTGCCGGTGCGCGGCACGGCCGAGGGATACCCGACAACCATTCTCGGCCTTCTCGGCACGTCCTGGGCCTCCGGCTTCGTCCTCGGCTGCTTTCTAGGCCCGAACGTCGTCAAGCGCATCGGGCACGTGCGCGCCTTCAGTGTCTTTACGGCCCTGATAGCGATCATCTCGTTGTTGACCGGCATCCTGGTCGATCCCATCTGGTGGGTTGTCTTGCGCGCGGTCACGGGTTTCTCGACCGCCGGGACGTCGATGATCATCGAAAGCTGGTTGAACGAACGCGCCACCAATGAAAGCCGCGGCGTGATTTTCTCGCTCTACATCGCGATCACGCTTTTCGGTGTCGTCGGCGGCCAGATGATGATCCCTTTCGGCGAGACGTCTACGACCTTCTTCTTCATGATCTGCGGCATTCTCTATTGCGTCGCAATGCTGCCGACGCTGCTTTCCAAGGCTGCCTCGCCGCAACCGCTGAAACAGGTCCGGCTCGATCTGCGCGGCCTCTATCGCAATTCACCGGTATCTTTTCTGGGCATCCTTCTGGTCGGCATCGCGAACGGCGCCTTCGGCACGCTTGGCGCCGTCTTCGGCCGCCAGGCCGGTCTTTCCGACAGCACCGTCGCGACGATGATGAGCGTGGCGATCTTTTCGGGAGCCGTCATGCAACTGCCTGCGGGCCGTATTTCCGACCGTGTCGACCGCCGCTACGTGCTGGCTGTGCTGGCCGGCATCGGCGCTCTTGCGGGCCTCCTGATCTTCCTCGTCGAACCGAGCCAGGTCTGGATCGTTTTGACGCTGATCGCCATCTACGGTGCCGCCGCCAACGCCCTCTACCCAATCGCGGTCTCCCACGCCAACGACTTCGCCACGCCGGAAGAATTCGTCAAGGTTTCGGGCGGCCTCTTGCTGCTCTACGGCATTGGCACGATCATCGGCCCGACGATCGGTGGGCCGATCATGACCGCAACGGGACCTTACGGCCTGTTCATGATCACGGCTTGCGCGCATATGCTAATCACGGCCTACGCGATGGTTCGCAGCCGCCGCCGCGCGCCGGTTCCGGTCGCCGAGCGCGACGCCTTCTCGCCGGTCAATGCCGGTACGCCGACGACGCCGGAAAGCCTGCAGCTTTCGCCGCGCGCCGCGCCCCTTGACGAACTGCGCGAGGAGGATGTCAGCGACAACCCCGAGGAAGAGGAGAGATCGAATGAGCCTGTTTGACGACGACCTCCCAAAGAAGAAGACAGCCCACGAGATCGGCAGCGATCTGTCGCTGCTCTCGGTCGATGAACTGACGGCGCGCATCGCGCTCTTGACGGAGGAAATTGCGCGATTGGAGGCCGAACGGGAGCGCAAGTCGGCGAGCCGGTCCGCGGCCGACAAGCTCTTTCGCTAGAGCGGGATGAGGAAAAGTGTGCGGTTCTCCGCCTGCATTCCGCGTCTCAACTCATCAGAATCGATCACGGCGCGGAAGCGATTTGCCTTGCGCACGCGCGCTTCCTGCTTCGTGACCCGAAATAAACGCAACTTAACGGCAAATTAAGCATTTTCGGCGATTGTCGAGTTATCCGGTTCCCCCGGACTCAGACATTTTCTCCGACTGGCGAATGGGTCTGATTTCTCCCTGTTTTACCTTGAGAGCCGCTTTCCGCGGCTCTTTTTTTGTCTTTCAGCGCCGCGCGTCCTTGGGACACGCAAAGGACGCTGAAGCACTTGGAATTGCCGAATGATTTTGTCCGCGGAATCGACTCCGATCTGGGGAATCAAGCGGGAGCAAACAGGGCATTTCAAAGAATTGTGGAGATTAACCCTTTCTTAAGAATACCCTTGCGCGGAATGCGGTAAGGGATCATTCTTCAACCATAGAGGGGGCCAGGGGAGCTTTTCCCGGAGTCGCCCGTTACCCGACCGTGATGCGTTTGAACCAGGGAAAACAGGCCATGTCCGAGAGAGGATTGAATACCGTCAGTTTCGCGGGACACGCTGCGTCCTCGGCGCAGTTCAAGGCGCTCTATGCAGAAGGCATGGGCCTGGTCGAGGAAACCGCGAGCTATCTCGATGGACCTGGCCGTCTTGCCTCCAAGGCGCTGCCCCGCATGGCCTCGGTGCTCTACGCCGCAGAGTCTATGCGGCTTACCACGCGGCTGATGCAGATGGCCTCCTGGCTTCTGCTTCAGCGTGCCGTCAACAACGGCGAAATGAGCCGCGATCAGGTTCTCTCGGAAAAGAGCAAGGTGCGCCTCGACAGCTTCAACGTCGATCGCAACGCGCCGGGCTGGAACGATCTCCCCGAGATGTTCCGCGATCTGATCGAACGATCGCTCCGCCTGCAGAACCGTGTCGCGTTACTCGACCGCGAGATTTACCGGCCGCAGGAGGCGACGACCTTCGTTCCGGACAACCAGAACGGCGTCAAGGCGCAGATCAAGCTGCTGCAAACCGCCTTCGGCACCAACTGATAGCGACGCGCTGATCGTCCCTGACAATCTTGAACCCGGCCGCGCGCCGGGTTTTCGTTTTGGGGCCATTGCTGCGCGCAAACAAAAAAGCCCGGCAGAGCCGGGCTTCGAACACGCCGTAAAGGGCGAGCGATCAGAGGCCGAGGCCTTCGAAGCGCTTCTTGAACTTGGAAACCCGGCCGCCGCGGTCGACGAGCTGCTGGTTGCCGCCGGTCCAGGCCGGATGCGACTTCGGATCGATTTCCAGGTTCATGGTGGCACCTTCCGCACCCCAGGTCGAGCGGGTTTCATATTCGGTGCCGTCGGTCATGACCACCTTGATCATGTGGTAGTCGGGATGGATGTCTGCCTTCATAACAATCTTCCTAGAGTTCCAGGGTCCAATTGTCGCAAGGCATTGCGACTTTGGGACCGAACACGTAAATGGAGCCGCAGACCGCTCTTGGGCCGCGGCTCCCCAATTCGATGCCGTGCCTATACATGAAGGTCTGCGGGATAACAAGTGCCGCGCGGAAGACTTATAAAGAAGGCCTTCCACGCTAGTGCATTTCAAGGTGCTACAGCGACCTTAGCGCGTCCGATCGGACGCACGGCCTGTAGGCGATCGGGGGTCATGTGTCCAGACGAGAAAACCAACCGCCAGCTCGCAGATCCATTCGCCCGCTGGCCACAGTGCTGCCCTACCTCGCGCGATACCGCCGGCTGGTGATCGGAGCGGCGATCTCGCTGACACTCGCCGCAATCACCACCCTGACCTTGCCGATGGCCGTTCGGCGAATGATCGACAACGGCTTCTCCAATTCCGATTCCGGCTTCATCAACACCTATTTCTCCATGCTGATGGTGCTGGCCGTCGTGCTCGCCCTTGCCAGCGCATCGCGCTACTATTTCGTCATCTCGCTCGGCGAGCGCATTGTCGCCGATCTCCGCCGCGAGGTCTTTGCGAAGGTCACGCAGCTTTCCGCCTCCTTCTTCGACGTCAACCAGTCCGGAGAGATCGTTTCGCGCCTGACGGCCGACACGACGCAGATCAAGTCAGCCGTCGGCGCCACCGCCTCGGTGGCGCTGCGCAATCTGATCCTCTGTCTCGGCGCCATTGGCATGATGATCTATACCAGCCCGAAGCTTTCGAGCCTCGTGCTTGCGGCGATCCCCATCATCGTCTTTCCCCTCGTCGGTTTCGGCCGATCCGTCCGCCGGCGTTCGCGCCAGGCGCAGGACACCCTTGCCACGGCCTCGGCCTATGCCGGCGAGGCAATCGCCGCAGCCCGCACGGTCCAGGCCTTCAATGGTGAGGAAAGTGCCAACCGGCATTTTGGCAGCGCGGTGGAAGACGCCTATGGTGCCGCCCGCGCCGCGATCCGGGCGCGGTCGATCCTTACCGGTTTCGCCATCACCATGGTCTTCGGCAGCGTCGTCGCGGTGCTCTGGTTCGGCGCGCGCGACGTGCTTTCTGGAACGCTCTCTGCGGGCACGCTCAGCCAGTTCCTGCTTTATTCGGTTTTCGCCGCCGGCAGCCTCGGTGCGCTCTCGGAAGTCTGGGGCGAACTCTCGCAGGCGGCAGGTGCCGCCGAGCGCCTCAACGAACTGCTGACCGAAGTGCCGCAGATCCAGGCGCCCGAGCACCCGGTCGCCATGCCGGTGCCGGCCCAGGGCGCCATCGCGTTTACCGATGTCCACTTCGCCTATCCCGCCAGACCTGACTACAAGAGCCTCAACGGCCTGAATTTTGCGGTCAAGCCCGGAGAAACCGTGGCGATCGTCGGCCCCTCGGGCGCGGGCAAGAGCACGGTCTTCTCGATGCTTCTGCGCTACTACGATCCGGTCAAAGGTGCCGTCACCGTCGACGGTATCGACGCCCGCAGTGCCGACCCGAAGGATTTGCGCGACCGCATCGCCATCGTGCCGCAGGACGTGACGGTCTTCGCCACGTCCGTGCACGACAACATCGCCTTCGGTGCAGCGGATGCGAGCCGGGAAGCCGTGCGCGCAGCCGCCGTCGCCGCACAAGCCGACGAATTCATCGCAAGGCTGGACCAGGGCTATGACACTCAGGTCGGCGAGCGCGGAGTGACACTTTCCGGCGGCCAGCGCCAACGCATCGCGATCGCGCGGGCAATCCTCAGGAACGCACCGATCCTTCTCCTCGACGAGGCAACCTCAGCACTCGACGCCGAGAGTGAGACATTGGTGCAGACGGCGCTCGACGGGTTGATGCGGCAGCGCACGACCATTGTCATCGCCCACAGGCTGGCGACCGTGCTCAAGGCCGACCGTATCCTGGTCATGGATCATGGCCGCGTCGTCGAGGAAGGCACCCATGCTTCGCTGATCCGCCAAGGCGGCCTTTACGCGAAACTCGCCCGACTGCAGTTCGACCACGGCGCGGAAGCGCTATTCGTCGCAGCGCGATCTTAGTGCATGTCGCCCAAAAAGTGCGTAGCGGTTTTGGGACAACGACATGCATAAAAACAAGGACCTAAAGCGCGTCGCATGACAAGGCGACGCGCTTTAGTGCATGTCGCCCAAAAGTGCGTAGCGGTTTTGCGGCAACGACATGCATAAGAGGGGAGCAAGCGCGCAGCAATCCATTCCCATTGGATGCGCCGCGCTTAGACTTTCGTCGTCCAACCGCGGCTGATCCACTCTGCGCCATTGCACAGCGGGAGCCGGACCCTATTCTTAAAGGGCCGGCCCTTCGCAGCCGGCATCGCCACGACGAGTTTGGGAGGATTTTCCGCATGGCATTTACGAGACTGACCCGCCGCGGCGCTATCGCGCTCGGCCTGACGGCGCTTTCCGCGCTGAGCCTTGGCACGACGGCGCAAGCGCAGGAGTTTCCGGACCGGCCGATAACCCTGGTTGTCCCCTTTGCTGCCGGTGGCTCGACCGACGTAGTCGCGAGAATCATCGCCCAGAAGATGTCAGAGGATCTCGGCCAGCAGGTGGTCGTCCAGAACGTGGCGGGTGCCGGCGGCAATCTCGGGGCGGCCAATGTCGCGCGTGCCGACCCCGACGGCTACACGATCCTCATGGCCACGGTCGCGACGCACGCGCTCAACCCGCTGATCCTGAAGACAAAGCCCTATGATCCCGAGAAGGATTTTGCACCCATCTCGCTGCTCGTGATCGTTCCGAACGTACTGGTCGTCAATCCGGAACTGCCGGCCAAGAATGTCCAGGAACTGCTCGCCCTGCTCAAGGCGGCGCCGGACCAATACAGCTACGCCTCGTCGGGCAACGGAACGCCGCTCCACCTCTCGGGCGAGCTCTTCAAGAAGATGGCCGGCGTTGAGATGCAGCACATCCCCTACAAGGGCTCCGGGCCGGCGCTGAACGACGTCATCGGCAATCAGGTCCCGATCATGTTCGACAACCTTCCTTCGTCATCCGGACACATCAAGGCCGGGACCCTGCGGGCGCTCGCGGTGACGACTGCCGAACGCGCGCCGTCGTTCCCCGATATTCCTACCATCGCCGAATCCGGTATTCCGGGCTATGAGACCTATACCTGGAATGCGCTCTTTGCGCCGGCCAACACGCCGCAACCGGTGATCGCGCGATTGAACGAGTCGGCGAAAAAGGCGCTTGCCGATCCGGCTGTCCAGAAGCGCATGGAGGAGTTCAGCGCCAAGATCGTCGGCTCGACGCCTGAGGAATTGGCGGCGCATGTCAAGGCGGAGCTTGAGAAGTGGACGCCTGTGGTACGTGACGCGAACATCCAGATGGATTGACGCTTTGAGGCAAGCGTTCGCGCTATCGCCCCTCATCCCGCTGCCGCAACCTTCCCCCGTTTCGACGGGGAGAAGGGACAAGCGGCGAGCGCATTACAGTGCCGCGCGTCGAATCGGACGCGCTAAGGTCGCTGTAACAATTTGAATGGCTGCATGAAATCATGCAGTCCCCTCGCCCCACTTGCGGGGAGAGGGTTAGTCCTCGGGCTAAACCCAAGGACAGGGGCAATCACGGGCTCAAACTTCCTTAGCCGCATTCCGCCCCGCGGCGAGGCCAGAAAAGATACAACCGCCGAGAAAGGTCCCCTCAAGCGCGTTGTAGCCATGCATGCCGCCACCGCCGAAGCCCGCCACTTCGCCTGCGGCGAAGAGCCCCGGCACCGGCTCGCCGGAAAGCTCCAGCACTTGGCCGGAGAGGTTGGTCTGAAGTCCTCCAAGTGTCTTGCGCGTCAGGATGTGCAGCCGAACGGCGATCAGCGGTCCGGCCTTCGGATCAAGAAGACGGTGGGGCCTTGCGGTTCGCAGCAACCGGTCGCCGCGATAGGCCCGCGCTCCGCGGATAGCGGTCACCTGGGCGTCCTTGGAGAAAGGGTTGGCGATCTCACGGTCGCGCGCCTCTATCTGCGCCCTGAGATGTGGAGCCGAAAGCCGGTTCTCGCCGGAAAGCCGGTTCATCCCCTCGACGAGATCCTCCAGCCGGTCGCGGACGACGAAGTCCTCGCCCTTGTCCATGAAGGCCTGTACCGGGCCGGGCGGATTTTTGCCAAGCCGCTTCAGGAGAAGTGCGACGCTCTTGCCGGTGAGATCGGGATTCTGCTCCGATCCGGAAAGGGCGAATTCCTTCTTGATGATCGCTCTCGTCAGGATGAACCAGCTGTAGTCGTGTCCGCTGCGCCGGATCGCCTCCAGAGTGCCGAGCGTGTCGAAACCCGGCATCGCCGGTGCTGCAAAGCGGTTGCCGTCGGCATCGCACCAGAACGAGGACGGCCCCGGGAGAATGCGAATGCCGTGATCCGGCCAGATCGGGGCGAAATTCCTGAGGCCCTCGGTGTAGTGCCACATGCGGTCGGCGTTGATGACGGAGCCGCGCGCTCGGGCTGCAATTTCGAGCATACGGCCGTCGACGTGATGCGGTACGCCACTTACCATGGTCGCCGGAGGTTGCCCGAGGCGCTTGCGCGGCCAGTTTCGGCGTACAAGCTCATGATTGCCGCCGATGCCTCCGGAACTCACGATGACCGCTCCTGCCGAGATCTCGAAGTCGCCGACGACGTCTCGGGCGCTGCGCTCGCCCCGCGCCACCGGATCCGCCTTGAGGATCGTCCCGCGGGCGCCCGTCACCACACCATCGGTCGTCACCAACTCGTCCACCCGATGGCGGAAGCGGAACCGCAGCAGGCCGCGGCTTTCCGCTTGCCGGGCCAGTCGGACAAAGGGTTCGAGAACGGCGGGGCCGGTGCCCCAAGTCACGTGAAAGCGCGGGACCGAATTGCCATGGCCGTGGGCAAGCCCGCCCCCGCGTTCGGCCCAGCCGACCACCGGAAACCAGCGAAGCCCAAGCGAATGGAGCCAGGAGCGCTTCTCGCCGGCGGCGAAGTCGAGATAGGCGTCAGCCCAGAGCCGCGGCCAGTGATCTTCCGGCCGGTCGAATTGCGACGAGCCCATCCAGTCCTGGCGCGCGAGTTCGCGGCAATCGCGAATCCCCATGCGCCGCTGCTCGGGACTGTCGATGAAGAACAGTCCTCCGAGCGACCAGAAAGCCTGGCCACCGAGATTCTGCTCCCCCTCCTGGTCGAGAACGATCACCTTGCGGCCACCGGCCGCAGCTTCGGACGCCGCCACGAGTCCAGCAAGGCCCGCGCCGATGACCAGGACATCACAATCCATGAAAGGCGCCCTCCCCGCATCCCTCGACGTAACTGTTACGCAGACGTCAAGGTCAATTCAAGGGCTCGGGCCCGCCGCTATTTCTCGGTCAGCTTCAGCTCGATGCGCCGGTTTTGTGCCCGAGCTTCAGGATTGTCACCCTCGGCAATGGGCTGAAATTCGCCGAACCCCGCAGCCACCAGCCGGTCCGCAGGCACGCCCCTGGACATCAGAAACTTCACCACCGATGTCGCGCGGGCGGACGACAGTTCCCAGTTGTCGGCAAAACGGCCGGATCCCGACAGTTGCACATTGTCGGTATGGCCATCGACGCGCAGGACCCAGTTGATCTCGGCGGGGATTTCTTTCGCGAGATCAAGAAGCGCCGTGGCGAGTTTCGCCATCTCCGCCTGGCCCTCCGGATTGAGGTCGCTGCTGCCCGATGGGAAGAGCACTTCCGACTGGAAGACGAAGCGGTCGCCGACGATGCGGATGTTTTCGCGGTCGGAAAGGATTTCCCGCAGGCGACCGAAAAAGTCGGACCGGTAGCGGTTAAGCTCCTGCACCCGCTGAGCAAGCGCGACATTCAGGCGGCGGCCGAGATCCGCGATCTTGGCCTGGGATGCCTGATCCTTTGCCTCCGACGCTTGAAGGGCGCCTTCAATGGCGGCGATCTGGCTGCGCAGCGCGGCAATCTGCTGATTGAGAAGCTCGATCTGGCTCATTGCGCGGGCGCTGACCTCCTTCTCGGATGCAAGCTCCGATCCGAGTCGGCCGATCTTCTGGTTCGCCGCTTCAGCGCTGCCGGCGCCCTGATTGAGCAACGCCTGCAGCCGCGAGCGCTCCCCCTCGGACTGGGCAAGCGAGGCCTGGAGGTTGGCAAGTGAATCCTCGAGATCCTGTTTGCCACTCTTTTCCAATGCCAAAAGCTGCGTCAGTTCGTTGATCTGGCTGTTCAGGCGGTTCAGCACCTCGTCCTTGCCGCTGATTTCCCGTCCGAGCAGGAACTGCGCCATCACGAAGACGCTCAAGAGAAACATGATCGCCATCAGCAACGTCGACAGCGCGTCGACGAAGCCCGGCCAATAATCAATCGTTCGGTGACTGCGACCTTTGCGGGCGAGGGCCATGGGCTCAGTCGCCTCCGCTCTCGTCTACGCGGCGGAACTGCGCAATCGATTTGTCGCCATGCACCGCGATCCTCTCGGCTTGGCCGATCCGCGACGTCAGCTTGTCGAGCGTCTTGCGCATCGCCTTCGCTTCCTCCTGCTGCGCTTCGATCCAGTCTCTGAGCATCTGCTGCTCGCCGCGCATATTCTTGACGAGCCCCTGGATGCCCTCGGCCAATGAGGCCATTGCGGCCGTCGTGCGCTGATTTGCACCACCCTCCTGATTGAGCCGCGTGAGCTGATCGGTCAGCCGGCGCAGCTCTTCGATGGGCGGCTCCGCGGCAATGCTGATCGGCGAGGAGATTCCCGAACCGACGTCGGTCACCGAGGAAAGCCAGTTTTCGAGTTCCGTGTAAAAGCGGTTCTGGGCGCGGCCGGCCTGCAGATCGAGAAACCCCACGATCAGCGATCCGGAAAGCCCGAAGAGCGAAGCGGAAAAGGCCGTTCCCATGCCCGTGAGCGGCGCGGACAGGCCGTTCTTCAGGGAGCTCAGCAAATCTTCCGTGCTGCCGGTACCGGCGTCCAGGGACTGGATCACCGTGTTGATCGAACCGATCGTGCCGAGCAGGCCCCAAAAGGTCCCGAGCAGGCCGAGGAAGACCAGAAGGCCGGCGAGATAGCGGGTTATGTCGCGCGACTCATCGAGACGCGTGGCAATGGAATCGAGAATCGAGCGCAACGCGATTGTGGAAATCGCGGTCGTCTGGCGACCGCCGATCAGTGACCGCATCGGCGCGAGCAGGACCGGGTCGCGTCCGACCTTGTCGGCGCTTCCGGCGGCACGAAAGGAGTTGAACCAGCGGACCTCCGGCCTCAGGCCCAGGACGTGATTGAAGGCGAGCAGGATGCCGATGAGCAGGACGCCGAGAATGAGCCCATTGAGGCCTGGATTGCCGGCGAAGGCTTCACGGGCCTGCCTGAAGAGAATGGCGGCGACGAAACCAACGATGATCAGGAAAAGGACCATCGTCCAGAAATAGGGCATGGGGCTCGAAAGCTTGTGCGGATTATAGTTCTCTTCCACGCTCTCCCGACCGTTCCATCCGGACAGATTGAGTTTCGTCATAGGTTAGCCAGACTCCCGGGTTCACTCCAGCGCCGCGCGCCCTCAGACACGCAAGGGTGCCGCAACACTTTGAATTACCGAAGCATTTCTCGAAAGCGATTCGAGAATTTGCATCGTCGGCAGCAGCACGGCACCGCTGGCCCGGAGACTAGTGGAACTTTGCGCCAAATTGAAGGGAAAACGAATGCCCCCGACGCATAACGCACCTGAGACTGCAAGGCTCGGGAGAGGGCCGTTGGCTACTTCGCCGGAACCGGGCGATGGATCACGTCACGCAGCGCCTTGGCGATGTATTCGTTGCCGCAAACGACCGAGCCGTCCTCGAGCGGCTTGCTGCCGCCGTCGACATCGGTTGCCCAGCCGCCGGCTTCGCGGATGAGCAGGATGCCGGCCGCAATATCCCACGCGGCAAGGTCCCGCTCCCAATAGCCGTCATAGCGGCCTGCGGCCACGTAGGCGAGATCGAGCGCGGCAGATCCGAAACGCCGGATGCCGGCGACTTCGCCCATGACATGGCGAAGTTCGATCAGATATTTGCCGTGATTGCCGCGACCGAGATGCGGTGTCCCGGTGGCAATGACGGCGTCCGAAAGGTTCTTGCGAGCGCCGACGCGCAGCCGGCGATCGTTGAGGAAGGCACCACCGCCCTTCTCTGCGGTGTAGAGTTCATCCGTTGCCGGATTGAAGACGACGGCAGCGACGATTTCGCCCTGACGCTCAAGCCCGATCGAAACGGCAAAATGCGGGATGCCGTGCAGGAAGTTGGTGGTGCCGTCGAGCGGGTCGACGATCCAGCGATGCGCGCCGTCGGTCCCCTTGATTTCCTCGCCTTCTTCGCCGAGGAAGCCATAGGTCGGCCTCGCCTTCAACAGCTCTTCCCGGATGATCCGTTCGGCCTTGCGGTCGGCCTGGGAAACATAGTCGCTCGGTCCCTTCAGCGAGACCTGGAGGTTCTGCACTTCGCCGAAATCGCGCGCCAGCGACTTGCCGGCCTTGAAGGCGGCCTGGACCATGACATTGAGAAGGGCAGAACGGGCCATGTGGCGATCCTTATGATAGCGAAGGCCGGCCGAGCCATCTCGAGCCGGACATTGAACCTGTCTGACGTATCCCGCACGATGTCGCGCACGGCGCGAGCGAAGCTGCGGGTTTCGTCGTCAAAAAACCGAGTGAAGTCACTCCGTCCGCCGGGCTGAATTAGGAAATGAGCAAGCCGCGGACAAAACCGCGGCTTCAAGACCACAAAAGCCGCAGAAGTTCAAGCGAAATAGCATTGCTGCAGCCATCGACGCCAGTGACAACCGCCTTGGCGGAGACCTGCCTCACGAGGAACGGAACTTGTTCGCAGCCGCGAGCGCCGACTTCTGCTGCGTTTCGTTGAGGCCGAGATAGAAGTCCTCGAGCGCATCGTCCTTGAGGCCGGCGCGACGCGACAGCACATACCACTTTGCCGCCTCGACCGGATCCGGGCGCGTGCCGATCGCATTGACATAAAGATGCGACAGCCGGTTCTGCGCGACGACATTGCCGCCTTCCGCCGCGCGCTTCATCCAGGCAAACCCTTCTTCGAGGTTGCGGTCGCCGGCGATCCCTTCGACGAACCAGATGGCGATGTCGAGCTGCGCGGTATCAAAGCCGGCGCGGGCGGCGCGCAGCAGCCATTCGCGGGCACGCGCGCGCTTGTTCTCCTCTATGCCGTCGACATTGATGTAAATCTGCGAGAGAGCGTATTGCGCATCGGCGATGCCCTGCTCGGCGGATTTCTCGTAATAGGGCATCGCCGCCTTAAGGCCCTTCTCGCCCGGCATGTCGGCAACCAGCGTTTGCCCGTAATTGAACTGGGCCGAGGCATTGCCGAGATCGGCCGCCTTCTTCATAAGCTCTTCGGATTTCTTCCTGTCGCGCTTGACGTAGCGCCCCTCCATCAGGATCAGGGCATATTTGAACATGGCGGCCGGATCGCCGTTATTGGCAGCCTGTCCGTACCAGAAGGCCGCCTCCTTGGCGTTGCGCGCAACGCCAAGACCCTGTTCGAGGATCGATGCAACCAGCGTCTGGGCAGCGGGATCGCCGAGCTGCGCCCGCGGCAGCGCAAGATCCATTGCCGTCAGATAATAGCCGCGCTGGAAGGCGCCATAGGCATCGTCCACTTTTCCGGTGAACGGCTTTTCTGCCGGGAGCGCCGGCAATTGCGCGCCCATGCGATCGAAGACATTGACGCCCTCCGAAGGCGTGCTGCCGTCTCCGGCCTTCGCTTTTTTTGCCGCGCCTGTCTCGGGCTTCTGCTGCGGAGCCGCCCCTTCCGGCACGATCGCCCCGTTGAAGGGTGTGATCCGGCCGCGCTTTGGCACAGTCCCCTCGTCCGCGACTCCATCCTCCGCCGGCACGCCCGTCGCCGGCTGCTGCGCGCGAGTCGGCACCGCCGCAAGTGCGACGGCCATAAAGAGGACTGCAGCCCGGCCAGGCTTCGACGACAAGCGGCTCAACATCGGACCGTCTTAATCTTCAAACCGTGGCGCTTTTTCGTCAAGCAGCGCGTTGACGGCCGCGACGACCGCCGGCGCCTGCTCCGGCTCGCCAAAGACGGCGAGGCGAAGTGCCACGAATTCGGCCCCCGTTTCGGCAACCGCGAGCACCGATTGCGGGTCCGTGCCGCCCATGACGACACAGGGGATTTCGATCATCGACGCCCACCATTCGGCAAGTGCCAGATTTTTCGGATGCGGCTCCGGCTTGATATCACCGTCGGTGCGACCGAAGAAGATGTAATCCGGCCTGAGTTCGCCGATTTCGAGCGCATGGTGGCGGTCGGAAGCATTGCCGCCGCCAACGATCAGCTTCGGCGTGTGCTTTTCGATCGCATCGCCGAGGACATCGGCGCCCCCAACGATATGCAGGCCATCCGCCTTGGCACGTCCCGCGACGCGCGTGTCACCTTCGATCAGCGCCGCAGCCCCCGCCTTCTGGATCACCGGCACCAAGAGCTCGGCGTGCTGCTGGAATTCGGCGTCGCTGAGGCCGTATTGCGGCAGGATGACGGAAGCCACGTCGCCTCCCCGCAAAGCGCCGGCAAGCACCTTCGAACGCTGTGCGAGATCCGGCATGTCCGGCACGACCAGCACAAGGCGGCAGCGGTTTTCTACATTGCTCATAGTATCCGTTCCTGGCGGCACCCGCTCATTGCATGATTCCTTTTAAGGACAAAATCATGCAGCACTTCAAAGTGCTACAGCGATCTTGGCGCGTCCGATTGGGCGCGCGGCGCTGTAGGAGCGAAGCCGCCACTCGATTTCGTTCGGGAAAACCGATAGACGGAGATGACAAAAGGATCAACCGCCACCCATGCTTCCCGATTTCGACTTCTATCTCGTCGCCATCCCCGCAGTCCTGCTCGTAGGCCTTAGCAAGGGCGGCATGGGCGAAGCGCTTTCGTTGATGGGGGTTCCGATCCTGTCGATGGCGGTATCGCCTGTCCAGGCGGCCGCGCTGCTGCTGCCGATCCTCATTGCCATGGATATCGTCTCCTTGTGGATCTGGCGCAAACATGGCGACCGGGAAACCCTCACGATGCTGCTGCCCGGCGCGATCGCCGGCATCGCCATCGGCTGGGCGACCTCCGCCTATGTGCCGCGCGACGCCTTGAGGCTGATCATCGGCCTCATCACGGTCGTCTTCGTGCTGCGCTATGTCTATACCGTCTGGCGCAGTCGCAGTGGCGCCCCGATCAGCCCCAAGAAACAGCGCGCCGGCCCCGCCGCGCTCTGGGGCTCCCTTGCCGGTTACGGCAGCTTCGTCGCCCATGCCGGCGGCCCACCTTTTCAGATCTATGCATTGCCGCTGAAGCTCGCACCGCGTGAGTATACAGGCACCATCGTGCGCTTCTTCGCGATCCTCAATGCGGTGAAACTCATTCCATATTTCGCCCTCGGCCAGCTCGATATCAGCAACCTGAAGACATCGGCCACGCTTTTCCCGCTGGCGATGGTGGCGACGGCCTGCGGCGCCTGGATCGTCCGGCGGATGAAGCCGCAGATTTTCTATCCGTTCATGTACACGATGGCCTTTATCGCCGGATCAAGACTTGTCTGGGACGGTCTTACCAGCCTCGTGTCGGGCGGCTGAGGCGTCCGGAAATGCTGCGAAGCAACCACATACCGCACCGCACAATTTTCTTGCCGCTTATGGAGAATTCGCTTAACGTCTGCCCATGACCATTGCGGACCCATTCGATGCCATCGCGGATCCGAACCGGCGCTACCTGCTGGAGGAACTCAGGCGCGCACCGAAAACCGTGAACGAACTGGCCGAAGGCCTGCCGATTAGCCGCCCGGCAGTGTCGCAGCACCTGAAGGCGCTGCTCGACTGCAATCTCGTGTCGGTTTCATCGAGCGGAACGCGGCGGATCTATGCGATCCACAAGCCGGGCTTCGACAAGCTGAACCTGTGGCTCGACCAGTTTTGGTCCTAGCGCATCGGCCCGAAAATCGGACCCGATTTTCGGAAAGCACGAT
>NZ_WITC01000040.1 GCF_009601505.1 Sinorhizobium terangae
CTGAAGCATGGGCCGATCGCGCTGATCGACGAAAACATGCCGGTCATCGTCATCGCGCCGCACGACCGCTTCTTCGACAAGACGGTCTCGAACATGCAGGAAGTTGCCGCTCGTGGCGGGCGCATCATTCTTATCACGGACGAGATGGGCGCTGCCGCGTCGAAGCTCGACACGATGCATACGATCGTGTTGCCGAACGTCGACGAGGTCATCGCGCCGATGATCTTCGCGTTGCCGATCCAGCTTCTTGCCTATCACACGGCCGTCTTCATGGGCACCGATGTCGATCAGCCGCGTAACCTGGCCAAGTCGGTAACCGTCGAATGATCATCCGGCCGGAGCGGAGCGACGATCATGAGGCGATCCGCGATGTGACCGCGGCCGCCTTTGCCGGTCATCCGCATAGCGACCAAACGGAACCGCTCATCATCGAGCGGCTGCGCGCCGCCGGCGCGCTTGCCCTGTCGCTTGTTGCGGAAGACGCGGGTGAAGTGATCGCTCACATCGCTTTTTCGCCGGTGACGATCACCCCCTCCGCCGCCGGGTGGTACGGGCTTGGTCCGGTTTCGGTGCGGCCGGATAGGCAAGGGCGCGGCGTGGGCAGTGCGCTCATCCGCCAAGGCCTTGATATGTTGCGGAAATCGGGTGCGGTGGGCTGCGTCGTCGTCGGCGAGCCGGAGTTATACCAAAAGTTCGGCTTTCGACATGAAAGCACTCTTGTTTTTCCGGGTTGTGCGCCGCAATATTTTCTAGTTCTGATCTTGTCGGAAACGACGGTTTCCGGCAATGTCGCGTATCATCCGGCCTTTGGGCCGATGTGAAGAATTGATGGCAACGGCATGACGGAAGGCTCCAAAAGCGGCATCATAGCGGCCCGGCTGCGCAACTATTTCCTTACCGGGCTCATCATCTGCGCACCCGTGGCAATCACGGTCTGGCTGGTTCGCTCCTTTATCGAATGGGCGGATAGCTGGGTGAAACCTTACCTGCCGAACTTTTATAATCCCGACACCTATTCGCCCGTTGCCATACCCGGTTTTGGCCTCCTCGTTGCTGTGATCGTCATAACACTCGTCGGGTTTATGACGGCGAATCTCGTAGGACGGTCGATCGTCGCTTTCGGCGAGTCGCTCCTCAACAGGACGCCACTTGTCCGCACGATCTACAAGTCGCTCAAGCAGATTTTCCAGACCGTTCTCCAGGAGCAGTCTTCGTCCTTCAAAAAGGCAGGGCTGATCGAGTATCCGAGCCCGGGCCTTTGGTCGCTGGTATTCATCGCGACCGACGTCAAGGGTGAAATCGCCGCGAAATTTGATGAGCGGGGCATGGACATGGTCACGGTTTTCCTTCCGCCCACGCCGATCCCGACGGCCGGGTTTCTGCTGTTCGTGCCGCGCGAGAAAATCATACCGCTTCAGATGAGTGCCGAGGACGCGGCCAAACTCCTCATTTCCGGCGGCCTAGTCGCGCCCGACTACAAGCCGCTCGCCAACGCGCCGCGACCGATCCCCCATCAGAAGAGCGCCTAGAACACGCCTTTCCGAAATTGCTCTAGAGTCGGTCAGCGTTAAGCTGAATCGAAACAGGATTCCCTTTTTGTTGGGATTGTGATTCAAGATCATTGCTGGTGAGGAGGCCAGCAATGATGGCGCGACCTCTTTCTCTTGATTTACGCCAGCGCGTCGCCGCCGCTTTGGCCGGAGGCATGACGGTGCGGGCGGCCGCCTTGCGCTTTGGGATATCGGCGGCGACGGCGGTGCGGATCGGCCAGCTCGACCGGTCCGGCCGCGGTTTGGCGCCGGCCAAGATGGGGGGCCATGTCAAACCCATGCTGCGGGGCGCGGCGGCCGATGAGGTTCACCGCCGACTGGCGGCCAAAACCGATTGGACGGTGCGGGCGCTTGCCGCCGATCTGAAGGCGGCCGGGATCGATGTCTCGCATGACACCGTTTGGCGGTTTCTGCGCCGCGAAGGCAAGACATTTAAAAAAAACGCTGATCGCCAGCGAGCAGGACAGGCCGAAGGTGGCGCGCTTCCGAAGCCGCTGGAAGACCCATCAACATCGACTTGATCCGCGCCGCCTGGTGTTCGTTGACGAAACCTGGGTCAAAACCAACATGACGCGCAGCCGCGGCTGGTGTCAGCGCGGCCAGCCGCTGATCGCCAGAATACCGCATGGCCATTGGAAGACGCTGACCTTCCTCGCCGGGCTGCGTCACGACCGCATCGTCGCACCCTTCGTGCTCGACGGCCCGATCAACGGCATTGCCTTCACCGCCTGGGTCGAGCAATGCCTGGCGCCAACCCTCAACCCCGGGGATATCGTCATCCTCGACAATCTCGGCAGCCACAAGGGCAAGCCGGCGCGCAGCGCCATCCGCGACGCCGGCGCCCATCTGTTCTTCCTGCCGCCCTACAGCCCCGACCTCAATCCGATCGAGATGATGTTCGCCAAACTCAAGACCCTGCTGCGCAAGGCCGACGAGCGTAGCGTCGAGGCGACATGGCGGCGCGTCGGCGAAGCTCTCAAGGCGTTCAGCCCGCACGAATGCGCCGCCTATCTCAGGCATGCAGGATACGTTTCAACGTAGGTCTGACAGACTCTA
>NZ_WITC01000041.1 GCF_009601505.1 Sinorhizobium terangae
CCACGAGGACGAGCGTCTGAGCTATGGCGAGCTCAATGCGCGCGCCAATAGGCTGGCCCATCATCTGATCGGGCTCGGCGTCAGGCCGGACCAGCCGGTGGCGATCTGCCTGGAGCGCAGCCCGGCGATGGTGGTGGGGGTTTTGGCGATCCTCAAGGCCGGCGGTGCCTATGTGCCGCTCGACCCGGCCTATCCGTCTCAGCGGCTGCGGCAGGTGCTCGACGATGCCGCCCCGCGGCTCATGCTTTGCGATGCGGCTGGCCGCGCCGCACTGGGCCTGGAGGCGCTTGTCGATCTGACGGTGGTCGATCTGGAGACAGCCACACCGGCCTGGGCCGAACTGCCCGCCTGCGACCCCGAGCCGCGTGCGCTTGGCCTGACCTCGCGCCATCTCGCCTATGTGATCTATACCTCCGGATCAACCGGAACTCCAAAGGGCGTCGAAATGTCCCACGGCGCGCTTGTGAATTCCCTGTCGTTCTCACCGGGGGCTGGTGCTCGAGAACGACGCACACTTCAATTCGCGAGCCTGAACTTCGATGTGTCCTCCCAGGAATTGTTCATTTGTTGGAAGGACGGTGGACAGCTCGTGCTTGTGCGGGAAGAGGCCCGTAGGGACTTCTCCGACCTGCTCGAATTCGCGAGAGGGGAGGCGATTGAGCGGCTTTTCCTCCCCTTCGTAGCATTGAACCGTTTTGCGGAGGTCTGGGGCACGCAAAAAGCGCTGCTGCCCTTTTTAAGTGAGATCTATACAGCGGGTGAGCAATTGCAGGCCACTCCACTGCTTCGGGCGTTCTTCGAGGCACATCCAAACGCGAGATTGATCAATCAATACGGGTCCACAGAAATCAACGTCATTGCCGAGCACCTTCTTGCAGCTGACCCATCATGCTGGCCCCAATTGCCTCCCCTCGGCCGTCCGATTGCGAACACGCGGGTGTATCTGCTGGACGGCCATGGTCAGCCCGTGCCGTTCGGGGCGGTCGGCGAGCTTTACATCGGCGGGGCAGGGGTTGCGCGCGGCTACCTCAACCGTCCCGAGCTGACGGCGGAGCGGTTCA
>NZ_WITC01000042.1 GCF_009601505.1 Sinorhizobium terangae
AATGTCACAGCTATTTAAAGATGAGACAAAGTAGTCAAATTAGAAACGCGACGTCATCCTACTCCTTATTACTTCGTTTGCAAGTTGCTATATTTACAAAGTACGCAGACGATAGCCGCCGGCCGGGTGGAGCTGGTCAGGGTTGCGCAGCCCGGTCGGCGGCGGATGGCTCCAGCGGCAAGATAAACTTTAGCTTTGACACCCCGATCACTCCGCCGCCTTCAGCTGCGCAAGGGCTTGCTGGCGCTTGGCGATGACCACCGGATCCTTGGTAAAATCCGTCCTCCGGCCAGGCTTGGTGCCGCGCTTTTGGTAGCCATTGCTTTGGCTGCCGTCGCGTATGCCGAACATGTGGTCCGTCTGGCCGGTGCGGCGCGGCCCGCCCTTGCTGCGCTGTTGCTCTCGTCCGGCCTGCATCTCGGCGACCACGGCCAGCATGTCATCAAGGCGCTTGTTCTCGACCACCTCGGAGCGGTGCACCGACCGTAAGGTGTCGAAGGCTCTGTAGGGCAGGGACGTCCCCTCATGGGTGATCTCGAGGCGGCCGTCGGGATAGTCGCAGACAATGAGCTTCTTGCCGGCGAGCGCCGTGGCGAGGTCGGTCGGATCGAGGATGAACATCACCTTGTCATAGCGCAGCGTCAGCGACTGCGACAGCTTGCGGACCTCCTTGCGGCACATGGCGCCATCGAGGTTCTCATGCGCGGCAAACGGCCGATGCATGTCCTTCGGATTGCGCGGCGCCTTGCCAAAGCGGCGATTGAAGTCGGCCATGAACTCCGGCGCATAGGCATTGGCCGCCGCGATCGAGTCGATGCCGCGCAGCCGCAGTTCCTTGACCAGCCGATCCTGCAGCGTCTGGTTGGCGCGCTCGACGCGCCCCTTGGCCTGCGGGGTATTGGCGCAGATGATGTCGATGTTGAGCTCATAAAGGGCCCGGCCGAACTGCGTCAGGCCACTGGTTCTGTCCTTCTTGGAAGCATGGGTGGTGCGGAAGATGCCATGCTTGTCGCTGTAGAAGGCGATCGGCTTGCCCCATTGCTGCAGATAGGCCTTCGTCGCGTGCAGATAGTCGAAGGTGTTCTCCGATCCGGCGAAGCGCAGATGCAAGAGCTTGCCGGTGGCATCGTCGATATAGACGAGCAGGGCGCATTTGGGTCCGCGGTTCTCGAACCACCAATGAAGCGAGCCGTCGATCTGAACGAGTTCGCCGAAACAATCGCGCCGGCCGCGCGGCTGGAAAACCCGCTTCTTGCGCTCGCGTCGCGACACCCAGATGCCGGCTTCCATCATCCACTGACGCAGCGTCTCCTTGCTGACGGCAATCCGGTGGCGTTCGAGCAGCTTCTCGGCGGCCAACGTCGGTCCAAAATCCAGGTAATGCTCACGCACCAGGTCGAGCACCAGGTTGCGGAAGTCCTCGCTGTAACGCCGGTTGCTCGGACGGCCGCGCTTCTTCGAGACGAGACCGTCGGCGCCGGCCTGGTCATAGGCCTGCAACAGCCGGTGGACCTGACTGCGGCTAAGACGAAGCAACGCGGCCGCCTCGACGACGGTCAGGCTGCGCCCGCGAATCCGCTGGATCAGTTCAAGACGATGCAATTCCTTCTGCGACATGGTGATCAAACAAGACATGACGACTCCGAACGCTCATGGTCTCAACCACGCTTCACCTCGCCAGTCTTCCTTCCAAACGTTGACGTTTGACCAGCATCCCAAGAGGCGACGACTGTCGCATCTCTAACTGGCTCATATGTCGCATCTCTAAACTGCCGCTACATCAACTGTGGCGGCGAGGTTGAAATGTCCGCTGTTGCGCAAAGTAGAAATGTCACTTTGGGCGCGTCTTCAGCCAGTTAGAAATGCGACACTCGACATGTCCACCTGCACTGAGGCAAGCCCCCGACCGGACCGGCTGGGCCGGGTTGCAAGGGAAGGGAGGGGGCGGGTGAGACGCACCATCCGGCTTTAGCTTTGACAGTTGGAGCAGCCGATCATTCCGCCGCATCGAGGTCAGAGAGCGCTTGTCGCCGTCGGGCAATGACGGTGGGGTCGTTCATAAAATCCGCCTTCCGACCCGGCTTGCCGCCCCGCGGCGTGTAGCCGATCTTCTCGCTGTTGGTCTTGACCTTCGGCGTTAGTCGCTGATCCTGACGCTCCTTGATATAGGCCAGCACATCGGAAAGCCGCTTGTTCTCGGTGATCGCCGCATGCGTCACCCGCTGGTCCTTGTCGAACGTCCTGTAGGGCAGGGAATGCCCCTTCCAGCGCACGTCCAGCCGGCCATCGGCGAAGGCATAGGTCTCGACATAACGGCCCACCAACCCACGCGTCACCTCGTTCTCTTCCAGCATGATCCGCTGGCGCTCGAACGAAAACGTCAACTGGGCACCGACATAACGCTGCTCACGTTTGCACAGGACGTCGCGCAGCCGATCCGGGGCAAGGTTCAGCGGCCGATGCAGATCATCGGCCCGGGCAGGGGTAATGGCAAACTGCCGGTTATAGCGCTCCATGAACCTTGGCAGGAAAGCGTTGCCGTCGTCCATGCCGCAGATACCCTCCAGGCGCAGATCCTTGATCAACCGATCCTGGAGCGTCCGGTTCATCCGCTCGACTCGGCCCTTGGCTTGGCTCGAGTTTGCGCAAAGAATCTCGATGTTTAGCTCACAAAGCGCACGCCCGAACTGGGTCATGCCCTGGCCGCCCTTGGCGTCCTTCTTCGCCACCCGGAACACCGAATGCTTGTCGGAATAAAAGGCGACCGGCGCACCATGCGCCTTCAGATAGAGCTCCAGCGCCTCGAAATAGCTGAAGGCGCTTTCCGAGCGTACGAACCGCAACTGCATCAGCTTGCCGGTCGCATCGTCGATGAACACCAGCAATGAACATGGGTCACCGCGATCCTCGAACCAGCGATGCTCGGATCCATCGATCTGCACCAGCTCGCCATAGGCCTCGCGCCGCAATCGCGGCTGATGAAAAGTCCGCCGCTGCTCGCGCGACAGCCACAGGCCGGCCTCCGACATCCATTGGCGCAACGTCTCGCGCGAGACACGCAATCCATCGCGCTCGGCGAGCTTCTCGGCCGCCAGCGTCGGCCCGAAATCCGTATAGCGCTCGCGAACGAGTGCCACTGCATAATCCCGAACACCGTCGCTGATCCGGTTGTTCGATGGCCGGCCGATCGCCTTGTGCCGGATCGACGCCGCACCGCTCGTCTCAATCCGATCCATCAGACGACGTACCTGGCGGGTACTCAGATCAAGCACATGTGCCGCCGACACAAGCGTCATGCGCCCGGCGATCACCTTCGACAAAACTTCTATCCGCTGCAGATCGCGCTCGCTCATCGCAATCAATCCCATCCGCAATCTCCCAGGTCATCGAAAACCCGGGGAGAGTGACATTCTTACTTTGCAGGATCAGGACACTTTAACTTTGCGGCTACACCAAACGATCGCATAATCTATGTTATGGAACTGTACGGTCGTTTAGGTACACTGGACCGATCACCCACGCGATCGACCCAAGAGTCGCCAATCCGCATGCTGATTGTTTGGTTACTCGCACGTACCAACTGCGTACTCAGCATACAGGCGAAATGGTACATGCTCGTCCAGCAGGAATATGCCCCAAAGTCCAATTTCGACCGTAACGCTTTTTCGGTTAGATTGAGCCGCAGCAATCACCAACTGGTTGAATCGGAATGGATATTGATTTTACCCGCTCCGGGGTTTGGTTTGCGTCGAAACGCGTCCTGGCGTCTACGACTGTTCGGGAAGCAACCCCGGCTGGCACTCCACGGGGCAATCGGTCACCGTCAACCTGCTCCCGGGCGGGAGCTTTTTTGGCGATTCCGAGTTCCAGAGCCCGGGGACGAGCGTGTCCAACAATGATGGTACGGTGTCGAACTGAAGAAGGCCTCGGCTTGGGTATTTAGGTCACCTTAAAGTGGTCATGGCGCCGAGCGCTTCAGTTATTGGTTGTGGTATCCCTTAAGCCGCGACGTCGCCGATCAACGCGCCAGCGGGAATGTTCCATTCCTTGCTGAGCTTTCGGATCTGATCCAGATTAATTTCCCGCTTGCCGTTCAAAAGATCGGCCGCCCGCGCTTTGGAGCCAATAACCGCAACGAGATCGGCGCGCGTGTAATTGTTCGCAGCCATCACCGACTTGACCACCTCAACCGGGCTCGCCGTCGGGATTGGATAGTGCTTACCTTCGTACTGTTCGATTAGAAGCACGAGCGCGTCAAAGTGTGCAGCTTCCTCAGAGCCTTCATCGGGTTCGTTCTCGAAATACGGCCGAACTTCCTTCAGCGCGGCGTTGTACTCGGCCTCACTCTGAAGCGTTCGAAAAGCTTTCAAATCCAACATGTCGACTTCCTTTCACGTCAGAGGTCTTTGACGTCAATCGCATCGTACTGGGCGTGCGTCCCGACAAACAGAACGAAAATCCGCTTTGACCGAAACGCGACCAGCCCCACGATGCGGTACTTGTTGCCACCGACGTCGAAAATAACCTTGTTGCCCGCCACGATATCAGCCGAGTTAAATGTCTTCTTCAGCTCACTAAAGTTGCTCCAACTCGCCTTCGATGCGGTGGTGTACCATTCCGTCATCGCGGCTTCCGCGGTCTCTCTGGGAGCTCCTTTCGGCAAGCTGTTCCAAAAATTCACCAGCGCGGATTTAGCGATAACGTTCACTCGAACTCCTATTTAGCGCGTTCCCAATTTGGAAACAAGCGTGAAGTTCCCAATTTGGAAACTTTGTTGGCGGGCACTCTCAACTACCACCAAAGCAACATCGACGGAATGCAGTCTAGGAGAGCTTTTGGCGCGAAACTGGCCGGAATGAGCCGCCCTGGCATGTCAACCTCGGCTGTCCTTTCGTAACCAAGTCTCGTCCGCCTCGACGACCTTCGACTGCATTAAGAAATCCAGGCTATGTCAATCGACGTTTCAAAGTAGCTTAGCTCGTTTCCCTACATTCAATTTGCCGCGCGGGGACCCTCCGTCATGGAACTTCTCTAGGGCTAGGCGCCGGACGACAACCGCAACGAGGAAACCGTATCGTTTCCGCGCGGGCCAAATCGAGATCCGGCCTCCCGACCGCGATGACCTCGCTATTCGGCCGCCCACGCGCCCGTTCTACGAGGCTTTCTGCCAGCTGCGCCTTGCAGCCTGTCACGACAATTTTCACGCAACACTCCGATGGCGTCCGCCGAGACGTGCGCCGTCGTAGCGCTCGCGCCGGATCGGCTCCCACCACCAGCCGTTGGCGAGATACCAATCGACCGTGTCGCTCAAACCCGCCTCGAAGTCCCGCGTCGGCCTCCAGCCAAGCTCATGCTCGATCTTGGAAGGGTCGATCGCATAGCGCCGATCGTGACCGGGCCGGTCGGCGACAAGCGTGATGAGATCGCGATAGCTCTTTCCGCCCTTGCGCGGCAGGCGGATGTCGAGCAGGTCGCAGATGCTCTCCATCACCGACAAATTGTTGCGCGTGGCCCGGGCGCCGATGTTGTAGCTCTCCCCTGGCCTCCCCTTCCTCATCACGAGATCCAGCGCGCGTGCATGGTCGTCGACGTGGAGCCAGTCGCGAACGTTCGCTCCCGATCCGTAGAGCGGCAGCGGCTTTTCCTCGATCGCATTGATGATCGTCAGGGGGATAAGCTTCTCGGGAAAATGAAACGGTCCGTAATTGTTGGAGGAGTTCGAGAGCACCACGGGCAGCCCATAAGTCTGATACCAGGCACGAACGAAATGATCCGCCGCCGCCTTGGAGGCGGCGTAGGGGGACGAAGGCGCGTAGCGCGTCTCTTCGACGAAAACGCCGCCGGAGAATGGGAGGTCCCCGAACACCTCGTCGGTGGAGACATGGTGAAAGCGAAACCGCTCGCGCGCTGTTGGGCCAAGCTCCGACCAGTAGGCCAATGCCGCTGAAAGCAGGCGGACCGTGCCGAGGACGTTTGTTTCCGCAAATGCGCCGGGCCCGTCGATCGATCGGTCGACATGGCTCTCGGCCGCGAGATGCATGACAGCATCGACGCGCTCGAGGCGCATGATGTCGAGCAGCGATTGCTCGTTGCGGATATCCGCCCGGTAGAAGACATGGCTCGGGTGATTGTCCACCGCGCGCAGCGACTGGAGATTGCCAGCATAGGTCAGCTTGTCGACATTGACGACCCGCTCGGCGCCATTGGCAACAAGATGCCGGCAGACCGCAGAGCCGATGAAGCCGGCGCCACCTGTGATGAGAACACGCATGCTTGCCCCCTCACCGGCCAAAATCGAAGAGCTTGGCATCGGCCAGCAACGATGCGTCCCGATCCTTCGCGGACAATCGCAAAAGATCGGCGTCCACGGGCCACTTTATCCCGATTTGCGGATCGTCGAAGCGGATCGCGCGCTCATGTTCTGCGGAATAGTGCTCGCTCACCTTGTAGAGGACCTCCGTCTCCGGTTCGAGGGTGACAAAACCATGGGCGAACCCCACGGGCACCAGAATCTGGTTCCATCTTTCGGCCGAGAGTTCGAGACCAATCCACTGCGCGAATGTCGGCGAGCCCTTGCGGATATCGACGACCACGTCGAACGCCCTCCCCCGCACGACCCGAACGAGCTTGGCCTGAGCGCGTGGCGGAAGCTGGTAGTGCAGGCCGCGCAACGTGCCCACAATTGCGGAATAGGAGTGGTTGTCCTGCACGAAAGCGAGCCGGATGCCATGCGCCAGCAAAGCCTCGGCATTGTAGGTCTCCGAAAAGAAGCCCCGCTCGTCGCCGAACCTGCGTGGTATGATTTCCAGAACACCGTCGAGGCCCAGGGCTCTTATCTCAGGCATCGGCAAGCTCCCTGATGCGTCGCTGAAGGTAGATCGTGTATTCGTTCTTGCCGAGTAAGGCAGCGCGCTTGAGCACCTCATCGGCAGAGACATAGCCGAGCTCGAAGGCGATCTCTTCCGGGCACATGATCTTCACGCCCTGGCGATGCTCGATCGTACGCACGAAGGAGGCGGCATCGTGCAGGCTGTCATGGGTACCGGTATCGAGCCAGGCGTAGCCCCGGCCGAGACGGCAGACATGAAGGTCCCCCCGGTCGAGATAGGCGCGATTGACGTCGGTGATTTCCAGTTCGCCGCGGGCGGACGGTCTGATCGAGGCCGCAACGTCGAGCACGCTGTTCTCGTAGAAGTAGAGGCCCGTCACGGCCCAGCTCGATCCCGGGCGTTCCGGCTTCTCCTCGATAGTCTCAGCGCGGCCGCTGCGGCCGTTGAAGCTCACGACCCCGTAACGCTCCGGGTCGTCCACGCGATAGGCGAAGATCGTGGCGCCGCTTTTTCGGGCCGCGGCCTCCCGGCAGAGCTCAGGAAGGCCTGCGCCGTAGAAGATATTGTCTCCGAGGATCAGCGCGACCGGACTTTCCCCGACGAATTGCCGGCCGATGATGAAAGCTTCCGCAAGGCCGTTCGGCTCGGACTGCTCCGCATAGGAGATCGAGAGGCCGAGTTGACTTCCGTCGCCAAGCAACTCCTCGAACAGCGGCCTGTCCCTCGGCATGGTGATCACCAGAAAATCGCGAATTCCCGCCAGCATGAGCGTGCCGAGCGGGTAATAGATCATCGGCTTGTCGTGGACCGGCAGCAACTGCTTCGAAACCGAGATCGTCACCGGGTAGAGCCTGGTCCCCCTGCCGCCTGCAAGAATGATCCCCTTCATGCGGTGTCTCCTGTCGCCGTTGAACTCCGCCCGCGGCTGGTGAACGTTCCCGTCATCTCGCCCGCCCTTCGATTTCGGCAGGCCGGATCGCGGCGGCACCGGCGGGGCTCAACTTACCGCAGCGCCAGAGTCTGTAGGTGGGTTCCGTGTCCCAATCGTAGTAATAGGCTGCCGACAATCGACCCGTCGCCATCAGTTCGCCGAGCGTTGCGCGCATGGCACGCACCGCTCCCTCTCGCGCGCGATCGTCGACGGGGCACGAACGCGCGGTATTGGCAATGCCCCATTCCGTCACCCAACAGGGCTTGCCCTGATCGGCTCCCTGGCAGAAATCGAGGAGGCTGTTCACACGGGTCGCCAGCGCTCCCGCCGCTTTCCGGCCCGGATAGATGTGGATGCCATAGGCATCGATGAAGCTCTCGGCGCCCCGATTGCGAAGCGCCGCGACGAACACGCGCGGATCGAGCCGTTCCAGGCCGCGCTTGTCGGCCTCCTTGGCGCTCGCGTCGGAAAGCCCGGCGGAAACGACGGTTGCCTTGCGGCTGTGCACCGTGGCACGCACTTCCTCGCGGCTGATCTCCAGAACGCGGACGTAATTGTCCAGCCCCCGTTCGAACGCCAGCCGGTCCTTAAGATCGGCGATCGTGCGTGGCGTCGGAGCGCCCGGCTTCCGGTAGACAGCAAGGTCCCCGTTGTAGCCGGCATGGTTGATCTCGTTGCCGGGCTCGATAGCCTCCAGGCGAATGCCCAGCGCATCGATGCGCCGGAGCGCATCGCGCAAACCCTTGCGATACCGATCGATATCGAGATCGGAGAGACGATAGACGTCCCATAGACGCCCGAAGCCTGTCCGCGGGCGGGCACTCTCCGGGTAGTAGCTCTTGTTCGCAAGCTGGATTTCGAGAAGGATCCTGAGACCAAGCCGACTGGCAATGGCCAGCGCCTCGATACTCTTGTCCACCGGTCGCGACAGGGAAAGGCGCACGTCGGTCGCTCCACTCGCGGCGATATCCTTGAGTACCCTCTCCTGCTCGCTGTGAGACAGCCATCCAAGATTTACGCGGTTTATCCCGATCCGAGCAGCCGGGACGTCGTCGGCACAGGCAGGCTGGACGAGCGCAAGCCATCCGCTGAAGACGACTGCCGCCGGCCCTTTCCACAGCATAGAGCGGGATGCACTCAGGTGCGTTCGCGCAACCGATCTACCTGTTTGTTTTTGCCGCACTTGTGCGACGACAGGTGATTCCACCTGACTGCATAATGCTCTAGAGGCCGACATGCGCGAGAGCAGTGCGGAAGTTGGCCTCACAAGCCGAGTACCGGTCGATGACTGCCTGCGAGTCGATCTTGGAAAGGAAATTCCCAAGATAGGCCCTCCTGTCCGTCTCGCGGTTCCAGATCGCGGCCTCCATATAGGGAAAGCCGATGAACTCCAGCATCTCGCGCATGCGATCGTCGACCGCGATCATGAGCGAAGGCACTCCGGCCTGCATGCCGATGATGCAACCATGGAACCGGCGGCCGAAGCAGAGATCGCGCGAACTGACCCAGCTTCGCCACTGATTGGTGTCGAAGAAGACCAGCAGCTCATGCTTCCTCTGCCACTTCTCGGAATGCTTGTATTCGGTCTGTCCCGTAATACGTCCGCTTGCCCGGTCGTAGACATGCACGTCGTCCTCCCCGGGCAGGGAGAGATTGTAGGCGACCACCTCGTCCTGGACGACGTAGCTTGCAACGCTGTCGGGCTTCAGGAGCGCATGGGCATCGACGATGGTATCGGCCACGCTGCCGAGATAGCCGCCGAAGGCGATCTTTTGGGCCGTCGCCAGCTCCGGATTGGCGAGAGCGGTGAGCGAGCGCTTCATCTCGTTCGGAGCAAAGAAAAGCGACGGGCAGCCCGTGGGCCTCACGGATTTCATGCCTTGCTCGCGGAGGAACTCGGCGGTGAAATAACCACGGGTCAGGAAGAAGCTCTCTTTGTTTCGGAGCACATCTAGGAATTTGAGGGTGCCGGCCGGCAGATTTTCCTTGAGCCCTTCCCTGCGCTGTATGCCGATGCCCATCACCACCACGGGCATCTTCAGCTTGTCGAATACTTCCGCTTCGAGATCCGCAGAGTAGCCGGGCCGCAAGAGATTGGCCGAGGCGAAGACGCAGATGTCGAACTCCTCGTTGAAGCGCGCGTAGACCTCGTCAGAGTTGCGGCTGTTGGCGAGATGCCAGAACGGCACATAGGTGACGTCGTGTCCACGCAAAGCGCTGGCCGCTCCTTCGCCGATCAGATAGTTGCCGGTATTGGCGATTTTCCGCACCTGGTCGATGAGATCCTTCTTTGTCCTGACCTCATCGAAATAGGGCCTGTGGCGGACCTCCGACCCGGATACGCCCGCGACGGTACGCTGCAGATATGACGGGATTCCTGTAAGCAAGACACGCATCGAAACACCTGATTTTCTGAAGTCCGGGACCGCGCCCGCGAAGGTTTATTGCCCGATCCCGATTTCGCGCAGCGCCGTGCGGAAGGTGCGCTCGCGATCGGAATATCTGTCGATGAGTTCGGATGCGTTGAGCCCGGCCAGGTGATCGGCGACGAACTCGGCCCGATCTTCCGCGTTATCCACATCGATGGCATCGACCGCGGGCAGGCCCGTATAGCCGAGCATCTCGCGCATCCGGTCGTCCACCGCCACCATCAGGCTTGGCACACCCGCCTGCATGGCGATGATCGAGCCGTGGAAGCGCCGCCCGAAATTGAAGTCCATGGACGACGCCCATGCGCGCCACTGGTTCGTGTCGAAGAAGGTGCGGATGTCGAAGGATGTCTTCAGCCGATCCGTGCCCGGATAGCTGAGCTCGCCGAGCATCGAACCGGAGGCGGAGTCATAGACGCGCCCGTCGCCATTTTCCTCCACGTTCATGTCGAAGTGCAGGAACTCGTCCTGGATCACGTATTGGGGGCGCGAGTCTTCGGGCGCCAGAGCATGGGCATCGACAATCGTATCGTGATTGGCGCCGAGATAGCCGGAGAAGATCGTCCGCGCCTTGCCGATCTTCACATGCGGCAGCTTCTTCAGCGACGCGCGCATGTTGTGCGGCATGAAATAGACGGAGGGGCAGCCCGTCGGCTGGACGTAGGTAAAGCCCTGGTCCTTGAGGAAGCCTGCCGTCTCGAATCCGCGCGTGAGGAAATAGTGCTCCCGCTCTTTCAGAACGTTCAGGAGCCGCTTCGTGCCCTCGGGCAGGCTGTTCTCGAGATCCCGGCGATTCTGTAGACCGATGCCGAGCATGACGATCGGCATCTTGAGCTTGCTCAGGACCTCGGCTTCCGCGTCGGCGGAGAGGCCCTTGCGCAGAAGGTTAGCGCAGGTGAACACGCATATGTCGAAATTAGCGTTGAACTCCTCCAGACCAACACCGTTCTTGCTGCAATTGTAGAGATGCCAGAACGGCACCTGCTTCGCATGCGGCGCGATCGCGCGGAGCGCCCCTTCGCCGATCAGGTAGTTTCCGGTGTTGCTGATGTTGCGAAGCTCCTGAAGAAACTCCTCCTTCGTCTCCGGCTGTTTCTGCCGCTCCGAATAGGACACCGACAGGCCGTGAGCGCCGTTGGCAAGGCGCGTGTAGTGGCCAGGAATTCCCGTCACGAGGATTCTTGGACGCATGCAATAGACCCTTCTTCTTGAAACCGGCGCGGGCTTGTCAGCCCACCGCCGCAACCTCGGGATTGGATGTCTCGCGCTGACGTATGACCGTCGAGCGCGAAAGCGATGAATTGTTCACTGAGCGGTCGCACCAGCCGAGGAACTCGGAAAAGGAGGATGCCCATGAGCGGCGTGCAGCGGTTCTCAGGCACCCCTCCATGAGAGGCGCGAGTTTCTCGCGATTGTGGGCCACTTCCGCGATGACCTTCGCCATGTCGCGCACCACCTGTGGATCGGCGGCAGCGTCGATCAGGATGCCGTCCTCGCCATCGATTATGAGCTCGTCGACGGCGCCGACGGCGGTCGCGATCGGAACGCAGCCGAGTTGCTGCGCCTCGGCGATCATCAATGGCGCCCCTTCCCATCGCGATGGCATCAGAAGAACATCCGCCCAACCCAGGGCTTTGATGAGGTCCTTGCTCGCAAACACCGGCGGGCGCACGTCAACGCCAAGATCCTTCAGTCGATCCGTCCACGATATGGTGGCGTCCGCGAGGATCTCGCCGCCAATCGCCCGGGCGTCGAAAGGTACGCGCGAGGCCCTGAGCTCCGCGATCGCAGCAGCCAGGCGGTCGATCCCTTTCTGTTGGTCGAGCCGGCCCATGTAGAGGACCCGGAGCCGATCGTCCTTGCGCTCGATCCGCCTGACCGACAGAACCTCTGCCAGGACCTTGGGCGGCACGGAGAAGCTCGCGCCGTTGGGGACAGCAAAGGTCTTCTCGTGCGGGACGCCGAAGCTGTGCAGATAGATTTTGAGCTGCTCCGAGCAGGTCAGGAACGCGTCATAGCAATGCTCATGCGCAATTGCCGCGAACGGCTGTCCGGCGGGCCTCTTGAAGCCCGTATTGTCGACGACGTGAAGATAGCAGGCGGTGCGGGTACCTTCGGAGCGCAGGCGCGCGATGAGCGGGTGCACCGCCATGACATGATTGTTGATTAGGAGGTCGAATCCGGAAAGCTGACCCTTGAGTGCCGACCAATCGACCTCATGCCCCTCGGCTATGAAGTCCTGCCCCAGAAAAGAGCCCGAGCCGCCCCAGGCGGGAATGCCCTGGTCCCAGAAGTGTATGTAATCAAAGCTCGCGTCGAACTCGTCGATTACGTCCATCCTGGACGTGCCCAACACAAACAGATGGGTCTCGTAGCCATTCGCCTTCAATTCACGCGCCGCAGCATAGACGACCTTCTCGGCGCCACCGAATGACGCGTTCGGAACGAGCAGTGCCGCGGTTCGTTTGCCTCCTTCGCTATGCCCGAGCGGCAGCACCGGCGAGCCGCCGAGCTCGTGGCGAAGTGCCTTGTGGAGTTCTGCGTAAGGCACGAGCCGCGCCGGGCGCCAGGTCCAGCGCCGGCCGGCCGTCCGGCGTAGCGGACTGGTCGCGATGGCGTTGACACAATTGATCATCACCTGCTGCGGCGTGATCAGCGAGCGGCGCGGCAGGGTTCTCGGGAAGGGAAAGCGCACCTTCAGCACCGCCGATGTGGGCCATACCTGCTGGTTGCCGATCGACGCGAACCAGTCGAGCGCATTGTTCTGGATCACGTCGCGCACGAGCGAGGTCGGCAAGAAGATGAGATCGGCATGCCCCACATGCGCCCCGGCCTCATGGAAGACCGGCTCGATCTTGCGCTGTGCGGCGTCATTGCCGAGCTGGACGAAGACGACATTGGCCTTCTCGCTCAAGCGCTCCAGATGCGAAAGCACGTTCGGTAGCATGCGCGAGCGCAGCAGGAGATCGAGGGTGGCGCCGCTTCCGGCAATCAGGAACGGCGGGAAATGGACGTTGTCCGGCTCGCCGATACTTGCCCAAAAGGACGGGATGATATCGTCGAGGCGAAGCTTCTGCGGCGACTTGGTCGGATCGGTGAAGAAGGAGATCGCCGCGTCTTCCGTCCGCGCAAAGAGATAGCGCGGGCATTCCTCATGTTCGAAATCAACGAGCATAGGACGCTGGAAAAGTGCCCTGTGGCGTTTCCTCAAGAAGCTCACCGAGGCGGCACGATCCCTGTTCGCCTCCTTGAAGCGGCTTTCCGCTCGTAGCCGGTATTCGAACGTCGTGTCGTGACACGGCGTTCCGACGAAGCCATGTTCGATGCAGGACAGCCAGAACTCCCAGTCTTCGAAACCGTTTTGCCTGTCGTCGTTGAAGCGCACGCCGGCACGGAAGACGTCGATCGAGATCATCGAGCCCGTGTCGCAGATGTTGTCGGTGATGCAGTGGACAAGCCGCGAGTAGCGGTTGCCGTAGTGCGCCCGCCAGCTCACTGAGAAGGTGTCAATATTGGTGTAGACCCAGCCGCAGCCGCTTGAGGCAAGCTGGCGGTAGAGGGTTTCGATCGTGCCCGGCAGGACGCGGTTGTCGGCATCGAGGAAGTAGACCGCTCGCGCCTCCGGCAAGTTTTCGAGCACATAGTCGATCGCGCGGTTGCGCGCGCCACCCGGTCCGGCATTCGCTCCGAAAAGCACATGGACCGTCGGATGGGCAGCAGCATAGAGGAGCAACTGGTCGAAGGTCTCCTGCCGCGGATCGCCGTCGACCGACACGACCACCGCAATCCTGCATTCGGAGACGGCCGATGCGAGCACCGATTCGATCGCCTCCAGCACAAGGGCCGCGTGACCGTAGAGCGGCATGGCGACCGCGATCAGGTCCGAAACGTCCTTATTGCCGGACATGCGACGCCCCTGCGGATTGCTTGACCAACCGGAAGCCGGACACCTTGAGCCACGAAAAATCGACCGTGTCCGTTACAGCGCGGCTGAGGATCATCAGATCCATGGGCTCGCGCACGGGTTTATCCAGTTGAAAGTTGATGTTGATCGCCTGCTGGGCAGTGACTTCGCGCCAGCCGCTGAAGAATGCCGAAGGCTTGGCCGCTCCCTTGCGCGCCAGCTCCGCCACCTCGGATCGCGCATTCGAATTGGCGGGCGCGAGCAGAAAGCTCACGGCCGCGGGCGCGCCCTGCGGATGGTCGATGACGGCGCTTGCCGAGAAGGAAATCGTGCCAGGGTCGACGGCGCGACCGATGGTGCCGGCCGAAATTCCGCTCGGCAGCGGGTGACAAACCACGGCGTGCTCGTGCTCAAGAAAGCGGACGGTTTGGAACTCAGGAACCACAGGCGTGACGGACACGTCGACAATCTGGCTCAAGAGCTCGACCGCCAGACGATAGTCTTCGATGAAATGCCCTTCGAGCAAGGCGGTCGGCGCGATCATGTTGGGCATGCGCGCCGGTCTGACGCCGGCAAGCCCTGTAAACACCCGGAATGCAAGCGGCCGGAGGTCGAGATCGGCATGAGCGGCGTCTGACCGGGCCGTATAACGCTCGCTTGCGATCGGATAGCCGAGCGAGAGCCCCACCATCTCCGTACCGGTTGTGGAGACCCTGAGCCGCAGCGTCCTTGCTCCGCCTCCGCAAGCCCGCGGCAGTGCGAAGAAATTCCAGCCTGCGGCCACCTGTGCGTAGGGCACGGTCCACTCGGCCACGCCCTCCCCGCTCTCGACATAGCCGAGCATCACGACCAGCTCGCCACCATCCTTCGGGACGGAGTGGAGATGTAGCGCGACGCCCGCCACGCCAAGACTGGAGACCGGCAGGAGTTGTTCGACATACCCGGTCGCGAGAAGCTGCCCTATGCCTTCGTCCTTCGGATCGACATAAGGATCGTGCGCGAAGATCTCGGTGACCGGCTCCCAGTTGCGAGCCTGGAACGCGTCCTCGAGCGCGCGGTAGTTCTCAAGCAGCGCCTCGCGCTCGCGCCGGAGGATGGCGAGCTCGGACGTTACCGAGGCGGCGAAGCCGGCAAGCCGCCCCACCCCGCCTTCGACCAGCGCACGAACGAGCGCCAAGCTCTCCGTCTTTCTCCTCGCATCGAGCCGCTGAAGCGGTATCTCGGGGATCGTTCCCAAGGCACGCAGGGACGCGAGTCCCTCGGTCAGGTCCGCCTCCGCCTCGTCAGAAAAAGCGAGCGCAATCAGCGGGAACGCGTTCTGTAGAGGAATGCGGGAGTCTGTTTCCGCCTTGAGATAGTGGACCAGATGCTCGATGTCGCTTCCTTCGACATCTGCCCGGTCCCGATCGGATGCTACAACCAGCCTTCGCTTCGCCGGCGATTGCCTCACGCTAGAAGACGTCAATTCTTGCACGCAGCGGCCCCAGAATAAATCGATTGTGTCGAGGATGAAGCTTGCTCAGCGAATGAATAAATTCGCCCCCGAAATTCATCGCTCAACACCTATCGAGGCATGCCGCACTGCACAATAGTAAAATCTTGGGGTTTCTCTTCGATTTTATACTTCAAAACTTGAAGCAATATTCACGCAAATTGCGTCTCTGCCGAAAAAGCCGTTGTCTTTCCGGTAGTATTACCGATCAACGTCAACTGCCGCGCGAGGCAATCCTCCAGCCTGAACCTTTGTTCGACCGTCCTGCGTGCGGCAGCGCGCAGTGCACGGAAATCGTCCGGACGTTCGAGCACTCCGAGTATCGCTTCGGCGAGTGCATCCGTGTCGAAGAATGGGACAAGAAGGCCGTTGCGGCCCGACCGGATGACCTCCTGAACCGGGGTCGTGTCCGATCCGATAACGAGCGCGCCGCACGCCATCGCCTCGAGCACCGACCAGGACAGGACAAAGGGATAGGTCAGGTAAAGGTGGGCCGCGGAGATCTGAAAGAGCTGGCGAAGCACGGAATGTGCCACGACGCCCGGGAAAATAACCCTCTCGCGCGGGAGATCCAGTGACGCAAGGAGGTGGTCCTTCCACGGTCCTCCACCGGGAGGCGGCGCTCCATAACTCACGCCGTCGCCGCCGACAAAAACAAACAGCGCATCCGGATGCCGCCGGACGACCTTTGCGGCCGCCTCTAGCGCCTGTGGGAAACCCCGATAAGGCTCGAGGTCGCGCGCGACGAAGGTGATAACGGGGTCGCCGGCCTTGAGCACGCGCCCATGGGGAAGTCTCAGCGAAGCCGCGGGATCCGGTCGGAAGCGTCGTGTGTCGATGCCTTCATGGCACACCGCAATGCGCTGCTGCGCGTCGGCCGGATAGAGGTTTCTCTGCCAATTGGTCGGGCTGATACCCCCCTCGATCGCCTCCAGCGACAGGAGCTGTGCGATGTTGCGCAGACGCAATCTCTTGCGGGTCTCCGAATCGGGCTTGTCATCCGGCGCGAAGCCGACATCCGCCCCTTCGGCACGATAAAAGAACTCGCAATATCCAAGTGCGGGTACGCGCGGCAGCACATCCTTCACAAACATCATGCTGCCCCATCCTATGTGGCCGAGGATGACATCGGGGACCTGGCCGAGGCGTGCCATCGCGTCGAAGGTCTCCGCGACCCGATGGCCAATCCTCACATGGTGGTCGGGCGCGCCGAGATGTCGCGCCATTTGCGGATGGGCCCGCGGACCCGGTTCCGCCCGGTGCCGGACCACCCGGACCGAAGGGATCCGTTGATCCACAGTCTCGGTCACGATGGTCACCTCGTTGCCCGCCTCTGCCAGATGGCGAGCGAGGGCCGCGAACTGGCCGAAACCGCGCCGGTGCACAAATGCTACATGCATGTTCTCAAACCCGCCGCAAAACAGGAACCGTTGCCCGAAGACGCATCAAATGCCGTAACGAGCGGCATTGCCCCAGACCAGTTCGAGACGGTGCAGTGTTTGGAAGGCGGTCTCGAGATTTCGCCGGTCCTGCTCCCCATGGGTAAGGGCGCGCTCATAGGACTTCGCCGCTTCGCGCAGGCTGGCGCAAAGCTTTCTGCCTTTCTCCGAAAGCCGGATGCGGGCTGATCGCTTGTCGCGCTGCGAAGCGATTCGGTCGATGTAATCGCCGTCGCCGAGCTGCTTCAGGTAATAGGAGATGTTGGACCCCATGTAGTAGCCGCGGTCCAGGAGCTCGCCCACCGAGAGCTCCGCCTCCCCAATCGCCAGAAGTACCATCGCCTGCGCCGGCCCGATGTCGTCGACGCCGATCTTGGAAAGTTCCGTGCGCAGCAGGCCGGAAAAGCGTCGGCTGGCGCGCTCCATGACACGAGCCAGCTCGAAATAGCTGATCAGCGGACCGTCTGCGTCGCGATCGCTTTCAGGGTTGTCTGGTATCTTCCTCATCGTGTCGCTGGCAGGCAGGACTGCCACCGTGTCTGCGAAGTTTGCGAACGGATAGTGAATCCTATGATTCATCCCTCTCTCCATTGGGAACTTACTTCAAAAATTCGGAAATTTACTTCAAAACTTGAAGCAAATTCATGATGCCCCTGCCCCCCGAATTTCCTGATCTTGAGCAAGCGATCTTTATTGTGCCACACTGATCGCAGCAATACTGTGATTTGAGTGAATCTGACCCAGATCGCGCCCTCGCTTACACCCCTTATCCGGAAAAATCGCCAATGCGTAATACTGTTCCGAATCAAATGATTAGCAAGGGCCAAATCGGGCCAAAGCCGTCGCAAAACGGGACGATCAACCCAAGGATGTTAGTCTTGCGTGCCCGTCGCGTCTTTGTTGTGACACTTCTTTATGCAGCTTTGCTCAGCGCCTGTATCAACCTCCTGCAACTCACCATGCCGCTCTACATGATGCAGGTACATGACAGGGTGTTGAATAGCCAGAGCATGGACTCGCTCGTGATGCTGACGATCCTGGCACTCGGCGCGCTTGTCGTTCTCGGCGTGCTCGATTTCATCCGCGCCCTTACCTTTCAGGCGATGGGCAGTGCCGTGGTGCGCTGGTTGAACCTGCCGGTTCTCACCGCTGCGGTGCAAGCCTCGGCCGATCAAGGGCTTGCCCGCGCGACGCAGTCGTTGAGGGACCTGACCGAACTGCGCGGTTTTCTGACCTCATCGGCGGTCAGCGCTCCGCTGGACGCTGCCTGGTCACCTATTTTTCTGGGCGTGCTTTTTCTGCTGCACCCACTCTTCGGGATGATTGGGGCGATTTCCGTGGCGGTGCTTGTCTGCTGCGGCCTCCTCAACGACCTTTTGACCCGACAGCTCATGAAAGAGGCAAGCCAGGCTAATATTGAGGCAGTCTCGAAAATAGGTGCGACATTACGCCACGCCGAGGCCATAGAGGCGATGGGAATGCTGCCGGCTCTCGCGAATAAGTGGCGCGCCGCGCAGTTGCACGCCCTCAGCGTGCTGGAGGCCAGCGGAATCAGAAGCAGGGCGATGGCCTCGATTACCCGCAGCCTGCGCTTTGCCATTCAGATGATATCGCTCGGCGCGGGCGCCCTGCTCGTGATGAAACAGGAGATCTCCCCCGGCGCGATGATGGCGACGACCATTCTCGTCGGGCGCCTGCTGCTGCCCTTCGATTCCGTCATCGAGAATTGGCGGCAATGGATACTGGCTATAGCCGGCTGGCGCCGGATCCAGACAGCGCTCGGCGAAGACCTTGCGGTCCGCCAGACCATGCCGACTCCGCGCTCCGAGGGCGACCTGGTCGTGGACAAGCTGGTCTACGCCGCTCCCGGCGTCGACGTGCCGATCATTAAGGGCATCTCCTTCTCGCTGTCACCCGGGGAGGTCCTGGGTATCGTCGGCCCCTCGGCCGCCGGCAAGTCCACCCTGGCGCGGCTGCTTGTCGGCATCCTCAGGCCCAGGGCTGGTGGCGTCTTCCTTGACGGCAACAATGTCTATCTCTGGGAGCGCAGTTCATTCGGAAAGGTGGCAGGCTACCTCCCCCAGTCTGTTTCCCTCCTCGAGGGAACGATCCGCGAAAACATCTCCCGCATGGAAGAAAGCGATCCCCACATGGTGCTCGATGCGGCACGGCTCGCCGACGTCCACGACATGATCGGGCGCCTGCCGCTCGGCTACGATACGCCGGTGGGCGAAGGGCAGCTGACGCTTTCCGGCGGGCAGAGGCAGCGCATCGCGCTCGCCCGCTGCCTTTACGGCCGCCCGCGTCTCATTGTCCTCGATGAACCCAACGCCAATCTTGATGCGATCGGCGAGCGAGCCCTCATCCGCGCGGTCGAAGACGCACGCCGCGACGGAGCCATTGTCATCCTCATCGCCCACAGGCCGGCCATCATGCAGGTCGCCGACAAATTGCTCGTGCTCGAAGGCGGCCGCGTCACCCAGTTCGGCCCGCGCACGGACGTTGTCGCATCCATGATCCCGGGTGAAACACGTCGCGAAGGTACCGCCTGATGATGAAAGAACCGATCCTGCCCGTTCGCGTGGATGCTCAGCCCCTCGTCAAGGCCGACAATCCGGAACGCCGCCTGCCGGTCCGTGCAGGTGCGCCGCTTTCCGCGGCCGCGCCTGAACACGACCTCCCGGAGGACCATACCCGTTCACCCATCAGGCGCCTCGTCATTGCGGGGCTGACGACGATCCTGGTTGCTTTCGGAGGATTCTTCGGCTGGGCCTTCTCGACGGAGCTCAGCAGCGCCTCGGTCAGCAGCGGCACCGTCGTCGTCGACTCCAAGCGCAAGACGATCAGCCATTTCGAAGGCGGTGTCCTGAGCCGCGTCCTGGTTCAGGAGGGCGATCACGTCGTGGCCGGGCAGCCGGTCATCAAGCTCGAGGACACGCGTGCCCGCTCCGACCTCCAGGCACTGCAAAGCCGGCGTGTCGGTCTGATCGCAAAGCTTGCGCGTCTCAGGTCCGAACAGGCAGGAGCGGCGGAGATAGCCTTTCCCGTCGATCTCGACGGCACGGACGACACGGCCGCTCACGATGCCGTCATGGCAGAGACAGCGTTCTTCGAGAAGCGCCGCGAAGCCAAGAGGGGCAAGGTAGAGATCCAGCGCAAGACCATCGAGGAATATTCCGAGAAGGCCAAGTCTCTCGCCGCGCAGCTTCAGGCGACCGAGCGCCAGATCGAGCTCATGAACGAGCAGCGGAGCGCAATCGCAACCTTGGTCGACAAGGCATTTGCCCAGCGCTCGAAGCTCATCGAGATCGATGGCAGGCTCAGCGAACTTGCCGCAACGCGCGGTGAAGTCGCCGGTGACAAGGCCCAGGCGGAAAAAGCCATGGCCGGCGCCGAGCTCGCGCTGACCGGAATAGAAAGCGACTTCCAGTCGGAGATCGCCGGAGAGATCACCACCGCGCGGCTCGAGCTCGCGGATGTCGAGGAGCGAATGATCGCCGCGGAGGACGTCCTGCGCCGCCTCGATATCCGCTCTCCCCAGGCCGGCGTCATTGCCAACATACAGCTGCGGACGCCCGGCAGCGCGGTCACCCCCGGCCAGCCTCTGCTCGACATCGTCCCCGAGGACGAGCCGCTGCTTGTCGAAATGCATGTCAGCACGCGCGACATCGACAGCATAACAATCGGCTCCAAGACGCAGATCCGCCTGACCGCCTATAATCAGCGCACCCATCTGCCACTCGACGGCAAGATCACCTATATCGCGGCCGACCAATCGGTGGATGAGAAATCCAACGTCTCCTACTTCGTGGCACGTGCCGAGGTCGCCCCGGAATCCCTCGCCGCCAATCCCGATATCCGCCTCTATCCCGGCATGCCCGCCGAGGTGCTGATCGTGCACAAGGCCCGTTCGGCAATCGATTATCTCGTTTCCCCGGTCACCGACAGCTTCAACCGGGCATTTCGGGAAGATTGACGGAAAATTCCACTGCAGCGCCGCGCGTCCAATCGGACGCGCAAAGGCCGCTGTAGCACTTTCAATCGCTGCATGTTCTTATTGTTAAATCGGGATCCGATTTAAGGAAGCATGCGGTAGACGACGATCGCATCGCACAAATTACTTTGAATTTTGAAGCGATTTACGAGCATTGCGATAATAATAACTCCTAAAAATATATTGTACCAATATTGGCACATATTCCGACTCTTCGTAAAAATACGAAAATAATGTCGAAACTACACGATTTTATTCCTGTTCTGGATGTTGCCTTCCCATTTTTTGCGATGCACACTCCGGCACGCAATCTCGGCTCCCTGCCGATGATGCATGCATCAAACGACGAAGAGGAGTAAGCAGATGGCCACTTTAGAAGGCGGCGCATACGACGACGCCCTGTTTGGCTCTCGCTTTGACGATTTCATTCGCGCCCACGGGGGTGATGATTTCGTCAACGGAGGCAAGGGGCACGACATCATCTTCGGAGACGGAGGTGACGACTTGCTGTTCGGCGGCGACGGAAACGACACAGTTTTCGGCGGCGAAGGCACAGATCTTCTCTATGGTGAAAAGGGTAACGACAACCTGGTCGGCGGAGCGGGCGATGACCTGCTCGACGGCGACAAGGGTAACGACATCCTTCTTGGCGGCGAAGGCAACGACTTCCTCGTCGGCGGCAAGGGCAGCGACCTGCTCTACGGTGGCGCCGGTAACGACATCATCAATGGCGGCGAAGGCAACGATCTCCTGGTCGGCGGCCACGGCAGCGATGTCTTCGTGTTCGATGGCGGTGGCGGCAACGACGTTATCCTCGACTTCACCCCCGGTGAGGACGTTCTGCAGATCGCAAAGGGCATCAATGGTCTGGACGTCACGGCGCCCGAGGATCTCGCTTCACGCATCACCCAGGTCGGCGGCAATGTCGTGATCGACCTCGGCCATGGCGACACCCTGACGCTGGTGAACGCGGACGCCGAAGATATTCAGGCTCATCCCGAGAACTATTTCACCGTCCACTAAGTTTGAACGGGCGCGCCCTGCCTCCTCCCGTGGGGCGTGCCATCTCTTGCAAACCGTCCAGAGGAGTGGCGTGTGACGTTCGACGACCGTACGAGGGGCGCCAGCGTTGTTTTCGGCGATGCGAAGGCCTTTCGGCTCGGCTCCGATGTAGCCGTATTGATCCTTGATGTTCCCGCCAGGCTGCCCTCCGCAGCCAAGTGTACACTCGTCATGCAAGACCAACCGGTCCCGCTTGTCAGCACCACGCTTTCACTCACCACCGGCAGCCAGCGCATCCTCTGGGCCATGCGTCCCGGCGAGCAACCGGCCCGCGGGCAGATTTCGACCGAGAGCGGCAACCTTCAAACGGTTACCCTTCGGCCCGTCGGTGAACTGCCCCCCTTCGATGTCGAGGCCCTGTTTGCCGAGCTTGCGCCGGAGGGCTGCATCAAATTTCTGAGCAATCTGCTGACCGCCTGGCGAAGCGCGTTCCGAATGTCCAGGGATCCGCTTTTTGTCGGCGTTGTCGAGGACGCGCTTCACGCGCTCACCTCGCGGTCGAGGCCCGCCAAGGTCGCCTGCCCCGTCGCTGAAGGACGATACCTTGTCGAGACCGCCATCAGTGCTGATTTCGGCGAGATCAGCGCCGTCTACGCCCTCAGCGCGAACGTCCTTCTGCCGCTCGCTTCACAGTCTCGCATTGGCATCCACGGGGAGAAGAACCTGAGGCCGTGCCATTTGATCGTCGAATGTTCGAGGCTCCCTCAGTCTTTGGTGCTGCAGGGGAAAAGGGGCGTTGCGGTCCGAGAGTTGATTCCCGGCAATCCGCGTTACCCGAGCCTTCAAGCCTGGTGGACCGAACGTGGCCGCGCACCCGAACTGCGCGAGTTTGTCGTCCGCTCACTGTCGGGTGTGCCGGAAGGCGGCGCGGCAATGGCCGCCGACCTGCAGCTTCGCACCCCGCTTCCTGCACGCCAGATCGGCAAATCGCCGATGCATCCCGCCGCCGAGGTCGACCTTGCTCTCGCCCTTTCGGGCGGTCTGCTCGCCGGTGGCTGGTCGCACGACCCCACGGGCATTCTCGCCGGGATCGACTACCTGAAAGAGGATGGCACGGTGGTGCCACTCGATGGCAACTGGTATGAGTTTCCCGCCTGGGCGCGTGGAGCAAAAGAGGACTCCAGAACGGACGTTACCGGCTTTGTTGCCTGGCTGCCGCTCAATGAGCCATTGGGCACCCTCCTCCAGCCGCGCTTCCAGATGCGGCTTGCCTCCGGCGCAGTGAAGCCTCTCGTGCCGAAGCCGCAGCCCTTCGAGCCCACGGCACAGCGCAACCGCATCCTGCGTGCAGTCCCGCCGCAGCACGCCATCGACCAGGCCTTCCGCACGATACTTGCCCCGGCGCTGCAGGATGTGGAACGGCGCCTGGGCAGGACGATAGAGGTCGACTACACGAAGGACTACGGCCTGCCGCAGGAGGCGCCGATCGTCTCGATCGTCGTGCCGTTGTACCGGGTTCTCGATTTCCTGCGCTTCCAGCTCTCCGGCATGGCGACGGACCCTTGGCTCGCGAAGAACGCAGAGATCATCTATGTGCTGGATTCTCCCGAAATCCAGGACGAGACGGAACACCTGCTTGGCGGCTTCCATCTGCTCCACGGCCTGCCGATGAAGCTCGTGGTCATGAACCGCAACGGCGGCTATGCCCGGGCCTGCAACGCCGGTGCGCGCTTTGCAAGAGGCACCGTGCTGGTGATGCTCAATTCCGACGTCGTGCCCACATCAACCGGTTGGTTGCAGGCGCTCATGCGGCCGCTCATGGAACAGAAAGGGCTCGGCGCCATTGGTCCGAAGCTCATCTTCGAGGACGGTTCACTGCAGCATGCCGGGCTTTACTTCGCGCGCGACCGGCACGGCGTGTGGCTCAACCACCACTTCCACAAGGGCATGCCGGGTGACTATGCGCCAGCGCAGGTCGCTCGCTCCGTTCCGGGCGTTACCGGCGCATGCCTGGTCACGCGGCGGGATATCTACGAACGCGTTGGCGGATACACCGAGGACTATGTCATCGGCGATTACGAGGACAGTGATTTGTGCCTCAAGATCCGCAGGTGCGGCTACGACATTGGCTATGAGCCATCGGCCTGCCTTTATCATTTCGAGCGCCGGTCGATCCGCCGCAGCCAGGACTACATGCGCGGTGTCGCCAGCCAATACAATTCCTGGCTGCACTCCGAGCGCTGGAACGACGACATCGCCGACCTGATGGCTGCCGGCAGCGGCAGTGAAGGAATCGCCTCCTTCGGCGGCGAAGCAGAAGCAAGGAGTGCCGCATGAGCGAGATCGCGCTGCGTCAAGAGAGCACGCCGGCCTCGGCGCCTGCCCGTGAGGATCGGGTTGAGTGGTTACAGGACGCCGTCCTGCGCAACCGCTTTCTGCCGCAACCGGCCCCCGATAGCGTTTTCGTCGGCGATGGCGACTTCAAGGCGGTCGGTGCCGAATTCCTCGGCCATTTCATACGGATGGGCGGATTGCTGCCGGAAAGCCGCGTGCTCGACATCGGTTGCGGTATCGGCCGGATGGCGGTTCCGCTCACCCAGTATCTGGACTTCGAGAAGGGGCGCTACAGTGGCATCGACCCCGTCGAAGGCGGCATCGCCTGGTGCCGGCGCTTTGTCACCCCCGCCTACCCGAACTTCGCGTTCCAGCGGGTCGACATCGCGCACGACCTCTACAATCCGCAGGGCAAGATCAGCGGCAAGGCATTGAAACTGCCCTATGCCGACCGTCACTTCGATTTCGTCATCATGACATCGATCGTGACTCACCTGCCGCCGGACGAGGTCCTCGTCTATCTGAGCGAGATCGGCCGGCTCCTTCGTCCGGGCGGACGCCTGTTCATGACCGCCTTCGTTGTCGACTCCGTTGCAGCAGCAAATGAAACGGGCAGGCGCGATCCGCGCCTGGCGTTCCAGCGCGATGGCGACGGGCCCTGCTGGTTCGTCCCCGAGCTGCCCCGGCTTGCCGCGGTTGGCTTCGACGACGGTTTCCTCGACGGTGCTCTTGGCCGGGCCGGTCTCACAGCGATCACAAAGTCGCTCGGCTCCTGGCGCGGGCAGGCCGCGGATCACTATCAGGATGTCTTTGTTGCCGAGCAGCGGGGGAGCGGCGCTTGAGCATGCGCATTCTCGTTGCCGCCCACAACCATCCGGCACTCCATCCCGGAGGCACCGAGATCTTCGCGCACGACCTGTTCCGAGCCTACCGGCGGGCCGGCTGCGAAACGCTCTTCCTCGGCGCCGTAAACCAGATCCATCGCCAGGCGCGGCCTGGCACGAGCTTTCAGGGGATCGGCCCCGCAGGCGATGAAGTTTTGTTGTGGTCCGGTCACTTCGACCGCTTCTTCATGAGCCAGATCGATCTCTACGGCGTCGTTGCGGACCTCGCGGAACTGTTGCGCGAGTTCCGGCCAGACGTGGTGCACATCCACCATCTGCTCCTGCTCGGCGCGGAGTTCCCGCATATCGTCCGCCGCACATTACCGGAGTGCCGGATCGTCATGACGCTGCATGACTACTATCTTATCTGCCATCACGACGGGCTGATGGTGCGCACAACCGGCAAGGAACTTTGCCACAAAGCAAGCCCCGACCGCTGCCACGCCTGCTTCAAGGACATAGCCCTCGACCGCTTCGTATTGCGCGAAAGTCATCTGAAGGCCCTGCTTCGCGACGTGGACCGTTTCGTTGCACCGAGCCGATTCCTCCGGCAGCGCTTCATAGAATGGGGGCTAGAGGAAGATGCAATCAGCGTCATTCCGAACGGACTGCCACGGAAAGACGCCCCCGCCGCCCCGCCTCGGATCAATGCAGACCGACCCGTATTCGGCTATTTCGGCAATCTCAATCCGTGGAAGGGCGTACCGGTGCTGCTGGAGGCGGCGAGACAGCTCATTGCCGACGGCGTACCGTTCGAGCTGCGCGTCCATGGCGGTGCCCCTTTCCAGAGCGAAAGTTTCAGGGAAGAGATCACGCGGCTGTTTGGCGAAACGGCTCCCGTGGTGCAACAGCGCGGCCCGTATCGCCGCGAGGATGTCGCCGACCTCATCGCCGCGGTCGACTGCACGATCGTTCCCTCGATCTGGTGGGAGAATGCGCCACTGGTCATCCAGGAGGCGCAGGCCCTCGGCCGGCCAGTCATCGTCAGCAACATCGGCGGCATGGCCGAGATGATCGCCGACGGTGTCAATGGACTTACCGTCGCGCCCAACGATCCGCGTGCGCTGGCATCCGCCATGCGCCGCTTCGTGGAAGATCCGGCCTTGGGCCAGCGCCTTTCCACAAACGCCCGCGAGCCCGACGACATTGATACGACCGCACGACGCTATCTCGACCTGATCGATGCGATCGAGCCGGCACGTATCGAAGCGGCATAGAGGAAAATCGATGTCTGTTGTTGCCGAAAAATCAACCGGCGCCCCGGAACAGGACAATGCGAGGCCCATGAACGGCCGGGTGGACGCGATCGATCAGGGCCGCGTCTTCGGTTGGGCATTCGATCCGGCCACGCCCGACAAGCGGCTCACCATCCGCGTGATCCTCGATGGCAGCGTGATCGCCGAGGCGGTCGCCGACCGCAATCGCCCCGACCTCAAGCGTAACGGCATCGGCGATGGCAGCCACGCCTTCGAGATCGCTCTGCCGGAGGCGGCAGCCACGCGCACGTCCGAACTCATCGTGACGGCCCTGGATGGACGAGGCACGGAGCGGAGACTTCGTGTCCCCCGCCCCGACGAGCAGGCGGCCGAAGCCCTCATTGCCGCGCCGCTGACGAAGGTTCTCGACAAGCTCGACGTCCTGATGGCAGCGCAGCGACAATTGCAGGTGTCGCAGCGCTCTCTCCTACGCACGCAGAACGACGAGAGCGGCGAAACAGAGACACAAGGTTTGACCGCGATCGGCGATGCCGTTGCAAGCCTCCGCTCCGAAGTCGCGCAACGGCTGGACGATCTCGATGTCCACCTCATGCGGCTCGATGGCGTCGTGGCGGCAATGGAGAAGAACCTTGGCGGCTTGCAGAAGCGCTCGAACGCGGAGTTGAAGCCCTTGCTGCTCTTGCTTTTCGTTCTCGTGGGCTTTGCCGCCGGCGCCGGCCTCGCACTTTTCACGGGCGCGTGAGGGGCTCGACATGGTCGCTGTAGAACAAGCCCTTCCTTTTCCCTCCCAGCTTGCCGCCAGGATCATGAGGGGTGGGCGAGTGCTCGCCTCCCCCATCGACGAAGGACTTCTGCTCGTCATCGGCACCGGCGAACCGATGGCCGGAACCTTTTCGGCGGAGATCAACGACGACGTAGCCACCCGGGTGACGGCCTCCATCACCGGCTGGCGCTTGGCCTTGCCTTCTACTGCGGCCACACATGGGTTCGCGGCGTTGCTGCCGATAAAGGAAACCGATCGCCCGCTCGCGACCCTTCGCTTCGGCGAGGAGGAGTCCGGCAAGCGATTGATCTTTACGCCGCGGTCAGTCCCGGTGAGTGATGCCTCCGCGATCCTGGCCGAACTTGCCGGGGATCAACTCGGCAGTGTGCTGGATTCGCTGGTCGACGGGCTGATGCAAGAGTCCATCGGCCCGCGAAGGCTCTCGGCGATAATCGTTCTGCTGCAGTCCCGAAAGGGAAGCGACGGCTTCGTAGAACTCCTTGGCGAAACTCACGATGGAGTAATCTTCGTCAAGGGATGGGGCCGCAACATCGAACCCGGCGTTTGCCGCGTGTTGGTGAACAGCGGCAAGCCCGTGGTTTGCGACTGTGGGATTGCCGCCTTTCTCCGTCCGGACGTTCCGGCGGGAGGCTCGGGTTTCGTCGGGCTGCTTTCAACAAAAGAGCCGCTCCGTGTTCGTGACATCGAGGGGCTCGTCTATCGCGGGCGCGGAGGTTGGCGATATGCGCCGGTCCATGAACACCGGCAGATTGCCGGCCCTTCGGAGACCCCCGGCCATGTTCGCTCCGTGCTGCTTCAGACCCGCAGCTCGCCGCAGGTTCTTCTGGAACTGCGCGCCGCCGCAAACAGCTTCGAGGGCCGCGAGACCGTCTCCACCCTCCCCGTTCCCGTGCGGATGGGAGTCGACCTCGCCTTTCAGGCAAACGGCGGCGCTCTCCTGATCTCGGGCTGGCTGCTCGACCCCGAAGCCCACGTCAAGAGCGTCAAGCTCTGTGCCGAGCGGACAGCAGCGCGGATCGACGATCGTTGGACCCGGATCGAGCGCTCCGACGTGACGGAAGCATTCGCCGACGAGCCGGCGTTCCGGAGCGCATTCGGCCATGGAAACCATTCTCACGGTTTCATCGCCTTTGCGAGCGGCCTCGGTTGGGATTCGGCTGCACCCCTCCATCTGGAGCTGACGCTCACGGATTCCCGTCGCGCCTTCATACCCCTCACACCGGTGCGCGTTCCGCCTCGCATGGCCGCCCTTCGCCAGATCAGTTCCATCGATCCGGAACACTGGGGGCTCGCGGAAATCGTCGATCGCCAGATCGTTCCGTTCCTGTGCGCATCGGAGAGGAATTCTCCATGGATTGGGGCCACCGTCGACGCTGGTCCTTTCGAGCAGGCAGGCGGTCCGCCGATCATCATCGCAGCTGAGGACTCCGAAGACGGAGATATTGCCCCCCTCCTAGGACTCTTGGCGCTCGATCCAGAGACCCGCGTGGCGCCTATCGTGCTCGTCATGCCCGCGGAACGCTTTCGGCGGCAGGCCGGCCGCATCAAGGAACTCGCGCAATTCTACCGGCTGTCGCTCAAGCTCATGGCCGCTGAGGAGACCGGTGATCTCTACGACCTTCTGGAAGCGGGGGTACGGGCACTGTCACAAGAGACAGTGGTTCTGCTTGCCGGCACGCTGTTGCCGCTCCGAGGCGGCTGGTACGGCAAGCTCGTGGCCGCCCATGAAGCACAAGGGGGAGTCATTTCCCCCACGCTTGCCTATGAGGACCATTCGGTCCGTTGGGCCGGAAGCTGGCCGGCCGGCCAATCGGAGTATCCGGCATCGAGTCGGTATGCGGGCTATCCGCTGAGCGCCGTAACCGGCCTCAAATTGACCCAGGTCGCGGCAGCGTCGTTGGAGTGCTGCATCATGCCGCGCGAAGCCTTCCTCGCCGCCGGAGGTTTTTCCGGCGGTTATCTCGGCTCCCAGCAAAAAGGGCTGGACCTTGGCCTCAGGTTCAACCGCGCGGGAATACCCTCCTACTGGCTACCATCGGTGCAGATGCTGGGGGCCGATGAAACGTCCAGCGCAGCGACGGCGACACTCGCTCCCCTCGTTGAGCGGATCGACCGAAGAATATTCGCTGCGCGTTGGGCTTCGGCCTCGGAAAGTGCAGGCAATTGGCTCGAAGAGGTCTCCGCATGAGCGACCGGCTCCGCGTTCTCGTTGTTTCACATGGCCACCCGGCGATGTCGCTCGGGGGCGCGGAGATTGCGTCCCATAGCCTTCACAAGGGCCTGAACGCCTTGCCGGGTGTCGAATCGATCTATCTGGCCCGCGTAGGCCATCCCGTCCCACGCCATGGTGCGTCGGCGCTCATGAGCCACCGTCTCGCACCTGACGAAGTCCTCTTCCACCTCGACGACTACGATCACTTCTTCCTCTCTAACGGTGATACCGAAGCGATCCGTCGCGACCTCCTGCGCTTTGTCGGCGACGTCACACCTCATGTGGTCCACTTCCATCACCTGATCGGCATGGGGGTGGAGGCACTCTACGCCCTTCGCGAGGCACTACCGGAAGCGATTATCGTGGTGACCTTCCACGAATATCTGTCCATCTGCCATAATCACGGGCAAATGGTGAAGCGACCGTCAGGTCAACTCTGCAGCAAGGCTTCTCCAATCAGTTGCCACGGATGTTTTCCCGAAATCCCCGTCCCCCGTTTCCTGAAGCGCGAACAGTTCTTGCGCGGCATGCTCGGCCTTGCCGACGCCTTCGTCTCTCCAAGCATGTTCCTCGCCACGCGGTATGTCGAATGGGGAATCGACGCGGAGAAACTCTCTGTGATCGACAATGGAATAGTGCCTGGCGAGATCGCGCCGCTGCGAGACCTGCCGGCTCAGACCGGCCGGCGAAACCGCTTCGCCTATTTCGGGCAGATGACGCCGTTTAAAGGCATTGATGTGTTGATCGATGCTGTTTCACGCGTGCCGCAGGAGATATGGGGCGAGGACTCCTGCCTGATGATCTTCGGCGGCAACCTTGAACGCCAGCCAACGGAATTCCAGGACAGGATCAAGAAGCTTATCGATGAAGCCGGCCGCAGGGTGCGCTTCTACGGTGCCTATCAAAATGGGGACATGCCGCGGTTGATGCGTTCCGTCGACTGGGTGGTCCTGCCGTCCATCTGGTGGGAAAACTCGCCCGTCGTTATCCAGGAGGCCTTGCATCACCGTCGGCCGATCATCTGCTCCGACATCGGCGGCATGGCCGAGAAGGTTCGGGACGGAAGGGACGGGCTGCATTTTCGTGCCGGCAGCGCCCAGGACCTGGCCGATCGGATCATCGAAGTGCTTGGCGAGCCGAAGGTTTGGGATCGGCTGCATGCAACCCTGCGGCGGCCGATCAGCCATGTCGATGCCGCCAGCGCCCATGCAGACCTCTATCGCCGGCTGCTCGGGGAAAAGCGGAGCGCGATGGCTGGTGGACATTACGATCCGGTCCCGCTGCCCGCCTGAACCGCGTTGGGAGGAAACGCGTCATATTTCCCGAAGAGTGAAGTGATATCGAGGCCCGGAGTTCCACATGCTCATCTATTCCGACGAAAACCTCGAGGTGATACATCGCCCCGGATCGTCGGCGTACCTTCTCGTCACCTTCAATGAAATGGAAATGCAGGCGAACGGCCACCGCTTCTGGGGTCAGCGGCTCTGCGAGAAAGCGGACATTGCCGCGCTCGGTTTCATCAGCAGGCGGCCGAACTGGTTTCCCGCAGCAAGCGTCGTGAAGGCGGTGAGCGCGGCGGTGCCGATACTTCGCGCAGCGTCGGAGCGCATCCTCTACGGCCATTCGCAAGGCGGCTACGCGGCGCTGCGCTACCGGCGCCGCTTCGACGCCACCGTCGCCATCGCCTTTTGCCCGCAACTCTCGATAGACCCCAAGGCCGTGCCTTTCGACGGCCGCTTCACGCGTCATTTCGTGCCCGATCTCCATGCCAATATGGGGATTGCAGCGGACCACGCTGCCGGCAGCGCCTATATTTTCTACGACCCCTTCCATGCCGTCGATCGTCGCCACGCCGAGAGGATTGCGACGCTACAATCGGATACGCGCCTCATCCCGGTGCACATGACGGGGCACGGCACGGTCCGGGCATTCACCGGAACCGCGCGCGCCCTTTCGCTTATCGAGGCCTGCCGAGCAGACGACGGCCGGAGCCTGCACACCCTGGCCCACGCAGCCCGGGTCGACGCACCCATGCGTCCCTATCAGATCGCGATCGCGGCAATCGCCCGCCATCCCGCCTGGGCCGACCGGGTTCATCGGCGCTTTGGCGGCGGCTTTTCGGCCATCGAACGGGTCAACTTCCTCTATCACCGCGCCAACCGCCATATCCGCGACGGGGAACTTGCGGTTGCTCGCGACAAGCTAGCCGAGGTCGTGGCGCTGCGACCGGGCGATCCAGGCTTCGCGCGCCGGCTACAAGAGCTTGATAGCCGCATGGCTTCGCACAATCTAGAGCGCCGCGCGTTCAAATGAATGCGCAAAGGACGCTCTCGAACTTTGAATCTAGAGCATCTTTTCTGCTTTCAGTGATTCCACTTGAAAGCAGGATGCTCTAGGCACGGGACCCTCAAGTCACCTTGGGGGAGCTCCGTAGCGGCGAAAGAGAACTTCAGGTCCTGCGGACTGCAAGCCCCTCCACTATCCGACGTCCTTCGAACAACTCGCGCGCTTGCAGGCATGCAACGCTCCAGCCGCGGCGCAGCGCGGCGTCGGCACGGCGGCCAGATCGCATGTAGCCGTGTGGCGATCCTTTATGGCAGCGTGTTTTGCGCCACATCGTTGCGACTATGCGAAGAGGCGACGTGAGCAATCTCGCCTGTCGCCGGCGAAGACGGGAGCCCTGCGGCACACGTTCGATCAACCAGGCTCGCTGTTATCGCTGCATCCTCGAAAAGCTCCTGCATGCGCAAATACTCGACCGAGAGCGTCGGGTCGAGCGCAAGGGCCTGCGAGACGAGCTGCCTGGCGCGGTCGAGGTCTGAACAGGCCATGCGCGCTGCGATCCGATAAATGTAAGTGCGTCGCGTCTGGAATGGCAGTTTGTGCGAGACCTCGAACATCTCCTGGTAACGTCCGAGCGTGTACAGTGACGCGACGCGCTCCTCTGTTATCCAAACCGGTAGAAACGGATCGAGCGTTTCCGCGCGGTCAAGAAGCTGGAGCGCTCGTTCGGGCTCGCCTGCAAAGAGATAAAACGCGGCGCATCGCCCGATCGTGTAAGCATCGTTCGGCGCCATCTCGATGGCTTTCTCATGATGGAAGCGCGAGGCGGCGAAATCGCCCCTTTTCATCTTGAGCGAGCCCATGACACGGTGCGCCTCCGGGTCTGTCGGGTCGAGTTCCAGCGCATGCGCCGTCTGCAACTCGCCGAGACGGAGATCGAAACTCGGCAGCGAACTCCAGGAGCAGACATGCATCGCGAAGGGCCGGCCGAAGCTCGGATCTGCCTTCATCGCCTTCTCGAACCAGTGCATCGCCTCGTGAAGGTGAAAGTCGGCCACCCCAGCCAGCCGATGATGGTCGAGGCCGCGGAGATAATGTTCGTAGGCGGACATGCTTTCTGGCCGCTTCAGACGCGCTGCGGCGAGTTCGGACTGTTCGATCCGACCGGAAACGGTTGCCGCAACGCGGGCGGTGATCTCGTCCATGACGTCGAGAATTTCCTCGAAGGGACGTTGAATGCGATCCGACCACACCAGGTGCCCCCGCTCCGTCCCTGCGAGCGAGATGTTCAGCCGGACATAGCTGCCGGCCTTGCGGATGGAGCCTGCAACGACATAGTGCACGCCGAGCGACTTACCGATCTCAACCGGATCGGTCGTTCGCAACACCATCGAGGCTGAGCGCGAGGTGACGAAAAGGCTCTTCAGGCGGCTGAGTTCGAGCGTCAGGTCGTCGGTCATCCCCTCTGCAAGAAACGTTTGGTCCTGATCCGCGACCGACGCCGTCGTGAACGGAGCGACAGCCACGGAGGTCGGCCTGATTGATGAAGGCGGTGGCGCCCGCGTCGGCGCGACCTGGAAGCGGTGGCGGTCCATGGCGGCGCCGACGCGGTAGATTTTGACCGGCTCCGACACGCCCTTCAGGTGCCGTTCGCCGATCGCTTCAAAGGCGCAGGGCGATACGCGCCGGACCTGATCGTAGAGCGCCTCCGAGACCTCGATCTCCCCCGGTTCGGCGGAGGCTTCGATACGTGAGGCAATGTTCACGCCATCGCCGCGCAGGTCGTCGCCGACGACCGCGACGTCGGCGAGATGCAGGCCAAAGCGCATGTCATGCGTGCACGTGCGCGGCACGGATCCGATGGCCAGTCGCGCCTCCATCGCCGCCCTCAGCGCATTCACCGGGCTCGAAAATTCGGCAAGGATCGCGTCTCCTGCCGTGTTGAACACCCTACCGCCAAAACTCGCCACGACCTCGCCGATGAGGCTCATACAGTAGACGACGCGCGCGATCGTCTGCTCCTCGTCGAGCTCCATCGCCGACGTCGAAGCCACGAAGTCCCCAACCAGAATTGCAGCCAGCTTCCGATGCATGCGCCGCCCAGCTCGATGAAACGCCGAATGGTATCACACGGTCTCGCCGAAGGCATTATCGACCGCAAACAGGCGTAGCGCGCGTCGAGCCGGAACGGCGAGGCCGGCGTGGGCTCGCCGAGCGATAGCCTCAACCGATGCGCAGTGTTGAACAAGGCGGTGCCAAGCGCGTATAAATATCATGGACATCGGTTGGACGAGCGCCTCGTTTCGCGAAGGCCTGTGTTTCGGGAACGTCCATGCGCCCGGAACGTTTCGGATATGCAGTATCCGGCGAGGCGCCGCCGAGTCGAACACCCCGGAACAGCCTGGAGTGAGGGCCATGGAACGAACAAACGCTTGCAAATTGGCAGAAGAATACCTGCGCCTCGGCGGTCATCGCCGGGTGGTGATCGACGATAACCAGACCTCGGTCAGAAACTGGGAGCCGGAGCCTGTGGCGGCCGAGGCGTTCTGGAGGAAAAACGTCGAGATACTGGGACCGGAAAGACAGCGCGAGGTACAACTCCTGCTGCCTACGATCAATCGCGCATGAGGCGGAAGCCCGACTGATTTCGCATGAGGGCCAGACTGTGCCGCGCGACGCGGCTCATCTTTTGCGCCCATGCGCGGAACCGAAAAGTTCATTTCTGAATTGTAGCTGTGTCACCGATACGCGGAATACGGCTGCGAAAGCGTTGAGATGAATAGACCGGATTGCCCGAGCAAGGTGTTGACGGAGTGTCTCGACGACGAATGGTGGACACAGCATCGTGGTGACTCTCCGATCCTCGCCACGGCCATTCACAATGGCCACGCGGTGCGCGGCGCGGTCGAACGTCTCATTACTCTATCGGCCGCGGAGCGGCTGCGCGAGGAAGATCCCTTCACCGAGTTCATCATCCGCGATTTCCCGAACCGGATTGTTGTTCATCGGTCGAGATTTGAGGTCGATGTCAATCGCCCCCGCGACGGTGCGATATATGTGAGGCCGGAGCAGGCCTGGGGTCTCAAAGTCTGGACCCGTCAGCCCCCGCACGATTTGGTCGAGGCATCGCTGGCGATGCATGACGAATATTATGCGATGCTCGAAGCGATGCTGGCGGGCATCGAGCGGCGCCATGGGCGTTTCGTCGTTCTCGACGTCCACAGCTACAACCACCGGCGCAGCGGCCCCGAAGCGGAAGCGACGCGAGCGGAAGCCGCACCGGAGGTCAATATCGGCACGTTTTCGATGGATCGCGTCAAATGGGCAAGAGTGGTGGATGCTTTCGTCAAGGCCTTGCGCTCCACCGACTTCCACGGGCGGCGGCTCGACGTCCGCGAAAACATCGCATTTCAGGGCAGAGGTGAACAGACGCGATTTATCCATGAGCGCTTCCCCGACACGGGCTGCGCCATTGCCGTCGAATTCAAGAAATTCTTCATGGACGAGTGGACGGGCGAGCCGAACATGGAGGCGCTTGTAGCCCTGAGGAAGCTCGTCTCGTCGACGCTGCCGTCGCTTGTCAACGCTTTGGGAGCGGACCAATGAAACGTTCCGCCGCGCCCGCGCCTCGGGACACTCCAGATACGCCCGACTGGCTCGCCGAGATCCTGGTATGCCTCAAGGCCGGAAAGGCCGTGCGAAAGGACCTTCCTGACGGCGGACGGCTGCATATCGACCGCGCGCTTCCTTTTCTTTGCCTGCACATCTTCGGCGACGAAGACGGTCCGGTCGCCCGCGAGATTGCCCAAGCGAATGCATCCTACCTCATTGCGCCCGATGCCAAGGTTGCCGCCTCGGTCGTCGAAGCCGTCGGCGCGCTGCTCAAGAGGCGTCTTGGTGCATTCATGGTTCTGGAAATGGGCGAACTTGCGCGCGACGAACTGTTGACCGACGACGCGCCATACCTTCCGCCATTCAAGATCGAGGTCACGGCAAGCCCGGAAGGGCCCGCCCGGATTGCCGCCAAGGCATTCGCCAATGCCGCCGAGGCGACCGAAGCGAAGTTCCGCACGCCGCGTGTGGAACTTCGTGAAGCCGACGGGCTCGATCTACCGTTTCCCTGTCTTCGGGTGCGGTTTGCACCGATCTATCGGCAACGTGAGTCCGGCAACATCTATCCGCAGCTTCGTGAACGGTTGATCGCCAGTATCTTCGATGCGGGCCTGCAAGCCTTCGCGGCTTTCGTCAGGGCCACCAAAAGCATGAACATCTCGACGCATCGAGCGCTCGGCAGGAAGGCCTTCATCGACGCCGTGGTACGCGCCGATCGGCATATCGACGAGGTCGCCTCGACGTTCGATTTCCTGCTCGCGGTGACCCCGATCAATGCCGACGCGGCATGGAGCGACTTTGCCGCGAGCGAGTACCGGCGAGCCCCGCGCTTTCTCTACCGGCCGTTGACGCTGGAGGTCGAGAAGGCGAAGAAAAAGCTCTTCTCTATCGCCTTCGATCACCTCGAAGACCCGGTGCTGTACCAGCTCTATCGCGAAAAGCAGCAGGAGCTCGACCTTCAGCTTTCGTTGCTTTCGGCCCGGGAGAGCGCAAAATTCATCGAATTCGGCCGTGCCCTCTATGGCCCTGTCGAACGGGAACTCTTGCGGGCTGCGCGGGATATTCTGACCCGTACTGGTGATGGAGACGCTAATCGAGGCCAAGGGCGCGTCGCGGAGCGCCACGCCGATTGCTATTTCGTTGAGCAACAGGCGCGCGCGATGATCGCCGAGTATCGGCGGCGTTATGCCGGCTTTGACGCCACCGTTGAAGTGCGTGATGACCTTCCCTCGGGCCTCATGGTTTCCGGCCACCGCCTGCTCATTGCACGCAGCACGGCGATGGAAGTCGAACGCGTCGAGCCGATCTTGAGTCACGAGATCGGCGTCCACCTGCTGACCTATTTCAACGGCTCGGCGCAGGGCTTGCGCCTTTTCCGCTCGGGCCTCGCCGGATACGAAGGCATGCAGGAGGGGCTGGCGGTCTTCGCGGAGTTTCTGACAGGCGGCTTGAGCAGCGAGCGGCTGCGCCTCATCGCCGCCCGTGTCATCGCCTGCGCCGCGATGCTTGATGGCGCATCGCTGCCGGAAGCTTATCGACTGCTTGTAGAGGACCACGGGTTCTTGAAGGCCGATGCCTTCAACATCGTCCTGCGCGTCTATCGCAGCGGGGGTCTCGCCAAGGATGCGATCTATCTGCGCGGCCTTCTGCAACTCCTCGCCCATCTGGCGGCCGACGGCGCCTTGGAGCCCTTCTGGATGGGAAAGATCGCCGCTTCGCATTTTGGCGTCATGCAGGAACTGAGTGCCCGTGGGCTGCTTGGTGTGCCGGCCGTGCACCCTATATTTCTTGATAATCCGGAAGCACCTTCGCGCCTGGCCAGAGCACGCGCGGGTATGTCGCCGCTCGACATGGTCGAACATTAGGAGCCGGACATGCGCATCGCCTTTTTCGTCAATTCCATCGAAGGCGAGGCCACCTATTACGCCACGACCTGGCTTGCGCTCGCTGCGCTCGCCCGTGGCCACGATGTTTGCTACGTCATGCCGGGGGATTTCGTGCTGCGTTCCGACGACAGCCTGATAGTCCGCGCCACGACCCTGCATGGCCCGAAACCGAAAAAGCCGGAGACGTTGCTCAATGCGCTCAAGGACGAGCGGGCAAAGATCAAGACAATCGACGCCAATGACATCGACGTGCTTTTTCTGCGCAACGATCCTTCGGAAGATGCCGAAAAGCGTTCTTGGGCGGCCTATGCCGGCGTGAATTTCGGACATCTGGCAGCCGATCGCGGCGTGATCGTCGTCAACGATCCGGCTGGCTTGGCGAGTGCCCAGAACAAGCTCTATTTGCAAGGTTTTCCGGAAGTTGTTCGCCCCGTCTCAATGATCTCCCGGAGCATCGAGGAGATCCGGGACTTCATCGATGCGCATCCTGATGGCGTGATCCTGAAGCCACTGCAGGGATCAGGCGGCAAGAACGTTTTCAAGATCAGTTCCAGGGAAGAAGCCAACCTCAATCAGATATTCGAGGTTGCCAGCGGCGAAGGGTACCTGATCGCCCAGACCTACCTGCCCGAAGCGACTGCCGGTGACGTCCGCCTTTTTCTCATGAACGGACGGCCATTGGAGCGCGATGGCGTTCATGCCGCGCTCCGCCGGGTGCCGGCCAAGGGTGATGTGCGCTCGAATATGCACGCCAGCGGTACGCCCGAAGCGGCAACGGTCACGCCGGAAATCCTCGCCCTGGCGGAAAAGCTCCGACCAAAACTCGTGGAAGACGGAATGTTCCTGGTCGGCCTCGACATCGTCGGCGACAAGATACTGGAGATCAATGTCTACAGTCCCGGAGCCCTCCCGGAGATCGCCGCGCTTTACGGCGTGGACTTCAGCGAGGACATCATCATCGCGCTGGAAAACAAGCTGAGCATCCGACAACTCTATTCGGGGACATTATCGAACCGCACGCTGGCGACGCTTTGACTCGTCAAGTGGCCGCCCGATTTCTGGCGCGAATATGCGGGATGATTTCAAACGTGAGTTTACAAAAGTAATATTATATGATTTTTTCTCTGCAGCTGCATGGAGAGCAGCTTTCATTGGGAGGAAATCATGAAATTTGCGAAGGCACTCGCGAGTGCAACGATTCTTGCTGCCTGCACTTTTGGCAGCGCATCGGCCGCGGAACTCGTCGTCGGCTTTTCCCAGATCGGATCGGAGTCCGGCTGGCGCGCCGCTGAAACGACGCTGACGAAGCAGCAGGCCGAGCAGCGCGGAATCGATCTCAAATTCGCCGATGCGCAGCAGAAGCAGGAAAACCAGATCAAGGCCATTCGTTCCTTCATCGCGCAAGGCGTGAACGCTATCCTTGTCGCTCCCGTGGTCGCGACCGGCTGGGACGAAGTCCTGCAAGAGGCGAAGGATGCGGAAATTCCTGTCATCCTGCTCGACCGCACGGTTGACGCATCCGACGATCTTTATTTGACCGCTGTGACCTCCGATCTCGTCCACGAAGGCAACGTCGCCGGCAAGTGGCTTGCCGATACCGTTGCCGGCAAGCCCTGCAACGTCGTCGAGCTTCAGGGCACGACTGGTTCGTCGCCGGCGATCGACCGCAAGAAGGGCTTCGAACAGGCCCTCTCTGGCCACGACAACCTGAAGATCATCCGCAGCCAGACCGGCGACTTCACCCGCACCAAGGGTAAGGAAGTCATGGAAAGCTTCCTGAAGGCGGAAGGCGGCGGCAAGAACATCTGCGCGCTCTACGCCCATAACGACGACATGGCCGTCGGCGCGATCCAGGCCATCAAGGAAGCCGGCCTGAAGCCGGGCAAGGACATTCTCGTCGTCTCAATCGATGCCGTTCCGGATATCTTCCAGGCCATGGCCGCGGGCGAAGCCAACGCGACGGTCGAACTGACCCCGAACATGGCCGGTCCCGCCTTCGACGCCCTTGCCGCCTACCTCAAGGATGGCAAGGCGCCGGCAAAATGGATCCAGACGGAATCGAAGCTTTATACACAAGCCGATGATCCGATGAAGGTCTACGAGGAGAAGAAGGGCCTCGGCTACTGATCTCGTTTGCGACCCGCCCGGCAGATCCGGTGCGGGTCGCTTCTGCCCTTCTGCAAAGAGAGTCCTACCGGAAACGAGCAGGCGTCGCCGCGATGCGGCACTGTTGTCTCCATCCGGTCTCGACTTTCCTGAGACGGTATCCATGCAAGCCAGCAGCGACAACATTCTTACGGCGGTCCGGATCGACAAGGGCTTTCCCGGAACCAAGGCCTTGGACAAGGTCGACTTCCATCTCCAGCGAGGCGAAGTTCACGCGCTTCTCGGCGAAAACGGCGCCGGCAAATCGACGCTCATCAAATGCCTGACCGGCGCCTACCGCCGGGATGGCGGCAGCATCCTGCTCGACGGGGTCGAAGTCGACCCGCGCGACACCTTCGATGCCCAGCGGCTGGGGATAGGAACAGTCTATCAGGAGGTGAACCTGTTGCCGAACCTCAGCGTCGCCGAGAACCTGTTTCTTGGACGGCAGCCGCGCCGCTTCGGCATGGTCGACATCCGGGCGATGAACCGCATGGCACGCGAGCTTCTGTCCGAATACGAGCTCGAGCTCGACGTCACCCGCGCGCTCGCGAGCTATTCGGTCGCCATCCAGCAGGTCGTCGCCATCGCCCGCGCCGTCGACCTTTCGGGCAAGGTGCTGATCCTCGACGAGCCGACGGCGAGTCTCGATGCGCATGAGGTCGCGATGCTCTTTCGCATCGTCCGGCGCCTCAAGGCACGCGGCCTCGGCATCATATTCATCACCCACTTCCTCGAGCAGGTCTACGAAATTTCGGACCGCATCACGGTGCTCAGGAATGGGCGGCTTGTCGGAACGCGCAACACCGCCGACCTCGACCGCCGCGATCTGATCGCAATGATGATCGGCCGCGAACTCGCGGCGGAGATTCACGCAGCCGAGGCTCACGCAGCGGAAGGCGAGCCGCGCTACCGGTTCAGGAACTACGGCCGGCGAGGACGCATCGATCCTTTCGATCTCGACGTCAGGGCGGGTGAGGTCGTCGGCATAGCCGGTCTGCTCGGTTCGGGCCGTACCGAAACGGCAGAGGTACTTTTCGGTGCCCATCGAGCCGACAGCGGCACAGCGGAAATCGACGGCCGCCGCGTCGAGTTGTCGTCGCCTCGTGCCGCCATTCGCCGAAAATTCGGCTTTTGCCCGGAGGACCGCAAGACCGACGGCATCGTCGGCGATCTCTCGGTGCGCGAAAACATCGTTCTTGCTCTGCAGGCGAGACGGGGCTGGACGCGGCCGATCTCGCGCGCGGAGCAGAACCGGCTGGCCGACCTCTATATCCGGGCACTGGATATCCGAACGGCCGACAGGGAAAAGCCGATCAAGCTGCTTTCCGGCGGCAACCAGCAGAAAGCCATCCTCGCCCGCTGGCTGGCCACCGAACCCGAATTCCTGATCCTCGACGAACCGACGCGCGGCATCGATGTTGGCGCACATGCCGAGATCGTCAGGCTGATCGAATCGCTGCGTGAGAAGGGCATGTCACTGATCGTCATTTCATCGGAACTCGAAGAGCTGGTCGCCTACAGCACTCGGATCATTGTTCTTCGCGACCGCGCCCACGTCGCCGAACTCGACGGAGAGCGCATTACCGCGCATCAGATCGTCGAGGCGATTGCCGCGGCCAACGAGCGGAGGGCATCGTGATACCGATCCTCCGGACCTATCTCGCCCGATTGCTGCCGCAACTGATTGCGCTTTCGGCTATTCTCATCGCGATTTCAATGACATTTCCCGGTTTTCTCAACCTGGAAATTCAAAACGACCGCCTCTACGGCAGTCTGATCGACATCCTCAACCGTGGCGCTCCTGTCGTGCTGCTGGCGATCGGCATGACCGTCGTCATTGCAACCAAGGGCATCGACCTTTCCGTCGGCGCGGTCATGGCGATTTGCGGTGCCGTAGCCGCGTCCTTTATCACGGCCGGCCATTCGCTCTTCGAGACCCTCCTCATAACGATTGCGGTCGGCGTCCTCTGCGGCATGTGGAATGGCATTCTCGTCGCCGTGCTCGACATTCAGCCGATCATTGCGACGCTTGTGCTGATGGTCGCCGGGCGAGGCATCGCCCAGTTGGTGACCGAAGGCGCGATTCTCACCTTCAATGATCCCGGCCTCATCTTCATCGGCAGCGGTTCCTTTGCCGGCCTACCGATGCCGGTCGTGGTCTGGCTGGTCTTCGGAGTCCTCGTCGCACTGCTCGTCAGGCAAAGCGCGCTCGGCATGCTGATCGAGGCGATCGGCGTCAATCGCCAGGCGAGCACGCTGTCGGGGGTTCTCACGCCGGTGCTTCTGATTGCCGCCTATATGCTTTCCGGCCTCAGCGCCGCGATCGCCGGGATCATCGCCGCTGCCGATATCAGGGGGGCCGACGCCAACAATGCAGGCCTCTGGCTGGAGCTCGACGCCATTCTGGCCGTCGTCGTCGGCGGCACGTCCCTTCTCGGCGGCCGCTTCAGCATCGCCGCGTCAGTGCTCGGGGCGATTATCATCCAGGCGATCAATACCGGCATCCTGCTTTCCGGTTTCCCGCCAGAGTTCAACCTCATCATCAAGGCGGCAATCATCGTCTTCATCCTGGTGCTTCAGTCGCCGCGCTTCCGCACCGCCTTTGCCTTCCTCGCTGTCCCACGGCGAGCGGCCAAAACGACCGAGCAGGAGGCGAAATGAAGCAGAAATATCTGCCGCTTACGGCAACGATCTTAATCTTCGTCTTAAGCTACGCGCTTTGCGCCGCCCAGTATCCGAACATTCTCTCCACCCGCGTCATCGGCAATCTGTTAACCGACAATGCCTTCCTCGGCATCGCGGCCGTCGGCATGACATTCGTCATTCTTTCGGGAGGCATCGACCTCTCGGTCGGATCGGTCATCGCCTTCACCGGGGTCTTTCTGGCGGTCGTGCTGGAACATACGAGCATGCACCCGCTCATGGCCTTCGCGCTGGTCCTCGCGATAACCACGCTTTTCGGCGCGCTGATGGGAATGATCATCCATTATCTCGAAATGCCGGCCTTCATCGTGACGCTGGCCGGAATGTTCCTCGCTCGCGGCATGGCCTTCGTGCTGTCGATCGATTCTATTCCGATCAAGCATCCGTTCTACGCAATATTGAAAGGGCTCTATTACAAACTGCCAGGCGGCGGGCGCATCACCCTCATCGGCGGGCTGATGCTGCTCGTCTTCGCCGTCGGCATCCTCATCGCTCACAGGACCCGGTTCGGCACGAACGTCTATGCGCTCGGCGGCGGCACGGCGACGGCGAAGCTCATGGGCGTCCCGGTCGCAAGCACAACGGTCAAGATCTATGCCCTCTCGGGGCTGCTCGCGGGCCTCTCCGGCATCGTTTTCTCGCTTTACACGTCGGCTGGCTATTCGCTTGCCGCGGTCGGCGTCGAGCTTGATGCGATCACCGCCGTCGTCATCGGAGGCACGCTCTTGACCGGTGGATCGGGCTTTGTTGCCGGAACGCTTGTCGGCATCTTCATCCAGGGCCTCATCCAGACCTACATAACCTTCGACGGATCGCTCTCCAGCTGGTGGACAAAGATCCTGATCGGCGCGCTTCTCTTTGCCTTTATCCTTCTGCAGAAGGGGATCATCCACCTGTCGCGCGATGCCCGACAACGCGCCTGAGCGAGCGGAGGACCGTGTGAATGCCGCCGGAAACCTTCGCCAAACGACCGGGGAAGCGCACAAGTCACCAGCTCGTCGTCGATGAGTTGGGCCAGGCAGTGGTCGGCGGCGAATTTGCCGTTGGCGACATACTGCCTGGCGACGCGGAGCTTGCGGCGCGCTTCAGAGTCTCGCGCACGGTCCTGCGCGAAGCGATGAAGACGCTGGCTGCCAAGGGGCTCGTTTTTCCGCGTGCGCGCATCGGGACGCGCGTCATGCCGCGGACGAATTGGAACCTGTTCGACGGCGATGTCCTCTCCTGGCATTTCAATGCAGGCGTCGACCGGGATTTCCTGCATCACCTGAGCGAGGTGAGACTGGCCCTCGAACCCTATGCCGCGGGGCTGGCGGCACGGCGGGCGTCCGAAGCGGACATCAGCCAGATGATGCGGCTTGCCGTTGCCATGGGCGACGCCGGGCACAGCGCCCAGACGCTGGCGCACGCCGACCTCGAATTCCATCTCCATTTGCTCGAAGCCTCCCTCAATCCCTTCATGCGGACGGTGGGGAGCCTTATCGAAGCAGCGTTGATCGGCGTTTTCAAACTTACGAGTCCAAGCCCCGAGGAGGCGGACATCGACCGTGTCGCGATGGCGCACATCCGCATCGTCGAGGAGATCCAACGCCGCGATGAGGACGGTGCCCGAAGTGCTATGGAGAACGTGATCCGGGTGGGCCAGGAACGACTTATGCTTGACCTAAGGGTAGGCACGATCCCTCTTCAGAGTGGATCGTGAAACGCCGGACGCCTGGATGCACAAAAACAAAGCGTTATGGCGATTTTCTCAGATGAGGCAACCGCCTGAATTGGCGATTGCCTAGCTCGCATGACCCGCAACGTGGAGGTGCCGCGGCGGCTCGATTCCGACGCGGCCACTTTGCAGTTCGATCCGCCGGCCCGTTGCGATGTCGAAGAGATGCAGCTGCGCCAAGTCTATCCCAAGGCCGATGATGTCGCCGCTTTTCGCGCCACCGCGGCCGGTCTCGACGATCGTCAACTCTGGCGTGGTCGCCGACGCGATGAAAGTGGCCGAGCCGGTCGACTCGACGATGCCGACCGGGACGTCGAAAGCACCCTGTCCTTCAGCAACGATCTTGATGTGCTCCGGGCGGATCCCCGCAGTAAGGGGCGTGCCCGGTGAAAGGCGGCTTCCAATCGCGAGTTTCGCCTGCGTCTTGCCGAAGTCGAGAACGATGTGCGCACCATCTTCCCCGACGATCGCCTGTATGAAGTTCATTGCGGGCGAGCCTATGAAGCCGGCCACGAATTTGTTAGCGGGGCGATCATAGAGATCGAGCGGTCGACCCTGCTGCTCGATGATGCCGTCGCGCATGACGACGACATGGTCTGCCATGGTCATCGCCTCAATCTGGTCGTGCGTTACATAAACCGAGGTTGCCTTGAGCCGGTCGTGCAAGGCGCGGATTTCCTTGCGCATATGCACGCGAAGCGCCGCGTCGAGATTCGAAAGCGGTTCGTCGAACAAGAAAGCCTTGGGATGGCGGATGATGGCGCGGCTCATCGCGACGCGCTGGCGCTGGCCGCCCGAGAGCTCGCGGGGATAACGCTTCATCAGATGCGACAGGCCCGTGGTCAACGCCACCTCTTCCGCCGCCTTGCGGGCTTCCGCCTTCTTCACGCCGCGAATGCGCAGGCTGTAGGTCAGGTTCTCCTCGACGGTCATATGCGGATAGAGCGCATAGGACTGGAAGACCATCGCAACGTCGCGCTTGCGCGGCGGTACATCGTTCATCAGTTGACCGGCGATCTTCATCTCGCCGGTCGAGATCTTCTCAAGCCCGGCGAGCGAGCGCAGCAGTGTGGACTTGCCGCAGCCGGACGGACCGACGAGGGCGACGAACGTCCCCTCCTCTATCGCGAGATTGATGTCCTTCAGCGCGTGGAAGGCACCGTAATACTTGTTGACGCCGTTGAGCTCGATCTGAAGGGTCATTTGAGGGCTCCCGAGGTGAGGCCGGAAACGATGCGGCGCTGCAAGAGGATGAAGGCGGCAAGGATGGGGGTCACATAGATCGTGGCATAAGCCATGATGTTGTTCCATTCATTGGTGTTCGGTCCCATGAAGGAATTGAGCCCGACGCTCGCAGGCTGCAGTTCGACGGCCTGGATCATCGACTTCGAATAGACGAACTCACCGAAGGCCTGCATGAAGATCAGGACGGCGCTGACGAGGATGCCGTTCCTGGCAAGCGGCAACACGATGTTGAAGAAGGCGCCGAAACGCGAATTGCCATCGACGAGAGCCGCCTCCTCAAGCTCCATCGGCACGCTCATGAAGGTCGCCCGGACGAGGACTACGAAGAACGGCATGCTCTTGGCCGCTATCGCCAGGATGACGGCAAGCCGCGGCGTTTCGAGCAGGCCGATCTGCGAGAAACCGACGAAGATCGGCGTCACCATCAGCGAGGCCGGCAACACTTGCAGCATCAGGATGAGGAACAGCCCGATATCCACCCAGACATTGCGGTAGCGCGCCAGCACATAGGCGCAACCGACGCCGAGCACCGAGATGATCGACACGGCCCCTACTGCGATGACCAGCGAGTTCCAGAGGTAGCGGCCCATGTTGCGGCTTTCCCAGACATAGGAGTAGATGCTCCATTGCGGCTCGCTGGGCAGAAATTTGGGTGGGGTCGCGAACATCGCCGAGCCGGTCTTCAGCGCCGTGATATACATCCAGTAAAGCGGGAAGAGGTAGATGGCCGCGAGCAACAATGCGACGGCGAGCATTACCCGATTGCGCAATTGATCACTCATCCTCGGACCTCATGGCGGGTGGAGCGCACATAGACGACGGAAGCGAGCATCACGAAGACGATCATGATCACCGAGATCGTCGCACCCTTGGCGAAGTCGTATTGCCGGAACGAAAGGTCCCAGGCCCAATATTGCGTCACGTTGGACGAGTTGTTCGGTCCGCCCGAGGTGATGCCGGCGAAGAGGTCGAACTGCCGCAGGGTGAAGATCAGGCCGAGCGCGACGATCGCCCCGATCGTCGAACGCATCATCGGTAGGGTGATCGTGAAGAACCGCTGGAGCGCGTTGGCTCCGTCGAGCTCGGCTGCTTCATAGAGGTCCTTCGGTATGCCCGATAACCCGACCGAAAGCAGGATCATGTTGAAGGACGTGCCTAGCCAGATATTGGCGATGATGACGGCCCAGAGGGAATAGTTCGGATCGGAGCGCCAGAAGATGTTGCCTTCGATGACACCCGTCTCCCGCAGGAAGAAGTTGAGCACGCCGAAATCGCCAGAGAGAATCCAGTTCCAGATGGCGCCGACGACCAGGCCGGGCATGACCCAGGAAACCAGAAAGAGCCCACGCAGCCACGACGCTCCCGGAAAATTCATCCAGAAGAACAGAGCGAGGCCGAAGCCGATGAGGAACTGACCGGCGATCGAGGCGCTGACGAAGAGCGCGGTGTTGAGGAGAATGGGCCGGGTTTCGGGCTGCGCGAACAGGTCGACATAGTTCTTGAAGCCGACGAAAGGCCGGACGATGCTGCCGAGGCTGAACATGTCGACCTCCTGAAAGCTCATCACGACGTTGTAGACGAGCGGCAGGCCGGACATCGCGAAAAGGAAGGCGAGCGGTAACAGCACGAGGCCGATGTCGAAGCCTTTTCCGTCCGTCACGCTGGCTAGGATTCTCTTCATTGGCTACCCCTGCCCCTTACAGTGCCGCGCGTCTGCTCAGACACGCAAAGGCCGCTGTAACGCTTTGAAATTTCCTGCATAGTCCCTTAAATCTGAGCCGATTTAAGGGACTATGCAGTGGCGATCCCGGCCGAAGCCGGAGATCGCCTCTCTCGGGAGGAAACTCGTGCGGACCTCATGATCCGCCGGTGATTGCCGCCGCTACCGAAGCGGCGGCTCTTCTCAGCCCAGAACCGCCTTGATCTTTTCGGCTGCCTGGTCAAGCGCTTCCTTGGAGCTCATCTGACCCGTCAGCGCCGCCTGAATCGCGTCCTGGATGGCCTTGGAAATTTTCGGCCATTCCGGGTGCGGGCCACGCGGCTTGGCATATTTCAACTGTTCGAGGAAAACCTTGAGCGCCGCATCTTTCAGCGGCTGGCCGGTCGGCGGGATAGCGACATCTGAGCGGGCCGGCAGTTGGCCGAAATCCTTGAACATCCTGTCGTCCTGCGAAACGAAGTATTCGAGCACCTTGAAGGCTTCTTCGGGATGGTCGGTGCTGGAAAAAATCGCCCAGTTGAAGTCACCCATCGCCGAGGAGCGTTCGGCGCCGATGTCGGGCACCGGCAGCAGCGCTACGCCCCAGTCGAATTTCGCCTCCTGGATCATCCGGTCGAGTTCCCACGGGCCGGAAATCGCCATCGCCGCATTGCCGGAATTGAACGTTCCGGTCGAATCCCATTGGCCGCGTGTCAGACTATCCGGAGAGGCGAGTTTCTCGTCGATAATCGTCTTCCAGGTGTCGAGCGCCTTGACCGCGCCTTCCGTATTGATGTTGTCATAGCCGCCGCCGGCCATCTGCGCCCAGGGAAGGAACTGGAATGTCCCCTCCTCGTTCGCCTTGGCGGAGAATGCGAGACCGTAGACATTCGCGGCCGGGTCCGTCAGCTTGCGCGCGGCCTCCACCAGTTCGTCCCAGGTCTGCGGCGGTTTGTTCGGGTCAAGGCCTTTCGCCTTGAACATGTCCTTGTTGTAGTAGAGCGCGATCGTGTTGGTCGCCTTGGGAATCCCGTAATATTTCCCTTCCCAGGTCACCGACGCGAGCGGTCCCGGAAAGTAATTCTCGGCCTTAACGACCGACGATTTTGCAATCATGTCTGTGAGATCGAGGAACGCGCCGCGCGACGAAAAGAGCGCGTGTTCCGGATTGTCGACCGCTATGATGTCCGGTGCCTGTCCCGTCGAATAGGCGCGCATGGCCTCGCTGACGACGTCGTCGAACTGGATCTGGCGATATTCGACTTTAATTCCGGTGTTCAGCTTGTTGAAATCTTTGATCAAGTTCGGCGCCGGCTGAATGTCCCGATCCAGCGACCAAACACTGATCGTCACATCGTCTGCATTGGCGGCGAATGCCGCCAACGAGGTGCCGAGGGCGACGGTGCCCAGGATTGCAAATCTGCGAATACCCATAGTCTCCTCCTCTCATGGTTCTCCCCGACCGGCATCCTCCATGCCGGTCGTCGGGCATGTCTCAGACCGGATGGACGACGAAATCGCCGCCCCGGCAGGTCTTCAGGTAATTGAGCGCGTGGACCTGGCCGGTCATTTCAAGCGCATCGCGATAGACCGGATCGTGCCAGCCTTCGATGTCGATCGAGCCGGACCAACCGGCGAGCCTCAGTTCCGAGATGATGTCGGTCCAGTTGCTGTCGCCGAAACCCGGCGTACGCATGAAGACGAATTTTTCCTTGCCGAAGATGCCGTGCTCGCGGATGACGTCCCAGCGGATCGTCGCGTCCTTGCCGTGCACGTGAAAAATCTTCGACGCCCATTTGCGGATCTGCGGCAGAGGATCGATCAGGTAGACCATCTGGTGGCAGGGCTCCCATTCGAGACCGATATGCTCGTCCGGGGTCTCGTTGAAGATGAGTTCCCAGGCATCTGGGTTGTGGGCGATGTTCCAGTCGCCGGTCGCCCAGTTGCCGTCCATGGCGCAATTCTCGAAGGCGATCTTCACGCCCTTGTCGGCAGCGCGAGCGGCGAGCTCCCGCCAGATCTTCCGGTAGCGCGGCAGGCTGTCGGTAAGCGGACGATTGCGGATGCGGCCGGTGAACCCCGCGACGCAGGTCGCGCCGAAGTGATGCGCATTGTCGATGCAATCCTTCCAGCCTTGCAGCGTCTGCAGGTCGATGTCGGTCTCCTCCAACGGATTGCCGAACATACCGAGTGTCGAGATCGTGATGTCGCGATCGCCGATCGCTTCCCTGCAGCGCTTGCCAAGCTCGGCGAGGTCCTGCCCGTTGGTCGTCTGCCAGAAGAACGGCTCGAAGCTTTCGAAGCCCATGTCGGCGATCTGGCCGATGCGTCTGGCCGCGTCGCCTTTGGTGGCGCTGACCATCGTGCCGATGCGGATGGATTTGGCTGGATTGCTCATCAGATACCTCAAATTGTCACGCGCTGCCGGGTGCGAGCGCTTTCGATCGCCGCAAACACCATGGCAAGGCTGTTGATGTTGTCGTCGCTCGCCGTTTCCGGCTTCTTGCCGGAGCGGATGGCCGCAACGAAATCTGCGATCACGCTGGCGTGGCCATGCGTCTCTGCCCGATCGGCCGGTTCCGGGACCTCGATCGGGAGCAGTTCGCGGAAAAAACCTTCGCTGCCGGCGACCCTGTTGGCTTGGAAGCTCTCGGCTCCATCCCACAGCAACGTGCCCTCGGTGCCGATGATCCGCCACTGGCTCTCCCAACTCGTATTGGCGCCCTCGGCGCACCACGAGCCGCGATAGGTGAAGGTGACGTCGTCCGACAGCTCGAAGATGGCGTTCGCGGCTGCACCGTGCGCGTACCAGGAGCCGCGCGGATTGCTTTCGTGGCAATAGACCGCGAGCGGCGTCTTGTCGGCGATAAAGCGCGCCGCATCGAAAGTGTGGATTGCCATGTCCAAGAGCAGCACGTTGTCCATCTCTTCCCGGAACCCGCCGAAATGCGCGCCGATGAAGAAGTCGCAATGGAGACCGGTCAGTTTGCCGATCGCGCCGCTTTCCACGAAGCGGCGGATACGGCGCACGCCGGAGATAAAGCGGCGATTCTGAACGACGGCGTGGATCTTTCCTGCCTCGCCCGCAAGGCGGATGAGTTCCCGGCCGGCGGCAAGCGAGGTCGCCATCGGTTTCTCGCTCAGCACGTGGCAGCCGTGCCTGAAGCCTGCAGCAACCACCTCATGACGGGCAGTGGGCACGACGATGTCGAAAAGCAGGTCCGGTTTGGTTTCGCTCAGCACGGCATCGAGATCGGAGTCGATGATCACGTCCGCGATATCGAACTCCCTGGCAAGCGCCCGGGCCGCATCGATATTCACGTCGACGAACCCGACAATGCGGATCGATGATTGAAGTTCGCGGTTTGCGGCGATCGCCTTGAGCCAACCTTTGGCCATAGCTCCGCACCCGCACAGAACTGCGCGCAAAATCACGTTTCTCCTCCCGCAAGCCTCCGAAATCGCCTTGTTTTGGCGACCGTAAACGTTTACGGAACTATGCGGAGTTTCCGAAACATGTCAATAGGGATTCGGACACGAGTGGACGAACGGCGGAGGATAACGGTCGGGATGAAGGGAATTCGGCGCCTTGCGCAACATCTCGATATTTCCATAGGAACCGTCTCGCGGGCGCTCAACGGCAAGCCTGACGTCAATGAAGAGACCCGTAAGCGCGTGCTGCAGGCTGCCGCGGACCTGGGTTACGTCCCGAACCAATCGGGCCGCAGCCTCCGGCAGGGCACGACCAATATCATTGGCTTCATGATGCAGACCGGCACGGAGATCACCGGCCAGGGCGACATATTCTTCATGAGCGTTTTCGATGGCGTTCAGGCGGTCTTTGCCAGACACAAACTCGATCTCGTCGCCCTGCTCTGCTCGTCGCAGGAGGATCCGAACGATTATCTGCGCCGCGTCGTGGCCCGCGGCTTCGCCGACGGGCTGATCCTCTCGGCAACCCAGCGGGACGATCCCCGTATCGAATTCCTGGCCGAACGCAACATCCCCTTCGTCACGCTCGGCCGAAGCCTGACGGATGCCGGCCAACCCTGGCTCGATCTCGATTTCGAGGGCATGGCGCAGGCATCGATCGACCGGCTGGTTGCGCGCGGGCATCGGCGCATTGCCGTCACGCGGCCGCACGACGACGTGAATCTCGGCTACATCTTCGTCGACCGCTGCCGCCGGGCGCTGGCGGAGCACGGACTACCCCTGGAGGAGGATCTGATCTTCCGCTCGACGCCGAACGAGGCGGGCGGCTACCAGATCGCTCGTGACCTACTCGCACTCGACGAACCGCCGACGGCGATCGTGCTGATCAACGAGACGATCGCGATCGGATTCTACCAGGCGCTTTCCGAGGCTGGCATGAAGCCAGGGCGCGACATCGCCGTGATCGGCCGCTACAGCCCGCACGCGCATTTCCTCTCGCCACCACTCACGTGCTTCCGCCTGTCGCTGCGCGACCTAGGCATCGCGCTGGCGGAAACCCTGCTTTCCGCCATGCCGGCGTTCAAAGATCATTACCCGGACGCGCCGGCAAACATGGTCTGGCCCATGGAACTTGTCGAGGGCGAGAGCGATGCATTCCTCATCCCGCAGCGCTGAGTGACCGCATCCTCCCCGCGGCTGGCGTCGTTGTAGCCGCCCCCCGAATTGAACATGTGCCGACCGACGCAACGGATCATTTCAGCGATTCCGGCGTTTGGGGAATTAGGTCAATTGTCGGCTTCCCATTCCCCGTCGGAGCCGTCCTGAAAGGAGATCGCGATGCGCGGAATTTTCCTCGTCCCTGCCCTTCTCGGCTTGTCAACGACCGCCTTTGCCCATGACGCCCCTAGCGGATGGAAATACCCGAATTCCTGCTGCTCAAACTTGGATTGCCGGCAGGTCACCCAGACGGCAATAAGCGAACGTCCGCAAGGCTATATCATCAGGGCCACCGGCGAAGTGTTGCCCTACACCGACGGGAGGGTGCGGATCTCGCCGGACGGCTTTTACCATTGGTGCTCCGCCGCGGGTGAGGAACACAGCAAGACAATTTGTCTGTTCGTGCCGCCGCGGGCCTATTGAACTTTTTTGAAGCAACTCGACCGTCGCAATTGGAAATCTTCGCCATATCGAAGCCGAGGTGATCGACTATCATAGCGTTGTCGGCACGTCGGCCGAAGTCATCGAAGAGGACGCCTGCCTGCCGGCAACTGGACGCGGGAGCGGACGCACATGGGTTGGTCTCTCAGGATTGGAACGATTGGCGGCACGGCGATACGGCTGCATGTCACCTTCGCGCTCCTGCTTGTCTGGATATGGCTGATGCATTACCGCATCGGCGGCGCGCCTGCCGCATGGGAAGGCATCGTTTTCATCATCGCCGTCTTTGTCTGCGTCGTGCTGCATGAATTCGGGCACATCGCCGCCGCGCGCTATTTCGGAATCAGGACGCCGGATATCACGCTGCTGCCGATCGGCGGCGTGGCCCGCCTCGAACGCATGCCCGAGGAACCGCGCGAGGAGTTTGTGATCGCCATTGCCGGTCCCCTCGTCAACGTCGTGATCGCGGGACTCATCTTTCTTGCGCTCGGCGGAACGGTCGGCATGGAGCAGATGGCCGGAGTCGAAGATCCCGGAAGGAGCTTTCTCGCAAGGCTTGCCGGGGTCAATGTGTTTCTCGTGCTTTTCAACATGATCCCGGCCTTTCCGATGGATGGGGGCCGCGTGCTGCGCGCAGCGCTTGCCTCGCGCCTCACCTGGGCACGGGCAACCGAAATCGCCGCGGCAATCGGCCAGGGTCTCGCTTTTGTTTTTGGTTTCATCGGCCTGTTCTATAATCCGCTGCTGATCTTCATCGCCATCTTCGTCTATCTGGCTGCGACGGCCGAAGCACAGAACGCGCATATCCGCGCTGTGTCGGGCAGTGTACTCATCGCCGATGTCATGATCACCGAATTCGCAAGGCTCGACCGCTCGGCGAGCATCGATGAGGCGATCGAGATGCTGCTTGCAACGACGCAACGCGAGTTCCCCGTCGTCGACGCCACCGGGCGTTTCGAGGGCCTGCTGACACGCGACGACATGATCCGCACTCTGAAGGAAAGAGGAGCCGAGACGCCGGTCGTCACCGCGATGCGCAACGACATACCGCGGATCCACTATCGCAAACGTCTCGAAGAGAGCCTGAAGCTGATGCAGCAGACAAGTTCTCCCGCTGTTGCGGTGGTCGACGGTTCGGACCATCTCGTCGGTCTCATGACCCATGAGACGATCGGCGAAATGATGATGGTCCGCGCGGCCGCATCCGGCAGCTTCCGTTTCGGCCACCTGCGCCGGGACAAGGGTGAATACACCCATTTTTGAATCTTTCAGCGGCGAATGCATGGGAACCGAACATGGGATGAAGCGTTCGACCCCTGAAGCGGAAACGGGTTCGACAATGTTCCTTGCCTTGCAGGTTCTGACGATCACCATCGTGGCTGTCGCCATGGCGCTGGCGCTGGCGCATGCGCTCGAATTGCCGGGCAAGCTCAGATTGGCCAGGGAACAGTATTTCGCCATTCAACCAATCTACTATCCCGGCTTTTTTACCATCGGAGGTGCGGCCGAACCTCTCGGCCTGTTGTTCAGCGCCATTCTCCTGTTCTTGACGCCTCCCGGCACGCTGGCTTTCTGGCTGATAGCCTCAGCCTTCATCGGACTATTGGCCATGCAGGCGACCTACTGGGCCCTGACGCATCCGGTGAACAATTTCTGGCTGAAGGATGTCGAATTGAGAGGCGTGAGTGCCGGATTCTTTTCGCTCGCCGCTTCGCGCGATCCTGCTCAATCCGATGATCCGGATTGGACCAATCTGCGTGATCAGTGGGAATTTTCCCATGTCGCACGGGCGGTGTTTGGCTTGATCAGCTTCATCCTCCTTGTGATGGCTGTCGCGCTCTGAGCCATTTACGGCAGCCGCGGCCCCAGCACTGCTATGCCTATCGACGCGAAGGCCAGGAATTTTGCCGCCGCGACCACCATATGTCCCGTTTCCCATTGCAACCGAATCGACGCGAAATCGCTCGGGATGGGACCAGGCGTCCAGCTATCCAACACGGCGTTCACCGGTGCAACGAGTGTAAACCACGCTCCGAGGCCCAGTACCAACAGACAGGTGCCCGCCAAGGCAAACCAGACGGCAGGGCGCTCACCCGCGAGCAGATAAGTGAGCAACGCCGCCGCCAACATTGCCGCGACGTCCAGCGGGCCACCGATCCGGGCAAAGAGTTCGAATTGACCGTTGAAGACTGTCGCCTCTCGCCAGAGTTCAGGCGACCACACGATAAGCCGCGGCGGCGCCTCCAGCACATGGGCAAATGACGGGCCGAGACTGAGCGCCGTCAGCAAGAGCGTGGCAAGTGCAGTCAGGTATAAGGGCATTGTTCGTCTTTCAGCCATGACAAATCACCGAACATTGCCCGCCTGGGCGTTGTTCCCGGCTGCGCTCACAAACCACCGGAAGCGCCGCGACATCACGGAATGTTGTTTGCCAACGTCGCAATCCAGCCGCGGTTTCGCCGATACTACAGCGCCGCGCGTCTCCATTGGGCGCGCAAAGGACGCTGTAGCACGTTGAATTACTGCAGGTTTTTATCCCTAAATCGGCGACGTTCTAGGGAAACATGCAGCAGCCGAAACAGAAACGGAAATCGGCCTATGCGCGCAAGGACGGTCGGCTCCCTCCCCTTCATCTTTTTGCTATTTCTCACAACCGGGCACGCCTTCGCCCTTGAGCCGCCGCGATCGGGACATCCGGTCTTCGACCGAGCCGTGCAGCTCGTGGTCGACAACTTTCATGACACAGCGGCGCTCGATCGGTTTGCCGCGACGGTGCGTCACGAGATTGAAGATGTGCCGCTAACCGCCAAGAGTTCGCAGGCCGAGGTCGACAGGGCAATCGACACGATCCTCGCCAGTCTCGGTGCGTCCCATACCGCCCGCTTCAAACGCGATACGATCGACTACTTCGAACTCGTTGATATATTCCGCTTTGCCATACGCAACGACATGCGGCGATTGTTTCCGCCTGACGGCGAAGTGAACTATGCCGGCATCGGCATGGTCACACAAAGCACTGGCCCGCGGTTCGTCACCGATGTCTATGACGGGTCACCCGCCGACCGCGCGGGAATTCTCGTTGGCGACGAGATTCTCTCGGTGGATGGCGCCCCCTACCGGGAAGTCGAGTCCTTTCGGGACAAGGCCGGGCGAAACGTCGAGGTGCGGTTGCGGCGTCAGGCGGGTGCCGAGCCCATCGCCGTCAAGGTTGCCGTCGAGCGGCTGAGGCCGCTGCGGACATTCGAGAGGGCGATCGAGAACAGCGTCAAAGTGACGGAGCATGATGGGCGGCGGATCGGTTATCTTCGGCTGTGGACGCTCTCGACCGCAGACGGACTGGACATTGTCGCACGCGAGCTTGCAACCGGGCGCCTCAAGGATGCTGAGGGCGTGATCGTCGATCTGCGCGGCCGGTGGGGCGGCGGGCCGGCCGATGCGGCCGAGCTTTTCGTTGGCGACACGCCGACTTTCCGGCTGATCAATCGGAATGGCAAGGAGACGCTCGCCAATGTGCGCTGGCGCCGGCCGGTGGTGGCGATCATCGACGAAGGCGCCAGAAGCGGGTTGGAACTCTTCGCCTATGCCTTGAAGGTGAACGGAATTCCGCTCGTCGGCACGCGAACGGCCGGTGCTCTGCTCGCCGGCCGCGCTTATCTGCTGCCTGACGACAGCCTGCTGGAACTGGCAGTCTCGGATGCCGTCATCGACGAGGGGCTGCGGCTCGAAGGGCGAGGCGTTGAGCCCGACATTCCGGTGCCATTCAGCCTGCCCTACGCGGCGGGAAAAGATCCGCAGTTCGACGCCGCGATCGAGGAGATGCGGCGCGTTCTGGCGAAGGGCTGAGCGGCAGTTCCGATGAGGCTGGTGCCTATTCGCTCTGCCGGAAATTGCGGATCCGGTCGAACAGGACGGCGAGCACCGTGGCGCCGCCGATGAAGGTGCCCTGCCAGAAGGCATTGATGCCGAGCAGGCCGAGACTGTTGCGGATTACCTCGATGAGCGCCGCTCCGATCAATGCTCCGGAGGCCGTGCCGACACCGCCGGCGAGATTGGCACCGCCGATCACCGCCGCGGCAATCACCTGAAGCTCCATTCCAGCGCCGATATTGGTGGTGACGGCACCGAGCCAGCCGGTCTGAATGATGCCGGCGATCCCGGCCGCGAGCGCGGAGATCATATAAACGGCGACCTTGATCCTTCTGACCGGGACGCCCGTGAGGGTGGCCGCCTGTTCGTTGCCGCCGATGGCAAAGACGTAGCGGCCGAACTTGGTCCAGCGCAGCACGAAACCGGTGAGGAGCGCCAGCGCGACCATGTAGAGCACCGGGTTGGCGATGCCGAGGAACCATGCGCCGCCGCCGAGGGCCAGCAACTTGTCATGGTCCGGTCCGAACTGAAAAACGACGGTGTTGTTGGACGCCACCATCGCCAGGCTGCGTGCGATCGACAGCATGCCGAGCGTGATCACAAAAGGCGGAAAGCCCAGATAGGCGATCATGACCCCGTTGAAGGCACCGATCAGAAGCGCGGTGCCGATCGAGGCGGCGATGCCGACCTCGATGCCATAGCCGGCGTGCATGACGACCGCGAGTATCATGCTGCACAGGCAAAGCACGGATCCGACGGACAGATCGATGCCGCCGGTAATGATGACGAGGGTCATGCCGAGAGCGATGATCGCGACGAAAGTCACGTTGCGGGTGATATTGTAGAGGTTCTTCGCCGTGGCGAACGAGTCTGTAGCGAAGGACAAGAATATGCAGGCGAAGATCACCGCGATCAGCACCCAGAAAGTCTGGCTCGCGAGCAACGCCGCCGGCCAGGTTTGTTGTCTGTGTTCTATGGTCCGTTCCAGCGTTGTTGCCATCGTCGACCTTCGTCTCTCTCCGCGGCCACTGCATGTTTCCTTAAATCGTGGCCGATTTAAAGATAAAAACATGCAGCAATTCAAAGTGCTACAGCGTCCTTTGCGCGTCT
>NZ_WITC01000043.1 GCF_009601505.1 Sinorhizobium terangae
ATCAAAGAGTTACAGCGTCCTTTGTGCGTCCTAAAGGACGCACGGCGCTATAGTGCATGGCCCCCAAAAATGCGCAGCGGTTTTGGGATAACGACATGCATAAGGAGGAAGGTTCGGAACTGAACGCCCGACAGAAATAGACCGGGCGTCGGGCCCGGTCGAGTGTTCCGTGTACTCCGTGATGGGAATGGATTCTTGACCTTGTTGCGTTGTCGCTGGGAAAGGAGACAACGCCTCCCGAAATACCGTTCAGAATTAGTGTGTCGAGGAACGGAGTCTTTCGATTTCGTCCTTGATGCGCAGCTTCCGCCGCTTGAGTTCGCTAATCAACTCGTCCTCGCAGGACGGTGAGTTGAGAGCAGCGTGGAGCTCCTGTTCCAGGGCGCCATGTTTTTTCTCAAGCGTTGCAAGATGAGCCTCAATGGTCATTTGGCAGTCCCTTCCTTTTGCTTGCATCCGGCAGGTAAATGCCGGATGTTCCATGGTGGTAACCTTACTACTCTGCCACGCCATTTTTCATTTGTCGAAGGCGAAATGATGACGTCGGATAACTTCCCGTTACCGCCCAAGATGTGGTAGAGCGGCGCATGAAAATTCCGGATCGCAGTTCGAATGCGATCGGGCTTATGGGGATCGTTTTGCATGCCGGACCAGGACCAGGCCGAACTCAGACTGACCATCGCGCGCCTGAGGCAGGAACATGAAGACTACGACGTCGCCATCAACGCCATGATCGAGACCGGCTGCGACGCCTTGCGCATTCAGCGCATGAAGAAGAAGAAGCTGGCCATCAAGGACAAGATCAGCAAGATCGAAGACCAGATCATCCCCGATATCATCGCCTGAAACGGATCAAGACAGACGTGACAGACACGACCACCCCGCCCGTCGCCATCATCATGGGAAGCCAGTCGGACTGGGAGACGATGAAGAACGCCGCCGACACGCTCGAAGCGCTCGACATCGCCTACGAGGCCCGCATCGTTTCGGCTCACCGCACGCCGGACCGGCTGGTGAGCTTCGCCAAGGGCGCACGTGACGAGGGCTTCAAGGTGATCATCGCCGGCGCCGGCGGCGCCGCGCACCTGCCGGGCATGTGCGCATCGATGACACCGCTGCCGGTCTTCGGCGTGCCGGTGCAGTCGAAGGCGCTTTCCGGTCAGGACAGCCTGCTTTCGATCGTGCAGATGCCGGCCGGCATTCCCGTCGGCACGCTGGCGATCGGAAAGGCGGGGGCTATTAATGCGGCGCTGCTCGCCGCCGCCGTCCTCGCCCTTGGCGACGACGATCTCGCCGACCGCCTCGACGACTGGCGCGAACAGCAGACCGTCTCGGTAGCCGAGTACCCGGTGGACCAGGCATGAAGACCATCGGCATTATTGGCGGCGGCCAGCTCGGCCGCATGCTGGCGATGGCGGCTGCCCGCCTGAATTACCGCACCGTCATTCTCGAACCGCAGCCGGACTGTCCCGCCGCCCAGGTCGCCAATGCCCAGATCGTTGCGCCTTACGACGACGCGCACGGGCTTGACGAACTCGCCGCGGTCTCCGATCTCATCACCTATGAGTTCGAAAACGTACCGGTCTCAGCAGCCATAAGATTGGCGGCCTCGCGCCCGGTTTTCCCCCCGCCGAAGGCGCTGGAAGTGGCGCAGGACCGGCTCGTGGAAAAGCGGTTCATCAATGACTGCGGCATTGCCACTGCGCGCTTCCACGCCGTCGACAGCCAGGTGGATCTTGAACTGGCACTCGCCGACTTCGGCGGCGCAGGCGTGCTCAAGACCCGGCAGCTCGGCTATGACGGCAAGGGCCAGCGCGTGTTCCGCTCGACTGCGGACGACCCCGCCGGCGCCTTCGCGGCCCTCGGCCAGGTCCCCCTCATCCTGGAAAGCTTCGTACCGTTCGAGCGCGAGATCTCGATCATCGCTGCGCGCAGCCCTGACGGCACGAGCGCCTGTTTCGATCCGGCAGAGAACGTGCATCGGAACGGCATCCTCCACACCTCGACCGTGCCAGCGTCCGTGGGCTCCGCGACGGCAGACGCCGCACGGGCAGCGGCAACTGCCATACTCGACGCGCTCGGCTATGTCGGCGTGATCGGAGTCGAGTTCTTCGTGCTGGCCGATGGCAGCGTCGTCGCCAACGAGATCGCGCCGCGCGTCCACAATTCCGGCCACTGGACGGAAGCGGCCTGCGTCGTCTCGCAGTTCGAGCAGCATATCCGCGCCATTGCCGGCCTGCCGCTGGGCGACCCCTCACGCCATTCGGACTGCGTGATGCAGAATCTTATCGGCGACGATATTGCCGAGGTCCCTGGCTTGCTTGCCGAACGCAACGTGCTCGTTCATCTCTACGGCAAGGCGGAGGCGCGCGTCGGCCGCAAGATGGGCCATTTCACCCGCCTGCGCTGAGAGAACGCCCACAGATTTGCACTGTGCGGAAGGAAAACCCCAGTCGTGCGGTTGACACAATAGGGGCGACACGGTATGTGCCTGCCTACTTGGAGCGCGCTGAATGGCGCGCTTTTGATTGTTAGAGATTACCGGGCGAATTTTCGTTCCCCGAAACCTGCGGATCAGGAAAATGAAGATCAAGAATTCGCTCAAGTCGCTGAAGGCCCGTCACCGCGAAAACCGTCTGGTTCGTCGCAAAGGCCGCGTCTACATCATCAACAAGCAGAACCCGCGCTTCAAGGCACGTCAGGGCTGACGTACCCGGGGCAGCGATCGGGTTGCCCTGCCGGATTGGCGGTTCGCTCCTGGTGATCCCCCATATTTGATTTGATCTTGTTCCATGGCGGGCTACGATGTCCGCCATGCGTATTTTTGTGACCTTGATTCTGGCATCGCTTGCCGTCCTCACCGTCTCAACCGGCAATCCGCTCCGGGCGGCGGAGCCAGCGCCGCAAACGGAAACGGCAACCCTCACCACACCGAAACAGCGTCTTGATTCCCTGTTCGCCGACCTGAAGAAGGAACGCGACGAGGCGAAGGCGCGGCAACTCGCCGACCGCATCCGGCTGGAATGGCAGGATTCCGGCAGCGCCACCGTGAACCTCCTGATGCAATGGGCCGACAAGGCAATCGCCGACGACAAGAAACCCGTTGCGCTCGACATCCTCGATCAGGTGATCGCGCTTGCTCCTAACTACGTGGAAGGCTGGAACCGCCGCGCCACCTTGCACTATCAAATGGGCAACTACCGCAAGTCAATGTCCGACATAAATCGCGTGCTCGCGATCGAACCACGGCATTTCGGCGCCATTGCAGGCATGGCCACCATGCTCGGTGCCGCCGGCAAGGACGAGCTGGCCATGCGCGCCTGGGAACAGTTCCTCGATATCTATCCATCGGATAGAAAGGCGCAGGAGCAGCTTGGCGAGCTGGCGGAGAAGCTGGCGGGCAGCCGGACCTGAGCTGGTGCGACAGGGGCAGCTTCGCCGAAGCGACGCCGACGGCGGAAGCCTGCCAGGATTGCTTCCGGAGGCACATGCGGTAGAGCCTGCACCCTTCTCAAGCGCAAATTGGGGAAGACCAGTCCGATCATGCTCGCGGCGTTGCTGCTTCTCGCCATCCTAACGATCGCCAGCATCGGCTACAGTGTCTGGCAGGCACGACGCATATCCGCCCGCTTCCCCAACCTGGGCGACCTTGTCGATGTCGGCGGCTTCCGTATGAACTGCGTCCAGGTCTCCGCGCCCGGAAGCCCCGATCTGCCGCCGATCGTCTTCATCCACGGTGCCGGCGGGAACCTGCTCGATCAGATGCATGCCTTCAGGCCGGCGCTCGAAGGCCGGGCGGAGCTGCTTTTCGTCGACCGGCCGGGCCACGGTTACTCGGAGCGCGGCGGATCCTTCAATGGCTGGCCAGACGGCCAGGCAGAGGCGATCGCCAGACTGATGGAAAGGCGCGGCATCGATCGCGCCATCGTCGTCGGCCACTCCTTCGGCGCTGCAATTGCCGCAAGCTTTGCGCTCCATCACCCGGAACGAACCGCGGGTGTCGTGCTTCTCGCACCGGCGACGCATCCCTGGCCCGGCGGAATCGACTGGTACTTCACCTTGGCGAAGCTGCCTTGCCTCGGCTGGCTCTTCGCCCATACGGTCGCCACCCCGCTCGGCCTCCGGCGCATCGACAGCGCGACACGCTCGATCTTCTCTCCCAATGAGCGCCCGCTGGATTACATCGGCAAGACCGCTCCGCATCTGGTGCTGCGGCCGGCAACCTTTCTCAACAATGCGATCGACGTTGCCAACCTGCACGCCTATGTGACGCGTGTCTCTCCGCGCTATGCCGAGATCGCGGCACCGACGGTCATCATCACCGGCGACAGCGACGCCATTGTCCTAGCCGATATCCATGCGCGCGGCCTTGCGCGCGACATTGTCGGATCGGAGCTGTTGTGGATCGCCAATCTCGGCCACAAACCGGATTACGTGGTGACCGAAGTCGTCGTTGCCGCGATCGAGAAACTGGCGGGCAAACCGTGCGACCTCCAGGAGGCCGCACGGCGGGCCGGAGCCCGCCTCGCGGTCAAGGACGCTTCAATGCCGGAGAAGTCCTATACGCCGGTAAGCCCATCCGAGCCGATATAGGCGATGCGCAGCATATTGGTGGCACCCGGCGTTCCGAGCGGGACACCGGCGGAGATGATGATGCGGTCGCCCGGCTTTCCAAAACCCTCCGCCGCGACGATGCGGCAGGCGCGGTTGACCATGTCATCGAGATCTTTCGCATCCTCGGTGACCACGCAGTGCAGGCCCCAGACGACCGAAAGGCGTCTTGCGGTCTCGACGATCGGCGAAAGCGCGATGACCGGCACCTGCGGCCGCTCACGTGCAGCGCGCAGGCCCGTTGCGCCGGACGACGTGTAGGTGACGATCGCCGCGAGCTTCAGCGTCTCGGCGATCTGGTGAGCGGCGAGAGAAATAGCGTCGGCGCCGGTCGCCTCGGGCGGCGTGCGCTGCGCATAGATAATGCCCGGATAATGCGGATCGCGCTCGACGTTGCTCGCGATCGAGGCCATGGTCGAAACCGCCTCGACCGGATACTCGCCGGAGGCGGATTCGGCCGAAAGCATTACGGCGTCGGCGCCTTCGAACACAGCCGTGGCCACGTCGGACACTTCCGCGCGCGTCGGAACCGGCGAGGAAATCATCGACTCCAGCATCTGGGTGGCGACGACCACCGGCTTGCCGGCACGCCGACAGGCACGCGTCAGTTGCTTCTGCAGGCCAGGGACGGATTCAAGCGGCATCTCGACGCCGAGATCGCCGCGCGCCACCATCAGCGCGTCCGAAAGCTCGATGATCTCGTCGATGCGCTCGATCGCCTGTGGCTTTTCGATCTTCGACATCAGGCCGACACGGCCGCGGGCAACCTTGCGGACCTCGGCAAGATCTTCCGGCCGCTGGATGAAGGAGAGCGCCACCCAGTCGACCTGCCCTGTCGCCAGAACGGCGTCGAGGTCGACGCGGTCCTTCTCGGTCAGCGCGCCGACGCCAAGCAGCGTGTCGGGCAGGCTCACGCCCTTGCGGTCCGATATCCTCGTGCCGGAGACAACGGTCGTGACGATGCTCTTGCCGTCCGTCTTCTCGGCCCTGAGGTGCAGCTTGCCATCGTCGATCAGCAGGCGATCGCCGGGCTTCACCGCCTCGAGGATTTCCGGATGGGGAAGGTAGACGCGGGTGTTGTCGCCGGGGGTCTCCTTGTTGTCGAGCGTGAAAGTCTGCCCGATTTTGAGCTCGACCTTGCCCTCGGCAAACTTGCCGACGCGCAGCTTGGGACCCTGCAGATCGGCCAGAATGCCGATCGGTCGGCCGCAACGGGCTTCGACACTACGGATCTTCTCGATCAGCGAGCGCATGACGTCATGGCTCGCATGGCTCATGTTGATACGGAACAGATCGGCTCCCGCCTCATGCAGCCTCTGGATCATCTGCTCGTCGGACGACGCCGGTCCGAGCGTGGCGAGGATTTTGACTTTTCTGTTCCGCTTCATCAATTCTGGCTTTCCTGCGTGCCGGGCGTGTCGGAAAGCTGAACCATCCAGCTGCCCTGCCGCCCCGTGTCGTATTCCTTGAATCCCATGCGCTGGAAACCGCGCGCGAAGCAGTCCTGCACGCCGGTGATCTTGAATTCGTTCTCGGCGACGCACATGTTGACCTCGCCGGTCCAGCGGCCGCCACGAGCCGCATCTTCCGCGTAGAGATAATAATATCTGGATTGAAGTTCGCCCTCGATCAGCGTCGCGCAGGTCGTTGCCGGCACCTGCCACCAGCCTTCCGTCACCCAGCCCTCCTTGGCGCGGTAGCCGATGGCCACACCTACCAGGGTTTGCGTGCCATTGCAGACACGAAAGTCGGCACGCGCCTCGTCAGCGAAGAGAAACGAACCAGAGATTGCCGTTAAAAACAGGAGGGTAGCCCAGAACGTTCCCAGGCCCGGTTTCGCTTTGGAAAAAGGATATCTAGACACGGCTTCCAACGGAACTCCGTTTTGATTTGCGTGGCACTTTCTTGCGATGCCCAGCCCCGAAAGTCAACGCAACACTAATCGATTACAATTGGCATTCTGGTGACAAAAGGCACAAGAGTTTCGCCTTTTTCTTGCGAATGGCCGTTGCGCGTGCGATCACGGACCGGCGTTGGCAGATCAAGCAGGAGCGGCATGCAGCACTATTCCCCTTACGAGATCATTGAAGGCAATTCAGCGAATGGTCTCGTTCTTTTGGCCGACCACGCCATGAATCGTCTGCCGCCGGAATACGGCAAGCTTGGCCTTCCCGACAGTGCCTTCACCCGGCACATCGCCTATGACATCGGCGTCGAGCCGCTCACGCGGGAACTGGCCTCGGCACTCAATGCGCCGGCCGTGCTCGGTTGCTTCTCGCGGCTGTTGATCGATCCGAACCGCGGCGAGGACGATCCGACGCTGATCATGAAGATCTCCGACGGCGCGATCATCCCGGGCAATCACCCGATTACCGACGAGGAATGGGAGAACAGGCTCAACCGCTTCCATCGCCCCTATCACCGCGCCGTTTCCCAAACGATCGCGCAAGCTGCGGCGGCAGGCGGCAAGGCGCCGCTGGTCATCTCGCTTCATTCCTTCACGCCGTCGTGGAAGGGTATCGCCCGGCCGTGGCATGCCGCGGTGCTCTGGGATAACGATCCGCGTGCTGTGTTTCCGTTGATCGAACGGCTCGAAGCGGCGGGCGATATCGTCGTCGGTAACAACGAGCCCTATGACGGGGCACTGCGCGGCGACACCATGTATCGCCATTGCATGGCGCCGGGTATCGCCCATGCGCTGATCGAGATCCGCCAGGACCTGATCGCCGACACGGCCGGCGTCGCTGCCTGGGCCCGGCGCCTCGCCCCCCTCCTTGCGGAACTCAACGGCCTGCCGACGCTGCATGACTATCAGCGCCACCCCTCGCGGACGGGTGCTTACGACGACTAACCCTGCATGTTTCCTTGGACCGCACCTATTTAAGAACAAGACCCGGCAGCAATTCAAAGTGCTGCAGCATCCTTTGCGCCTCTCATCCGGCGCGGGCGCTGCAGGAGGAGACCATCATGACAGAACTCAGCCAGGACCAGCAGACCGCCCTCGAAGCCGCGGCCTTCCGGCGGCTCGTTGCGCATCTGCGCGAACGCAGCGACGTCCAGAATATCGACCTGATGAACCTTGCCGGCTTCTGCCGCAATTGTCTTTCCAACTGGTATCGCGAGGCTGCCGAGGCCTCCGGCATAGAGATGAGCAAGGAGGAATCGCGCGAGATCATCTACGGCATGCCGTATGACGAATGGCGTGCGCGGCACCAGTCGGACGCATCCGCCGAGCAGAAGGCCGCCTTCGAGCGCAACCGCCCGAAAGAATAGCAATCCTCGCGATGCCGCTCGCGCGGGAAACGCGATGGCAATGTAAGGTCGCATCGCCCTTTTTCGGGGATCCTGCTCCGGGAAATAGCGCCGTTGTTGCGCAATCGCCCTTGACCTCGGCGGCTGTTCGCGGCAGGTCACAGCACCCACGAAATTCAATTCCCCATAAAAGGAGAAGACCATGTCGGATGCTCACGGCGTCGCACGCGACCAGCTTCGTGCTTTCATCGAACGGATCGAACGGCTGGAAGAGGAAAAGAAGACTATCGCGGACGATATCAAGGATGTCTACGGCGAGGCCAAGGCAATGGGCTTCGATACCAAGATCCTGCGCAAGGTCATTTCCATCCGCAAGCAGGATCATGACGAGCGCATGGAACAGGAAGCAATCCTCGACACCTACCTGCAGGCGCTGGGCATGGTTCCGGCAGCCGAAGACGCCGCATAAGCTCCTCTGACGGATCCCCAACGAAAAACCCGCCGACGCGTCGGCGGGTTTTTCCGTTTTCTCGAGTATAGTGGCGATCAGTTGGTGCTGAACTTCTTTACTTCCATGAAGTTCACTGCGTTGCCACTGAAGCGTGCCGTATCGACAGTGCGTACACCACTCGTGAAGCCGGCAGCATAGACCGTCGTCGGCGCGGCACGAAGCGTCTTGCTGACAAAGCGCGGCGCCTTGACCGGCTTCGAAAGAGTGGCGACGCGACCGGTCGAGAGCGCCCATTCCGAAATGATCTTCTGCGTGAGCTTCGGCTCGGTGCGGACAGACGAGCGGCTGGCCGCCTCGGCATCCTGCTTCTTCGGCCGGCTGCCCTTTGCCGATACCTCGCCCTCAGTGTCGAAGGCGCTGTCGAAGATCAATTCCTTCGAGCTCGTGTCCGACCGGGGCGCATAGGCTGCCATTTCGATCGGCTGAGCGGCTGGTTCAGGTTCCGTCGTCGGCGCCGCAAGCGCCACACGCGTCTCCGCCTGGGCAGCCGTGTCACGCGGCGCCTCGGCGGAGGCGACGACCGGACGATCCGCGAAAGCCGGGATGGCAACCTCTGCCTCGGCAACGGCCGCAAGCGCAGCCTCTCCGGCTGGGCGCATCGCCGGGACCGGCACGAAACCGAGCGCCTGAGCATCCCCTGTTGCGGCATCAGTGGACGCCACCAGCGTTCCGTTGGCAATCATCTCGTTCATATCACGGCGGTCGAGCATCTGCGGAACCGGCACCTTCAACGTGCTGAGATCCGCAAATTCCGATGGCACGGCCGGCGTCTGCTGCATGGCCGCGGCCAACGCCTCCTGGGCGTTGTTTTGCGCAGGCGCGACGAGTGCGACCGCGACGCCGCCATTGGCCGGCGCATCCTTGAAGGCCGGGCGAACGGTCGGAACCGGTGCGTTGATGTTCTGCTGTTCCTCCGAGGTCTGGCCGGCGACCGAGCCTGCGACACCCGGAAGCGCTTCCTGCCCAGCCGGAGCAGATGCGGTCTGAGCCGTGGCCGGAGCCTCGCCCTCGCCGTCGTCAGCCGCGCCGGCCGCGATTGCTTCTGGTTCTTCATCCTCGTCGCCGCCACCGCCGAAGAGCATGGCGAAGAGATTGCCGCTACGCTTGCCACTGGCAGCGTCGCCCGGTCCCTTGGCGCCGCCGCCGGCAACCTCGATAGCCGTCGCGCCGACGCGCCGCTTGTAATCTGCGACCGCCTGCTGATAGCCCGGCAACGGCTTGCCGTCAGACGGCACGTGCATGGTCTTGCCGTCCGGGAAGAGACGAGCGAGCTCGTTGCGGGTCATGCGCGGCCAGGCGCGCACGCCGCCGACGTCCATATGGACGAAGGGAGAGCCGGAGGTCGGATAATAGCCGACGCCACCCACCTGGAACTTCATGCCGATTTCGCGGAGTGTCTTGAGCTTCACGTCGGGCAGGTAGAAGTCCATCGCCTTGCCGAGCATGTGCTGGCTCTTCTTGGCGACACCCTTGGAGCGGGACCGAAGCATGCTGTTGGTGGCCGGAGAGCGATAAGCGGAAACGACGTGAATATAGTCGCGCGAACCGCTCCTTTGGTAGACCTCCCAGACGAGATCAAGAAGCCGCGGATCCATCCTGGTTGGCTCGTTGCGCCGCCAGTCGCGCAGGAAACGGTTTATCTCCTGCAATCCCCTCGAATCGTAGCGGCCGTTGCGCTTGAAGGTGATCTGCGCCTTTTCCTTGGTATGAATGAAATAAAGCTTCAAGGTCCGGGTCTGGCCGGCCGCTTCGACGGGAGGTGCCATGCCGGGTGTGACGAGGGACGATGCCAATGCGATCGAGGCAAGAACTTGTGGTCCCTTGCGGGCAATCGCCGAGCAGACTCTGCGCGCCAAGAAGCCGAGTGGCTTCTTCAAACCGAACAAATTTGGCATTCAATCCCCGCCTGCCGGACAACCGTGCTTCGCTGTCTCACTTGACTGTCAAATAAGGTGACAGCATGGCAATTATGCCACAGTAGTCACCGCCCCTTATAATATAGTGAACAGTTGACTAACAAGGTCTAAACGGCGGTGACGCAATTGTGCGGGCAATGAGTTGGGAATGCGTCGAAATTATGCGGCCTCACGCAGCGGATCGTCGGGGTCGATGCCGTAATCCTTGAGTTTTCGATAGAGCGTCGAGCGTCCGATACCGAGTTTTCGCGCGACTTGGCTCATCTGCCCACGGTAGAACTTCAAGGCAAAACGAATCAGTTCCTCCTCGACCTCGGCCAGCTTGCGTACATCGCCACCCTCATCGACGCTGGCGATGGCGTTCTCCAGGCGGTTGTCCGTTGCAGCCTCCCGGGAGGCCGGTTGCTCCGCAACCTTCAAATCGGCACGCGCGCCGGAAGCGTATTCGCCAACCATCGGAGCACGTTCCGGCCCGGCCTCGCCCCAGGAGAAGCCGGAACGGTCCGCGACGACGTAGCCGGGGATCTGGGTCGCGATCTGCGGAAAATCCTTGACCGTGAGCTCGTTGCCCTCCGCAAGCACCACCGCGCGGAAAATGGCGTTCTCGAGCTGGCGGATATTGCCCGGCCAATCGTAGGCCGTCAGCAGCGCCATTGCACCGTTCGACACGGTCAGCGGCTGGTTGAGCCTCTGCTCGGCGGCAAAGCGCTCGACGAAGGCGCGCACCAGCACCGGAATGTCTTCCTTGCGCCGGCGCAGGGCCGGAATGGTGATCGGGAAGACATTGAGGCGATAATAAAGATCTTCCCGGAACCGCCCTTCGCGCACCTCGTTGATGAGGTCCTTGTTGGTGGCCGAGATCAGCCGGACGTTGACCTTCTGCGGATGACGTGCGCCGACAGTCTCTATCTCGCCCTGCTGAACGGCGCGCAGGAGCTTGACCTGAACGTCAAGCGGTAGATCGCCGATCTCGTCGAGGAAGAGCGTCCCCCCATCCGCGTCGACGAATTTGCCGGTGTGCTTTTCGGTTGCGCCGGTGAAGGCGCCCTTCTCGTGGCCGAACAGGATGCTTTCGACGAGATTGTGCGGTATCGCGCCGCAATTGACGGTGACGAACGGCTTGCCGGCCCGGTCGCTCGCCGATTGGATCGCGCGCGCCACCATCTCCTTGCCGACGCCGGATTCGCCTTCAAGCACGATCGGAATATTGGACTGCGCGGCACGGCGGGCAAGATCGATGACCCGGATCATCGCCGGGCTCGCCGAAACGATGTCGGCAAACCCGACCGCGCCCCCGCGCGACCGGCGCGACGTCTTCACCTTGCCATCGCGGTGCGCCATTTTCAGCGCATTGCCGATCGCGACCGCGAGCCGCTCCGGCGACACCGGCTTGACGAGGAAGTCGAAGGCACCGGCCTGCATCGCATGGACGACCGTTTCGATGCCGCCTTGCCCGGTCTGGACGATCACGGGCGTATCGACGCCGCGTTCGGCAAGCGCTTCGAGGAAGCCATGGCCGTTCATCTCGGGCATCAGGAGGTCGAGCAGGATGACATCGATGATACCGCCCTTGCGCACCAGCAGTTCGAGGCCACTGCGCCCGTTGTCGGCGAGATGCGCGACGTGGCCCAGCCGTTCGATCATGTTCGTCAGCAACCGACGCTGGACCGGATCATCATCGATGACAAGAATATGTGATGTCACGAAAGCCTCCTGCTTAGGACACGCGGTACTCTTTGGCCAACCTCATGTGCCAAATCATGCCAGCTATTCGTGCCATAAAGGGCTGAACATCATGTTTTGAGAAAAGCTTGCATTTTATCCATCGGCGGCGATAGCAATGGGGCCCATATCGCCTGCTGCTTCCGCCACGAACACGGGAAATCCGAAGATGCCTCGATCCGCTCGAAACCCCGCCTTTTCTGCTGCTCAATCCGCGCTTCGTGCGACGGCCGGTCAGGCGCATGGTGCTGCCGCCGACCTCGGCGACCTGCCGTCCTGGCGGCTGGAAGATCTTTACGCCTCCGCCACGTCGGAGGCATTCCGCGCCGACATGGCGAAGGCGGAAGCCGACGCGATCGCCTTCGAAAACAAATGGAAAGGCAAGCTGACGGAGGCCGCCGGCAAAACCGGCGACGAGGGGATCGGCGCGGCGGTGAAGGAGTTCGAGGCGCTCGAGGAGTTGATGGGACGGATCGCCTCCTTTGCGGGCCTCACCTATTTCTCCGACACGTCCAATCCGGCGAACGGCAAGCTTTACGGCGACGTCCAGTCGAAGCTCACCGACATGTCGGCACATCTCCTGTTCTTCTCGCTGGAGCTCAATCGCATCGATGACGGTATCATCGATGCGGCGCTGACAAAGGACAGCCTCGCGGCACACTACAAGCCCTGGATCCTCGACCTGCGCAAGGACAAGCCCTTTCAGCTTGAAGACAAGCTGGAGCAGCTTTTCCTCGAAAAGTCGATGACCGGCGCGGCAGCCTTCAACAGGCTGTTCGACGAAACAGTCGCGGCACTCACCTTCAACGTTGATGGCGAGGCACTGCCGCTCGAGGTTACGTTGAATCTCCTGCAGGACCCCTCAGCGGAAACGCGCAGGAAAGCGGCAATGGCGCTCGCCGAAACCTTCAAGGCGAACATCCGCACCTTCACGCTGGTTACCAATACGCTTGCCAAGGACAAGGAAATCTCCGACCGCTGGCGCGGCTTCGCGGATATCGCCGACAGCCGCCATCTCGCCAATCGTGTCGAACGCGAGGTGGTGGACGCGCTGGCCGCCGCGGTGAAGGCAGCCTATCCGCGCCTCTCGCATCGCTACTACGCCATGAAGGCGAAATGGCTCGGCATGGAGCAGATGGACTTCTGGGATCGCAACGCTCCGCTCCCTGAGACGCCCAACGCCGTCATTCCCTGGGACGAGGCAAAGGACACGGTGCTCTCGGCCTATCACGCCTTCGCTCCGGAAATGGCGACGATCGCCCGCCGCTTCTTCGATGACCGCTGGATCGACGCACCCGTCAGGCGCGGCAAGGCGCCTGGCGCCTTCGCCCATCCGACGGTTCCCTCCGTCCATCCCTACGTGCTCGTCAACTATATGGGCAAGCCGCGGGACGTGATGACGCTCGCCCACGAGCTCGGCCACGGCGTGCATCAGGTGCTCGCCGGCGCTCAGGGTGCGCTGATGGCTTCGACGCCGCTGACGCTTGCCGAAACCGCCTCCGTCTTCGGCGAGATGCTGACCTTCCGCGCGCTCCTCGACCGGACCAAGGACAAGCGCGAGCGCAAGGCGATGCTCGCGCAGAAGGTGGAGGATATGATCAACACGGTCGTGCGTCAGATCGCCTTCTACGAATTCGAGCGCAAGGTCCACACTGCCCGCAAGGACGGCGAACTGACCGCCGACGACCTCGGCGACATGTGGCTTTCGGTTCAGACGGAAAGTCTCGGTCCCGCGATCCGGATTTCCGAAGGCTACGAGACCTATTGGGCCTATATCCCGCACTTCATCCACTCGCCCTTCTATGTCTATGCCTACGCCTTCGGCGATTGCCTCGTGAACTCGCTCTACGCCGTCTACCAAAAGGCCGAAAAGGGCTTCCAGGAGAAGTATTTCGAGCTCCTGAAGGCCGGTGGAACCAAGCATCATTCCGAACTGCTGGCGCCCTTCGGCCTCAATGCCACCGATCCGTCGTTCTGGGCGCAGGGACTGTCGATGATTGAGGGGCTGATCGACGAGTTGGAGGCGCTTGATAAGGCAGCCTGAGCCGGCGGGCGTATGCCCCAGCGGCTGATGTTGAACGGACGACGACCAGCTTGATGATCGAGAATGCGCCCTATGTCCTTTTCCGGGACGACAGCGAGAACCGGACGACGGTTTTCGCGGAGCCCTTGCGCGTCGTCACGGCGCGCACGCGAGCGGAATTCCGGCGCGGCCTCGCGGAAATCGAGAGCGCTCATCGGGCCGGAAAGTGGCTCGCCGGCTACATGGCCTATGAGGCCGGCCACCTCTTCGAAGAGAAGCTCACCCTCTTTGCCGAGGAGAACCGGGAAACGCCGCTGATGTCCTTCGGCATCTTCGACGCGCCGGCGGAGGATCATCCACTCGGCGAACCGCAGCGACGAACGGAAAACGAGCCCTTCCTCCTGGAGCCTCGCGCCGGCTGGGACTTTCCCGCCTACCGCGCGCGGTTCGAACGCCTGCACCAGCACCTGCGCCAGGGAGACTGCTATCAGGCAAACCTGACGATGCCGATCCATGCACGCTGGTCAGGCGACCCGCGCGCAGCCTTCTGGTCGCTAATCGAGCGCCAGCCGGTGAAATACGGGGCGCTGGTAGCGCTTGACGGCCCGGTTCTTCTCTCGCGCTCACCGGAACTGTTCTTTTACGTCGACGCCGACGGCTGGATCGAAACGCATCCGATGAAGGGCACGGCGCCGCGCGGCGCGACGGCCGAAGAGGACGCGGCGATTGTCGCCGCGATGCGGGCAGACGAAAAGACCCAGGCCGAAAACCGGATGATCGTCGACCTCTTGCGCAACGACATCTCCCGCGTGACCACGGTCGGAACGTTGGACGTCCCAAAACTCTTCGATATCGAAACCTATCCGACCGTTCATCAGATGGTGAGCCACGTCAGGGCCAAGCTCCGGCCCGACACCGGCATTGCCGACATTTTTGCTGCTCTCTTTCCGTGCGGTTCCATCACCGGTGCCCCCAAGATCCGGGCGATGGAAATCCTGCATGAGCTGGAAAGCGGGCCGCGCGACGCCTATTGCGGCGCCATCGGCTTCATCGCCCCGAACGGGGTCATGCGGTTCAACGTGGCGATCCGGACAATTTCTTTGTTTTCGGATGGCCTAGCAGTTTTCAATGTCGGCGGCGGCATCGTCTTCGATTCAAGGGCCGAGGCCGAATATGACGAATGCCTGTTGAAGGCGCGATTCGCCGTCGGCGACGCCGAGATCGTCCGATGACGGATTTTTCGCTGATCGAGACGCTGCGCTTCGAGCCGGAGACCGGCTTCGTCCGGCTGCCGCTGCATCTCGCGCGGTTGACGCGCTCGGCGCGGCGGCTTGGCTTTGCCGGCGCAGATGCTGCGGACGCCCATCTGAACGAAGCCGTGCGCGGTGCGGCAGGTCCGCTGCGGGTCCGCCTGACGCTTGACCGCCAGGGTACCATCGCCGTCACCACCGCTCCCTTTACCCCCATTCCCGACGATACCGTCTGGCGCGCGCGGATTGCTGCCGCAAGGCTCGATTCCGGCAACCGGCTGCTTCGGTTCAAGACGACACGGCGCGAAATCTTCGAGGCTGCGCGCAGCGAGTTCTCGCCGGCGGAGGCCGACGAGATCATCCTGCTCAATGAGAAGGGCGAGGTTTGCGAAGGCACGATAACCTCCGTCTTCCTCGATGACGGAAGCGGCATCCTCAAAACGCCGCCGATCGCCTGCGGCCTGCTTGCCGGGGTGCTGCGCACCGAACTCATCTGCCAGCGCCGCGCGCGCGTTTCTCGTCTCTCGCCTGCCGATCTTGAAGGTGGGAACCTCTATCTCGGCAATTCGCTACGAGGTCTGGTCCGGGCGACACTCGGGGTCTGAGCCTGCGAGCGTATAACGCTTCACGCGGTCGCGCCCCTCGCGCTTGGCAAGATAGAGGGCCTCGTCCGCGCGGGCATAGATGTCGTTGACGGTGTCGCCGTCGCGGTATTCCGCAAGCCCCACCGAGCAGGTGTAGTAGAACTCCGGGATGTTCGAAAGCGGGCGGGCAGTGCGCACCTTGTCCAGCACCCGGTCGAGGATGAGATGGCTCTCGCTGACCGTCGTGTCGGGCAGGATCAGCATGAACTCCTCGCCGCCGATCCGGCCGAAACAATCTGAACGGCGTACGATCCCCTGCATCTGGCGAGCGAAATCCAGCAGCACTTCGTCGCCGCGCTGGTGGCCATAGCGATCGTTGATCGCCTTGAAATAGTCGATGTCGATGATCGCCACGCAACCCCACATGTCCGGATTGCCGGTGCAGTTCACGATGAAGTCGTTAAGTCTGTCCATCGTGTAGCGCCGGTTCGGCACGCTGGTGAGCTCGTCCACCTGCGACGCACGCACCGCAAAATCGCGGTCCTGCCGTAGCTCGCGTTCCTCGGCGCGAATCGAGGTGATATCGACGGCGATGCAGAGCATGCAGCCGGTGGCATCGACCGTCTCGGTCATCCACAGCCAGCGGCCATCATGAAGGTCGGTTTCGAGCGCACGAAACGGTACCTTTCCCCGCCGATGGACCGTGGCCGCGATCCAGGCCTCGATGTCGTCCGTCTTCACCACCGTTCCCTTGCCGCAGGCATAGTTGCGCCGCATCAGATCGGACCAGGTCGGAAAGTCGTCGGGTGCGAGATTGTAGGCGGCGCGAAAGGCATCATTGGCAAAACACAAACGGTCATGCTGATCATAAAGCGCGATCAATACGGGTGATCGAGCCTGCAATGCCATCAAGGTCTGGAGATGGTCGCCAGTCACGGTCAATCTCAATCCCTCCGGGCAGACGTATTACAGCACCGCGCGTCCGATCGGACGCGCAAAGATCGCTGTAGCACTTTGATTTGCTGCATGATTTTGTCCTTAAATCGATTCCGATTTAAGCAATCATGCAGTAGGAAATGCAATTACAACAAGAATATTCAAGTGCAAGAGCTATAACACGAATCGCTTGTGGCCGAATGCCCGCCATGCCAATGGAAGGAAAATATGGTTAAGCGGCGAAGTCTTCCGGTTCCTCTGCATGAAACACACCCCCTACGACGGTTCGTCAAAACCCTTCACGATCGGCCTCGTCCAGCTCGATCCCGACCGGTGGATTGAACCGGACGATGCGCTTGAATTCTATCTCGACGAAAAGGCGCGACTGCTCGCCTCCATGCGCGAGGGCATTTTCATCGCCGAGCCGGGGACGGAGCCTGCGCAGGACGAACTCCTGAACGTGCTCACCGAATACCTGCCCAACCGATATCCGGCACTCTACCGGCGCGAGGGCGATGCCATGGTCGTCGGTGGCCGCCGGGTGGTGCTTGCCGGCGATGCCGCTCTCGTCACCGCCGGCTCTCTGGTCCAGGACGACCTTGCGATCATGGAGCGCAAGGATGGTGATTGGCGACTTGCCGCGGGTTATGTCGCCTTTCCGTCCTCCTGGTCGCTCGCGGAGAAATTCGGCAAGGCGATGCACGCGATTCATGCGCCTGTTCCCGGCTTCGGCGAAGGCACGCGCAATGCCGAACTCATCACCCGCATGTTCGACAATCTTTCGCCCGGACGTTTCGTCGAACGCTTCAACTGGGCGATCAACGTCGATGGCGCGCTGCATCTGCCGAAGTCGAAATCCGAAGGAGTCGATGCCAAGGCGGTGTCGCTTTCCGAAGACGACACCTTCATCCGGATCGAGCGCCAGACGCTTCGCAAACTGCCGGAGACCGGCACGATCGTCTTCACGATCCGCATCTATTCCGACCCGCTCGCCGCCCTCAGACGCCGACCGGATGCGGCAGCGCTTGCCCGGTCCTTTGTTGCCCAACTGCGCGAATTGACGCTGCCGCAGGCAGCCTACAAGGGTCTTGTGAGCAAGCGGGAGGCCCTGATCGCGGCGTTGCTGGCGATTGCCGGTTAAGTAAAGTCGCACGGCGCGGTTGACGCGACCGCCCTTTATTGTGACAGGAAACTATGCTCTAGAGCATCCGCTTTCAGCGATTTCCCCTGAAAGCGGGCAAGAAGCTCTCGAACTGCAGTGCTTCAGCGCCTCGGCGCCTTCATCGGACGCGCGGGCGCTTTTGGCTTGAACAGAGAGTCAAACGCCCGTTTTCCGCGCATTTCAACCAACCTCACAGGGATGTATCCTCAGGAGAAGACCAAAATGGCAGATACCAATTATCCGGTTTATGGCGAGATTACCGGCCCGATCGTCATGATCGGCTTCGGTTCGATCGGCCACGGCACCTTGCCGCTGATCGAACGCCACTTCAAATACGACAAGAACCGGTTGATTGTGGTCGAACCGCGCGAAGACGCCAAGGACACGGAGATTTTCGAGCGCCACGGCGTGCGTCACGTCAAGGCTTACGTGACCAAGGACAACTACAAGGAACTCTTGAAGCCGCTGCTGACCGAGGGCGGCGGACAGGGCTTCTGCGTCAACCTCTCCGTCGACACGTCCTCGCTCGATCTCATGAAGCTCTGCCGCAAGCTCGATGTCCTCTACATCGACACGGTCGTGGAGCCCTGGCTCGGCTTCTACTTCAACCCCGAAATGGACAACGCCGCACGCACCAACTATGCGCTGCGCGAGACGGTTCGTAAGGAAAAGCAGAAGAATCCGGGCGGCACCACGGCGGTTTCGACCTGCGGCGCCAACCCGGGCATGGTCTCCTGGTTCGTCAAGAAGGCGCTCCTCAACCTCGCCGACGACCTCGGCCTGAAATATGAGGAGCCGCATCAGGACGACCGCGAAGGCTGGGCGAAGCTGATGAAGAAGGCGGGCGTCAAGGGCATCCATATCGCCGAGCGCGACACGCAGCGCAGCAAGAATCCCAAGCCGCTCGACGTCTTCTGGAACACCTGGTCGGTCGAAGGCTTCATTTCCGAAGGCCTGCAGCCGGCGGAACTCGGCTGGGGCACGCACGAAAACTGGATGCCGAAGAACGCCAGGAAGCACAAGAAGGGCTGCCAGGCGGCGATCTATCTGGAGCAGCCGGGCGCAAACACGCGCGTGCGCACCTGGTGCCCGACGCCCGGCCCGCAGTACGGCTTCCTCGTCACCCACAACGAGTCGATCTCGATTGCCGACTTCTTCACCGTTCGTGACAAGGACGGCGAAGTCACCTACCGCCCGACCTGCCACTATGCCTACCATCCCAACAACGACGCCGTGCTCTCGCTGCACGAGATGTTCGGCAATGGCGGCAACGCGCAGCCGGTGCACCACGTTCTCGACGAGAACGAACTCGTTGATGGCATCGATGAACTCGGCGTCCTGCTCTACGGTCACGACAAGAACGCCTATTGGTACGGTTCGCGCCTGTCGCTGGAAGAAACCCGACGCATCGCGCCCTATCAGAATGCCACCGGCCTGCAGGTGACGAGCGCCGTTCTGGCCGGCATGGTCTGGGCCCTCGAGAACCCGAAGGTCGGCATCGTCGAAGCCGACGAGATGGACTACAAGCGCTGCCTGGAAGTGCAGCTTCCCTATCTCGGCCCGGTCGAAGGCCACTACACCGACTGGACGCCGCTTGAGGGTCGTCCGGGCCTGTTCCCGGAAGACCTCGACACCAAGGATCCGTGGCAGTTCCGGAACATCCTGTTCCGCTAAGACTCGCGGCATATAAGCTGCAGAATCCGGCCCGGAGCAGCACCGCTTCGGGCCTTTTCATTTGAGTGACAAGGTTGCACGAGAGGCGCGAAACCAACCGTCCCGGAAGAGGGAACAGCGCTCTAAGATCTTAGAATCGATCAGGTTTACGACCTGGTGCGAGGGCTACCAAAATCGCCGGGATTTCGGTGACGGTCTTGCTTTCAACTCATGATCGCGGCATGGTTTCGCGCACCGAACGAAACCGCCAAAGCAAGACGCGGGAGAAAACGCCAATGAAGCCTTTCGCCATTCCGACCCTTCTGGCCGCCGCGGCAACGCTGGCATCATGCCAGTCGTCGCCACGGGAATTGGGCGGGCCACCGCCGCGCCAGGCGGCCGGCGTCGAGGGCGCCTGGGTCGATCCGAACGGCATCGTTTCCACTTTCGCCGGCGGGACGTTCTCGACACGCACCACCGACACCAACCAGCTGCTTGCTTCCGGCAACTACGTGAATGTCAGCCCGACGCTCGTCGAAATCAGCATGACGTCGCTGGTGCGCAACACCCAGTCGAAGGTCAACTGCGCGCTCGTTACGCAGACACAGCTGAACTGCACCACCGATTCCGGCGCCCAATTCTCTCTTACGCGCCGCGGCTGAAGCGGATGAGCGAGGCGACAAACACCCCTGCCGACATCCTGGCGATATGACGAGGGCCCGCTCAAACGCGGGCCTTTTGTGATGTCGGAGAATGAAAACCTTCGTTCCATTTCGAGAGGACGATGCTGAAATCCTACACAGGAAGCTGCCATTGCGGTGCGGTTCGCTTCGAAGCCGATCTGGACATCAGTGCCGGCACCGGAAAGTGCAATTGCTCGATTTGCACCAAGATGCGCCTGTGGTCTGTTCGCGTGAGGCCGGAAGCCTTTCGTCTCATCGAAGGCGAGAGCGAACTGACGGATTTCCAGGGGAAGAACAAGGTCGCCCATCACCTCTTCTGCAAGCATTGCGGCATGCACCCTTTTGAGCGCATCGGTCTCCCGAACATGACGGGCGCTCCGTACCTCAACATCAATGTCGCATGTCTCGACGGCGTCGACGTCGACGAGCTGATGGCGGCACCGGTCACCTATTACGATGGCCGCAACGACAATTGGGGAGAGGCGCCCGCCGAAGTCCGGCATCTGTAGACCGGGGCGATCGGCTTCATAACCCCTGGATCCGCTCACTCGGCAGCCGGCTTAACCCTAGTTGGAATCCGGCGAAGGAAGGTCGGCTTTAGCGCTTGAAGTCGGCGGCAACTGATGAAAACATCCGGCACGCCACCTCGGTCAGGGGATCGAGCATTTCCGCGCGGTTTGCAATTGATCGGAAATCGACAGGCAGAACGGGAGAGCCTCATGATCAGACATATACGGACCGGCCTCATGACCGCGTCTATTCTCGCCCTTTCTTCGGGCGCCGCCTTCGCCGATTATGAATTGAACATCCTGCACATCAACGATCTTCACTCCCGCATCGAGTCGATCAACAAGTTCGAGTCGACCTGCTCGGCGGAAGAAGAAGGCAAGAACGAGTGCTTTGGTGGCGTCGCCCGCCTGAAGACGCTGATCGACCAGAAACGCCAGGAGCTGACGGGCAAGAACCTGCTTCTTCTCAATGCCGGCGACAATTTCCAGGGCTCGCTCTTCTTCACCACCTACAAGGGCGCGGCAGAAGCGGAATTCCTGAACCTGATGAAGTTCGATGCGATGACCGTCGGCAACCACGAATTCGACGAAAGCGAAGACGGGCTCGCGAGCTTCCTCGACAAGGTCACCTTCCCGGTCGTAACCGCCAACGTGCTGCCGAGCTACAAGTCGAAGATCGGCGACCGGATCAAGCCGTCGATCGTGCTCGATGTCGGCGGACAGAAGATCGGCATCGTCGGCGCGGTCGCCAACGACACGCCCGAGCTTTCTTCTCCCGGGCCGGACATCCTGATCGGTGAAGATGTCGCGACGATTACGAGTGCGGTGGAGGAACTCAAGAAGCAGGGCGTCAACAAGATCATCGCGCTGACCCATGTCGGCTATCCGCGCGACCTCGCCGCCATCGCCAAGATCCCGGACATCGACGTTGTCGTCGGCGGCCACTCCCACAGCCTGCTGTCGAACACCGATGAGAAGGCGGAAGGCCCATATCCGACCATGGTCGAAAATCCCGGCGGCTACAAGGTGCCGGTGGTGCAAGCCGGGTCCTATAGCAAATATCTCGGCGACCTCGTCGTGACCTTCGATGACAGCGGCGTCGTGAAGGCCGCCAAGGGCGATCCGATCCTCATCGACTCCTCGGTGAAGCCCGACGAAGCCGTGCTTGCCCGTATCAAGGAACTCGCCAAGCCGATCGAAGAGCTGCGCACCAAGGTTATCGCCAAGACCGAGGCGCCGATCGACGGTTCGCGCGAGAATTGCCGCGCCAAGGAATGCGAAATGGGCACACTGGTGGCCGACGCCATGCTCGACCGCGCCAAGGGCCAGGGTGTCACGATCGCCATCACCAACGGCGGCGGACTGCGCGCCTCGATCGACGCGGGCGACGTGACCATGGGCGAAGCCATCACCGTGCTTCCCTTCCAGAATACGCTTGCGACCTTCCAGTTGAAGGGCGCGGACATTCGCGCTGCGCTGGAGAACGGCTTGAGCCAGGTCGAAGAGGGCGGCGGACGCTTCCCACAGGTGGCCGGCATGAAATTTTCCTTCGACCGCTCCAAGCCGGCCGGCAGCCGGCTCGTGTCTGTCGAGGTGAAGGAGGGCGAAACCTTCGTTCCGCTCGACCCCGAAAAGACCTATTCGCTCGTCAGCAACAATTTCATGCGCGGCGGCGGCGACGGTTATGCCGTCTTCAAGACCAAAGGCGAGAACGCCTACGACTATGGTCCGGGACTGGAGACCGTGCTCGCTGACTATCTCGCGGCACACCAGCCGTTCAAGCCTCATACAGATGGCCGCATCACCGAAGTCGCCGCGGCGGCAGGTGCACCGGCCAGCGGCACGGCGGCGCCGTCCACCGAGACGAAACCGGCAGAGAGCACAGCCGCCGCACCGGCGCAGCCTTCAACGGGGGCCGCAGCCGGCGGGCCGCAGAAGCATGTCATCGCCAGGGGTGACACGCTTTGGGATCTTGCCGAGTCCTACTATGGCGACGGCGTGCTTTGGCACAGGATCTCCGAAGCCAACGGCGACCCCGCTCCGCGCCGGCTCGAAATTGGCCGCGAGCTCGCAATTCCGGCCAAGTAAGACAATTTGCCCCTGACAGATCGGCCGGCGCGGTCTTCCCTGCGCCGGCTTTTCTTTTTAGAAGGGTTTGAAAATGAAGGCGCCGGCAACCAAGAGGCGCCCATGAGGACCGAGATGACCCACGCCGAACCGAGCACCGACCAAGCTGCCCTGAAATCCGGGAAGATCGGCGTGCTGCTTGTCAATCTCGGAACCCCGGACGGTACCGACTACACCTCCATGCGCCGCTACCTCAAGGAGTTCCTGAGTGACAGGCGCGTCATCGAATGGTCGCGTCTCTATTGGTATCCGATCCTCTACGGCATCGTGCTCAACACCCGCCCCGGCAAGGTCGGCAAAGCCTACGAGGTGATCTGGAACAAGGAACGCAACGAAAGCTGGTTGCGCACCTACACCCGCAACCAGGCCGAACTGATGGCGAAGGCCTTTGCCAATCGGCCGGAGGTCGTGGTCGACTGGGCGATGCGCTACGGCCAGCCGTCGATCGCTGCGCGCATGGAGGCGCTGCAGCAGCAAGGTTGCGATCGCGTCCTCGTTTTCCCACTTTATCCGCAATATGCCGCAGCCACGACCGCGACGGTCAACGACAAGGCCTTCGAGGCGCTTTTGAAGATGCGCTGGCAGCCGGCGCTGCGCACCGTTCCGGCCTATCCCGGCGACCCGGTCTATATCGATGCGCTCGCCGCCTCGATCAGCAAGCATCTCGCAACGCTCGACTGGGAGCCGGAAGTCGTGCTCGCCTCCTTCCACGGCATTCCGAAGAGCTATTCCGACCAGGGCGATCCCTATTATCTCCAGTGTCAGGAGACAGCACGGCTGCTGCGCGCGAAGCTCGGCTGGCCGGAGGCTAAGCTGCAGGTTACCTTCCAGTCCCGCTTCGGCCCGGAGGAGTGGTTGCAGCCCTATACCGACAAGACGATCGAGAAGCTGGCGAAGGACGGCGTCAAGCGCCTTGCCGTCATCAACCCCGGCTTCGTCTCCGACTGTCTGGAGACGCTGGAGGAAATCGCCGGCCAAGCCGCCGAAAGCTTCCACCACAACGGCGGCGAGAAATTTGCGCATATTCCCTGCCTGAACGACAGCGCCGAAGGCATGGCAGTGCTCAATCACGTGGTCCGCCGCGAGCTTGAGGGCTGGCTCTGATAGACCCGTCTCTGCACACCGCTTGAATTCTCCCGGCGAATCGCCACGTCATATCCTAGGGGCACTCCAAACGTTGGAGTTGCGAAGAGGGAGATATGTCGGTGGGCGGCATGGATATCGCAGTCATTGCATTCGTCGTTCTCGTCATCCTGGTGCTCTTTGCCGGGATCAAGACGGTGCCGCAGGGCTATCAATACACTGTCGAACGCTTCGGGCGCTACACGAAGACCATGGAGCCGGGGCTGAACCTGATCATTCCCTTCATCGATCGCATCGGGGCGAAGATGAACGTGATGGAGCAGGTTCTCGACGTGCCGACCCAGGAGGTCATCACCAAGGACAATGCCAGCGTGTCGGCCGATGCGGTCGCCTTTTATCAGGTGCTGAACCCTGCCCAGGCCGCCTATCAGGTGGCCCATCTCGAGAATGCCCTCCTCAACCTGACGATGACCAACATCCGCTCGGTGATGGGCTCGATGGACCTCGACGAGTTGCTTTCCAATCGCGACACGATCAACGACCGCCTGCTCCGCGTCGTCGACGAGGCCGCCAGTCCTTGGGGAATCAAGATCACCCGCGTCGAGATCAAGGACATCGCGCCGCCGACGGACCTGGTCGAGGCAATGGCCCGGCAGATGAAGGCGGAACGCGAAAAGCGCGCGCAGGTGCTGGAGGCGGAAGGCGCCCGCAACGCGCAGATCCTGCGCGCCGAGGGCGCCAAGCAATCGGCGATCCTTGAGGCCGAGGGTCAGCGCGAAGCTGCCTATCGCGAGGCGGAGGCGCGCGAGCGCCTGGCGGAGGCAGAAGCCAAGGCAACCCGCATGGTATCCGAAGCGATTGCCGCCGGCGACGTGCAGGCGATCAACTATTTCGTCGCGCAAAAGTACACCGAGGCGCTCGCTTCCATCGGCACGGCAAACAATCAGAAGATCGTGCTGATGCCGATGGAGGCCTCCTCGCTGATAGGCTCGCTCGGTGGCATCGGCGCCATCGCCAGGGAGATCTTCGGCGATGCCCAGCCTAGCGCGCCTCGCCCGCGCCAGTCGACGCCGCGCACGGGTCCGGCCGCCAATTCCACCGAACCGACCTCTTGAGGGCGCCCCATGATCGCACGCATCGTCCTCGAACTCGGACCCTGGAGCTGGTGGGTGCTCGGTCTCGTCCTGCTGGCGGCGGAATTGGTGTTGCCAGGCGTCTTTCTCGTCTGGATCGGGTTCGCAGCGCTCGCTACCGGCAGCCTGTCCCTCCTCCTCTGGGATGCCGCATTCTGGGTCTGGGAGATCCAGGTCGTCGTCTTCGCGCTGCATTCGGTGTTCGCGGTGCTCATCGGGCGGCGCTTCGTCTCCTCCTCGGTCGGGAGCGACGAGCCGCTGCTCAACAAGCGGGGCGAAAGCCTCGTCGGCCGCACGGCGGTTTTGGAGCAGCCGATCGCCGAGGGCCGAGGGCGCGTCCGCTTGGACGACACGACCTGGTCGGTCGAAGGGCCGGATCTGCCGATCGGCACGCGCGTGCGCATCGTGGCAAGCAGCGGCCGCCATCTCACCGTCGAGCGCGCCTGAGCGCATCGCCAAAATGGTCCGGAAACCCGATTTTCCTTTTGGAAACGATTGGTTAACCACGCGCCTTTACGGTTGCGAAACGATTGCAATCACGGTTTCGCGGACAGACGGCGCATGGAGCCCATAATTTCACGCTCGATCACGGCGGGCGCCTTGCGTCCGAGGATGCGGGCGTGGCTTCTGGCGGGCTGCGCTCTCTTCGCCGGCACGTCCGCCGGCGCGCAAAGCCTCGACAATCCACCGATTGCCGGCACCGCAGCAGGCATCACCGGCGCAACGGGCAATACCGCTGCGATCACGGATCCGGAAACGACCGGCGCCGTTGCCGCCAGCGATCTTCCTCCGGCGCTCGACGAGGACTTTAACCGCCTGAACCGGCGTGAGGAGACGATCGATGGCCTCCGCACGCGCATCGACCCCTACGAGGGCCAGGCACCGGGCATCCGTATCGGTACCTTCGTCCTGAAGCCCGCTCTCAGCGAAACCTTCAATCATGAGCGCCAGAAGACGGGGAGCCAGAGCGAGAGCCGCAGCTTCATCGAGACCGGTCTCAAGGGATCGCTGACCTCCGACTGGTCCCGCCATCAGTTGAGCGTCACTGGCGAAGGCGTCCTGCAGAACAACACGTCCGGCGAGGGCGAGGAAGAACCGCGCGCGGATGTCGACGCCGAACTGCGCCTCGACCTCAGTGACCAGACGACCGCCCGGCTGACGACGGGCTACAGCTTCGAGCGGGAAGACGCCAACGATCCCAACGCCATTGCCAATGCCGAAACCCAATCCGGCGTCAACATCTATCGTCTGGGCGCAGCAGTCGAGCGCGATTACGGCCTCATTCGCGGATCACTCGGCGTCGATTTCGAGCGCCGGACCTATGGCGATGTCGAGCTCGACAATGGTACAAGCCTTTCCGTCGAGGACCGCAACCGCAATATCGGCATCCTGGACGCGCGCATCGGCTACGAGCTGTCTCCTGCCCTCATCCCCTTCCTTGAAGCCTCAGTTGGCAAATCGAACTACGATCTGCGCGAGGACACGCTCGGCTTCGAACGGTCCTATCAAAGCTATGCGGGACGTGCCGGGCTTGAGGTCGACCTGGGCGAAAAGCTAAACGGCGAACTCGCACTCGGCTATGGAACCTATCGTTTCGACGACGACCGTCTGGGCGATCTTCGCGGCCTTTCGGCGGACGGGCGGGTCAACTGGTCGCCGCAGCGCGGTACGGATGTCCTGCTCGGTCTCGCAACCTACCTCGACCCTTCGACGACGCCGGGCGACGCAGGTTCGATCAACTACGAGCTGACGAGCATCGTCACCCGACAACTGCGTTCGACGCTGGTTGCCCGCCTGTCGAACAGCCTGACGCTGCGCAACTTCCCCTCGGATGCCACATCCTCCGACGAAGCCACCTGGCGAACCGGCGCCGGCCTGACCTGGGACGTGACTCGCTATCTCGCACTCACCGGCGACGTCAGTTACGAACGCACGAACCGGGACCGCGGCGAGTCAACCGATACCGCCCGCATCGGCGTCGGACTGACGCTGAGGCGCTAATGCCTGTCGCCCAAAGTGTGCAGCGGCTTCGGGCGACGACATGCGTAAAAGCAATGACTTAAAGCGCGTCGCGCATGAGTACGATCGAACGCGACGCGCTTGGGAGCGGGATGAGGAAAAGTGTGTGCGGTTTTCCGCACGGCACCGCGCAGTCGCAATAAATTGGCCGCGCCTTTCGACGCGGCCTGGATTCGCCGTCCGTAGAGATCACTTCAGGCTTTGCAGCAATGCCTTCAGCGGTCCTTCGACGGTGGGCCGAATGTCGCCGCGCTCGAGCGCGAAGGCAACGTTCGCGAGGATGAATCCGTCCTTCGCCCCGCAGTCATAGGTGTCGCCGCGGAAGTGATAGGCGGCGAAAGGCTGGGCGCCGGAAAGCTTCACCATGCCATCGGTCAGCTGGATCTCGTTGCCGGCGCCGCGCTCCTGCCGTTCCAGAATCGGGAAGATCTCCGGCTGCAGGATGTAGCGGCCGTTGATGAAGAAGTTCGAAGGTGCGGTACCTGGCGCGGGCTTCTCGACCATCTTGGTGATCTTGAAGCCTTCGCCGATCTTGTCGCCGACGCCGACGATGCCGTATTTGTGGGCCTGGTCGGGCGCACATTCCTCAACGGCGACCACATTGCCGCCGCTCTGCTCATAGAGCTCGACCATGCCCTTGAGGCAGCCCTTCTCACCCTTCATGATCATGTCGGGCAAAAGCAGCGCGAAGGGTTCGTTGCCGACGAGATCGCGCGCGCACCAGACCGCATGGCCGAGGCCGAGCGGCGCCTGCTGGCGTGTGAAACTGGTGGTGCCCGCCTTCGGCAATATGGCCTCCAGAAGCTCGATTTCCGCCTTCTTGTTGCGTTCGCGGAGTGTCTGGTCGAGTTCGACTTGAATGTCGAAATAGTCCTCGATCACCGCCTTGCTGCGGCCGGTCACGAAGATCAGATGCTCAATGCCCGCTTCCAGCGCCTCGTCGACGACATATTGGATGACCGGCTTGTCCACCACCGTCAGCATCTCCTTCGGCACGGCCTTGGTTGCCGGCAGGAAACGCGTGCCAAGTCCCGCCACAGGGAACACGGCTTTGCGGACTTTACGCTTGTCGGTCATGGACACCTCCTTGCAGTGTTTCTCAACTCTAGCCCGAAAAAGACAAATTGGACTGGATTTAGTCGCCGATCGCTATTTTTTTGCAAAAGACGGCGACGTGCCTTATTCATGGTAAAGACTTTGTTGACTTCGTTTCTGTAGGCTTCTCCCCTGATCCGATGCGATTTCCGCTGTTCGGAGTGAAGAAGAAACCGCAAGCTGCCCCTTCGCGGCCTGCTGCGGGCGACATTGCAAACCCGGAGTATTCCGTCCGGCATGAACGCCGGCTGAACGCTCGCTGAGAAACGGAACCGATAGCTGATGATCACAACCCGCAGGACGTTCTTTAGCCATATCGCCGCCGCCCTCATCGTTACCGCCGCCACGTTTGGCTCAGCACCTGCACATGCAGACACCGGCTTCCAGACCTGGATCAACAATTTCTACGCGACCGCCGCCAAGAGCGGCATCACCCAGGCGACCTACCGCAAGGCCTTCGCCGGCGTGAAGACGCCTGATCCCGTAGTGCTCGAAAAGGCGAACTTCCAGCCTGAGTTCAAGCACAAGATCTGGGAATATATCGACTCGCGTGTCAATCCGTACACGAAGCGCGTCGGCCAGGAAATGGCCGCCGAGCATGCCCGCACGCTCAACGCGCTTGAACGACACTTCGGCGTCGACAGGAACGTTCTGCTCGCAATCTGGTCGATGGAAACGAACTATGGCGCCGTCCTCCAGAAGGATGACCGGCTGCACTATGTGCCGCGCGCACTGGCGACGCTCGCCTATGCCGATCAGAAGCGGTCCAAATATGCCAAGGCGCAATTGATCGCGGCCTTGAAGATCCTCCAGAGCGGTGACATCACCCCGCGCGAACTGACCGGGTCCTGGGCGGGCGCCATGGGACACACGCAGTTCATTCCGACGAGCTACCTGCTTTATGCGGTCGATGCGGACGGAAACGGGCACCGCGACATCTGGAATTCGGTCCCGGACGCATTGGCCACAGCCGCCAACCTCCTGAGGAAGAACGGATGGCAGCCCGGCGAGACCTGGGGATACGAAGTCGTGCCGCCGGCGAATGCAGCGAAATATTCCGGCCAGACGAAGACGCTCGGCCAATGGGCGGCGCTCGGCTTCCTCCGGCCGAACGGCAAGGGTTTTCGCAGCCCGAACACGCGCGCCGAACTCAAGCTTCCAGGTGGCAGCGGCGGTCCCGGCTTCCTGATGACGCGCAACTTCTTCGTCATCAAGCGCTACAACGCGTCCGATTCCTATGCGCTCGGCGTCGGGTTGCTGGCAGACCAGATCGCCGGCTATGCGGGCATGCAGCAGCGCTGGCCGCGCCCGGACGGATCGCTCGATATCAGCGAAAAGTTCGAACTGCAGAACCGCCTGAAGGAGCTCGGCTACTACGACGGTGAAGTCGACGGCAATTTCGGCTCGGGCTCCAAGGCCGCGATCCAGGCCTTCCAGACCCAGAACGGCCTGACGCCGGACGGCGAACCGACGCAGCACCTCCTGCGCGCCCTGCGCAACTGACCGCACCTCGCGGAATTTTACCCCGCTCACGGCGATTTCCGATCATTCGGTCCCAAATCACCGTGATTTGGCGTATGGTGGAGGTGTGCGTGCGCCACGCGTCTCATTGACGCAAAGGTTGCCGAGTACTTTGAATTGCTGCGTTCGACGGTGAAAGCGATCATGTTGCCAATCAAAAACGCACCGATGAGACGGTTCCTGCGTCCGTTTCGTCTAGCGCCGATCTTCATGGGTGCGGCAGCGATGCTTTTTGCCGGTCTTTTTGCCACGGTGGCGGAAGCGCAGGAGCCGATGCCGCGCCGGAATGTCCTGCAGAGGCTCTTCGGCGTCTTCATCCCCCAAAGACGCTATTACCAGGAGCAATACGACTTTCCCCGTCAGCCGCAGCCACGACGCGTGCTCAAGCGCCGTCAGCAGCCGACAGAGCCGCAGCGCGCGCGCCCTGGCCGCGCCAAGCCTCGGCTCGCCGACGCGCCGCCGCCAGCACCGGTCATCGCAAAATCGCCGGATGCAAAGAAGGTCCTGGTCGTCGGCGACTTCGTTGCCGGAAGCCTCGGCGACGGCCTCAAGACTGCGTTCGAAACGACGCCGGGGGTTGTGATCGAGACGCGCGCCAACGGTTCCTCTGGCCTTGTCCGCAACGACTATTTCGACTGGCCGAAGATGCTACCGGACTATGCCGCGGAGGTGCAACCATCCGTTATCGTCGTCAGCCTCGGCGCAAACGACCGCCAGATGATGCGGATTGGCGACTCGAAGGAGCAGTTCCGCACTGATCTCTGGACAGAGGAATACCGTAAGCGGGTGAACGCGCTCGCGACTCTGGCGCGCAAGGACGGATTGCCGGTTCTCTGGGTCGGCATGCCGCCGTTCCAGTCGAGCGCCATGACCGCCGACATGGTGACGTTCAATGGCCTCTTCCGCGAAGAGGTGGAGAAGGCCGGCGGCCAGTTTATCGATATCTGGGATGGTTTCGTCGACGAGGGCGGCAAATTCGTCCTGACCGGCTCCGACATCAACGGTCAGCAGGTCCGCCTGCGCGGCTCGGACGGCATCAATCTCACCAAGGCCGGCAAGCGCAAGCTCGCCTTCTATGTGGAGAAGGATATCCGCAAACTGCTCGGCGAGGCGGCCGCCACGACCGACGTGCCGGGTGCCGAGGAACTGAAGGACCTGGTCGTCACGGCTCCGCTTGCCAACGAGGATATCGTCAAGACGCAGCCGATCAGCCTGACCGATCCGGCACTTGACGGCGCGACCGCCTTGCTCGGGGGCGATGCGCCCTTGAAGAGCACCGGCAAGAGCCCGCGCGACCTGCTTATCGAGAAGGGCGAGGTCGTCGCCGCACCGCCCGGACGCGTCGATGATTTCCGGCTCGCAAAGCCGGAGACGGTGGTAAGCGGCCGGTGAGCGCCGCGAAAGTCCTGCCCAGATTTGCCCCTCATCCGGCCTGCCGGCCACCTTCTCCCGCAAGCGGGGCGAAGGGACTCGCGGCGATGCTCTGCCCAAAGTCCCCTCTCCCGGCACGCGGGGAGAGGGTTAGGGTGAGGGGCAATCCAGGAAGATGAACGCCTACCGCGGCAGGATGCTCGACCCCATCAGCGCTTCGTCAATGGCCCGGGCCGCCTGTCGGCCTTCGCGAATCGCCCAGACGACGAGCGACTGGCCGCGGCGAACGTCGCCGGCGGTCCAGAGCTTGTCGACCGACGTCTTGTAGTCCCGCTCGTTGGCGACGACATTGGTCGAGCCGCGCCGGTCGGTGTTGAGCGTCAGCTTGTCGCCGAGATCCTTGAGCACGCTGTTCACGAAAGGACCGCGGAAACCGATGGCGATGAAGGCGAGGTCGGCCTTGATGATGAACTCGGTTCCGGCGATCGGCTTGCGGCGCTCGTCCACCTGACAGCACTTGACGCCGGTCAGCACACCGTCCTCGTCACCGATGAACTCCAGCGTGGCGACTTGGAACTCGCGAACGGCACCCTCCGCTTGGCTCGAGGAGGTGCGCATCTTCGTCGCCCAGAACGGCCAGACGGCGAGCTTGTCTTCCTTTTCCGGCGGTTGCGGACGAATGTCGAGCTGCGTCACCTTGACCGCACCCTGGCGGAAGGCCGTGCCGACGCAGTCGGACGCGGTATCGCCACCGCCGACGACGACGACATGCTTGCCGCCGGCGAGGATCGGGTCGGATGGCCAGCCGACGCTGTCGACGTTTTCGCGGCCGACGCGGCGGTTCTGCTGCACCAGATACGGCATTGCATCGTGCACGCCGGCAAATTCCACGCCCGGAATTCCGGCGTCGCGCGGGGTCTCGGAGCCGCCGCAATAAAGAACAGCGTCACAGTCGTCGAGAAGCTTCTGCACCGGCAGGTCGACACCGATATTGATGCCGCAATGGAAGGTCACGCCCTCGCCCCGCATCTGCTCGACGCGGCGATCGATGAAGTTTTTCTCCATCTTGAAATCCGGAATGCCATAGCGCAGCAGCCCGCCGGGCTTCGATTCGCGCTCGTAGACATGGACTTCGTGGCCGGCGCGGGCAAGCTGCTGGGCAGCCGCCATGCCGGCCGGGCCCGAGCCGATGATCGCGACCTTCTTGCCGGTCTTGGTCACGGCCGGCTGGGGCACGATGTATCCCATTTCGTAGGCCTTGTCGGCGATCGCCTGCTCGACCGTCTTGATCGCGACCGGCACATCCTCAAGGTTCAGCGTGCAGGCTTCCTCGCACGGTGCCGGGCAGACACGGCCGGTGAATTCCGGGAAGTTGTTGGTCGAGTGCAGGTTGCGGATCGCCTCGTCCCAGTTGCCGTTGTAGACGAGGTCGTTCCAATCCGGGATCTGGTTGTGCACCGGGCAGCCGGTCGGGCCATGGCAATAGGGGATGCCGCAGTCCATGCAGCGCGCGGCCTGCTTCTGCACCTCCTGATCGGACATTGGAATGGTGAATTCACGGAAATGGCGGATGCGGTCCGACGCCGGCTGGTACTTCGCCACCTGCCGATCGATCTCGAGAAATCCAGTTACCTTACCCATCGTATCATCCTGAAAGCTTCGCGTCTGAACAGGCGCTCTTGCCGAGCGCGCGTGAGGGGCCCCCGAATCAGTCTCTGATGAACCGGGAGCCTGTTTCACCGGGGCCTCCTATTCGGCCGCCTCTGCCATTTTCATGCGTTCCATGTCCTCGAGCGCACGGCGGTATTCGACCGGCATGACCTTGCGGAACTTCGGCCGGTAATCCGTCCACTGATCCAGGATCTCCTTGGCACGGGGCGAGCCCGTGTAGTGCAGATGGTTGGAGATCAACTGGTAGAGCCGCTCCTCGTCATGACGCGTCATGTCGCCGGAAACGTCGACCATGCCCTTGTGCATGAGGTCGCCGCCGTGGTGGTGCAGCTTCTCCAGCATGTCGTCTTCCTCCGGCACCGGCTGCAGCTCGACCATCGCCATGTTGCAGCGGCGGGCGAAATCGCCCTCCTCGTCGAGAACATAGGCGACGCCGCCGGACATGCCGGCCGCGAAGTTGCGGCCCGTTCCGCCGATGACGACGACCACGCCGCCGGTCATGTATTCGCAGCCGTGATCGCCGACACCCTCGACGACCGCGATCGCACCGGAGTTACGCACTGCGAAGCGCTCGCCGGCGACGCCATTGAAGTAACATTCGCCCGAGATTGCTCCGTAAAGCACGGTGTTGCCGACGATGATCGACCGATGTGGCTCGATCCGGGAGGCTTCCGGCGGCCGGACGATGATGCGCCCGCCCGAGAGCCCCTTGCCGACATAGTCGTTGCCGTCGCCCACGAGGTCGAAGGTGATGCCGCGCGCGAGGAACGCGCCGAAGGATTGGCCCGCCGTGCCCTTGAGCGTCACGTTGATGGTATCGTCCTTCAACCCCTTGTGGCCCCAGCGCTTGGCGAGCGCACCGGAAAGCATCGCGCCAGCCGAACGGTCGACGTTCTTGATTTCCGCCTCGAAGGCGACGGGCTCCTTGGTTTCCAGCGCGGTCTTCGCCTTTTCGATCAGCCTGCGATCGAGAATGTCGTCGATCGGATGCTTCTGGCGCTCGGTCCAATAGGTCGCTTCCTTGGGAGCCTCCACCTTGTGGAAGATCTTCGAGAAGTCGAGGCCCTTGGCCTTCCAGTGCTCGATCATCCGGTCGCGCTCAAGCAGTTCGGAGGCGCCGATGATCTCATCGAGCTTTCTCACGCCAAGCGAAGCAAGGATCTCGCGCACTTCCTCGGCCACGAAGAAGAAGTAGTTGATGACGTGTTCCGGCGTGCCCTTGAAGCGCTTGCGGAGCACCGGATCCTGGGTGGCGACACCGACGGGACAGGTGTTCAGGTGGCACTTGCGCATCATGATGCAGCCGGCGGCGATCAGCGGTGCGGTCGCGAAACCGAACTCGTCCGCACCGAGCAGCGCGCCGATGATGACGTCGCGGCCGGTCTTGAGCCCGCCATCGACCTGCAGCGCGACGCGCGAGCGCAGACCGTTGAGCACGAGCGTCTGCTGGGTTTCGGCAAGGCCGATTTCCCACGGGCTGCCTGCATGCTTCAGCGAGGTCAGCGGCGAGGCGCCGGTACCTCCGTCGAAGCCGGCAATGGTGATGTGATCGGCGCGTGCCTTGGCGACACCGGCCGCAACCGTGCCGACGCCCACTTCCGACACCAGCTTGACGGAAACATCCGCCTCCGGGTTGACGTTCTTCAGATCGTAGATCAGCTGCGCCAGATCCTCGATCGAATAGATGTCATGGTGTGGCGGCGGCGAGATGAGGCCGACGCCCGGGGTCGAATGCCTCGTCTTGGCGACCGTCGCGTCGACCTTGTGGCCGGGAAGCTGGCCGCCCTCGCCCGGCTTTGCACCCTGGGCCACCTTGATCTGCAGCACGTCGGCGTTGACCAGATATTCGGTGGTGACGCCGAAGCGGCCGGACGCGATCTGCTTGATCGCGGAGCGCTGCGGGTTCATCGAACCATCCGGCAGCGGCATGTAGCGGTCACTCTCCTCGCCGCCCTCGCCGGTGTTCGACTTGCCGCCGATGCGGTTCATCGCGATCGCGAGCGTCGTGTGCGCCTCGCGGCTGATCGAGCCGAAGGACATCGCCCCGGTCGAGAAACGCTTGACGATATCCGCCGCCGGCTCGACCTCGTCCACCGGAATCGGCTTGCGGCCGACGGCCTCGGCGCTCTTGATCGTGAAGAGGCCGCGGATCGTATTCATGCGCAGCGACGACGCATTCACCATGTCGGCAAATTCGCGATAGCGGTCCTGAGCATTGCCGCGCACCGCGTGCTGCAGCGAGGCGATGGCGTCCGGCGTCCAGGCATGGCTCTCGCCACGCATGCGGTAGGCGTATTCGCCGCCGATATCGAGCGTGTTGGCGAGCACCGGATCGGCGCCGAAGGCCGCCTTGTGGCGGGCGACCGTTTCGGCGGCAATCTCTTCGAGACCGATACCTTCGATCGTCGTCGCCGTGCCGAAGAAATACTGGTCGACGAGCTTCGACGACAGGCCGACGGCGTCGAAGATCTGCGCGCCGCAATAGGACTGGTAGGTCGAAATCCCCATCTTCGACATGACCTTGAGGATGCCTTTGCCAACCGCCTTGATGTAGCGGTAGACAACCTCGTTGGCGTCGACTTCCTTCGGGAACTCGCCGCGCTTGTGCATGTCGACCAGCGTGTCGAAAGCGAGATACGGGTTGATTGCCTCGGCGCCGTAGCCGGCGAGCAGGCAGAAGTGATGTATCTCGCGCGGCTCGCCCGATTCAAGCACGATGCCGACCGAGGTGCGCAGGCCCTTGCGGATCAGGTGATGGTGCACGGCCGCGGTCGCCAGCAGCGCCGGGATCGCGACGCGATCCGGGCCGACCTGACGGTCGGAGAGCACGATGATGTTGTAGCCGCCCTTGACCGCCGCTTCCGCCCGCTCGCAGAGGCGATCGAGCATTTCCGGCATCCCTTCTGCACCGCGCGAAATGTCATAGGTGAAGTCGAGCGTCTTGGTGTCGAACCGGTCCTCCGTGTGACCGATCGAACGGATCTTTTCGAGATCGCCATTGGTGAGGATCGGCTGGCGAACCTCGAGCCGCTTGGCATGCGCCATGCCCTCGTGGTCGAGGATGTTCGGGCGCGGACCGATGAACGAGACGAGGCTCATCACCAGCTCCTCGCGGATCGGGTCGATCGGCGGGTTGGTGACCTGCGCGAAGTTCTGCTTGAAATAGGTGTAAAGCAGCTTGGGCTTGCTCGACATGGCCGAGATCGGCGTGTCGGTGCCCATCGAGCCGATCGCTTCCTGCCCGGTCGTCGCCATCGGCGACATCAGGATCTTGGTGTCTTCCAGCGAATAACCGAAGGCCTGCTGACGGTCGATCAGCGAGACGTCGCGGCGAAGCGCCCGCGGCTCGACCGGCTTCAGTTCCTCCAGGATCAACTGCGTGTCGTCGAGCCACTTGCGGTAGGGATGCTTGTTGGCGAGCGACGACTTCACCTCATCGTCGGAGATGATGCGGCCCTCTTCCATGTCGATCAGCAGCATCTTGCCCGGCTGCAACCGCCACTTCTTGACGATCTTGTCCTCGGCGACCGGCAGCACGCCGGCCTCCGACGCCATGATGACGCGGTCGTCGCTGGTGACGATGTAACGCGCCGGACGCAGGCCGTTGCGGTCGAGCGTCGCGCCGATCTGGCGGCCATCGGTGAAGGCGACCGCGGCCGGCCCGTCCCACGGCTCCATCAATGCCGCATGGTACTCGTAGAACGCCTTGCGCTCCGCCGACATCAGCTGGTTGCCGGCCCAAGCTTCGGGGATCAGCATCATCACCGCATGCGCGAGCGAATAGCCGCCCCTGATCAGGAACTCGAGCGCGTTGTCGAAACAGGCAGTGTCCGACTGGCCCTCATAGGAAATCGGCCAGAGCTTGGAGATGTCGTCGCCGAAAAGCGGTGAAGAGACCGAAGCCTGTCGCGCCGCCATCCAGTTGACGTTTCCGCGCAGCGTGTTGATCTCGCCGTTGTGCGCGACCATGCGGTAGGGATGCGCGAGCTTCCACGACGGGAAGGTGTTGGTCGAGAAGCGCTGGTGCACCAGCGCCACCGCCGACTGGAAGCGCTCGTCGGAAAGATCCTTGTAATAGGCGCCGACCTGGTAGGCGAGGAACATGCCCTTGTAGACCACGGTCGAAGTCGACAGCGATACGACATAGAAGCCGAGGTCGCCGCCGTCTGCCTCCGCATAGATGCGGTTGGAAATCACCTTGCGGAGCGTGAACAGCCGGCGCTCGAATTCGGCGTTTGTCGCGGCCTCGCGGCCGGCACCGATGAAGACCTGCACGTGGTGCGGTTCGGTAGCCGCGATGTCCGGCGCCTTGGAAAGCGACGAATTGTCGACCGGCACGTCGCGGAAGCCGAGCAGGTGCTGGCCTTCCTCGGCAACGACCTCGCTGATCACGTCCTTGAAATGGGCGATCAGCTTTTCGTCGCGCGGCATGAAGAGATAGCCGACGGCATATTCGCCCGCCTTCGGCAGGGTGACGCCCTGCTTCGCCATTTCCTCGCGGAAAAAGCGATCGGGAATCTGAACGAGGATACCCGCGCCATCGCCCATCAGCGGATCGGCACCAACGGCGCCGCGATGCGTCAGGTTTTCGAGCATGAAAAGGCCGTCGCGCACGATCTGATGCGACTTCTCACCCTTCATGTGAGCGACGAAGCCGACGCCGCAGGCGTCGTGCTCGTTTCGCGGGTCGTAGAGCCCCTGTTTTCGCGGTAATCCGGACGGGAAAGCGGGCGTTTTCGCAACCGTCGCACCATTGCGTGCGAGGTGGAGCCCTGATTGCTTTGATGGCGAATGATCCGTCATCGTCTTCCCTCCTATTGGACCCGGAAATTCCGGGCATACCGCCGCCCGCGCACTCCTCGCCGCGCTTTTCGCGCTGCGGCAAAGCCGGGCATTATCGTCGCATGATCCTGATCAGGTCGCAAATAAAGCGCGGCTGCACCAGGCACGAATGTCCCGCGACCATCCTGATGGCAGGCGTCAACACCGGATGAAACCCGGCGCAAACCCCTTGCGCTACACGCCAAAAGCCGCATTTTGCGGGCCTTCCGGCGATTGTTCCGGTCCCCAGACCGAAATAGGACAGCAAACCTGTCCTATTTCATGCGCTCTATGCCAGAAAGCGCCCCCATTCGCAAGGGGCATATCAGCAAATAATGGAAGAGAGTTTGCCGAAGATTGCCGGAAATTTCGCGCTTTTAAAATTAAATTACAATCGCTCGGCGGTTTCTTCACTTTGGTTTCAAACTGGTCTTGTGTTGGCATGCCTGTCAGACAGCCGCATTGATCGTCCGTGGAAGTCGGCTATGGTCTCGCCGGAGCGGCCGAAGGGTGGCCGAAAACAGGGTGACTTCAGATGATCTTTTCCTCCGACAACTGGGCAGGCGCCCATCCGGCAATCGCCGAAAGCCTGGTGGCTCATGCAGGCGGCTATGCTTCTGCCTATGGCACAAGCGAACTCGACCGGAAGGTGGAAAGAAAATTCTCGGAAATCTTCGAAAGGGACGTGGCGGTATTTTTCGTCGGCACCGGCACCGCCGCGAACGCGCTGGCGCTGTCCAGCGTCAACCGGGCTGGCGGCGTGGTCTTTTGCCATCGAGACGCGCATGTCAACGTCGATGAGTGCGGTGCACCGGAATTCTTCTCTCACGGGGCCAGGCTCTGCCCGGTCGACGGCATTGGCGGCAAGATGGACGCGCCGGGGCTGGAGGCCGAGATCCGTCGCTTTCCCCCGGAATTCATCCATGGCGGCCGGCCGATGGCAGTGACCATCACCCAGGCGACGGAAAGCGGCACAGTCTATTCGCCGGCAGAAATCGATGCGATTGCCGCCGTCGCGAAATCGCACAAGCTTCCGCTGCACATGGACGGTGCGCGCTTCGCCAACGCGCTGGTCAGCCTCGGGACGACGCCGGCGGAAATGACCTGGAAACGCGGTATCGACCTATTGTCGTTCGGCGGCACCAAGAACGGCTGCTGGTGTGCCGAAGCGCTCGTCCTGTTCGACCCTTCGAAGGCGCACGAAATGCATTTCCTGCGTAAGCGCGCCGCCCAACTCTTTTCGAAATCCCGCTTCATCGCCGCGCAGTTCGACGTCTATCTCTCAGGCGATCTGTGGCTCAATCTCGCCCGTCATGCGAACGCGATGGCGGAGCGCCTTGCCGACGGCATTTCCGCCTCGGCGAAAAGCCGGCTCGCCTGGTCGCCGGACGCCAACGAGGTTTTCGTGATCCTCAAGCAGGACGTGGCGTCGAAGCTGCAGCAACATGGTGCGGTCTTCTACGACTGGCATGTTCCGGATCACCTGGCGGACAGTGTGGCCGCTGACGAAGGGCTCTACCGGCTCGTCACCAGCTTCGCGACACGATCGGAAGACGTCGACCGCTTCGTCGAAGCCTGCTGATGGGCAAAAGACGAATACGAAGAAGGCGGCGCCATTCGGACGCCGCCTTCTTGAATTCCAGTCCTTAGATCAGATTAGAGGGTCTGGGCCTCAATCTGCTTCGGCTGCGAGGCAACCGAGGTGATCTCGATGCGACGCGGCTTGGCTGCCTCCGGGATCTCGCGCACGAGATCGACGTGGAGCAGGCCGTTCTTCAGCGAAGCGGACTTGATCTCGACATGGTCGGCGAGTTGGAAGCGGCGCTCGAATGCGCGCTTGGCAATGCCGCGATGGAGAAACTGGCTTTCCTCGCCCTTGTCTTCGCTCTTTTCGCCCTTGATCGTCAGCGTGTGTTCACGCGCTTCGACCGAAAGCTCGCTCTCGTCGAAACCGGCAACGGCCATGGTGATGCGATAGGCGTTTTCGCCCGTGCGCTCGATGTTATAGGGCGGATAGGTCTGCGACTGATCGGGCTGTCCAAGGCTGTCAAGCATGGTGAACAGGCGATCAAAGCCGACTGTGGAACGATAAAGGGGGGAGAAATCAAAGTGACGCATGGTGTCCTCCTTAAGAGCAACGGTTTGCGATGTCTGGTCTGCCACCCCATCAGGCGGCGGCGCGACCGGTGAACGGACCCGTGATCGGCGTCCGTGATGAAAACATGGGAACGCTCGTGCGCCAGTTCAAGGGAATTTCTGCGCCGATTCTTCGGGATTGGCGCTTGGTGAACAGAACATGAATGACTGGTTCGGTCCCCATTCAGCCGCCGTGGATTAAAACAAGGACACTGGGAAAAATTCCTGGCGCTGAAGTACATGTCCCTTCTGCTTCAGCGGCCGGAAACGGTGATCGTCCGGATTTCACCCACCGTTTCCGGCCCTTTTTTTCTTTGACGCGCTTGAGGCCACCGCCTATCCCTCAGAAGACGCGGGTGTTTGGCGGAACGCTTTCATTGTTCCCCTGTCCACGCCAAGGATTTCAACGCGCTTTAGATCTCGGGCCGTCGCTCTTCATGACCACGATCCTCTATTCGATACCGGACAACCCGATACCGGGCAAATATGCGGCAGGCTTCTTCGATGGGGTCGGCAACCGCAAGATTCGCTATGCGGTTTTCAAGACGGAAGTCTCGGTTGCCCGCGGCACCATCGTGCTGCTGCCGGGCCGCAACGAGGCGATCGAGAAGTATTTCGAGACAATCGCTGATCTCATCGCCGCCGGTTTCTGGGTCGCCACCTTCGACTGGCGCGGCCAGGGCGGCTCCGAGCGCTTGCTGCGCCACCCCGGTCGCGGCCATGTCGCTCATTTCACCGACTACGAGCGCGATCTCATGATCTTCCTCGAGGAGATCGTCCTGCCCGACACCCGCCTGCCCTTCTCCATCGTCGCCCACTCTATGGGCGCGCTGGTGGCGCTGTCGCTGGCGCCGATGCTCGCGAGCCGGATCGACCGCATGGTGCTGCTTGCGCCCTTTGTCGGCCTCGGCGGCCAGGCCATCGACCAAAAAGGCATTTTTGCGATCGCGACGATAATGGACTGGCTCGGCTTGGGAAGGCTGCCGCTCCATGGCGACAAGGGCAACCTTCCCTTCGCGAATAACGTCCTGACGGCCGACGCGCGCCGCTTTGCGCGCAACCAGGCGCTGACCGATGCCTACCCGCAATTGCGGGTGGGACCACCAACCGCCCGATGGCTGCACGAGACCTTCCAGGCAATGCGGCGCGTCCTGCGCCGCGCGCATCTGACGCAGGTCAGCGTGCCGACCATCATCCTGGCGCCGACAGCCGACCGCCTCGTGCCGCATCTTGCCGTGGAATTCCTGGCGCGCAATTTCCGCGCCGGGCACATGATCCCGATCGACGGCGCGCGTCACGAGCTTTTCCAGGAAGCCGACCGTTATCGTGCCCAGGCGATGGCTGCAATTTTCGCGTTCCTGCCCGGATTCGAGAACGCCGGCCAGGCGCCCCACCAATTCGAGGAAAGCTTAGTTCCCACTGCATGATTCCTTAGATCGGAATCGATTCGAGGACAAAATCATGCAGCAATTTAAAGTGCTACAGCGAACTCAGCGCGTCCCGTCGGACGCGCTGAGTTGCAGTATTTTCAGCGCCTGCGCGTGGATCTCGCGGCTGCCGGCGGCGATGATCTCGCCGCCCATTTCCGCCGCGCCGCCCTGCCAATTGGTGACAATGCCGCCAGCCTGTTCGATCAGCGGAATGAGACCGCCGACGTCGTAGGGCTTCAATCCGCATTCGATCACAAGGTCGACGTGGCCGGATGCGAGAAGCGCGAAGGCGTAGCAGTCGCAACCATAGCGGAAGAGCCGCACCTTGGCCTGCAATGCCTCGAAGCGCTCCTTGAGATCGCCGGTATAGAGATGCGGCGAGGTGGTGAACAGCACCGCTTCCGAGAGCGCGTCGCAGGCACGCGTGGAAAGCACCTTCTCGCCATCGGGACCGCGATAGGTCGCCTTCTCGCCGTCGGCAAAATAGCGTTCGCCGGTAAACGGCTGGTCCATCAGCCCCATCACGGCCTTGCCGTTGCGGTAGAGACCGATCAGCGTTCCCCAGACGGGAAGCCCGGAAATGAAGGCGCGCGTCCCGTCGATCGGATCGATCACCCAGACATGTTCGCGGTCGAGACCGACATTGCCGTGCTCCTCGCCCAAAATGCCGTGCTGTGGAAACGTATCTTCGATCAACGCGCGGATTGCCGCCTCGGCCGACCTGTCCGCCTCCGTGACGGGGTCGAACCCGCCTTCCAGTTTGTTGACGACGCTGGCGCCGGTCCGGAAAAGCGGCATTGTCTCCGCTTTGGCAGCGTCGGCGAGGCGGTCGAAAAAGGTGCGGTCCGGCAACATGTCGCTCTCTCGAAGAAAGTATGGGGAAGGGGAACCCTGATTAGACGAATTTGATCGAAAGGCAAGAATGCCGGAATTCGCGCAAATGGAAGCCGGGAGCGGAGGCTCGAAACGTTCCGCATCGCACCGTCGGTTTCAGGAAATTCCCGCTGCGCCTGCGAAAGTTTTCACCCTCAAAACTTGACATTTGTGCAGCGCAACAATAGAGTGTTTAAGCAGTCACCCATGGCTGCAAATACCCTCCTTGGGTGTTTCCTCCCTAGACTTGACCGCGCCGCTGGCGCGGTTCTTTTTGAGAGCGCCGGGCCGCGCTATTCCGCCGCGAGCGGCAGATAGGCGCCATATTCCTCGACATGTTGCGCAAGTGCGGCGATAAACGTCGTGAGGTCGGCCGTCAGCGCGGCAAATCCGGGCTTTTTGACGAGGGTCACCTCGTCGACATAGAGGCTCCGGTTGATTTCGATCTGGAGCGCGTGCAATCCGCGTGTCGGCCGGCCGTAATGCTCGGTGATGAAGCCGCCGGCATAGGGCTTGTTGCGGGCGACCACGTAACCAAGCTGTTCGAGCAGGCCGACAGCGGTGCGTGACAACTCCGCCGCCGCACTGGTGCCATACCGGTCGCCGACGATGAAGTCCGGCCGACGGCTGCTGCCGGGAAGATGGACGTTGCCCGGCATCGAATGGCAATCGATCAGGACCGACATCCCGAACTGCACATGGGTGCGGGCGATCAGCTTCCTGAGCGTCGCGTGATAGGGCTTGTAGATCGTCTCGATGCGTCCCAGCGCTTCCTCGACCGGAAACCGGCCACGATAGATCTCCATATTCTCGGCGACAAGGCGCGGCACGGTTCCAAGACCGCCGGCGACCCGCATGGAGCTTATGTTGGCATGCGGCGGCAACTGCCCTTCGAACATGCGCGGATCGAGTTCGTAGGGTTCACGGTTGACATCGAGAAAGGCGCGCGGGAAATGGGCGCGAAGCAGCGGCGCGCCCAGAAAGGTCGCGTTCTGAAACAGCTCATCGACGAAGTGATCTTCCGAACGGCGGATCGAATGCGCATCGAGCCGCGATTGATCAAGAAAGGACTGCGGATAGAACTGGCCGCTATGCGGGGAATTGAACACAAAGGGGATCCGCTGACTTGCGGGTTCCAGGACCTCGAAAAACTCCCGCTCGACTGCTTCCCCCATCGCAACCCTTTTTACCATGTCCGGATCTTGCTGTTCGGATCATGTTGCCAGTTGGTCGCCTCTGTGTCCATAGTGACGTCTCGCTGGTACCTGGGCATTGTTATGCCCTGTTCACCAGATATTTACCATGTTGCGGTCTGCTGAGCTGCCGCACTCCACAAGCATCGAAAAGAAGTAGCCACGGCCGAATACATGACTGCGAAAATCCTCCTTGCCGAAGACGATAACGATATGCGCCGCTTCCTCGTGAAGGCGCTGGAAAAGGCTGGCTATAAGGTCCTGTCCTATGACAATGGCGCCAGCGCCTATGACCGGCTTCGCGAAGAACCCTTTTCGCTTCTCTTGACCGACATCGTCATGCCGGAGATGGACGGCATCGAACTCGCCCGCCGCGCGACCGAACTCGACCCGGACCTCAAGGTGATGTTCATCACCGGCTTTGCCGCGGTGGCGCTGAACCCCGATTCGAAGGCGCCGAAGGATGCCAAGGTCCTTTCCAAGCCCTTCCACCTGCGCGACCTCGTCAACGAGGTCAACAAGATGCTGGCCGCCTGACGGCGCCTTGCTACTGCATGATCCTTAAATCGGAATCGATTTAAGGACAAAATCATGCAGCAAATCAGCAATTCAAAGTGCTGCAGCGACCTTTGCGCGTCCGATTGGACGCGCGGCGCTGGAGGACGGCCCTGTTGAAATTGTTGGCCCCGCCAACTCCGCGCGGGTGCACATTGCTTCGAGGCTGCGGCCGATCCGTGCTGATCGGCCGCAGCCTTTGTCATTTCAATAATTTATCGGAAGATTCCGCTCGGCCGAGGCATCCGGCGAAGGTGTTTCGCTGAGAAATGCGGTCAGTGAACATCTCCGAAATTTCTGTCAAAAAACCTTCGAAAAGCCTATTGACGCGGACGAGGGTTTTGTGGTCTATGCGCCGCATCGGATGGGCGTGTAGCTCAGCGGGAGAGCACTACGTTGACATCGTAGGGGTCACAAGTTCGATCCTTGTCACGCCCACCATCCAAGTTTCTGATGTTGAAGGCCTTTCGAGAAATCGAGAGGCCTTTTTACTTGGTGCCCCTTACAGCGCCGTGCGTCCTTTAGGACGCACAAAGGACGCTGTAACTCTCTGATTCCACGCATCGTGCTTTCCGAAAATCGGGTCCGACCTTCGGGCCGATGCGGTAGGTTCACTGAACCTCCTACAAAGGCATTGGCGATGAGCCGAGCCGCTTTCCGCCAGGCAGATGTGGAACGGTTTTATCCGCGCCGCACCCTTGTCGGCACGATCTTGTCGGCCTTCTCCTCAGAGGACGTTGCGACGCCTGCACTGGTAGGGACGGGAAGAGAATTGAGACGACTGACGATGCATGTCACGCTCTCGTCATCATCGCTGGTTATACAGGTCGCATCTCGCCATTGACCACGGATGTACTGGCAATGGCTCTAGGAAGGTCGGGTATGCCCCGGCCTTTTTTGTTTGCGAGCCTTTCCTCCGTCCTTACAGCGCCGCTCGTCGAACCAGACGCGCAAAGGTCGCTGTATTTTGAGTTTCTGCAGGCAGTAGCGGGCCAGATCTCTCCTCCATAATTCTCACTCGAGACGGTAATCCTGCGCCGGATCCATCGCAAGGCACCGCCGACCCGTCTGACCGCTCGCAGATTGAAAGCGAGCCATACTTAGAAGGCAGGCGGCCGCCCTTTGCCAACCAATTGGGCATTTCGGATTTTGCTTTATTTTTGAGCAGATATGAATTATACGACAGTTATGCGATGCGGTCCCTCCCAAGCGCATCGCCGGGTTCGCGTACCGATATAGCCTGTCGCTGATGCATCGGCGCCAGGCTTTCTTTTTCGGCCACCGATGCGCGGATTCGCAAAAACGCCACAGACCAGCAGATCTCCGTTTTGCTTCACTTTCGACCGGCGCTAGCGCATCGGCCCGAAAATCGGACCCGATTTTCGGAAAGCACGATGCGTGGAATCAAAGAGTTACAGTGTCCCTTGCGCGTCCCAAAGGACGCACGGCGCTGTAGCGGCGATTGTCCATCTCCTCCGCCGGCCTTGGGCGTTGAACCAACCAGCCCGTTCCAAGCGATCAGGTCCATTCCAAAACGTTTCGGCTTGACTCCCAAAACGTTTTGGAGAATTCTCTCCGATAGGGAGTGAAAGCATTGGCCAATCTGAAACAGCTCGCGCAATCGCTTGGACTGTCGATCACGACGGTTTCCCGTGCGCTGGACGGCTATTCCGATGTCTCTGCCGCCACCCGCGAGCGGGTGCGCGAGGCCGCGGAGAAGGCAGGATACCGGCCGAATGCATCTGCCCGCAGGCTCCGCAAGCAACGTGCCGAATTGGTCGCCGTCACACTGCCGAGTGACCCCGGCCATATCGGCCCGCCGCACTTTCTCGACATGCTTTCCGGCTGTGCCGAACATCTGGCGAGCGCAGGCCTGAACCTCGTCATCGCACCCGTTCCGCGCGGCGAGAGCGAAGTAGAAATCTGCCGCCGCTTTGTCGATGGCCGGCGTGTCGACGCCATGCTCCTGGTGCGCACCAAGCGGCGCGACGAGCGCGTCGAGTTCCTGCAGTCGCGCGGCATCCCCTTCGTCACCAATGGCCGCACCGAAAGCCTTGAGCCGCACCCCTATATCGATGGCGACGGCTTTGCCGGGTTCCTTGCCGCGACCCGGCGTTTCCAGGCCACCGGCCACCGCCGCATCGGCCATATCGCCGGCCCGCAGGAATATTACTTCGCGCATGTGCGCCGCATGGGCTGGCAGGCGGCCATGGACGATGCAGGCCTCGAATCCGACCTCTGCGCCGAGGGCGCGCCGACCGAACAGGGGGGCTACCTCGCGGCCCTTGAGCTGCTCCGCCGTCCTTCGAGGCCGACCGCGCTCGTCTGCGCCACCGACGAAATGGCGATCGGCGCGCTCAGGGCATTGCGCGAGATCGACGGCGGCGATCACATCAGCGTCGTTGGACACGACGATCTGCCGATCGGTGCCTATACGAGCCCGTCGCTTTCGACCATGCGCATGACCGGCGAGAACCTTGGGGCGAGCTTCGCCTCACTGCTGCTTCGTGCCATCGCGGGCGAACCGGCGGCTGAGCTCCAGGAGCTTCACGCGATCGAATTCGTCGACCGCGACAGCCACCGACGCCCGCGCGGGTGACGGCATAATCGATTCGATCACGGCCGAGAACAATGAAGGAGGAGAAGATGAAACGCCTGATGTCATTCGGAATTGTGGCTTCCACCGTGCTGGCTTTTGCCTCACCGGTGCTCGCCCAGACGGTTTTTGTATCCACGCAGCTTCGTCCGATCGAAGAAGCGACCGTCGTTCGCGAGGAACTGCTGCAGGATGTCGGCGACGTCGACTACGTCGTCGAAGAGCCGCCGCAGTTCGCGGTGCGCATGGAGGCGGAGCGCCAGGCCGGCACCCGCACGGTCAGCCTCGTCGGTGCGCTGCACGGCGAGCTTTCGCCGCTCGCCGACAGGGATTCCCTTGAGCCGCTCGACGATCTGGCCAAGACGCTCGCGGCCGGCGGCATGCCGCAATCGCTGCTCGATCTCGGCAAGCTCGGCAAATCGACCCAGCAATACATCCCGTGGATGCAGGCGACCTATGTCATGGCCGCCAAGAAGGAAGCCCTGCAGTACCTGCCTTCCGGTGCCGACGTGAATGCCCTCACCTATGACCAGCTCATAGAGTGGGGCAAGAAGATGCAGGAAGCGACCGGCCAGCCGCAGATTGGCTTCCCCGCCGGTCCGAAAGGCCTGATGGCACGCTACTTCCAGGGCTATTTCTACCCGTCCTTCACAGGCGGCGTCGTGCGCACCTTCCAGAGTGCCGACGCGGCGGCTGGCTGGGAAAAGCTGAAGGCGCTTTGGGCCTATGTGAACCCGAATTCGACCAACTACGACTTCATGCAGGAGCCGCTGGCTGCTGGCGAGGTCATGGTCGCCTGGGATCATGTCGCGCGCCTGAAGAACGCCATCTCCGCAGCTCCGGACGATTACGTGGTCTTCCCCGCACCGGCCGGCCCGAAGGGCCGCGGCTACATGCCGGTCGTCGCCGGTCTCGCGATCCCGAAGGGCGCACCGGACAAGGATGGTGCCACGAAGATCATCGAGCATCTGACAACGCCGGACGTCCAGCTCCTTACCGCATCGCGGGTCGGTTTCTTCCCGACGCTCAACGTAAAACTGCCTGAAGACCTGGATCCGGGTGTCGCGCTGCTCGCCGGCGCGGTGACGGCCACGCAGGCTTCAAAGGACGCGCTGATCTCGCTTCTGCCGGTCGGCCTCGGCGACAAGGGCGGCGAATTCAACAAGGTCTACATGGACAGCTTCCAGCGCATCGTGCTGCAGAACGAGCCGATCGCCGACGTGCTCAAGACGCAGGGCGAGACCATGGCCAAACTGATGACCGACACCAAGGCGCCCTGCTGGGCACCGGACGCCAAGAGCGACGGCCCCTGCCCGGTCGAATAATCCTCGCGAGGATGCCCGGGCGGATTGTTCGGGCATCCTCATCGAAGTCTTCCGAGGCGGGAACCGATGACCAAGAACCGATCCTGGATCCCCTATCTGCTGATCCTGCCGTCCGTCGCCTTCCTGGCGCTGCTCTTTATCGTACCGCTGCTGCAGACGATCTGGCTGGCGTTCTCGGACAATGGCGTGCCGTCGCCGGCAAATGCCCAGCGCATGATGGCCGACATCAATTTCACTCGCTCGGTCAAGAATACCTTCCTGCTGACCATCGCGGTCGTGCCGGTCCAGCTCGCCATAGCGCTTGTCATGGGCACGATGGTCGCCAAGGTCGGCCGCGGCCGGGAGACCATTCTCTGGGTCTGGACGATCCCGCTCGGTATCTCGGATCTCGCCGCCGGTCTCGTCTGGCTGTCGATCCTGCAGAACAGCGGCTATTTCAATTCGCTGCTGCTCGGCCTCGGCGTCCTCGAGCGGCAGGCGAGCTGGCTCTCCTACCAGACGCCCGTGGCCCTCTTCTTCGCCATCGCGGTCGCCGAGATCTGGCGCGGCACGGCGATTGTCATGGTCATCATCGTGGCCGGCCTCAATCAGGTGCCGAAGGAATTCAGGGAGGCTGCCGAAATCTTCGGCGCCGGGCCCTGGACGCGCTTCTGGCGCATCACCCTGCCGCTTATCCGGCCGGCGCTGCAATCGGCGCTCATCCTGCGCACGGTACTCGCCTTCGAGGTCTTCGCGGTCGTCTATGCGCTCGGCGGACGCAATTTCCCGGTCCTCGTCGGCGAGGCCTACACTTGGCAGAACCAGAACCAGAACTACGGCGTCGCCGCGGCCTATGCCGTGCTGATCATGATCATCTCGCTTGCTGCCACGCTCATCTATTTGAAAGCCATCAAGGTTGATCCGGAGCGCCTGCCATGAGTGCGCAAACCACGAGCAAAGCGGGCCCCGCAGGCTTCGTGTCCTCCCGCCGCTGGCTTCTCTGGAGCGGTATCGCAGCGCTCTGTGCCTGGGTCCTAGTGCCGATTTATCTCGTGGCCCTCGGCGCGCTCGGCGGCCGGCAAGGCGTTTATCAATGGCCGAAGACTGGTCTGCCGACCGGCGTCTCGCTAGACCCCTTCATCCTGTTCCTGAAGACCGAGGGCGTGCTGCAGTCCTTCCTGAATTCGCTGGGAGCGGCGGGAATCACCGTCGCGCTTTCGATCCTGCTCGGCGCACCGGCCGGCTACGCGCTCGCCCGCTACAATTTCCATGGCAAGGACAGTTACCGCCTGCTGGTGCTGCTCACCCGCGCTTTCCCGCTAGCGATCCTGGCGCTGCCCCTCACCGTTTCGTTCATCAAGCTCGGCCTCTACGACACGATCATCGGCGTCGGCCTGATCCACACGGTGCTCGCCCTGCCGTTTGCCGCACTCGTGACGCAGGGCATCTTCATGGGCGTGCCGAGGGAGCTTGAGGAGGCCGCCTGGGTGTTCGGCTGCACCCGCGTCCAGGCTTTCTTCAAGATCGTTGCGCCGCTGGCACTGCCCGGCATCGTCGCAACGGCAGTCTTCGCTTTCGTCATTTCGTGGAACGAGGTGTTCGCGGCCTCGGTGCTGACGGTCCGCAACCGCACGCTGACGGCCTATCTGCTAACGGTCCTTTCCGAAAGCCCGATGCATTACCGCTTCGCCGGCGGCCTGATGCTCATCCTTCCGTCGGTTGTCTTCATTTTCGCGGTGAGGCGTTACCTCTTCGCGATCTGGGGCATTTCCTCCAAGTAACGGGACCATACCCATGGCCAACATTGTCATTGACCGCATCCGCAAGAGTTTCGGGACCTTCGAGGCCCTGAAGGAGGTCTCGCTGACGATCAACGACGGCGAATTCGTCTCGCTGCTCGGTCCTTCCGGCTGCGGCAAGACCACGCTGCTGCGCATCATCGCCGGATTGGAAACCTCGACGTCCGGCGACGTCCTGATCGGCGGCAAGTCCGTGATCGCTCTGCCGCCCAAGGAGCGTGGTCTTGCGATGGTTTTCCAGAACTACGCCGTCTTTCCACATATGACGGTCTACGAAAACGTCGCCTTCGGGCTACGAATGCAGAAGGCCGATGATGCGCGGGTGAAGGCACAGGTCGAGAAGGCGGCGGGCCTGCTCCACATTGAGCAGTATCTCGACCGCTATCCAAACAAGCTTTCGGGCGGTCAGCGCCAGCGCGTCGCTGTCGCTCGCGCGCTGGCAGTCGAGCCGAAGGTTCTGCTGATGGACGAGCCGCTTTCCAATCTCGACGCGCTACTGCGCCTCGAAATGCGCACCGAGCTCAAAACTGTGCTGCAGTCGGCGGGCACCACGACGATCTATGTCACCCACGACCAGACGGAGGCCATGGGCCTCTCCGACCGCATCGCCGTCATGCACAACGGTGTGGTCGAACAGGTCGGCACGCCGGTCGACGTCTACAACTATCCGGCGACGCGCTTCGTCGGCGGCTTCATCGGCAACCCGCCGATGAACTTCATCAAGGTGCCGGTCACGAACGGCCAAGTGGCCGCCGGCAGCGAACCGCTCACAGTGCCCAAGGAAACCGGCAATGAGGTAATTCTCGGCCTGCGCGGCGAGGCAGTGCAACTGGCGCCCCTGGCGCTCGGGCTGGAGATGAAGGTCCGCGTCGCCGAGCCGATGGGGTCGCATTTGCTGCTGACCGGCTCGATCCACGACCAGCCGGTGCGCGTCATCCTGCCATCTTCGGAAACCGTCAGGAGCGGCGACGTCATCGGCCTCAAGCTCGATCCGAACCGCATCACCTGGCTTTCGCCCGAAAGCGGCAAATCCTTTCCGGCCGCAACGGCCCGATAATTTTGGAGTACCCGGCATGAACATGCATATCGACCAGGCCAAGCGGATTCTCGTCGCCAACGATCGCGGCGGCTACACCGTGCCGACCGACCGGCTTTACCCCTTCCAGTGGAACTGGGATTCCGCTTTCGTCGCCATGGGTTTCGCGCTCTATGACACCGACCGGGCCTACCGCGAGTTGGAGCGCCTGGTGGAGGGCCAATGGGCCGACGGCATGATTCCGCACATCGTCTTCCACCAGCCGAGCGATACCTACTTCCCCGGTCCGAACGTCTGGCGCACGAAACACAAGATCCCGACGTCCGGCATCACCCAGCCGCCGGTCTTCGCCATTGCGCTGCGCAAGCTCCACGAGGCTGCAGGCAGGCAAGCGGAAGCCCGCACCCTGCCGCTCTACGAGGCGGCGCTGAAATGGCACCGTTGGTGGTACAAGGCCCGCGATCCCGAAGGCACCGGCCTCGTGGCGCTTCTTCATCCCTGGGAAAGCGGAAGCGACAACTCCCCGGCCTGGGACATCGCGCTCGCCCGCGTGCCGACCACCACTGATACGCCCGTGGTTCGCAAGGATACCGGCCATGTGAATGCTGACATGCGGCCGCGCGACGATGACTACAAGCGTTTCATCCATCTCGTCGACGCCTATGCCGCCTGCGGCTGGGATCCGGCAAGGCAATGGGAGAAAGCGCCGTTCAAGATCGCCGAAATCCAGACGACCGCGATCCTGCTGAAGGCCGGCGAGGACCTTGCATATCTCGCCGGCTTGTTCGGCAGGACGGAAGAGGCGGCCGAGATTGCCGCCTTCAACGACCGCACCCGGAGGGCAATCCTCGCCCAATGGCGGCCGAAGCTGTCGCGCTTCGTTTCCCGCGACCTGATCTCCGGCGACGACGTGGAAGCCGCCACACAGGCGGGTTTCATCCCTCTCCTATCGCTCGATCTGGACACCGTGATTGCAGGCGCGCTGGTGACCGAAATGAGAGCATGGTCGAAGGGCCTCAAGGTTGCATTCCCGACCACGAAGCCAGGCATCGCAGGATGGGAACCGAAGCGTTACTGGCGCGGCCCGGCCTGGGCCATCATCAACTGGCTGCTGATCGACGGACTGAAGCGCAACGGTCATCAGGATGCGGCGGAAGAGCTCAGGAAATCGACGATTACGGCGATCGAGACAGAAGGTTTCGCTGAATATTTCGACCCGGTGACCGGTGAGGGCTGCGGCGGCCTTGGTTTCTCATGGACGGCCGCCGCCTATATGTGGCTGACCAAAGCCCGCCTTCCTTGAAAGGCTACAGCGCCGTGCGTCCTTTAGGACGCACAAAGGACGCTGTGACTCTTTGATTCCACGCATCGTGCTTTCCGAAAATCGGGTCCGATTTTCGGGCCGATGCGCTAAGACCGCCTTCCGTCAAGAATCCACCGTTTCAGAAAAAGGTGGATTCTTTGACCGGCTCCGATGAGCCGTCAGTGCGCCACCTGCGATGCCGCCGACATCACTTCTTCCGGCGCCGGAGCCCGGAACATATTGCGGCCGTCAGGCGTCACCTCGGTGAAGCACCAGCGCACCACGCCGTCCCGGTCGAGCAGGAACTGTCCGACCATCTGGCCCATGCCCGTGGCGATCATCCGGTTGTCTTCGTCCGTTATCTCGTATTCGTCCTTCTTGTCGAGATATTCCGACGCGGCGAACGGATCCATTGGCTCCGGCAATTCTTCGGGCATGTCGATGCGCATCGACATCGCGCTCTGCATACCGACCTTGCGCGGCCAATCATCCTCGTTTTCGGTGAATTCCAGGTTGGGCAGACCGAAGGCACGGTGCGAAATCCGCTCCGGATCGGCTGCTGCAAGAAGGTTCGGCAGGGGATGGTAGCGGAAGTAGAGCCGTGCCCGCTCGATTGGCGTATTCACAACCGTCAGGCTTTCGACGCCTTTTTCGTTCAACGCACCCTTGAGCTGCGCCATGGCGGCGATGTGCCGGCGGCAAAACGGGCAATGGAGGCCCCGAAACAGGCCCACCAAAACCGGCTTGTGACCGCGAAAATCATCAATGGCGATCTTGCCTTCCTGCGTGATCGCGTCGAGTACGACATTCGGCGCGCGATCGCCCGGCTGCAATGGCCCCGTGCTGCGATATTCGACCATGATGCACTCCTCCCACTAATCATCCAGCGCCAGACATCTTCGCAGAAATCGAAGCCCGATGTCTTAGTGCAACTCCGGCAATGTGTACGGTTTACCGCCCGGAATTGCGTTATTCCAACGAGTTGGATCCCTTCACTGTTTCCATGAAACGATCAAACGATCTAGTCGAGAAATGGCAGTATCATCAATGCTTCAGGATCAAGATCGTGACGTGCGCAGATGTCTCGAGCCAAGGTAAAATAGCGCTCGGCCGCCTCCAGATCTCCCGCATCAAGGCAGAGCGCTGCAAGACCATCATAGCACGGAAACAGCACCTGTGCCTCGTTCGTTTCGGCGGCGAGATCTATCGCCTCGCCATAGAACCGTCGCGCCTCGTGCGGGCGGTCGTGGCACTGGTAAATCTGCCCGAGCACAAGCAACGAAACCGGCAGGTGCTCGCGCTGGTCGAGGGCGCGGTCGATTTCGATCGCCTTCTCGGCGGCTGGCACGCCGTCGTCGGCGCAGCGGTCGGTGAAGGTGCAGTAGGCCACGGCCAGGTTGGCGAGCAGCCGCGCCTGAAAGCCGAGATCGCCGATGCGCCGCGCCATATCCAGCCCGCGTCGGCAGACCTCGACCGCAAGCTTCGGATCGACGATGGTGTAGAGCACACCGAGATTCGTGTATCCGCGGCAGGCCGCCTGCATCAGGGTAGCCGCCTCGGCAACGGCAACGCTCTCCTCCACCGCAGCGATCGCTTCGCGCGTCTGGCCACGCCGCGCCAGCGCCACGCCCCTGGTGTTCAACGCCTCGGCCGTCACCAAGGCCGCCTCGCGCCGCGCCTCGTCACTGGCGTCTCGCGCCAAATCCCTGACCCGGCTCAACGCGTCGTCGGCCCATTCCGACGCGGCAAGATAGTCGCCCATGCGAAAAGCAAGATGTCCGCGCTCCTGCAGAAGGGAGGCGCTCTCCACGGGCGCATCCGCGCTTGCGAGAAGGGCCGCCGCATCGCTGAAATTCGCTTGTGCCTGTTCGCGATTGCCGGCCTCCCAGAGAAGATGGCCGAGCTTGCGGAGGATCCGGGCGGAGGCAACCGGGTCGGTCGAGACCCGCTCGCAGCCGAGCAGCGCGTGATAATGCTCCTCCGCCGCGGCACGCTCACCGGTCGGCACCAGGAGATCCGCGATGCGCTCGCGGGCGACGAACCATTCCGGCCTTTGTTCGCCCAAGGCCGCAAGGGCTGCCATGGCCTGCCGGTAGTAGCGGATGGCATCCTCGTTGGCACAAAGCTGGCGCGCTCGATCGCCGGCCGCCATGAGGTAGCGCGCGCCCCTGATCCTGTCTGCCGACTGGCTGAAATGGTGGCCGAGCAGCGCCAGTTCCTCGAACCGCTGCGGGTTCTCGCCATAGCGACGCTCGAGCGCCTCGGCGATGGTCGCGTGAATTTCCGTGCGGCGCTTCACGAGCAGGTTGTTATAGACCGCCTCGTGTAGCAGCGACTGCGTGAAACGGTAGGACTGCAACGATCGCTCGCTCCCCGCCTCCTCTATGATTTCCGTGTCGCAAAGCAATTCCAGGCCCCGGTCTACCTCGGCCGGCGCCACGGAGATGCTCCTGAGCAGGTTCGCGTCGAAGCTCGGGCCGATCACCGCGGCGCAATGAACCAGCCGGCGAACCTCCTGCGGCAACCGGTCGATTCTTGCGAGCAGCATCGCCTCGATGCCGATGGGGATATCGACCGTCGCTTCACCGCCGGCCACGCGCCAATGGGAACCGTCGCGCGTGAGCGTCTCCAGATCGATCAGGCTGCGGACGATCTCCTCGACGAACAGCGGGTTGCCGCCAGCCCGCCGCAGGATCCGTTCACACAATTTGTTGGGCAGACCGCCTTCTCCGAAGAAGGCCGACAGGAGGTGCTGGCCATCGGCAGCGGATAATGGACCAAGGCGCAAGGCGGTGATGCTGGTGCGGCCGGGCGCCAGCCGGTCGGGACCGGCATCCGGCCGCTGCGTCGTCAAGAGCATCAACGGCCGGCGATCGAGCCTGTCCAGCACGAAGCGCAGCGCCTCGAGCGAAGCCGAATCCGCCCAGTGCAGGTCCTCTATGACGAGGAGAAGCGGCGCCTGGTCGAGACGGCGCTCCATGATCGTCCGGATGGCGGAGAACAGCTGCCGCCGAACCTGTTCGGGCGCAACGTGCTGCAGCATCCCATCGCGATCGTCGATGCCGAGAATATGAAAGAAGAGCGGCATGAGCTGTTCGATCTCGTCCGGCGGAAAGCCTATTTCGGCAAGGCCCAGGGACAGGCCCTCCTCTGTCTCCTGCGGCGTGTCGGCCGGGGATATGCCGTAGGCACTGCGCAGGACCCGGGCGAGTGTTCCGTAGGAGGGTTCGCCGAGTGGGGAACACGCGGCCCGCCGCACGGCGACGTGTGCAAACTCGGGCTCCTCGCCAAGGCCGGCAAGAAAGTCGTTGACGAGACGTGTCTTACCGATCCCGGCTTCACCGGTCAGGCGCACCAATTGCGCCGTACCGCTGGAGGCCAACGCAAGACAGTCGCGCAAGCGCCCGATTTCCTTGTCGCGCCCGATCAGCGGCGCGCTCAGGCCGAGCGCGTCGAGCCCCCGTGCCGCGCGCGGCACGTCGAGTACCCCGCTCATGCGGTGAACCTGCACGCTGCCGGCCTTGCCGCGCAAGGTGACCGCCCCAAGCGTCTCATAGGCAAAAGCATGCCGCGTGAGGCGGTGCGTCACCGGCCCCACAAGTATCTCATCAGGCCCCGCCATCGACTGCAGCCGCTGCGCGGTGTTCACCGTGTCTCCGGTGACGGAATAGGATTTGCTGTCGCCTGCACCGAAGGCGCCGGTGACAACGGGGCCGGTATTGACACCGATATGGAGGTTCAGCGGCAGACCGATCCGCACGCGCCAGCGTTCGCCCACGTGCGCCGCCCGGCGCACCATTTCCATCGCCGCACGAAGCGCTCGTTCCGGGTCGTCCTCATGCGCCACTGGCGCACCGAAGAGGGCGAGCAACGCGTCGCCGATGAACTTGTCGACGAAGCCGCCGAAGGCTTCCACGGCCTCCGTCAACTCCTCGAAGAGTTCGTTCTGCAGCGTCTGCAGGATCTCAGGATCGACCTGCTCGCCCAGGGTGGTGAAGCTGCAGAGATCGGCAAAGACGATCGTAACCGTGCGGCGGTCGGCACCACTGTCCGCGCTCGAACGTGGCGGAGAGACGGCCTGCGGTGCCGGGCCGGGAGTCCGGGGGCGTTGCGCCGGCACGGAGGGAGCCGACGCACCGAGCTGCGTGCCGCATCGCGGGCAAAAGGCAAAGTGCGGCGGACAGGAATAGCCGCACCCCGGACACAGGTTCTGCTGTTTCGCACCGCACTTCGGGCAAAACGCAAAGCCGCTTTGTATTTCGTAACCGCATTCGTGACAGTTCATCTCGGACGAACCCTCAAGAAGTCCGACACGTCCGGGAAAGGGCCTGTCGGGTATGAATGCCCAATGACAATGGACTTGTTGTCTTGGCTTGGCAAGCAAACGCAGGATGGCCGCGGCAACGCGCGCCAGCGACACGCTAAGGTGACGCGGCGACCCACCGCCAACTGCTCAGTCGGCGGAAATAATCTGACGCAAAAGATGACGCGCGCGCAATTTTGCGCTAGTACCCTGCACCGGCGCTCCCGTATCGCCATATCCGCATAATGACATTCGTCCGTGAAGGAACACGTTCATGCCTGCCTATCGCTCCCGCACCACCACACACGGCCGCAACATGGCCGGCGCCCGCGGCCTCTGGCGCGCAACGGGCATGAAGGACAGCGACTTCGGCAAGCCGATTATCGCGGTGGTGAACTCGTTCACGCAGTTCGTGCCGGGTCACGTGCATTTGAAGGATCTGGGCCAGCTCGTCGCGCGCGAGATCGAGGCGGCCGGCGGTGTTGCCAAGGAATTCAACACGATCGCCGTCGACGACGGCATCGCCATGGGCCATGACGGCATGCTCTATTCGCTGCCCTCGCGCGAAATCATCGCCGACAGCGTCGAATATATGGTCAACGCGCACTGCGCCGACGCCATGGTCTGCATTTCCAACTGCGACAAGATCACCCCCGGCATGTTGATGGCGGCCCTTCGCCTCAACATCCCGGCCGTCTTCGTCTCCGGTGGCCCGATGGAAGCCGGCAAGGTCGTTCTGCACGGCAAGAAACACGCGCTCGACCTCGTCGATGCAATGGTCGCTGCCGCCGACGACAATATTTCCGACGAAGACGTCAAGGTCATCGAACGTTCCGCCTGCCCGACCTGCGGCTCCTGCTCGGGCATGTTCACCGCGAACTCGATGAACTGTCTGACCGAGGCGCTCGGCCTGTCGCTTCCCGGCAACGGCTCGACGCTGGCGACCCATGCTGACCGCAAGCGCCTCTTCGTCGAGGCGGGTCACCTGGTGGTCGACCTCGCCCGCCGCTACTACGAACAAGAAGACGAACGCGTCCTCCCGCGCACGATTGCTTCCAAGCAGGCCTTCGAGAATGCCATGGCGCTCGATATCGCCATGGGCGGCTCGACCAACACCGTGCTGCACATCCTCGCCGCCGCCTATGAGGGCGAGGTCGATTTCACCATGGACGATATCGACCGGCTGTCGCGCAACGTCCCGTGCCTCTCGAAGGTCGCCCCCGCGAAGGCCGACGTGCATATGGAAGACGTGCACCGGGCCGGCGGCATCATGTCGATCCTCGGCGAACTCGACAAGGGCGGCCTCATCAATCGCGACTGCACGACCGTGCATAGCGACACAATCGGCGACGCCATCGACCGTTGGGACATCACCCGTACCTCGAGCGAAACGGTCCGCAATTTCTTCCGTGCCGCCCCCGGCGGCATCCCGACCCAGGTCGCCTTCAGCCAGGACGCTCGCTGGGAGGAGCTCGACACGGACCGCGAGAAGGGCGTCATCCGCTCGGTCGAGCACCCCTTCTCGAAGGACGGCGGCCTCGCTGTGCTCAAGGGCAACATCGCGCTCGACGGCTGCATCGTGAAGACCGCCGGCGTCGACGAGAGTATCCTGAAGTTTTCCGGCCCCGCGCGGGTCTTCGAAAGCCAGGACGCCGCCGTCAAGGCGATCCTCGGCAACGAGATCAAGGCGGGCGACGTCGTCGTCATCCGCTATGAAGGGCCGAAGGGCGGGCCGGGCATGCAGGAAATGCTCTATCCGACCAGCTATCTGAAGTCGAAGGGCCTCGGCAAGGCCTGCGCGTTGATCACCGACGGCCGTTTCTCCGGCGGCACGTCCGGTCTCTCCATCGGCCACGTTTCGCCGGAAGCGGCGAATGGCGGCACGATCGGCCTCGTGCGCGAAGGCGACATGATCGACATCGACATCCCGAACCGCACGATCAGCTTGCGTGTCGACGAAGCCGACCTCGCCACCCGCAGACAGGAGCAGGACGCCAAGGGCTGGAAGCCGGCCGAGCAGCGCAAGCGCCAGGTGACGACCGCGCTCAAGGCCTACGCCGCTTTCGCAACCTCTGCCGACCGCGGCGCCGTGCGGGATCTCGGCGACCGGTGATCGGCGCAACTCGCAAACGCAAGAAGGCTCCCGTCGCGGCGGGGGCCTTTTCGTTGCAAGCCGCTTGAATCACATGTACCGTGTCTCGGCGGGCGGGTTCCACCAGTTGTTGTGCAGCCCGTCCATATACTGGATCGGCAAGGCCGCGAGCACGGCCGGATCGACATCATCCAGGCAGGCGACGTTGATCGAGACGAAGGCGCCGCCGAGCTCCTCGACATATCCGTGGCCGTAGGGCGACAGCCCACAGGTGGGGCAGAACCGGTGATGGCCGCTCATCGTACCGAACTGATAGTCGCCGATACCCGCCTCCTCGCACATCAGCCGGAAGTCCTCCGGCTTCACGGTCGCACCCCAATAACGCTGCTTCGAGCAATACGAACAATTGCAGCGACTGGTCCCCGCCTGGAGATCGGCATCGACCTCATAGCGAATTCGTCCGCAATGGCAGCTGCCCCGATAGGTCGTCTTCATCGGCATCACCCCTCCCTTTGGTGCCATCAGGTCTTCGATTTTCGCAAAGTTAGAGCGGGAAACGCGGACGGAAAGGCCTCCCAGTCCGCTTCGGCGCCTATAGCGCCGCGTGTCTTATCAGACGCGCGAAGGACGCATTAGCGCTTTGAATGGCTGCAAAATGCCGGCCCGACCGTTCACGCCTCTACGGATAGGACCTCGGCGGCTCGCGTTCCGTCCTGGGTTAGCGCCAAAAGATCGGCGCGCAGGCGTTCCGGAACATTCGGGCCCAACCGCGCGTCGACCTCGGCATGGGTTTCCTTCCAGATCGGCACTGCCCGGGCGAGCAGCCGCTCGCCTTCCGCCGTCAGCCTCAGGCGGCGCAACCGGCGGTCCTCAGGGTCGACAAGGCCATCCACCAGTCCGCGACGCTCAAGCGGCTTCAGCGCGGCGGTCAGCGTCGTACGGTCCATCGCAAGCAGCGAGGCAACCATGCTCATGCTCGGAGGTTCGGGCCGGTTGAGCGACATCAGCAGCGAGAATTGCCCGTTTGTGATATCGAGAGGCCGAAGCGCCTCGTCGAACCGCCGCGCGAGTGCCCGGGCGGCGCGCTGGACATGCAGGCAGAGACAGTTGTCCCTGACGAGGACGGTGGTGGCGAAGGGTACCAGAAGCGACTTTGACATGGTTGAGTAATGTTGATATCAACGTAATTAGTCAAGTGCTACATTTCATGAGGAGGAAGGAGCATGAGACCACACCATGCCGTCGTGTCGCACGAGGAATGGCTGAAGGCGCGCAAATCACTTCTCGCCCTGGAAAAGGAACACACCCACCTGCGAGACCGGATCAATGCCGAGCGTCAGGCACTGCCCTGGGTCAGGATGGATAAATCCTACATCTTCGAAACGCTTGCCGGCCCCAAGACATTGTCCGAGCTTTTCGACGGGCGCAGCCAGCTCGTCGTCTATCACTTCATGCTTGGACCAGACTGGGAAGCCGGCTGTTCTAGCTGCTCGTTTCTGGCCGATCACTTCGCCGGCATGCTGCCGCATCTTAATCACCACGACGTCACGCTGATCGCAGCTTCGAATGCGCCGCTCGCCAAGATCGAGGCCTATCGCAAGCGAATGGGCTGGCATTTCCCGTGGGTGTCGGCGCAAGGCAACGGTTTCAACAGCGACTTCCATGTGTCCTTCACGCCCGCCGAGCTTGCGGGCGACAAGGTCGTCTACAATTTCACCGAAATCGACAGCAGCGAGGCCTACGAAGAGCTTCCCGGACTCAGCGCCTTCTACAAGGACGAGGACGGCACCGTCTATCATACCTACTCCACCTATGCCCGCGGCCTGGAGGAGCTTGTCGGCACCTTCATGCTGCTCGATCGGGCGCCGAAGGGGCGGAACGAAGGTAAGGTCATGGACTTCGTCCGCCGCCACGACGAATACGAGGAGGCGCCCAGGCAAAGGGCCTGAGCCTGATGACAACCAGGGAACCATCGGCGTTTCCGAGCGTTGCTTTATCGCGCGGCGCTCCAGTTCGGGGCGCCGCGTCTCGCCATTGGAGGGATTGATGAAGGCGGAACCTCAGGAGGAGCACCGGTGGCTTGAACAATTGCTCGGTGAGTGGGAGGTGACGTCGCTACCTCCGACCGAGGGCGACCAGCCGCAGACTCCATGGACGGAAAACGTTCGCTCGATGCAAGGTCTGTGGGTCGTCTGCGAGGGAAAAGGCACGATGCCGGACGGCAGCCCCGCCCAGTCGCTGATGACCCTTGGCTTCAACCCGCAGACGAACCGCTATGTCGGCACCTGGGTCGGCTCGATGATGACGCATATGTGGGTCTATGACGGCGTGCTGGAAGACGACCGCAAGACGCTCACACTCAACTGCGAGGGGCCGGACTTCGACCGACCCGGCAGATCCGCAAGCTATCAGGACGTAATCACCCTTATCGACGGCAATCATCGCACGCTGACGGCCCGCGTCCAGACCGAAGACGGGAGCTGGAAGGAGGTCATGGCCGCCGAATATCGCCGGCGCTAATGCATGTCGCCCAAAATTGTGCAGCAGTTTTTGAGCCGACGACATGCAAACGACACGCTGAAGAAGTAAACCGCGTAGCAGGAAAACCACTGTTCGGCTGCCGCGAATGGCAGCACATCCCCACAAGAAACCGGAGGAGAGACAATGACGGGTCAGCACGGGAAATTCGTCTGGTACGAACTGATGACGACTGATACGAAGGCCGCCCAAACTTTCTACGAGAGTGTCGTTGGCTGGAGCGGCAGCGATGCCGGTATGCCGGGCATCGAATACACGCTGTTCTCCGTCGGTGATCGGCATGTGGCGGGACTGATGACGATGCCCGAGGGCGCGCTCGATATGAAGATCCCGCCGGCCTGGCTCGGCTATGTCGCCGTCGATGACGTCGATGCGGCGGCTGCCAAGCTCGCCGCGGAGGGCGGCAATGTTCACCGCGCGCCCGATGACATCCCGGGCGTCGGCCGCTTCGCCATCGTCACAGATCCGCACGGTGCGGTCTTCGCGCTCTTCAAGGGAACGAGCGAGGAGCCCCCGGCGCTCGAGCAGATGGCGCCCGGAAACGTCGGCTGGCACGAGTTGATGGCCGGCGACCTTAATACCGCCTTTCCGTTCTATTCCAACTTGTTCGGCTGGACCAAGGACCAGGCAATGGACATGGGCGATATGGGCACCTATCAGATCTTCGCCTGGAACGGCACCCCGATCGGCGGCATGATGACCAAGCCGAAGGAGGTTCCCGCCCCCTATTGGCTCTACTATTTCAACGTCGAAGCGTTGGACTCGGCCATCGAGCGGGCAAAAGCCGGCGGCGCGAAGATCGTCCTGGAGCCGATGGAAGTTCCGGGCGGCTCCTGGATCGTCCAATGCATCGATCCGCAGGGCGCACTTTTTGCCCTTGTCGCGCCGAAGCGTTGATGGCGGCGTTTCGGATACGGACCGACAACTCATGACACTTTAAGAGGGGCGCCTCTCCGCGTGGGGCGCCCCTCTCCAATTCAAGCCTTGCGTATGTCTCACGCTGAAGCCGTCTCAACCTGAGCCTGGTCATCGCTCGGCCGCGCGACCGGTTCCGGCGCCACGCGGGCGTGCTTGGCGAGAAAATCAAGGACGGCCCGAACACGCGCGGGAAGCGCGCCGCCCTGGCCGAGGAAGACGGCATGAATCTCTTCCAGATCGCCGGGATTCAAGTCTTCCAGCACGGGAACGAGCCGCCCGGCGTCGATGTCGGCGCGCACGGTGAATTCCGCAAGCCGCGTAAGCCCCGTGCCGGCAAGGGCGAGATGGCGCAGTCCCTCGCCGTCGCTCACCTGCAGCGTCCCCGAAGCCGGCAGAATGATGGTTTCCCCATCGGATTTGATCGGCCAGCCGTCGACGGCGCGCGCGTAGCAGAAGCCGAGCCGGTTATGGACCTCGAGCTCTTCGATGCTCGAGGGCGTCCCGTTCCGCTCGAGATAGGAGGGCGCCGCGACGATCACCATTCGCGTGGCGCCGAGCTTGCGGGCAATCAGCGCCGAACTCTTCAAGGGCCCTGATCGGATGGCGATATCGGCACGCGCCTCCATCAGGTCGACCACCGCATCGGTCTGGACGATGTCGAGCGAGACGGCGGGAAAGCGCTCGCGGAATTCCGGTAGCAGCGGCATCAGGACATGGGTTGCGAAAGAAGCACTGACATTCAGCCGGACCCGGCCCGTGGGCATCTCGCCTCCGGCCGCACAGCGTTCGGCCTCCTCGATGTCGGCGAGGATGCGGGCGGTGCGCTCATAGAAGGCACAGCCCTCCGGCGTCAGTTGCAGCCGCCGCGTGGACCGGTTGACCAAGCGGACGCCGAGCCGGTCCTCGAGCCGCAGGACGAGCTTGCTGACCGCCGAAGGCGTCATGCGGAAATGGCGCGCTGCCGACGAAAAGGCGCCAAGCTCGACCGCCTTGGCGAACACTTCCATTTCCCCTGAACGATTGATCGAAAGCCGCGACATATGACTTCAACTCACAAATGATATTCCGAACCGCAGTCTATCTCCAAAAGGAAGGGAACTCCATCTTCATGTCTCCAGACACATCGAGACGACAAGGGAGTTTGAGAGATGGAGTATCGACGGCTTGGCTCGTCCGGCTTGAAGGTTCCGGCACTGAGCTTCGGCGCAGGCACGTTCGGCGGCAAGGGTCCGCTCTTCGGCGCCTGGGGCACGACGGACGACGCGGAGGCGCGCCGCCTAGTCGACATCTGCCTTGAGGCGGGCGTCAATCTTTTCGACACGGCTGATGTCTATTCGGACGGCGCCTCGGAAGAGGTGCTCGGCGCGGCGATCAAGGGACGACGCGAAAAGGTGATCCTTTCCACCAAGATGTCGCTGCCGCTGGGTGACGGCCCGAACGATGCTGGCTCCTCCCGCTCGCGCCTTATCCACGGTGTCGAAGCGGCACTGAAGCGTCTCGGGACCGACTATATCGACCTCGTGCAATTGCACGCTTTCGATGCCGGAACGCCTATCGAAGAGGTGCTTTCGACACTCGATACCTTGGTTCGCGCTGGCAAACTCCGCTACGTCGGCGTCTCCAATTTCTCCGGCTGGCAGCTGATGAAATCGCTCGCGCTCGCCGAGCGGCATGGTTATCCCCGTTACGTCGCCAACCAGGTCTACTATTCACTGGTCGGCCGCGACTACGAGTGGGAACTGATGCCACTCGGCCTCGACCAGGGTGTCGGGGCACTCGTCTGGAGCCCGCTGGGCTGGGGTCGGCTGACGGGCAAGATCCGCCGCGGCGAGCCGTGGCCGGCCGGAAGCCGGCTGCACGACACCGCCGCCTTCGGACCGCCGGTCGACGATGAAAAGCTCTACGATATCGTCGAGGTGCTCGAAGCGCTTGCGGAGGAAACCGGCAGGACGGTGCCGCAGATCGCCATCAACTGGCTTCTGCAGCGGCCAACCGTTTCGAGCGTCATCATTGGCGCCCGCAACGAAGCGCAGCTCCGACAAAATCTTGGCGCTGTCGGCTGGTCGCTCTCCGCCGATCAGGTCGCGCGCCTCGACAAGGTCAGCGCGACGACGGCACCCTATCCGCATTTCCCCTATTACCGGCAGGAGGGTTTTGCCCGCATCAACCCTCCACCGGTTTGAGTAGACGGGAAAGCCGGCCGTGATTCACCCCCCGGGTTTCGGCTTGCTTTCTTTCTTCGCATTGCACAAAATTCCCATGAATGGCCGGCAACGGACCGGCCATCGAGGGGAAAAATCTGCATGTCGATCAAGGCCAGTATCTACCACCTCACGCACTATACCTATGACCGGCCGGTAAGGCTCACACCGCAAATCATCAGGCTGAAACCGGCCGCGCATTCGAAGACCAAGGTCATCAGCCACTCGCTGAAAGTCTCCCCTGCAAACCATTTCGTCAATTTGCAGCAGGATCCCTACGGCAACTATCTCGCCCGCTACGTCTTTCCTGACCCCGTAACGGAATTGAAGATCGAGGTGGATCTGGTCGCCGACATGACCGTCTACAATCCGTTCGATTTCTTCGTCGAGGAAGAAGCCGAACATTGGCCTTTCCCTTATCCTGAAGACTTGAGCGAAGACCTGAGGATCTACATGGCGCCGGAGCCTATGGGGCCGAGGCTTTCGGCATTCATGGAGAGCGTCGACCGGTCACGTCAGCGCACCGTCGATATGATCGTCGCTCTCAACACGCGGCTGCAGAAGGAAATCGGCTACGTCATCCGTATGGAGCCGGGCGTCCAATCGCCGGAAGAGACGCTCGGCATTGCCAGGGGCTCATGTCGCGATTCCAGTTGGCTCCTGGTGCAGATCCTCCGCAATCTCGGCTTTGCCGCGCGCTTTGTCTCCGGCTATCTCATCCAGCTCACGCCGGACCTGAAGGCCCTCGATGGTCCCTCCGGCACCGAATACGACTTCACCGACCTTCACGCCTGGGCGGAGGTCTATCTTCCAGGCGCCGGCTGGATCGGGCTCGATCCAACGTCCGGCCTCTTAACCGGAGAGAGCCATATTCCGCTGGCCGCCACTCCGCACTATCGTAACGCCGCACCCATATCCGGCGAGTTCTTCGGCGATCCGGAGACGAGAAGCAATTTCGCCTTCGAGATGAAGGTTGCCCGCGTCGCCGAACATCCGCGCATCACCAAGCCCTTTTCGGACGAGAGCTGGGAAGCACTGAATGCTCTCGGTGATCAGGTCGATCGTGTGCTTGCCGAGAACGACGTGCGCTTGACCATGGGCGGCGAGCCGACTTTCGTCTCGATCGACGATTTCGAATCGGACGAATGGAACACCGCTGCGGTCGGCCCGACGAAACGCGAGAAGGCGGATACGCTCATCCGGCGCCTGCGCGAGCGCTTCGCGCCCGGCGGCTTCCTGCATTATGGACAGGGCAAGTGGTATCCGGGCGAAAGCCTGCCGCGCTGGACCTTTTCCCTCTACTGGCGCAAGGACGGCGTGCCGATCTGGCGTGAGGCCAATCTGATCGCGGAGGAAACCGGCCGGCGCCACATCACCGAGCAGGACGCCGAGCGCCTGCTCGTCGCAATCGCCGGCGAGCTCGACGTCGATGCGGAGATGGTCGTTCCGGCCTATGAGGACCCGGCCGAGTGGATCGTCAAGGAAGCAAACCTTCCGGACAACGTCGATCCTTCCAATTCGAAACTCAAGGATCCGGAAGAGCGCAGCCGCCTCGCCCGCGTCTTCGAGCGCGGCCTGACGACTCCGACGGGCTACGTTCTGCCGGTGCAGGCCTGGAACGCACTTGCGAGTGGCCGGCGATGGATGAGCGAGAAATGGAAGACCCGCCGCGGCCGGATTTTCCTCGTGCCCGGCGACAGCCCCGTCGGCTATCGCCTGCCGCTCGGCTCGCTGCCCTATATCGCTCCCTCCGCCTATCCCTATATCAATCCGGTGGATCCGACGGTTCCACGCGGCGACCTGCCGGATTTCAGCCGGGGCCGGGCGCAGCACTCGCGCTTCCAGCCGTCGGAGGAGCCGCCCACACCGCTGCCGCCCTCTCGCGACGAGATCGACGGCGCCGTACGTACAGCGATCAGCGTCGAGCCGCGCGATGGCCGGCTTTGCGTGTTCATGCCGCCGACGACGAGCATCGAGGAATATCTCGACCTCATCGCCTCGACCGAGCGGGCCGCCGCCCCGCTCGGCATGCCCGTGCATATCGAAGGCTATCCGCCACCGCAGGATGAGCGCATCAACGTCATCCGCGTCGCCCCGGACCCCGGCGTGATCGAGGTCAACATCCACCCGGCGGCAAACTGGCGGGAATGCGTCGATATCACCACGGCGATTTATGAGGAGGCGCGCCAGAGCCGGCTCGGCACCGACAAGTTCATGATCGACGGTCGTCATACCGGGACGGGCGGCGGCAATCACGTGGTCGTGGGCGGCCGCAACCCTAACGACAGCCCCTTTCTGCGCCGGCCGGATCTTCTGAAGAGCATCGTGCTCCACTGGCAGCGCCACCCTTCGCTCTCCTATCTCTTTTCCGGCCTCTTCATCGGACCGACCAGCCAGGCGCCGCGCATCGACGAGGCGCGCCACGATTCCCTCTATGAACTGGAGATCGCGCTCGCGCAGGTGCCGCGGCCCGATGCCGATCGCCCGCCCCCGTTGCCGTGGCTGGTGGACCGGCTGTTCCGCAACCTGCTCGTCGACGTCACCGGCAATACCCATCGCTCCGAAATCTGCATCGACAAGCTCTTCTCACCGGACGGACCGACCGGGCGGCTCGGGCTGATCGAGTTTCGCGGTTTCGAGATGCCGCCCAACGCGCGCATGTCGCTCGCCCAGCAATTGCTCGTCCGCGCACTCATCGCCCGCTTCTGGAAAAGTCCGGTCGATGGCGGTTTCGTGCGTTGGGGCACGGTCCTGCACGATCGCTTCATGCTGCCGCACCATGTCTGGCAGGATTTTCTCGACGTGCTTGCGGACCTCCGCGCCCACGGCTTCGACTTGCGGCCCGAATGGTTCGAGGCCCAGCTCGAATTCCGCTTCCCCTTCTGCGGCGAGGTGGAATATGAAGAGGCGAAGCTCGAACTGCGTCAGGCGCTGGAACCCTGGCACGTGATGGGAGAGCAGGGCGCGATCGGCGGCACCGTGCGCTACGTCGATTCCTCGGTGGAGCGATTGCAGGTGAAGCTCGAAACCGCCAATCCGGACCGCTACACGGTCGCGTGCAACGGCCGGCCCGTGCCACTGACCCGAGCCGGGAAAGGTGGTGTGGCCGTCGCAGGCGTGCGTTACAAGGCTTGGCAGCCCGCCTCCGGCCTGCATCCGGTCCTGCCGGTCAACACTCCCCTTACATTCGATATTTATGATAAATGGTCGAATCGAGCGATCGGCGGCTGCGTCTACCACGTGGCGCATCCGGGCGGGCGCAACTATGAGACATTTCCGGTCAACGGCAACGAGGCCGAAGCACGCCGTCTGGCGCGCTTCGAGCCCTGGGGCCACACCACCGGTGGCTATCGGCTTCAACCTGAGGCTCCGCCGGCGGAATTTCCGCTGACGCTCGACCTGAGGCGTCCAGCAGGAGTGTAAATGGCGAAGAAACAGGCGGCAAAGGCGGAAGAGAAGGATCGGCTCGACCCGGCGTTCGGCTATCGCGCCCTTCCGGGTATCGCCGACGAAATGCTCGATCCGGACGGCAATGTCAGGCCGGTCTGGCAGCGGCTGCTCTCGGCGCTTGGCCAGATGGACGAAGCGGATCTCACCAATCGCTTCGCCCGTGCCGACCGTTATCTGCGCGATGCCGGTGTTTTCTATCGGGCCTATGGCGGCCAGGATAATTCGGAACGAAGCTGGCCGCTGTCCCACATCCCCGTCCTGATCGACGAGGCGGAATGGGCGGTTGTTTCGCAAGGGCTGATCCAGCGCGCCGAACTGCTCGAGCGTGTGGTCGCCGATATCTATGGCGAAAACCGGCTGGTCCGGGAGGGCCTGCTGCCTCCTGCCCTCGTCGCCTCCAATCCGGAGTTCCTGCGCCCGCTGGTCGGTGTCAAACCGGCCGACGGACATTTCCTGCACTTCTGCTCGTTCGAGATCGGACGCGGGCCGGATGGCAACTGGTGGGTGCTTTCCGATCGCACCGAGGCTCCCTCCGGCGCCGGCTTCGCACTGGAAAACCGTGTTGCGACGACGCGCGCCTTTTCCGATATCTATGCCGAAACGCACGTGCACCGACTGGCGGGCTTCTTCGGCGCATTTCGCGATACGCTGCAGGCTCGAAAGCAGCATCCGGACGATCGCATCGCCGTCCTCTCGCCCGGCATTGCCAATGAGACCTATTTCGAACACGCCTATATCGCCCGTTACCTCGGCTTCATGCTGCTCGAAGGCGAGGACCTGACGGTCGTCGGCGGCCGTGTCATGGTGCGCACGGTTGCCGGCCTCAAGCCTGTCGGCGTGCTGTGGCGCCGGCTCGACGCGGCCTTCGCCGATCCGCTCGAACTCAACCAGTCTTCCCATATCGGCACGCCCGGGATCGTCGAGGCGCTGAGGGCCGGCTCCGTCTCGATCGTCAATGCGCTCGGCTCTGGGATCCTGGAGACCCGCGCCCTTCTCGCCTTCATGCCGGCGATCTGCCGCCACCTGCTCGGCGAGGAGCAAAAGCTGCCGTCGATCGCCACCTGGTGGTGCGGGCAGCAGTCCGAACGCGACAATGTCGCCGGCAATGTCGAGCGCATGGTGATCGGTCCAGCCTATTCGACCCGCCCCTTCTTCGACGACAACGGACAGTCGGTCCTTGGCACGTCGCTCTGCGAGGACGGCACCTCGGTTTCGGAATGGCTAGGGACCGGCGGCGGCAAGCTGGTGGGACAGGAGGTCGTCACGCTGTCGACGACCCCCGCCTGGGTGCGCGGACGGCTGACGCCGCGGCCGATGAGCTTGCGGGTCTTCGCTGCGCGCACGCGCGACGGCTGGCAGATCATGCCAGGCGGTTTCGCGCGTATCGGTTCCGGCGACGACGTGGCGGCTATCGCGATGAAGGCGGGCGGGACGGCCGCCGATGTCTGGATCGTCAGCGACAAGCCGGTCGAGCGCACGACACTGCTCCCGGCCGAGGAGAGCTTCACGCGCAACATGCCGGGCAGCCTGCCGAGCCGCGCGGCTGACAATCTCTTCTGGCTGGGCCGCTATATCGAGCGGTCGGAAGGTGCACTCAGGATCCTGCGAGCCTGGCACGGGCGCTTCGCCGAGGCCGCCGATCCGAAAATGCCGCTTCTGAAGGACGTCACGGACTATCTCGCGGCCCTCGACATCAACACGCGCCAACCGGTACCCGACAGCCTGCTCGCCAATATCGACAGCGCGCTCTTCAGCGCCGGCAATATCCGCGACCGGTTTTCGCCCGACGGCTGGCTGGCCCTCAACGATCTGTCGAGGACGGCGCGGAAGTTTCATGCGACCGTGCAGGCCGGCGACGACGCCACGCATGCGATGACCATTCTGTTGCGCAAACTTGCCGGCTTTGCCGGTCTCGTCCACGAAAACATGTACCGCTTCACCGGCTGGCGGTTCCTGACGATCGGTCGCTATATCGAGCGCGGCCTCCACATGACCCGCTTGCTTGGGCATATGTCTGGACCCGAAGCTCCGGACGGCGCCTATGACATGCTGCTCGAGATCGGCGACAGCGTCATGACCCACCGCCGCCGCTACAACGTCAACACGGCAGCGCTGACTGTCACCGACCTCCTCGCCCTCGATCCGCTCAATCCGCGCTCGGTTCTCTATCAGTTGAACGAGATCAAGACCGAGGTGGAGCTCTTGCCGAACGCTTTCGTCAACGGTCAGATGTCACCCTTCTACCGCGAGACGATGCGGCTTCATTCCGGCCTTGCGGTGATGACGCCGGAGGCAATGACGGCGACCGTCTACAAGCAGCTCGAACGGGATCTCGAAAGGCTTTCGGACCTGCTCGCGCAAACCTATCTCGGCTAGAGCGGAATGAGTCACGCGGCACGCGAATGCTACCCCTCCCCAACCCCTCCCCGCGAGGGGGAGGGGCAGTCTTTGCCGCACCGTCTCCCACTCCACGTCACCCTTGCGCCTGAAGCGAGGCTTGGAAACGACAGGAGATCGCAGCTGGCGCCTGGCCCCTCCCCCTCGTGGGGAGGGGTTGGGGAGGGGTCTATCCACCTCGAAACGCCCAACGAAGGCGGCACTTGCCAATGCTCTACGACATCAACCTGACGATCACCTACGGCTACGAGGCCCCGGTTGCCGGCGGACGCCACCTCGTACGTGTGCTGCCGGCCTCGATCCCCGGTCGTCAACGGCTTGTCGTCGGCTCGATAAGCTGCCAGCCGACTCCGGGCGAACGGGTCGAAAGCGTGGATTTCTTCGCGAACCCCACCACGTCCATCCTTTTCCGTTCGGTGCACGACAGCCTCGCCATTCGCATGCAGGCACGCGTTCAGGTGGAAGCGCAGGCGCTCACCGCCGATCTTACCCCGCCTCTTGCCGGTTTGCCGTCGCAGCTTGCCGCGTGCTGGTCGGTCGATGCGGAGTCCCCGCACCATTTTGTCGGGCCGAGTCCGCTCCTGCCGGACGCCCCGGAGATTGCGGCCTACGCGCGGGCGATCGCCGACGAAGGAATGACCGTGCGCCAGATTGGGACGGCGATCTGCGAGCGCGTCCACCGCGACTTCGTCTACGATACCGAGGCGACGACCGTAAACACGACGGCTGCCGAAGCCTTCAAGCTCAAGCGCGGCGTCTGCCAGGACTTTGCACATGTGATGATCGTCGCCCTTCGCAGCCTCGGCATTCCGGCGGGCTATGTCAGCGGGTTCCTCAGAACCTTGCCGCCGCCAGGCAAGGAACGGCTGGAAGGCGCCGACGCAATGCATGCCTGGGTTCGCTTCTGGTGCGGCACCGCGAGCGGCTGGATGGAACTCGACCCGACGAACAATATTCCGGCCGGCACGGATCACATCGTCGTAGGCCACGGCCGCGACTACGGCGACGTCGCGCCCGTAATCGGCATACTCAAGAGCTATGGCAGCCATACCACGGAACAGGCCGTGGACGTCGTTCCCGTTGGCTGATCCGAATTGGTACAGTCGGGTCCCATATCCGGTCAACCAGTCCCGGGCAAATCATTGGAAACCATGGAACTTCTTCCAAAATTCATTAAAATTCAAGCAATTGGCTGAACGAGATAGTAATTCGTCGCCGCTAATGCTCGCCCCAAGCTTGCAATGTATTTCTTGGGGTGCGCGAAGATGGGAAGACGATCCATGAGGGGCCGGTCCTTCGGCATGATGCTGAAGGACCGCGGCGGTAATTTCGGAATGATGACGGCGCTGGTGGCACCGCTGCTGCTGGCAGCGGGTGGTGTCTCCATCGACATGGCCAACATGCTGATGACCAAGAACCAGTTGCAGGACGCCACCGATGCCGCCGCGCTCGCCGCTGCTTCCGCGCTGGTCTCGAACGAGCAGCCCAACATTGAAGAGGCCAAGGCGATTGCGCGCAAATTCCTGAAGGCGCAGATGGCAAGCTCGAGCTCGGCGGACACCCCGGCCGATGGTGACCAGACGCCAACAGCAACCGCCCAGTCGGCGGACAGCGCAGCGGCTGCCTCCGAGGCGCCAGATTGGGACGATGTCAATACCTCGGAAGTTAATATCATCGAGACGCCCAATGGCGTGAAGGGGAAGTCCTTCAAGGTTTCGATCGTCAACAAGCATCTGATCCAGTTCAACGCGATGACGCGCCTCCTGGGCACGGATTCGATCGAACTCGAAACCAGGGCAACGGCGGAAAGCGCAACCGAGAGCAAGAACGCCTTGTCCATGTATCTCGTGCTCGACCGCTCCGGATCGATGGCCTGGAAGACGAATACGATCGACACGACGAAGTCCAAGTGCTCCAATTACACGGAGGCGAACTGGGACAGGTATCCGAACCTCAAGGCGACCAGCCCGTGCTACGTCACAAAGGTCAATGCTCTGAAGACGGCCGCTGACGACCTGTTCGCCCAGCTGATGCTCGCCGATCCGGAGCAGATCTATGTGCGCACCGGCGCCGTTTCCTACAACGCTTCGCAGGATCCCGCGGGCAGCCTCGCCTGGGGAACGACGGGCGCGTCAGCTTACGTCAATGCGCTGGTCGCGACAGGCGGAACGGCTTCCGGCAACGCCTTCAAGACCGCCTACAACAAGGTGACCGCATCGACGGAAGACACGGCGCACAACAGCAAGAACGGTCAGGTTCCGACGAAATACATCGTCTTCATGACCGATGGCGAGAACAACTACGCCAACGACGATACGGTCACCAAATATTGGTGCGACGTCGCCAAGGCCAACAAGGTTCAGATCTACAGCGTCGCGTTCATGGCACCGGACCGCGGCCAGGCCCTCTTGAAGTATTGCGCTTCCTCCACCGCGCATTATTTCGAGGCCGAGGAAGCAGCCGACCTCGTTGCCGCCTTCAAGGCGATCGGCGAACGGGCCTCTGCCATGGTCTCCCGGCTTACCGAATAGTCCGACGCCAAACCGCTCCGTTCATGCCGTCCGGCCCCGCTGGGCGGCATTTTTCTTTATGCGCAAGTACATGTTGCAAGCGCTTCGGATCGATGCATAAATTGCCCTAAAGCGCGTTGCGTTCAATCGGACTCATGCGACGCGCTTTAGGTCATTGTTTTTATGCATGTCGTTGTCCAAAAACCGCTGCACACTTTTGGGCGACATGCACTAACTCCCGGTCGGCGCCGGCCCGCGGTCTCCCACACGCGAAAAGGGCAAACAGAAAAAGGTAATGACAGTTCTTATGATCAATCGGCTCTCCACATCCGAACTGCCGCACCCCGCACCCAGGTCGTCCGAGCCCGGCCAACTCGCGGTGGAAATCCTCGAACGCCTCAAATACCGCATCGGCAAGGACCCGAAAGTGGCCAAGCCGCATGACTGGTTGACGGCCGCCATTCTCGTTGCGCGCGACCGGATCACCGACAAGTGGATGGATTCGACCCGCAAGACCTATGCCACCGGCGCCAAGCGCGTCTATTACCTGTCGCTCGAATTCCTCATCGGCCGCCTTATGCGCGACGCGATGACGAATATCGGCCTGATGGACGAGATGCGCGATGCGCTGGCGTCGCTCGGCGTCGATATCGACGTGATTGCGCAGCTTGAACCGGATGCAGCGCTGGGCAATGGCGGCCTCGGCCGTCTTGCCGCCTGTTTCATGGAATCCATGGCGACCGTCGACGTACCCGCTTACGGCTACGGCATCCGCTACATGCACGGTCTGTTCCGCCAGCAGATGGCCGACGGCTGGCAGGTCGAACTGCCCGAGACGTGGCTGGCCCACGGCAACCCTTGGGAATTCGAACGGCGCGAAAGTTCCTATGAAATCGGTTTCGGCGGCGGCGTGGAAACCGTCAATATCGACGAGGAGGTTCAGCGCTACGTCTGGAAGCCGGCCGAACGCGTCATCGCCACTGCCTTCGACACGCCGGCGGTCGGCTGGCGCGCAAAGCGCGTCAACACGCTGCGCCTCTGGGCGGCGCAGCCGATCGATCCTATCCTGCTCGAAGCCTTCAACGCCGGCGACCACATCGGCGCGCTGCGTGAAAGCAACAAGGCGGAAAGCCTGACGCGCGTGCTCTATCCGGCCGACGCGACGCCGGCGGGACAGGAACTGCGCCTCAGACAGGAGTATTTTTTCTCATCCGCCTCGCTGCAGGACATCCTGCGCCGCCACCTGCAGCAATATCCGGACTTCACGTCCTTGCCGGACGCGGTCGCCATCCAGCTCAATGATACCCATCCGGCCGTTTCCGTGGCGGAGCTCGTGCGTCTCCTGACCGATGTCCACGGACTCGATTTCGACCAGGCCTGGGATATCACCCGCCGCACCTTCGCCTACACCAATCATACGCTGCTGCCGGAAGCGCTGGAAAGCTGGCCGGTGCCCCTCTTCGAGCGGCTCCTGCCGCGCCACATGCAGATCGTCTACGCCATCAATGCCAAGATCCTGATCGAGGCACGCAAGCAGAAGCACGCGACCGACGAGGAGATCCGCAACATTTCGCTGATCGAGGAGACGGGCGAGCGGCGTGTGCGCATGGGCAATCTCGCCTTTGTCGGTTCGCATTCGATCAACGGCGTCTCGGCGCTGCACACCGAACTGATGAAAGAGACGGTCTTTGCCGATCTGCACCGGATCTATCCCGACCGCATCAACAACAAGACCAATGGCATTACGCCGCGGCGCTGGCTGATGCAGTGCAATCCCGGCCTGTTCGGCCTCATTCGTGAGGCGATCGGCGACGAATTCATGGACAATACGGAGGCACTGCAGGCGCTTGACGCCTTTGCCGACAAGGCGGACTTCCAGGAGAGATTCGCCGCGGTCAAGCACGCCAACAAGGTGAAGCTTGCGAAGATCATCCAGGCGAATCTCGGCATCCGGCTCGATCCCTCCGCAATGTTCGACATCCAGATCAAGCGCATCCATGAATACAAGCGGCAACTCTTGAACATCGTCGAGGCTGTCGCTCTCTATGACCAGATGCGCTCGCATCCCGAACTCGACTGGGTGCCGCGGGTCAAGCTCTTTGCCGGCAAAGCGGCCCCGAGCTATCACAACGCCAAGCTGATCATCAAACTTGCCAACGACGTCGCCCGCGTCATCAACAACGACCCGGCCGTTCGCGGCCTCCTGAAGATCGTCTTCGTTCCGAACTACAATGTGTCGCTGGCCGAAGTGATGGTGCCGGCCGCCGATCTTTCCGAACAGATCTCGACCGCCGGCATGGAGGCCTCCGGCACCGGCAACATGAAGTTTGCGCTGAACGGCGCGCTCACCATCGGCACGCTCGACGGCGCCAATGTCGAAATGCGCGACTGGGTGGGCGAGGAAAACATCAAGATCTTCGGCATGACCGCCGAGGAGGTGGCGCAGGCGCGGGCGGAAGGGCACAATCCGCGCGCCATTATCGAGGGCTCGCGCGAGCTGTCGCAGGCGCTTTCCGCGATCGCCTCGGGCGTGTTCTCGCCGGACGACCGCAATCGCTTCTCCGGGCTTGTCGACGGTCTCTACAACCATGACTGGTTCATGGTCGCGGCTGATTTCGAGGCCTATGCAAAGGCACAACGTGAGATCGATCAGCTCTGGACCAGGCCCTCCTCCTGGTACGCCCAGGCGATCCGCAATACCGCGCGCATGGGCTGGTTCTCGTCCGACCGCACGATCCGGCAATATGCCGGGGAAATCTGGAGCGCTGGATGACGGATTCGCCCGGCAAGGACCCAGCGCCCGATCCGTCCGGTGTGCTGCCAGCGGCGGATATCGCGGCAATACTTTCCGGCACCCACGACAATCCCTTCGCTGTTCTCGGCGTTCATGCCGCCGGCAAGGACTATGTTGCCCGCTGCTTCATCCCCGGCGCCGAGGCCGTGACGGCAGAAACCCTCTCCGGCAAGGAAATCGGCACGCTCAACCGGCGCGACGACGCCGGCTTCTTCGAGGGCGTCGTGTCGCTGCGCAAGGAGCAGCCCGTTCGTTATCGCGCCGTCAACAGCGGCGGTGAATGGGTCATCGTCGATCCCTATAGCTTCGGCCCCGTTCTCGGGCCGATGGACGACTACTATATTCGCGAGGGCTCGCATCTCAGGCTCTTCGACAAGATGGGCGCCCATCCGATCTTGCACGACGGCGCGGAAGGCTTCCACTTTGCCGTCTGGGCCCCGAACGCGCGACGGGTGTCGGTGGTCGGCAGTTTCAACGACTGGGATGGACGGCGGCACGTCATGCGCCTGCGCGCCGATACCGGCATTTGGGAGATATTCATTCCCGGTATCCCGGCTGGCGCGCCGTACAAATATGAAATCCTCGACAGCGAAGGGACGCTCCTGCCGCTGAAAGCGGATCCGTTCGCCCGCCGCTCGGAACTGCGCCCCGATACGGCTTCGATGACGACGGGCGAGATTGCGCAGATCTGGGAGGACGAAGCGCATCGCCGGCATTGGGCCGAGGTCGATCCGCGCCGGCAGCCGATCTCCATCTACGAGGTGCATGCCGGTTCCTGGCAGCGGCGCGACAATGGCGAGATGCTCTCCTGGGACGAGCTGGCGGACCGGCTCATTCCCTACTGCGTCGACATGGGCTTCACTCACATCGAGTTCCTGCCGATCTCCGAATTTCCGTTCGACCCATCCTGGGGCTATCAGACCACCGGCCTCTACGCCCCGACGGCCCGTTTCGGCGAACCGGAGGGTTTCGCCCGCTTCGTCAACGGCTGCCATAAGGTCGGCATCGGCGTCATCCTCGACTGGGTGCCGGCGCATTTCCCGACAGATGAGCACGGCCTGCGCTGGTTCGACGGCACTGCGCTCTACGAGCATGCGGACCCGCGCCAGGGATTTCATCCCGACTGGAACACGGCGATCTACAATTTCGGCCGCCAGGAGGTTCTCGCCTATCTCGTCAACAATGCCCTCTATTGGGCCGAGAAGTTCCACGTCGACGGTCTGAGGGTCGATGCGGTCGCGTCGATGCTCTATCTCGACTACTCGCGCAAGTACGGCGAGTGGGTGCCGAACGAATATGGCGGCAACGAAAACCTGGAAGCCGTCCGCTTTCTGCAGACGATGAACACCCGCCTCTACGGCATCCATCAAGGGGTGCTGACGATCGCCGAAGAGTCGACCTCTTGGCCGAAGGTTTCGCATCCGGTGCATGCGGGCGGTCTGGGCTTCGGCTTCAAGTGGAACATGGGCTTCATGCACGACACGCTGCAATATCTCTCGCGCGAATCCGTGCACCGGAAGTTCCACCACAACGACATGACCTTCGGGCTGCTTTACGCCTTCAGCGAGAATTTCGTGCTGCCGCTGTCACACGATGAGGTGGTGCACGGCAAGGGATCGCTGATCGCCAAGATGGCGGGCGACGACTGGCAGAAGTTCGCCAATCTCAGGGCCTATTACGCCTTCATGTGGGGCTATCCCGGCAAGAAACTGCTCTTCATGGGCCAGGAATTCGCCCAGTGGCGGGAATGGTCGGAGGATCGCGCGCTCGACTGGAACCTGCTCGAATACAATATGCACGAGGGAATGCGCCGCCTGATACGCGACCTGAACGGCACTTACCGCTCGAAGGCGGCGCTGCATGCGCGAGACTGCGAGGGCGAGGGTTTCGAGTGGCTGATCGCGGACGACCGGGACAATTCCGTCTTCGCTTGGCTCAGAAAGGCTCCGGGACAAAAACTCGTCGCGGTCGTCACTAATTTCACCCCGGTCTATCGCGACCACTATGACGTGCCGCTTCCCATCGCGGGGCGCTGGCGGGAGATCCTCAACACCGATGCGGAAATCTATGGAGGGAGTGGCAAGGGCAACGGCGGCGCCGTTTATGCCGAGACGAAATCGAACGGAGAGACGATCGCCACCATCACGCTGCCGCCTCTGGCGACGCTGATGCTGGAGCAGGACTAGCCGTCCCGTACGAGGGGCGGGGCAGGAGGACGTCATCTGGACCGCGAGGCGTCGCAGGAGCCGCCGAGCAGTCCTCGAACTGGTAATGGGGAGGACAAATGGTGGAAAAGCGTACACAACCCCTGGCCCGCGATGCCATGGCCTATGTTCTCGCCGGCGGCCGCGGCAGTCGACTGAAGGAATTGACCGACCGCCGCGCAAAGCCCGCCGTCTATTTCGGCGGCAAGGCGCGCATCATCGACTTCGCGCTCTCCAACGCGCTCAATTCCGGCATCCGCCGCATCGGCGTCGCCACCCAATACAAGGCACATTCGCTGATCCGGCATCTGCAGCGCGGCTGGAACTTCTTCCGGCCCGAGCGCAACGAGAGCTTCGATATTCTGCCGGCAAGCCAGCGCGTGTCCGAAACGCAATGGTATGAGGGTACCGCCGACGCCGTCTATCAGAACATCGACATCATCGAGGATCACGGCGTCGAGTACATGGTCATCCTCGCCGGCGACCACGTCTACAAGATGGACTACGAACTGATGCTGCAGCAGCACGTCGATTCCGGCGCCGACGTGACAATCGGCTGCCTCGAGGTGCCGCGGATGGAGGCGACCGCCTTCGGCGTCATGCATGTCGACAAGACGGACCGCATCATCGCCTTTGTCGAGAAGCCGGCCGATCCGCCCGGCATTCCGGACAGCCCGGACCTGGCGCTCGCCTCGATGGGCATCTACGTGTTTCACACCAGGTTCCTCATGGACATGCTGCGCCGGGATGCCGCCGATCCAAAGTCGAGCCGTGACTTCGGCAAGGACATCATCCCCTATATCGTCGAACACGGAAAGGCGGTCGCCCACCGCTTCACCCGGTCCTGCGTCCGCTCGGATTTCGAGCGGGAGGCCTATTGGCGCGATGTTGGCACGATCGACGCCTATTGGCAGGCCAATATCGACCTTACGCACGTGACACCTGAACTCGACATCTATGACAACACCTGGCCGATCTGGACCTTTGCCGAAATCAAGCCGCCGGCGAAATTCGTGCATGACGACGAGAACCGCCGCGGCTCGGCGACCTCCTCGCTCGTTTCGGGCGATTGCATTATCTCGGGCGCCGCGCTCAACAAAAGCCTTCTGTTCACCGGCGTCCGGGTCAATTCATACTCCAGACTCGAAAATGCCGTAGTTCTCCCCGACGTGACAATCGGGCGGCACTCGACGCTGCGCAATGTGGTCATCGACAGCCGCGTCGTCATTCCTGAAGGCCTGGTCGTCGGCGACGATCCGGAACTTGACGCCAAGCGCTTCCGCCGCACGGAAAGTGGCGTCTGCCTGATCACCCAATCGATGATCGACAAGCTGGGAATGTAGCCGCGTATGAACATCCTGTCTGTTGCGTCCGAGGTCTATCCATTGGTCAAGACCGGGGGGCTCGCCGACGTCGTCGGTGCGCTCCCCGCGGCTCTCGTTCCGCACGGCATCCGGACGCGCACGCTGGTGCCCGGCTATCCCGCCGTCCTGCACAAGCTGAAAAAGAAGCACAAGGTCGGCAGCTTCGACGATCTCTTCGGCCATCCTGCGACGGTACTTGCGGCCGAGATCAACGGACTGGATCTGCTGGTCCTCGACCAGCCCGCCCTTTACGCCCGCGACGGCGGACCCTATCTCGATCCGACCGGGCGCGACTACCCCGACAATTTCCGCCGTTTCGCGGCACTCTCGCTTGCGGCGGCCGAAATCGCCGGCGACAATATCATCCCCGGCTGGAAGCCGGACCTCGTCCACGTTCATGACTGGCAAACGGCGCTGACCCCCGTCTACATGCACTTCGGCTCGGCGCGGAACATGCCGACGGTGATGACGATCCACAATATCGCTTTCCAGGGGCAGTTCGGCGCGTCGGTGTTTGCCGAACTCGCACTGCCGCCGGAGGCTTTCTCGATGCAGTTCGTCGAATACTACGGCGATGTCGGCTTCCTGAAAGGCGGCCTGCAGACGGCGACGGCGATAACCACGGTAAGTCCTTCCTACGCGCAGGAAATCCTGACGCCTGAATTCGGCATGGGCATGGAAGGGCTCCTCTCAAGCAGAGTCGCAAGCCTGACGGGCATCGTCAACGGCATCGACGCCGACGCATGGGATCCTGAAACCGACCCGCACATCATGGAGCACTACGGTCCGGCTACGATCAAGCGACGCGTCGCCAACCGCAGGGCGCTGGAAGAGCGTTTCGGACTGGAAAACAGTCCTGGCCCGATCTTCTGCGTCATCAGCCGCCTTACCTGGCAAAAGGGGATGGACCTGCTTGCCGAAGTGACGGACGATATCGTGGCGCTCGGCGGCAAGCTGGTGATACTCGGCTCGGGTGACGCGGCGCTCGAGGGGGCGTTGCTCGCCGCCGCCTCGCGCCATCGCGGCCATATCGGCATGGTGACCGGCTATGACGAACCACTGTCACATCTCATGCAGGCAGGCGCCGATGCAATCATCATCCCGTCGCGCTTCGAGCCATGCGGACTTACCCAGCTCTACGGGCTGCGATACGGATGCGTGCCGATCGTCGCGCGCACCGGCGGCCTCACCGACACGGTCATCGACGCCAATGAGGCTGCGCTTTCAGCCAAGGTCGCCACGGGATTTCAATTCAGGCCGGTCACCGCCGACGGATTGCGCCTTGCGATCAGGCGTGCCTTCCGTGCATACAGCGAACCGAAAGTGTGGGCACGCATGCAAAATCAGGGCATGAAGTCCGACGTTTCCTGGGCCAAGAGCGCGGAACGCTACGCCTCGCTCTATTCCGCTCTCCTCGCGAAAGGCTGATAAGATGATTAAAACCGTCTCCACAAACCCCTATGGCGATCAGAAACCCGGCACGTCCGGCCTGCGGAAGAAAGTTCCGGTATTCCAGCAGAAGAACTATGCCGAGAACTTCATCCAGTCGATTTTCGATTCGCTCGAAGGCTTCGAGGGCCAGACGCTGGTGATCGGCGGCGACGGCCGCTACTACAATCGCGACGTCATCCAGAAGGCCATCAAGATGGCGGCCGCGAACGGCTTCGGCCGCGTGCTTGTCGGCCGCGGCGGCATTCTGTCGACCCCGGCCGCCTCCAATATCATCCGCAAATACAAGGCCTTCGGCGGCATCGTGCTGTCAGCGAGCCACAATCCGGGCGGCCCGACCGAGGACTTCGGGATCAAATACAATGTCAGCAACGGCGGCCCGGCGCCGGAAAAGGTGACCGATGCGATCTTCGCCCGCACCAAGGTCATCGACAGCTACAAGATCGCGGACGCCGCCGACGTCAATCTGGACCTGGAAAGCTCCCACCAGATCGAAAACATGACGGTAACGGTCATCGACCCGGTTAGCGACTATGCCGAGCTCATGGAAAGCCTGTTCGACTTTGCCGCGATCCGCAAGCTGATCGCAGGCGGTTTCCGCGTGGTCTTCGATGCGATGAGCGCAGTGACCGGCCCCTATGCCAAGGAGATCATCGAGAGGCGGCTGGGAGCGCCGAAAGGCTCGGTGATGAATTTCATACCGCTGCCCGACTTCGGCGGCCATCATCCGGATCCGAACCTCGTACACGCCCGCGCCCTTTATGAAACGATGATGGCGGTGGACGCCCCGGATTTCGGCGCCGCTTCCGATGGCGACGGTGACCGCAACCTCATCATCGGCAAGGGCATCTTCGTCACGCCTTCGGACAGTCTGGCAATGCTTGCAGCAAATGCGCATCTGGCGCCCGGCTATGCCAAGGGATTGGCCGGGATCGCACGCTCGATGCCGACGAGCGGCGCCGCCGACCGCGTGGCGGAAAAGCTCGGCATCGGCATCTACGAGACGCCGACCGGCTGGAAATTCTTCGGCAACCTGCTCGACGAGGGTCTGGCGACCATCTGCGGCGAGGAAAGCGCCGGCACCGGGTCCAACCATGTGCGCGAAAAGGACGGGCTCTGGGCGGTGCTGCTCTGGCTCAACATCCTTGCCGTGCGCAAGGAAAGCGCACTCGAGATCGCCCGCAAGCACTGGGCGACCTATGGCCGCAACTATTATTCGCGCCACGACTACGAAGAGGTCGACACCGACGCAGCGAACGGCCTGATCAGTGCCTTGCGGGACAAGCTCGCCACCCTGCCGGGCAAGAGCTTCGGCGCGCTCTCGGTCGAGACCGCCGACGACTTCTCCTATAACGATCCGGTCGACAAATCGGTAAGCAAGAACCAGGGCATCCGCGTCCTGTTCAAGGGCGGATCGCGTGTCGTCTATCGTCTTTCCGGCACCGGCACCTCAGGCGCGACACTCAGGGTCTATATCGAGCGGTTCGAAGCGGACCCGGCACGCCACGACCTCGACACGCAGGAGGCACTTGCCGATCTCATCGCCGTGGCCGACGAGATCGCCGAGATCAAGACGCGCACCGGTCGCGATCAACCGAGCGTGATTACCTGAGGTGTATGCCACCCGGTCGCTCCGGGCGACGCTCTGCTGCTCCGCTACCCCCCTCTGGCCTGCCGGCCATCTCCCCCACAAGGGGAGATTGGACGTGGCCCGCTAAGTGCCTCCAATAGGAGGCTCCGCAATGCGAGCGTTCCTGTTGGAGGATGGGATTGCAACGAGTCGATCTCCCCCCTTGTGGGGGAGATGCCCGGCAGGGCAGAGGGGGGTGCCAGGGACACTAACTTGAACAGCAATACCAACAAGAGGCACGCCTTCATGCCGACGACCGGAATTCCACCCCTCGGCGTGACGCGCACGCCAGACGGAACGCGCTTCGCGGTCTGGTCCCGCCATGCCGCCCGCGTCGATCTCTGCCTGTTTGACGAGAGCGGGGCGGAGGAATTGCGCCGCCTGCCGATGCTGCGCGACGGTGACGTTCACAGCCTGACGCTTGCCGATGCACCCGTCGGCACTCGCTATGGCTTGCGGGCCGACGGCATCTACTCGCCCGATCATGGGCTCTGGTTCGATCCGTCGAAACTCTTGGTCGATCCTTACGCGATCGAGCTCGACCGTCCCTTTCGCCATGATCGTCGCCTGACGATCTTCGGTGAGGAGACCGCCGATCTGGTGCCGAGAGCGATCGTGACCGAAACAGAGGCGGTGAAGGTGGAGCCGCCGCTGTTTGAGCCTGGCGGATTGATCTACGAGGTGGCGGTCAAACCGTTCACCATTCTGCACTCGGATATTCCCGAGAAAAAGCGGGGCACTGTCGCCGCCCTGGCGCAACCGGTGATCATTGACCACCTGAAGCGCCTTGGCGTCTCGGCCGTCGAACTGATGCCGATCGTCGCCTGGATCGACGAGCGGCATCTGCCGTCGCTCGGCCTTCACAACGGCTGGGGCTACAATCCGACCGTCCCAATGGCGCTCGATCCGAGGCTCGTGCCCGGCGGCGTCAAGGAACTGCGCAACACTGTCGAGACGCTGCACAAGGCCGGCATCGGCGTCATCCTCGACCTCGTCTTCAACCATTCCGGCGAGAGCGACCGCCTCGGCACGACCCTTTCCATGCGCGGGCTCGACAATCTTACCTATTACCGCCATGTGACCGACCAGCCCGGAGAACTCATCAACGACACCGGCTGCGGCAATACGATAGCCTGCGACCATCCGGTGGTCCGGGATCTCATTCTCGCCAGCCTCCGCCATTTTGTGCTTGCCGCCGGCGTCGACGGCTTCCGCTTCGACCTCGCCTCGATCCTCGGGCGTGATATGAGCGGCTTTCACCGCGACGCCGCTCTCTTTGCGGCGATCGCCGCGGATTCGGTCCTTGGCGACCGCATTCTCATCGCGGAGCCCTGGGATACCGGTCCCGGCGGCTACCAGCTCGGCAACTTCCCCGAACCCTTCCTCGAATGGAACGACCGCACGCGGGACGACATTCGCCGCTACTGGCGCGGCGACCGGCATGCGATCGGCGCGCTCGCGACCGCACTCGCCGGCTCCTCCGATACGTTCTCGCGGTGGGGCGAGACGGCGACCCGCAGCGTCAACTTCATCGCCGCGCATGACGGCTTCACGCTGACGGATCTCACCGCTTATGCGCGCAAGCACAACGAGGCGAACGGCGAAGACAATGGTGACGGCCACAACGAGAATTATTCGTGGAACAATGGCGCCGAAGGCCCCATTGACGATCCGGAAATCGCGACAGCGAGGCAGGCAGACGCCATGGCGCTGATCAGCACGCTTTTCGCTTCGCGCGGAACGATCATGCTCACCGCCGGCGACGAAGGCGGGCGCAGCCAGGGCGGCAACAACAATGCCTATGCGCAGGATAACGGCCTCACCTGGCTCGATTGGACAAAGCTCGACCGGAAGCTCATCGACCACACAGCCGCGCTCTCAGCGATGCGGCGGCGTTTCGATGTCTTCGCGGAGACGCACTTCCTCACCGGGAAGGGCGACGTCGCCTGGCTGCGTCTCGACGGTCATCCAATGACGGTCGAGGATTGGGAACACCCGGCGACTGACAATCTCGTCATGATGCTTGCGACCGGCGACCGGGCGCAGCGACGGGCGACCCGGCTCGCGGTAGTCATAAACCGCGGTCACGCACCGCATCCCTTTCAGCTTCCCGCAAGCCTCAACGGCAAGTGGTGCGATGCGCTTTCCGGGACGGCGGCAACCCCGTCCGTCGCCCCCCGCTCGGTCACCTTCTTTGTCGAAGTTTTCTGAGTTTTTACTACCACTTGCCAGTATTCCCCCGACCAGCCTATAGATCGGTTGGGCGCTATGAGTGGGATGAGGAATGGTGCGAGCGGTTTTTCCGCCCGCGTCCCGCTCTAAATCATTCTAGAGGCGATCGGGACAAGCATATGCCGCACGACATTTCGCTTTCAGAGATCAAGGGGCTGATCGGCAAGGAGCTCGGTGTCTCCGACTGGATTACCGTGACGCAGAAGACCATCGATAGTTTTGCCGAGGCGACGGGCGACTTCCAGTTCATCCACACCGATCCGGAGCGCGCCGCGGCAGAGACGCCCTTCGGAGGCACGATCGCCCACGGCTTCCTGTCGCTGTCGCTGCTTTCAGCGATGAACTACAATTGCCTGCCGAAGATTCGCGAACAGACGATGGGCATCAATTACGGCTTCGACAAGGTCCGCTTCATCGCGCCGGTAAAGAGCGGCGCCAAGGTGCGCGGCCGGTTCGCCATGGCAGACGCCCGCTTTCGCGGCGCCGGAATGTTGATGATTACCTATGACGTAACCGTCGAGATCGAGGGCGAGCGCAAGCCCGCCCTGACGGCGACATGGCAGACAATCATCCAGTTCGACCCGAAGGACCGGCCGGCGGATGCCTGAGAAAACGGGGGCCGAGGAGCGGGTCCGTCGGGCCTTTCGTAGCCAGGGCAAGGCCTGCGAAGAACTCGACTCGCCTTTCATGGCCCGGCTCTGCCGGTTGGCGGCCGAGCGCCTTGATGGTGAACGTGCGGTCGGCAGCCGCGTCCTGAGCTGGGAGGGCAATCCGCGGCCCGAGGCAGACTCCGTACCGCTGCGGCTGTGCGGTGCGCTTCATGCCCTTGTGTTGTCGAGACGCGACGACAGGCTGACTTCATGCTATCCGCCGAATGTCACAGACGACGAAACGCTCTGGGCCGCGTGCGAAGCGGCCTTTCGGACGCACGCCGATTTTATCCTGGAGCGGCTCACTTCCGCACCGCAGACGAACGAAGTGCGCCGCTCAGGTGCGCTGCTTGCCGGCTTTCTCACGGTCGCACGCGGCTTTGGCAAACCACTTGTCCTTTCAGAAGTTGGTGCCAGTGCCGGTCTCAACCTGCACTGGGATCGCTACGGCTACGACCTTTCCGGCGGGCAGTGGGGCGACATGGAATCCGGCGTCGTCATCTCGCCCCAGTGGTCCGGAGCAGCGCCGCCCGACGGATCGGTCGAAATCGTCGGACGCGCAGGATGCGACATCAACCCGCTTGACCCGGCGAGCGAGGAGCACCGGTTGCGCCTGCTCTCCTACATCTGGGCCGACCAGCCGGACCGGCTCGAGCGCACCCGAAATGCGCTGGCGATCGCGGCTGCTCATGGCAACCTTGTCGAGCGTAGAGACGCTGTGGACTGGCTGAAACAGCGCCTCGCCCATCCCTTCCCCGGTGCGGTCCATGTCGTTTATCATTCGGTCGCCTGGCAATATCTGTCTCTGTCCGCCCAGCAAGAGGGCGAGGCCCTGATCGCTGCTGCAGGAAGGGCGGCAACAGCAGACGCGCCGCTTGCTTGGCTGCAGATGGAAGCGGATGGTTCAAGACCCGGCGCTGCGCTAACGCTCCAGACGTGGCCCGGCGGCGGGAAACATCTGATCGGTCGGGCGGACTTCCATGGTCGATGGATAGAGTGGACCGGCTTGCGGAAAGAAGGGTGATCGCGAAGCCACAAGTTCAGAACGTGATCACGTGGCGGATAACCCGCCCCTGATCGAGAAGATCGAACGCCTCGTTGATCTCTTCAAGCGGCCCCGTGCTCGATAGCAGCCGGTCGACAGGCAACTTGCCGCGCTGGTAGAGGGCAATGAATCGCGGGATATCGCGGCTCGGCACGCAGCTTCCCATGTAACTGCCGCGGATCGTGCGCTCCTCGGCGACGAGGCTGACCGCAGGGATGGCGATCTGGCTTGAGGGGCGGGCAAGTCCTGCCGAGGCCGTCAAGCCACCGCGCCGGGTGATCCGGTAGGCGAGCTCGAAAGCCCTGACCGAACCCGCCGCCTCCACCGCATGGTCGACGCCGCCGCGGGTCGCCTCGCGGATCTTTTCCGCTGCATCCGGATCGCCAGCGAGGAATGCATCCGTCGCGCCCAGTTGGAGCGCCAGCTTCAGTTTGTCCTCAGACAGATCGACTGCCACGACCCGTTCGGCGCCAGCGGCGATCGCGCCTAGAACCGCCGCCAACCCGACGCCGCCGAGACCGACAACGGCAACCGATTGGCCGGGCTTGACCTGGCAGGTGTTGACGACTGCACCGACGCCGGTCAGCACGGCGCAACCGAACAGGGCCGCTTCCACCATCGGCAGATCCGCCTCGATCCTGACGGCCGAGTGGCGCGAGACGACGGCATAATCGGCAAAGGCGGAAACGCCGAGATGGTGATGCACCGGAACCGCATCACAGCGCAGGCGGCGCTCGCCTGAAAGCAACGTTCCCTTACCGTTTGCCTCCGCGCCCGGAATGCAGAGCGCCGGCCTGCCTTCCGCACAGGGCAGGCAATGACCGCAGCTCGGCATGAAGCTCATCACTACGCGATCACCGGGCGCGATATCGCGCACGCCGCTCCCGACCGCCTCCACCGTGCCCGCCGCCTCGTGGCCAAGCGCCATCGGCACCGGACGTGGCCGATCGCCGTTGATGACCGAAAGATCGGAGTGACAGAGTCCGGCTGCACCCATTCTGACCAGAAGCTCGTCCGGTCCGGGCGGATCGAGGTCGACGGTCTCGATCGATAGAGGCCGTGTGTTGGCATAGGGCCTCTCGACCGGTGATTTCCTCAGCACCGCCGCGCGTGTCTTCACGCTCACCCCTCCGCTTCTCACGCTCATGCTCGACCGAATCGAGTCAAAAGTTAACGTGATCGGTTCTGGGAAGTCGAGACGCGAGATTGCCCCTCACCCTTACCCTCTCCCCGCAGGCGGGGAGAGGGAACCTAGGCGGCGCGGCATATCCCTTCTCCCCGTCAAAACGGGGAGAAGGTGGCCGGCAGGCCGGATGAGGGGCCATACGCATTCCTACAACAGAAAAGCGGCGGATCGCTCCGCCGCTTGCAAAGTTCGAGGAAAACGCCTCTTCAGTGCCCTGCGCCTTCCGCCCCCTCCGACAGAAGGCCGAAGACAAAGGGCGAGAACGACCGCCAGCACTCGACGCGGAACGTATCCTCGGCCGTGCGGAAGAGCACGATTTCCGCCTTGCCCAGTATCGTCCGCGAACAAGCGCCGACCGGGAAGATCGCGAGCGAAAGGTCCTGCGGGCATCCGCTGTTGACCGCCACCTCGGCGCCCGGACCGCTGATGATGACGGCCGTGTTGCGATGGGAAATGTCGACCGCCGAATGCATGACGCCACTGGACGCGGCTGCCGCCATCAAATCCTTGCCGTCTTCGTCGATCACCAGCCACTCGTCCGGACCGAGCCAGAGCGCGTGGCGCTTTCCGGTCGAGGCAGAGGTCTTCGGCCGCGTCGGCAGCGTGACCCCGAGTGCCGCGGAGAGAGCCGCAACGGCGTCCGGTGCCGCGCGGAGGGATATCCGCGAGGCGGGCGCCGCGGGCGTCAGGATCGCCGCCGGCGAGCCGCCACGGAGCCCGGCGAGCGGAGCATTGCGGATTGCAGTTGCCTGGTCAGCCATGGAGGCGACCTCCTTCCTTGTCAAAGAACACCATATCGCTCACCTCGACGGCGATCGTCCGGTCGGCCATCGGGATATAAAGGGTCTGCCCGAGGCGCTCCCGTCCACCGGCGACCATCGCCAGCGCGATCGACCGGCCGCAATTTGACGACCAATAGGACGAGGTGACATGGCCAAGCATGGTCATCGGCTTCGGCTCGTTCGGATTGGCAACGATCTGCGCGCCCTCCTCCAGAACCACCTTCGGATCCTTGGTGAGGAGACCGACAAGCTGCTTGCGACCGTCCTTGACGAGGTCCGGGCGCTTCAGCCCGCGAATGCCGACGAAATCCGGCTTCTTCTTCGACACCGCCCAGGAAAGGCCGGCATCGTCCGGAGTGAGGGTCCCGTCCGTATCCTGACCGACGATGATGTAACCCTTCTCGGCGCGCAGCACGTGCATGGTCTCAGTGCCATAGGCGCAGGCGCCCATTGGTTCAGCCCGAGCCCAGATCGCCTCCCATACGGCCTGGCCGTAGTCCGCAGGGACGTTGACTTCGAAACCGAGTTCGCCGGTGAACGACATACGGAAGAGCCGCGTCGGCACGCCGCAGATCCGCCCCTCGGCAACGCTCATGTGCGGGAAGGCTTCGTTCGAAAGATCTATGCCGTCGACGAGCGGCGCGATGATCTCGCGCGCCTTCGGACCCTGCACCGCAATGACCGCCCACTGCTCGGTGGTCGAGGTGAGCCAGACTTTCAGATGCGGGAACTCCGTCTGCAGATAGTCTTCCATGTGGTGCATCACGCGCGGCGCGCCGCCGGTCGTCGTCGTCACGTGGAAGCGGTCCTCGGCCAGGCGGCCGACGACGCCGTCGTCATAGACGAAGCCGTCGTCGCGCAGCATGATGCCGTAGCGGCAGCGGCCGGGTTTCAAGTTATCCCAGGCGTTCGTATACATCAGATTGAGGAACTTGGCCGCATCGGGGCCAACCACCTCGATCTTGCCGAGCGTCGACGCATCGAAGACGCCGGCCACCTCGCGTACGGTCTTGCATTCGCGCGCAACCGCTTCGTGCATGGACTCGCCGGCCTTCGGATAGAACCAGGCGCGCTTCCAGTTGCCGACATCCTCGAATTCGGCGCCCTGCGCCTCTTCCCAGGCATGCATCGGTGTCTTGCGGGCCGGATCGAAGAGGCTGCCACGAGAATGGTTGACGATCGCGCCGAAGGTCACCGGCGTGTAGGGCTGGCGGAAGGTTGTCAGCCCGACCTCCGGGATACCCTTGCCGAGCGCTTCCGCGGCGATCGCGAGCCCGTGCATGTTGGAGAGCTTGCCTTGGTCGGACGCCATGCCGTTGGTGGTGAAGCGCTTGATATGCTCGACCGAGTGCATGCCCTCGCGCACGGCGAGGCGAATGTCCTTGGCGCAGACGTCGTGCTGGAAGTCGATGAAGGCCTTGACCGTCGTGTCCGGCCCCGCCCCTTCCGCTGCGCCGATCATGCCGCCCGTCCAGGCGAAGGCATTTTCGCCGGAGATTGCGAGCTGCGATCCGTTTTCAGCACCCGCAGCGCGGGCTGCCAGTTCACCGGCCGCAAGCGCCTCGTCGATCGTCGCCTGGAGATCGTCCGTGCCGTTGCATGCACCGATCGAGAGGCAATCCTGCGCGTAGGTGCCCGGCAGGAAGCGCTCCGTTGCGGCGTCGAATTTCACCTTGCCGCGCGATTGCGAGAAGAGGTGCACCGATGGTGTCCAGCCGGCGGAGACGAGGAGCGCATCAACGGCGATCTTGCGTGCCGCACCGCCGCCCCGTCGGGCAACGCTGATCGACGAGATCCTGAGCTTGCCCGTGGTGTTGACGACCGAATGGCCGGTCAGCACCTCGATGCCGAGCCGGCGTGCCTCGGCCAACACCGCCTCGCCGGGCTTCTCGCGGCTGTCGACGATCGCCGGCACGGAAATACCCGCCTTCCTGAGGTCAAATGCGGCCTCATAGGCGGAATCGTGCGCCGTATAGATGCCGACCTTGGTACCGACGGCGACGCCGAAGTGGTTGAGATAGGTGCGCCCCGCCGACGCCAGCATGATGCCCGGCCGGTCGTTGTTGGCAAAGACCATATGACGCTCGATCGCGCCGTTGGCGAGAATGACCTTCTTCGCCCGCACCTGCCAGAGCCGCTCGCGCGGCAATGCCTTGTCCGGTGCAGAGAGATGATCCGTGACCCGTTCGACGAGCCCGACGAAATTGTGGTTGTAGTAGCCGAACGCGGTCGTGCGGGTCAGCACGGTGACGTTGTCTCTCTCCGCGAGCGCCCTGCCGGTCGCCTGCGCCCACTCGTAGCCCGGCTTGCCGTCGATGACCGTGCCGCTGTCATAATGGAGCGCGCCGCCCATTTCCGACTGCTCGTCGCAGAGGATGACCTTGGCGCCGGCCTGCGCGGCCGCAAGCGCCGCTGAAAGACCGGCAACGCCCGCACCAATCACCAGCACGTCGCAATGGACATACCGGCTCGCATAGTGGTCCGGATCGGACTCCGTCGGCGCAACGCCGAGGCCGGCCGCGCGGCGGATGAAAGGCTCGTAAAGCTTGTGCCACGCCGCCTTCGGCCACATGAAGGTCTTGTAGTAGAAACCGGCGGCGAAGAAGGGCGAGAGCAGATCGTTGAACCCGCCGACATCGAAGGCGAGCGACGGCCAGCGGTTTTGCGACGAGACCTTCATTCCGTCGAAAACTTCCTGCACCGTGGCGCGCACGTTCGGCTGTCTGCGTGCCGCGTCGCGCGATATGTCGAGCAGCGCATTCGGCTCCTCGGCGCCGGCGGAAAGAATGCCGCGCGGACGGTGGTACTTGAACGACCGGCCGACAAGGTGGATGCCGTGGGCAAGCAGCGCCGAGGCGACCGTATCGCCCTCGAGCGCCGTCAGCGTCCGACCGTCGAAGGTGAACCTCGCGGTGCGGGCGGGCGTCAGGCGTCCCGCACCCGAAATGCGATTGACCCCGCTCATTGTGCTGCTCCTTCAAGGGCCTCGTAGGTTTCGACCTGTGCGCTCGTCTTCGGCTCTGCGTTGAGGTCGGGCTTCGGCTCGCCGGCCTTGTAGGTGGTGAGGAACCGGTCGGTGACCGTGTCACGCGCCGCATTGAAAAAACGGCCGCAGCCATGGATGTGCCGCCATCTCTCGAAGATCACACCCTTCGGATTGTCGCGCAGGAAGAAATAGGCCTCGAACTCTTCGTCGCTGATCTCGGCGATATTGGTCGGGCGGGCGATGTGGGCATCGCCGGCATTGCGGAATTCGAGCTCGGAGCGCTCTTCTTCGCAATAGGGGCAGTAAATCAGAAGCATCTGGATGTCCTCGCATTAGAGCGCCGCGCATTCCGTGGGACGCGCAAAGGTCGCTCTACCTTCCTTCTAGTGCGCAACGGCGGCAGCGGCCGCCTCGTCGATGAGCCGCCCGGTGCGGAACCGCTCGAGCGTCAGGCCGGCAGCGAGCCTGTGCGGTTCGCCACGTGCGATGAGATGGGCAAAGAGGTTGGCCGAGCCCGGCGTCGCCTTGAAGCCGCCCGTTCCCCAACCGGCGTTGAGGTACAGCCCCGGCACCGGCGTGACGCCCTGGATCGGCGAGCGGTCCTGCGTCACGTCGACGATACCGCCCCATTGCCGCATCATCTTGACGCGGCGGAACATCGGGAAGAGTTCGCAGATCGCGTCGAGCGTATGGGTGATGATCTGCAAGCCGCCGGTCTGCGAATAGGAATTGTACTGGTCGGTGCCGGCGCCGATGACGAACTCGCCCTTGTCCGACTGCGATATATAGGCATGCACCGAGTTCGACATGACGACGCAGGGGAAGATCGGCTTCAGCGGCTCGGAAACGAGCGCCTGTAGCGGCTGGCTCTGCAGCGGCACGCGCACGTCGGCCATCTGCATTAGTACCGACGAGTGGCCGGCCGCAGAAATGCCGATCTTTTTCGCGCCGATATAGCCGCGATTGGTGTCGACGCCGATCACGCGGCCGGTCGCATCGCGGCGAATGCCGGTCACTTCGCAGTTCTGGATGATGTGAACGCCGCGGTCTGAAGCGCCGCGCGCGTAGCCCCAGGCGACCGCGTCATGGCGCGCCGTGCCGCCGCGCCGCTGCAGCGCCGCGCCATTGATCGGATAGCGGGCGGTCTTGGAAATGTCGAGCGGCGGACAATAGGCCTTGGCCTGTTCCGGCGTCAGCCACTCGTTATCGATGCCGTAGAGTCGGTTGGCGTTGATGTGCCGCTTGAAGGACTGCTGGTCGTGGATGTTGTGCGACAGCATCATGACGCCACGCGGCGAATACATGACGTTGTAGTTCAGATCCTGCGACAGGTTCTCCCAGAGCTTCAGCGAATGCTCGTAGATGTCCATGCTCTCTTCATAGAGATAGTTGGACCGGATGATCGTCGTGTTGCGGCCGGTGTTGCCGCCACCGATCCAGCCCTTTTCGAGCACGGCGACATTGGTGATGCCATGCTCCTTGGCGAGGTAATAGGCAGCGCCCAGGCCATGCCCGCCCCCGCCGATGATGATGACGTCATATTCCTTGCGCGGCTCCGGCGAGGCCCATTGCGGCCCCCAGCCCTTGTGGCCGCGCAGCGCCTCGCGCGCCACGGCAAAAACAGAATATTTGCGCATCCGCCTGCTACTCCATGAACCCCGAGAAAACATGTTGTTGGCGTTAGAAATCGCAAATCTGAGAGCCGTGCAACGTTTCTTTTGCGACGCGATTCGGCGAACTTGGACGGACTTGCGACATCGTGTTAAACACCCCGAAAAGCCGCCATTCAGGGCCGGCAGCGCAGAAGAAACCCGAACTTGTGTTTTTTCCGACCCGCTCGCGCTGTCGTCACTGGACTTTGCCCGCACGATCTGTTATCCGATTTTTCAATCGTCGAGCTGTCAGCTCAGCGAACGCAAATTTTTTGCCTCCCCTTACCTGGCGGTGGGGCTTACAACTCGAAACAAAGGAACGGGATTCACGTGCAGGTACTTGTCCGCGATAACAATGTCGACCAGGCGCTCCGCGCTCTCAAGAAGAAGATGCAGCGCGAAGGCATTTTCCGCGAAATGAAGATGCGTGACTTCTACGAAAAGCCGTCCCAGAAGCGTGCGCGCGAAAAGGCCGAGGCCGTCCGCCGCGTTCGCAAGCTGGCTCGCAAGCGCGCACAGCGTGAAGGCCTTCTGGCTCGCTGATTTGTCGTTTTTTCGACGTTTTCTAATGTAAGTCGTGGCGGGGGCGAGATATCGCCGCCGCCTTTTTGTATGGACACCATGTCCGTCGGCAAGCTAGCGTGATGCGTCAGCTTGCGACGGTCAGCCGCCCGGACGGGATAAGCCGGTCGGATCGCCGGAGGATCTGATGAACCCTGGCTGGAGCCCCGCGTATTCGCCGGTCTCCGTAAACGGAAAGCCCGAGGCTTTCGGGACCTTGTCGCATTGAGGGATCGACTTTGACATTTGCTGCCATGACTGCGGACGTCTCCGCCATCCGTGAGGCGCACCGCCGCCACCAGCGCAGGCCGAAGCTTGCTGCCATGCTCATCCTCGGCTCCGCCCTGCTGCTTGCAGGCTGCCAGACCGACAACTCCGAATCGATGATCCGCGTCGAGCGGGCGCAGGGCTCGGAGGAAAACATCGCCTCGCTGTCGAGCGTCATCGCTTCCAACCCGAGTGATCCGGAAGGATATAATGTGCGCGGCTCGGCCTATGGCCGTGCCGGCGAATTCCGCCGTGCACTCGCCGATTTCGACAAGGCGATCGAGCTCAATCCGCGCTTCTACCAGGCCTATGCCAACCGCGCGCTCGTCCAGCGTAACATGGGCAACCAGCAGGCCGCCCTCTCGGACTACAATACGTCGCTGCAGCTCAACCCGAGCTACGACGTCGCCTATATCGGCCGCGGCAATCTCTATCGGCAGGCGGGCCAGCTCGACTCTGCCTTCAACGATTTCAACAAGGCGATCCAGCTCGACACGACCGACCCCCGCGCCTATCACAATCGCGGCCTGATCTATCAGGCGCGTAACGAGCATGGGCAGGCGATCGAGGATTTCTCGACGGCGATTTCGCTCTCGCCGAGTTCGCCGGAACCCTATAACGGCCGCGGCATTTCCTATGTCGCACAGGGCGACGACGACAATGCCTTTTCCGATTTCAACACCGCCATCAACCTGAATGGCAAAGTAGCGGAATCCTGGGCAAACCAGGCTCTGATCTACGAGCGCCGCGGCGACAAGGCCAAGGCGTCGAAGTCCTATTCGCACGCGCTTTCGCTCGATCCCAAATACGAGCCGGCCCGGGCTGGTCTCGCCCGTGTGAAATCGATGTCCTGATCGGACTTTCCGATCTTCGGCGCCCGCGACAGGCTCGCGGGCGTTTTTTGTGCTCACTTGGGTGCGAAGGGACATCGCACGGGCGGAACCTTCACAGTTTCAAATCCGTTTGACCCATGGCTTCAATAACGGAAACTGAGCCATGATCAAGCAAACCTTTATCGCAGCGGCCGCCCTTGCTGCCCTTTCGGGTGCTGCACCCGCAGCTGCGCAAAGCTATGTCACGCTCGGCCGCCTCACCTGCGGTTCGGAAGGTGGCACCGGTCTCATCATCACGTCGACGAAGAACCTGATGTGCACCTACAGGCCTGCCAACGGCGCGCCGACGGCCGTCTATGCGGGCATGATCCGGAAATTTGGCCTCGACGTCGGCACGACTGGCAAGAGTGTGATGGTCTGGGATGTGCTGGCCAAGACCGGCACGCCGGTAACCGCATACGCCCTTGCAGGCGAGTATTACGGCCTTGGGGCCGATGCGAGTTTTGCGGTCGGCGGCGGTGCCAAGGTGATTGCCGGTGGCACGAACAAAGCCTTCATGCTGCAGCCGGTGAATGTCCAGGTCCAGGAAGGGCTGAACCTTGCCCTCGGCGTCGAGCATTTGACGCTGGCGCCCGCAGGCTGACCATCACGCCGGAAATCCGCGATGTAGCGGAAAAGAGATCAAGGCCCCGGTCAAACGGGGCCTTTGTCGTTCCGCACCCGGATGCTCGCAGCCGGTCAGACACAGCGAACCGCAACTGGCCGAACGATCAAATGTCGAATAGTTTATCGCATCGGTCATTTGCCCCGCAGGTGCCGGCAGCAATTCAAAGTCCTCCAGCGAGCCTTGCGCATCCGATTGGACGCGCGGCGCTCAGAAGCAGATGTCGTCGACAGGTAGAACGATGAACGACCAGCAGATCCGCGAGCTAATACTGTGGACATCCGAGCAGGGGATCCGTGGGAGTGAGGAGCCCGAGTTGCTCGCCGGCTTCTGCGACAGGTGCAAACAGGCCGGACTCCCGATCGAGCGCGCGCTCGGCCTGATCGACACGCTTCATCCTGAAATCGAAGGCCGTTCGTTCACTTGGGACAGCGCAAGCGGGGAAGCCCCCGAGGTCACTCCCTATGGATCGACCGCCACCGGCGAAATGCAGGCGAGCTGGCAACGCTCGATCTTCTATCACATGCTCGTGGAACGCCAGGCAGAGCGACGCATTCGGCTCGCCGCTGCAACGTCCGTTCCCTACAATTTCCTCGATACGCTGAAGGCGGACGGCTACACCGACTGCATCAGCATGATCCACTATTTTACCGACCGGGGCCGCGTCGGCGAGATGGACTGCTTTTACTCCTATTGGACGACGAAGAGGACGGACGGATTCAGCGACGATGAGATCGACGCGTTAAGGGTGCTGTTGCCGACGCTCGCACTCGCCGTCAAGGCGGCCTCCTGTGTGCGCATCATCAGCACGCTTGCCGATGTCTATCTCGGTCAGGACGCCGGCCAGCGGGTCGTCAAGGGCAGCATCGAGCGCGGTGCGGCGGAGAAGATCGAGACCGTGATGTGGTTTTCCGATCTGCGCAACTATACGCGGATATCCGAGACGGTTGCTCCGGAAGAGGTCATTCCACTTCTCAACGACTATGCCGGCACCGTGATCACCGCGATACACGACCATGGCGGCAGCGTCCTGAAGCTGATCGGCGACGGCGTTCTGGCGATCTTCAATGCCGGCGACCGCGCCAGCGCCTGTGCCTCGGCGGTCGCTGCCGAGCGGCAGTTGCGCCTGATGCTGAACGAGCTGAACGCAAAGCGGCGCGATGATGGAAAGCCGACGACCGACATCTACCTGGGCCTGCATATCGGCGAGGTCTTCTATGGCAATATCGGCAGCCAGAACCGGCTAGACTTCACCGTCGTCGGTCCGGCAGTCAACGAGGTGAGCCGGATCGCATCGATGTGCCGGTCGGTCGAACGGCATGTTGTCATGTCCTCGGAATTTGTCGAGGCCTGTCCGGCCGTGTTGCGTGCCGACGCCGTTTCACTTGGCCGTTTCGCGCTGCGCGGCATCGCCCGGGCAAAAGAGCTGTTTACCTGGGACCCGGAGATTGCGGCCGCAATCGATTCGAATGATCAAACCGGGCCGGCCCCTCGCTACACAGCGTCGTAGCTGCCCCTCACCCTAACCCTCTCCCCGCGCGCGGGGGACACCGTCGGCGTGGTGCGGGTGGCGTCCACGGCTGCCAGGAACGAGAGTGGGCGCCGCGAGTCCCTTCTCCCCGCCTGCGGGGAAAAGGTAGCGGCAGCCGGATGAGGGCGGACACAAGCGGGCGGGCTGCACGAGCCTTCCTCATCTCGCCTACAGCGCCGTGCGTCCTTTAGGACGCACAAAGGACGCTGTAACTCTT
>NZ_WITC01000044.1 GCF_009601505.1 Sinorhizobium terangae
AAGAGTTACAGCGTCCTTTGTGCGTCCTAAAGGACGCACGGCGCTGTAGCTATCGCCACAAACGCGAAAGCGCGCTTGTTTGGGCCAAGCGCGCTCGAGGCGAACGATCTACCGAAGGGGTGCCGGCACCCTCGATCGAACGGCCAAATATAGCACCGAAACGTGAGACGAACAACGCGTCGGGCCGCCTGAAGGGATGCGCGGGCCTCTGAAGCGCGGTGCTTATTTTGAGTTACATAGCCCGCGCGCTGTTGCATATTTGCGTCGATGACGAATTACGCACCCGTTTTCTCAGGAAGATCGGGCCTGGGCGGCAGAAAATTGTCCATATTGGCGACTAGCCGCGCGTTTCAGATTTAGTGAAACGTAATATAGGCAACCTGATGCGCGGATACCTGATCCTCTCCGAAGCAAGAAGCGGCTCCAGTTGGCTGAGTACTCTCCTCGGCAATTCCGGCGAAATGGGATTGCCGGCCGAGTGGCTCGCTCCAAAGGCCCATCAGTTGGACGCGAAGACCCTGCCTTTCGAGGCGTTCTTCGCGGAAATCATCAGGAAATGCTCCACCGCAAACGGGGCGTTCGGCATGAAGATCTTTCCGAACCAGCTGTTCGTGACCCAGGAGCGCTACGGCCGGGACTTCATCCGCCATTGCCTCGCCGAGCATGAGACAGCGCTGGTCTTCCTGAGGCGCAGGGATACGCTGAGACAGGCGATTTCCTTTGCGCGGGCGCGTCAGACGCGCGCCTTTGCCGCCCACCACGGAGCAAAGGCGGAGCCGCGCTATGACTTCGAACAGATCGCCCGCTGCTTCTTCTATATCCGGGAAAGCTACAACTTCTGGCAGACCTACCTGGACCTCTTGGCTGTGCCCTTTACCGAATTTGCCTACGAGGATCTTGCCGGCGACCCGCACCCTTTCATCGCGCATGTCGCGGAACATCTTGGGGTTGGCATCCCGGCAAGGATCGAAACCAGGATGGCCGTTCAGCGTGATGGCATGACGGAGGAATGGATCGCGCGCTTCAACGACGATTGCCGGTCGGGAGACCTGCTCAGGGCCTACGACCGTCGCGAACACATTCCGGGCAAGATGCGCAACTTCGCGAAACTGGCGACCGGCAAGCTCGAACCGCGCTATCCTTTCGCGTTTTAGCTGCTGGTGCGCGGTGAGGAAGTCACCGGCTGCCGAGTTGAATTCCGGTGATGATCCCGATAAACGCAGCTATCGTAGCGGCACCTGGAGCGGATCTTGAAGGACCTTCACTACCCCTTTCGTCTTTTCGACCATGAAAACGGGCGGGGTCAACGAAGCCTTCTCGACCGGATCGTGACGAGGTACGAAACCTTCAAGCTGGCGGCGCGCGAGCGCAAGCGGGAGCGCACCATCGACATGACATGTCTGAACGAGGGCGGTGCGCGGCCGCTCGGTCGAGACGACATTCCGGTCGTCTTCAACACCCACAACGATCAGAAGCTCATGCCGTCTTTTCTCGCGCACTACAGAAGGCTCGGCGTCTCGCGCTTCATCTGCGTCGACGACGTTTCCTCGGACGGCACGCGCGAATATCTCAGCTCGCAGCCGGATGTGGATGTCTGGACGTCTCCGCTGCGCTACCGGGACGCCCGGCGCGGGCGCGAATGGCGCCAGACGCTGTTCGAGCGCTACGGCAAGGACCGTTGGTATCTCAACGTCGACTCGGACGAATTCCTGATCTACGACGATTGCGAACGCCAGCCGCTTCGCAATCTCATCCGGGCGCTCGAAGCGCGCGGCGAAAAGCGCCTCGCGGCCCCCATGCTCGACATGTACCCGATCGGCCCGCTTGGTTCGGCAACGCTCGACGGAACGGATGCGCGGATGCCCTGGGAGATCGCCGATCACTTCGACGGCGCAGGGTACGAGATCACCTACACCAAGCGTGCGATCAGCATTACCGGCGGACCTCGCAAGCGGAAGTTCGCGCATGTGCTGGAACTCATGAAATATCCGCTGATCTTCTGGGACAGGGACTGCAACCTGGGTGTCAGCATTCACCAGCCGCTTCCGTGCGAGCGGAATTTTCCGGCGATCTCCGGCGTGCTGCTGCACTTCAAGTTCTTCTCCGACTACAAGGAGAAGATCGAGCACGCGGTGACGGACGGACAATATTTCGCCGGCGCCGCCGCCTATCGTAAGATGCTGGACGATTTGCAGCGCTCCGGCGAATTCGACTTCCAGAGCCCGGACTCCGTGCGGTTTTCCGGCTCGAAGCAGTTACGTGAACTGGGCTTCATTGCGCCTGTCGCGTTCACGCCGGACTGAAACAGGTGTGCAACGCTGCGCGAAGAGCAGCCGAACCCGGGCGCATCTCCATCTGCGCCGACGATAAAGTTTGAGCCTTCTCGCGCCGCAGACGCGGCGCGGCAGGATTCCTGTGACAGGCACAGGAATGAGGTGCGCATACGTCAGCGCCGGCGGCCCGAACCGCCGCGAGCGCTTTTGCCCTGCCGTGTGGTTGCGATCGTATCGCCATACCGACATCGAACTCGGCCTTGACTGCCTTCGATGACCGCCGGACTGTCGAAACAAGCGAGCGCCTGCGCGACGTAGGTTTTGACCTCATCTGAATATTTCGGATTGGCCATCTCTCTATAAAGGCTCCATCAAGGTATGCTCTTTGCGGTCGCGTGCAACGATGATGGAGGCACAAGTGGACGACCGTGAAATAGAGCGCCGTGCAAAGAAGCTCTGGGAGCTAGAGAACCCAGGGCGGCCGTGGCAGCCTATCGCGCACCGGATTGAGACGGGGCAAGACCTCTCCACGGGAGCAAACGAAGAGGACCGAGAGCGTTACCGGCAGCGCGTTCGCGATGGTGAATGATCGGGACTAGGCGACCCCAAGTTGGCAGGTGCCGCACGCATGTGCGATCTGCGCTTTGGCGATCTCTGGTGGCCGGTTTGCAGCGTCGACGATTGCACGGACGCCTGCGGCATCTGCCCCGTAGCAACAACGACGCCCACGAACTCTTCGACATCCTGACCGCGGATGACGAACACCGGGCGGCCTGTCGATCGGCTGAACTTGGGAGCGCCGGATGCATCCGTCTCTTGTGCAGCGTGGTAGAGCTCGTGCTCGACCAGCGCCATGAACTCGGCGTTTACGCAGAGAACGCTTTTTACGATTCGAACCTGCTTAGGGGGCGCAGCCCACTTGCACGCTTTTAACGCTGCCGGCCACACCCGTAAGGGCCGATCCAGGCGCTGGTTGCAGGCCGGGAATGAGCCACGCGGCTTACTGTCTCCAATGAAGATCGTCTCTGATATGATCTGATAACCTTTAGCGCGCCTTGCCTTTGCCCAGCGGCTGGGCGAACTTCCCATCTCGGGCATTCTTCAGGACTGGCATTCGATACCTATGAGCAAAACCGTTTTAGACAATTTGACCGGCATGTACTTCACCCTCGACGCTCCCGATGGAACCTATGGGACAGGCCAGGTAATTCGCCTTGCTGCCGAGGGCGTCTATTTCGTCCGCTTCGACGGCAACGAGGTGACCTTACCGCTGGAGCTCGTGACCGTTGGCGAGATGCTGGAAACGACTGAGGAGGAGTACAAGCTCTGGCGGTTCTTCGACACGATCGAAGAAAGGGATAAGTGGATCGAGTGGCTAGATGCGCCGTCTAAGCCACGGGTCGTGTCGCTTGTGAAACCAACTAAGTAACACCTTCGAACCTGTGACCTCCAGCTTATGAGTCTGGACAGCTACCGGGCTGCTCTACGCCGACGAAAGGTGCCTTGCCCAAGGGCTGCTCAAATCCACCCATGGCGACGCCGACCGTCGGCACAAAACGTCGGTCATTCAGTGGCATCTGCCCAGAGCGAGGCGGGCTCGTGAAACTGAAGGCGACCACCCTACCGCATAGACGGCGGTCATCGGGTGGTCACCTGCGCTCTCGCGTCTTACTTAGCTCGGTCAACGCGAAATACGCGAGAGATGCGACAAAGCCAATTGCTCCCGCAAAAAGCGCAACGACACCACCGAACCACGCTGCGATCACTATTGCGAATCCGTAGACCGCGGTGGTGGTGGTGATAATTTTGAATGCGAGTTTCGAGTCACCAGTTGGCAGCATGCCAACAACTTAGCAACCATTGCGCTCGTTGCTAGCTCCCGGCTGAGCCACGCAGCGTACGAACCTGAGGATGCGTCGGCTTTCCGGCAGGCGATCGTCGGCGGCCGCCATGCGGTGATAGCCGCGGGCGGCGCGGATTCCGTACAAACGTGATCTCTTTATGCTTTTCCCCACTTCGTAATGCGATGGCCTGCAAGTGCCCTGGATTGGTGGTGTTGGCAGTATTTCCCGGCAGCCTTGGCAGCACAGAAAAGGTAAGGGCCGCCGTTGTTGAGGGGCCACTTGCATTCGCCAGGGAGCAAATCCTCTAGATGCTTGGCATATGGCAAACGCTTCACATCGTAATCGGAGACCGGGATTGGTTCTCCCTCGTGCGGCGTGTACAGCTTGCGCGTTTCGACCTTCCTCGGAGCCGGTAGGGGCCTTTTGGGCCTGGTACTCCTAGATCGTTGTTTCTCCGGGAAAAACGCGCGATTTCGAAATGCGATCCCAACGATCACGTTTCGGCTGACACCCAAACGCGAACCGTGAGCGTGAACACTCCCGGCGATTTCTTGTCTCCGCTATGACAACACGCTCCGTCATCCCTGCGGCAGCCGCAACCGCAAGCGCGGGGTCATCCTTCGCGGCTCTGACTCAACCGCATGGCATCAACGGAACGGAAAGGACCGCAACAGGCGATCAATCGTCTCCGCGGATGGAACGGCGGGCGCGTTGCCGGCCACCGTGCCAGCCGCCAGCAGGCTATCGAAATCGACCGGACCGGGGAGGGGCGCGCCGCGGAAGCTGAAGTAATCGGCAAACTTGAATCCGTCGCCCTTTATCTTGCCGTGGGGCTCCATCCAGATCGAGGGCACGCCATAGGCGTCGGCGACGATGAGGCCGTGGAGACTGCTGGATATCACCAGTTCACTGGCGGAAATCGCCTCGCAAATTTTCCGCGGGTCTCCGAGAAGATTGAGAACCCTCCAGTGCCTGGGCAGGGAGGTTCCGTAGCGCTCCAGAAAGGTCTGGTAGGTGACGAAGTGCGGGATGACCACAACTTCCGACGTGGCGACAACCTTCTTGGGCCAGATCAGCGGCAGCAGGATCGCCGGATCCCCGAGCGCAATGTCGCGGTCGGGCGCGACTCTTGCCTTCGACAATTCGCCGCGAACCGCGTCAAAGACGAGGCGCTGTGGCCAGAGCGCCGGCGTTCCGCTGTTCATGAAGCCGGAACCCCAAACGTGCAGTGTCCGCCAGGGGCGCTTGCGCCAGAACACGTATTTCTTGCGGCTGTAGCGATAGTAGGCGTCGATGATGCTGCCGACACCGATGAGTTCCGCCCGGGCGGGTTCGACATAGGTCGGCTCGACGGAAAACACGTCCTGGAGGATATCAGCCATCAGATTGTCGCCGAAGTTTTCGGTGGTCTTGCCGAAGCTCTCGCCGACGGTGGCGGAGAAGACTTTCACTTTGCGCACGCGCGGACTCCTGTGAAGCCTGCTCATCAGGCCTGCTGGGAAGCATCATTGACGATCGCTTGCGAACGCCGCATCCATCGCGTCATTCGCAGCATCGTGGTCATCTACCGGACCTGAGGCGTCGCGCGTGTTTTCAGGTACGCAAGGTCGCCGCAGCACTGCGCACTGCTGTATGATTTTGTCCTTAAATTGGCCTACTGCATGTTTGCTTAGATCGTACTCGATTTAAGGGTAAAAACATGCAGCACTTCACAGTGCCACAGCGTCCTTTGCGCGTCTTACAGGACGCGCGGCGCTGTAGAGATCACGCAGTGATTCATTTGAAAGTCCTAATCAAGTCGTGAAATACCCGAATCCTGATCCGAGAGGAAGGCGGCGGTCGACGGCTTGTGTCAGGGCGCACGATACTGCCGAAAGCTCACAACGGCGGCAAGGCAGGGAAATCGGCCCGCAGCCCTTAAACTTGGTCCGGGCAATCGCTATATGGCTTACTGCGGCCCGTGCGTCTGAAGACGCACAAAGGTCGCTGCAGCACTTTAAACTGGTGCATGGCTCTCTTTCAAACCGGATTGAAGAACCATGCACGGGCCGGGATCCGGCCGGAGGAAACAACGGGAATGGATGGCATGCAGCGTTTTGGACGAGTTCTGGCGATGGTCGCGGTTGGCCTAACAGTCATGCTGACGGTGGTCGACGTGGCCGAGGCACGGCGCGCCGGCGGCGGTTTCGGCTCGCGCGGCAGCCGCACCTTTTCCACCGCGCCGATCACGCGCACGGCGCCGACCAATGCCGCGCCGATCGAGCGGTCGATGACGCCGCGGCCGAATTCGGCGACCAATCCCGCGACCAACCCCGCGGCGCAGAACGGAATGGCCGGCCGGCGGCCTGGCTTCTTCAACGGCTTCGGCGGCTCGATGCTCGGCGGTCTGATGATGGGCGGCCTGATCGGCATGCTGCTCGGCCACGGCCTTGGCGGTGGCGTCGGCTTCCTCGGCCTCCTGCTGCAGGTGGGCCTGATCATCGGCGCGATCATGCTGGCGATGCGGTTCTTCCGCGGTAGCCAGCAGCCAGCCTATTCGGGTGCGGGCGCTTCGGCCCGTTCGTCGGCTGCCGCCTCGTCAGGAGGGCCGTCCTTCCGCATTCCAAACATCGGCGAGGGAATGGGCAGGGGGGCGACCTACGGGCAGGCTGCGACTGCGCCTTCCGTTTCCGCGACTTCTTCCGCCGCAGCCGCAGGCGAAACCGACGAAATCGGCGTCACCCAGCGCGACCTCGACCGCTTCGAGGCAATGCTGAAGGAGGTGCAGGCGGCTTACGGTGCCGAGGACTATGCGGCCCTGCGGCGGCTGACCACGCCGGAAGCTATGTCCTATCTCGCGGAGGAACTCAGCGAGAACGCGACGAGCGGGCTCAAGAACGAGGTTCGCGACGTCAATCTCGTGCAGGGCGATGTCGCCGAGGCCTGGCGCGAGAACGGCATGGACTATGCGACCGTCGCGATGCGCTACGAGAGCATCGATGTGATGCGCGACCGCTCGACCGGCCGCGTCGTCAGCGGCGACGCCGACAAGCTCACCGAGGCGGTCGAGCTCTGGACCTTCCTGCGCAAACCCGGCGCGGAATGGCAGGTCTCCGCCATCCAGGGCGTTCAGGCGTGAGGCCCGGCTTCTATTTGGAGTGATGCCCGATCTACGTCGCAGCCTCTCCGAGCGCCCCAGGATCTGCCCCCCTCTGCCCTGCCGGGCTGCCCGGCAGGGCAGAGGGGGTATTTCGCCATTGCTACCTGATCGGTAGCCGCGTGGCGCCATCATTCCCGATTTCGTGACCGCATATTCGCTTAAGCACGGCGCGGTTTGAGCGTAGAATTACGTGGGCGCTCGACGTGGCCTAACCGCTCAAGGTGTGCGCGCGGGCGCGCACGGTCTTGACGAAGACGATCATTGCGTGTCTGTTCTGACGGGCAATGATCGGTGTAACGCCTTGAATTGCTGGAAAATTCTTTTCGTTGCGGGCGTTGGAGCAAGGGGATGGACATCGCTGGTAAGAGGCTGAAAGGTTCGGCCGATCTGGTTTCGCGGACAGAAGGGGGACCGGACCATCCGACAGCCGCGGGGCGCACATCGTCGCTCTTGCTCGGTGTGGCGGCGCTCGTTCTCGCAATGGCGGCCTCACCGTTTACCGGCTATGCCCAAGGGGCAGCGGACTGCAAGAGTTCCGCCGGTCCGGAAACAAATTGGCAGGACTGCAACAAGCGGCTGCTCATGCTCGGCGGCAGCGACCTGGAGGGGAGCAATCTCACCAATACCGATTTCACGCTGACCGATCTCAGGGGGGTCACGCTTCGCTCCGCCAATCTCGAAAAGGCGACGCTGATGCGCGCCTCGCTCGCCGGCGCCATCGCGGACAAGGCGAATTTCAGCCGGGTAGAGGCCTATCGCGGCAATTTTTCCGACATTTCCGCCGAGGGCGCTTCCTTCGTGGGCTCCGAACTGCAGCGCACGGATTTCAGCCGCGCGCGCCTGACAGGCGCCGATTTCGAGAAGGCCGAACTGGGGCGCGCAAACTTCAATAAAGCGGTGCTGACGGGCGTCCGCTTTTCGATGGCCAATCTCTCGCGCGCCAATCTAAGCGGCGCGGTCTTCGAGGGTCCGATCGAGTTCGACCGCGCGTTCCTGTTCCTGACGAGGATAGAAGGCCTCGACCTTTCGGCCGCGACCGGGCTCGAACAGGAGCAGGTCGACCTTGCCTGCGGCGACGCGGCGACGAAGCTGCCCGCCGGCCTTGTCGTCCCGTCCAAATGGCCGTGTCCGACCGACGACGACTGACGCACGGTTCGCCTGCGTTGGACGCGGTAGATGGGAATTATCCGCTGCGCGGAACGCTGCGCCGGTGGAGGCTGTCGGTTTGGACGGTTGTCCGGCCGCTGTTTGGCGCCGGGCTTTCCTCTTGTTCCGTCATCCCCGGGCTTGGCCCCGGGGTCAAGCCCGGGGATGACGGCGCGGTAGGCGGATTACGGAGAGTGACGGCGCGATGCCGTGAATCGCGATAGTGGAGCGGATCTGCCGGGATCCCTACGTGCTTCCTGAGATTTAAGCGTAAGATTCCGCCGTAAACCAACGTGGATTTCCATCGCGCGCCTATCGCGCCGCGCGCCTGCAGCGCGGCGCGTCGTCTCAAGACGCGCAAGGGATGCTGTCGCACTTTGAATTGCTGCATGTTTTTGTCGTTGAATAGGCTACGATCTAAGGAAACAGGCAGTAGGTAACCGCCATGATGAAACGCCGATGGCCGCTTGCTGTTGCTCTCTGCCTTCTCGGCAGGCCCGGGCTTGCGGAACCCGTTGCCGTCGATCTCGAACTCGTCATTGCGGTTGACGTCTCCTATTCGATGGAACCGGAGGAGTTGGGCGTGCAGCGGGCCGGCTATGTGGAGGCCTTCCGCAGTCCGGAGGTCATCACGGCGTTGCGTGGTGGACCACTTGGAAAGATTGCCGTGACCTATGTCGAATGGGGCGGCAAGGCGGTTCAGGTGATGCCGTGGACGCTGCTCTACGACGCCCGGACTGCGCGGGAATTCGCCGAGGCCTTGGAGCGCCAACCGATGCGACGCATCGGCTTCACCTCGATCTCGAACACGCTTGCGGTCGGTCGCACGCTTTTCCAGACAAGCCCGTTTCGCTCGAGCCGTCGCGTCATCGATATATCGGGCGACGGCCCCAACAATGCTGGGGCGCCGGCGCCGCTCGCGCGCAACAACACCGTTGCCCAGGGGATCACCATCGATGGCCTTCCCATCATGCTGCGGAGCGCGCCGGACACGGCGTCGATCCCGGATCTCGACGTCTATTACCGTGAGTGCGTCATCGGCGGCCCAGGTTCCTTTCTCCTGAAGGTGAAACACATCGACGAGTTTGCGGCAGCGATCCTCGCGAAGCTCGTCATCGAGATTTCCGGGTTGGAAGTGAGCCAGCAGGCAGAAACGAGGGTGAGCCCCATCCAGTATGGGCAACCCTACAATTGTTTCATCGGTGAAGAACTGCAGGAGCGCGCGATCGGCCGGTAGATTGCTCCAATGTTCACCTGAAGAAATGGAGCCAACCCTTTGAAGTTTCCTGTTCGGGCTGAAAGCCGCTTCACACTTTCCTCAAGCCGTGGCCCGCTTTATCCTCGCCTTGCCAGTTCGCCCCTGCGCTCCACGCAAGGCGACCAGCCGCGCGTGAAACCCATACCCATCGCGATCTGGGCCAGTGCCAACTGCTCGCGAAGATGCTTGCAGTCGGCGAGCAGGGTGCGGATCGTCGCCTCGGCGTCGCCGTCGTGCCAGGCGAGCGCGGCTGCGACCTCGTCCAGCCACTCGTCGAATTCCTCGATATCGGAATGCTCCGCGGCGGACATGAATTCTCCTTCTCCGTGGATGGTCGGAGTTCTCGCTTCGTTGGATTTCAGATTGGCGGTCGCATCGCCGATGGATGTTCTTATTATGTTCTAATTTGGGCAGGAGTCAATCGCGTTTTGCAACGGAAAACCTCCCACATTTTTCCTGGAGTTGCTCAGTTTAGCCGCTCGCCGAAGAACGCTTGCGGAAACAATGAGAACATCGGCTTCTTGCTGAGTTCGATCGCGGACCGGTTTTTCGAGCTGAGCCATCGCCGTACGGACTGTTGCGGCGGCTCGCCGGAGGCAACGGTGATCGACCGGCCCATGAGGTCGAGGCGGCGGCCGCGATAGCCGAGATCGGCCGGGTGCCGGCCGAAACGGGATGGGCCGAAGTCCACGCACCAGCGCTTCCGATGCGGAAAAGGCTTGGCAAGACCCGCCGCGAAAAAGGCCCAGACGTCGATGTCCTTGAGGCCGTTCACGCCGTCGAGATAATGCAGCGCACTGCCTTGGGCCAGCGCAATGAGGAGCAGGCGATCACGGTAAAGACAGGCGACCGGTGCGCGATCGAAGATGGCAGCGAGCGTGCGAAGCGCGACGGCGGCGATTTCTTCGAGGTCCGCGGGCGTGAGTCGTTCATAGGATCTTTCGCTGACCTTCTCCATCGTGAGTGCCCGCTCTCGTCGTACCACATTCAGGTGTCGCTGGACGACGATAGCCGCAAGGCCGGTGTTCTGCAAAATTGGTGGGGAGCGAGGCAGAGGCCGGATGCGAATCGCAGCCCCCCGGAAGCAGTTCGACCGGTCTCGCGAATTCTTTCCGGTGCGGACGCGCGGCACCAGGCGCCGCGGTTCCGCAAACGGAGTGCGCTACTCCGCTTCCCAGACCGAATTGGCGTCGCGGATGACTTTCTTGATCTTCTTTTCCTTTTGCCAGTCGCGGCCGATGTCTTTAATGACCGGGCGTTTCTCGGGCGAGAAGATATAGCTCTTCCTGTTGCGGACGTATTCTTCCAGCGCCGGGTTCACGCCGTAATAGAATTGTTTTTCGGGATCTCTCGCAGGATCCATGAGGCTCGCGCAGTCCCGCACGAATTGACCTCTGAGAAGCGACGGCGAGGTGGTGAAGATCGGGAAGGCGGTGAACTTCGGGATCTTGATGCCGAACAGCCGCACATATTCATTGCGCTTATGAAAATGGCCCTTCTTCGCGATGTCCCATTTCTGCTCGGCGGTGTGGAGCGACACTTGCGCGATGGCGGGATCCTCAAAGGCGGCGAAGACGTCCGGACCGATATCGGTGAGGGCGATCCAATCGTCCTCCAGGTGCAGCACGAAGTCTGCCCCGGTCGCCGACCAGAGCCGCCGGACGGCGCCGACGAAGCTCGGAATTTCCGGCTCGAAGACGATCGCCGCCGGAAACCGGCTGCGGATCAGCGCGAGGCAGGCGGCGTGGGCCGCCTCATCTCCGAAGATCGGATCGAGGTTCATGTAGACATTTTCGATCTCGAAGTGATCGAGCATCCGCGTCGACAGGCTTTCGAGCGTCGCGGCGAGCAGATCGGGGCGCCGGGCGGCGACGATGCAAACGTCAATTTTCGGCATAAATGCAGCCTTGCGTTGAGGCGGGCGGAGGCGTACACGGCTTCGCCGGCGGCGTGCGGTTGAGCAGGGGGCTGATCAAGCGCCGCTTATATAATCAGGTCAGCAAGGGCCTGCAACGGGGGAAAACATGGCTCGCGTAAGTATCGCAGTTCCTATCTACAACGGTGCCGAGACGATTTCCGAAAGCCTGAATTGCATTCGAAGCCAGAGCTTCGAAGATTTCGAAGTTGTCATCTGCGACAACGCCTCCACCGACGGCACCAGCGAGATCTGCGCCGAATTTGCGCGACAGGACAAGCGCTTTCGCCACGTTCGCAGCAATATCAACGTGCCGGTAATGGAAAATTTCAGGAAGGCGCTTAATCTCGGCGAAGCCGAATATTTCATGTGGCGAGCCGATGACGACCTGACGGACGAGAACCATCTCGAGGCGACGGTAAACGCGCTCGACCGGGAGAGCGACGCCCGGCTGGCAGTGACCCCGGTCCACCGGGTCAACACGTCGACGGGGCGGGAGGCCGATTATCCACTGCCGGTGAGTGAGGGCGCCGATCGCCTGTCACGGGCGAAGGCGACCTTGCTCGGTTGTCACCCGAGCTGGTTCTACGGCCTCTGGCGGCGCCAGGCCGTCGTCGAGGATATGGCGGTGCTCGGAGACTACCCCTATGCCTGGGCGGCGGATCACCTCACCACGATGCGGGCCATGATCAACGCAAAGGTGGCGTTCGCGCCTGAGGCGACTTTCACGCAAAGGATCATGCGTGAGGGAAACTATCATCTGCTGCCGGCGGAGCGTCTGGCGGCGCGGCGGAAATACGTCGAGATCGCGCGCCGCCTCATCGCCGAAACGGACTATACGGCCACGGAGAAGACCATCTTGAGAAAGGCGCTCGAGCAGCACGCGAACAAGCGCGTGGCGCCGTGGTTCCGGATGTACAAGCGGGCGCTCCGGCAGCGGATCAAGGCAATCTTCAGCGCGGCGTGATGTTTCGGCGGGGCGACGGCGTCGCACATGTCGGATAGCGGCGACGGTTGTCGCGGCGTGTCGATGGCGCACGCCAGTTTTTTTGATTGAGACCGGCATCGCCACTTGATCGATCGATGATTTATCCGTAGCGATGCCCTGCCGCTTTGCTCAGTGGGGATCAACACATCATGGAAATTTTTACGTCTGCCGGCTTGCTGGCGCTTCTGCAGGTTATTGTCATCGACCTGGTGCTTGCTGGGGATAACGCCGTCGTCATCGGCCTTGCCGCCGCCGGGCTTCCGATCGAGCAGCGCAAGAAGGCGATCCTTGTCGGCATTCTCGCCGCGACCGTTCTTCGCATCGCGCTTGCCAGCGTGACCGTCCAGCTGCTCGAGATCATCGGCCTTGTGCTCGCGGGTGGCATCCTGCTGCTCTGGGTCTGCTGGAAGATGTGGCGCGAACTGCGTGAAGCCCAAGGCAATGACGGAGCGGGCGAGGGAAACGGAGAGACGCAGAAGAAGACTTTCATGCAGGCGGCGATCCAGATCGTCGTCGCCGACGTATCCATGTCGCTCGACAACGTGCTTGCGGTTGCGGGCGCCGCCCGCGAGCACCCGACGGTGCTGGTGTTCGGCCTCATACTGTCGATCGCAATGATGGGCGTTGCCGCGGGCCTCATAGCCAAGCTGCTCAACCGCTACCACTGGATCGCCTATATCGGTCTGGCGATCATCCTCTATGTCGCGCTCGACATGATCTATCGCGGATCCCTCGAGGTCTGGCCGCACGTCGTGCCGGTCGTCGCGGCGATCGCGGGCTGATCTCGTTTCCGCTGACCTTCGCTTCCGGTGCTGGGCCGTTTCGCAGCCCAGCACTTCCGAAGAATAGTGCCGTAGGCCACGGCCTCCGGCGGGTGACGTCCGACGATGCGTCCAGCTATTCCTGCGCCCGCCTATCTCTAAACGGCGCCGTTGTGCGATCGACTGACCGCAGGGGCTTGTAGTCGCCCGCTCGTCCGATGACCGGTTCGGACCATGAAATTCCTCAGCCAAGAAAACGGGATCGGTGTCGGGAGACGCGCCGGTCGTTCGTCCTCTGCTTGCATGATTCCTCAATCGGGATTCGATTTGAGGATAAGATCATACGGTGTTCAAACTGCCACAGCGACCTTTGCGCGTCTCAAATCACGCGCGACGCTGTCGAGGAGAAACGCACAACGGGAGAGAGACCATGAGGACGATTATCGCCATTTCTCAAGTCATGCTGGACGGCGTCAAGCAATCACCCGGAGACTTCCAATGATCCCGACCATTACCGCCTTTGAACGGTCGCCCGATCGTGGCAAGGGGCTGGCGCGTGATATGCGTGTTCGCTGGGCGCTCGAAGAGGTGGGCCAGCCTTACGACGTTCGTCTTCTTTCGTTCAAGGCAATGAAGGAACCCGCGCATCTTGCGCTTCAACCTTTCGGGCAGATTCCGACCTACGAAGAAGGCGATCTCGCCCTGTTCGAGTCGGGGTCGATCGTGCTCCATATCGCGGAGCGCCATGCGGGCCTGCTGCCAGAGAATGCGAACGCCCGGGCGCGCGCGATCACATGGATGTTTGCCGCGCTCAACACGGTGGAGCCGCCGATCTTCGACCGCGCTCTCTGCACGATCCTCGAGCGCGACAAGCCTTGGTACGAGCAGCGCCTGCGGTACTTCGAGGACAGCATCCGCAACCGGCTGGGCAAGCTTTCCGATCGCCTTGGCGATGCCGAGTGGCTCGACGGCGGGTTCAGCGCCGGTGACCTGCTGATGGTGACGGTGCTGCTTAGGTTGAAGGGGTCGAGCATACTCGACGAGTATCCGAATCTCTCCGCCTATGTCGCCCGCGGCGAAGCGCGACCCGCATACAAGCGTGCTTTCGATGCTCAGTTGGCGGTTTTCACCGCCGCATCGACCGGCTGATAAAGGTGGAATCTTCCTGAGACGTGCGGCGCTGATATGAAAGGTCCCAGGGCGGTGCAAAGGGGGCGGGGCGCATCGCTCTGGGACCTCTCACGCCTACGGCGGCGGGGGGCTAGCCGTTGATTCCGCAGGCGTTTCTGTCCCGCACTATGCATCCGGAGAAATGCTCGGCAATGGGCATCAGACCTTTGTCACGCCGCATCGGACTTAGGTCTGATACATCGCGGTGGATGAATGCCCTAACCTTCTTGCAATGGAGTGAGGACTTCCGACCCAACCACTGCGCATCTTATTGCACCAAACCGTTCCGGGATGTCGGCAATGAAGAGATTCGCGTTTCTGGCAGCGCTCGCCGCGCCGGCCGTTGCTCTTGCCCTCGCCATAGCTGTTGTCAGTTGGCTGGAGCCGACGGCGGGCGTATCAAATGAGATCACGGCATCAACCGATCGGCAGATGCGCGTGCCGTGATCTCGACGACAAATCTTCTCGCGAGGCAGCCGCCGGGAGATACCGGAGACAGCCGGGGCCGTCGCGTCCCGATGGATTGGCGTCAGCCCGTTCATACCCGCGTGGAAAAGCTGCCGCTCGACATGCTCACAGACCTCTTCAAAGCTCGACCGGATCCAGGATATCCGCGGTGTCGTTTTTCGGCGACCCGACTTTCCTGTCGATCGCCCACATCACCATCAGCTCGGCCGGGAATGGTCTCATCAGGTCGTAAGGGTCCGGTTCGGGCGACAGCCAGCGTTCGTAATCCTCTGGGTGCAGGATCACCGGCATCCGGTCGTGGATCGCTGCCATCATGTCGTTTGGCGGGCAGGTGATCACGCAGAAGGTGCGGATATCCTCGTCCGTCTCGGGATTGCGCCAGGTCTCCCAGATACCGGCAAGCGCGAAGGGCTCGCCGGAACTCATGGCAATTGCGTAGGGCTGCTTGTCCTTGCCGGTGCTGTAGATGTCCTTCCATTCGAAAAAACCGTCGATCGGAATGAGGCAGCGGCGGTCCGCATAGGCACGCTTGAACATGCCGTTGGTTGCGATGCCTTCGCACCGCGCGTTGATCGGCGGACGGCCGGGTCTCTGTTGCTTCATCCAGCCGGCAACGAGGCCCCAGCGCGCGCTCACGAAGGTTGGCCCGAACACGTCCGGCTCGCGGATCACGTCGCGTATGATGATCGGGTAGTAGAGCGTTGGCGCGCCGTTATAACGGGGAAACTGGTTCGCCAGCGCTTCGGCGCCGCGCTCGCGCTGCGCAAAGGAAAAGGCGCGAAACAGCCCCTCCAGCGTGCTCTTGATATAGACGCGTCCACACATCCTCGATCCTCCGCTCGCCCGCCAAAGGGTAGTGCGGTAGTCCGGGCCGTCAACCGTCGCTTCTTCCGCGCGAGGTGCGCGACGGCGGACGCCGTCGTGCAGTTTGCTTTGTCGCCGTGGAAGCTGGGACGAGGGGGCGCTGGTTAATGATCCGCTCCCGTACGCCCGGTTCGCCGAGGTCCCAGTAGATTCCCGCCATCAGCGCCAGCCCCCCGCGGGCGATCAAGAGCGGAAGATGTTCGTTCGGTGCGTGCTGGGAGCATCCCGGATAGGAATGCGGGACCCATACGGTCGGGAGTTCAAGGATATCGGAGAAAATGTCGTTCGGCAGGATGGCGGGCTTCTTTCCGGTGGTGCGAACAATCGAGTCCCCCGTCCACCTGACCCATGGATGCCGGGGATCCAGCCGTGTCGCGCGAAAAACCGCGTCGCTCGACTGGGTGATCCGCACATGGGAAAAGCCATGGCGGTCGAAGTGCCGTCGGAATGCGTGCCCCAGCGCAGGCTTGCTCCCTATTCGCTGCCTCTCGGGATCAACCCCGCCACGATCCGGTCGGAAGTCCGCCCGCTGTCTGCCAGCCCTTTGGCGACGCCGGCCCTGTCCGCCGCGGGGCGGTTCTGGCTCATCTTTCTTTTGCCCTCGATCCGGGTGATCGGCATTCTGAGCCCGATGATGCCCTTGAGTTGTGTGTGGACGAATGCTTCGGGCGCATCCGTCACCGCCCCATCGCTCCGGTCGCTCCTGTTCGTGGAGATTGGTGAGCCGCGTGACCACCCCGAGCAGGCGCTCGCTGTCGTCGTAGAACTCTACCGGTCCATAGGCGTGCACCGCCGCATAGTTCCATGTCGGGACGACCCTGCCGTGCTCGCGTTTCGATGCGTACCAGGAGGGGGTGATGTAGGCATCCGGCCCCATGAAGATCGCCATGGCGTCGCCGATCGGCGGGGTCCTCCATTGCGGATTGGCTTTGGCGAGATGGCCGTGGAGCGTCCCATGCTCGCCTTCGTCCGGATCGAGGAACAACGGCAAAGGCGTCGCCATCAGGCCATCGGCGGTGGCCGTCACGAAGTGGCAAAGCCGTGCCTCGCGCATCATCGCGTGGAGTGTGGCGCGATCGCCCTCTCTGAAGGCTGGTGGTGTGTACATCGAGCGTTGCTCCCTGTGTCCTCAGGCATGGTCATTTCGCGAACTTCCGTGCACCGGCGACGCAGAGGATGACCCCGACCGTCACTGCGAGCATCAGCAGGCTTACCTCTTCATGGAGCAATGTGGCGGCCAAGGCCAGTCCGAAAAACGGCTGCAGCAGCTGCAATTGCCCCACGGCCGCGATGCCGCCCTGGGCCAGTCCCCGGTACCAGAAGATAAAGCCGATCAGCATGCTGAACAGGGAAACATAGGCGAGACCGAGCCAGCCTGGCATGCCCACCTCCGCGAATGACGACGGCATCAGGGCGAGCGCGATCGCGAGCATGACGGGCAGCGACAGGACGAGCGCCCAGGAGATCACCTGCCAGCCGCCAAGGATGCGCGACAGTTTCGCGCCCTCGGCATAGCCGAGTCCGCAAGCGACGATGGCCGCCAGCATCAGGGCGTCGCCGACGGGCGAGGCCGTGAGGTCCTGCATAAGGGCAAAGCCGACGACGAGCAGGCTTCCCGCGACGGAAAACATCCAGAAAGCGGGACGAGGGCGCTCGCCGCCCCGAAGCACGCCGAAAGCCGCGGTTGCAAGCGGCAGCATGCCGACGAAGACGATCGAGTGCGCCGAGGTAACGTGCTGGAGCGCAAGCGCTGTCAGCAGCGGGAAGCCTACCACGACGCCGAGTGAGACGATTGCAAGGGAGAAGAGCTGGTCGGTGGTCGGCCGCTTCTCCCTGAAGGCAAGGAGCAGGCACAGGGCAAGCAGGCCAGCAATGCCGGCCCGGGCAACGGTCAGGAACACCGGATCGAAATCGAGCACGGCGGCACGTGTCGCGGGCAGCGAGCCGCTGAAGATCAGCACGCCGAGAAAGCCGTTGATCCATCCGCTGGTCGTCTTGTCCATAGCTTGGTCCTTTTTCTCGCCGGTACTCGGCCGAAGACTTTTTCGCGCGCTTATTTGAACGCGCAACGCTCTGGTGCCGCCAGAGACAATACAGTACAGTTGCACAAAACTGTTATGCATCATGGAGCAGTACAGATGGGCGTTGCAGCGACGACTGAGGGTGGTGGCACACGTGTGGCGGCAGTGATGAGCGCCATCCGGCAGCGCATCGCCAACCGCAGCCTGACGCCGGGGAGCAAGCTGCCATCGGTCCGCGCCTTTGCGGCGACCATGCAGGTCTCGACTTCGACCGTCGTGGACGCCTACGAACGGTTGGTCGCCGAAGGGGTGATTGCGTCGAGACCGGGCTCCGGCTTCTACGTTTCCGGGCAGGTCGTGCCTCTGGCATTGGCCGAGGTCGGACCCCGGCTTGACCGCGCCGTCGATCCGCTATGGGTTTCCCGGCAGTCTCTCGAAAGCAGCGATACGACGCTCAAGCCCGGCTGCGGCTGGCTCCCGCCGTCCTGGATGCCAGGGGCGGCATTGCGCAAAGGGCTGCGCGGCCTCTCGCGGGCGGAGGACGCGGCTCTTACCGATTATGGTACACCGCTTGGTTTTCCGCCGCTCCGTCAGTTGCTTGCGCGGCGCATGATGGAGCGCGGCATCGAAGCCTCGCCCGACTGCATCATGCTGGCGGAGTCGGGAACTCAGGCGATCGACCTTCTCTGCCGCTTCTTCCTCGAAACGGGCGACACGGTTCTTGTCGACGATCCGTGCTATTTCAATTTTCATGCGCTGCTGCGCGCTCACCGCGCCAAGATCGTCAGCGTGCCCTACACTCCGATGGGCCCGGACATCGAGGCTTTCGCCAGGGTGGTCACGGAGCACCGGCCGCGCCTCTACATCACCAATTCCGCCATCCACAATCCGACCGGTGCGGTGCTCTCTCCCGTTGTCGCCCATCGGGTGCTGAAGCTGGCGGACCAATTCGACCTCACCATCGTCGAGGACGACATCTTTGCCGATTTCGAGCTTACCCCCGCGCCAAGACTGGCAGCTTTCGATGGTCTCAGCCGCGTCATCCACATCGGCAGCTTTTCGAAAACCCTGTCGGCCTCGGCGCGCTGCGGCTTCATCGCCGCACGCCGGGAATGGATCGAGGGGTTGGTGGACCTCCGGATCGCCACCTCCTTCGGCGGCGGACGCCTTTCGGCCGAGCTCATCTATAACGTCTTGAGGGACGGCGGCTATCGCAAGCACATGGAGACGCTCCGCGCGCGACTGGCCCGCGCAATGGCCGAAACCGGTTCCAGGCTGAAACAGCTCGGCATCGAGCCTTGGCTGGAGCCGCAGTCGGGCATGTTTCTCTGGTGCCGCTTGCCCGCGGGCCTCGACGCCGCCGACATTGCCCGGGAGGCGCTGGCAGACGACGTGGTGCTGGCGCCAGGCAATGCCTTCAGCCTTTCACAGTCGGCTCAAGAGTTCATGCGGTTTAACGTTTCGCAGTGTCTGGACGATCGGGTGTTTGAGACGCTCGGGAAAGCGATCGACAGGCGGAGATCGCCGGGCGTTTCGGTGCGGGGATGAGCACACGCTCGTGAAGTCAGTTGTGTGGGTGGGGTGCGGCCACCTACCCACCGCATTAGGTCAGTTGGACCACCGGCCGTCCCACCCACCTCATTCCTGCGCTTGTCACAGGAATGAGCAGCGCCGCGTCTGCGGCGCGGGAGACCCCTCGATATCGGCGGCGCGAATGATCGCGGGTTACCGCGCAGAACGCCGGACCCACATCTCGTCCGTCTCGACTACTGGAGGCCTCGTCAGCCACGGCGCGGACGCGCCGTGGCTGGATTCCTGTGACGAGCACAGGAATGAGGTGGAGGGTGGGGATGCGCTACTGCCCAACTGACTTGATGAGAGCCCGTTGCGCTTCGCGCCACCAAGGAGCGGAAGAGCGCCCGACCCGACCTCATGTTACGTCACCAGCGACCGAAGCGCGACCTATGAAAGCGCGGCTGGTGACCGCGATGACGAGTGCGGCGACGATCAGGACTGCGGCGACGGCGAAGGTGATGCGCATGCCGGCGGCGACGGCCTCGGGGGCTGCCGTGGTGATCTCGCTGGTGCCGGACGCGAGCGCGAAGACCGCCCCCATGAAGGATGCGCCGGTGACGAGGCCGAGATTGCGCGAGAGATTGAGCATGCCGGAAACGATGCCCCGCTCGCCGGCCCCCACATCCTTTATCACGGCGGTGTTGTTGGCCGCCTGGAACAGGGCGTAACCGGCCGTGACCATGACGATCGGGGCGACATAGCCGGCGACACCGAACCCTGCCGGGAGCAGCGAGAGGAGGAAGGCGCCGGTAGCGATCGCTGTGAGCCCCGCGACGGTCATCGGCTGCGCACCGAGCCGGTCAACGAGGCGGCCGGCGGGGACGCCTGCGAGCGCCGCGACGAGGGGGCCGGCGGACATGACGAGGCCGACGATGGCGGCGTCCAGCCCGAGCCCGTGGGAGAGATAGAACGGCCCCACCACCAGTGTCGCCATCATCACCGTCGAGACGAGTGCGCTCATCGTGAGGCCGGCGGAAAGCACCGGATCGCGGAACATCGCGAGGCGGAGCAGGGGCGAGGCGGTTCTCGCCTCGGCAAACAGGAAGAGGCCACCGGCGAAGATCGCTGCCAGCAACAGGCTCATGTTGAGCGGACCGAAACTGCCCCGGCCGATCGTCATGGCGAGCGCGTAAGCGGCGAGCGTCAGCGCCAGCAGCAATGTGCCGATCGTGTCGAAGCCCGCCCGATCCTTGGGGCGCTCGCGGTCAGCGGGCAGGGTGCGGAACGCGAGGGAGAATGCCGCGACGCCGAGCGGCACGCCGGCTAGGAAAATCGCCCGCCAGCCGAGGCCGGCGATCAGCAGGCCGCCGAGCGAGGGACCGAGAGCAGTACCGATCGCCGATGTCGCCCCAAGGAGCCCCATGGCGCTGCCGGTCCGTGCCTTCGGCACCGTCTCGCCGACGAGCGCCATCGCAAGCGCCATCATGATCGCCGCGCCGAGACCCTGCGCCGCCCGCGCCGCGATCAGCATCGAGAGCGTCGGCGCGACGCCGCAGAGAACCGAAGCAACGGTGAAGAGGGCGATGCCGGAGACGAGTAGACGGCGCCGGCCGACCATGTCGCCGAGCCGCCCGACGCTGACGATGAGGGTGGTGATGGCGAGAAGATAGGCAAGCACCACCCATTGCACCTGCTGGAAGGAGGCGTCGAAGGCCTCAGTCAGCGCCGGCAGGCCGACATTGGCGATGCTGGTGCCGAGCGAAGAGAGCAGCATGGAGAGGGAAAGGGCGGCGAGCGCCCAGCGAAAGGAGGGCGCGCGTTCGCCCTCTTCGGCGATCCCCTCTATTGGTCGCGTCGTGGTCGTCATCGGGGTGAGCTCCTTTTCCGGCTTTGTACGGGCTTGCGGAAAGGTAGCTCTTTGCCGGACATGGCGGAACACGCATCATTTGCACTTCGTTCGTGCGTTTGACGCCGTGTCACGTTCGGCTATAGTCGCGCCATGTCGAAGCCCGACCTCAACCTGCTTGCCACCCTCGACGTGCTGCTTTCGGAAGGCAGCGTTGCCCGCGCGGCCAAGCGGCTGCGGCTCAGCCCGTCGGCGATGAGCCGGGCGCTGGCGCGGCTGCGCGAGGCGACGGGCGATCCGCTGCTCGTGCGGGCCGGGCGCGGCCTGGTGCCGACACCGCGCGCACTCGAACTCAGCGCGCGCGTCGGCCGGCTGGTCGAGGAGGCCGAAGCGGTCCTGAGGCCTCAGGAAAGGCTCGATCTCAAACGGCTCGTGCGGACCTTCGTTCTCAGGACGAGCGATGGCTTCGTGGAGAATTTCGGACCGGACCTCATTTCCCGCGTCGGCGAGGAAGCACCCGGCGTGCGGCTCTGCTTCGTGCCGAAGCCGGACCGCGGCAGCGGGCCGCTGCGCGAGGCCGCCATCGACCTCGAAACCGGCGTCGTCGGCGAGGCGACCAGTCCGGAGGTGCGCACGCAGGCGCTCTTCCGGGACAGGTTCGTCGGTGTCGTGCGCATGGGGCACCCGCTTTGTGAGGGCGAGGTAACGGCCGACCGTTACGCCGCCGGCTGGCACGTCCTCGTTTCACGGCGCGGGCTCGACAAGGGGCCGCTCGATGAGGCGCTGGAGGCGCTCGGGCTCGAACGCGAGATCGTTACGATCGTCGGCGGCTTTGCCGCGGCCCTGGCGCTCGCCCGCGCCTCCGACCTGATCGCCAGCGTTCCCGAGCGACACACCGGGGCGCTGAGGGCCGGAATGCACAGCTTTCCGCTCCCGGTCGTCCCGCGGGAAATTACGGTGTCGATGCTTTGGCACCCGCGCTTCGACGCCGACCCGGGCCACCGCTGGCTGCGCGGATGCGTGCGCGAGGTTTGTGGCAGGCCGCGCGCGGATTGATCGGCGGGTGGTGGTGACGCCTGTCCCCCATCAGGTTAGTTAAGCCAGTTGTTGCCGCGGCCAGCAACCACCGTCATTCCTGTGCTCGTCACCGGAATCCAGCCACGGCGCGTCGGCGGTGCGAGAGACTCCACCTGATCGAAAAAACGAGTGGCTTCGGGTATTTCCTCCGCGACGTCTCAAATGCTGAAGGCACTTCAACCACGGCGCGGTCGTCTGCGACCGCGAGGAACCACTTGCCATCCGCAATGTTTCGTAATAATTGAAGTTGCATGAAACGTGATAGTCGACTCTCCTCAGTTCTCCATGCGCTCCTCCACATGGCCGAGCACAACGGCTCCATGACTTCGGAAGCGCTTGCGCAGTGCATGAACACCAATCCGGTCGTCGTGCGCCGGACGATGGGGCTCCTGCGAGAGGCAGGACTCGTGGCCTCCGCGCGCGGGCATGCCGGGGGGTGGACCATCACCGCCGATCTCAGCACCGTCACGCTGCGTCAGTTGCACGAAGTGCTGGGGGAACCTGCGATCTTCGCCATCGGCAACCGGAACGAAACGCCGGATTGTCTCGTCGAGCAATCGGTGAATGCCGCGCTCGACGCCGCCTTCGCAGACGCCGAGGCGCTTCTGCTGGAACGGTTTGCCCATGTCACCCTGGCCGACCTTGCCGCCGACTTTGCCCGTCGGCATGCGGAGCGGCGCACCAACGCATGATCCCTTAAATCGAAATCCGATCCAAGGAATCATGCGGCAATTCAAAGCGTTACAGCGAAATTTTCGCGTCCGATCGGACGCGCGGCACTGCGAGAGGAACAAGTGATGCAGAATGATGTGATCGTCGTCGGGGGCAGCTACGCCGGAATGGCCGCCGCCCTCCAGCTTATCCGTGCCCGTCGCACCGTCCTGGTGATCGACGCAGGGCTCAGGCGTAACCGCTTTGCCAGCCATTCCCACGGATTTCTCGGCCAGGATGGCATGGACCCCGCCGAAATTGCCGCAAGCGCGCGGGCGCAGCTGATGGCCTATCCAACGCTGACATGGGTCGACGGCCGCGCGGAAGCCGCCGGAGGGGTCAAGGACGCCTTTGCCGTCACGACTGCGGATGGTGCCCAGCATGAGGGGCGGCGGCTGCTTTTTGCCGTCGGCGTGACCGATCAGCTGCCTGAGATCGAGGGCATGGCGGAACGCTGGGGGAGGAGCATTTTCCATTGCCCCTATTGCCACGGTTACGAACTGGAACGGGGGCGGATCGGGGTAATCGCCACGGGGCCGATGTCGGTGCACCAAGCCCAGCTCATTCCCGAATGGGGCGAGGTGACCTTTTTCACCAATGGCGCGCTGGCGCTCGACGATGCTGCCCGCGCCGACCTGAAGTCGCGCGCCGTGACGATAGAGGAAACGCCGGTGAGAAGGATCGAGGGCCATGCCGATGTCCTTCTTGCTGACGGGCGGACCCTCTCATTTGCCGGGCTTTTTACCGCTTCGCGCAACGCCCCTGCGACGCCGATCGCCGGGACGCTCGGCTGCGAGATCGACGAGACGCCATTCGGCACACAGATCCGCACCGACGCCACGAAGGAAACGACGGTTCCCGGCGCTTTCGCCTGCGGCGACGTAGCGCGCACACCCCATTCGGTCTCGCTCGCCGTGGCCGACGGGGCATGGGCGGGCGCGCAGTTGCATCGGTCTCTGGTCTTCTGACGCATATGGCCGTGCGCCCCCATTCCTTCGCACGGAGGACGAAGGATCACGGCTCAGATCGGCGGATCGGGGCAGCGCTCCGCGGCATTGGTAGGGGCGCTAATGCATGTCGCCCAAAAGTGTGCATCGGTTTTGGGACAACGACATGCATAAAGGCAATGACCTAAAGCGCGCGACGCGCTTCAGGTCCCGCCGCGACGGCGCCGCTGCGGCTTTACATTTCTTCACATTCTCCGAGAACGCTCGAAACGTTGCACTGTTAGCTTTCCCTCCATTGCAGCCGTTGCTGCGGAGTGACAGGAGACCAACTATGGAAAACGAGGACAAGAACCTGGCGAGCCCGGCCGCCAGCCAACCCACTTCGACGGGATGGAGCCGGCGCGCCGCGATCGGCGGTCTCGCGGCCGTCGCGGTTGTCGGCGGGATCGGTTTTGCAGCCGCGCGCAGCGACGATTTCGACTTCGGCATGGGCCGTTTCGGCATGGGCGGCCACATGATGCACGCGCATATGGGAGGTGGCTTCATGGAACACCGGATCGGCTCCGTGCTCGACGAGCTCGACGCGACACCCGAGCAGGAAGACAAGCTTTGGGACATCATCGACAAAGCGCGCTCCGAGATCAGGCCGACATTCCGGGACTTCCGCGAGACGCGTGAGGAGGTTATCGAACTCCTCGGCGCTTCGACCATCGACCGCGCGGCCGCCGAGAAGCTGCGCAGTGAGCGCATCGCGGCCATCGACGAGGCCTCGCGCAAGATGACGACCGCGCTCCTCGACGCCGCGGAAGTGCTGACGCCGCAGCAGCGCGCCAAGCTCGTCGAGCATTTGAAGGAGCGCAGGGCCCACGGCCGGTGGTAAGGCTTACTTGGCTGGGCTACCGCATGTTTCCTTAAATTTTATGCGGTTTAGGGATAAGAACATGCAGCAACTCAAAGTATTACAGCGAGCTTTGCGGGTCTGATGATGCGCGGCGCTGCAGGCGAGTGAACGGAGCGCAAGAAATGGCGGAACGGGTCTTGATCGTTGACGACGACACGCGCCTCTCCGCCATGCTTGCCGACTACCTCTCCGGGAACGGCTACACCGTCCACACCGCGGCGACGGCCACGGCGGGCCTTGCCGACCTCGGCCGTCATGGGCCGGACGCCGTGATTCTCGACATCATGCTTCCCGACTTCGACGGCTTCGAGACCTGCCGGCGCATGCGCGCCGTCTCAGACGTGCCGATCCTGATGCTCACGGCCAAGGGCGAAGAGACAGACCGCATCGTCGGGCTGGAACTCGGGGCCGACGACTATCTGCCGAAGCCCTTCAATCCGCGCGAACTGCTGGCGCGGCTGAAGGCGATCCTGCGCCGCCGCAACGGCAGCGCGGCGGTTGCGCGGACCTTTCGCTTCGGGCGGCTGGAGATCGATCCGGGATCCCGCGCGGTCAGGGTCGACGGCCGCGAATGTGTGCTGACCAGCCACCAGTTCGACCTGCTTGTGGCGCTTGCCGAAAATGCCGGCCGCACGCTTTCGCGCGAGCAGTTGATGGACACGGTCAAGGGGGAGGAGTTGGAAGCCTTCGACCGCTCCATAGACGTGCATATCTCGCGCATCCGGGCGGCCATCGAGAGCGACCCGAAGCATCCGAAGCGCATTATCACCGTGCGCGGCACCGGCTATGTTTTCGCCCGCCTCCAGGACGACGAGAGATAAGCATGTCGCCCAAAAGTGCGCAGCGGTTTTGGGATAACGACATGCGCAAACCCAAAGATGCATGTCGCCCAAAAGTGCGGAGTGGTTTTGGGATAACGACATGCATCTAAACAGAGACCTAGAGCGATGCGCAGCCGGCTGTTCCTGAAAATCTACCTGACACTGCTGGCGAGCCTTGCCGCGGTCGCTGTCGCCAGCGCGGCCTTCGTATGGCTGGGGCAGGGCGAGGAGGAGTTGAGTTGGGAGAGCCAGCGCGCGCGGTTTGTCACCGCGCTCATTCCGCCCGATATGGATCGGTCGTCGGTCGAGGCGACGTTGGAGCGGTTTTCACGGGCCTTCGACGCCGACATAGCGGTCTACGACCCGCGCGGCAAGCTGATCGCGAGCGCCGGTCGCCCGCTCCCGCCCTACATTATCGAGCGGCCCTGGCACCACGGCAGAGGCAACTTTCACACCATGGTGACCGAGTTGCCCGACGGTCGCGCAGTCGCCGCGCGCATGGAGCGGCCCTTCCGCCCGGCCGGCCGCAATCCGCTCGCCTATCTGGCGTTGATCGCCGGCGTCATCGGGCTCGCCGCCTATCCCGTGGTGCGTCACCTCACCCGTCGGCTGGAGCGGCTGCGCGGGGGCGTGGATGCCTGGGGCAGGGGTGAATTCGTAGCGCGCGTGCCGGAGGACGGCAGCGACGAGGTCGCGGCGGTGGCGAAGAGCTTCAACAAGGCCGCCGATCATGTCGAGCGGTTGATCACGTCACACCGCGCTCTGCTCGCCAATGCCAGCCACGAATTGCGCTCGCCGCTGGCGCGCCTGCGCATGGCGATCGACCTTTACGAGCAGGCGCCGGACGAGAGTCGCAAGGAGGAGATCGTCCGCAACCTCGCCGAGCTGGACACGCTGGTCGAGGAGATCCTGCTCGCGAGCAGGCTCGACCATGTGGAACAACTCGATGCGCCCGAGTCCGTCGACCTGCTGGCCTTGGTCTCGGAAGAGGGGGCGCGCAACGGCGTCGAGGTCTCCGGCACGCCGGCGACTGTCACAGGCGATGCGCGCCTCATTGGCCGGCTCGTGCGCAATCTCATGCAGAACGCGCTGCGCCACGGCGGTCCACCTGTCACAGCCACTGTCGCGCGGGAAAGCAGTATGGTGGAACTCAGGGTCCGCGACCACGGCCCGGGCATACCGGACAGCGAGAGCGCCCGCGTTTTCGAGCCGTTCTACCGGCCCTCGGGGCGCAGCGAGGCCACAGGTGGCTGGGGCTTGGGGCTGGCGCTGGTGCGCCAGATCACCGAGCGCCATGGCGGTGCGGTGCGTTATGAAGCTCCGTCTGGCGGCGGCGCCTGCTTCGTGGTGACGCTTCCGGTGCATACTGCGTGATTTCCGCAAATCGGAGTCGATTTGAGGACAAAATCATGCATGGTGGCAGCAGGTTGTGCGGCAAAAGCCGCTAAGGCCCTCCCGCTACAGGTTACGCGGAAGTAGTGACGAATGGATGTAATGCTCTCGAAAGCGGCCGTTCAATCCAATCGTGTGGTTACCGTGACAGCCGAAATCGAGTGGCTCCACCTTGGTCAAAGAATGCACGGCGTTGCAGGCAGCCTTCCTCCACGCTTGGGAAGCGAGCGAAGGACTCGTGACGTTTAGGTTACGTCTGCATGTCCTTAAACCGTAGCGATTTAGGGATAAAACGTGCTGTCATTCAAAGTGTCACAGCCGCTTTTTGCGCGCCCGACAAGACGCGCGGCGCTGTTGGGGGGAGAGGCCGATGTACATTCTCTATGGGGGTGACTTCACCCGCGCACCGCTCGTCCAATGGGTGCTCGAGGAAGGTAAAATCGAGTACGAACTCAGAAAAATAGACATTTTGAATGGCGAGCACCGTACAGCGGAATTCCTTGCTATAAACCCGGCCGGCCTTGTGCCCGTGCTGATTACGCCTGACGGCGACGCGCTCTATGAGGTGGCCGCACTGATGTTATATCTGGCTGACCGGCACCAGCTTACGGATCTCGCTCCTTCGCCGACAGATCCGGACCGGGGACCTTTTCTCTCGGCGGTTTTCCATGTCGCGGGGGACATACAATCCGAGATGAAGCGCTTTCATTTTCCGCACCGGTTCTCGCTGAGATTGGCGGATAGCGCCGGGGTTCAGGATCTCGCAAAAACGCTCATCCTCAGCCGCCTGGACATCATGAATATGAGGCTGGAAAAAAGGGGACCATATGTCCTTGGAAGCCGCTTCTCCCTTGCAGATTTCTACCTGTGCTTCTGGGTCGCGTACCTCGATCGCGAAGGCGTGTGCCTGCAGTTTCCGTCGATTGCCCGACTGTACGACCTGGTTCGATCTCGTCCGAGCGCGATCCCCTATCTCGAAGAGACCGAGCGGATGGCAGCAGCCTACGCAGAGATGATGAAAAAGAAGCCCGGCGGCGTTATAGCCTGACTCACCGCAACGCTTTCTCCAAGGCATCACGGTTGCGGATCAGCCAGGCGACGCTGCGGGTCTGCCAGGCGATGCCCCAGACGCGCGGGGCGATTTCAGTTCCGGGCGTGATCTGCTGCTCGATCACCTCGTTTGCCGCGCTTTGAGCCGCGAATTCGATGATCCGGTAGCCAAGCCGATGCCGCGCTTCGGCTGGCAGGCCGTAACCGTCCAAGAAGAGGCGCACCTGGCGCAGGCGGCGCCCGGCATCAGGCAAGCCGTTCATCTCGGCGACGTCGTCATCGTAAAGTTGCGCGTTGTTCCAGGCTGCCATGGCGATTTCGGTCAGCCGGTCTACGGGGCCTGCCGCCTCCCAGTCGATCAGCGCGACCGGCTTGCCGGCCCTCGAAACGACGTTCCAGGGTGCCGCATCGCAGTGCCCGATGATATCAGGCCTGCCGACCCCGCGGCCAAACCAGGGGCGCCAGAGCGCATCCGCCGGAGGGCGAAAGGATGCAGTCGCGTCGTGCAGGCAACGCATGAGGCTGCCCAAGGCATGAATGGCCTCGTCCGACCAGGGCGCCGGATTGATGACCTCGCCTTCGATGTAGGTGAGGACTTCACGGCCTCGCTCGTCGAAGCCGTCTCCGACGACGCGGGGCGCGCCCGCGAAGCCGATCCTCAAGATGGCGCAGCAGAGATTGGACCGAACGCGCCCAGGGACCGGTCTCCCGGATGACCACGCCACCTCGTCGGCTGACAGCGGTTCTCTCGCCGCCGGCAAGCGGCGTGAAATCGGCTTCTTTCGTCATGGGCGAATGATAGCAGCCGTGCGGTTGAGGAGAAGGGCGCGCTGTGCCTGCTAAGCGCTGCGCCTTCCAAGATTTGAGAAAGCCGCCGTAAAAATTTGAAATTGCGCCGTGATCCTGTTTCTCCAGGAAACACGTAGTGATTCCGCCGCCGGCGTATTCACCGGACCTCCGACGTCCGTGGTTTCATCGGCTGGCTCGGGCGGCGGGGTATAGATGTTGCCCTGATCGAGGGAAAGGATCGTCAAGATTGAGATCATCTTCGCTCTCCTCATGCGCCGGTCGGCCTTATGGAGAGCAGTCTCCGCTGATAGGGGCTTACGGTCCTGTAGTCACCGCCGAAAAGTTCCAAAAAGTTGCAAAGGGCTGCGGTCAAGTCTCGACGTCTGCGCGTCAGCCTTCTTCGAGGCCAGCCTTCGCGAGCCCTTCGAAGACCGGGGCAATTCTCAAGTCCCTGCCGGGCTGGCCGGCGCGGATGCGGGCGATGGTTATACCGGGAGCGATCTTCCTCAGCTCAGCGAGGTAGCGATGTGCTTCTTCCATGCGGCCGAGATGGGCGTTGGCCGCGACAAGTGCCCAGAGCGTCGGGTCGAAATTCGGGTTGCTGGCGTGCGCACGGGCGGCCCAGGCGAGCGCTTCAGGGTACTTGCGGCGCATCATCTCGACGTAGGCGATGCCGCAGAGCGAGAAATGCGCGCCGCGATCTCCCGGGCTCAGCCGGTTCGCCCGATGGAAGTGGGAAAGCGCCTGATCGAGGCTGCCGCAGTGAAGGTGACCGATGCCCGCCCGAACCACGACCATCAGATTGTCGGGGTTGGCCTCCGCCGCCAATTGCAGCACGGCCAAGCCCCAGTCGTAGTCCTTGGCGGTCTGGAGCAGGGCAACGCCGCAATGCGCCATCACCATGGCGTCGCCCGCCGCCTGTTCAAGGCCGCGGCGCGCGAAGGCTGCGCATTCCGCTACGTCGTCGGGGCCGAGCGGCGGCCAGCCCATGGTGTGGCGGTGTTCGAGCGCCCAGGCCGCATGAGCAAGCAGGTGCGCATTGTCGGGCTCCTGCTCGAGACCCTTCTTGAGCAGCGCATAGGCCTCGGCATTGTCCTTCTCCGTTTCGGTGGAGATCTTTGCCAACGCCTGCAGATAGATGTCGTAGGCGGCGATGCTTCCCGGACGCTCGCGCCGCGACCGCTCGATTTCGGCGGTCTGGATGTGCGGCTCGACAAGCGTCGCGACGTTTTCGGTGATCCGGTCCTGGAATTCGAAGACGTCGTCGAGCTCGCCGTTCAAGGTCTCAGCCCAAAGATGTGCGCCGCTGCCGCCGTCGACAAGCTGCGCCGCAATCCTCAGCCGGCTGCCCGAGCGCCTTATACTGCCTTCGAGCACGTAGCCGACGCCGAGGTCCTTCGCCACCTGCCGCACGTCAGTGAAACTGCCCTTGTAGGCATAGGAGGAATTGCGGGCGATCACCGCGAAGCTCCGGAAGCGGCTCAGCGCCGTGATGATGTCGTCTACGACGCCATCGGCGAAATAGTCCTGGCCGGGGTCGCCGCCGAGATTGGCGAAAGGCAGGACGGCGAGGGCAGGGCGCGTCGGCAGTGCGGCCTCCGCATCTCCAGACCGTGCGCCCGGCTGCACGAGGCGATAGCCGACGCGCGGCACCGTCGCGATCCATTCCTGCCCGTCAGGCGCTGGGCCGAGCGCCTTGCGGAGTGCCGCGATCTGCACCGTGAGATTGCTTTCCTCGACGACCATCCCGGGCCAGCCGCGCTCCATCAGTTCCGTCTTGGAGACAATGCCGCCGGCGGCGTCGAGCAATGCTTCGAGAAGAGCCAAGCCCCGCTGGCCAAGAGCGACGGATTCGCCATGCCGCAGCAGGAGGCCGCGGGCGGGATCGAGGACAAACTGGCCGAAGGCACGCCGCGACTCCATCATGCGCGAAATATAGCCGATCGGACAACCGGCGGAAACGGGCGCCGTTTCTTCAATCGCGCGTGGCACTGACGACGAGGGCGGGGAGAGGCAGGCGGACGATGCCGTTGTCGGTGAAGGGCTGAAAGCTTTCTCCGAGCGCCTCTTCTATCCGCGCCCGTGCTGCCGGCTCCTGCCTGTCCAGCACCATGGTCGAACGGACGAAGGCATGTCGGAAGAAGTCGGAAAGCTCAGCGACGGGGAAGTCGAGGGTGGCGGGGATGTCGCCGAACGTGACGTCGGTGAAGCCGGCCCCATGGAGCACCCGCATTGCTTCTTCCCGCTCGGCGAAGCGGAACAAGGGCGGGGCGGGCGGCAGGTCGACATCGAGCGTACCGTGGCTGCTGACGACCTCCGGAAGGATGCGGAACAACGGCGAGACGTCCGGGCCGCGCCAGACGGTGAAGGCGTAGCGGCCGCCGGGCTTCAATACCCGCGCGGCCTCGGCAATCGCCCGGTCAGGGTCGGCGAGATGCAGGGTGCCGAAATTGTTGATGACGCGGTCGAACGCGGCGTCCCCGAAGATGAGCGCCTCGGCGTCGCCGACTTGGAAATGGACGTTGCTGGCCTTGGCTTTTGCCGCTGCGACCATCTCCTCGGAAAAGTCGACGCCGGTGACGATCGCGCCGCGTGCGGCGGCCGCCAGGCTTGCCTCCCCAGTGCCGCAACAGACATCAAGCGTCGAATGGCCACGGCTGATCCCGGCAGCATTGAGCAGAGCTGCTATGCCGTAGCGGCAGAACCGGCCCGAATAGCGATCGTAGATCCGGGCGCGCTCGCTCCAGCCGCGATGTTCGAGCGTTTTGAAGGTCGGTTGCGTAACCATGGATCGGCCCCCTCCACCAAAGGGCGATTGTATCATGCTTTGGTGGGGTGGGAGACGCGTGAGATCGTCTCCGCCACGCTTCCGTTACCGATGCGACAAGGCAAGCTCAAGGATAACGGGGAAGACGGGGCACACGCGCCGTCGATCCCTGCAGAGGTTTCCGCGTGCGGAAGCGAAGCAGCCCCGGGGAGCCTTCCGCCAGGGCTGCTGTGTCGAGGAACCCGCTCACTCGGTCGTGGGCGTGGTCAGTTCCTGTTCGTCGGTGTCGACTACGAAGACGGCGAGCAGTCTTGCCGATTCCGTGTCGCTGGCGTTCGCGCTGACGCCGTGAAGGGCGCCGGGCTCTTCGTAGAAGTTTTCGCCGGTATTGTAGACCTTTTCCGGCGAACCGTTGACGCTGCTGCGGATCGCACCATCGAGCACCGTCGCATAAATGAAGGCGGAGTCCGGGTGCATGTGGGCGGGCGACGAGCCGCCCGGCTCGTATTCGACAAGCACGCCCTTCATGCTCTTGCCGGGGACGTTCGGAAGGGGCCGGTCGAATACGATCGTCACCTTGCCGGCAGGCCGGTCGCCGGCCGAAGCTGTGGTGATCGCGAGCGCTGCAAATACAGCGGCTGAGAGAAATCGTGTAAACATTGCAATTCTCCTTCGTGGCTAAAAAACTGTCGTTCGCCGCCCCTGATCCTGGATCGCGGATCGGGGGGCGTTGTTCGAGACGTCTGGTCAGCGGCTGCTTACTGAGCCTGTGATCGGGCAAGCCAGTCCTCGAAGCGGGTCGCGCCGAGGCGCGGGTTCTCGCCGGGAGTGAGCGACTGGTCATCGAGAACGGCGCCGAAGTAGCGTGCGTGGACGTCCGGCACGACCTTGCGCGTGTCCTTCGTTGCCTTGAGAAAGCGCCTAATCACTTCGTCGAGAGGGATCGCCTCCGGACCGGCGACTTCGACGGTCCCGTTGACCGGGGCTGCGAGCGTGACGTCGGCGAGCGCCGCCACTACGTCATCCGACGCGATCGGCTGGAACAGCGCCGGCGACACGCGGATCTCGTCTCCGACGGTGGCCGACTGGGCAATGCCGCCGACAAACTCGAAGAACTGCGTGGCGCGCAGGATGGTGTAGGGAATGCCGGAGCCCTTGATGAGGTTTTCCTGTGCGACCTTCGCCCGGAAATAGCCGTTCTCCGGAAGCCGCTCGGTACCGACTATCGAGAGAGCAACATGGTGGCGCACGCCGGCGGCAGCTTCCGCGGCCAGCAGGTTGCGGCCCGACGTCTGGAAGAACTCGAGCACCGCCTTGTCTTCCCATACCGGAGCGTTCGCCACATCGACGACGATGTCGGCGCCGTCGAGCGCTTCCGCCAGCCCCTCGCGGGTGATGGTGTTGACGCCCGTGTTAGGGGAGGCGGCGAGCGCATCGTGGCCGCGCTCCTTGAGGGTCTTCACAAGCTTCGATCCGATGAGGCCGGTGCCCCCGATGACGACGATCTTCATGGCTTCTCTCCTTTTCTCCCGACCGCAACCATTGCCGTCGATCTGGGTGGAGAGTGCCCCGGCGCTCGAGGGAAGTCCTTGCGGCGAGCTTGAAATGAGCTTGAGGGAAGCTTGGTTATTCGTCCAAGGGTGCTATCAAGGGGGCGGAATCATTCGCCAAGGGATACCGACGTGCCGTTCGTTTTTGGAGACTACGTGCTCGATCCGGAGCGCCGGGAGCTTACGCTGCGTGCGGAAGTCGTGGCCGTCGGGCCGCAGGTCTTCGACCTGTTGCTGCACCTCGTCAGAAATCGCGACCGCGTCGTCAGCAAGGACGACCTGCTACAGGCGGTGTGGGGCGGCCGGATCGTATCGGAATCGACCATCACCAGCCACATCAATGCAGTTCGCAAGGCCATCGGCGACAGCGGCGAGGAGCAGCGCCTCATCCGCACCGTCGCCCGCAAGGGCTTCCGCTTCGTCGGCGAGATCAGCATCGACGAGATTGGGGAGCTAGGGCAGCGCGACGGGCGGGGCGTCTTAGAACAGGGCTCCGGCGTGCAGAAGGAGCCGCCCGCGCCGACACTCGTCCTTCCGGATAAACCCTCCATCACCGTCCTGCCGTTCGTCAATCTCAGCGGCGATCCGGAGCAGGAATATTTCGCCGACGGCGTGGTGGAGGACATCATCGCGGCTCTTTCGCGGATGCGCTGGCTGTTCGTCATCGCGCGCAATTCGAGCTTCACCTACAAGGGGCGGGCGGTCGACGTGAAGGAAGTCGGCCGCGAGCTTGGCGTGCGCTACGTGCTCGAGGGCAGCCTGCGCAAGTCCGGCAACAAGGTGCGCATCACCGGTCAGCTCATCGACACGACCACCGGCGCGCACCTATGGGCGGAGCGCTTCGAAGGCACGCTCGACGACATCTTCGAGCTGCAGGACCAGATAGCCGAAAGCGTCGTCGGCGCGATCGCGCCGCAGCTCGAACGGGCGGAGATCGAGCGCGCCAAGCGCAAGCCGACGGACAGCCTCGACGCCTACGACTATTACCTGCGCGGCACGGCGAAGGTGCACAACGGGACCCGTGAGGCAATCGAGGTGGCGCTATCCTTGTTCTACATGGCGACTGAGCTCGACCCGGAATTTGCGTCGGCCTATGGCATGGCGGCCTGGTGCCATTTCTGGCGCAAGGTCAATGGCTGGATGTCCGATCGCGCCGGCGAGATCGCGGAGGGTGCGCGGCTGGCGCGCCTTGCGGTTGAGCTCGGCCGGGACGATGCGGCGGCGCTGACGCGGGGAGGACATGCGCTCGCCCATCTCACCGGCGACCTCGACGGCGGCATCGCGCTCCTCGACAGGGCGAAGTTTCTCAATCCGAATCTCGCCCCGGCCTGGTTCCTCGGCGGCACGCTGCGGGCTCTCCGTGGTGAAACAGACGCCGCTATCGAGCACCTGGCGCATGCCGTACGGCTCAGTCCGCTGGATCCGGAAATGTTCCGGATGCAGGTCGGGATGGCCCTGGCGAATTTCTTCGCGGGGCGCTTCGATTCCGCCTCGGCCTGGGCGGAGAAGGCGCTGGGGAACCTGCCGAGCTTGCTCCCCGCGGCCGTCGTGGTGGCGGCAAGCCACGCGCTTTCCGGGCGCCCGGAGGAGGCACGGCAGGCGATGCAGCGGCTGCGCGCGCTCGACCCGTCCCTCAGCGTCTCCAACCTCGGGGACTGGATGCCGATCCATCGCCCGGAGGATCTTGCGCGGCTCGCCGAGGGCCTGAGATTAGCCGGCGTGCCCGAGTGACGGCGGCACATCGCATGAGCGTGAATTGCGCTCAGGCGAGCCACGCGCGTGGCCGCGGCGACGTGATCGCGTTCTCTGATGCCGCTCAGGAAAATACCGGCATCCGCAATTACGCGGGTTTTTCTCGCAGCCTCGATCGACACGGCCTCCGGCGTATACGTCGCCTTCAATCGCTCCGACACCCGCGGGCTGCTAATCGAAGGTGTTTCGCTTGCGGCGCTCACGTCTCCCGACGTGATGTTCGGGCATCGTCAGCTGATTGCGAAAAACGCAGGTGCGACGTTCGCGGGATCCTGTATCTACAGCGCCGCGCGTCCTGTCAGACGCGCGGAAGACACCATCGCACTTTGGATTGCTTGCAGTTTTTAACCTTGAATCGGCTAGGATTTAAGGAAATAGGCGGGAGCGAACATGCAGTGGCTGGACCGGGCAAAGAAATGGGCGAAGGGCATCAAGCGGGATGTCGTCGTTCTGTGGTTGGCGGCGCGTGACCGGCGCGTTCCCTGGTATGCGAAGCTCGCCGCCGGCGCGGTCGCGGCCTATGCCCTGTCGCCGATCGACCTGATCCCCGACTTCGTTCCGGTCCTCGGATATCTCGATGACCTCGTCATCGTCCCAATCGGCATCGTCGCCGCGCTCAAGCTGATTCCAACCGATGTTCTCACGGACTTGCGCATCGAAGCAACGAAGCGCACCGAGCGTCCCGTCAGTCGAGGCGGGCTGGTTGCGATCATCGCGATATGGCTGCTGCTCGCGGCCCTCATCGTCTGGATGGTGATCGGCGCGGCCGTTCGCTGAGGCAAGGCTGTACCTATCGTCCCTCGCCTGCAGCGTCGCTGCGTCCTTTCAAGCGCGCCTATGATTTCACGACGGTTTTTATCTTCGCCTCGGCCTCGAGCGTCCGATGAACCGGGCATTTGCCGGCAATTTCGACGATCTTGCCGCGAAGCTCTTCCGAGACTTCGCCGTCGATGGAAATGACGCGCTCGAAATGGTCGATCCTGGCGCTGCCGCTGCGCTCCGACTCGGTGCATTCCTCGCAGTCCTTCGCGTGGATCTTGGCATGCGAGACGTCGACGCCGATGCGGCCGAGCGCAAACCCCTTGTGCTCGGCATAGAGGCGCAGCGTCATCGACGTGCAGGCGCCAAGCGCGATCGACAGAAAATCATAGGGCGAAGGGCCGGAATCGAGCCCACCCACGGTTTCGGGTTCGTCGGCGAAAAGCCTATGGCCGCCGGCCTGGACCGCGTTCTGAAACTTGCCTTCGCCCGTTTCCATCACGCGGACATGTTCGATCGGTTGCGTGCCCTGTGGCGTGTCGGCGACGAGATAGCGCGTCAGCCATCCCGAGATGATCCGACCGGCGAAGGCGGCGTCTTCAGGGTCGGTGAGCAGGTGATCGGCCTTGTCCAGCGAAACGAAACTCTTGGGATGCTTCGCCGCGAGGAAGATTTCGGTGGCGTTCTCGATCCCAACCGTCTGGTCCAGCGGTGCGTGAAGGATGAGGAGCGGCTTTTTCAGGCTCGAAACAGCGGCCTTGATGCGTTGCTCACGCGCGTCCTCGACAAATTGCTTTCTTATGAGGAACGTGCGCCCGGCGAGATTGACGTCGGCCGAGCCGCTCTTCTCGATCTCCTCGAGGCTTGCACCGAAGTTCTTCAATACGTGGCCGACATCGGCCGGCGCCCCGATGGTGGCGACGGCGCGCACTTCAGGAATGTCTCTGGCGACGGCGAGAACAGCTGCGCCCCCGAGCGAGTGGCCGATGAGCAACGACGGTGCCGCATAGTGTTGACGGAGATAGTCGGCGGCCGAAAGCAGGTCTGCGACATTGGAGGAGAAATTCGTCGAGGCGAATTCGCCCCCGCTCGATCCGAGACCCGTAAAATCGAAGCGAAGGACACCGACGCCTTCGCGCGCAAGCTCGGCCGCGACGCGGCGTGCTGCCACGAAATCCTTGGAGCAGGTGAAGCAATGGGCAAAGATTGCGTAGGCGCGCAATGGCCCGTTGGGCAGATCGAGGCGGGCGGCAAGGATTGCGCCAGAATGACCGGGAAATTGGAGCCGTTGCGTATTGAAGGCCATGATGCGCTCCTTTGCTCTAAAGGAAATGCTCATTCTACATCTGCAGCGGCGACCGGGTACTTACACCTTTGCGCGTCTTTTCAGGCCCTACAGGCCACGAAAGCCTGCTGCTGGCTTGTCGGTTGCTGTGCGGCAAGGCTTCTTCTCCCTTCTTCATGCTGCGTGCAACGTGCCCGGCGTATCCGCCGGGCGCTTCAGAGTTCGCTCGAACGCAACAGTAGTCTCCGCGGCCGGAGACCGGCGGGCGGTTATTCGGCCGCCGACCGCCGGGGCAATACCCAGTTGGGGCGCGGGAAGTGGCAGGTATAGCCGTTGGGGAAGCGCTCCAGGTAGTCCTGGTGCTCCGGCTCCGCCTCCCAGAAGTCACCCACAGGCTCGACTTCGGTCACCACCTTGCCCGGCCACAGGCCCGAGGCTTCGACGTCTGCGATGGTGTCCTCGGCTATCCGCTTCTGCTCTTCATCGACGTAGTAGATCGCCGACCGGTAGGAGAGGCCGATGTCGTTGCCCTGTCGGTTCTTCGTGGTTGGATCGTGGATCTGGAAGAAAAACTCCAGGATCCGCCTGTAGCTGATCTTCTCGGGATCGAAGACGATCTCGATGCCCTCGGCGTGGCTGCCATGATTGCGGTAAGTCGCGTTCGGCACGTCGCCGCCGGTGTAGCCCACGCGGGTCGCGACGACGCCGGGGAGCTTGCGGATCAAGTCCTGCATCCCCCAGAAGCACCCACCGGCCAAAACAGCTCTCTCGGTCATTCAGATATCCTCTACCTGGTTGATATACTCGCCGTAGCCCTCGGCCTCCATTTCCTCACGCGGAATGAAGCGCAGCGAGGCGGAATTGATGCAGTAACGCAATCCGCCCCGATCCTTCGGGCCGTCGGGAAACACATGGCCGAGGTGGCTATCGCCATGCTTCGAGCGCACCTCGGTACGGATCATACCATAGGAGTCGTCCCTGAGTTCCTTGACGTTTGCCGGCGCGATCGGCTTGGTGAAGCTCGGCCAGCCGCAGCCGGAATCGAACTTGTCGGCCGAGGCGAACAGCGGCTCGCCGGAAACGATGTCGACATAGATGCCTGGCCTCTTGTTGTCATTATATTCGCCTGTGAAGGGGCGCTCGGTGCCGTTCTGCTGGGTCACCCGAAACTGCTCGGGTGTCAGCTTGCTGACCGCTTCGTCGGTCTTCTTATAGGTCATTGCCTGTCTCCGTTGTTTAGATCTTGATCGAGCAGCGCCGATCGTTCAGCTAGGTGATGGCAGCGTCCCGACGGCCGCTTCCACACGACGTGCGAGTTCGAGGAGGCTGCTGTCACGCCCGTGCGCACCGTCAATCTCGAGCCCTAGCGGAAGCCCGTTTTTAGACAGGCCCGTAGGAATGCTGATACCTGGCAAGCCGGCCAAGCTCGCGGCGATGGTGTTCTTTGCCAGAACCAAATCGCTGACCTCCTGATCTGCGATTGAGAACTTCGACTGCTGCTCGATCAATGGTGCCGTGCAGGGTGTCGTTGGAAAGAGAAGTGCGACAGCCCCGCTGCGGGCAAAGGCTTCGCTGAATCGACGTTGGATTTCCGGACGATCGAGTGTCAGTGCTGCCTCATATGTCTCGCGAGAAATATATCCAGGTCCGTTCGGTAAAACGACGTGCCCCCAAGCTTCTCTTAGGCCAGGTTTCAAGCCGTTATAGATTGCGTCGAACGAAGTAGGAATTCCGTTGTAATGAAGAAATCCCGAGATCGCATCCATCGTCTCATGGAAAAAGATGTTCCACGTTGCCCTTTCGGTGATCGAGGAGAAGTCTTCTCCGAGGTCTATTGCGACAATCTCGGCACCAGCCTTGCGTAGCCGCCGAACTGTGTCTTTGAAATGCGCCTCGATGTCGGGCTCGACCAGATCAAGATGCTGCCGAGGCGCATAGGCTAACCTGACACCCTTCAGGTCAGATCGATCGGAGCGTGCGGTCCGTTCAGCCTTCGTGACGATTTGATCAATCAGGGCGCAGTCTTCGACATTGCGCGCAAGCACGCCTGTTGTGTCGAGGGTATGAGAGATCGGCGCGACCCCGTTGCCTGGCCACCGTCCCGTCGTCGGCTTGAAGCCAACCACGCCACACAGCGACGCAGGCACCCGGATCGAACCTACCGTATCGCCCCCGAGGGCCGCGGGTACGATGCGAGCCGCGACGGACGCGCCCGCCCCACTCGAGGAGCCCCCGGAGACATGATTGCGGCTATGAGGGTTTTTCACCTGACCATAGGTGCTGTTGTTGCCGGTCAAGCCATAGGACATCTCGACAAGGTTATTTTTGCCAAAGACAACGCCGCCAGCATTCTTGATCGCGGCAACGACCTCCGCGTCCTTCTCCGGCACGAAACCTTCGAGATTCCGCACACCAAGCGTCGTTCGCAATCCTTTAGTCAGATAGCTGTCCTTGACCGCTAACGGAACGCCGAGAAGGGGAGCAGTGGAACCAGCGGCGCGTGCCTTGTCCGCATTTCTGGCCGCCGCCAGCGCAGCTGCTTCATCTATCGTGATGAACGCATTCAGATCGGAGTGCGTCCGGGCGCGCTGGAGGAGAGCGGCCGTGTATGACTCCGAGGAGATGTCGCCATTACGAATGGCGGCTGCCGCTGCGACGATGCCAAGCCCGGTGAGCCCTTCCGCTTCCGGCTCCGAGGCTGTTTTAATGAATGCTTCGTTCTCGTGCATGATAACCTCACTTTAGCCCAGGACGACCAACATGCCATCGGCCGTCACGTTCAGGGCCGCGCAGTTGTCAACTGCGCGGCAGCGCATCGGAGAGCGATCCTCAGTGCGTGTGAGGAGCCGCCGTGTCAGGGACGGTGAACGTGTGCGTCACCTCCTGCCCGGGGATCACGTTGTGATTGGCGTCGACCAACCGGATATTCACCTTGTGCGGGCCGGGTGGGAAATTGGCTATATCGACGGTGTTGTTGTCACTCGCGTCCGCCCACCACCACGGCAGGTCATCGACGATAACGTGGAGATGTCCGATGCGTGGAGACACGTCGACGGCGCCCGCCCCAAACACCGGCACGATGCGTAGGTTCTCCACCCGGTACTGGGCCCAGTAGACACCCTGGGCAATCCCTTCAGGAAGCGGGGGGTCTACGATCAGCTTAGGCGCGGGCTCGTTCTCGACGGCAACATAGGGCGAGGGGCCGCGGATCTCCCGCGCGCTCTGGGCGAAGGCGCCGGTTGCGAGCACAGTAGCGGCAGTGGCGGCGGCAAGCGTCTTGATGAGCAGGATCATTTCAGTCGTTCCTTTGGTTTAGAGACCCGTTTCCTTCTGCCGGATATAAACATGAGCCCGGCAGGCGAAGGACCGAATAGTCACGTCTCGGGAAGCTCTCTTTTACGTTGTGAGCGAACGATCCCATGTCACGCCTCGGTCTCACGGCTCGCGGGTCGGTCCGAACCGTTGGGCGAAAACTGACGCATGCTCGTATCTTGAATGTGTTCGGATGCTCGCAAACTGTATCGCTATGTAGGAGCAAGGGCGATCCAACACCACCAACGCCTTCCAGGAATGGCAAAGTCTCAGGCACCCTTCCACAGTAGCGGCCGCGGCGCGAAGCCGAGTTTTGCTTTTGCCCGGCCGTTGGAGGCTCCGGTCAGGCGGGTGTGATAGTAGACCGCTTCCTCGCCCGCCGCTGTCAGCGCGTCTTCCACGCTCACGCGCTTGGGCTCCGGCGCATCGACCGAGCGGGCGAAGGCCGGCAACCATTCGGAAACGGGGAGGGGATCGTCGTCGACGACATTGTAGACGCCCGGCTCGGCGTAAAGCGATGCGACCGTCGCGGCGATCGCGTCGTCGATGTGCACGAACGACCAGACGGCGTTTCCTTCACCGATAATCGCCGATTGACCATTGCGCGCCTGATCCGCGATCGCTCCCGCCGGCCTGTACCAGGTGCCAGGACCATAGAAGAAGCCGTAGCGCAGCACGACGCCGTCGAGCGACCGCGAGGCAAGCACCCGGTCCTCGTAGGCGCCGATGGTGCGCGTGCTTTCGCCGATCTGGCCGGGCGCGTCGTATCTGAGCCTTGCGGTCTCGTCGGCGAGCTCTCCCGCCGGGGCCTCCAGGTAGAAGCCGCGAGACTGCAGGATGTAGCGGCCGACGCCGAGCTTTTCGGCCGCGGCGAGCAGATTGGCGCCGCCCTCGCGGTGAAGACGGGTATCGTCGGGCATCGCCTTGATGATGTCGGCCGGGTTGGCCGGAAGCCGGGTGAGCTGGTCGATCACCACGTCCGGCGCCGCCGCCTCGATCGCGCGATGGACCGCCTCTGAATCGAAGGCATCGGCGAACGACATCTCCACTCCGAGCTCACGCAGACGATCCGACCCCGCTCCGGGGCGCGTCATGCCGGTTACCTGATGGCCGAGGCTCGTGAGCGCCCGCACCAGCGGCAGGCCAACGGCACCGGTGGCACCTGCGATGAATATCTTCATAGCCAAACTCCCTGATCTGGGGCACTTCATGGTTTCAGTGAATACCGCGAAATGGCCCTAAATCATTGAAAGGACAGGCTTCTCCCGTTTAGTTCTCGAGTGTAGCCTGTGGCGTATTGCGGAAACTGATCGCCATGCGGTTGTAAGTGTTCATCAGGCCGATCGCGATCGTGAGATCAACGAGTTCGCGCTCGTCGAACACGGCACGCACGGCCTCGTAGGCTTCGTTCGGCACGTTGGTTTCGGCAACGCGCGTGACCGTTTCCGCCCAGGCGAGGGCGGCCCGCTCACGCTCGTCGAAGAGATTGCCGGCTTCGCGCCACGCCTGCACCAGCGCGATCTTCTCGATCTTCTGCCCTTTTTTGATGAGGTCGCGGGTGTGCATGTCGAGGCAGTAGGCGCAGTTGTTGATCTGCGAGATACGAAGATAGACCAGATCGACCAGCGCCGGGGGGAGGCTGCTCTGCATGACGTAGCCGTAGACTCCGCCAAGCGCTTTGACGCCGGCCGGTGCGATCTGGTTGTAGTCGAGACGCTTGCTCATATGTCTTGTCCTCAAAGGTGTTTCGTTTGAACGCTGGTTCACTCGTGCGGGGTGGTGATGTTCTTTTCGCCGCTGTCGTGGACGATGACGGCGAGCAGCTTTGCGGGCTTGATCTCGCTCGCATTGCGGCTGACGAGATGGGCGGAGCCCGGTGGTTCGTACCAGCCCTCGCCAGCGCGGTAGGTTTGGGTTGGTCCGTCGTTTACCTTCGACTCGATTTCTCCGGAGACGACGTAGGCGAAGATGAAAGCAGACTTTGCATGGTCGTGCGGAAGCGAGGCCCCGCCCGGCGCATAGTCGACGATGAGCGCGCTCAGCGTCTTGCCCGGGATGTTGGGCATCGCCTTTTCGAAGTGGGGCGTAACGGTTTCGCCAAGATCATGCGCTGCGGCCGGCATCGCGGTGGCTATGGCGAGGGCGGCGCCGACAGCGCCAATCAAAGGTCGTATGGTCATGACGACGGTTCTCCTTTGCGTGTGGCCAGGATGACGTTTTTTCCTTGCCGCCTAGAAATGACGGTCTTCTGGTTCTAAAAAAAGCACCAAGAACCGGCAAAAATCGTGTACCAAGAGTGCATGGACGAGCCGCTGAAACTGGAACTCGACCGGTCTGCGAAGACGCCGCTGGCCGAGCAGATCCGCAAAGGCATCAGCACCGCGATTGAAAGCGGGGTGCTCGCCCCGGGCGCGCGTCTGCCGTCCTGGCTCGATCTTGCGGCCCAGCTTGGTGTTGCGCGCGGCACGGTGCGCACGGCCTACGAGAAGCTCTCCGCTGCCCAACTGATCGTCGCATCCCGCGCGGCGGGAACTCGTGTCGCGGATCGTCCCGCCGGCATTACCCGGGTCGAGCAGCCGCCCGATCCCGGCTCGTTCATGGAGCTGTATCTGGAGATGATTGCGGGCCCGGCGATCTTCCAGATGGGCGTGCCTGCACAGGAAACCTTTCCCGCGACGCTCTTCGCCAGGATCCGCGCGCAGGCCGTGCGGGCGGAGTCGAGCGCGCCGGCGATGTACCCCGACCCGCGCGGCGAACTCGAACTGCGGCGGGAAATCGCCGCCTATCTCGCCGTCGCACGCCGCATCGAGTGCTCGCCCTCGGAGGTCATCATAACCGGCGGCTACGCCAACGGGCTCGGGCTGGCGCTCCGCGTCCTCGGTCTCGAGGGGAGGAAGGTGTGGATGGAGGATCCCGGTTTCCCGTTCACCCGGCACGGGCTGGAGCTCGCCAGATTGTCGCTCGCGCCGATCCCGGTCGATGCCGACGGCATCGATGTCGACCACGGCATCCGCCATGCCCCGGATGCGGCGCTGGTGGTCGTGACGCCCGGCCAGCAGGCGCCGCTCGGGCCCACCCTGTCACTCGCGCGGCGGTTGCGCCTTCTCGACTGGGCAGCTCGGAGCCAAGCCTGGGTGATCGAGGACGACTATTTGAGCGAACTGCAGCTCGATGGCCGCGCTGCACCGGCGCTCGCCTCGCTCGATCGCGCCGGGCGCGTCATTCACATTGGTTCCTTCAGCAAGACCATCAGCCCCGCGCTGAGGCTCGGCTTTGTCGTCGCGCCGCCGGTGCTCGCATCCCGCTTTGCGGAGGTCGCGGCCTGTCTCGCGCCGCCTCCGGGACCTTCCGTGCAGCTCGCAACCGCCGAATTCATGCGCGAAGGCCACTACATGCGGCATCTCAGGCGCACGAAGCGCGTCTATGCAGCCCAACGCGACGCCTTGCTGAAAAGTCTTCGGCCGCATGCCGGGAAGATCACTGTTGCCGGCCTCGCCGTGCTGCTGCACTTGCCGGACGGCGCGCCGGACGTTTACATCGTCAGGGAAACGCTGGCTTTCGGAATGGCCCCGGCTCCGCTCTCCGTCTGGTATGCGTCGCCGGATTCCGCAAAAGCCGGCTTGCTGCTGGGCCTCGCGACGGCACCGCAAAGGCAGCTCGCAAGATCCTGCGACCGTCTGCAGGGGATCATCAGCCGCTTTGTGTGACGGCGACGGAGTATTCGGTACGGCAAGGCATCTCCCCGAACACCCGTCAGTTATGTCTCCGGGCTAAACAACAAGCACAGGGATGACGGCGAGAAGCACTCGCCAAACCCATTAGGCTACCGTCGTGCCCTGCTTAAGTGCTCCGCTGGCATGCCGGACTCTTCGTATCAAAGTGTATCGAGATATCTCGGCTTCAGCATTCAATTACATTGCTGCGGCAGTCGCGAAACATCCCATACACGAACAGCGCGCTTTTGTGGGCCATCAGCCGAAAGGGCAGGAAGCCCCGGCGATGACGAACCGCACAAAGGAAGTAACCATGGCCGCCAAATCCGCACATCAATTGTTGGGACACGCCGTTGTAGGAACCAACGATCTGGCAACTGCCGCAAACTTCTATGACAAACTGTTCGCTCTGTTCGGGGTCGGACGCATCCTGGAACAGCCCGGCAGGGCAATCTACTTCGGCACGACGGGCCTCGAGTTCGGTGTTACTAATCCCTACAACGGCAAGGATGCCACGATCGGCAACGGCAACATGGTTGCGCTCAGCGCGCGCTCTCGCGCTCACGTCGATGAGGTGCATGCGCTTGCCCTGAAGCTTGGCGGGACCGATGAGGGCAAGCCGGGGCCGCGCGGCCCGAACGAGGACGGTCCGTATTGCGCGTATTTCCGCGATCTCGACGGCAACAAGCTGCTCGTCTTCCGCGCCGGCCCGGATGAAGCCTAACTCTTTGAAACTACGCAATTCCGGACGGGAAACCGTTACACACTTTTCCTGGAATTGCTCCAAAACCGATTGCTCGAAAGGTCGAACAATCGCCTTCGGTGAACCCGCAACAATCCTTGAACCCAGGTGCTTCAATGACGAGCTCCATGATGATCGGCGTGGCCGCCGCGCTCTTTGCCGCCTTTGCGTGGTCGCTGAACTTTGTCGTCCCCTTCGTCATAGGCGACTATTCGGTCTTCGACTTTGCGCTGTTCCGGTTTGTGATCTCCGGCGTTTTGGGCTTGGGATTTCTGGCGTTCGCCGGAAAGGCCTTGCGCGGGCTAAGGTTTCGCGACCTGTTGACAACAGCCTGGCTTGGTTTCATCGGGTATCTCGGCTACTTCCTGACCGTCGTCGGCGCGGCGATATTTGCGGGTCCCGTGATTGCGCCGGCATTTCTGGCATTCGTGCCGGTCGTGCTGGCGATCGTCGGCAACTTGCGCCGGAGAAGCGCGGCATGGAGCTCCCTGATCCTGCCGCTCACATTGGCTGTCATCGGCTTGTCCCTCGTCAACGTCAGTGTGTTCGATGCTGCCAGCATGGCGACGACACGATCACTCTCGATCGGCATTCCGTTGGCGATTGCCGCCGTATTGCTGTGGACGTGGTTCGGCATTGCCAATGAGAGTGCCCTTGCCAAACGTCCAGGCATGGATGCTGGGATCTGGACCGCGCTTATCATGACCGGCGGCGGGATCGAGATGCTGGCCTTCATGCCTGTCGGTCTTGCCCTGGGCGTATTCGAGATACCGCGGCTTGGTCTCGGCTGGGACGTCGCTGCTCCTCTCTATCTATGGGGAACGGGTATGGCCCTTCTGGCCTCGGTCGGCGCTGCATGGGCGTGGACGATTGCATCGCAACGGCTGCCTGTCGCTCTTTCCGCGCAATTGATCGTGTCAGAAACAGTCTTTGGCACGCTATTCGGCCTGGCCGTGCATGGCCGTTCGCCAACGGTTCTGGAGATTGCCGGAATAGCGGCTCTGACGGCAGGTGTCCTGACCGCCGTCCGGGCCTTCCATGGAGGGGGCAGGCAATCGGCAGTGGCTTAGCGTTTACGCCCGGAACTGTGCCGCCGCCATCGGTGCGGCTCGCTGATGCAGCCGAGGACGTCGCGGATCGACACACTGGCGGGATGGCATCGAGCCGCGTTCGCAAGCGGAGACGATCTTTCGGAACCCAAAGCCGGCCTCGGCCGTTGCATTCCCCATGATAAAAGATCCGATACGACGCTCACTGAGTGCGTTGGCGACGGCCACCGCTCGTCCCCAGGCGTTTCTGATCGTCATAGCCTACGGTGCGCTGTGGCTGATCCTCGAGCCTGAGACCTTCGACATGCACGGCTTGACCACGCTGATCGTCTGGACCATGACGTTGATCATTCAGCGTGCCGAACACGGCGACACCCAGGCGATCCACGCAAAACTGGACGGACTGCTTCATTCCGACCACAGGGCTCCGGATAAGCTCGCGGAGATCGACGACGCGGAACCCGAAGACATCGAAAGTGCCAGGCAAAACAGCTAGTGCATTTCGTTGTTCGGTGTTCGTTGCGGAAGCAAGTCATTAGTGTGATCGCGCCGCTCCATCCGTGATGTTCCCAGCCACGGAGCCGAATGTCACCCAAATGACCTGAATTGCGATCTTGAGTGCTCTGATCATGATATCCACTCGCGGCGGCGGCGCGACAAGGTTTCAGTTGTCTTGGTCCACTACTGCACTTCTAGACAGTGCTGAGCGCTGGTGATCGCTAGATCCGGCTCAGGAACTGGAGCACACGCAAGGTGAGCAGCGCGGCGGCGTCGGCGTCGTATGAGGGGAGGGAGCTGTCGGCGAAGTAGTGCTGGTCGCCGGGGTAGAGGAAAAGGGCGGCGTCCTCCACCTTTTCCGCTATCTCTCTGGCGGCATCGATGTCGCCTTCGCCGACGAAGATCGGGTCGTTGTCCATACCGTGGATCTGGACCGGGACGTCGTCCGGCCAAGGGCCGAAGGCCCAGGCGCCGCTGATCGGCAGGCAGGAGTGGAAGAGCAGCGCGCCGCGGGCTCCGGGTCGGGTTTGCGCAAGCTTCTGCGCCGGCAGCACGCCGAACGAGAACCCGGCATAGACGAGATCGTTGGGCAGGTCGTCGGCGATGCGGACGCCGCGCTCGCGCATTTCGTCGAAGCCGATCGCTTCGATATAGGCGAGGCCTTCGGGGATGCTCCGGAACGTGCGGCCGTCGAACAGGTCCGGCGTGTGGACGGTATGCCCAGCTTGCCGCAGTTCGTCGGCAAACGCGTTGATGCCGGGGGTCAGCCCCTGGGCGTGGTGAAACAGCAGGACCTCGACCATGGGACGCCTCCGGCGGAATGGAAGGGAACAGGCAGCGGGTCGTCATCCGCTTGACCGCGAGGCGTGCGCCCGTTTGCGGAGACGCGCTCCCTCACCACACGGCTACCATACGGGGACGCGGACACTCAAGCGTGGCGTGCGACAACTCCTTCCTACTCAAGCACGCGTTAAATCGGCCCCTTACTCGGAAGCGCGCGCCAGCCCGTGCGCCACCAGCCGGTCGATGAGTTCGGCATAACCGACTCCGCTTGCTGCCATGGCTTTCGGATACATGCTGATATCGGTGAAGCCCGGAATGGTGTTGAGTTCGTTGATTAGGAAGCGCATGTCCGGTGTCAGGAAGAAGTCGACGCGCGCCATGCCGTCGCAGCCGACTGCCCGGAAGGCCATTGCGGCCGTCGCCCGGAGCCGGACTTCGATCTCTTCGGGCAGTTCCGCCGGCACTTTCAGAGCCGCCCCGTCCTCGTCGATATATTTGGCGTCGTAGCTGTAGAAGCCATGGCTTGCGGCCGGCACGATCTCGCCCGGACGGGAAACGAAGAGCCCGCCTTCCGGATCCTCCAGTACGCTCAACTCGATCTCGCGGCCGCGGATGAACTCCTCGGCCAGGAGCTTGCGGTCGTGCCTGAAACCCTCCGCAAGTGCGGCCGCATACTCCTCTTCGGTCGCGACCTTGCTGACGCCGACGGAGGAACCCTGGCGGGCGGGCTTGATGAAAAGCGGAAGCCCGAGCGCGCGCTCGAGTTCGGCAAAGGCCGGCGCGACGCCCAGGTGAATGGTGACGGATCGCGCGGTCGGCAGGCCCGCCTCGTTGAGCAGACGCTTGGCAATGTCCTTGTCGAGCGCGGTGGCGGAACCGAGAATACCGCAGCCCACGAGCGGCACGCGCGCCACCTCTGCAAGCCCCTGCACCGCACCGTCCTCGCCGTGGAGGCCGTGAAGCACCGGGAAGAGCAGGTCGATCTGCGGCAGCGGATAGGGCGCGTCATCGATCGGGATCGCCAGGATACGTCCCTTGCCGCCCGGCACGAGCGAGACTTCCGTGCCGCTCTGAGCCTTCGCGAGCGTGCCATTCTCGAAGCGGCTCAGCAGCCATTGCCCCTCGCGGGTGATGAAGATCGGGACGGCATCGTATTTTTCGGGCTCCAGCGCGCGCATGACATTGGTCGCCGAAAGCACCGAAACATCATGCTCGGCGGAGCGTCCACCGAAGAGTACGGCAATGCGCAGTCTGTTCGAAGAAGTGGCCACGAAAAGCTCCCAGAAAATCGGGTTGAACGGCTTACTGCATAGGCCTCAAATCGCGACCGATTTAAGGAGAAAATTGCGGGGTCGCCCGCAAGTCAGCGCCCGGCCCCGCCATTTTTCCTACAAGCTTAAAGGTCCGGATCGGGTGGAAGGACTAAGCCGCTCGCGCGGCAATGGCGCTTGTGGCTGGCGGTGCGTTTCCTGATCGACGTCGGTTCTTTGTGTCTCGGGTTCCTGGCCTGACGATTGAGACTTCTCAATCTGATGGACAGGAGGGTCCGATGACAGAGGAGAAGACCACCGCGCTGCGTGAGCGGATGATCGAGGACATGCGCATCCGCGGGATGGGCGACAAGGCGCAGCAAGGCCACATCCGGGCGATCAAGGATTTCGCGGCCTTTCTGGGGCGCTCACCCGACACGGCGACGCCGGAGGAGTTGCGGGCCTACCAGCTACACATGACCAATGCCGGGGTGACGCCCTCGACATTCAATGTCCGGATCATCGCGCTCAGGTTCTTTTTCGGGATCACCTGCGGGCGCGAGGAGATGAAGCGGTACATGCAGTTCCAACGCAAACCGCAGAAGCTGCCGGTCGTCTTGAGCGTCGAGGAGGTCGCCGACCTGCTGGCCGCGGCTCCCGGGCCCGGGCTGAAGTATCGGGCGGCGCTCAGCATCAGCTATGGCGCCGGGCTGCGGGCGTCGGAGGTGTGCCACCTCAAGGTCACTGACATCGACAGCGAGCGCATGCTGATCCACGTCGAAGAAGGCAAGGGCGGCAAGGATCGCAAGGCCATGCTATCGCCGGGCTTGCTGGATCTGCTGCGCGATTACTGGCGGGAGGCGCGTCCGCGGGGATGGTTGTTTCCCGGCAAGCCGAAGATCAATCCGATCTCGCCGCGCCAGCTCAACCGGGCCTTCACCGCGGCCAAGCACATGGCGGGCATCGCCAAGCCCGCAACGCTGCATACCCTGCGCCACAGCTTCGCCACGCATCTGCTGGAGGCGAACACCGACGTGCGGGTGATCCAGGTTCTGCTCGGCCATGCCAAGCTGAGCAGCACCGCCCGCTACACCCACGTCGCCACCAAGTTGATCCGCGACACCATCAGCCCGTTCGAGCGCCTGAAGCAGTTGGAGGATCTCACCCTGAGGCGTCGGCTGGAATGAAGCGCGCGCCGGGGTGCCCCGGCAAAAGCTGGAGATCGCTGACATCTTCCGAGCCTATGGGCCTGCGTGGCGGCGAGCCAATGCCGGGCATGTCAGCCTGACCCAGCTCAAGGTCATGGCGGCGATCGAAGCCTGCCGAACCGAGGCGCTCGGCGGGCATGTGGCGGCTTGCACCAAGTGCGGGCATAACCACATCGCCTATAATTCCTGCAAGAACCGGCACTGTCCGAAGTGCCAGGGCCCCGCGGCGCGCGACTGGATGGCCGCCCGCGCCGAAGACCTGCTGTCGGTCGAGTATTTCCACGTGGTCTTCACCCTGCCGGCCGAGATCGCGCAGATCGCTTACTGGAACAAGAAAGCTGTCTACGACCTGCTGTTTCGGGTATCGGCCGAGACGCTGAGCACTATCGCCGCCGATCCCCGGCAGCTTGGCGCGCACATCGGCATGACCAGCGTGCTACACACCTGGGGATCGGCGCTGATCCATCACCCGCATGTGCACATCATCGTGCCCGGCGGCGGGCTGTCGCCGGATGGCACGCGGTGGATCTCATGCCGCCCCGGGTTCTTCCTGCCGGTGCGGGTTCTGTCGCGACTGTTCCGGCGGTTGTTTATCGCAGGGCTGCGGGCACTGCATTGCGCCGGCGATCTGAGGTTCTACGCTGATCTGACAGCTCTCGCAGAGGCTGACGCGTTCGCCGCCTGGCTGTGCGCAAATCAGAATGGGTCGTCTATGCCAAGCCGCCGTTCGGCGGTCCCGAAGCGGTGCTCGCCTATCTCAGCCGCTATACCCACCGGGTGGCGATCTCCAACAGCCGTCTGATCAGCGCCGATGCCGAGACCGTCACCTTCCGCTGGAAGGACTACCGGATCAAGACCGGCGACCGTCAGAAGGTGATGCGGCTGGCCACCGACGAGTTCATCCGCCGCTTCCTGCTCCATGTGCTGCCCGACGGTTTCCACCGCATCCGCCATTACGGCCTGCTCGCCAGTGCGGGCCGCAAGACCAAGGTCGCAAAGATCCGCGCTCTGCTCGGAGCGGAAACGGCCAAACACAATGATCCGCCAAGCGCTGAGACGATCCCGCTCACTCTGAGACAGCCATGCCCCGAGTGCGGTGGCCCGATGCGCATCATCGAGATCTTCCGACGCGGTCAGAAACCCAGAGCCCGGGCGCCACCGAGAAAGCAGGCCGCATGACAAGGTGCCCGTCACATTGGCCAAAGCCGACCCGAAAACACTCTGCATTCCGGGATCGGATCGCTTTGCGCCCAATAACACTGAGCATCGCAAAAGCGTCGAAATCGGCACCAACGAGACCGCCAGATCTGCTTCCGATCATCGCCTCCCACACCCTCGGGTCGGCGCCTTTGCGTCTGTCGGCAGCGCCGAAGTCCACAACAGACGCCCGCGGCCCCGCGCTTTCCCCATAGGTCCCACCCAGCCTCCGCGGCTTCCTCCTTCCAAGGTTTGTCAACGCGGGCCGCCCAACGCCAGCGGCAAACGTCGCGCTGCGGCCCGCATCGAAAAACCTTCAGG
>NZ_WITC01000045.1 GCF_009601505.1 Sinorhizobium terangae
AGAGCAGGTCGTTGAGGCAATGGCCGAAACGCGACACCATCAACAGCACCTTCATGCGCTCTTCGGAATCGCGGATCTCCGCCGTCATCTCGAACCGTTTCGCGACCGGTTCGAAGCCTTCCCGCAATTCGTCAAGCTTGACACCTTCCTCGCTGATGAAGACCAACCGCATGAAGAACAGGCCCGTTTCGAGATCGTCGAATTGCGAGCTGTCAGTGATGTTACAGCCCTTTTCGGCGAGATAGCCCGAAACTGCCGCGATGATGCCGGTCGTCGACCTGCAGGTAATTGTAAGGATGTGCGATTTCACGACTATCTTCCTTGGGACGTGAGCTAAACCGCGACGACGGCAACACAGTCGCCCTGCTTGACCAGACCTGGAAAGTGCCGGGCAGCCAGCAGGCCGTCCATCTTCGCCTTGATCGCGACCGGTTCGGCACCGGTGCGCCCGATGGGATAAATGCGGGCGACCACGTCGCCCTTGCGTACCTTGTCCCCTAGATCGACGAGTGGCTCGATCAGGCCCCCATCTTCCGCGAAGGAGAAGCAGTCGCCGTCCGGCATGTCGAGCCATTCGGTCTTCGATGTCTCGACTGCACCCTTCAGAATGCCGGCGGCGCGAAGAACGTTCCTGACGCCGCGTTTGGCGATGCCGGCGCTCCTGGCGGTTGCCGTTCCGCCGCCGCCAAGCTCGGTCGTGATAAACACCTTGCCCATCTCTTCGGCTGCAGTATCGTACATTCCGACCGCATCGATCTCCAGCATCTTCATCGCCCAAGGCGCGCCGAACGCCTTGACCAATTCGAAAGCCGTTGCCTCCTGCTCCTTGTCCGGCAGGATGTGGGCGGCGCAGAACGGCAGGAAATCAAGCGTCTTTCCCCCCGAGTGGAAGTCGAGAACGATGTCCGCGAGCGGCAGGAGTTCTCGCTGGAAATAGTCGGCGATCTTCTGCGTCACGGTGCCGTCCGGTCTTCCCGGAAAGCTACGGTTCATATTGCCCTTGTCGATCGGCGACGTGCGGGTGCCGGCGGTGAAGGCCGGATAGTTCATGGCCGGTACGATAATGACTCGTCCCGTCACCTCATCCGGCTCCAAAGTCCGGGCGAGATCGAAGAGCGCGATTGGCCCTTCGTACTCGTCGCCGTGATTGCCGCCCGTGAGAAGGGCGGTCGGGCCATCCCCATTCTTGACGACGGTGATCGGGATCATCACCGATCCCCAGGCGGAGTCATCGCGGCTGTAGGGCAGCCGCAGAAAGCCGTGCTGGACGCCTTCGGCCGAAAAATCGACGCTTGCTGAGATCGGCGATGGCCGCAATATCGTCTCGGTCATTTGTTGCTAGTCCTTGATAAAGAGCTGGCGCGGCACGTTGGCGAAGCACTCGACACCCGTCTCGGTGATGAGGATGCTTTCCGTGGTCTCAAAGCCCATGTCCTCGAGCCAGAGCCCCGTCATGAAGTGGAAGGTCATGCCCGGTTTCAGTTCCGTCCTGTCGCCGGGACGCAGGCTCATGGTGCGCTCACCCCAGTCCGGCGGATAGGAAAGCCCGATCGGATAGCCGGTGCGGTTGTCCTTGACGATGCCGTATTTCTTCAGGACCGCGAAGAAGGCCTTGGCTATGTCCTCGCAGGTGTTGCCCGGCCTGGCGACGGCAAGCCCCGCCTCCATTCCTTCGAGGGTCGCCTTTTCCGCGTCGAGAAAGGCCTGGGTCGGCTTGCCGAGGAAGACCGTGCGCGACAGTGGCACATGGTAACGATTGTAGCAGCCGGCGATCTCGAAGAAGGTCCCCTCACCCGCCTTCATGGGCTTGTCGTCCCAGGTAAGATGCGGCGCGGTTGCATCGCGGCCCGAGGGCAGCAGCGGCACGATCGCCGGGTAGTCGCCGCCGATCCCGTCAACCCCGCGCGTGCCGGCGTCATAGATCTCCGCGACGAGATCGCATTTGCGCATGCCGACCTCGATCTTTTCGAAGATACGGCGATGCATGCCCTCGACGATACGGGCCGCGTTGCGCATGTACCTGATCTCGGTCTCGCTCTTGACCGCGCGCTGCCAGTTGACGAGCGCGGTCGCATCGACGAAGCGGGCATTCGGCAGATGCTTTTGCAGCGAGGCGAACGCGGCGGCGGAGAACCAGTAGTTGTCCATCTCGACGCCGATCCTGAGTGCACCCCAGCCGCGGTCGGCAAGGATGCCGGAGAGGTAATCCATGGGATGGCGTTCGGTCGACTGCACGTAATGGTCGGGGTAGCCGATGATGCTCTCGTGCTTCAGATAGGCGGTCAGCTTCGCACCGTTGGCGTCCTGGCCGCGGCCGAACCAGATCGGCTCGCCCGATAGCGGTACGATCACGGCCTGGTGCACGTAGAACGACCAGCCATCATAGCCCGTCAGCCAGGCCATGTTCGATGGGTCGCTGACGATCAGCAGATCGATGCCCTTCGCCTCCATCGACTGGCGCGTTTTCAGCAGTCTTGCTTCATATTCCGCCAAGGAAAATTTGAGATTGGGTTGAGTCATCGTCGTTTCCTCGATTTTTCCCAGGGTCTAGCTTTCGAACGTAGTCCCGGCATCCGCCGCATTGGCCCGCGTGAAGGCGAGGGTGGCGATTGCCGTATCCTGAATGCCGGTTCCGGTGAGATCCGCGATGGTGATCTGAGCGGCGTCCGCGCGTCCCGGTCTCTGCCCGGCGATGATCTGCCCGAGTTCGGGGAAGTCACGTCCGGCCCCGACGACGCCAGCCTCAATGGCGTGATGCAGTTCGCCGAGCCGGCGCGTCTGCGCGAGACTGTCGGCCACATAGAGGTCCGCGCGGCCAATGGCGGCGGGCTCAATCTCGTTCTTGTGCTCGGCGTCCGAGCCCATCGCCGTAACGTGCTGTCCCTTCTCGAGCCATTCCGCTTTCAGAATGGGCGTGACCGAGGGCGTCGTCGTGATGATGACGTGTGCGCCCGAGACAGCTGCCTTCGCGTCTGAAACGGCGGTCACGGGGATCCCGAGCTTTTCGGCAAGCTCATCTGCCGCAGCCTCGGCCTTGGCATGATCCCGCGCCCAGATGCGCGCTTCGCGGATTGGCCGCACCAGCGCGAGCGCCTGAAGCTGCAGCTTCGCCTGCATCCCGGCTCCCAGAACCGCGGCAACGCTGGCATCCTTGCGGGCGAGATGCTTCGCGGCAACCGCTCCGGCGGCGGCGGTGCGGACATCCGTCAGGTAGCCGTTATCGAGCAACAGCGCCTGAACGAGGCCGGTGCGGCTGGACAGCAGCACCATCATCCCGTTGGTGCTCGGCAAGCCGATCTTGGGATTGTCGAAGAAGCCAGGGCTGATCTTGATTGCAAAGCCTTCGATGCCGGGAACATAGGCCGTCTTGACGTCGACCTCGCCGCGATACTCCGGAATGTCCAGCCGCAGGATGGGCGGCATTGCCACGGCCTTTGTGGCCAAGGCATGGAAAGCGCTCTCGACGCAATCGACCGCCTCGAGGTCGAGCGATACGACCGCCCTCAGATCAGCCTCTGTGAGGATCTTCATTTGTGTCATGTTCTACTACCCTCCCGCAGGGGATCCTTCTCGCCGTTGATCACGCGCCGGTGCAGCCCCATGTCGATGTTGCGCCCTGAAAGGATCAGCGCGACAGGTCCGCCAATGTCTTTGATCTTGCCCGCCAAAAGTGCCGCAAAGCCGACGGCCCCTGCCCCCTCGACAATCTCGCGTTCCTGTTCGTAGGCGTGTCGCATGCCCGCGGCGATCTCTTCTTCGGAAAGCAGCACGACTTCGTCGAGGAGATCACGACACATGGTGAAAGTGACGCGGTTGTCGAGTCCGATCCCGCCGCCGAGCGAGTCCGCAAGACTTTCCTCTTCTTCGACCTGCACGGGCCGGCCGGCGTCGAGGCTTGCCTTCATCGCCGCACCGCGCTCCATCGTCAGCCCGATCACCCGTGCCTTTGGCCGGCGCGCTTTGACCGCTGCGGCGACGCCCGCCGCGAGCCCGCCGCCCGATAGCGGCACCAGCACCGTCGACACATCCGGCATGTCGTCGACTATCTCCAGCCCCAAGGTACCCTGGCCGGCAACGATCGCCGGATGATCGAACGGCGGCACCATCACCAGCCCCTCCTCGCTGACCAGACGGTCGACCTCCTGCTGGGCCTCGTCCTGCGATCTGCCGACGATCCTCACATTCGCGCCGAGGCGCCGGATCTCCGAGACCTTGTTCTCGGGCACCAGCCGCGACATGCAGATCGTTGCGCTCGATCCTTCGGCTTTCGCCGCATGGGCAAGCGCCCGGCCGTGATTGCCGGTCGAAGCCGCCACGACGCCGCGCGCCCGCTCCTGCGGGCTGAGCGACAGGACGGCGTTGGTAGCGCCGCGCAGCTTGAAGCTGCCGGTCGTCTGGTGGTGTTCGAGCTTCAGGCCGACTGGCACGCCGCAGCGCTCGGAAAGCGACGCGGAAAGGACAAATGGGGTGCGCAGCACCCGGCCGGCGATCCGTTGCCGGGCCGCCAGGAAAGCGTCGAGCTCCATCACTGGCATTCCTCCAGCCATTCAGAGATGCTCCTTGCGAAGCTTCGCGGCACGACAAATTCGCCATCGCGCTCCGAGAAACGCGTGAACATGACCGGGATGCGGTGCAGCGAAGAAAAGGTCGCAACGCCCAGTGTGCGGTCCCAGTCGATCGCCAGACACTTGGAGACGACATCGCGCAGATCGGGCGTGGAGACCTCGATGCGTATCCGCCCTTCGCTGAGGTCGAGCCTGCAGCCTAATTCGGGCGGAATGCCGGAAGCGATCGCCGACGAGCGCTCGAACGGGAAAATCCAGAAGCGCCGTGGTCCGGCGCGCACGACGCTGAGGCCGTCGCGGCCGGCAATCTGCCCGACCTGGATCGGCAGGGCGCCACCGATCTCGCCGGCAAGCGCCGACTCGAAAGCCGCAAGGGTGCCCTCCCAGGCATCGCATTGAATGAGCGGGCATGGCAGTTGCTTCAGCACCATGCGCTTGGCGGATGACGTCTCAACCATGCATGCGTTCTCCGGCGGGATCGAGGAAGACAGGCGAAACGACGCGCGCCCGCACGACTTCATTTTTCATGGGATAGGAGGCGATCACCTCGTCGCCTTTGAAGTCCGCGGCAAGCAGTCCGAGGCCGACGTAGCAGTCCAGCTCCGGACTGTAGGTGATCGACGTCATGCGGCCGTGGCCGTGGCCTTGCAGCGGCTCGCCGGGCGCAAACAGAAGCGCCCCACCGCGAAGCCGTTTGCCCGGTTCGACGCATTTGAGGCCGACCAGCCGCTGGCGGTTTGCAGCCTGAAAAGCCTCCCGATGGCTGAGCGCCTCGCCGACATAGCCGCTGCGCTTGGCGACCATCCGGCCCATGCCGAGGTCCGCAAGCGTCGTCCTGCCGTCGATTTCCGGGCCGGCTACGTGGCCCTTTTCGATGCGCAGCGCACCAAGCGCCTCGACGCCGTAGGGTTTCAGGCCGTGAGGCGCGCCGGCGTCGATGAGATGCCGCCAGGCGGCTTCTCCATTCGAGGCCCCGACATAGATCTCGTAGGCGCGCTCGCCGGAGTAGCTGAGGCGTATGATCCTCAGCGGACTTTCCTTGAACATTCCCTCGGCCAGCCCCATGTGCGGCAGCGCCTCGTTGGAGAAATCGATCTCCGGGAACGCCGCCGCGAGTATTTTGGCGCTCTCAGGCCCAGCGACCGACATGCCCGCCCATTCGTCGCTGACCGATGAAACGGAGACGCGCAAATCCGGCCACGCCGTGTCCAGCAGGAACTCCAGCCAGGAAAGCACGTCCGCCGCCTTGGCGGTCGACGTCGTCATGAAGAAGCGGTTCTGCTCGAGGCGGGTCGTCGTTCCATCATCGAAAACAATTCCGTCGTCGCGCAGCATGACGCCGTAACGCGCCCGCCCGACTTTAAGGCTGGCGAAACCGTTGGCGTAGACCCTGTCGAGAAAGGCGGCTGCGTCCGGTCCCTGGATGTCGATCTTGCCGAGTGTCGAGATGTCCATGATCCCCGCCGCGGATCGCACAAGCCGCATTTCGTTGACGTAAGCCGTGTTCACATCCTTGCCGGAAGCCTCGAAGAACCACGGCCGCATCCAGAGCCCGACCTCGAGCATCTGCGCGCCATTTGCGGTATGCCAGTCGTGGATCGGCGTGAGACGGTAGGGACGGAAGTGGTGACCTGTCGCACGCCCGGCAACCGCCCCGATCGCCACCGGCGTATAGGGCGGCCGGAAGGTAGTCGTTCCGGCCCCCGGGATCGAAATCCCGCGCAATTTGGCCATCACCTTCAGGGCGTTGATATTGCTGGTCTTGCCTTGGTCGGTACCCATACCGAGCGTCGTATAGCGCTTGAGGTGCTCGACCGACTCGTAGCCTTCCCGCTGGGCGAGTTGGATATCGTCGAGCGTCACGTCCATCTGGAAATCGACGAATGCCTTTCGCTGACCGAAGATCGGCTTGTAGACGGTCGTCTGTCCGGCCGCCTCCTCGATCTCCAAAGCGGGCGCTTCGGTGACTGTCCCGACCTTTCCGGCGACGGCGGCCGCCGCGCGGCCGGCGCTGGCACCCTCGGCGATCGCCGCCGAGACGCTCAAGCTTCCGCCCGCCGCGCCCGCGACGAACTGGGTTTCGGGGAGCTGCCCCGGAACAAAGGCGTCGATCTCTGGGCGGTAGACAGGCTTCACTCCCTGGTGCGACGTCAGATGCAGCACCGGAGACCAGCCGGCGGACATGCCGACCAGATCGCAACTGACGCCGGTGGTGCCTGATTTTCCTGCGAGAACGACACCGGTTACCGCATATTTGCCTTTCACGTCCGCGACATTCGTCGCGAGGTGAATCTCAGCACCCAGTTGCTTGGCCTTCGCAAGCAGCGTCGGCGCCGCGAGCGGCCTTGCGTCGGCGATCGTGACGCGTGCGCCGTGGGCGAGGAGATCGAAAGCGGTGAGATAAGCGCTGTCGTCGGCGGTCGCGATCACGACGTTCCTGCCGGGCAGAACCGCGTAGCGATTGACATAGGCTCTGATCGCCGAGTTCAGCATGACGCCGGGACGGTCATTGTTCGGGAAGACCATCGGCCGCTCGATCGCGCCCGTCGCAAAAACGATGCTGCGGGCGTGCAGCAATGTGAAGGTTTTCCGCGCCGCATCCATCGCGGGGCCAGCGAAGGGATCCGCATCCTCGATCAGTGCAAGCGTGTTCCCGTCATAGAGGCCGAAGGCGGTCGTGCGGCGCATGATGCGCACGTTCGCCATTTCCTCAAGCTCTGCCCGCATCGCGCCGAGCCATGCCGCTCCCGCAGGCTCGGAAAGCAGGCGGCCGCCGAGTTCGAAGTCCTGCTCGATCAGCAGCACACGCGCTCCGGCTTGCGCGGCGGCCCGGGCGGCGGAAAGTCCGGCCGCGCCACTGCCGACGACCGCCACGTCCGTGAAATCGTCACGGGAGTCGTAAACATCCGGGTCGGGCAGCATTGTCGCCTTGCCGAGACCGGCGGCCTTGCGGATGAAGTGCTCATAGAACATCCAGGCCCGGCGGCTCGGTCCCATGAAGGTCTTGTAGTAGAAGCCCGATGAAAGCAGCGGGCTGAACAGGCTGTTGACGCTCTGGACATCGAAACGCAACGACGGCCAGTTGTTCTGGCTTGCCGCATCCAGGCCGAATGCCAGTTCAAGCATCGTGGCCGGCAGGTTCGGCTCCCGGCGCGCGCCGGTGCCAACCGTCACCAGCGCGTTCGGCTCTTCGGCACCGGCAGAAAGGATGCCGCGGGGACGATGATACTTGAAGCTCCTGCCGACCAGCGCGACCCCGCTCGCAAGCAGGGCGGAAGCGAGCGTGTCTCCCTTGAATCCCGCATACGGACGGCCATCGAACATAAACTTGATGACTTGCGAGCGGTCCAGATATCCGCCCGACGCAAGGCGCTTTTCGGTGGGTATCATGCCCGTTGCCTTCTTGAAAAACTGACCGAATGGATCGAGTGCGTGACCGTGTCGCGCTCGACGACAAGCCATTGGCGGCAGCCGAGAACGTGCTGCCAATATTCCCGATGCAGCCCCTTGGGATTGGCGCGCACGTACACGTAGCGATACCAGGCATCGCCATCCGGATTGTCGTGAGCGGGGCGCTCGACGGTGGCATCGCCGCCGTAACGGAATTCACTGTGGTCACGCATGCCGCAGCAGGGGCAGTCGATACGAAGCATCTCGCTCTCCTATTGAAGCCACGCGAAGGGGCCGGCACCAGCCTCGTCGATCATGTGCCCACTGCGGAAGCGCCCCAGCCCATAGCCGCGGACGAGCGCCGGCGTCTCGCCAGTCGCCAGCATCTCGGCGAAGCACCAGCCGGATGCGGGCGTCGCCTTGAACCCGCCGTAGCACCAGCCGCCATTCAGATAGAGGCCATCGACGGGCGTCAGCGAGATGATCGGGCTGGCGTCCGGCGTCATGTCCATGATGCCGCCCCAATGGCGCAGCAGGCGCAGGCGCGAGATGTTCGGCATCAGCGCGATCGCAGCTTCGCAGACCTCGCGCAGCACGCCGGTATTGCCGCGCTGGGAGTAGGAATTGTAGCCGTCGAGATTGCCGCCGAAGACGAGGCCGCCCTTGTCGGACTGGCTGAGGTAGAAGTGGTCCGCCCCGTAGGCGACGACATGGTCGACCAGCGGCTTGACCGGCTCCGTTACGAAGGCCTGAAGCAGATGGCTCTCGATCGGGAGCTCCAGCCCCGCCTTCTGGGCAAGGACCGAGGTATGGCCGGCCACCGCAAGGCCGACCCGGCCGGCACCGATGCGGCCGCGAGTGGTTTCAACGCCGACGATCCGGTCGCCCTGCCGGACAAAGTCCGTAACTTCGCAGCCTTCGATGATGTCGACACCGTGGCCGCTTGCCGCGCGCGCATAGCCCCATGCAACCGCATCGTGGCGGGCCGTGCCGGCGCGCCCCTGGAAGATCGCCCCATGGATCGGAAACCGCGCCGTGTCGGAGAAGTCGAGATAGGGCACGAGCTTGCGCACGGCGTCCCGGTCGAGAATCTCCGCATCGATGCCGTTCGAGCGCATGACATTGGCGCGGTGGCTGAACGTATCGAGCTGATCCGCCGAATGTGCCGTCACGAGCTGGCCGCGCTGGGAAAACATGACGTTGAAGTTCAGCGCCGCTGACATTCCCTCCCAGAGCTTCATGGAGAACTCGTAGAACTGGGTGTTGCCGTCGAGCAGATAGTTCGACCGGATGACCGTCGTATTCCGGCCCACATTGCCGCCGCCGATATAGCCCTTCTCCAGCACCGCGACGTTGCGGATGCCGTGGTTCTCGGCGAGGTAGAAGGCGGTCGCGAGGCCGTGCCCGCCCCCACCTATGATGACGACGTCATAGGAGGCCTTCGGAGTGGCGGCCCGCCAGGCGCGTTGCCATCCCCGGTTGCCTGTGGCTGCGTGGCGCAGCAGCGAGAAGACCGAATAGCGGCTCATGACAAAGTCCTATCGAACGATCGGGCCGAGCGGCGTGCGCGTCAGCACCTCGGGTCCGGTCTCCGTCAGCAAGACGGTGTTGGAGACGAAATCGTCCCCCTTTCCGGTCCCCATGAGCCAGGAAAGAATGTGGAAGCTCATGCCCGTGCTGATCTCGAGATCGGAATCGTGCCTGAGACCGGTCACCGTGTTTCCGCCCGTCCACGACGGCGGCTGGCCGACGCCCACGCAGTAGCCGCAGTGATGGCGGCGGTAATGGGAAAGGCCCGCATCATCGACGACGCCCTGCCAGGCGGTATAGACATCCCGGGCGCGCGCGCCGGGTCTGAGCGCCCCGACAACGGCGTTAAAGGCCGCCGCCGTCACTTCCGCCATGCGCGCATCGGCGTCGCTGATGCCTCCAAGCCGGATCAGGCGCCCGAGCGGCGCGTGATAGCGCGAGATGCATCCGGAAAGCTCGATGAAGACCGGCTCTCCTTGGCGGTAGTTTCCCGATCCCCAAGTCGTGTGCTCCTCGCCAAGGCGGGAGGCCGGACGGATGAAGGGGCCAAAGCCCGGCACGTGACCTCCCGCGCGGGTCATCGCCGCGATGCACTCCGCAGCAACGTCGCGCTCCCGTGCACCGTCGGCAATCGCCTCAATGGCGGCACCGGCCGCCGCGTCCGTGACCGCGGCCGCCCGCCGCATGAGGACTTGCTCCTCGGCGCTCTTCACCAGTCGCAATTGATCCACCAGGTTGGAGACATCGCTCCACTCGGCGGACACGAGCGATTCCAGCCGCCGCGCAAGCCCGTGGCTCAGCCCGGACGTCCATTGCTCGAGCCCGAGCCGCTTTCCGGCAAAGCCCTGATCGTTGAGGATGCGCGACGTAAGGTCGGCCGCGGTTTCGCTATCGCTGTGGCCGCGGAACTCGGCCGCACGGACATGGTTCTCGATCGTCACCCGCTCCATCGCGCGGGTGACGAGCGTGGGCTTGCCCCGGAGCGGAACGACGAGAAGATGGGGGGCAAAGTAGCCCCAGTGGTCGAGACCGGTCAGATAAAAGATGTTTTCCGGCGATGCGAAAACCGCCGCGTCAAGTCCGCGATCGACGAGCCCGGCTCTTACAGCATCAAGACGGCGCGCGATCTCGCCATCGGTAAAGGGATTACCGTCCATGGTTTCTCTCTTGTCTTCCGCCCTCGGTCGGCGGCGCTTCGAATGGATATCAATGGGCGTCTATTCGACGACGATCAGCTCCCGGGGCGACGTGCAAAGCTTCTCCCCGCCCTTGTCCGTGACGACGAAGGACTCGGATATCGCCAGGCCGAAATCGCCAAGCCAGACACCCGCCATCATGTGAAAGCACATGCCTGGCTGCAGCTCGGTCCGGTCGCCCGGACGGAGACTGACCGTGCGCTCGCCCCAGTCCGGCGGATAGGCCAGGCCGATCGGATAACCGACGCGGCTTTCCTTTTTCAGCCCCCGGCTGCGCAGAACGGCCTGCCATGCGGCCTCGACCTCCTCGGCGGTGTTGCCGGAACGCGCCTTTTCGAGCCCGGCGTCCACACCGTCGACAATTGCCTTGGCGATATCGATGTAGGCCTGCGGCGGCCGCCCAAAATGCACCGTGCGGGTAAGCGCCGCATGGTAACGCCGCCTGACCCCGGCGATTTCAAGGATCGCGAGGCCGGACTGCGGCAGGGGATCCTCGGTCCAGGTCAGATGCGGCGTGGCGGTGCCTTCACCGACGGGCATCAGCGGGCAGATGGCGGCATAGTCGCCGCCGAGACCACCGACGCCCATGATCTGGGCGTGATAGAGCTCGGCGATGACTTCGTTCTGCGGCACCCCGGGGCTCATCTTCGCGACGGCCCGCTCCATGGCATGTGAGCAAATGGCGCCGGCCTCACGCATTAAGGTCAGTTCGGGCTCGGATTTGATCAGGCGAGCCCAATTGACGAGATCGCCATTGTTGGAAAAGCGGGCGTCCGGAAGCCCCTTGACGAGATGGGCGTGGCACCGCGCCGTGTAGTAGTGCGCGTCCATCTCCACACCGATGTGCGCCTTCCCCCAGCCACGGGCCCGCACCAGTTCGGCAAGCTCGTCAAAGGGGTGGTCTTCCGGGTTCTGCACCAGATACTCCGAAAACGGCACGACGTTGCTCTGAGGCAAGCCGGTCGTCAGAAGGGCGCTCTTCTCGTCCTGCGCGCGGCCGAACCAGATGGGCAGTTCCCCGTCCGCGTGCACGAGGACGCACTGCGGAACATAGAAGGACCAGCCGTCGTAGCCGGTGAGCCAACCCATGTTCGCGGGATCCTGACAGATGATGAGGTCGAAGCCCGCCCGCTCCATGCGCTTCTTCACGTCACGGATCCGGCGTGAATACTCCGCCGCGGTAAAAACAGCCGACCTGCTCACGACATCTCCTCCATCGTGTACGACGACATAGATGTGTACATCATTTTGCGCGACACGCAACTGGCTTTCCAGTTTTTCGTATTTCTTGCGGACCTTCTTGCCAAAACGAGAGACAGATGTATACTTCTATTCTCTCGCGAGGCATCCATGCCGTGTGAGGCGAACACCATGTTCAAATAAAAGGGGAACCCATGTTCAAAACTCTCATTTCCCGCAGGAATGCACTGAGGGCAGCAGCCCTCACGATTGCCGCCGTGTCCTTCTCCGGCTACGCCCATGCCGAGTCGACCCTCGAGAAGGCAAAGGCTGCCGGCTATATCCGCATCGGATTTGCCAATGAGGCGCCTTTCGGATTTGCGACGCCGGACGGAAAGCTCACGGGAGAAGCGCCGGAAGTTGCGAAGGCCGTACTCAAGAAAATGGGCATCGCGGAAGTGGACGGCGTCCTCACTGAATTCGGCTCGCTCATTCCGGGCTTGAAGGCAGGTCGCTTCGACATCATCGCGGCGGGCATGTTCATCAATCCCAAACGTTGCGCCGAGATCGCCTTCTCCGAGCCCTCCTATGGCATCGGGCAGGCCATGCTGGTCGCGAAGGGCAACCCCAAGGGGGTCAAGGACTATTCCACCTTTGCGTCCAACAAGGACCTGAAGCTTGCCGTGATGGCGGGTGCTGTCGAGAACGGCTACGCCAAGGATGCCGGCGTCGCGCCCGACCAGGTCATCTCGCTGCCCGATCAGTCCAGCCTCGTCGCCGCCGTCCAGGCCGGCCGCGCGGATGCGGCAGCGCTGACCGCGCTCTCCATCGCCGAGATGGCCAAGAAGGCGGAAGGCGTGGAATCGACCGAACCCTTCGGTGAAGTTGCCGGAAAGTCGGTCAAGGGCCATGGCGGCTTCGGCTTCCGCAAGGAAGACAAGGACCTCGTCGAGGCCTTCAACAAGGAGCTCGCCGCCTTCCTGGGCACCCCCGAACACATCGCCCTCGTCGAACCGCTGGGCTTTGGCAAGGCCTATCTGCCAAACAAGACGACCGCGCAGCTTTGCGCAGGCGAGTAACGCCTTCTGGCCGGCGGCGCGAAAGCGCCGCACTTCCAATCCCTGCGTTCATGAGGGACCCAGATGTGGATTCGCATGCTCGCCGCGATGCTCGCGGCAACGTTGCTGCTGATTGCCCTGCTTTCGGCGAACCCTGATTACCGGCTCTTCATGCCGGGCTTGCTCGACGGCGCCGTCCTGACGGTAGAGATCACGCTTCTGGGTGCTGTACTCGCCGTATTCATGGCGCTGATAGCGGCACTCGCAAAGCTCTACGGCCCTCTGCCGATAAGGTGGCTTTCGACGACCTACATTGAAATCTTCCGCGGCACGTCCGCGTTGGTGCAGCTCTTTTGGCTCTATTTCGTCCTGCCGCAATTCGGCATCTTCCTCGACGCCTTCGTGGTGGCGGTTCTGGCGCTCGGCCTGAACATTGGAGCCTATGGAGCGGAAGTGGTCCGGGGTGCCATCGTTTCCGTGGCGCGCGGACAATGGGAGGCTTCGATCGCGCTCAACATGTCGCAGGCACAGATGCTGCGCCGGATCATTCTGCCGCAGGCGTTTGCGGCGATGATCCCGCCCTGGGGCAACCTTTTCATCGAACTGGTGAAGTCCACGTCGCTCGTTTCCCTGATTACGCTCGCGGACCTCACCTTCAAGGCCCAGCAAATGAACCAGACCACACTGAAGACCGTCCCGGTGTTTACCCTCGTGCTGCTGATCTATCTGGCCATTTCTCTAACCGTCACCATTGGCATGCGCCTGCTTGAGCAGCGCGCGTCGAGGGGACTGACACGCGGAAGGGTCGCCTGATGTGGGATTGGACATTCACATTCGAGATTCTGCCGGTCCTTGCTCGAGCGGCGATCATGACGGTCGAAGCGACCGCTCTCGGTTTCCTCATAGCGGCGACACTCGGCCTTGTGCTCGCCTCCATCAGGCTGGCTTTTCCGGCCGCCGGTGTGGTCGTCACGGTGCTCGTGGAACTGATCCGGTCGACGCCCCTGCTCATCCAGATATTCTTCCTCTACTTCGTCTTGCCGAAGGCAGGATTCGTGCTGGATGCGTTTACGGCCGGCGTGGCAGCGATCGGCATTCACTATGCCGCCTATTGCTCCGAGGTTTACCGGGCCGGGTTCGAGAACGTTCCGAGAGGGCAATGGGAGGCATCGATCGCTCTCAATCTGTCTCCCTGGAACACTTTCAAGGATATAATCCTGCCTCAGGCGCTGCCTCCCGTCGTTCCTGCGCTCGGAAACTATCTGATCGCGCTTTTCAAGGAGACACCCTTGCTTTCGGCCATTGCCGTCCTCGAGCTCATGCAGACCGCAAAGAACATCGGATCCGAGACCTTCCGCTATACCGAGCCCGTCACACTCGTCGGGGTGTTCTTCCTGGTTATGAGTCTTGTTTCAGCGGGCATGGTCCGGATGCTCGAATCGTGGTTGCAGCGGAGATAAAAGATGAACGACATGCCAATGGTACGCTTCGAGAACGTTTCAAAACGCTACGGCCCGCTCACCGTTCTCGACAATCTCAATCTTGACATCGGCCGCGGCGAGAAGGTGTCGATCATCGGTCCCTCGGGCTCCGGCAAGACGACCGTCTTGCGCATGCTTATGACGCTGGAGGCCATCAATGACGGCGTCCTCTGGGTCGATGGGGAGCCGATGACGCACATGATGCAGAACGGCAAGCTCGTGCCTGCGACCACCAAGCACATACGCCGGATCCGCGCGAAAATCGGCATGGTATTCCAGTCCTTCAACCTCTTCCCGCACATGACGGCGATGGGAAACTGCATCGAAGCTCCGATAACCGTGCTCGGAATGAAGCGCTCGGAGGCCGAGGAACGCGCGGCGGAACTTCTCAACATGGTCGGCCTGTCCGCCAAGAAGGACCACTACCCGTCGCAGCTGTCGGGCGGTCAGCAGCAGCGCGTGGCGATCGCGCGGGCGCTTGCAATGCGCCCGAAGATCATGTTGTTCGACGAAGTCACGTCGGCGCTCGACCCGGAACTTGTCGGCGAAGTCCTGCAGGTTATAAGGAAGATCGGGCGCGAACACGACCTGACCATGCTCATGGTCACCCACCAGATGGGTTTCGCCAAGGAGTTTTCGGACAGGGTGTGCTTCTTCTATCAAGGCAAGATTTGCGAACAAGGCGCGCCTGCGGAAATCTTTGGAAACCCCAAGAACGAAAGGACAAGGCAGTTTCTGAACGCTGTCTTGGAAGCAGGATAATCTTGCATCCGGAATTGCCCGACAATGTCGAAACCAGCAGCTCCCTCCAGCCGGCATCGGCCAGAGAGAGGTTCGACCGGATATACCATACCCTCAGGGACCGTATCTGCATGCTCGAATACGCGCCGAGCAGCCGTCTGTCCGAGGAAGAGCTGGCGAAGGAATTTTCCACCAGCCGCACGCCCGTGAGACGTGTGCTGGCAAGGCTGGAGTCCGAGGGGCTGGTGGAATCGGTGCATGGTGTCGGGACGATCGTGACCGACCCCGATATCGGGGAATTGGTGCAGATCTATCATTTGCGCATGGAACTTGCGCTTCTGGTCGGCAAGCTTTCGCCGATCCCGCGCAGCGCCGAGGATCTCGAAAGGATCAGGGCGCTGATAGCCCGCTGCGACGAGGAGATGAGAAATCCCACACAAAAGGCCTTCCTGCACCTGAACATGGCATTCTTTACCGAAATCAGGGCGTTTACGGGAAACCTCCCGCTGCGGGAGATCAGCGAGCGACTGTACTATCAGGTCGTTCGCGTCGTCTTGAAAATGATGCCGAAGCTCGGATTGGCGGAAGAGTACTCGGCCTTTCGCAACGAGATGCAGGCTGTCCTGTCCGCCGCCGAAATCGGCGACTGGGAGGCGATCGGGTACATTCGGCGGGCCCATATCTCGATGAGCTTCCACCGCATGATGGCCTATGCCGAGAAGTCGGAACTGTCCGAAGAGCGTTCCAAGGCATGATCAAGCTTGATGCCATTGATCTGCGCATCCTGGAGGCGATCCAGAAGGACGGAAGAATTACCAAGCTGGCGCTCGCCGAAAAGGCGGGGCTGTCGCCAACACCGTGCTGGCTGAGGCTGAGGAAACTGGAAAAGGCCGGGATAGTAACGGGCTATCACGCGCGGCTCGCCATGCGCCGGGTGACCCCGGTCACGAGCGTTCTCACCGAAATCACGCTCGGCAACCATCGCCAGACCGATTTCGAACGCTTCGAACGGGTGGTCGCGTCGATCCCCGAAATCGTCGCCTGCTGGTCCGTCGGCGGCGGCGTCGACTATATTCTGAAAATCATGACACCCGACGTCGACGCCTACCAGCGGCTCATCGATGGCTTGCTGGATCGCGAGTTGGGCATCGACCGCTATTTCACTTACATCGTCACCAAGACGGTCAAGGAAGAAACCCAGCTCCCGCTCACCAGCCTGATCCCTGATACGCCGTAGACAATCCGGCTCCCCAATCCCGGTTATTTAGTCCAACTCTCTGCCGGATGTGCCCGGAATAGACAACTTCTCTCCCTGTTGCAGTCCAGACTACAGCCAACACGAGAGGAGATCGGACATGACAGCTGTTTTCGCGCGCACGACCTTCCATGACGCATTGAACCACCTGAATGATCGGCAGCTCTTACGGGAGCTCGCCTATGTCGGAGGGCGCTGGGTTGCCGGGCGTGACGGCAAGGCCTTCGAGGTCTCAGACCCGGCAACGGGTGCGACGCTTGCCTGGGTTGCCTCACTCGAAGCCGCCCAGGCTTCCGAAGCCGTCGATGCCGCTGCCAAGGCTTTCCCGGCATGGCGTAGCATGCTGCCGCAAGCACGCGCCGCCATTCTGCGCAAATGGTACGAGCTGATGCTCGCCGCCAAGGAGGATCTCGCGCTGCTGATGACGCTGGAGCAGGGCAAACCGCTTGCGGAATCCCGTGGCGAAATCGACTACGCCGCCTCCTTCATCGAGTGGTATGCCGAGGAAGGCAAGCGGCTTAACGCTGAGAGCGTGACGAGCCATCTGCCGGGAGCGGAGATGATCGTGCGCCGTGAAGCGCTCGGCGTGGTCGGCGTCGTCACGCCCTGGAACTTCCCCTCCGCGATGATCACCCGAAAGGCGGCCGCTGCGTTTGCCGCCGGCTGCACAGTCGTTGCCCACCCCTCCTCCGAGACGCCGCTTTCCGCCCTTGCGCTTGCGGAACTCGGCGAGCGCGCCGGCCTTCCGGCAGGCGTCTTCAATGTTGTTACCGGTGATGCCGCGACCATTGTCGGCCGCCTGTGCGAGGAATCCCGCGTCCGCGCCATGAGCTTCACCGGCTCGACCGAGATCGGCAAGCTGATCGCCCGCCAGTGCGCTCCGACGATGAAGCGGCTGGTAATGGAACTCGGCGGCCACGCGCCGCTCATCGTTTTCGCCGATGCCGATGTGGAGAAGGCTGCAGACATCGCGATCGCCGCGAAGTTCGCGACCTCCGGGCAGGACTGCCTGGCGGCGAACCGGATCTATGTCGAACGCCCGATCCTCAAAGCCTTCAACGAGGCTTTCGCTGCACGCGTTTCCCGTCTCAAGGTCGGCGCGGGCCTCGCACAAGGCACGGACATCGGACCGCTCATGCATGAGCGTGCCATCGCCAAGGTCGAGGAGCAGGTCGCCGACGCGCTGAAATGCGGCGCGAAACTCGCGATCGGCGGCAAGCGGCACGCGGCAGGGCCGCTGTTCTTCCAGCCGACCGTGCTCACCGATGTGCTGGACGACGCGCTGATCATGCGTGAAGAGACATTCGGCCCCGTAGCCGCCGTCACCGCATTCGACAGCGAGGATGAGGTGATCGCCCGGGCGAACGACACCGAATATGGCCTCGTGGCCTATGTCGTCACGCAAAACGGCGCTCGCCAGCTGCGGCTCGCACGGGCGCTCGAATACGGCATGGTGGCAATCAACCGGGTGAAGATCACCGGCGGACCGATCCCTTTCGGCGGCTGGAAGCAGTCCGGCTTGGCGCGCGAAGGCTCACGCCATGGCATGGAGGCCTTCACCGAACTCAAATATCTCTGCATCGACACCGCCGCCTGAACCGATTTGACGAAAGGAAAGACCATGCTCGATAAAAGCAACGAACTCACCGCCTGGGACCGCGACCATTTCTTCCATCCGTCCACGCATATGGGCATGCATGCGCGCGGCGAGAGCGCGACACGGGTCATCGGCGGCGGCGAAGGCGTCTACATCACCGATGTCACCGGCAAGCGCAGCCTCGACGCCTTCGCTGGCCTCTACTGCGTCAATGTCGGCTATGGCCGGCAGAAGATCGCCGAGGCGATCGGCGAACAGGCGAAGAACCTCGCCTATTATCACGCCTATGTCGGCCACGGCACCGAGGCGTCGATCCGACTCTCCAAGATGATCATCGATCGCGCGCCGAAAGGCATGAGTCGCGTCTATTTCGGCCTTTCCGGCTCGGATGCCAACGAGACCAACATCAAGCTCATCTGGTACTACAACAACATTCTCGGCAGGCCCGAGAAGAAGAAGATCATTTCGCGTTGGCGCGGCTATCACGGTTCAGGCGTGATGACCGGCTCGCTGACCGGCCTGCACCTATTCCATAATGCCTTCGATCTGCCGCGCGCACCGATCCTGCATACCGAGGCGCCCTACTATTTCCGCCGTCCAGACCGCTCGATGAATGAGGAGCAGTTCTCGCAATATTGCGCGGACAAGCTGGAGGAAATGATCCTCGCCGAAGGGCCGGATACGATCGCAGCCTTCATCGGTGAGCCGATCCTTGGTACGGGCGGCATCGTGCCGCCGCCGAAGGGCTACTGGCAGAAGATCCAGGCGGTGCTTGAGAAATACGACATCCTGCTCGTCGCCGACGAGGTCGTCACGGGGTTCGGACGTCTCGGCACCACGTTCGGTTCCGATCACTACGGCATCAAGCCGGACCTCATCACCATCGCCAAGGGCCTGACTTCGGCCTATGCGCCCCTTTCCGGCAGCATCGTCTCGGAAAAGATGTGGCAGGTGCTGGTGCAGGGATCGGACGAACTCGGCCCGATCGGCCATGGCTGGACCTACTCCGCCCACCCGATCTGCGCGGCCGCCGGTATCGCCAATCTCGAACTGATCGACGAACTCGGCATCGTCGAGAACGCCGGCTCGACCGGAGCCTATTTCCGATCCGAGCTTGCAAAGGCGTTCTCGGAGCACAGGCACGTCGGCGAAGTGCGCGGAGATGGTCTGATGGCGGCGATCGAGTTCGTTGAGGACCGGGACGATCGGAAGTTCTTCGATCCGGCGCTGAAGGTCGGCCCAAGGGTGGCTACGGCGCTGGCAGAGCGCGGCGTCCTCGGCCGGGCGATGCCGCAGGGTGACATCCTGGGCTTTGCCCCGCCCCTCTGCCTGACGCGGGAAGAGGCCGACATCGTCGTGACGGCGGCAGTCGGCGCCATCTCCGAAGTCCTGGGCAAAAAATAACCGCCTGAATTCCGATAGTTCAAATCCGGCGGAGCGCTGTCCAGCTACGGCGCTCCGTAAACCGTTCCAGTCCAACTTGCTTTGCAGCGCCCGTCAGCGACCGGCGGGCTGAAACAACTCGACGAAATTGCCGGACGGGTCGATCAGCAGGATCTGTGATCCGCCTGGTCCGGTGACGATGTCGTTGCGGAACTTGGCCCCGCCGGCTTTCAGTCGCGCGACCTCGGCAGCCAGATCATCGACGATGAGGTGGATACGATTCCAGCCGCCGGGCGCGGGACGCTCGCCGTCGGGCATCGGTCGGCCCGCGGAACTCAAGGGGCCACTGAGCAATAGCCGCAACGCTCCGCGCTTGACGTCCGCGAAAGCCGGAGCGTGGTTGGAAAGAAGCGAAAAGCCCAGATGCTTAGTGTACCACTCGATGGAAGCCTCGACGTCATCCACCATGTAGCGCACGTTGACGGTTATTTCCGGCATGCCTGCCTCCCGATCCGAGTTCACCCAGCCAGATTGACGTGCTGTACTCTACGACAACGGTCGCGGAAGCGGAAATTTCCTGTGGCGCAACCAGCCGATCAGGCTGCTGCGGGATCGAAAAGCGCCATGTCGATATCGGTCATCTCGGCGCGACGCTCGAAGGCGATGCCGTTTTCGTCGAACAGGTGGCAGTCAGCGGCACGGATGCCGGTCCTGACCTCTTCGTCCGCCCGGATCGCAGCGGTGCCCGGGAGCATCGCGCAATAATTCTCCCCCTCACCTCCGAGCGAAGCATAGGCAACCGTATGGGCTCCGAGACGCTCGATGACGGAGGGCGTGACCGCCAACGTCAGGTCGCCGGAACCGACCTGGATATGCTCGGGGCGCACACCAAGGGTCAAAGTCGCACCGGCCATGCCGCTACGCGGCGTCACCGGAATGATCGCCGTCTGCCCCTTGTATTCAACCTCGACGCCGGCGTCGCTGACGCTCTTGCAGGTGACCGGCAGGAAGTTCATTTTCGGGTTGCCGATGAAGCCGGCCACGAAGGTGTTGGCCGGTTTGTGATAGAGTTCGAGCGGCGCGCCCGTCTGGGCGATCTCTCCGGCGTTCAGCACGACGATCCGGTCCGCCATCGTCATCGCCTCGACCTGGTCGTGCGTGACGTAGATCATCGTTGCCTTCAGTTGCTGGTGCAGTTTTGCGAGTTCGATGCGCATGTCGGCACGCAGGGCCGCATCAAGGTTCGACAGCGGCTCGTCGAAGAGGAAGATCTTCGGCTCGCGCACGATTGCCCGGCCGATCGCGACACGCTGGCGCTGGCCGCCGGAAAGCATGCCGGGCTTCTGCTGGAGCCGCTGATCGAGATGGAGAATGCGCGCCGCGTGCTCCACCTTGGCCTTGAGCTTCTCCTCGGGCATCTTCTCCACGCGCAACGGGAATGCGATGTTCTCGAACACCGTCATATGCGGATAGAGCGCATAGGACTGGAAGACCATGGCGATACCACGCTTGACCGGCGGCAAGTCGTTGACACGCTTGCCGTCGATGACGATGTCGCCCGCAGTCGTCTCGTCAAGGCCAGCGATCATTCTGAGCAGCGTGGACTTGCCGCAGCCCGACGGGCCGACGAAGACCACGAACTCGCCGTTCCTGACTTCGAGTTCGACACCCTTCAGCACTTCGTAGGTTCCGTAGAATTTCTGAACCTTTTTGAGATTGAGCTGTCCCAAGAATCTGTCTCCGGCCACCGGCGAGAAGCGGCTCTTTCGTGAAAGCGAGGGAAGGACCGCGAACCTGTCAGTTCGCGGTCCTCATCGGGCTTACTTGTACTGTTCGAGTTCGCCGGCAGCCTTCTTCAAAGCATCGACCGGCTCCGCCTTGCCCGTGACGACCGACTGCACCATGTCGATCATTGCGTTCTGAAAGCCCTTGTAATCCGTGAAGAGCGGCTCTGGACCGCCATAGCCAATGCCGTCGATCAACGGCTTCCAGGATGGGTCGGCCTTGACGAATTCGTCGACCTTCGGGGACGGGCGTAGCGGCGTCAGCCCTGCGCCGCCCTGCAACTCGTACTCGCCCTGCGGTCCCGGCGAGGTGATGAACTTCGCGAATTCGATCGCCTTTTCCTCGACGCCGGTGCCCTTGAAGATCGCCAGGCTGTCCGTGATCAGGAGCGTCCCTTCGCCCTTGGCCGAAGGGCCGAGCGGCAGCGGCGCGATGCCCCAGTTGATCTTCGTGTCCTTGAGCAGCGCAGCCGCCCCGGAGCCCGACTGGATCATGCCAGCCTTGCCGTCAAGGAAGATGGCACGGATTTCGTTCTGCTCGTAAGCGGTCGCCCCTTCGACCGAATAGGGCGTGATGTCCTTGTAAGCCTGCAGCGCAGCCAGCACTTCCGGGCTGTCCACCACAATCTTGTCGCCGTCGATGACCTTGCCGTTGTTGGTGTAAACCCAGTGCATGAACTGGTGCATCGTGTTGTCGAAGGTCTTGGCCGGCAAACCATAGCCCGCAATGCCGGTCTTTTCCTTGATCTGCTTGGCAAAGGCGATCTCTTCGGCCCAGGTCTTCGGCGGCGTTTCCGGGTCGAGGCCCGCCTGCTTGAAGAGGTCCTTGTTCCAATAGAGCGCCTTGGTCGAGAATGCGATCGGCACGCCCCACTGGTTATCCTCGAAGGTCACCGTGTCGACGATGTTCGGATAGTAGCTCTTCTTCTCTTCCTCGGTCATGGGGACCGGAACGATCATATCGTTCTCGGCGAACTCCTTGAGTGTGCGGGACCCCACATAGGCCATGCCGACGGGCGTACCGGCCGCAGCAAGTGTCGTCGCCTTGTCCTGGCACTGGGCCCAGCCGACGACTTCCGGTACCACCTTCCAGCCGGCGTTCTTGCCTTCCCATTCCTTGATGTATTTCTCGTGGATCGGATCGATCTTGTCGCCGCAGTAGATCCAGCTGATCTCCTGGTCGGCGGCCTGCGCGGCAACGCTCCCGAGCGCGGTCGAACCGAGCAAGGCAAGCGTTAGAAAAGCAGTCTTGTAAGCAATGGTCACGATGGAACTCCCCTTCTTTGGTGGTTGCTTATTGTTTCACCGCGCCGGCGGTCAGGCCGCTGACGAGATAGCGTTGCAGGAAGAAAATGACGACGACGGCCGGCGCGATGCCGACGAAGCTAGCGGCCATCAGTTCGTTCCAGACCACTTCCTGCCGGCCGAAATAGGCGAAGAGACCCACGGGCAACGGCATGTACTCGGTCTTGGAATTGAAGGTCAGCGCGAAGATGAACTGCTGGGCGTAGGAGCCGATGAAGGTGGTGATCGCGACGACGGTGATGCCCGGCATGGCGATCGGCAGGATCACCCGGCGAAGCGTGTAGAAGTGACTGGCGCCGTCGACGAAGGCAGCCTCGTCCAGTTCCCGGGGGATACGCATCATGTAGGTGCGCAAGAGCCAGATCGCCGAGGGAATGAGGAAGGCGACGCCCGGCACGATCATGGCGAAATAGGTGTTGAGCACGCCGAAGCTGCGCATCAGCCGGAAAAGCGGGATCAAAAGCACTGCGCCGGAAAACATGTTGACCGCGAGGAAGGCCGCAAGCAGCGGTCCGCTGCCGCGGAACCTGAAGCGCGCAAAGGCATAGGCAGCCGGCACCACCAGCGCCAGCACGACGGCGGTGACGATGATGGAAACGAAGAATGAGTTGAAGATATAGCGGGCGAAGCCCGGCACGCTCACCCACATGGTCCTGTAGGCGGCAAAGGACCCATTCTCCGGCCAGAAGCGATAGGGCGATGAAAAGAGCAGGCTGAGCGGCTTCAGCGACACCAGGAAGCCTTCGACGAAGGGGGCGAGAATGAAACTCAGGAAGACAAAGATTCCCGCGTAGATTCCGACGAGCTCGTACCAGCGATAGCGATTGATCAAGGCCGGTTGGCTCATCGGCTTTCTCCCGAGGCGAGGCGGTGTGTGACGCGGAAGTAAAGCAGGCAGAAAATCGACAGGAAAATGCAGATCACCACGGCACGCGCTGCACCTTCGCCGTATTTCTTCGAGCCGATCGCCGTTCGATAGGTGTCGATGATCATCGTCGTCGTGTCACCGTTCGGGCCACCCTGTGTCAGGATCCAGATGATGTCGAACGAGTTGAAGGTGGCGATCAGCGACAGCATCGACATGGTGATCATCGCCGGCACGAGCAGCGGCAGGGTGATGCGGCGAAAGCGATAGAAGCGGCCAGCCCCGTCCGTCCATGCCGCCTCGTAAAGATCCTGCGGGATCGCCTGGATCGAGGCCAGAAGATAGAGCGTCACCAGCGGCACGCCGATCCAGACATCGGTGATGATCGTTGCCCAGAACGCCGTTGAACCATGCGCGAGGAAGGCGATCGGGCCGTCGACAAGGCCCATGTTCTGCAGCACGCCGGAAATCATCCCGAACTGGCCGTTGTACATCCAGCCCCACATGAAGATGCCGATTGCCATCGGCACGATCCACGGCGGCATGGTCAGGACGCGAAACAGGGCACGGCCCGGTACGGCGGCGTTCAGCATGACGGCGCCGAAGGTGCCGATGATCATCTTGATCGAGACGGAAAAGAAGGTCCAAACGAATGTCCGGACGATCACTTCCGCGAAGGTGCTGTTGAAGATCTTGTCGTAGTTGACTGTGCCGACCCATTTGGTGGTCTTCTTCAGCGAAGCATCTGTAAACGACAGGATAAATGTGTCGACGAGCGGATAGGCGACGATGACCGAGACATAGAGCAAGGCGGGAAGAAGCAGGATCCAGGCGAAGATGACGGTGCTGCGCCGAACGCTCATGCTCCTCACCCTCTCAGGCCGCACGGGCGTGCAGGGCTTCGTCGAAGCGGTCCCAGAGCGGTCTCAAATCGACGACCGCCCTCTTCATCCGCGCCTCGTCCATGGAAAGCGCCAGGATGCCGGCCTCCAGCGCATCGAGCGGTGAGACCGGCAGCGGCCCCTCGTCTCGGACGTGGGCGATGATCTCGGCCGCCATCTGCTCGTCGGCGCCGTAATGCTGCGAAAGCTCCGTCGCGGCATAGCGCTTCTCGACCACCTTCTTGCCGGAGAGCACTTCATGGACATCGAGATAGCCGCGGATGAAGTCGCCTTCGGCCATGCCGCGCGATCCCATCACGCAGAAGCGGCGGAACTGGTCCGGCACGTTCAGGTTGGTGTGGAAATTCATCGCAACGCCGTTGGCGTATTCGATGATCGCAACCTGATAGTCGATGATGTCGCCATCGCTGTCGAAGACCCTGTCCGATCCGAGCCACCCGCTTGGCTTGCGGTGGAAGAGCTGCAGATCGTTGATGCCTTCGCGGGCGGGATCGTTGGCAGGAATGAAGCTCTTGCGGCCGCCGAAGCTTGCGACCCGCTCGGGCCGGGCGCCGACGACACCGTTATAGAGATCGAGGTCATGGCAGCATTTTTCGAGCATGAAGCTGCCGGCGTAGCGTCCATAGCGGCGCCAGTCACGCATGAAAAATGCGCCATGATAGGGTTCGATATGTTCCGAGGCCTCGATCGAAACGACCTGGCCGAGCGTTCCCGCGGCCTGGGCGGCGCGAAGGTCGCGATACAGCGGCGCGTAGCGCAGCACGAGGCCGACCATCAGGCGGTCGTGACCGTGCTTCGCCAAAACCCCGGCAAGCTCGAGGCTCTGTTCGATCGTGCTGACGATCGGCTTCTCACAGAAGATCTTGAGACCAGCCTCTAGGCCGATGCGGATATGATCGAGATGCATGTGGTTGGGCGAGCCAATCATCAGCAGATCGAGCTTCTCGCTGGCGATCAGTTCCTCAGGCGATCCATAGGCCTTGCCGGCGGGAATGCCTTTTTCGACGAGGGTTGCGAGTCCCGCGGGCGCCGGGTCGACATAGCCGGCGATCTCGAAGCTTTCGTCGATCGCCTTGAAAACGTAGCCCAGATAGCCAAGACGGAATCCGAGTCCGATTATACCGACTTTCATGCTCGCGCTGTTCCCTTGCCTTTTGGCGTAATTTATTTTCGTAGACTGAGATAGATTTTTCAGGGCGTCAACAAAAAATCGGCCATTCCGGCGAAATGTGAAATTCATTTTCACAATCGCACCAAACTGCTGCTGTTACGACTTCTGCGAGCAGTGGCAAGTCGTCCGGATGGTCTAGGCGCGCACCCGGCCGGAAAGGAATCTCTCGAATGCCTGAAGCCCATCATGGATGAGCACGGCCAGCGCGGCGACGATGAGGCCGCCTTGAAGCACGAAGGCGAGGTTGTTCGACTGCAGACCGGCGATGATGACTTCCCCGAGCGTCTTGGCCGCAACGGTCGACCCGATCGTTGCGGTCGCAAGACTGATCACGACGGACAATCGGATCCCCGTCAGGATCACCGGCAGCGCCAGGGGAAGCTCAATGTTGAAAAGCCGCTGGCGCTCCGTCATACCCGCGCCGCGTGCAGCCTCCATCACGGCGGGCGGCAGCGTCGTCAAGCCCGTCAGCGCATTCTCGAAGATCGGCAGCAGGCCATAGAGGAAGAGGGCGATCAGCGTCGGTTTCTCGCCAAAGCCGAAAATCGGCACCGCCAGCGCCAGGACAGCGACCGGCGGAAAGGTCTGGCCGATGTTCACGAGGCTGCGCGAGAGCGGAAGAAACTCCGCCCCTGCCTTCCGCGTCACGAGGATCGCCAGAGCCACGGCAACGGCAGCCGCGCCAGCCGTTGCGACAAAAACTGTCCTGAGATGCAGCACGGTCAGCCAGAACAGGCTGCCCTGGTTGTAGATCGCCGGCGCATTTTGCTGAACCAGTGGCCGCAGCAAGGGTTCGAACCAGGAGGGCTGCAGCAGGAAGGCGAGCAACAGCAGCAGGACAGCAATCCGGGCGAGCTTGGGTAGCCACGCCATCACCGTGGCCTCGCCGCCCGTTTTGCCAAGCCTTCGAGGCTGACCTTGCCGAGGATGGCGCCGTCCGGCGCGGCAACCGGCAGCGCAGATCGCCCGGACCACAGGAGCTCGGAGAGCGCCTCGCGCTGGCTGAGCGTCGCCGGTATCGGCGCGCCTTCGGCCGAGCCGGGCTCGACCGCATCCGCGGCCGTGTCGATCGCCAGCAGCCGGAATGGCCGCTCGCTGGTGCCGATCAGCGTTTCCACGAAAGGTGTCGCGGGTTTGACCAGCATCTCGGCCGGTGTCGCGTATTGCACGACCTCGCCCTTGTCCATCACGGCGATCCTGTCGGCGAGGTGAAACGCCTCTTCCATGTCATGGGTGACGAGGATGATGGTCGTGCCGAAGTGTCTCTGGATCGCGACGAGGTCGTCCTGCGCCTTGGAGCGGATGATCGGATCGAGGGCGCCGAAGGGTTCGTCCATCAGAAGCACGTTCGGCTCGGCGGCGAGCGCGCGCGCAACGCCGACCCGCTGCTGCTGGCCTCCGGAAAGCTCATGCGGATAGCGCGGGCCAAAGGCCGCAGAATCGAGCTGGAACAGCGTCAGCAGTTCCTCGACCTTCGCGTCGATGCGCTTCCTGTCCCAGCCGAGGAGCGTCGGGACCGTGGCGATGTTCTGGGCGACCGTGCGGTGTGGAAACAGCCCGTGGCCCTGGATGGCGTAGCCGATCCTGCGGCGAAGCTCGAAATCCGGCAGGGCGCGGTTATCCTGGCCATCGATCCTGATCGTGCCCGAAGTCGGCTCGACCAGCCGGTTGACCATTCTGATCAGCGTCGTCTTGCCCGAGCCGGAGGTGCCGACGATCACGGTGATCGTATGCGGTTCGACGGTCAGCGACACGTCGTCGACAACGGTCGTGTTGCCATAGCGCTTGGTAACCTGTTCGATTTCGATCATGCGGTATTGCCCTGGTTACGGTCCGTTACGGTCATTTCGATCAAGGCGTCGAGCACGATCGCCGCCGCAAAGGCCAGGACGACGGTCGGCACAGCGCCGAGCAGCACGAGGTCCATCGCCGTCTGGCCTATGCCCTGGAAGACGAAGACGCCGAAACCGCCGCCGCCGATAAGGGCGGCGATGGTTGCGAGTCCGATGTTCTGGACGAGCACGATGCGGATGCCGGTGAGGATCACCGGAAAGGCGAGCGGAAACTCGATGCCGGCAAGTCGCTGCCAGTCGGTCATACCGATGCCGCGGGCAGCGTCGTTGGCGTCGCGCGGGACGCCGGCGAGCCCGACCACCGTATTGGCGACGACGGGCAGCAAGGAATAGAGAAACAGCGCGACAAAAGCGGGCGCGACGCCGATGCCGCGAATGCCGATGGCCGCGGCACCCGGCACATGTGTCGCGATCCAGCCGAGCGGAGCGATCAGGATGCCGAAAAGCGCGATCGACGGAATTGTCTGGATGGCGTTGAGAACGTTCAGCACGCTGGCGCGCAACACCTCCACCCGATGGCAAAGCACGCCTAGCGGCAAGCCGATGACGGTCGCCGCCGCGAGCGATCCGAGCGCGAGCGTTACGTGCCGCCCCGCCTCCTTCCAGAAGGTGTCGACGCGGCTTGCATATTCCTTCAGGATGGAGAGTCCGTCCCAGCCGCCGGCTATCAGCATAGCACCGGCGGCCGCAAGAACCGAAACAAGAAAGAGGAGGCGGATGACGGGCCCGGGATTCAGGCGTGTCAGCGCATCGGCAACCAGAAGTGAGAAGGCGAAAACCATCACCCAGAAGCCCGAGGCCGGCGAAACGCGGGCATAGGTGTTTTCCGGCGGCGTCAGATGATTGGCGGCCATTCCGATCAGAATGCCAAGCGCGACGAGAGCGGCAAAAGCCGCAGCCATTCGTACCAGGTTCGGCGTCTTGAAGAGGGCAACCGCCGCAGCCAACGCGATGAGGCCAAGAAGCGTGTATCCGAGCGATGGCGGCAAGCCCTCCAGAATTGCCTTCGCCTCACCCTGGACGATCCGGTTGGCCCGGAAGGTTGCAAACGGCGCAAGGAGCGCGCCGTAGCCAGCGAGCGCAGCAATGACGACGCCGAGCTTGTCGACGCGGAAGGGCAAGCGTTCCTTTCCTTGGATCATGCCATCACCCGTGGCGTTTCAGGAGTCGCCCGTCCGGTCGGATGGACTGCTGCATGATTCCTTAAATCGGAATCGATTAAGGACAAAATCATGCGGCAGTTCGATTTGCTACAGCGTCCTTTGCGCATCTGACTGGACGCGTGGGCTGCAGGAGGCGCCCGTCTGGACGTGCGCCCTCCCTTCGTCACATCATTTCAGAAAGCCGTTCTTCTTCAAGAAGTCCTCGGCAACGGCCTTGGCCGGCTCGCCGCCAACCTGGACGCGCCCATTAAGCTCCTGCAGCGTCACGAGGTCGAGCTTTTCGAAGACCGGTTTCAGCAATTCCTCGATCTGCGGGTTTTCCTTGAGCACCGCTTCGCGGATGATCGGTGCCGGCTGATAGATCGGCTGGACGCTCTTGTCGTCTTCGAGCACGACGAGGCCGGAAGGCGCAATGCCGCCATCGGTGCCGTAGACCATCGCGGCGTTGGCGCCGTTCGTCTGATTTGCAGCCGCGGCAATCGTCGCCGATGTATCGCCGCCTGACAGCGTGATCAGTTGGTCGGGCTTAAGCTTGAAGGAATATGTTGTCTGGAACGCCGGAAGCGCCGCGGCCGAGTTGACGAATTCGGACGAGGCCGCAAGCTTGACCTCGCCGCCGCCCGAGACATATTTGCCGAAGTCGGAGAGCGTCTTGAGCTTGTTGGCCTCTACGACCTCCTTGCGGAGCGCGATCGCCCAGGTGTTGTTGGCGGGCGACGGGGTCAGCCAAACGATCTTGTTGGCGTCATAGTCGAGCTTCTTTGCCTGCTCATAGGCCTTGGCAGCATCTTTCCAGGCCGGATCGTCCGCCTTCTCGAAGAAGAACGCTGCATTGCCGGTATATTCGGGATAAATGTCGATCTCCCCGGCGGTAATCGCCTTGCGCACCACTGGTGTCGCGCCAAGCTGAACACGGTCCGTGGTCTTGATACCGTTGGCATTGAGGACGGCGAGAATGATATTGCCGAGCACGCCCCCTTCCGTATCGATTTTCGAGGAAACGACGACATCGGCCTCAGCCGCAGCGGCGGTGAGCGCGATGGCAAGGGCAGTACCGATAACAGTCTTGATCAGGCGCATGATTGTCTCCCTCGTTCTGGTCTCGCAGTTTGATCACGGATTCTCCGCTGGGTCGGCGTAAGCCATTCCATATATGTCAGGGTTCGGCGAAAAATAGAGCGGGTTGCGTGTCCGCGCCTACGGTTGAATTCTCCGGCAGACGCACTCTCCTATTGGACATTGCAATCGATACCGTTCTCAGCCACTCTCCCCTCAGCGCATGGAATTGTTTCGGGGGAAACCATGTCCGTCAAGATTTTCGCGCTTTTGATTGGTGTGGTGGCGGGGCTTTGTGCCATGACCGCGCCCGCCGCCGTCTGCATCGCGGCCGATGCGGGCTGGCTGCCAATTGCCCTTCTCCAAGCTCTGATCGCAATTCTGCTAACCTTCCGGGTGGTGTCCTCCGTGTCATGAGCAAGCACTTCGACGCAATCATCATCGGCGCCGGCCAGGCCGGACCATCGCTTGCCGGGCGGCTGACGGCTGCCGGCAAGACCGTTGCGCTCATCGAGCGCAAGCTTTTCGGCGGCACCTGCGTCAACACCGGCTGCATGCCGACCAAGGCGATGGTGGCCAGCGCCTATGCGATCCACACCGCGCGTCGCGGCGCCGAATACGGCATGATGACCGGCGCGATCTCCGTCGACTTCGCCCGCGTCATGGCACGCAAGGAGAAGGTTCGGCTCGATGCTCGTTCGGGCGTGGAAAGCTGGCTCAAGGGCATGGACAACTGCACAGTCATCGAAGGCCATGCACGCTTCGAAAGCCCGACCGACATCCGCGTCGGTGATGAGCTGATTTCCGGCGACCAGATTTTTCTCAACACCGGCGGCCGTGCAGCGGTCCCTGATTTTCCTGGCGTCGACGAGGTTCCCTATCTCACCAACACCTCGATGATGGACCTCAGCGAACTCCCGGAGCACCTCGTCATCATCGGCGGCAGCTATATCGGGCTCGAATTTGCTCAGATGTTCCGGCGTTTCGGTTCCGAGGTGACCGTCATCGAGAAAGCGCCGCGCCTGATCGGGCGGGAAGATCCGGACGTCTCCGATACGATCCGCGACATTCTCGAAAAGGAAGGCATCCATGTCCGCCTCAATGCCGAATGCATCCGCTTCGCCAAGCATAAAGACGGCGTCGCCGCCGGCGTCGATTGCACGTCAGGAGCGCCGGAAGTCATCGGCTCGCATGTGCTGCTCGCCACCGGCCGCCGGCCGAATACGGACGATCTCGGGCTCGACAAGGCTGGCGTGAAGACCGACCCGCGGGGCAATATCGAGGTCGACGATTTCCTGCGATCCAGCGTTCCACATATCTTCGCGATGGGCGACTGCAACGGCCGCGGCGCCTTCACCCACACCGCCTACAACGATTTCGAGATCGTCGCCGCCAATCTCCTCGACAACGATCCGCGCCGGGTGACCGACCGTATCCCGACTTACGCGCTCTACATCGACCCACCGCTCGGGCGCGCGGGCATGACCGAGAGCGAAGCCCGCAACAGCGGCCGCAAGCTGCTGATCGGCACACGGCCGATGACGAGGGTGGGGCGTGCCGTCGAGAAGGGCGAGACGCAGGGCTTCATGAAGGTGATCGTCGACGCGGACACGCAGGAAATCCTCGGCGCATCGATCCTCGGCACCGGCGGAGACGAAGCGATTCAGAGCATCCTCGACGTCATGTATGCGAAGAAGCCCTATACGACGATCACCCGCGCCGTGCACATCCACCCGACCGTGTCGGAACTGATCCCGACGGTGTTCGGGGAACTTACTCCTGCGAAGTAATGCCAGGATTGTCCTTACCGAGTCCCTCAGAGCACGTCTGTCAGTTCGAGCGTCTGGTAGCCGGCCAAAAGCGTGATCAGGGATCCGACAAGCCGCAGGAGTGTCTTCTCCTGCAATGTCTTGATCACCCATCCCGCCGGCGCCGCCGGAACACCTCCGACGATCAGCCCGCCAACAGATGTCAGGTAATCGCCGATTTCGCCGGTTTGCTCCCAGTGGCCGGTTACATGGTGGCGAGGAAGCTCAGCCACACCGAAGTGCAATCAGGAACTCGGCCGCATTGACCGTGCCAATCACGTATCGCGGCCGACCGCCGCGAACAGTAGGAATTCTTCCATACGTGGCTCTGCGCATGACTGCGTTCATGGTGCCCCTCAAGGTTCGCAATTAAACGGACCACGCATCGGCTTGTCCCGTGATTTCGGCTCGGTCCGGGCGTGCCTAACTACTGTCGAAACGTTGCCGCACCCTGATCCAGTCGGTCGTGACCGGCCCCGCGACGATCACGTTCGTACGGATAGAGGCGTGGGGCGCGCGCAGCACAAACCAAAACGAGTGCCTTCGCGAACAAAAGCATCTCAGCTGTCGTTGCCGCAATTTGCGCGAACAACCGTTCGCGCCCAGAGCTTTTCCACTCTCGCTATTTCACCGGTACCATAAGGTGGGCGTAAGGAGTGCCTGCCCACATCACATACGGCCGGGAGGTGTCGGGCTTAGGGTCCGTCGGATAGCCCTGCATCATGTCCGTCGCGTTGACGATCATGACATGCGGGCCGGTTTCCACCCAGTTGTTACCCTCTTCAGGTTTTGTCGCGTAAGGATCGGTATTGCTTCCGTCGGTGCCGCCGGCCAGCATATACATGAAGCCTACCTTCCCTTTTGGCGGCTCCTTTTTCTGCATCCATGCCGTCGCCCATTCCATGGCATTGGCATCGCCGCACATCGGGTCCGGGCCTGGCGTGACCGGATTGTCCGGCATGCACCAGAAGCCGTTCGTGCCCTCCCTCAACGTGCGCATACTGCCCTTCTCGTCCATAACGTGGATGGCAGCGCCCCTTGCTACCGCAGCGGGCGCAGCGGATTCGGCGCTTTTGATCAGCGCAGCGTCGTCGACGGCTGCGTCGGCGGCTACGCCTTGCATTGCAACCAAGCTGCTTGCTGCCAACAGAGCAGCGGCCGTTAGAAGCCTTTTCATGGCCATTCTCCCGGATCGCATTCATCGTTGTCATTGTATCGGCCGGCGGCTGTCCCGAGCCGCATTAGCCACGCCTAAAATAATAGCAGATTGGCCGCACCCAAACAATTAAGCAGAGCAGGCCAGGGCGCCCGCGACGATCTGGTATCGTCCGTTGCCATGCGGCACCTATTCACCCACCTTTTCCGCAGCTGAACCAACGCAGCGACATGCAGGAGAGCCCGGCATCGATCTTGCCGATTTCCGTGGTCTTCAGCGGCACGACCTTGAAGCCAGCCCTGTCGAGCATCTCGATCGTGCGCGGGAAGTCGGCGCCGACCATGACGACGTCATTGACCCGGAGCGCGTTGGCGGCCGCCTCCTCGCCCTCCGGAATGATCACCTGCTTGAATTTCCCGAAGACGCCCGACCGCGCCAGGCGGTTGGTGGAAAGCACGGTTTCGTCGTCGAGCAGCGAGCAATCCGTCTTGAAGTGGAGAACGCCCTCGGGCGTCGCGACGATCTCACTCTTGCGGCCGAGCCTGTCGAGACAGCTCTGAAGCGCTTCGGCGCCTGCCTTGTCTGTGCGGGCCGAGAGAATCATTACGCTTTCACCTGTCGTCAGCACGTCGCCGCCATCGGCATAGCCCGTGCCCGGTAGTTCAAGAACCGTCTCGAACGCATCGCGCAGCGTCGGCGCGATTTCCTCGACTTCCTTCACGCGTGTCGCCGCGCCCGGCCTGAGCAGGATCGCCCCTTCGGTGAAGACGAGTGCCGGGTCCTCGACGAAGATCGCGTCCGGAAAGGCTTCGAGCGCCGGAAGGACGGCAACCTCAACGCCGGCTTTCTGCATCGCCTGAAGATAGGCGTCATGCTCGGCCTTGACCCCCTCATAGGTCGGGTTACCGCGATCTTCGGCGCGCAAGCCGTTGACGACCGAGCGCGAAGGAGTACGGGCGATGATCCTGTTGAAATTATAGACGGAGCGTGGCTGCGGCATTCGTTCGGCACCTGAGCTTCGACGGTTTTCACTGATGACCGCTGCAGTCGATCAGAGAATCGCGCTCGACGCTAGCAAGTTTGCGTCAGAATAAAGTGTTTTGATGAACAGAGTCTCAGCCCGGCCCTGCCGGGGCTCTGCAGCTTCTGATGGGCGTCCCTGCGGCTGAGCTAAAGCTCGTCGGAGACGCCGACCCGGTGGCGATAGACCAGCTCCCAGCCTTTCCAGCCGGTGAACAGGAAAATTCCGACGACGATGAGCGAAAGCAGCAGTCCTTCCGGTATCACGGCCTGGTCGCCATTCGAATAGCGCAGATAGAAGTTCACCGCCGTCACGACGATTGCCACCGCGTTGCCGATGAAGTGATACCAGGCATCCGTCAGTCTCCGGATGAGAGGTTCGCCCAGGAAATCCGTCAGACCGGCGACCGCTGCCAATGCGCCGAAGACCAGCGCGCCGCCGAGGAGCCACAGCGCCGCGGCTGACCATGATGACGAGCCCGTCTGCCAGAAGGCGAGATCGCAGAACAGCGTCGTCACCACGAAGACGACCGGAAACGGAATGAGCATCGGGTGGATCGGATGGCCGGCGATCTGCAGCGTGCTGCGGGGATTGCCAGCAGGACGCGCCAATTCCGGCGTCGATACGGCTCCTTGCGCCGTCGTTGAAGTGTGACTTTCATTCCAAGTCATGGACGCTGCCTCCTCAATACGGAAGCGGCGGGCGTCAAAACTTCGCGTCACATCCAGCCGGATGGCGCGGAGCCGGTAGAGGTGTCCGGTGAAGCGCTCGACAACCTCCGAAGATCACTGCTCGACCTCTTCCGGCGGAGCCGGCGGCCGCCAACCTCAAAACGGCGGAATCGCGAGCGAGCAATTACAAACGTCGCTTGATAGTAGAAGGTTCCACGACCGCAGGTACACTCAGCTGCCAGGCGCGGATGCGAGCACAAAGCAGCGGCGGTTGCTATCCCTCTGGAACCCTTGGGTGACACGCATTACAGCGCCGTGCGTCCATTAGGACGCACAAACGACGCTGTAACTCTTTGATTCGACGCATCGTGCTTTCCGAAAATCGGGTCCGATTTTCGGGCCGATGTGCTAGCCATATACCCTGGTTGCGAAATCCGGATTGCCGCGCAAGGTATTGCTGATCGTGCAGATCTCCGCCTCGGCCGCCTCGGCTATCGCATGGCGAACGGTGTCGTCGAAATCGCCCTTGATGGAGAACTCGATGTCGAAGCGTGCGACACGCGACGGCTCGTCATGGGCTTTCTCGCCGGTGACCTTTGCGGAGACTTCCGTCAATCTGTCGAGTACACCGAAGCGGCTCGCGGCAATGCGGGCGCTCAGCACCAGACAGCTCGCAAGCGAAGCATAGAGAAGATCGAGCGGGCCATAGCCGGGTTGTGACGGGCTGGTGACGATATCGAGTTCGCCACCGGTGACCGATTTCACGTGCGGGAAGCCCGTGCGCCCGACGACGGCGGTCGCGCCCGTCTCCCTCGTCCTTACCTTCAACTCACCCATTCATTATTCCTTCCCGCTGCGCACGCGACCGGCGCAATATCAATGCAACGCTCCGCTCCTGCAACAACGCCGCGGGGGCTTATCAGGCCCACGGCGCAATTTGCTCCCCGAAGAAATGGACGTGGATCGCTCAGTTCTTCTTCACCAGGCGGTAGGAGACGAAGTCGGATGTGGCGCCGTTGACGTTGCCCGCGACATTATTCTTCGTCGCCACCTGGGTCGCCGCCTGGAACATGATCACGATCGGCGACTTCTCCTGCACATTCTTCGGGTCGCGCTTTCGGAGCTCATCGAGATGCCGGCCAAGCTCGCCTTTCTCGCGGCCGCGCGAAAGGCTGCGAAGCAAGAGCGCTCGGTCGCTCTCCAAACTTCATTGGGTCGCGGCGCGGTTTACGACCGCGATCCCTCGCCCTTGTTGTCCGGTCTAACGTCGCGCCGACGAATCAGGCGGTTTCCGGCGGAATGACGCCCTTGGTGAAGAGGAAGCAGCCGTAGAAACGCGTCTCGCCCGTGGTGATGACGCAATAGGCCTTCTTCGCCTCTTCGTAGAAGGCGAAGCGCTCGATGCCGTACATCGGCGCCGGCTTGCCCTCGGCGCGATCGATTTCGGCCTGGACCTCCCGCTGTACCGCCGGAAGCTCGTCCGGCGCGCCCATGACTTCCATACGACCGGCCGAGGGCTGCAGCGGTGTGTCAAGCGGAAGGACCGAGAGCACCGCCTTTACGGCGCGCGCGGCGGAGACGTTGTCGATGTGCAGCAGTTTCCCGAGCGTCGTCTGACGCGCGATCGCATCGGATGGGAAATTGGTGTCCGAGATGACCAGCGTGTCGCCGTGACCCATCGAGCGCAGCGCGTGCAGCACGTCGGCATTGAGAGCCGGGTCGATATTCCTGAGCATTCCTGTCCTCCCCTGCATGATTCCTTGACCGATCTAACGACAGAACCATGCTGCAATTCAACGTGCTGCAGCAACTTTGCACGTCCGATCGGACGCGCGGCCCTGCAGGCACCCATCGCCGGGGCTTCCGGCGGCGTACGGCCGCATCAGGCCCATTCCAACGCCGGGCGTCAACAAGGTTGTTCGGATTTCCCCGCTCTTCCGGCCGTGCCCCCGCCCGAGAAGATGCTGGATCCTCCTACTCGCCGTAGGGGATCCAGATGTTCTTGACGTCGACGGCACGGCGCAGGAAAGCCGGGCCCTCGGCAGCCGTCCGGTCCATCCAGTCGATCGCCATGCCGTAGTCGACAAAGGTGCGCTTCAGGTTGCCGACGGAGAGCTTCTCGACCAGCGCCGAGAGTTCCGGTGAGCCGAAAGCCCAGAGCGCATCGACGTCGTTGTGGGCGGCAAGCGTCTTGGCGAGTTCGACCGCCGATCCGGTGACGATATTGATGACGCCAGCCGGCACATCCGAGGTTTCAAGCACGGAATAGAAATCCGTTGCCGCCAGCGGATGCTGCTCACTCGGAACGGCGATGACGCGGTTGCCGACGGCGATCAACGGCGCCACGAGGCTGACAAGCCCAAGCAGCGGTGCCTCGGGCGGGCAGATGGCGCCGACGACGCCCTGCGGCTCCGGCATCGCCAGCGCAACGCCGCGCAGCGGCGGCTGGTGCACGACGCCCTCGTATTTGTCCGCCCAGGCGCCATAGGTGAAAAGACGCGAGATCGCAGCGTCCACCTCGGCCCTCGCACCGGCTGCCGAGGCGCCGGTCATGGCGGCGATGCGATCGGCAAATTCCGCCGCGCGGCCGCTTAGGTTTTCGGCGATGTAATAGAGGATCTGCGCACGGTTATGGGTCGTTGCAGAAGACCAGGCCGATGCGGCCTGCGCTGCGACGACGGCGTTGCGGATGTCCTTGCGGTTGCCTTCGCCGACCTCGCCGATCACCTTGCCCTTGGAGGAAAGCACCGGCCGCGAATAGTTTCCATCCGGCCGCGCCTGCTTGCCGCCGATGAAGAGCTTTGCGGTGCGGTCGAGCGCCGGCATGGAGAAGTCGCCCGCGGCCGCTTTCACGATCGGCGCGGCCGGAACGGACCGGAGCTTGCGCCCGACCCAGGCCTTCGGCTTCAGATATTCATAGCAGCCCTCGCGCCCGCCCTCACGACCGAAGCCGGACTCGCGTTTTCCCCCGAAGCCGGCCGCCGCGTCGAAGAGATTGGTGGCATTGACCCAGACGACGCCGGCCGCAAGCTTCGCGGCCACATGCAAAGCGAGCCCGATCGTTTCACTCCAGACGCTGGCGGCAAGGCCATAGCGCGTATGATTGGCGAGCTGGATCGCCTCTTCCGGCGTGCGGAAGGTCATGGAAACCGCCACCGGACCGAAGATTTCCTCGGTGGCGACGATCGAGGTCGGCTGAACGTTCGTGAGCAGCGTCGGCGGATAGAAGCTGCCGCCCTTCGGCAGGTCGATCTTGGGCTGGTGCAGCGACGCGCCCTCGGTCACACCCTGGGCTACAAGGCTCTCAATCCGCTGCAACTGCACCGGCGCCACGATTGCCGCCATATCGATCGCCTTGTCCAGCGGTTGGCCGACGCGCAGCGTTCCCATGCGTCGCGTCAGGCGCTCATAAAAAAGCGGTGCGATGCCCTCCTGAACGAGAAGGCGGGAACCGGCACAGCAGACCTGGCCCTGATTGAACCAGATGGCATCGACGACGCCTTCGACCGCCCCGTCGATATCGGCATCGTCGAAGATGATGAAGGGTGACTTGCCGCCGAGTTCCAGCGTCAGAGACTTGCCGGTTCCGGCGGTCTTCTCGCGGATGAGGCGGCCGACCTCGGTCGAACCGGTAAAGGCGATCTTGTCGATATCCTCATGCTCGACGATCAGCGCGCCGGTTTCGCCCTCGCCCGTCACCACGTTCAGGACGCCCGGCGGCAACCCGGCCGCGGCGGCGAGATCGGCGAAGAGAAGCGCCGTCAACGGCGTGAATTCGGCCGGCTTCAGGATGACCGTGTTGCCGAGCGCCAGCGCCGGCGCGACCTTCCAGGCCAGCATCAGGAAGGGGAAGTTCCACGGGATGACCTGACCGACGACGCCGACCGGCACCTGATCGGCGAACTCGGTCTCCTGGAGCTGCGCCCAGCCGGCGTGGTGATAGAAGTGACGGGCGGCAAGCGGAATGTCGATGTCGCGCGTCTCGCGGATCGGCTTGCCGTTGTCGATCGCTTCGACCACTGCGATCAGACGCGCGTGGCGCTGGATCATGCGGGCCAGCGCGTAGAGGTGACGCGCACGCGCATGGCCGGGCAACTTCGCCCATGCGCCCTGCGCCTTGCGGGCGGCGCCAACCGCGCTGTTGACGTCCTCGCGGCCGCCGAGCGCGATCTTGGCGAGCAAGGCCCCGGTCGCAGGCTCGTAGGTATCGAACGTCTTTCCAGACGCCGAAGCGACGAAGGCGCCGTTGATGAAGTGGCCGAACACGCCCTTGTGGCGCGCGAGCCATGCACGCGCCTCGGTGTCGGCCTCAGGTGCGGGACCATAGGACATTTCGTCAAAATACCTGGCAACCGTCATCAGGATTATCCTATCGGGTGTCTGTTGAGGGCCGAGTAGGCGCCGCTGACATGATGCTCGAGCTGGCGTTCGATATCGGCAAGCAGGCTCGATGCCCCGATGCGGAAGAGATCGGGTTCCAGCCATTCACGGCCAAGTTCGTCCTTCATGAGGAATTGATAGTTCAGCACATCTTTCGCCGCCGAGATGCCGCCGGCCGGCTTGTAGCCGACCTTGAGCCCGGTGCGCTCCTGATAGGCCCGGATCATTCTCAGCATGACGAGCGTTACGAGCAGCGTCGCGTTGACACCCTCCTTGCCCGTCGAGGTCTTGATGAAGTCGGCGCCGGCCATCATGCAGACGAGCGATGCGCGCGCCACATTGCGCAGGGTCTTGAGATCGCCGGTCGCGAGGATCGCCTTGACATGAGCGTCTCCGCAAGCCGCGCGGAAATCGCGCATCTCGTCGTAGAGCGCCTGCCAATTGCCGGTCAGCACATGCTCGCGCGTGATGACGATATCGATCTCCCGCGCGCCATCGGCGACGGAGGCCTCGATCTCCTTCAACTTCACGTCGTGCGGCACGAGACCCGCCGGAAAGCCGGTGGAGACGGCGGCAACCGGAATACCTGAACCTTCAAGCGCATCTACCGCCGTCGAAACGAAGCGATGATAGACGCAGACGGCACCGGTCGTGATGCCGCGATCGCCCATGCCGAGCGCATCGAGAATGTCCTGTCGCACTGGCTGGCGCGCCTTGGCGCATAGCCGCCTGACGCGCTCGGTCGTGTCGTCGCCATTGAGCGTGGTAAGATCGATGCAGGTCACCGCCTTCAGCAGCCAGGCGGCCTGGGCGTCCTTCTTGACCGTACGCCGCCCCGGCAGTGTCGCAACACGCCGTTCGGCAGCCGACAGATTGACACGCTGATCGACCACCCACGAAAGGTCGAGCTCGATGCCATCATTGCGCGGCCAATTGTGACCCGCACCGACGATCTTAGCGGATGCCGCCGCCGTGCTCTTCACAGCAAGGTCTTCCAAACGACTACTCCTCGTATCGCCGATGTCGCCCTCGGGCGCGCATCTTCGCAGCTTTTGTCCGCCTTGGCGATGTTGTTATCTTTTTATCTATTTATGTTAGAATTCCACCAAAGCGCCGATCTGTCAAGCAAAGCGCGAAGCGCCTATCCGACCGCCGTCTCGCCGTCTTCCGTGATCACCGCCCGAAAGGCGCCCGTGGGCGCGAAAAAGGCCGGCTTCAGCTTGCCGATCTTGCTGCGATCGACGACGAGGTAATTTTCCCGAGCGAGCGAGATCACCTTCTGCTTGATCGACACCTCGTGGAAATGGACGCAGGTCGCGCCCCGCTGTCGGTCGATCCCGGCGGCGGAGAGAAACGCGACGTTGATACCAAGCCGATCAAGCGTCTCCAGGCCGGAATCGCCTGAAAAGGATGCCGACGACGGATGAAAAAGACCACCCAGCATGACGATCCGCACATTGGGTTTCCGGGTCAGGCGGTCGGCCACGTTCAACGAATAACAGACTGCCGTTATTGAATAATCTTCCGGAATCAGATCGACGAGGTATTCAAGCGTCGTGCCGCAGTCGATGAAGATCGTCTCATCGGGACGAATATACCGTGCGGCATGGACGCAGGCCTCGCGCTTGGCGGCCGCATGGCTGTCAGCCGCGCGCGCAAGCTCATAGGGAATGTCGCTTTCGATATCGGCCGCGGGAACGATGTGCCCCCCGAGATAGCCGAAAAGCCCGGGATTGTCGGCAACGTCGCGGCGCACCGTCATTTCCGATACGCCAAGCAGCGCGGCGGCCTCTTTCAGATGAAGCACGCGGCGCGCCGAAAGCGCGTCGGTCAAGGTCGTGATACGTGTCGACTTGCGACTGGTCATCGATCCCGGTTCTCGCAATCCAGCATGTGAGCGGGAGCTCGCTAGAAATTTCTTTGTGAGAATTATCACAGAATCCATCACATCGGCAAGCGGCCTTCCAATCGGTCACCTGGATGCGGCCCTAGAGGCTCAGCACGTCTTTCAGGTCACCACTTTTCTTCGCTCGGAGATCGAGGTCGGCTTCGATGTGATCGATATGTTCTAGCATCAGCCTGCAGGCGGCCTCGACATCTCCTTTCTCTAAGGCGTCGATGATCTGCTGATGCTCGGCATGACCGCAGCTTGAGACCACCGACTGGCCGTAAAGCGCAATCACCAGCGAGGAACGCGCAATGAGTTCGTCCATAAAACGCTGGAGAATGGCATTTCCGGTGATCGCCGCGAGCGCCAGGTGAACGTCGCCGGAGGCCTTGATCTCCGCCCGGCGCGCCGACTGGCCACGCTCATTGGTTAGCCGCTCCTCTGCGGCAAGCAGCGCACGCAACTCCTTGATATGTCGCTTCTCCAGATGACGGGCCGCCTCGCGTAAAAGGCCCGGCTCGATAAGTCGGCGCGTCGCGAATATCTGCTGCGCCTCAGCAACCGAGGGGTAGGCGACGAAGGCGCCGCGGTTCTTTTCGACCGTCACGAGCCCTTCGTAGGAAAGGGCCTGGAGCGCGGCGCGCACGACCGTGCGGCTGACGTTGAAAAGGCCGCCGACGTCGTTTTCGGAAAGCTTCGTTCCGGGCGCCAACCGCCGCTCGACGATCGCCTCGCGGATCACGTCACGGATATGCTGGGCGCCGGTGTCGATGGCGTTTTCTGCCGGGGCAAGAGTGGCTGAGGTCATGGGGCTGGGAATCCGAACAATGTTGACACTCTAACGCGGCGCACGCCGGAAGTGAATCATTAATTGTGCTCAACTCGGCTTTCAATTGTATACAATATTGGGCAGTCTTTGCCGACGACCGCCTACAAAATGTGCAACCGCTCAGGCCAAACCCGCCGGCCGATCGCGGCATCCGAAAACGTGGCCATGGATATCAGGCTTTTTAGCAAACTGGCACGCTTGATGCTTCTCTCCTGTCGCAAGGAGAAAACGCCATGTCAAAAGCGGCAGAGATCGATATTGCCTCCGTTTCCAAGATCTACGGATCGACCACCGCCGTCCATTCGATCAGCCTAAAGATTCCCGCCGGCAGCTATTGCTGCTTTCTCGGACCCTCCGGCTGCGGCAAGACATCGACGCTGCGCATGATTGCCGGTCACGAGAGCATTTCGTCCGGCGACATTCGTCTCGGCAATACCGTGGTCACGGATTTTCCGCCGGCGAAACGCGGCACGGCGATGATGTTCCAGTCCTACGCGCTGTTCCCTCATCTCGATCTCGTCGACAACGTGGCCTTCAGCCTGAAGATGAAGGGCATAGAAAGGGATGAGCGCCGGGCGAAGGCGCTGGAAATGCTGAAGCTCATGCAGATGGAGGCCTATTCGACGCGTCGCCCGGCGCAGCTTTCCGGCGGCCAGCAGCAGCGCGTGGCGCTTGCCCGGGCGCTCATCACAGATCCGGAGGCGCTGCTGCTCGACGAGCCGCTCTCCGCGCTCGATCCCTTCCTGAAGATCCGGATGCGGGCAGAGTTGAAGAAGCTGCAAAAGACGCTCGGTATCACCTTCGTCCATGTGACGCACAGCCAGGAAGAGGCGATGGCGCTGGCCGACCTGATCGTCATCATGAACAACGGCCGCATCGAGCAGGCGGCCAAGCCACGCACCGTTTTCGAAAAGCCGGCAACCGCCTTCGTTGCCCGCTTCATGGGCGACCATAACGTGCTTTCCGGCCGCATCACGGCGATCGGGGACGGCATAGTGACGCTGCAGGTGCCCGAAGGCCAGACCTTTGCCGTACGCGATATCGCGCAGGAGGTCGGCAAGCCGATCGACATCGGCATCCGCACCGATCGCGTGCGTCTCGAACCGGCCTCGGAAAGATCACTGGGCCTCCAAGGTGTCGTCTCGAATGTCGAATATCGCGGCGCTTCCGTGAGGATCACCGTGATCGGCGCCGGCAGCGACGACTTCACCGTGATCCTCTCCGACGCGGACTACTTCAGGAAACCGGTCTCCGTGGGCGAAGCGGTGTCCTTGAGCTGGGCCTTGGAGGACGTGATCCCTCTCGGCCGTCTTTCGGCATAGCGAGAAGAGGAAACGCGCGATGCGTTTTCGCCCGCGCCTTGCTCACAAACAACCACCAACCACCAAGAAGGGGAACTGCGTATGACAACCGAAGCCAAGACACTGAAAGCCCAAAAGGGCATCTCCCGACGCTCGCTGCTTAAGACGGGCGCTGCCGCCGTTGGCGCCATCGCCGGATCCGGCGTTATCACCGGATTCCCGACCATCTGGGCGCAGAACCCGATCACGCTCCGCCAGTTCGGTACCGGCGTTTCGAACATCAACGCGATCGCCGAGAAGTGCAAACAGGACCTTGGCATCACGCTGGAAATGACGGCGACCGACTCCGACGCCGCCGCCCAGCGCGCCGTCACCCAGCCGGACTCCTACGACATCGCCGACATCGAATACTGGATCGCCAAGAAGGTCTTCCCGGCTGGCGTCATGCAGCCGATGGATGTCACCAAGATCAAATATTACGACAAGATCGTGCCGCTCTTCATCAACGGCAAGCTGAAGCCGGACAGCGTAATCGCCCAGGGCACCGCGCCGCACACCGTCGGCTTCGTCGAAGCGCAGGACTCCAAGACCTTCGCCAAGGCGCCGACGCAATGGATGACCCTCATCCCGACCATCTACAATGCCGACACCCTCGGCATCCGTCCGGATCTCGTCGGTCGCGAGATCACGACCTGGGCCGACATCATGGATCCCGCCTTCAAAGGCAAGACGGCGCTCCTCAACATCCCTTCGATCGGCATTATGGACGCCGCCATGATCATGGAGGCCATGGGCAAGATCAAATATGCCGACAAGGGCAACATGACGACGGATGAAATCGACCAGACCATCGATTTCCTCATCAAGGCCAAGCAGGATGGCCAGTTCCGTGCCTTCTGGAAGTCCTTCGACGAGAGCGTCAACCTGATGGCTTCGGGCGAAGTCGTCATCCAGTCCATGTGGTCGCCGGCCGTCGCCGCCGTCCGCTCCAAGGGGATCGCCTGCAAATACCAGCCGCTGAAAGAGGGCTATCGCGCCTGGGGCGGCGGGCTCGGTCTTGCCGCCCACCTGCAGGGCGCCCAGCTCGACGCCGCTTACGAATACATCAATTGGTATCTCTCCGGCTGGGTCGGGGCCTATCTCAACCGCCAGGGTTACTACTCCGCCGCCATGGAGACGGCCAAAGCGCACATGTCCGAGGACGAGTGGGGCTTCTGGGTCGAGGGCAAGCCGGCAAAGGGCGACATCCTCTCTCCGGAGGGCAAGGTCATGGAAAAGGCCGGTGCCGTCCGCGACGGCGGCTCGTTCGAGGAACGTATGGGCAAGGTCGCGTGCTGGAACTCCGTGATGGACGAGGACCGCTACATGGTCCGCCGCTGGAACGAGTTCATCGCGGCGTAGAGGAGATTTGGCCTCACGTTAAGCGATCGCCTCTTATCGGAGGCGATTGCCCCTCACCCTTGCCCTCTCGCCGCACGCGGGGAGAGGGGACGAGGGGCGCGGCTCCCGCACTTTCTCTTCGCGAGGGAAAAGGTAGGACGAGGACAGCGCCGTAAGTCCCTTTCTCCCCGCGAGCGGGGAGAAGGTGCCGGCAGGCGGATGAGGGGCAGTTTCCAAGGCAAAATTGTAAAGGGATTGAGTATGACAGCCGTCGCAAGCTCAGGAGAAATCAAGGCCGGCAAGGCACCACGCTTCCTCGCCGCACCACAATGGCTGATCGCCTATCTCCAGGCGACGCCGCTCTTCCTGATCCTCGGCTTCTTCTTCATCCTGCCGATCCTGACCATCTTCGTCGTCAGTTTCTGGGACTACGACTTCGCGGGCATCTACCCGGATTTGCTGACAATGAACTATACGGACACGCTTGGCTCGTGGGTGACGTGGAAGACCTATCTCAACACGCTGAAATTCACGGCGATCACCTGGGCGCTGACGCTCGTGATCGGCTTCTGGGTCGCCTACTTCCTCGCCTTCCACATCCGCACGACGACGATGCAGATGGTGCTCTTCCTCGTTTGCACCGTGCCGTTCCTCACCTCCAACATCATCCGGATGATCTCCTGGATCCCGGTACTCGGCCGCAACGGCCTCGTCAACTCGACATTGATCGAGCTCGGCATCGTCCCTGAGCCGATCGAATGGCTGCTCTACTCCGATTTTGCCGTCGTGCTCGCCATGGTGCATCTCAACACGCTGTTCATGGTGACGCCGATCTTCAACACGCTGATGCGCATCGATCGCTCGCTGATCGAAGCCGCGCGCGATTGCGGCGCGAGCGGCTCACAGATCCTCTGGAACGTCATCCTGCCGCTGGCAAAGCCGGGTATGGCGATCGGCTCGATCTTCGTCGTGACGCTGGTGATGGCGGATTTTTCCACCGTGCAGGTCATGTCCGGCGGGCAGAGCGCATCGGTCGCGCTGATGATGAAGAACCAGATGTCGCTGCTTCAATATCCAGCGGCGGCCGCCAACGCCGTCGTGCTGCTGATCGTCGTTCTTTTGATGGTCGCCGCGATCCTCCGGGTCGTCGATATCAGGAAGGAGCTTTGAGATGAGCCACGAAAGACGGACTTGGGAATTCTATGTGCTGGCGGCCTTCTTTGCGCTGTTCGTGCTGTTCCTTTACGGACCGTTGTCGGCGGTCCTGATCCTCTCCTTCCAGGGGCCGGACGGCGGTCTCACCTTTCCGCTGAACGGCGTTTCGCTGCACTGGTTCTACAACCTCTTCGAAAAGCAGGCTGTCGGCGATTTCGGCGCCTCGTTCCGCCGGTCGTTCACGCTGGGACTTATGGTCATGGTCGTTAACGTCGTCGTGGCGCTCTTGGCGGGGCTCGCCTTCCGCCACCGCTTCCGCGGCTCGACGACACTCTTCTACGTGACGGTCGCGAGTCTCGTCGTGCCCTCGATCATCATTTCGCTTGGCATCGGCGTCGTCTTCCAGCAGTTCGGGTTAAAGCCCGCTTGGTATTCTTCCGGGTTCGGCGCGCACCTCACCTGGACGCTGCCCTTCGGCGTGCTGATCATGTTCGCCGTCTTCAACCGCTTCTCGCCCGCCTATGAGGAAGCCGCCCGCGACCTCGGCGCAACGCCATGGCAGACCTTCCGTCATGTCGTGCTGCCGATGATCGCGCCGAGCCTCGTCGGCGTCGGCCTCTTCGGCTTTACCCTCTCTTATGACGAGTTTGCCCGCACGCTGATGACGTCGGGCACCTACAACACGCTCCCACTCGAAATCTACGGCATGACGACCAATGTGACGACGCCGGTGCTCTATGCTCTCGGCACGGTCACGACGCTGTTCTCCTTCACCATCATCCTCGTCGCTCTCGCCGTCATCCTCGTGCTCAGGCGTCGGCAGGCAAAGATAAGCTGACATCCATGCGCATTCTGATCGTCAATCCGAACACCACAGCCTCAATGACGGAAAAGGCTGCGCAAGCAGCGCGCGCCGTCGCCGGACATGGGACCGAAATCGTCGCAGCAACCTCCAGAAACGGGCCCGCCTCGATCGAGGGGCACTATGACGGCGCGATTGCTGTACCGGGCCTGCTTCTCGAAATCCGCGCGGGGCAGGCAGCCGGCGCCGATGCCGCCATCATCGCCTGTTTCGATGACACCGGGCTCGAGGCTGCGCGCACCCTCGCCGACATTCCCGTGCTGGGGCTTTGCGAATCCGCCCTGATGACGGCCGCGCTTCTGGCCCAACGCTTCACCGCCGTCACCACGCTGGAGCGCTCCCGCGTTCTTATCGAAAACCTCGTCGTGCGCTATGGCATGGGCGGCCGCGCAAAGGTTCGTGCCGCCGATATTCCGGTGCTCGATCTTGAGGACAAGGACTCGGGCGCGCTCGCCAAGCTCAGGCGCCAGATCGAGTTGGCGCTTACTAAGGACAGAGCCGAAGCGATCGTTCTTGGCTGCGCCGGCATGACCGATCTAGCGCAGCTTCTGCAGCGCGAATACGGCGTCCCGGTCGTCGATGGCGTCTCAGCGGCGGTCAAGCAGGCTGAGGCGCTCGTCGCGCAGGGCCTTACGACCAGCAAGCGCGGTTCCTATGCCGCACCGATTGCAAAACCCTACACCGGTTCGATGCAGGCCTTCGCGCCGGAATAAGCCTGTCCCTGAGCCCCGCCCAATCAATCGCTCAGGTTGCAGCACCGCTCAAGCGACAGTTGCCGCGGGCCTTTGCCGCATGCGCGATTGACAAGCCGGCGAGAAGGTTGACAAAGTGACGCTCCATCGAGACGGGCAGCATCGGGGAGGACTTATGTCTATGCGCGCGTTTGTCGGCCTTTCCACCCTTCTTCTCACGCTCGCCTCCCTCAGTTCACCTGCTGCGGCGGCTGAAACGAGCCGCACAATCGAGATTACGCAAGACGGCGATTATTTCGGGTTCGATCTTCGCACCGAGCAGAATGTCTCGCTTCGGCAGTGCGAGACCGCCTGCATCGCCGACCAGGCCTGCCGCGCCTTCACCTACAATCCAAAGGTGAGGTGGTGCTTCCTGAAATCCGACTTCAATCAGTTGAACACCTTCAAAGGGGCGATCGCCGGCAAAGTCGTCGAGACGGGCAGCGTCCAGCCCGATATCGGCGCGCCATCGCGTCTCTCTTTCATCTCAGACGATCTGTTGCAGCAGGCGCGTGACGTCAAGGCGAACCTGGCGCTCACAGAGGATCAACAGGGTTTCGGCGTCAACGGTCTGATCGAAGCCGCCCGGAGCGAGTTGACAGCCGGCAACATCGAGAATGCGCTGAAAGGCTTTCGCGGTGCGCTGGCGGTAACGCCGGATGACGGCGAATTGTGGCTGGAGACGGCGCGTGCAGCCAACCGGATCACTGGCAACACTGAGATTGCCGGCCAGGCAGCGCTTGCCGCCCTCAACGGCTATCAACTGACCCGCACGACCGAGAGCCGGGCAGACGCGCTCGCCGTTCTCGCCAAATCGCTCGAAAACACAGAGAACTATCGCGCCGCCCTCAACGCCTACAAGGCGAGCCTCGAACTCGTGCAGGCGAAGACGGTCGAAACGGCCTACCTCGATCTCAGGGCGCGGCAGGGGTTCCGCGTCACCGACCATACAATCGATGCCGACAGCGCCAGCCCGCGTGCCTGCGTCCAGTTCTCCGAGCAGCTCGTCAAGAACGGAACGGACTACGCCTCGTTCGTCACTCTCGATGGCAAGGCTCCCAAGGCGGTCGAGGCCAAGGGAAACGAGATTTGCGTCGAGGGCCTGTCGCACGGGCAACGCTACAAGCTTGTGCTGAGGCAGGGCCTGCCCTCCTCCGTCGACGAGGTCATCGAAACGCCCGTCAGTCTCGACATCTATGTCAAGGATCGCTCGCCAATGGTGCGCTTCACCGGCGACAGCTTCGTGCTGCCGTCGACCGCACGGCGCGGCATTCCGATCGTCTCCGTCAACACCGAGAGCGCCAAGCTCAAGCTCTATCGCATCGGCGACCGCGGCATCTCTTCCCTGTTGACCAGTTCGCAGTTCCTGACCCAGCTCGATGGCTACAGCGAAGAGCGCATCAAGGAAGAGAGCGGCGAACTCGTCTGGCAGGGCAGCATCGACATCAAAACAGAACTCAACAAGGAAGTGGTGACCAGCTTCCCGGTGGATGAAGCACTGCCTCAACGCAAACCCGGCGTCTATGTGCTGACGGCAGTCTCGGGCACCGGGCTTAGCCAGGATTGGGACGCCCGCGCCACCCAATGGTTCGTCGTCTCCGATATCGGCATCTCGACCTATGCCGGGACGGATGGACTCACCGTCTTTGCCCGCTCGCTCGCCACCGCCAAGCCGCTCGACGGCGTCGAGCTGCAACTCGTTGCGAAGAACAATGAAGTTCTCGGCACCGCGACGAGCGACGCGGAGGGCAAGGCGACGTTCGCCGCCGGCCTGATGCGCGGCACGGCCAGCATGACACCTGCCGTCATCACCGCGAAGACGAGCGACGCGGATTACGTCTTTCTCGATATGACCCGCGCCGGCTTCGATCTTTCCGATCGCGGCGTCACCGGTCGCGCCGCACCCGGCGCGATCGACCTCTTCGCCTGGACCGAACGGGGTATCTATCGCGTCGGCGAGACGGTGCATGCGGCCGCGCTTGCCCGCGACGTGAACGGCGCGGCGATCGAGAACCTGCCGCTCACCTTCGCCTTCCTGCGCCCGGATGGCGTCGAGGACCGGCGCATGGTCAGCAATGGCGCCAAGCTCGGCGGCCACACGCTCGACCTGCCGATTCCGGAAAACGCGATGCGCGGGACCTGGACCATGCAGATCTTCGCGGATCCGAAAGGGTCCGCGATCGGCGAGAAGCAATTCCTCGTCGACGACTTCGTGCCGGACCGCACCGAGTTCGACCTGACGAGCGAGGCAAGCGAGATCACTGTGGGCACGCCGGTGCCCGTCTCTGTCGAAGGCCGCTTCCTCTATGGCGCGCCCGCTGCCGGACTGACGCTTGAGGGTGAAGTCGCGATCAAGCCGACGCGCGAGAGCGCGGCCTTCAAGGGCTACTTCTTCGGCCTTGCCGACGAGGAGGCGAGCGAAGACACGCGCTTGCCGCTCGAGGCGCTGGAGCCGCTGGATCAGAACGGCAAAGCTGTTTTCGACGTCGATCTGACCGAGGTTCCCTCGACGACGCAGTTGCTGAACGCCAATGTCACCGTGCGCATGCGAGAGGCCGGCGGTCGCGCCGTGGAACGCTCGCTGACGCTGCCGGTCAAGCCCGAAGGGCCGATGGTCGGCATCAAGCCGGAGTTTTCCGGAGATCTTGCCGAAAACTCGGTCGGGCGCTTTCACGTGATTGCGGTCGGGGAGGACGGCACGAAAATACCGATACCCGGCTTGCTCTGGAAGCTGATCAGCGTCGAACGCAATTACCAATGGTATCGGGACGGGAGCGCCTGGAAATACGAGCCAGTCGTCTCCACGAAGCAGGTGGCGAACGGCACTGTCGACGTGGCTGCGGACGGTGGCGAGATCGCCGTGCCGGTCGGCTGGGGCCGCTACCGCCTCGAGATCGAGACGGCTGCGGTCGACGGACCTGCCTCCAGTGTCGAGTTCGATGCTGGCTGGTATGTCGAAGCAACTTCGACTGAAACACCGGACGGGCTGGAGATCGCGCTCGACAAGGAGAGCTACGCGGTCGGCGAGACTGCGAGGCTCAAAGTCTCACCGCGCTTTGCCGGCGAATTGCTGGTCACGGTCGGTACGGAAAGCCTGATCACGATGAAGACGGCGACCATTGCCGAGACCGGCGGCGAGGTGGAATTGCCGGTCACCGCCGAGTGGGGCGGCGGTGCCTATGTCACCGCGACGCTCTATCGCCCCGGTGATGCCCAGGAGAGCCGTATGCCGATGCGGGCGATCGGCATCAAGTGGCTCGCCGTCGATCCGGCGGAGCGCAAGCTCGCCGTCACGCTCGACGCGCCGGAGAAGATGCAGCCGCGCCAGCCCCTCAACGTCAACCTCAAGGTGCGCGGCGCGGGCGCGAACGAGGACGCTTACGTTACGATCGCCGCTGTCGATGTCGGCATCCTGAACCTCACGCGTTACGAGGCACCCGATCCCGACGGCTGGTACTTCGGCCAAAGGCAGCTCGGCCTTGAGATCCGCGACCTCTACGGACGCCTGATCGACGGCTCGCTCGGCGCCACGGGCCGGTTGCGCACCGGCGGCGACGGCGGGCAAGTGCCGCTGCAAGGCAGCCCGCCGACCGAAAAGCTGGTTGCCTTCTTCTCCGGACCGGTGAAGCTCGATGCAGACGGCGAAGCGATGGTCAGCTTCGATATCCCGCAGTTCAACGGCACAGCGCGGGTCATGGCCGTCACCTGGACGAAATCCGGTGTCGGCCATGCGACCAAGGACGTCGTGATCCGCGACCCGGTCGTGGTGACCGCAAGCCTGCCGAAGTTCCTTGCCCCGGCAGACCGCGCCGAACTGAGGCTCGACATTGCCAACACGGATGCACCTGCCGGCGACTATCAATTGCAGGTGACGACCAACGGCCCTGTAGCCGTGGAGCAGACCGGCGCAGCCGAAACCGTGCATCTCGACGCCGGTGGCAAGACCGCCGTGACGCTGCCGCTGACGGGCCAATATCCCGGCAACGGGCTCGTCACCGTGGCACTTTCCAACGCCTCTGGCCTGTCGATCGAGCAGGCGTTGAACGTTCCGGTCCGCCCGGCGGCATTGCCGGTCACCCAGCGGCAGGTGGTCAGCATCGCCGCCGGCAGCAGCCTGACGGTGGACGACCAACTGCTTGCCGACAGCCTGCTGCAGGGCGCGTCCGTCAGTCTCAACGTCACGCGCTCGGCCGCCTTCGATATTCCCGCGCTCCTGATGACGCTCGACCGCTATCCCTATGGCTGCGCGGAACAGACGACGAGTCGCGCCCTGCCTCTGCTCTATCTCAGCGAACTCGCCAAGCAGTCCGGCCTTGCCGACGACGGCGAGGTGACGAAGCGGGTGCAGGAGGCGATCTACCGCGTGCTTGCCTACCAGTCCTCCTCCGGCAGCTTCGGCCTCTGGGGCCCGGGCTCCGGCGATCTCTGGCTCGACGCCTATGTGAGTGATTTCCTGACGCGGGCGCGCGAACAGAAATATGACGTGCCCGAACAGGCGATGGTGCAGGCGCTCGAGAATCTCCAGAATGCGCTGAGCTACGAGACCAACGTCAAGGACCGCGGCAACGAGATCGCCTATGCGCTCTATGTGCTCGCCCGCAATCGCAAGGCGGCGATCAGCGACCTTCGCTATTACGCCGACACGATGCTCGACGATTTCCCGACGCCGCTCGCCAAGGCGCATATCGCCGCGGCACTGGCGCTCTATGGCGATGCGGCCCGCTCTCAGGATATCTTTGCGGCATCCTTGAACATGTCGACCGGCGCCGGCCTCGTCAAAGTCAGCCTTGCCCGGTCCGACTACGGCTCGTCACTGCGCGACGATGCGGCGGTATTGGCGCTCGCGGCCGAAAGCCGTCCCGTACCGGCGATCATTCCGGAGCTTTCCAGGATCGTCGCGCGGGAGTGGCAGCAGGCGCAATATGCGAGCACGCAGGAACAGACCTGGATGTTGCTCGCAGCGCGCGCGATCCAGGGCGGCGACGAGGATATGAAACTCGACATCAACGGCGCGGCGCGCACCGGCAGCTACGCCGCACGCATAACCGGGGATGCGCTCATCGAGCACCCGGTCGTCATTCGCAACAACGGCGCCGACGCAGTCTCCGCCGTGGTGACGACCGTCGCGGCCCCGGCTCAGCCGTTGTCGGCCGGCGGTGATGGCTTCACGATCGAGCGCACCTACTACACGCTCGACGGCGCCGAGGCCAATGTCAGCGAAGCGCGGCAGAACGAGCGTTATGTCGTCGTGCTCAAGGTCACCGAAAGCAACGATTGGCCGTCGCGCGTGCTGATCACCGATCTGCTGCCGGCCGGCTTCGAGATCGACAATCCAAGCCTTGTCGACAGTGCGCAACTCACGAACTTCGAATGGATCGGTGAGGTACAAGCCGCCCACACCGAGTTCCGCAGCGATCGCTTCGTGGCGGCCTTCGATCGCTCGACCGGCGACAACCGGGAGATCACGCTCGCCTATGTCGTACGCGCGGTAACCCCGGGCACCTATGATCATCCGGCGGCAAGCGTGGAGGACATGTACCGGCCGCAATTCTCGGCCCGCACGGCCACCGGGCGCATGGAGGTGCTGGCAGCCCAGTAGATCGCGCGATGACGCTCTGGCAGCTACTTGAACGGATAGTGGGGAGTCGCAAAGGCATCGGTTGGACGTCACCCCCCTCTGCCCTGCCGGGCATCTCCCCCACAAGGGGGGAGAACAGGGATGCACCGACATGCGCCACCTCCGCATCGCACGCGACGGCTGATGCATCATACGCCGAAGCGACTGTCTTCGATGCGGTAGAACTGAGGAGTGACGACGCCCCGTCGGGCGGTCAGGCTGAGTTTATCGAGGATAGGAAGCCGGAAGTCCGCACCTTGCCGATCTCCCCCCTTGTAGGGGAGATGCCCGGCAGGGCAGAGGGGGGTAAAGCCAGTACAATCGATCCAGGTCGTTCCCGACACCTTCCGCGTCGTTACACGACGTTACTGATCACCTTGCCCATTGGGCTCGTCATGGCCGCGCTCGCAATCGTCGCCCTCGAATGGGCGGACAAAGCATTTCCACCGCCGATCGAGCCGGCCGGCGCCGTCTCGGCCGAAGTTCTCGACAAGGACGGGCGTCTGCTACGCGCTTTCGCGACCAAGGATGGCCTGTGGCGGCTGAAGACGACCGTCGACGATGTCGACCCGCGCTTTCTCAGGATGCTGGTCGCCTATGAGGACCAGCGTTTTCGGGAGCACCACGGTGTCGACCCCTTGGCGCTCGGCCGTGCGGCACTGCAGTTCGTCACAAACGGCCGCGTCGTTTCCGGTGCATCGACGCTCTCGATGCAGGTGGCCAGGCTGATCGAGCCGCGCCGGGAGCGGACGCTGCCGGCGAAGCTCCTGCAACTCGCACGCGCCATCCAGATCGAGCGGCGCCTCAGCAAGGACGAAATCCTCGACCTCTACCTGACCCATGCGCCGTACGGCGGCAATCTCGAAGGCGTGCGCGCCGCAAGCCTCGCCTGGTTCGGCAAGGAACCGCGCCGTCTCTCTGTCGCCGAGGCGGCGCTTCTCGTCGCGCTGCCGCAATTGCCGGAAAAGCGTCGTCCCGACCGCAATCTGGCCGCCGCCGAAGCAGCGCGCAAACGGGTCCTCGGCCGTGCCGCGGTCTCCCAAGTGATCGGCGAAGGCGAAGCGGAACGGGCGGCGTTGGCGGCCATACCGACGCGGCGCCTTCAGCTTCCGGCCTATGCGGCACATCTCGCCGAAGTGGCGCTTCGCAAGGAGCCAACAACCTTCCAGCACCATACGACGCTGCGTCGCGACATTCAGCGCGGGCTCGAAGCCGTTGCGCGCGAGGGGGCGGCAAAGCTCGGGCCAAAGGTCTCCGTCGCCATGGTGATGGCCGACGTGCGGAGCGGCGGGATCGTCGGCGAAGTCGGGTCTGCCGATTACTTTGACGCGAGCCGCGCCGGCTGGATCGACATGACGCGGGTCATGCGATCGCCCGGTTCGACGCTAAAGCCCTTCATTTACGGGCTTGCCTTCGAGGAGGGACTGGTCGCCCAGGAAACCATCATCGAGGACCGGCCGGCGGATTTCTTCGGCTATCGCCCGCGCAACTTCGACATGAGCTATCAGGGCGACGTCTCCATCCGGCAGGCGCTGCAGCTCTCTCTCAACGTGCCGGCGATCCGTCTGCTCGATGCTGTCGGACCCGCGCGACTGATGGTGCGTTTCCGCCGGGCGGAGGTGCGGCCCGCCCTGCCGCCCAATGAGGCACCGGGTCTTGCGATCGGCCTCGGCGGCCTCGGCATCACCCTGCGTGACCTCGTTCAGCTTTACGCGGGCCTCGCCAATCGCGGCTGGCCGGTGCGGCTCGGCGACGGCATCGAGGGAAAGGCGGGCCTGATCGACGGAGAGCCGCTGCTCTCGACCGTTGCCGCCTGGCATGTCGCCGATATCCTCTCCGACGTTTTGCCGCCCGCCGACAGCCGGCAGCGCGGCATCGCCTACAAGACCGGTACCAGTTACGGCTATCGCGATGCCTGGTCCGTCGGCTTCGACGGCCGGTACGTACTCGGCGTGTGGGTTGGCCGGCCGGACAACGGCGCAGTACCTGGACTGACCGGTTACGGCGCCGCCGCACCAATCCTGTTCGAAGCTTTCGCCAAATCCGGGATCGCCATCACGCCGCTGCCGGATGCCCCGCCCGGCGCCGTTCGAATTGCTCAGGCCGACCTGCCGATCAGCCAGCGGCGCTTTTCGACGACCGCGAGCGGCTTGCTTTCGGCATCGGCACGCGAGCCGGCCCCTCAGATCGTCTTTCCGCCTGAGGGGGCGCGCGTGGACCTTGGCGCGAGCGGCGGTGAAACGATGACGCCGTTGACCCTCAAGCTGCAGGGCGGTCGCGCGCCGTTCCGATGGCTCGCCAATGGCCGGCCGCTGCCCGATGTCACCCGCCGCCGCATCAGCCAGTGGCTGCCGGACGGCGGCGGCTACTCCACTCTCACGGTTATTGATGCCGTGGGGCGGGCTGCAAGCGTTCGCGTTTTCGTTGAATAATGCCGTTCGCGGATCGTTGAACTGGCGTCAACTGCGGCAGTTTTCGGACGTCTTCGCATCCGTCCACCGATCATCCGTTTTCAATCGGTGGACGGCACTCGCGTTTCCTCACGCACGCCGAGTTGAATTGCCTTCACCCACCTGCTGATGCGCTGGATGGCCGGTCGCCACAATCGGCATTCCGGCTTCAACGCAGGCCGCGACGAAAGCCTCTCGGGCGATCGCGGCCGGCGTCATGCGATTGAGCGCGCCGCGGCAGGTGCGTACCGCACGTTCGTAATGGCGGCCATTGCGTAGCGGCCACTCGTTTTCAAGAAAGTCCAGGGCTTCGTATACGGAATTGAAGGTGTGCTTGATGCCGCTTGAAAGACGTACGGTGAGGGGAGTTGTCCAGGGAATCTCATTGAGAAGCATTTATTCCTCCTTTCGCGCGCCATCAATGGATCGCTGACACAGATATTGGGCCCGATTCCGGAAAATCAAGCCGAGCGCGCGTCGAAATTTTTCACGATATTACAAAGACTTGCATCCATAGCCTTTCCTCGCCTCCCAATCGCCGGCACAACCCCTTGAAACCGCTGCGGAAGTCACTAAATCGCAATTGCGAGCCGCCTTTTGGGGTTCGCAGTCGAGGGGCATCGTCCTCTTCGACGCTGCTCCTCATCGTCCATGTTGCTTCAAGGAGGATATGGCTATGAGAACAACACTCGACTTTTCGCCCCTGTCTCGGTCAAGCGTGGGATTTGACCACGTTTTCGACCTGCTCGACGCAGCGAGCCGCCTGGCACCAACCGACAATTGGCCGCCCTACGACATCCTTCGCGTCGGCGATAACCAGTATCGCATCACCATGTCAGTCGCCGGCTTCGCGCCGGACGAGATAACCGTCACACATGAACCGCAATTGCTTGTCGTTCGCGGCGAAAAAGCCGGCGAAGACAACGCTGAGTACATCTATCGCGGTATTGCCGGCCGCAATTTCGATCGCCGCTTCCAGCTGGCCGACTATGTGAAGGTCACAAGTGCCAACCTCGCCAATGGGTTGTTGGCAATCGATCTCGTCCGTGAGTTGCCCGAGCAGATGAAGCCACGCCGGATCGAGATTGAACAGGCTAAGGCCCTACCCCCGTTGGAGGGCCGCGAGCAGACCGGTGGCAAGCAGGCCGCCTAGAGCATCCCGCTTTCAAGTGGAATCACTGAAAGCGGATAAGATGCTCTAGAATCAAAGTGCTAGAGCGTCCTTTGTGCGTTCATTTGAACGCACGGCGCTCTAGGCGGCAGGGCAACCGCGTATGCCGAATACCGCCGAAGCTCGGTGATCACCGGCGCTTCGGCGGACGGCGATAAAAGAAAAAGGAGCTGACAATGAACGTACGTGATCTCATTCCATGGGGCCGCGCCCCGGAGCATGTGCCTACATCCTATCGGGATAGCGACCGCAATCCATTCCTGATGCTTCACCGGGAAATGAACCGCCTGTTCGACGACGTCTTCCGCAATTTCGATCAACGCATGCCGTTTGCGTTTTCGAACCAGCCGGGCTTCGGCTTCGGTTGGCCTAATGTCGAAGTCACCGATCGCGATAACGAGATCAAGGTCACGGCGGAACTGCCCGGGCTCGAAGAAAAGGATATCGAGCTGTCCCTCTCCGAGGGCGTGCTGACGCTACGCGGCGAAAAGCGGGCCGAGAGCGAGGACAAGGAGAAGCAGTTCTCCGAACGCTACTACGGCCGCTTCGAACGGCGTATTCCGCTCACATACGACATCGACGAAGGCCAGGTCAAAGCGACGTTCAAGAACGGCGTGCTGAGCATCACGCTTCCGAAAACGGAGCAGAGCCAGGACAAGTCCAAACGCATCGCGATCAGCACCGAATAAGCGCCGGCAGTGCCCGCCAGGCTCGGCGGCGGCGAGGCGTTTGAGCGCCAAATTACTGCACGAGGATCGCTCGGAAATCGTTGACATTGGTTCCGGTCGGTCCCGGCTTGAAGGTATCGCCGAGTGCATCGAAAGCCGTCCAGCTGTCGTTGCATTGAAGCAGCGCCGCCGGGTCAAGCCGCTGCCCCCGAAGCCGGGTAATCGTCGTACAGTCGGCAAAAGCGCCGGCATTGTCCTCCGAGCCGTCGATGCCGTCGGTATCGGCGGCAAGTGCCGAGACGCCGTGAATGCCGTCTATGCCGAGCGCCAGCGACAGGAGGAATTCGCCGTTGCGGCCGCCCCTGCCCTTTCCCTTGATCGTCACGGTTGTCTCGCCACCCGAGAGGACGACGACCGGCTTGGCGAACGGGCGGCTGCGCTGAGCAACTTCGCGCGCGATCGCGGCATGGACGCGCCCGACTTCGCGCGCTTCGCCTTCAATCGCGTCGGAGAGGATAATCGCCTCGATCCCGGCTTCGCGGGCACGCGCGGCCGCCGCCTCCAGCGAGACGGCCGCCGAGGCGATCAGGCGCACTTCGTTTCGGAGAAATCTCGGATCGGACGGCTTCGGCGCGTCGGCAGCATCTGTCGCAAGCCACTCGATGGCCTTTTCCGGCAACGACAGCCCGCAGCGCTCGACGATCTTCAAGGCCTCCCCGCGCGTGCTCTCGTCCGCAATCGTCGGACCGGAGGCGACCAGCGCCGGATCATCCCCCGGGATGTCGGAAACGACGAGCGAAACGACTTTCGCCGGATAGGCAGCCGCCGCCAGCCTGCCGCCTTTGATCGTCGACAGATGCTTGCGCACGCAGTTCATTGCGCTGATCGGGGCGCCGGAGGCGAGAAGAGCGCGGTTGACCGCGATTTCATCCTGCAGCGACAGGCCTGGCGGCGGCGACGGCAGGAGCGCGGAACCGCCGCCGCAGACCAACGCCACCACGAGATCGTCCTTCGTCAGACCGCGAACCTCGGCGAGAAGGCGTTTGGAGGCGTGGAGCCCCCTTTCGTCCGGCACGGGATGGGCCGCTTCCAGCACCTCGATGCGTTCGCAATGAACGCCGAAGCCGTAGCGCGTGACGACGGCGCCGCTCAGCGGACCGCGCCAAGCCTTCTCGAACGCCCGCGCCATTTGCGCAGCACCCTTCCCCGCCCCGACCACAACGGTCCGCCCCTTCGGTCTCTCCGGCAGGTTGGAGGCGATGACGAGGTCGGGATCTGCGGCGGCGACGGCCGAGATAAACAGCGTTTCGAGAAATGCGCGGGGGTCGGCGATGGGTGCCACGTATGTCTCCCTGAAAATGAAGGGCGGCGGCCTCCCCACCGCCGCCCCGGATGAACATTTCAAAGTTTCTTCGAAACCGTGAAACGCTCGAACCTATGGAAATTACGCAACCTGGTGGTTGGCCATGCGCTCGAGCGCCCGGACGAGGCCGGAATGGTCGAGCCCGCTGTCGCCATTGGCGGCGCAATTGTTGAAGAGCTCCTGCGTGGCCGCCGTGTTCGGCAGCGAAATTCCGAGGCTCTTTGCGCCCTGCAGCGCCAGATTGAGATCTTTCTGGTGCAGCGAGATGCGGAAGCCCGGATCGAAGGTGCGCTTGATCATCCGGTCGCCATGGACTTCGAGAATGCGCGACGAAGCGAAACCGCCCATCAGCGCTTCACGCACCCGCGCCGGATCGGCACCGGCCTTCGACGCGAAGACCAGCGCCTCGGAGACCGCCTCGATCGTCAGTGCAACGATGATCTGGTTGGCAACCTTGGTAACCTGGCCGTCGCCGCAATCGCCGACGAGGGTGATGTTCTTGCCCATCAGCTTGAAGAGCGGCAGAGCACGATCGAAGGATTCCTGCGAACCGCCGGCCATGATGCTGAGCGAGGCGTTCTTCGCCCCGACCTCACCGCCGGAAACCGGAGCATCGAGGTATTCGGCTCCCGTTTCGCGGACCCTTCTTGCGAATTCCTTCGTTTCGATCGGCGAGATCGAGCTCATGTCGATGACGAGCTTGCCCTTGCCAAGGCCGTAGAAGACACCGTTTTCACCGAAGAGAACGTCCTTCACTTCCGGCGTATCGGGCAGCATCAGGATAATCGTATCGACGGCCTCGGCGAGCGCCTTCGGCGTCTCGACGAATTCGAGGCCGTTATCGACGAGCTCCTGGCGCGGCGGGATGACGAATTTCGACGTGACGATCGTATATCCGGCATCCTGCAGGTGGCGCGCCATCGGCGTGCCCATGATACCCAGTCCAATGAAACCGATAGATGCCATCGTGCTTAGCTCCTGATTTTGATGATGTCTGCCGACTGCTTGCGCTCAGCGCCAAGCCAGCCCAGCCCCTCGGCCGTCGTCGTCAGCGGCTTGTATTCGCAACCGATCCAGCCGTCGTAGCCGGCCGCTTCCAGTGCATCGAAGACGAAGGGATAGTTGATCTCGCCGGTGCCGGGTTCGTTGCGGCCCGGATTGTCGGCAAGCTGAATGTGGGCGATGCGATCAGCGAAGCGCTTGTAGGTGCCGACCAATTCTCCCTGCGTGCGCTGCTGGTGATAAAGGTCGTACTGGATAAAGAGGTTGTCGCTTCCGACCTCGGCGATGATCGAGGCCGCCTGTTCGACGGTGTTGAGATAGAAACCCGGAATATCGAAGCGGTTGATCGGCTCGATCAGGAGGCGGATGCCGTGCTTGCCGAGTTCGGTCGCCGCGAGCTTCAGGTTCTCAACCAGCGTCGTGCGCAGGATTTTATCGGAAACGCCGTCCGGCGCGATGCCGGCGAGGCAATTGACCTGTCTGCAATCGAGCGCGATCGCATAGTCGATGGCGGACGCAACGCCCCTGCGAAAGTCGTCGATGCGGTCCGGAAGTATGGCGATGCCACGCTCGCCGCGCGCCCAGTCTCCGGCGGGCAGGTTGTGCAGGACCTGGGTCAAGCCGTTACGGTCGAGCGCGGCACGCAACGCCATCTTCTCGAATTCGTAGGGGAAGAGATACTCCACCCCCTCGAAGCCCGCCTTGGCGGCCAACGAAAAGCGATCGAGGAACGGTGCCTCGTTGAACAGCATGGTCAGGTTCGCAGCAAATCTCGGCATGCGATTGTTCCTCCTGGAAGTTGGAGCGGAACGCGGGCGGAAAACCGCGCGCACTTTTCCTCGTCCCGCTCTGATGATTTCAGTCAAGAAGGGCGGCAATGGCTGTCGGCACGTCCTCACCGCGCGCGGCGAGTTCCTCGAACTCGACGACGGCGTTGATGTCGGCGCCCATGGCGATGTTCGTCACGCGCTCGAGGATAAACTCGATGACGACCGGCACCCGGTGTTCATCCATCAGCGCCCGCGCCTTGTCGAAGGCTTCGGCGAATTCATTGGGGCTGCGGACGCGGATCGCCTTGCAGCCGAGGCCTTCGGCGACCGCGACGTGGTCGACGCCGTACCCCTTCTCGGCATCGCCGTCGGCATTGATGTTGTCGAAGGCGAGGCTCACCTCGAAATCCATATTGAAGCCGCGCTGCGCCTGCCGGATGAGGCCGAGATAGGAATTGTTCACGACCACATGCAGGTAGGGCAGCTTATGCTGCGCGCCGACGGCCAGTTCCTCGATCAGGAACTGGAAGTCATAGTCGCCGGAAAGCGCGACGATCGGCCTGTCCGGATCCGCCGCCCTGACGCCGAGCGCCGCCGGCAGCGTCCAGCCGAGCGGACCCGCCTGGCCGCAATTGATCCAGTTGCGGGGCTTGTAGACGTGCAGGAACTGCGCGCCGGCGATCTGGCTCAAGCCGATGGTCGAGACGTAGCAGGTATCGCGGCCGAAGGCCCGGTTCATTTCCTCGTAGACCCGCTGGGGTTTCAGCGGAGTCTGGTCGAAGTGGGTCTTGCGCAGCATGGTGCGCTTGCGCTCGCGGCACTCTTCCGCCCAGCCCGACCAGTCGCGCAACTTGCCGGCGGCCCTCCATTCGGTGGCAACATCGAGGAAGAGCTTGAGCGCGGCACCCGCATCCGAGACGATGCCGAAATCCGGGGCGAAGACACGGCCGATCTGCGTCGGCTCGATATCGACGTGAACGAACTTGCGTCCTTCGGTATAGGTCGGAACGTTGCCCGTGTGGCGGTTGGCCCAGCGATTGCCGACGCCGAGCACGAAGTCGGAGGCGAGCAGCGTCGCGTTGCCGTAGCGGTGCGATGTCTGCAGCCCGCACATACCGGCCATCAGCGGGTGATCGTCCGGGATCGTGCCCCAGCCCATCAATGTCGGAATGACCGGAATGCCGGTGATCTCGGCAAATTCGACCAGAAGGTCCGAGGCGTCGGCATTGATGATGCCGCCGCCCGCGACGATCAGCGGCCGCTCGGCTTCATTCAGCATCGCGATCGCCTTTTCGGCCTGCGCGCGGGTCGCCGACGGTTTGTAGGGCTCCAGCGGCGAATAGGTTTCCGGATCGAACTCGATCTCGGCAAGCTGAACGTCGACCGGAAGGTCGATGAGGACCGGACCGGGACGGCCGGAGCGCATCAGGTGGAACGCCTTCTGGAAGACGAATGGGACCAGGGCCGGTTCCATGACCGTGACCGCCCATTTCGTGACGGGGCCGGCGATCGCAGCGATGTCGACGGCCTGGAAATCCTCCTTGTCAAGGCGGGCGCGCGGCGCCTGGCCGGTGATGCAGAGGATCGGGATCGAGTCGGCGGAGGCCGAATAGAGGCCGGTGATCATGTCGGTGCCGGCCGGTCCCGAGGTGCCGATGCAGACACCGATATTGCCGTATCTCGCCCGCGTATAGCCCTCCGCCATATGCGAGGCGCCCTCGACATGACGGGCAAGAATGTGGCGGATCGATCCGCGGGCCTTCAAGGCTGAATAGAACGGGTTGATCGCAGCGCCCGGAACACCGAAGGCGCAATCGATCCCCTCCTTCTCCAGAACATAAACTGCCGCATCGACAGCGCGCATCTTGGCCATGGAAATTCCTCCTGTTTGAAATAGGACGATAATCCATTTTCCGATTTCATCAATTCGAAAATGGAAATCATTTCCATTATGCGGAAATAAAGATTTTCAACAAAAAGGAGAAAATCGAGTGCAATCGCGGTAGAGGAAGATGGAACGAAGCAACTGATTTGGAGAATGGTTCATGGAGTGGACGGGCAAGGGAAAGCGCGGCCGCAAGGCCGCCGAGAATGCCGCACCGTCGTCCGTGCAAGTGCTGGATCGCAGCCTGGCGCTCCTGGCGATCGTTGCCGAAAGCGACGACTCGACGCTGACCTCGCTTTCGGAGCGCACCGGCATGGCGCCCTCGACGGTTCACCGGCTGCTCACCTCGCTTGCCTCCCACGGCATGGTCATGAGCGACAGCGACACGGGGGTGTGGACCGTCGGCCTCAAGGCCTTCGAAATCGGCAATGCCTTTCTGCGCTTCCGCAAGCTCGGGACGATCAGCCGCCCGTTCCTGAAGCAGCTGATGGAGGAAAGCGGCGAGACCGCCAATATCGGTATCGAGGAAGGCGGCGATGTGGTCTTCATCTCACAGGTCGAAAGCCATGCGCCGATGCGGGCCTTCTTCCGGCCGGGGCGGCGTGGTCCGGTTCACGCCTCGGGCATCGGCAAGGCAATCCTGTCGACATGGTCCGACAAGGAGATCGGCCAAGTGATGTCAGGCCGAACCCTCACCCACTTTACGGAAAAGACACGCGATACGCTGCCCGGCCTGTTGCGGGACATTCAGGAAATACGGCTGCGCGGCTGGTCAATCGACGATGAGGAACATACGCTTGGCATGCGCTGCGTCGCGGCACCGATCTTCAACGAATATGGCGAGACGATCGCTGGCATTTCGATCTCCGGCCCCTCGGTCCGGGTAACCGACGAAAAGCTCACGATCCTCGGGCCGATGGTCAGAGAAACCGCCGACGCCTTGACCCGCGCGATGGGTGGAAGGCGGCCGGAGGAATTGTAGCCGGCCGGAACATAAGTCCCGGCCGGCGCGGTTGTTTTGAATGATCGAGATCAGGCCGTTTCAAACATCCTCGCCGAAGGGGCGGGCGCAGACGCCCCGCGAGGACCGCACTTCATCGGCTTGCCGGCGACATAAACTTCGGCCACCGAGCGATCGTCGCCCATCGTCTGCAGGATGAAAAGCTCCTCGGTCAGCGAAGACGCCACCTGCATCCGGAGCTCCATCGCGGGTTTCGCGCGGCTGTCGAGAACGACGATGTCCGCGTCGGCGCCGACGTGGAGCGAGCCAATGCAATGCTCGAGATCGAGCGCGCGGGCGTTACCCAGCGTCATCATGTAGAAAGAGTTGAGCGGCGAAAGCCGCTGGCCCTGGAGATGCAGCACCTTGTAGGCCTCGTCCATGGTCTCCAGCATCGAGAAGCTCGTTCCAGCGCCGACATCGGTCGCAACCGAATAGCGGGCGCCGAGCCTGTCGAAGCGATCGCGGTCGAACAAGCCGCTGCCGAGGAAGAGATTGGACGTCGGGCAGAACACGCCGACCGCTCCGGTCTCGGCCAGCACGGATATCTCGCGGTCGCTCAGATGGATGCAATGGCCGAGCAGCGTCTTGCGACCGAGAAGATCATAGCGCGCGTAGATATCCGTGTAGTCCTTCGCCTGCGGATAAAGCGAGGTTGCGAAGGCGATCTCGTCCTTGTTTTCCGAAAGATGCGTCTGGACGTAACAGTCCGGATGTTCCGCCACGAGCGCCCGGCTCATCTCCATCTGCCCGGGCGTCGAGGTAATAGCGAAACGCGGGCTGATCGCATAATGCGCCCGACCACGGCCATGCCATTTGGCGATCAGGCGCTTGGTCTCCTCATAGCCCTTCTCAGGCATGTCGGTGAGTGCCTCCGGTGCGTTGCGGTCCATCATCACCTTGCCGCCGACCATCCGCATGTTGCGCGCCTCTGCCGCGTTGAAGAAGGCATCGACGCTTTCCGGATGCACGGAGCAGTAGGCGACCGCCGTCGTGGTGCCGTTGGCGAGCAATTCGTCCATGAAGCGGCCGGCGATGAAGGCCGCATGCTCAGGCGCTTTGAACTTCTGCTCTTCGACGAAGATATAGGTGTTCAGCCACTCCAGAAGCTGCGCTCCGTAGGAGGCGATCGCCTGCGTCTGCGGGAAGTGCAGATGCGTGTCGATAAGACCGGGCAGGACGAGATGGGGACGATGATCGGCGACCTTCACGCCGTCGCCCGCCTGTTTCGCGACCTCAGCATGGGCACCGACACCGGCGACCTTGCCATTCCGGACAAGCACGGCGCCATCCTCGAAAAAGCGGTAGGAAGCGGTGTCATCGATGCCCTCGGGCTCCTTGACGAAGGTCAGCACCCGGCCACGGATCAGCAACTCGCTCATTGAAGCTTTCCTTCCTTCACCGCCGTTTCATACCAGGAGACCAGCAGGCGGCGTTCTTCTTCGGTTATACCGGTAACATTGGCGGGCGGCATGGCATGCGAGCGCCCGGCCTGCAGATAGATTTCGCGGGCATGCGCGACGATTTCGCCGTCGTTTTCCAGGACGACGCCCTTCGGCGGCACGATGAGCCCCTCCCAGCCGGGCTCCTTGGCATGGCACATGGAGCAGCGGCCGAGCACGGTGTCGCGCACCTTTTCGAAGTCCGCCGACGCGACAACGGACTGTTCGGCCGTTGAAGCTTGGGCTTCGCCGCCTTGGGAAAGAATCTTGGGCACGGTCGAGAGCCACATGATCACGATGAAGAGCACAGCGGTGACGAGCCAGGTCCAGGTCGGGCTGCCCTTGCGGGCGTGCCGGGTGTTGAACCAGTGGCGGATCGTGACCCCCATCAGGAAGACGAGCGAAGCGATCATCCAGTTGTACTGGGTGCCGAAGGCCAGCGGATAGTGGTTCGACAGCATCAGGAACAGAACGGGCAGCGTCAGGTAGTTGTTGTGGGTCGAGCGCTGCTTTGCCTGCTTGCCGAGCGCCGGATCGGGCGTCCGGCCCGCGATCAGATCGGCAACGACCTTCTTCTGGTTCGGAATGATGATGAAGAACACGTTCGCCGACATGATCGTCGCCGTGAAGGCGCCGAGATGCAGATAGGCGGCCCGGCCGGTGAAGAGCTGGGTGTAGCCCCAGGCAACACCCACAAGCACGAAATAGAGCAGCACCATCAGCCGGGTGTTGTCGTTGCCGAGCGGCGAGCGACAGACGGTGTCATAGGCGAGCCAGCCGAAAACAAGCGAGGCGAGCGAAATGGCGATCGCCGTCGGCTTCGACACGTCGAGTACGTTCGGATCGATCAGATAGAGGTCGGCACCGGCATAGTAGACAAGGGCAAGCATTCCGAAGCCGGAAAGCCAGGTGACGTAGGACTCCCATTTGAACCAGATCAGGTGCTCGGGCATGTTTTCCGGCGCCACCAGATATTTCTGGATGTGATAGAAGCCGCCACCGTGGACCTGCCATTCCTCGCCATAGGCGCCGACCGGCAGGCCCTGCCGCTGTCTCAAGCCAAGGTCGAGCGCGACGAAGTAGAAGGACGAACCGATCCAGGCGATGCCGGTGATGACATGCAGCCATCTCACGGCAAATGTCAGCCAGTCCCAGGCAATGGCAAATTCATACATGCAGCTCTCCCATTTTTCTGGGCGGCATTATGTGTCATTGCTTGGGCAGGGGAGAACGCCGCGCGACCACCAACTCTTTCAAAAAAAACTATAAAATCGAAGGAGCGCGGATACGCTACTGCATGGCCCGTTAAATCGGAGTCGATTTGGGAATAAAATTGTGCAGAAATTCAAAGCGTTAAAACGACCTTTCGCACGCTGAAGCGCGCCGGTCGGCATCGGAGGAGCATAGGCGGGAGGCATGTCTTATCTCGATAATGTACGCGTTTTCGTGCGTGTCGTGGAACTCGGAACGCTGTCGGCCGCAGGGCGCGACCAGCGGGTGACGCCTGCGGTTGCCAGCAACCGGATAAAGGAGCTGGAGCGGCATATGGGCGTTCGCCTCTTCAACCGCACGACCCGCAAGCTGACGCCGACGGAGCACGGGCGCGTCTTCTATGACGGCGCCGTCAAAATTCTCGAGGCCGTGAACGAGGCCGAAAGCGCCATCGCCGATCTCTCGCGCAATCCGAAAGGGGCGCTTCGCATCACCGCGCCGCTTGGCATCGGCCGCCGGCTGATTGCCTCCGGCATTCCGGAGTTCCACGACAAATATCCGGATATCGAGGTGCGCCTGCGCCTCTCCGACCACAATATCGATATCTTGAGCGAAGGTGTCGACGTTGCGTTCAAGCTCGGCATTCTTGAGGATTCGAACCTGCGCATGCGCGGCATCATGAACTGCGATCGGGTGGTCTGCGGCGCGCCTGCCTATTTCGAGCGGCGCGGCACACCGGCTACTCCCGATGAGCTCATCACCGAACATCACGACTGTCTGCTGCTGCGCTATCCCGGCTCCAAGGAATACTACTGGACGCTGCAGACGCCCGACGGCGTGCGCAAGTTCGAGGTGAGCGGCCCCTATGATTCCGACGACGGCGACGTGCTGACGCAATGGGCGCTCGACGGCCGTGGGATCATCAACAAGCCGCTGTTCGAGGTGAAGCAGTACATCAATGAAGGCGTCCTGGTCCCGATCCTGCAGGATACACCGCCGCTCAGTGCGCAGCTGGCGGCGATCTATCCGCACAAACGTTTCCAGGATCCAAAGGTACGGCTGATCATCGACTTCATGGCCGAGCGCTGCCAGCGGCTGATCGGCAAATTGCTAGCATGACATTTGGCGGGCGATTTTCCGTCGACACTGGAAGGCCGCATAATGCTCGGCGAATGCCGGCGCATTTCGCTGCTTGCGTCCTATCGCACGCGCGGTCGCCCCGGACTTGCTGACGGCAAATCTGAACTAAAGCGCATCGCGTTCAATCGGACTCATGCGACGCGCTTTAGGTCATTGCTTTTATGCATGTCGTTGTCCCAAAACCGACGCACACTTTTGGGCGACACGCATTACAGCGCCGCGCGTCCAATCGGACGCGCAAAGATCGCTGTAGCACTTTGATTTGCTGCATGATTTTATCCTTAAATCGATTCCGATTTAAGGAATCGTGCAGCAGCTGGAAAGAAGAGGGAGGGCGCGCTCTTGTGAGCGACCGCCCTCCCAAATGTTCTGCCCGTTAACGATCAATGACGGTTGTTGGATTTACCCGGGCACGCTGTCAGTCGTCGTCATCATCGTCATCATCGTCATCGTCATCGTCGTCGTCATCATCGTCGTCATCGTCGTCATCGTCGTCGTCGTCGTCATCATCGTCGTCGTCATCATCATCATCATCATCATCATCATGATGATGATCGGCATCGCCGCGCTTACCATCACGAACGCGCTCGCGATGCGAATCACGGCGACCTTTGTCGCGTTTCTCGTCGGCCTTGGCGATATCTATCGCGGAAGGGGTAGCGAACGGTGCCACCAGCGCCAATGCCGTTGAAAGGATAAGAATGCGTCTTAGCTTGTTCATTGCGCCCTCCCTCGTGGTTTCTCCACGGTTGCAGGAACAGCGGACTACCGTCCGCCGCGATACGCTTAAACTAAAGCAAAAAATTACCCGAAAATTGCTTGTATAAGCACAAGTCACTCGAGCTAGAGCTTGAATTGTACGCAATTCGCTCAGGGGCCTTTTTTATCCTTATGACACGCCCCTACTCGGCGTGCGAGCATGCAAGCACGTCCAATTTACATCGCCAGACACTGCGCACTTGCAATAAGCTATACATTCGCAACTGCTAATTTATCACCAGGAGGGTCAAGTAGAAACAACCCAAAGGGGTTATGTACTGCATTCTGGTCGCTCAGAACGTACCAATTTTTGCTTAATCCAAACGCACGACACAGCTGACACCCCGAGCAGGCGTCAGGTCTTCCACGTCGACTCCGGCGGGGTCGCTTCGCGCTCTTCCCGCTTCGGTGCTTCGAACAAAGGAGGGCGGTCCTCCTGCAAGCGACCGCCCTCACATTTCCGCGTTTTATCGATTAACGTCGGTCTTGCCGGATTTGCCGGGTACCCCGTCACCGCCGCCGTTGCCGAAGCCGTTGTTGCCCTTCGGGCCATGGCCGTGGCCATTGCCGCCGCCGTCACCGTCTCCGTCGCCGTCCCCATCGCCGTCGCCGTCTCCATCACCGTCTCCGCCGCCGTCGCCGTCCCCATCGCCGCCGCCGTCACCGTCGCCGTCGCCATCGCCGCCGCCGCTGCCGTCCCCATCGCCGCCGCCGCTGCCGTCACCGTCACCGCCACCCCCATCGCCGTCGCCGCTGCCCCCACCATCGCTGCTACCGCCGTCGTAGCCGCCGCCATCCGCGTATGCGACCGCAGTTGCAAATGGGGCCGCGAACGTCGTCACCAGCGCGAGAGCCGTCGATAGGGTAAGAATGCGTCTCAGCCTGTTCATTGCACGCTCCTTGTTTTCACGATGTTTCCGATCGTCGGGTCGGCGGGCTTCCATTCATCGCAGGTGCTGCAGAACATTAAGCGGGGCCCCTTCCGAATTACGCGCAAAGAGAACCGCTCGAAGTAAAATTGCTTAGTCTAAAAAGCTTCCGTTTATGTCGTTAATGCGTGTCCGCATATATAACAGCGAACTGACAAAGCTATTTCTCTAAGTCTTCAACCACACGACGCACGGAAAAGTCCGCACTTGACAATGTAACATCAAGCTAGACAACGAAAAGCAGCCCGAATGGGTTATTTCTGCTTAGCCAAGCCGCCCCAAAGGTAATAATTTCGGTTTAGGCAGCCGAGTTTTCAGGAGAGTCTCAGCATATCGTCCGCTTTTGAAGCAACTCCGGGAAGGTGCCTAACGGTTTCCCTCCAGAACTGGGTGAGCTCAAAGAGCCGATTGCTTTCCGGTCAGGACAACCGGTTGCGCCAGCCCGGCGGCCAGATCCTTCCAAGCATGCTTCATAGCCCGCGAGTGGGACAGCCGATTTCAGGTTCCTGTCGCCGGAACAAAAAGGCGATAAATCGTGTTGAGCCGGCACAGGATTCAAACCCGCGATGCAACCGCCCAACGCAACTTACCGCCTGCAATTTCGAAACGGGATGGACTTCGCAAAAGCTGTGGAGTTGGTCCCTCATCTCGTCCGCCTCGGCATATCCCATCTTTACGCCTCGCCGATATTTACCGCCGTTCCTGGCTCGACGCACGGCTACGATATCGTCGACTTCAACGAGATCGATCCAGCTTTGGGCGGTCGAAAGGGATTGTTGCAGCTGGTCGGCGAACTGAAAGCCAACGGGCTGGGGATTATTCTCGACATTGTGCCGAACCACATGGCCGCAAGCCTCGACAACGATTGGTGGCACAGCGTCATTGAATCGGGCCGCTCCAGCGCCTTTGCCGGTCATTTCGACGTCGACCGGCAGTCGCCTCTCACCCTGCCCTTCCTCGGACGGTCTTTCGAAGAAGAGCTCGCCGCCGGCAACGTCCGGCTCGCCTTCGACCGCAAGCGCAATTGCCTGGCGCTCAAATATTACGACGCGCTGTACCCGCTCAATCCGGCCACCTATCCCGCAATTCTCAAGGAAGCAAACCCCGCTCTCGAGAGGATCGCGGCCATTGCCGGAGCGGCCGGGCCGAGTGGAGCCACACATCTTCATTCCGACGTTTCCTCGATCGTGAAGACGCCCGCGGTCGCCGCCGAGCTGGACGAATTTCTCGAACGGCTCTCCGCCGACAAGGATCATCTGCAGCGGCTGCACCAGATGCAGAGCTGGCGGCTTACAAGCTGGAAGACGGCGCGAGACCAACTGAGCTATCGCCGGTTCTTCGAGATCGCCGGTCTCGTCGGCATGCGTGTCGAGGACCCGACCGTTTTCACGGACACCCATAGACTGACTCTCGATTTGATCAAGCAGGGCCTGATTGACGGATTACGGGTCGATCACGTCGACGGCCTTGCCGATCCCGAAGCCTATCTTCACCGGTTGCGGCAACTCGTCGGCAACAGCACCTACATCGTCGTCGAGAAAATATTGGAGGCGAACGAAGCACTGCCGCAGGAGTGGCCGGTTGAGGGCAGCACGGGCTACGAGTTCATCTCCGCACTGGCGGAGCTCCTGACCAACGAGCAGCCTTCTTCCGGGCTTTCGAGTGAGGGACGCAGATCGGCGGTGAGGAAAGCAGTCCTGGAATGCAAGCTGCAGGTGTTAAATCATAACTTCAATGCCGAGGTCATGCGGCTGACCAGACTTGCCGTCCACATGGGGAACAACGACGGTTCATCGCCGGATACCGGCCGCAGTGCCGAAGCCATTCGTCAGCTCGTGGCAGAACTGCCGGTCTATCGGACCTATGTCAGCAGCCGCGGCACAACCGAGCGCGATTGCCGGATCCTGGACGAAATGGAGTTGAAGGCAGTGGCCGCTGCCCCCACCGCCGATGCCGAAATAGCCCTGGTCATTGCCGCGCTGAAGTCGAAGAGCGGCTTTGCGCACCCGGAATTGCAATCCGAGTTCCGGACGCGCTTTCAGCAGTTGAGCGGCGCCGTCATGGCCAAGGCGGTCGAGGACACCTTCTTCTACAGGATGACCGATTATCTCGCCGCAAATGAAGTGGGAGCCGATCCCTTCTGGAGGCCAGGCGGCGTCGACCGCTTTCATGAGATGATGCAGGATCGTGCACGCAATATGCAAAACAGCCTTTCGGCAACGTCGACGCATGACACCAAGCGCGGCGAGGACGCACGCGCCCGCCTTTACGCGATCAGCGAGGCGCCGGATGTCTGGGCAGCTTCGGTCGCGCACTGGCGCGAGATGAATGCCGAGCGGATCCGCCACCTCCCGGGCAGCGACGCGCCGGAAGCCTCCGTGGAGCAGTTTCTGTACCAGAGCCTGCTCGGCATATGGCCCATCAAGCCCTCTCCCGATGACGACGATCTTTCCTCTCTGCGGGAGCGTCTTTGCGACTTTGCCATCAAGGCGCTTCGGGAAGCAAAGCTGAGGACGACCTGGGAGTCTCCGGACGAGGGCTACGAAACGGCGGTGACGGGGTTCCTCTCCGACCTCCTCGACTTGCGGAACCGAGCATTTCTCGAACGTTTCGAGGCAACGGCACGGCCCTTCATTCAGGCCGGTTTGATCAACAGCCTCTCACAAACGTTGGTCAAACTGACCGCACCGGGAGTCCCGGATATTTATCAGGGCAGCGAATGTCTCGACTTCAGCCTCGTCGACCCCGATAACCGCCGGCCTTTTTCGCCACGTCCCACGCTCCCCGAACTGCCGCGCGTGCCGACCGCGAATAATTTCGAAGACTGTAAGCAGTCACTGATCGGGATATGCCTGAACTATCGTCGAAACAGGGGCTCGAACCTTTTTGCGAAGGGTGGCTACCTCCCCTTGCAACTGCGAGGTTCCGCCTCTCGCCACGCCGCCGCCTTCATGCGCCACACCGACGACGACTTCTCGATCACGCTCGTCCCGCGGCTCATCTTCCGCCATACGGACGGGGATCGGCTCTCCGTTCTCCCCGGACTTTGGAAGGACACCTTTCTTGTATGGCCGGATGGCCGCGATCTCGTGCAGATGCGCAATCTCGCCACGGGCGACGTCGTCGAGCCTCAGCGTCGACTTCCCGTGGCGGACCTGCTGCGCGGCTTCGCAGTTGCCTTCCTCGTTCCGGTGTAATCGGAGCCGACTGGCTCATGAAGAAACTGCCGGTTCTGCCCTCCGAGCGCGCCTTACAGCGCCGTGCGTCCTTTAGGACGCACAAAGGACGCTGTAACTC
>NZ_WITC01000046.1 GCF_009601505.1 Sinorhizobium terangae
AGCGGCAAAGCTCCGACTGCGGACATATGTGGACGGCCCCCTCCTTGCAAGAACTCTTATGATGATTTTGATCGGATCGCTTGCGTTCATATGTCCGGCCTGTTGCTGCGCTCGCACATGAACGCTGGCCAAGATGGGTTCCGCGACATGGATTCCAAACAGAAGCTCGACTTCAAAAGCCACTGTCCGCAACGGAGTGTCCCGCGTCTCGGATCGATCGATCACACCATCTGCTCGTTTCCTGCAAGTTCACGCGTCAGATCAACGCCGTAGCTTTGATTGCCAGCTTGCCGTGGTTGCCTGATCTCTTAAGCCGCGCTTGCCAACTTTGGCGGCTCAGCGTTTTGGCGATAGGTTGCGCCGGTCACCAGCATCTTCCAGGCAATCCGGGCGATCTTGTTGGCCAGCGCGATAGCCACGAGCTTAGGTGACTTGCGCTTGAGCAATCCGACAAGCCATGGTGAAGCGTTCCTTCCGCGTCCCGCTCGCAGGTGCTGCAACACCGCGGTCGCGCCCACAACCAGTGTTTTGCGCAATGCCTCATCTCCGGCCCTCGTAATGACACCAAGCCTGACCTTACCCGCAGTCGAGTGGTCCCGGGGCGTCAGCCCCATCCAGGCGGCAAATTGTCTTCCCGACGCAAACAACTCCGGCGCCGGCGCTTTCATCACCAGTAGTACTGCGCCGATCGGCCCGACACCCGGGATTTTTGCAAGGCGACGGCAGTATTCGTTATTTCGATACCAGGCCATCAGTTTTGCCTCCACTTCCTTCCGGCGCTCATCTAGCTGCACAAATTCGTCAGCGAGAGATGCGAATAGATCGCGTGCCAGGGCTGGAATGGTTTCGTCAATCATGATCCGTTCAAGCAGTAGCGGGATATGAGACATGCCTTTACCGGCGGTCAGCCCGAACTCAGCCGCATAGCCGCGAATCGTGTTGGCAAGCTGCGTTTGTGCGGCAACAACGCGCTCGCGCATGCCGACTAGCATCAGCACGGCTTGCTGATCCGCCGATTTCACCGGAACGAACCGCATAGTCGGGCGGCTCATCGCCTCGCATAGTGCCTCCGCATCGGCTGCATCATTTTTGCCGCGTTTGACATAAGGCTTCACGAGCTGCGGGGGGATCAGTTTGACCTCATGCCCGAGCGCGGTCAGCAACCGGGCCCAGTGATGCGAAGCACCACAGGCTTCGATCGCAATCACAGTCGGCGGGCATTCCGTGAAAAAGCCCACCATTTCCTTACGGCGCATCTTCTTGCGCAGGATCGGTTGCTCAGCAGCGTTAACGCCATGCAATTGAAAGACGTGTTTTGACGTATCCATGCCAATACGAATAATCTGGTCCACGGACGGCTCCCTTTGCTTGAGTTCACAACGACTCACTCTGGCACGTTTCGATGCCGTTCGGGGGCCGTCCACCCCAACAGAAGCAAGCACTCGGCGAGGGATCAAGCGCACAAGGGATTGACGCA
>NZ_WITC01000047.1 GCF_009601505.1 Sinorhizobium terangae
TTGAGACGTTCGATCGGATTTGTCGAATGCAGCTTGGCCCGGTGCTCTTTCGGGAAGGTCATGTAGGCGAGCACATCCGCTTCGGCATCATCCATGATGGCGGCGAGCTTCGGCACTTTCGGCCGTATCTGGTCGGCGACGTTGCGCCACTGGGTGCTCGCCGCCTCCGATGTATCCTGAGCAAAGGCGGTGGCGATGAAGGCCGAGCCGACGCGCCTGCCGCTCTTTCCGGCATGCGCCAGCACGTTCCTCATGAAGTGAACCCGGCATCTTTGCCAAGTGGCGCTGAGAACCTTGGTGACGGCAGCCTTGAGGCCCTCATGGGCATCGGAGACGACGAGCTTCACACCGCGCAGACCTCGACGCGTGAGCCGACGCAGGAACTCCGTCCAGATCGGTTCGGCTTCGGAAGTGCCGACTTCCATGCCCAGAACCTCGCGCCGGCCATCGGTATTGACGCCGACGGCGATGATGACGGCAACGGAAACGATGCGACCACCGCGCCGGACCTTCAGATAGGTGGCATCGATCCAGAGATAGGGCCAATCGCCCTCGATGGGTCTTTCGAGGAAGGCCTTCACCTTGACATCGATCTCTTCGCACAGGCGGCTCACCTGACTCTTGGAGATGCCGCTCATACCCATCGCCTTGACGAGATCGTCGACGGAACGCGTTGAGATGCCTTGGATGTAGGCTTCCTGGATAACAGCCGTCAGAGCCTTCTCCGCCATGCGACGCGGCTCCAGAAAGCTTCTCTATTCGGCGTGTTGAGGTCAAGCGCTCTCGAGCGTTCCGGCTTGCCGGCATTTGATGTCCTTCGCGGGGTCTTGCTTCTCTACGGGATCGGCGCCTCGGCCCTCCCTCCATGGGATTCAAATGAATGAGGTGGAACAATCTCGGGAGCGTCCTGATGCAAGGGGCATCGGTACAGCTTTCTGCGGCGAACTCACCTCATCCACCGTCCCGCGAAGGACAGGTTTCCACCGGCATGGTGGAACTGTGTCTCACCTTCCATCGGGGTGATAATTGTCACATTTGATCGTGGTTCATCTCCCATCTTCTTGTTCGGCCGATTGGGCGACCATCTTCTCGTCCCGACCTGATTTCGCGCTGGCCGTCGGCACGCAGTGGTCGTCAAGGGAGGCCCAGCGGGGCCATCGCGCAGCGACTTGCCCTTGACGGGCACGAGCGCCGCGGCAGGCTGCACTGGTCGGGACGTCAGCCAGCGACCGGCACGAGGTCCTGCCTGGTCCAGCGGAACTGGGTGCCGTCGATCCAGATCCGGTGCATGATCACCGCCAGTCGGCGGGCAAGCGCGACAATGGCCTTGCGCGCACCACGCCGCTTGGCGACGTTCATCGCCCAGGCCTTCAACCAGGACCATTTCGTGGCCCGCGTCAGAAGCACCTGCGCCGACTCGTAGAGCAGGGATCGAAGCAAGCCGTCGCCGCACAGTGTGATGCGGCCGATGCGGCGACTTTCGCCCGACTCATGCAGTACCGGCGTCAGCCCCAATATCGGCCCTACCGCCTTGGAATTCCTGAACCGCTGAGGAATGTCGATCGTCGCGGTATAGGCCATCGAGGTCACCGGCCCGACACCGGGGATCGACATCAGTCGGCGGCACGTCTCATCCTTCCGGACAAGCATCAGAACCTTGCGGTGCAGGGCGCCAAAATGCTGGCGTAGCTTGTCGCGTGCGTCGAGCAGCGGCTCCAGGATCTCGGCCAGTTCGGGCATGTCTTCGGTGAGCTCGCGGATGCGGTGCGCGAATTTGACGGCTCCGACCATGCCGACCTTGAGCCCGAAGTTGCGCAACAGCCCGCGGATGTCGTTGTCGATGGCAATCGCCTTTTCCTGTAGGAGCTTGCGCGCCGTCAGCAAGGCCAGGCGTTTCTGGCTCGTCAGCGTCTTGACATGCACCGGGCGGAACAGGTTGACCCGCATCATCTGGGCAATGCCTCGGGCGTCAATGCGGTCGGATTTGTTCGGCTGTGCCTTCAAGAATGCCTTGGTGTGCCGCGTCTCGATGCAGGTCACCGGCAATCCGGCTTCCGCCAGCCCGCTGAATAGCCATTGCGATAAGGGCCCGGCTTCAAGCCCGATCCGCTCAAGGGCCCAGGCAGGATCGGTGAGGGCCCGCACAAGATCTTCGGGATGGCTCGGCACCTTCCCCTCACGGCAGATCGCGCCCGTTTCGTCGACGATGCAAATGGCGGTCTCTTTGACTGCGACGTCCAATCCGGCATAATGTTTCATGCTGCGCTTCCTTTCCTGATGCTTGTGGCTGTTCCAGAACAGACCACGGTTACCATCAGCTCGAAGCGCCGCACCTTCATGGCATCACCGCTGAAGGATGGGGCTCAAGCCGAATACCCCATCTCGGGAAATAGCTACCTTTGCGCAGCTTCGGGATGCGAAGCTCGACCGTGCCAGCCCGTGTCTCCCAGTCCCGGTCACGGTAGCCGTTGCGTTGGGCGAGCCGCATCGGGTTCTTCTCGCCGTAGCCAGCACCGGTCGCGCTGCCGATCTCCAGCTCCATCAGCCGCTCGGCCGCAAAGCCAATCATCTCGCGCAACA
>NZ_WITC01000048.1 GCF_009601505.1 Sinorhizobium terangae
TTGAGACGTTCGATCGGATTTGTCGAATGCAGCTTGGCCCGGTGCTCTTTCGGGAAGGTCATGTAGGCGAGCACATCCGCTTCGGCATCATCCATGATGGCGGCGAGCTTCGGCACTTTCGGCCGTATCTGGTCGGCGACGTTGCGCCACTGGGTGCTCGCCGCCTCCGATGTATCCTGAGCAAAGGCGGTGGCGATGAAGGCGGAGACCACCCGTCGGCCGCTCTTTCCGGCATGGGCCAGGGCGTTTCTCATGAAGTGGACCCGGCACCTCTGCCAGGTGGCCGATAGAACCTTTGAGACTGCGGCCTTTAACCCTTCATGGGCATCGGAGACGACCAGCTTGACGCCTCTGAGACCCCGTCGCGTCAGCTTGCGCAGGAACTCCGTCCAGATCGGCTCGGCTTCGGACGTGCCGATCTCCATGCCCAAGACCTCGCGCCGACCGTCGGTGTTGACGCCGACGGCGATGATGACGGCGACGGAGACGATGCGACCGCCGCGCCGGACCTTCAGATAGGTGGCGTCGATCCAGAGATAGGGCCAATCGCCCTCGATGGGTCTTTCGAGGAAGGCCTTCACCTTGACATCGATCTCTTCGCACAGGCGGCTCACCTGACTCTTGGAGATGCCGCTCATACCCATCGCCTTGACGAGATCGTCGACGGAACGCGTTGAGATGCCTTGGATGTAGGCTTCCTGGATAACAGCCGTCAGAGCCTTCTCCGCCATGCGACGCGGCTCCAGAAAGCTTCTCTATTCGGCGTGTTGAGGTCAAGCGCTCTCGAGCGTTCCGGCTTGCCGGCATTTGATGTCCTTCGCGGGGTCTTGCTTCTCTACGGGATCGGCGCCTCGGCCCTCCCTCCATGGGATTCAAATGAATGAGGTGGAACAATCTCGGGAGCGTCCTGATGCAAGGGGCATCGGTACAGCTTTCTGCGGCGAACTCACCTCATCCACCGTCCCGCGAAGGACAGGTTTCCACCGGCATGGTGGAACTGTGTCTCACCTTCCATCGGGGTGATAATTGTCACATTTGATCGTGGTTCATCTCCCATCTTCTTGTTCGGCCGATTGGGCGACCATCTTCTCGTCCCGACCTGATTTCGCGCTGGCCGTCGGCACGCAGTGGTCGTCAAGGGAGGCCCAGCGGGGCCATCGCGCAGCGACTTGCCCTTGACGGGCACGAGCGCCGCGGCAGGCTGCACTGGTCGGGACGTCAGCCAGCGACCGGCACGAGGTCCTGCCTGGTCCAGCGGAACTGGGTGCCGTCGATCCAGATCCGGTGCATGATCACCGCCAGTCGGCGGGCAAGCGCGACAATGGCCTTGCGCGCACCACGCCGCTTGGCGACGTTCATCGCCCAGGCCTTCAACCAGGACCATTTCGTGGCCCGCGTCAGAAGCACCTGCGCCGACTCGTAGAGCAGGGATCGAAGCAAGCCGTCGCCGCACAGTGTGATGCGGCCGATGCGGCGACTTTCGCCCGACTCATGCAGTACCGGCGTCAGCCCCAATATCGGCCCTACCGCCTTGGAATTCCTGAACCGCTGAGGAATGTCGATCGTCGCGGTATAGGCCATCGAGGTCACCGGCCCGACACCGGGGATCGACATCAGTCGGCGGCACGTCTCATCCTTCCGGACAAGCATCAGAACCTTGCGGTGCAGGGCGCCAAAATGCTGGCGTAGCTTGTCGCGTGCGTCGAGCAGCGGCTCCAGGATCTCGGCCAGTTCGGGCATGTCTTCGGTGAGCTCGCGGATGCGGTGCGCGAATTTGACGGCTCCGACCATGCCGACCTTGAGCCCGAAGTTGCGCAACAGCCCGCGGATGTCGTTGTCGATGGCAATCGCCTTTTCCTGTAGGAGCTTGCGCGCCGTCAGCAAGGCCAGGCGTTTCTGGCTCGTCAGCGTCTTGACATGCACCGGGCGGAACAGGTTGACCCGCATCATCTGGGCAATGCCTCGGGCGTCAATGCGGTCGGATTTGTTCGGCTGTGCCTTCAAGAATGCCTTGGTGTGCCGCGTCTCGATGCAGGTCACCGGCAATCCGGCTTCCGCCAGCCCGCTGAATAGCCATTGCGATAAGGGCCCGGCTTCAAGCCCGATCCGCTCAAGGGCCCAGGCAGGATCGGTGAGGGCCCGCACAAGATCTTCGGGATGGCTCGGCACCTTCCCCTCACGGCAGATCGCGCCCGTTTCGTCGACGATGCAAATGGCGGTCTCTTTGACTGCGACGTCCAATCCGGCATAATGTTTCATGCTGCGCTTCCTTTCCTGATGCTTGTGGCTGTTCCAGAACAGACCACGGTTACCATCAGCTCGAAGCGCCGCACCTTCATGGCATCACCGCTGAAGGATGGGGCTCAAGCCGAATACCCCATCTCGGGAAATAGCTACCTTTGCGCAGCTTCGGGATGCGAAGCTCGACCGTGCCAGCCCGTGTCTCCCAGTCCCGGTCACGGTAGCCGTTGCGTTGGGCGAGCCGCATCGGGTTCTTCTCGCCGTAGCCAGCACCGGTCGCGCTGCCGATCTCCAGCTCCATCAGCCGCTCGGCCGCAAAGCCAATCATCTCGCGCAACA
>NZ_WITC01000049.1 GCF_009601505.1 Sinorhizobium terangae
TGGCCAGACCGCGAACTGGCGTGACTGACGAAGTTTGCGCTGGTACCGTCACTGTAATAGCCTGCCGCATCAAAGGCGAAAGTGTCCTCGTTCGGGTCGAAATCCAAGATGACCGTGTAGCCCGGGTCCGGCCAGCCCGCTGGGTCGCGGACCGGATTGTGGGATTGGAACACAAAGGTGTCTTGGCCGTCGCCGCCGGTCAGCTGATCTCTGCCGTCACTGGCGAAGAGGACGTCGTCGCCGGGACCGCCGTAGAGCTTGTCATTGTCCTGACCGGCCACGGGCGGTCTTTCGCGGCCATTGTCTCCGTAAAGATAGTCGTTGCCCGCTTCGCCGAAGATATGGTCATTGCCTTCGCCGCCGAAGACTCGGTCATTGCCATTGCCGGACGAGATGGAGTCATTACCGCGAGCACCGTCAATCCAGTCATTGCCGGTGGGATCGATGAGCAGATCGTCACCATCGCTGCCGAGGAGGCTGTTGTCACTTGGACCACCATGGATTAGCATTGCAGATCTCCTTGGTCTAACACCCCAACACCATCTTTTTACCCCGCATCAGACTATTGGAGTAATCGATTGATTTGATGGGAGCGATCCACATGTCGGATGCATTGGCGCCCTTCACTTCACTGCTTTGAATTTATGGACCGACGCGGGATCATGCATGCGGTGCCCGCGAGCCGGCGACCAGGGTAGCGTCGCAATAAACACGTGGGCAGGCGAGATCCTGCTCCCTCGCCTGATGCGGCTCGCGTTCACCATCGCCTCACCGCCGCTAGAATAACGCAATCGCGGGGTGGAGCATCCCGGTGTTGCTCGTGAGGGATCGGGTGACGTTCAACATCACTAGCCTACCATGACCGCCGTACGTCTCAGAGAATCGTCAGTATCTTCAAAATATTACAGGCTCTTGCTTCCAAAGTGCTTTCGCAATCGGAGCGACGGGGCACCAGCCTGCGGAGATTGGTGAGCGCCATTCATTCAATAGATCCGCTTCCTTGTCACGGCTCGCCATTGAGCGCTCCATCAGGCGCAGATCTCACTTAATCAGAGAACGCCAGGCTCCGGCGCTAGCTGTGCCCTGCAATGAATACTGCAGTTAGTATCAGTCCATTTGCAATGCGGAAGTGGCCGCGGAGTTCCCAAGCACAATTGCGGGTCGGCATGAGCGTGTTGGGAAGCCGAGCAACAAACGTCCCGTCCGGAATGAAAGTGACCACCGCATCCTCGAATCCCAACCATTCACGTGTGAGCGGAAACCACGTCTTGAAGATGCTCTCCTTAGCACTGAAGAGCAATCGGCCCCAATTGAGGTGCCTTGGTGCGTTGGCCAGCCACTTTCGCTCCTCGTTAACCGAAATGAGCTCCAACACGCCCGACGGCAGCTCCTCGTCGACTTCTGCATCGATACCGAGCGCAACGTAGTCCTCCTGCAGGGCCACAGCGGCGGCACAGAATCCAGCACAATGTGTTATGCTGCCGACTATGCCGGCTGGCCAAAGGGGTGCCCGGTCAGGTCCACTTGGAATGGCGCACGGAGGAAAGCCAAGCTTGGACAATGCCGATCTGGCACAGGCTCGTCCGACGGAGAATTCACGCCTTCTGCTTTCGACGGCCCCGGCCACTGCACTCTCTTCTTCGACCATCACGTCGGCCCTGCTGTCTGTACCTGCTCGCGAGGTTTGCACGGCTATATTCGATGGAAGCAGCGTCTCTATCATTTGAGATTTCCTTTCGCTTGAGCACTATTGCGTACTTCATGGAAAGTCGTGCTTGCGGCGATCACTGCACATGGCGTTTTTAAGCGGGTTAAGCGTTAGCAGCCAAGGGTAAGTAAGCATGACTTGCTAAATACACTCGGCTTTAGCCTGCCGGAGCATTCCTTTGAGATTGTTGAACTGCTTGACCGCTACAAAGACAGCAAGCAGTCCTGCCAGCAGCTCAGCAGCTGCCTGGCTGACTAATAATCCTGTGAAGCCCCAAATGCGTGGAAACAGCAGTATGGCTGGCACGAAGAGATATCCCTGCCTTGCGAAGCAAACGACCGCGCTCAGGCGTGCTCTCCCGAACGACTGAAGCATAGTTATTACCACGTGTTGGACGCCAAACAGCCCGAAAAAGAGATGGAACATAATACAGGTGGAAACGGCGATTTCAGTAACACCCTCGCTGTCGCTGAAAAGGTGGACGATTGGCCGGGCGAAAATCACAACCAAAGCAGAAAAGATGACTGAATAGGCGCAGACTGTGGAAAACATGAAGCTCGCCGCCTTCTGCACCCGAGCGAAATCCTGTGCTCCCCAACTGAAACCAAGAACCGCTTGTGAGCCGATGCAAAAGCCAATGATCGGGAATGTTCCGATTGTTAGCAATCGTGCGGCTATACCCACAGCGGCAATGGAATTGTCGCCGAATGTGGCAGCAGCCCTGTACAAGAGCATGAATGAAGCCGCAGTCAGAATACCGTTGATGGTCACTGGGGCCCCAACGGCTGCGATCTGCTTTACTAGGTCGCCTCTCAAAGTGATGTAGGAAGCTCGAAAACGGACAATCCCGCGCTGCTTCGCGAAATACACGACATACATGCTGGTGGCGACAATCTGAGACAACAGTGTTGCCAGCGCGGCGCCGCGAACTCCGAGATCCAGCGTGAAAATTAGAACCGGATCGAGCAGCGCATTCAACGTAAAAGCCGTAATCATGGTCCACATGCTGAACCGGGTGTTACCCTCAGCCCTTACGATGTAGCCATTGACCATGTTCAACAGGATGAGGGTGTAGCCAACTACGAGTGTCGATGCATAGTCGAGCGCGACGGGCATTATCGTCGGACTGGCGCCGAGCAAAGCGAGAGCGTCGCGCAAACTGAAAAGGAGGGCGACAGTAAGCGCCAGCCCAATCAGAGGCACGAGAGCCAGCGCCAAGCTCGCACCACGACTCGCTTCCAATGAGTTGCCGGCGCCAAGATTGCGGGACACGAATGATGCCGTACCGGCTCCGATCCCCTGCCCCACTGAGGAGAGCAGCACTACGAGCGGAAAAGCAATGCTGACGGCGGCGATTGCCTGGGGGCCAAGCCTTCCGACAAAGATTGCATTCACGACCTGCTGGAGTCCATTGATCGACAAACCGATAATCGAGGGAATGGCGAGGCGCATGATGAGGCGGAAAACGTTGCCGTCCAACAAACTGATGTGCTCTGCCGGCGATGCCATGCGTTCGTCTTTGCCTTTCATATGTAGCTCCAACGGCCTCATCCGTTGACCTGTGCAAACGCATCGACAGTCCGTAGGAGCTCCTCGCGAAAGTTCGTGCAGAGGCTGCGGGTGGATTCGTAGCCTACTTGTCTTGGATCGTATCTCACCTCAATTTGCAGTTCGCCCGATTGGTATCCGACACGGAACCAAAAGAGATAATTCATAACTGACTGGTTCATGTCTTCGCCGATCCATAGCGGGTGTGAATCTCTGGATAGCAGGCGGCGCGGATAGTGACGTTGGAGTCTCGTTCGGTAGTTCACTCCTATCCTGGGTAATGGCAGACGATCGATCCGCTCCCGCACTGCGGGCTGCCGATTCAAGTACTTCAAAGCTCTAAAACCTATGCCCTTGCGGGGCAAGGAGCTGCGTTGCTGATATATAGAGCGAGCGCGGTCTAGACGAGACTCCGTTTCCGTAACGTATAATGGCAGCGGTACCAGCTCACCGATGTAGCCGATCGTTTGCGACGAATCGATGTCGTCGAAAAGACCTCCCCGAGTCGAGGTGAGACTGTCAATCCAGAGCGAGTAATTTCCAAAAGTGCGGCCAAATGCCCCCGAGATAGCCGCAAGCAGAATGTCGAAATCTTCACAATGCGCGGACGTTGGCGCAGCCTTGAGAAGGCACGCCGTCGTCTCCTCACTGATCCTAAGATGATATGTAGCATGATCTTTCCACAGCGGGCTGCAGAGCTTCTCGTCGATTATCTCCTCAAAGCCTGCATAGTGGAGCCACCTCGCAGTTTCAGCTGAAAATCCCGCCGCACGTGACCCGGCGTCGCTTACGCGCATATCGAACAAGTCATACCGTAGGCTCTCCCAATACTCGAGCTCGGCTTGCGCTTCACCATTCGCGTAGTCATTCAAACGGCCGAGCCATTGAGACAGCGGCGTGGCCCCTGGATCTACAGGGGTTTGGCCCGCAGCAAACGAACTATAAGCTGCGTCGAGCGCATTCAGGAACAGTCGGTATCCAACCCCGTCTGCTACAAAGTGATGGAGCAGAACAAGTAAATAGTAATCGCCGCTTTCTGATGTCCGGAAGGCCGAGACTTTGACAAGAGGCGTCCTGCCGTCAAATCGAAAACCGTGCTGACGCTCCGCGCAGGCGCGCTCGATGACTTTGAGTTGTTCTGATGTGGGCACACCGACAAGGTCCACTTCCTCTACCGGGGAATCTGCTGCTGATCCGATTACCTGAGATAGGCCCCTGTCCGTTTGGTCGATACGGAGCCTCAGTCCTTCCTCCCGGCCGATGACATGCAAAAGGGCACGTTCAAGAATGGATATATTCAAGACTCCGGCGGGCATGAAGAAAAGATCGCCAATGTTGTAGTGCTCGCCGATTCCGACAACGCTATTCCAATGTGTGACTGCAGGGGTTACCGGCAGTGGTCCCTTGGGAGTGGCACACGTCGCCGCCGGCGCTTCGTGCGTTGCCAGTTGCCGAATCGTCGGCGTCCTGTGCAGCTGACCGACCGTCAAGTTCAATCCCGCGTTACGCGCTAGTGTGACGCACCGCACGCTCAGAAGCGAATTTCCGCCGATGTCAAAGAAGCTGTCGTCAATGCCGACAGATTTGGTGCCCAACAGCTCTTGCCAGATCGCGGCGAGGAGTTGCTCCTTCTCCGTGCGCGGTTCAGGCGATCTGATTTTTTGGATCGGCCGGGACGAGATAGAAGGCAAACGAGCCCGATCTATTTTCCCGCTGGGTGTGAGCGGCATACATTCCACTATGCGAAAGTCTGATGGCATCATGTAAGATGGGAGTGCCTGGCGCAGATGAGTAATAATGTCTCCTGAGGTCAGATTTTCGCGAGCTGGGGCCACAATGGAAACGAGCCGCCGATCGTCGTCCACGCCCTCTACCAGAGCGGCGGCTTGCGCAATGCCAGGATGAGATTCAAGCGCCGCTTCAATTTCCTCCAGCTCAATTCGGAAACCCTGAAGCTGAATTTGGTTGTCCGCACGACCGCAAATCTCCAGAAGGCCTTTGGCTGAGATGCGAGCGATGTCGCCACTGCGATAAAGGACACTGTATTGGCCTTCATCGTATGGGTTTGGCACGAAAGAGTGCTTAGTTCGTGCTGGGTCCTTCCAATATCCCGCGCTCACACAGCGTCCTGCCATGCAAAGTTCACCTAAGACTCCGACGGGAACCCGCTTCAACTCTGCATCAAGGACATAAGTTTTCACATTATCGATCGGGCGCCCAACCGGAACAACTGATGAGCCATCGTCGACGTCCGATGTTCGGTACACCGCCGCATTAGATGCGCACTCCGTAGTGCCATAAAAATTCCATAGCGGCACATCTGGAAAGCACTCTCGCCAACGACTAGGAAGCGATGGCGGCATCGGTTCAGCACTGCTTGTAACTAGGCGTAAGCTGGTCGTTTTCGCCTGTCGCTTTTGAGAGGTGATTAACCCAGTCAAAACGGGCGGAGAGGCAAACAACCGCGTAACCTGATACCTTGTCAATGCCCCTAACAAGAGATCGGGGTCGACCAATTGCTCATGCGTAAGGATCAGCGTCGGAATGCCCTTCAGGAGCCCTCCAAAATACTCCCACAACGCAGCAACAAGCGCCGCTGACTTCTGAACAACCATCACGTCGGTGCGATCGAAAGGAAAGCATCGCCACATCCAGTTCAATCGGTTGAGAATTGCAGATTCGGGTATAAGAACGCCCTTCGCCTTACCCGTCGAGGACGAAGTATATATTAGGCTGGCTGCACCCTCCTCGAGTCGCTCGACAGTTCGGCTCGAGACCCGTCGAGGATCGTATCCACCCTGCAGCGTAGACAGATTAACGCACGGCACACCGAAAGGGGCCTCTTCATCCGCGATTGCGTGCACAAGGAGGCTTGCCCCACTGTCCGTTATGATGTGGCCAACCCGTTCCTTCGGGAAACTTGGCGATATAGGCACTACGGTCGCCTGCAAATTGCGGATCGCCAAAGTTGCGGCCGCTACATCTGGCGACCGGTCGACCAGCATGGCGACCCTGTCACCCGCACCCACCTCGCAAGTTCGCAGAACGGACTGGATCGTATCCATGCGTTTGCGCAACTGGCCATACGTGATTGCCCCGAACTCGCCGAAATAAGCCACCTGATCGCCTGTTGAAGCGCTTACCTGATTAAACGCTTCCACAAGCGAAGGCTCGTTCTCACATGACGGCTCATCGCCCTTTAGCGCGTTTAGAAAGGCGACTTCCGACGGGCTGAGGTCGCTTAAGGCGACAATCGGCTCGTCTGGCCTCTCGATACAGGCAGCAATGAGATGGCGAAGATTATCGGCCATGCGAGCGATCACATCGCTCGAAAAACTGTCTTCGGCATAAGCCAGTTGCAACGCAATTGCATCGCCTTCGTCTTGCGCGTACAGGGTAAGGTCGAATTTCACATAGCCTGTGTCATATTCGCGAAATGTCAGATCCAGATCGTGTTTTGCCGGAGGTTCCGCAGGCTCGGAATACATGTTGAACATGACTTGGAAGATAGGCGATTGACCAGGCTCGCGGTGGAATCGAGTATCCCGGACCATCCAGCTAAATGGATACGCCGAGTTCGCGATAGCATCGCTTACAATGTCCTGCACGTCAGTCGCGTGCTTCACAAAGGATTTATTGACATCGATCGTGGTTCGGATTGGCAGCATGTTGAGGAAGAATCCCACGATCTTCTCGGTGCCTGGTTGGCCACGCACCACATGCGGTATGCCAACGACAACATCGTCTTGCCCGCTATACATTCGCAACAGCAGCTTGAAACACGCTAAGAGGATCGTAGAAGTCGTGCATCTGTGCCGACGTGCAAAGTCTCGCGTTTGCTCAGACAGTTCGCGGCCAAGGAAAAACGCATGCGAGCTCCCGCGGCAGGAGTTCTCTTTCGGCCGCAGTCGCCTGTTACCTAGCAGAAGTACCGGAGGATTGTCGCCTATCTGCCGACGCCAATAACGTCGCTGCTCATCGAGCGACTCCGGTGTAATGTGTACACTTTCCCAAAGAGCATATGTCGAGAGGGATGTGCGTTCGGCTGGAGAGAACGCAGCGGCATTGGAGTATCTCGTCTGCAAATCTCTAAGGAGGACAGAGATAGACCACGCATCGATGATGATTTCGTGCGCACTTATCAGTATGAGATGGTCATCTGCGCCGAGGCGGATCATCCGTGCACGAAACAAACGTCCTTGACTGAGATCAAAGGTGGTGTTGAGCTCCGTGCGCCGCAGCTCCGCAATTAGTTCGTCGGCCTCCCCTTGAGTCAGGTGAGTGGCGTCCATAAACTCTAGGTCGAAGCCCTGTGGATCATCAAAAATCTGAACCGGCCCGTCTTCGTCGCTGAAACGTGCTGAAAGCGCGTCATGCGCCTGAACAACATCGAACCAGGCTTCATTGAATGCGGTCAGATCGATGGCACCTCGTATGCGCAGACCGCCCTGGATAATGTAGTTCTTCGCATTCGGATCGAGCTGCCATAAGAACCAGAGGTGTTCTTGCACTCGTGTCAGGGGTGATCGTTTGAGCTTCCCGCTCGCAGGAAGCAAGTTCTGTGTTGTCTTGGATTGCGTTGAGATCGCCGCTGCCAGCGATCTGATGGTCCCATTCAGAACAAGCCTGAAATCCACCTTCGCCCCGAGCTGCCTGTGCATTTGAGCCAATATAAGCGTCGCCCGGAGCGAGTCACCGCCGAGGTCCATGAACTGGTCGTTGACGCCGATAATTTTGATCCCAAGAACGTCGGACCAAATATCTCGCAGCGTGCTTTCCAACTCCGTCTTTGGCTCCTCGAACGGGCTCAGCAGCTCGGGGCGAACGGCCGACGGTTCGGGCAGTGACGCGAGATCCACTTTGCCGTTTGGGGTGATAGGAAGCCGGTCGACACGAATGATTCGTTCTGGAACCATGTAGCTGGGAAGCGCTTCGGCGACAAAGCGCCGGAGTTCACCCTCCGTTAGCTCGGCAGGAGCCGACACATAGGCCACTATTCGTCTTCGGCCAGGCTCGCGGTTGACACAGGTTATGTCCCTCGCCGTAAGCTTCACGTTCTCGTGGACGGGTGCGGTAGCCACTGCGGCCGTTACCAAAGGATGAGCGCAGAGGTGAGACTCGATCTCTCCAAGTTCGATCCGGTGCCCGCGGAGTTTGATCTGACGATCTCGTCTACCCAGACATTCCACAAGGCCGTCTGCCCTGATGCGCCCGAGATCGCCGGTCTTGTAGAGGTGTCGATAGGACGGGTGGTCGGAGAACGGGTTTGGCAGAAAGGCGTCTCTGGTACGGTCGTTATCGTTGATGTATCCATCAGCGACACCGACTCCACTGACATAGATCTCGCCGACTTCTCCCGTCTTGCACAGACGCATTCCATTGGCGACATAGACCTTAAGACTCGAAATCGGCTTGCCGATGGGCACATAGGTGTCAGCTGCGCTGGGTGGGACCGATATCAAATGGTGCGTCACCCCGTCCGCACATTCTGTCGGGCCGTAGTGATTGAGAATGGGGACTTGAGGATAGAGCGTCAGCCAACTGCGTGCCAAGGCAGGCGTCAGCGGTTCGCCTACGGTGGAGATCATGCGTAAGGCACTGAGGAGCCGCTCGTTGGCTGAGAGTGCCTGCAGGTGTTCAACGAATACGGCGAGCACCGATGGAACGAATTGGGCGATTGCAACACGATGGGCCTGCAGAGCTCTAAGAAGGGCCATCGGAGATCGCAGTGCAGCATCATCTATGATCGCGACGCAACTGCCGACACACAAGCCTGCCAAAAGCTGCCACAGGGAGATGTCAAAGCCATGAGAGGCAGTCTGTGCGACACAGTCCTGCTCGCTTAGTTCGAGGGCATCTATCTTGGCCATCAAATGGTTGTTTAGACCTGCGCGCTGAACCATCACGCCCTTGGGCCTTCCCGTCGAACCGGACGTAAACACAATGTAAGCGAGATGGGGATCAGCCGAAGATGGTCTTGCAGGAGAGACGCGGCTACCGAGTAGCGCCGTTTCCACCGTCATGAATTGTCTGACGCCGTCGCAGTCCTTCTCAAAAAGACCAAGCGCTTCGGGTTTTTCCGGCCCGATAATCAGAGTGCATCCACTTTGCTTAATCATGAAGGAAATTCGGGAGGCCGGTAAGGATGGGTCGAGCGGCAAATATGTTGAACCGCTTTTCAGAATGGCGATTACTGTGGCTACCCAATTGAAGTTCCGTTCGCCGCAATAGGCCACGACTGCGCCATCCGCGCAGCGCTCCCGTATGGTGTTTGCGATGGTGTCTGACAGCACCCGCAGCTCACCATATGTGAGTTCCTCCGAGCCATGTTGGATCGCAATCCTGTCGGGGGATGATGCCGCAATCTTATCGATAGCCACGACGACATCGATGAACTGGTTTCCGACAAATTCGGGTTTATCAGATCGAACTTCGTGAAGCATAAGTCTCCTCTCGGGGCGCTGCGATCAGTAGGTCACGGTATTTCGTGACGCGTCGCGAGGAGGAGTTTCAAAATTCGTGCCAGCTCACGCAGAGAGGCGCTCAGGCAAGAATGAAGTGCAATATCAACCGTTTAAATGAGGAGCAAGAAGCTAGGTCGAGCTACATTTGTCGCGGACTCTACAAAACGGACAACGGTGGCGGGTTAGGCGCGTTTCCGACGCATAGCGGACAGGAGAGTGTGAACTTAACCAGTGCGAGTGCAGCCTTAGCACGGTTTCAAGTCCGCGTTGCGCCGACGAATCCTGCACAGCGCGATTTCTTTGAGCCGGTGGAGACGCGTTTGATCGCCACCGTTGCGACACAAGAGTCGTCGGGCGCCATTGAAGTGGTGCAGCTTTAGCTGGACGACAGCTTCCTTGCGACGCCGGTGGGCGGAATTTGGTGCTGGCTACGTGGAACGGAAACGGAAGCTAAGCCGCAGTGGGTGATATTCACAGCCACATCTACGCGCGCCTCTGTCCGGGCTCGCGCGAGTGCCGTCGAGCCGCTGCGCGCCCATCGCCAGCAAGCGCGTGCAGCGGCTCGAAACCGCCAAGATGTCGAACGAAGACCTGGGTCGGCGATGCACGTGGCGCTCGCTGAGCCTGTTGCGAGACCACGATCGATCGGGATCCCCAGTAGTTGTTCCCGCTCGGCTTCGCTCAGCAGTTCGTGCTTGCGCATTTGCGGTCCTCCCGGCCAAAAGCCCGACAGTCCTTACCGTCGTTTAGTGGGAAACCAACGCGATGCCCTCAACAAGAGTGCCTCTTTTACCGGCAGCGTGCCACGCCCGATCGAACCAAAGCCGAGCGCGAAAGTCTCCATTACCTCCACCATTCCCAAGTTTTTTCGACAAGCCGCGCAATCCTCGTGCGCACGTCGATAGATTCTCGGCGTACGCATCAGCTCACTGCCATCACCCCAAGAAGAACAATTAGGCTCCCTATGGCCTTTCGGCTAAACTTACCTCCCCCATTGTCCTCCCGCATTAGATTCGGGAACGCCTGTGACAGTGTGGCGCTCAAAATAAATACGTAGATTGGGTGGATACTCGAAACCGCCGAAACCATAGCAGGTTTATCTGAAATATTCAGGGCCTTATAGAAGGACACATAACCCAGAAGATCAAAAACTCCTGCAAGGAATACCAATCCGGCCTTCTTTAGAAGGCCAATCCGCCCAGCGTGAAAGGAACGCGCACGGTATTTTTTAATTGACAGCGCAATCAATCCAGACCCGCCATAGCCCAATGCACTTTGTCCGGCGATGTCCATAACCCTCATATCCGTCAAGGCTACGTCGGAAACGATTGTTGCAATTGCACCGATCAACGCCGAAGCAACCAAAAGACCGGTGCTCCGTAAAGAAATTAGTGGTTTTCTCGTCGATGCCGTATCTGTACGCCAAGAGGTGAACCAATGGATACCGACGATTATTAGGATGAATCCCAAGACTTCACGTCCCGTCGGCAATCGGCTATACAAGACAAGAGCCAGAAGCATCACGAAGAACGGCTCTATTTGGTGAACGGCAATGACCGATGTGATGTCTTCGTCGTTAAGCACGACCGCATAGAGATAGTAGAGAACGAACAAGAGGGCGCCTACCAGCACCGCAAGCAGTGACAGAGACCCGCCTATTCCGGTCACCATTAACCACCCCACGAAGACCACCGTGTAAAATTGACTCAAAAGGAACATGAACTGCTGCGGCGTCTCGATGGCATGGTCCATACCAATCTTGTCTACGATATTGGACAACGCCCAAAACAACGGGCACACCAGCGCAACCACGATCCACTGTTCCAAGTCCTATCCCCGTTTTGCGAAGGCCGTCATGCTTGGACCGCAGGGTTCGACCATCAGATTCGGATGCAGCGCCAGCACACGGTCGATCTCGGACTGCGGTAGGTAGTCGTTGAAGATATGAACCTCGCTGCCGGGAAAGCGGCGGTGTGCTTGTTCGAGGATTTCTTCGTGCACCCGCGTCTCTCCACCAACCACATAGCAAGAAATCTGCGGAAGAGCACGGTGAAACAGCTCCCATTCGGTACCGGTGAACCGGTCGCCCGGAGCAAAGCGATTACCCCAAGGGGGGTAGGCGAAAATCATGTCTGGAGCTGCGTCGGTCTCCAACTCAGCCAAGATATCGCTCTCGATCAGGCGCACACGCAGCTGTGCCATTTCACAATTAATCGCCGCCACATTCAGCGCAGCCCCGTCAATATCCAGTCCAAGCCAATCAAGGACGGGAAGCGCGGCTGCCGCGCATCGTCTTGATAACGCGCAAAGGAAAGCGCCACCACCGACACCGACCTCACATATCCGCAGCGCGCGCCTGCGCAACACGACCAGCCGCTGCGCCTCGGCCACCAGCCGGTCAAGAAAAGCCAAGCTGTCGTCCTGCGCGATGTAGGCGCGGCGATCTGCATGGTAGCGCACACCATCAAATAGTTGCCACCCGAGGATGTACTCTGGCTGGTCCCCGGCAAGATATCGTTTCAACCAGCGAACAAATTGATCTACATTGCCCCCGGCCTCGATCCAAAGCATTCGCGCCGCCGTTTCCGCCGCAGTTCCTGGACGAACGTGGTTCGCCAGATCAGGACCGCACGCCACCAGGATACGTTCAAACGTTTCCATAGGATCAGAATTGTAGTTGCGCGCAGAAATCTGCAAACTCCCGCTCGTGGTTGAAAAAGCTGCACAGGGTACGACCGGATTCTACAAACAGTTCCTTCGAGAAGTCATCCGTGTCATGGTCGAATAGGAACGTGCCGTGATAGTGTAAGTCGCCGGCCAATTCATACTGGCATATCGCATCGACACGCTCAGCGAGTTCATTCAGGCGATGCCCGTGCGCGTACTTCAGCAATTCCAGCGCGTTACGCGCGTGGACACCCTCGTCGCGCCCCGCGTATTTTACCCACGTCAGGAAGGGCTCACCGCCAAGGGCGGTATAGGTATCCCGATCATACGCGTAGGCGCGTGCACTAGTGATCTCGTCAAAGGCGACCGCAACGAGCAGAGAGAACTCATCTTGGATCAGATGGGCAATCGGCCTGAAATCAGGAATCCGACCCTTAATTTTTCTGTCGATCTCCTCGCGAGGAGTATCGTAGAGACGATGGTATATCTCCCGCAAGCCAGCATAGTGGTTCTGCTCATCGCGCAGCCACGCTTCATGCAAGGTCTTAAACCCATCTGAAAGGAGCATACCCTGTGATTTCAGATAATTTAACAGATGGATAGAGTCGTATTCCGAACTCATATCATGCTCGAAATACGGTCGGCGCTCTTCTGCAAGTTCCGTCCATTTTCCGACAGGGGCCGAACCATCGGGTCCGAGGACATCGAGCGACGACCAAAGATGATACTTCGCCTCGAAGCCCTTTGAGGTATAGATGGACGTATTCATGCGCAGAACTCCAAATAATACGTTTACTTCAATTTCTCATGCTAGGTAATCTGGTACAAATTACCCGCTCAGTTTATATCGACGTGTCCCCTGAGGATAAACATGAGCCAATTACCTTGATTTTGGATAAGTTCATGTTGCCGGCCGTCGGCCGCCGCCAAGATTTTGGCACGCCGGACATCAGGCAGGGTTTTAACGCTACAAGACTTAGCCATTCCGATACCAAGCGGAGGCGGCTTCGCTGGACTGATCTCCGGGTGGTGACTGGCGAGGCTGCATGGAGGAACTCTGCTAAGTCGTCGGTAGGATTGTTGGCCTTTGCCCAAGCAACTGCCGTGCCAACCAGAAAACCATTTCCAGACAACGTGATCACTCTAACAGCGCAGTGTCTCATGTCGGACATATTGTCAAAACGCCGACGAATGTGTGCACCTGGTGTGATGTCCTTGGAACCTTATTAGGTCGTCCCGAGCTCCACCGACTTTCTCCTGGCGGGTGCGTCGAGGATGAGATGAGGAAAAGGCTCGGGAAGCAGGCGCTTGGCGAGGCTCTCATCCAAGCGTTTGTTGATGGCTAAAATCGCAGAAGCGGAGAAGTCATGTCCGCAAAGTTCTTCCGTGATCGACTTAACCTTCCGTGTGGAGAACACTTTGGACGTACATCTCCGCCAACATCGACACCAGCGCCTGTTCGGGCTACCAGGGATGCCATTAATTCGACCGACTGCTCAGCGACCCGCGGCACACAACCTCATAAATCATGTGGCGCCGTCATCCCGGTCGGCGAAACACTTCTCGTAGAAGATCACTCCGTATCCGTGCAACATCCCTTCCCCGCGGCTGATATAGCCAGCCGTCTATTGGATCGTTGTCGTGTCAACCTTTATCCACTTGAATCCTAGGGCAACGGCTCGCGATTCCAATTCGCTAAGAATCCTCCCCCCAAGTCCTCGTCGTTGAAAGGGCGGATCGACGTTTCAATTCGGCGACGTCATCGTCAACGGGTTGCACGTCGCCCATAGCAGTGAGTTTGGAGCCGATGTGCGCAACTACGACGTCGCCGCCTGATGCGATATATACTTCGCCGATATTGTGTAAGTCATCCTCCCACACCGCTTCCGGACCACGCACACCAACAGCCTCAGATGCCCTCCTATGCAGAAGCCACACATCATTGGCATCCCGTGGCTCGAACCGACGAGGGGCCGACCGGTCTTGGCATAGAGTGCCGCAAACGATCCATCCAGCGACGCAAGCGCGGCGTTCACCAAGTCGCGCAACGCCTGAAGGGGGTGCCTTGGCGCAATCCGTGCTTCAAGGTTTGACATAGGAGGCGTCGGTTCCGGCTGGGAGCGCAAACCAACCCCTCGGTAGAATACAGATTTTGCTTTGGCACGTTTTTTGCCGCTGCTGATCGTGAGCCGGTAGGAGCGACCGCATATGAACGAAACAACGACCATAATATGCATCTGGACAGTGATGATAGTGCTTTTCGGCTTTTTGGCTGCGCCCGCAGTCGACCTAGGCGGCGGGGATCAAGGGGCATCCGCATCGCGGATGCAGGCGGCTGATATATCGAGTTTCGATAGGTTCATAGTGCGCAGCCCGCCGAAATCGCTTGGTTTGGATCAGTTCTACGCGAAATACGCTGACGCAGAAGGGGTACCTATTATTGCGTCGGAGAAGGTTCCAGACACGGCACTCTTGATTGCCCGTGACATCGTCATTTACATGCTGTCAGAACGGCGTGATGTCCGCGATGCCATGATCCGGGCCGGGGCGCGGGTGGGCGTCATGGCAGTTGATGAAACGACCACTGACATTCCCGAGCAGCGGGACTTGAAGAAGCCGCCCCCCGATGATCCGCGACTCACTCCTGGCGAACGGCGCAATTACGCCAACACGATCGGCAAGATGACGGACCGGGAATACTGGGCGTATCGGGCGCGTGGCCTTGGCGGACTATATACGACGGGGGCCGCCGAGAATTTAATGTCCGTGCCGGGAACGTGGCACTATGGAGGAAACATCCTTGTCCATGAGTTCTCACATAATATATTCAACACACTTCGCACGGTGGACCCTGAACTCGTTGCACGTGTCGAGCGGGCTTACACTCAAGCCAAAAAGAAGGGCTTATGGGCGTGTGCGTATATGGAGAACAATGTCGACGAGTATTGGGCTGAAGGCACCCGGTTTTGGTTTAATACGAATATGGCCTACCGCCGTGGCGAGACCACAATTGCCACATCAGAGGACTTCAAGGCTCACGATCCAGAACTCTACGATATCATGGCCGAAGTCTATCGCCATGACCACCATATTTTGGCGGATGCCTTTTATCAACACCCCGCACAGCTACGGGTAACGACGGTCGATCCCGAACACGGCTGTTGATGGCTAAAAGCGAAGAGTGCGTCTTGACCCAGTGCTGTGCTCGCCGCGCCTCGATCATTTGCATGCCGGGCTGAGGTCGGTCGCAGGTCGTTGGTCTCCTGCAGAGCTAAAGGTGGCGAAAATAGCATTCAGTCTATTCAGAACATCAATGCGTGGCATCCAAACAATCAATTTTCCTAATCTTAGTCGATAGTGCATGTAAAATGTACTTAACATCCAAGTGCTTTTTATGACTTTGTTGTCCATGTCAATTCCAACCATGTTCCATTCTACTTCAATAAGCAATCCAGTCCGCTGTGCGAACCTGTCTGAGACGCATACGCTCGAAATCGACGCGTATAATGGAAGGAATTGGCATGTCCGATCAATTCAATGAGGAATTAATAACTGCAATCAGGAAGCGTGCCGAGTCGGAATCTGGGGCAGCTACATCGGCGGATTGCGAAGAAATAACAGTTGCAACGGAACTAACCTCGCTCGACCTTGATTCGCTCGACCTAGCGGATCTTCTCTGGGATCTTGAGCGAGCCAACAACGTTGAGATCGACCTGGACTTATCGGACGCCTGGTCAAATCTTCATACCGTCGGCGATATAGTGGAAGCTGTCCGCCCCCTTTTGGCAAAGGAAGCCTGAATGGATAGGCGCGTCGTCATAACGGGGGTTGGCGGACTATGCGCCCTTGGCAGCAATGCGGCCTCCATTTGGCGAGGCATGTGTGCTGGCATTTCCGCCATCGGACCGATCGCCAATACCGAGCTTTATGAGCTAGACGGCATTATCGGTGCCGAGATTAAGGTACTGCCGGAGCACGACATCTGTCAAAAGCAACTTTCGTCCATGGATCGTTTCAGCCTTCTTGCCGTGCTTGCCGCCCGTGAGGCGGTAGCGCAGGCAGGCCTTTCCTGCGACGACTGGAATGCCCATCGCTATGGTGCAACAGTTGGCGTCGGTATCTGTGGCTCCGAGGCAGTTGAGGAAAATTACCGCGCCCTCCTTTTGAGCGGTGCCAAGCGCACCGGGATCCTCACTGTTCCAAGAGTGATGCCGGGTGCTGCTGCGGGCCAAGTCAGCATGCATCTGGGTCTGCGCGGACCAGTTTTCGGCGTTACCGCCGCGTGTGCCTCGGCCAACAATGCAATCGCTTCGGCGGTGGACCAGATCAGGCTCGGCCGAGCCGACGTCATGCTTGCCGGTGGTAGCGACGCGCCGCTCGTATGGGGTGTCCTAAAATCATGGGAAGCATTGCGCGTCCTTGCACCGGATACTTGCCGACCCTTCTCTGCCGACAGAAGGGGCGTGGTACTCGGAGAGGGTGCTGGTATGGCTGTGCTGGAAAGCTATCAACATGCAAAAGCGCGCGGGGCGATAATCCTTGCTGAGATCGCCGGCATTGGTCTTTCGGCGGACGCATTCCATATTGTTGCACCGGCTGCGGAGGGGCCGGAGGCTGCGATGCGTGCGTGTCTTCAAGACGCCGGGTTGAATCCCGAAGATGTCGACTATCTCAATGCACACGGGACCGGCACCAGAGTCAATGATGTGGTTGAGACGGCGGCGATCAAGCGAGTCTTTGGGGACCATACCCGCTCGATGCCAGTCTCGGCCACCAAATCTATGCATGGACATTGTCTCGGTGCAGCAAGTGCAATCGAAATGATTGCGTGTGTGATGGCCATCCGCCACGGGATTGTCCCGCCCACGGCAAACTACAATGAGCGTGATCCAAAATGCGACCTCGACGTCACGCCGAATGTGCCGCGCGAGAAAGAGATTCGAGTAGCATTAAGCAACGCGTTCGCAATGGGAGGCACAAACGCGGTTCTGGCATTCAGACAGGTGTAGTAGCGGACGTCATGCCGTGTCCGGTCAACGCTCCCCGTTCTGCCTCGATCATTTTATAGCGCGCTTCGGTCCTGTTATTCGACGTCGCGGCCCGTACCTGAATGTCCTTTACCGAACGTGTCATACCAATTTACAAACGCAAAGAGGCTAGGTTCCGACGGGTGCGGGACTTTCGGAAACAAACACTTGTTGCCCCGATGATGCGACAAGATCCGGGAAACCTGCATCCACATCAGATTGGCGTCCGCACCCGGGAACGGCCCTGATCTCAGTGGCGGTCAGTGTGTCGCCGGTCGTTCAGGCGCCTGACGGCCTTTCCCGAAGTATTCCTTCCGCAATTTCATAGTCAGATGCTGTTGCATCCTTGGGCATCCCCGATGGGCCTTGATCCTCTTCCGACATCGTCAAGCGTGCAGGCTCCGGAAGGTCTCCAGTCTGGCTTTCGAAGATGCGCTTCAAGACTCGATCAGAATAATATCGAACCTTTCGCAGTTTAAGTGGCGGCTGCCCCTTGATAAGGACGATCTGGCATTCGTCATCCAGCAGGCGCACCTGTTCGGATCGCAATAGCCGTGCACCTTGATCCGAAATCTGAATATTGCGATCGAGGCCTCGGCCATGGGAAATCGAGCGCGCTTGAAATGTATAGTCCCCGATAGCTTCCGATATGTATGTCGGTGTCTCGTCATCGGCCGTCGCCATGAAGACCTGCAGGCCAGTATTGCTGAGGAAGTTTTGCTTGCCGGCTTCGTCGTATGTCCCCGTCAACGCGGAAAGGCTCTGGATAATGAACATAAAGCGGCCCTTGTAGCCTGCAATGGTCGTAATTGCTGTCTCAATCGTCTCCAACTTGCCCAAGTGCTTGAATTCATCGAGGAGGAATAGCACCTCGTGCTTCTCATCCGTGCCAGGCAGCGAGCGCTGTAAAACTGACACGATCTGCTGAAAGAGTAGGCGCATCAATGGCGCGAGCACCTCAAGATCGTTTGGACTGACGCAAAGATAAATGCAAGTTCTTCGACGGCGCAGATCGTAGATGGAAAAGTCTGATCGGCTTGTCGCCGCTTTAACCAACGGATCTGCCCACAGGTTGAGCCCTCCGTCGCCCAGCACTGAAGTGTAGGAGGTCAGGATTTTCGTGTCGTTGCCTGCCATATTGTCGAAAATCCGCTGAGCCTCCTTGTTCTGGGTCTCCTCGGCGAGCCGCGCGAACAGCTTATATTTCTCTCCTGGCTGAGCAAAAAGATCGTAAACGGCTCCAATTGTCGGCGTGCCACGCTCAATGCAGGCCAGTATACCGGCGACAAAAAGATCTCGTGCGCCGTTAATGAAACCTTCCGCTCCCTCCCCTTTGGCCGTGATGAGGTTCGCCGCCAGGCGACGCGCCTCGATGAACTGCCGTTCGGGGGGCAGCGCTATGATATCCAAGAGAGGATTATAGCAGTTCGTGCGTCGCTCCGGATCCAGTGGTGTAAATTTGAACACATGATCACCAGCAGCTCTGCGTGCTCTGGAGGTGAGTTCAAATAGCTCCCCCTTAACATCCAAAGCTATCACTGATCCTTTGAACGTAAGTAGCGTTGGAATGACGATGCCCACACCTTTGCCGGCGCGGGTAGGTGCAACAACGAGGCTGTGAGGCTGCTCGCCATTGGTCAGGTAATATCCACACCAAAATGGGCCGCTCGTCTTCCCAAATACCGGGCCAGTCAAGCGACTGTATCTCTGGAGATAACCCGCGTGCCGCATTTCGTCCAGTCGCGCCCAGCGCGCTGTGCCGTGATGTTCGCGGTTGGGGGGGCACACGCTTCGTTGGACCAGCAGAACGAGGCCAGACGTTAAGACGACAACTGCCAAGCCGCGATAGAAGGCGGGGGTTGTGTAACCCAAATAGAAAGGCGTCTCGTACCAAAAAGCGAGGATGTCGAATGTCATCATCGCTTCACCGCTAAATCCGTAGCGAAATGTTGCGTACAGACTGGCCGCACAAAAACCTGCAGCCAGTGAGCACATGATGCTTAGAATTATGCTTGCGGGCGCATTCTTGTCTGGAATCATTGATCCACCGTATAGATCGAGCGGTTTCGTGAGTCGCGCCCTGTTCCAAGTTACGACGCCTCCGTCAAAGAGCAGAAGATGCCGTCCGATGCAAGGTAATGTATGCACTGAGTTATGTTCAAGCATGTGTAACTCGTGTTATGTTACAAATATAACGTAATAGAACGGGTATGTAATTTATAACAGCACTTTCTCTCGTCGGGTCTTAGACATGCCGCAAACAGGAATACGCATCTGTCCGTCTCCATTGTTGCTGGCGGGAGGGTAATAAACCGTTGGACCTGTTGTTCTTTCCAGGTAGGTCCACACGACGACATGTCGCCGCTAACGCGCTGGAAAAGTGCGCTCTACGCATCGCTCCAGAGAGTCCCAGATGAGAGAGTTTCGCCACAGACGAACTTTCTCTTTAGGGCGCCTACGAGAACGAGCCGCTAAGGCTGTGGGCCAGCGGATGCCGTTTTCTAGCGAACTCAACAACACTATCAGCGTCAACTCGAAGCGCATATTGATGCCCGCGGCCGCGTTACAAGAACATGCGCCGAACGGACGTCTCGCCGCCTCACAGCGACGCAGATATTTGATATGCACGAGTCGCGGCATACCGCTCCGTCTCAGCACTGCTACGGGAGAGATGGTCAACCTTCCAGGCTGGTTGGACAATCGGTGGAGGGCTGACCGTGTAGGCTCACCATTTCTCAGTGCCCAGTGCGCTGCAGAGTCCGGTGGCATCTCATTTGGCAACGCAATTCCTTGAGCAGTCGATGCTTCGGCAAGCTTGTATGTTTGTGTGGAACTACAAATGTAACGCGATATCGGTTTAGCGGCTCGCTCTTCGATGTTAGCCTTGGCGCTGTAGAAACAACATCAGGGTCTAACCAATGGAACGCGAAAGACAGCGGAGACGTGTCGATGGCAATTCAGTACGAGATGGCGGCGGCGCCGAACGAACCACTCACTTTCCAAACGACCTGGTGGCCGAGGTGGCGAGCCGTCTACCGACCCACGACACAGCTGAAACGGCACATAACCTAGCGAACTTTGAACTAGCAAGCCGCTCAACGCGAGAGGCAGTGCAGGCAAGTCCCGTTGGGCCGTTTCACGAGCGGATCAACCGGCTGGGCACCGCGGCCAGGGCGTTGCACGACAGGGCCCTAGCCGGCGTCGCCGTGGACGAAGGCCTGCCAGCCCGCACGTTCGCACAGGCTGTAGCTCCCGTAATTGCACCAACATTCAAATTTCAAACTCCTGAGAGAAAAACAGCCGCTGTCGATCGCATTCTGGACATCGACCCGCCGAGACATCAAGCAATGGCGCTCTCTAAGGTGGGGGACTACCTAGGTGACCTGGACAGTGGAAACAGAAATCGTCTCGTTAACCGGGCAGTTGAGCTCGTCACAGATCCGCCAGACCACATCACCAGGCACAATGCTGCCCGTGCCCTTTTAAAAGGATATCACCACCTGAACGCAGAGCAACGGGCGCAACTACCAGTCGACCATTTGCAGAACGTCAGTGCGCTTCCCGGTCAAGAGCCGCTTGCGCCGTCTGCAGCTCGACATGCGGCAGAGCCGTCGCTTTCAAATTTGGACAGTAGGATCGCACAGGTTCAGGCTCAAGCACTTGGGCACGCAGCAGGACAGGGACCCGTTTCTCGAGCGGAACTGAGCGAGATGCGTCCGACCGCGGAACGCCTCAATAGCACTGACAATGATGCGCGAGCGGAACTGGCATCTTCCTTGAGAAGCAGAGAACGCTCAAACTGGGGGCGATGAGCTTCATAGCGTGTCACGTTCACAGTGTAAGCGCTATTTCGCGTAAAGGCTCGTCATAGCGTGTCAGGCACCTCTAGCTGAAACAGAGCGAGAGGTGCCTAGGTGTTTAGCACACGGGGTTCCGCGGCACTGGTCCTGAACATCCGTTCGCATGCACAAGGAAGTAAAGTGTCATACGTGGCTAGGTTTCACTCCTCCGAGGTCCGGATAAGCCGAATAACCCTTCGTAACCCCATCCGAACGTGTGGCGCTCGATCCAGTAAGGCTATGGCGGATCGTCGCTGGGATGCGATTTCTTCTAAATGGAGCCCAAAGTGGCTTTCCTAACGCAGCAGCGGCCATTCACCCGCCAGATCGAAGCTGAGCTGATGTTCGAGCCTCGGCGCTCGCAGAGGGAGGCAAACCGACATGGTTGTTCGCCGTCCCCAACGGAGAAAAGGCTCAATGCCAACCTTATCTTAATGTTGGTGATCCTGACTTTGTTGTTTGCGGGGCTGGGGATGACGCGCGGGCAGGACGACGAGGCCAACCAGGCGATCCTACGTGAACTGGGCGCAATTCGGATTGATAGCGCATTGCTGCAACGTGATGTCGTTCGCGCACGTGCCGGCACGCTGTTGAATCGCCAAGCTCTTCTCACCACGACAGGGGCTTTGCTTAAGAGCGTGGCAAACTTGGAGCTGCTGTTCGAAAAGGCGGCTCTTGAGAACGCCAGTGATGTCTCTCACCTGCTCAGCCAGGTAAAATCTTCGGTCGAAAGGACTGATGCGGCCGCGGCAGCTATGGGCGCGCAAGACGTGATCTTGCAAGCTTCTCTCAGTCGCTTCGTCCAGTCGCTGAGCTTGCTTGCGAGATTGCCGTCGAAAAGCGACGTTTCTGGTACTGTACGGCCTTTGGAACTGGGCGACCTGGTTCTGCGGTTCTCGCTTAGGCCGACTGCGAGCCTCGCGTCACGGATCGGTCAAGATCTCGACCGGCTTCAGGCGTCTATGGGCGAAGATGAAGCCATTAAACATTCCCTTGCGCGCGATGGCCGGGTTATCCTGTCCTTGCTGCCGCAGGTGTACGACGCTGTAAACAGGATCGCGTCATCCGACACTATCGACAAAGCTGTGGAATTGGAGCGCGAATATCTGAAGGGCTACAGCTTGGTCGATGCGAGCGAGCGGCGGGCAAATGTTTTCCTAGGCTCAATTTCTATATGCCTTTGCTTCTGCATAATTGCGTTATTTTCCAGGCTGCGACTGCAGACGGATCGATTGGCAAGGCGCTTGGAATTTCAAGCGGCAACGAGAGAGATTGGGGCTTGCTTCGAGGATGGTGGGGCAACAAGGGCTTCGCTAGCCGCCTCCACCCAAGCGGCACTGCGAGTTGTCCAGCGCTTTTTCAATGCTGATCAGTGCGCGCTGGCACTGGTCGACGTGAGTGTGGAGGGTATTGTCGACTGCTTTGCCGCCGACACTCCTGCGCCGATCTGGAACGATGCTTGGCTTCTTGAAACCGCTGCTCTTGCTCAGGCGGAGGGGCGCAGGGCAGTGTTTCGCCTTTTTCCCGCGCAAAAGGCTGGCTGCGTTGCGGAAGGGACACCCGGGTTTTGTCAATTGCTTGTCTTCAAGGTCTCGGATCAACTCATCGCGGTATGTTGCCTTCTTTATGAAGGAGACGGTCTACAGCCCTCTTCTAGGGAGATCCAACTTCTTGAGTGCGCGGCTGGCCGTGTCTGCAGTTACCTAGACCTTCAACGTAGACAGAAGGAGTGCAGTCTGCTGGAGAAGCGGTTGGAACATGCGGAACGGCTGAAGGCCGTCGGGACACTTGCAGGTGGTATCGCGCATGAGTTCAACAACATCCTAGGGGCAATTCTTGGGTACGCTGAGATAGCCCACGGTCTTCTGCGTCGCCCCTCAAGAACTCGAGATTACATCGACCAAATCATCTCGGCAGGCGACAGAGCGAGGCTGATTATCGATCAGATTTTGACACTGAGCCGAAATCGGGAGCGCATGACGAAGCCCTTCAACGTCTCCGAGGTAGTAATGGACCTGGCTCCGTTGCTGCGCGTAGCGCTTCGTGCGGATGTAAAGCTGAACTTCAAAATTGACGAGAACCAGACAGTGATCGAGGGGTGTCCACTTGAGGTACAGCAGATTCTGATGAATCTCTGCAAGAACGCCTCGGAGGCTTTCACGGATGAAGGCCGCATTGAGGTCAGCGTTTCTCGCGTTGTTGTAACTCGATCGAAGATCCTTGCGCATGGCGATCTACCAGCCGGCGACTATGTCCTCCTTTCCGTTGCAGACACTGGCAAAGGCATTGCTGAAGCCGTACTACCACATATCTTTGAGCCCTTTTTCACCACGCGCGCTCGCACTGGCGGAACGGGGCTCGGCCTCGCCGCAGTGCACGGTCATGTGCGCGCGCTTGCCGGGTACATTGACGTTCGCTCAGCTATTGGACGCGGTACGCGCTTCGACATCTATCTGCCGCCGTCTCCTAAGGAGCCGGTCAGTCCTGCTAGCTTTGTGGGTCCTTGTAATACACCAGTTGGCAACGGAGAGATCATCGCCGTAGCAGAGCCCGATCCAGCTGCGCTGGAGATGTATGAGGACTGGATTGCCGCCTCGAGGATGTTCGCGCTTAGCGAGTAATCCGTTCATCTCATAGTCAGCGTTCAACCAGATAATCAGACTCGCGCCCATCGTAACCGTTTGTTCTACTAGGCTATCTGGTGACACTTGGCTGGCGGATGGACGGATTGTCGGCGTTTGGTACTGGTGGCGGCGCGGCAAGGTCCTGTGCGGCGAGGCAAGGGAAGTCCGTGCAAGGTGCTCTGCCGGCGAGCATGTGCGACGTTTAGGGCAGCGGCCGGCGTCAGGCTGATCTACGGACGGCGCTGATCCACCTGCCTCCCCCTGCAACACCAGTTTGTTGCTGGCGCCGTGCTGTCGGCGCGGATCGTCCGTCCTAGCTTCGTTTTCTTCGGGCACGGCAGCCGCGTAAAGGCGCGAAACGCGGCAGAGTCCTCGAAATGGAAGGCCAGCCCTCGAAGGGTGGCAATGACGAGGGCGTGTTTGACTGCATTAGACGGTCCACGTGATTTGACTCAGTCAACTAACTTTGAAGCAAGCTGCATCAGTTTGGCTTGTCGCAGGTCCGGCGCGGCGGCGACAGGTTGCGTTGGTGACGCCCTGGATCCGGCATCTTGTACTCGCCTGACGCCCTCAAACGGCATTTGCTTCAGATGAAACAGAAAAGAGCAATTCGAAAATTCTAGAGTAACCGACCCTCCCCATAATGGCCAATAACAGATGATGCCAACTCGTTCCGGCCGACGGGTTGCGACAGTGAGGGGATAGTGGAAATGTTGAATGCGGCTTGGCCCGTGTCGATGGTCTTTTTGGCCTCCATGTATATCTCAAGCGAGGCAGCGCCACTCTCCCTGCGTGAGTTCGGCCAGCTTGCTCGCGAATGCGCGCCATGGGTTTCTCCGTCTACGCTTGCAGCAATTGCCAAAGTTGAAAGTGATTTTCATCCGCTTTCGGCACATGACAATACCACCGGTGAAACTCTTCACTGGAAAGATCCAGCGGAAGCAACGCAGAGCGTGAAGGAGCGCATCAAAGCCCGACATTCGATCGACGTTGGGCTTATGCAGATCAATTCCAAGAACTTTCCCGCGCTGGGTATCACGCCTGAGAATGCGTTTCAGCCCTGCATCTCACTCTCGGCTGCAGCGACCTTGCTTGAAAGCCGCTACGCGGGCGGCAACACTGCCGCGGCAGAGCAGCGGGCGCTTCGTCAGGCAATCTCCGCCTACAATACTGGGAATCTGACGCGCGGGTTTGCGAACGGATATGTGCGGAAGGTTGAGTTAGCCGCGCGAAAGATCTTGCCGGCCCTGGTCGACCTGCCGGACAAAGGCGATGAAAAAGCGAAGCCGGAAGAAACGTGGGATGTTTGGGCTCCGCGTGAGCGGCACCGTTCTGGCAGCGATTCATCAAGTACTCCCGAGATGCCGAAAGACGGCAACTCCCCAGAAGACAATCAACTCATATTCGATTGAACAACAGAGGTGTATCAATGACATTCCTTAAAAGGTGCCGCGGACGTTTGGAGCGCTTTTGTCCTGTGGACATCGTGTTGCGCGTGGCCTTCAACTATGCGCCTGCCGCTGGTGGGGCGGCCGGATGGAGCCTTGTCTCCTCCGGGCCAGTTGCGGCCCAGGTGGGCGGAAGTGACCCTGCGGCGATGGTGAACAACATATGCGGGTTCATCCTTGGTCCGTTCGGACAGTCACTGGCTGTTCTCGGCATCGTCGCCATTGGCGTATCTTGGATGTTCGGTCGTGCTTCACTTGGCCTTGTGGCAGGCGTTGTTGGGGGGATCGTCATCATGTTCGGAGCCAGCTTCCTTGGTAAAACGCTCATAGGAGGAGCCGGCGGATGAGTGCCCGTCTGGAAGAAAGCACCCTTTATGTGGCGGCGACCCGACCAGCGTTGTTTTTCGGGGTGCCGCTAACCGTGGCTGGGTTGTTCATGATGTCGGCCGGGTTTTTGATCGTCATCTTCAAGAACCCCCTTTACGAACTTATTCTTGTGCCACTCTGGTTCGCAGCGCGCGTCATCGTAGAGCGTGACTATAACGCTATGAGCGTAGTGTTGCTTTTTCTGCAGAGTGCCGGCAGAAGCGTTGATGGCCAAGTTTGGGGCGGAGCAAGTGTTAGCCCCAATCCAATAAAGGTGCCGCAGCGCGGAAGAGGAATGATCTAATGCTCGGCACAAGCGGCGCGACCGAGCGGTCCGGTGAGATCTATCTTCCTTATATCGGGCACCTCAACGATCACGTTGTCGTTCTGGAAGACGGTTCGATCATGACCATGGCACATGTCCAAGGTTTGCCCTTTGAACTGGAAGACGTTGAAATCCGCAATGCACGCTGCCGCGGGTTTAATACGCTCTTGCGCAACATCGCCGATGATAACGTGTCAATAAACGCTCATCTTGTGCGGCATAACGATGTTCCGCCGCTGCCAAAACGGCAGTTCCGCAGCGCTTTTGCGAGTCGCCTGAGCGAAGCTTTTGAGCAGCGTGTGCTCTCCGGTAAACTCTTCCGCAACGATCACTTCCTAACCTTGATTGTGTTTCCCCGCGCCCCGCTTGGGAAAATAAGCAGCCGGTTCACGAGGTTCTACAAAAGAAAAGAAGCCGATCTTGCAAGCCAGATGCGAAATCTGGAAGATCTCTGGCACGTGCTTGCTGGCGCCCTCGACGCGTATGGTCCCCGCCGGCTCGGTATTCGTGAGAAAGATGACGTGCTTTTCTCGGAGATTGGCGAAGCCCTCCGCCTGATCATGACTTGCCGTTTTACACCGGTTCCAGTCGTCAGCGGCTCACTTGGCGCTTCGATCTATACTGACAGAGTCATCTGCGGCAAGCGGGCGCTAGAGATCCGAACGCCGCAAGATAGTTACGTGGGCTCAATCTTTTCGTTACGTGAATACCCGGCAAAAACGCGGCCGGGAATGCTCAATACGCTGTTGTGCACAGACTTCCCGCTTGTTTTGAGCCAAAGTTTCTCGTTCCTCACCCGTGCACAGGCCCATGCCAAGCTCAGTCTTAAGTCCAGTCAGATGATCAGTTCCGGTGACAAGGCCATCACCCAGATTGGTGAACTTGCCAAGGCAGAGGACGCACTTGCAAGCAACGAATTCGTTATGGGCTCGCATCATTTAAGCCTTTGCGTCTATGCGGATAATCTCAATAGTCTTGCCGATCGCGCTGCGCGAGCCCGCACACGGTTGACGGATGCAGGGGCCGTCACCGTCCAAGAGAGTATCGGTATGGAGGCCGCTTACTGGTCGCAGCTTCCGGGCAACTTCAAGTGGCGTACGCGCCCCGGGGCGATCACCTCGCGAAATTTAGCCGGTCTTGTCTCGTTTGAGAATTTCCCTGGCGGCAACGTTGAGGGCCACTGGGGCAACGCAGTTGCGCGCTTTCGCACCAATGGTGGGACCCCTTTCGATTATGTCCCCCACGAGAACGACGTTGGCATGACCGCGATATTCGGTCCTATCGGGACAGGCAAGACGACGCTCATGACCTTTATCCTGGGCATGCTCGAGCAGAGCATGGCTCACCGCAATGGCGCGATCGTCTTTTTCGACAAGGACCGTGGTGGTGAACTGTTGGTACGTGCAACGGGAGGAACATATCTGGCTCTACGCAGAGGAGCGCCGAGCGGCTTGGCGCCTCTGCGCGGCCTGCCCAATACATCGGCGTCGCGGGATTTTCTGCGCGAATGGATCGTGGCGCTGATCGAGGCCGATGGACGTGGCGGCATCACCCCGGAGGAGAACCGCCGATTGGAGCGAGGCATTGCTCGGCAGCTTTCGTTTGAGCCGGGTATGCGCTCACTCGCAGGCCTGCGCGAATTCTTGTTGCACGGCCCATCCGAGGGTGCCGGTGCGCGACTGCAGCGGTGGTGCAGAGGAAACGCGCTCGGTTGGGCCTTTGACGGAGAGATCGATGAAGTAAGGCTGGATGCCTCAGTCACGGGCTTCGATATGACGCAACTCCTGGAGTACGAGGAGGTTTGTGCGCCGGCCGCTGCATATCTCTTGCATCGGGTGGGCGCTGTCGTGGATGGCCGTCGATTTGTCATGAGCTGCGACGAGTTTCGTTTCTACCTGCTGAACCCGCAATTCTCCGCAGTTGTGGACAAATTCCTGCTCACTGTGCGCAAGAATAACGGCATGCTTATACTCGCAACACAGCAACCTGAGCACGTGTTGGAGTCGCCTCTCGGGGCCAGCCTTGTCGCGCAATGCATGACAAAAATCTTTTACCCATCGCCTACAGCAGACCGATCTGCCTATATCGACGGGCTGAAATGTACCGAACGAGAATTTCAGGCGATCCGTGAGGATATGACGATCGGCAGCCGCAAATTTTTGCTTAAGCGCGAGAGCGGAAGTGTTGTGTGCGAATTCGACCTTCGGGAGATGCGCGAATATGTCGCCGTACTCTCGGGACGGGCAAACACCGTGCGCTTTGCAGATCAGCTACGTCAGACATATGGCGAGAACTCGCCTGCATGGCTCGACGAATTCATGGCGCGTTACGATGAAGTACAAGACTGACGGAGGCAATATTCATGAAAATAGCACAACTCACGGCAACGGCGATTGCGGCCTGCCTCCTTCTGCGGGCCCCCGCCCGAGCGCAGTTGCTCGTCAGCGATCCGGTAACGGAAGCCCAGTCGCTTCTAACTGCAGGAAACACTGCGCAGAACGTTGTGCACACATTGGCATTGCTCGAGCAAACAGTGCAAATGGTGCAGATGTTCACGACGTCCTTCGGGGTCACGGGGCTTTTAACCTCACTCAACCAGCCGAGCCGCTATCCGTCTACGGATCACCTTGAAAAGCAGATGTTTGCTGCTCGGGCGCCAGCATCGCCGACAGCGCGCGCGATCGCATCGGATGCCGAAAACGATGTCGTATGGGGTAACGACGCGCAAGGGACTGTCTTACGCGAGCAGATTATAGGCTCTTCCAATGCAGCGGGGGCCGCAGCCGGCAATTTGGACGCTATGGATCATCGCCTGAGGGAAAATGCCAGCACGCTAAATCAGCTTTCCGGCTCAAGGAACATTATGCAGGCGACCGTCACCAACGGTCTAATTCTCAAGCAGATCCACGACGCGATTATTCAGAACACTCAGGCTACTAGCCTATTGACGATGACCGCTGCACAGGCACGCCTTCAAGAAGCAGAGGAGGCAACGACACAGCGGCATGAACGCCAGGAAACTGCGAAGATGTTTGCCACGGCACCGTAATTTTTTGGTCAGATTTATCGCTCGGGTGGACGCGCAGCCGGTCCCCACCGGAGGGCGGAGAGAAGCAAATCAGGTTGGAGCGATGACTTTCAGGATTGCCGCGCCGTTTACAGCTATTCACCTGACCTTTGATACGGCCTTTAACATCAAGCTGAACACGATACTGGAGAAGATCCAGAGCGCGGTCAGCGCGCCGCTGGTGGCGTGCGTCACGCTTTGGATAATAGTTCAGGGCATTTTGGTCATGCGCGGTGAAATCGACACGCGTCGTGGCATTACAAAGGTCATCATGGTGTCCCTTGTTGTCTCCCTCGTGGTGGGGCAGGCGAACTACCATGATTACGTCGTGTCAATCTTTGAGGACACGATCCCAAACTTCGTGGACCGGGTCAGTGGCAGTCACATTCCATTCGTTGAGGTTCCGGTAAAGCTCGACATCATATTCGCTCAAAGCCAATACCATTTTCAAAGGATAGCATCCGAAATCGGACCAATGAACGGCCAAGATATTCTCGCCTTTGAAGGCGCGCAGTGGGTTTTTTACGGCGCGCTTTGGACTGCGTTCGCAATCTACGATTCCGCTGGAATTCTCACGAAGGTGCTGGTGGCAATTGGACCGCTGATCCTTGTAGGCTACCTCTTTGAACGCACTCGAGACATGGCTGCTAAATGGGTAGGTCAACTCCTCTCCTACGGGATACTTTTGCTCCTGCTGAACATCGTGGCAACGATGGTTATCGCGACTGAAGCGGCCGCCCTTGCGGTAATGCTGCGCGTGATCTCTTTATCGGGCACGACCGCAGCCAAGATTATCGGCCTTTATGAACTCGACATGTTCTTTCTCGCCGGAGACGCTCTGATCGTCGCGCTCCCGGTGATCGCCGGCAACATTGGAGGCGGCTTTTTGGGAGGAACACACCAAATTGGCAGCAGCCTGAATCGCCACCTCGCTCAATTAACGCGTGGCTAGATCCAACCATTCACTCAACTTGGAAGATGGAATGAAGTATTGCCTCTTGCTTCTAATTCTTACTCTAGCCGCGTGCCAGACAACCGGCAAGCCGGCGGCCTGCAAGGGTCCAATTTTCCCGCTGAATGTTGGACGCTGGCAACCGGCTCCATCAGATCTTCAGGTCACGGGAGAACTTAATGAAGGGCCCTGAATATGCTCTGCTGGTGGAGAGAGAAGCATTGGCTGCCCATTACAAGGAGGTGGAAGCCTTTCAAACTGCACGTGCGAAGTCATCACGGCGTCTCTCCAAGGTGCTGATCGCCACTGCAGCGGTCGCTGTTCTTGGAAATGTTGTACAGGCGTTTACGATCGCCACCATGGTTCCGTTAAACAAGCTTGTGCCTGTTTATCTTTGGGTACGGCCCGATGGTACAGTTGACAGTGAAGTGGCCGTTTCACGGCTACCGGCGACGCAAGAGGAAGCAGTTGTGAATGCCTCCCTTTGGCAGTATGTGCGCCAGCGCGAGAGCTATACAGCGGACACGGCTCAGTATGCCTATGATCTCGTGTCAGGTTTCAGTGCTCCGGCCGTGCGACAAGAATATCAAGAGTTCTTCAACTACCCCAATCCAGAATCCCCCCAAGTGGTAATCGGTAAGCGTGGCAGGCTGGACGTCGAGCACATCGCCTCGAGTGACATCTCGCCGGGTGTGCAACAGATTCGCTACAAGCGCACGCTCCTCCTGGAGGGGCAGATGCCGGTGGTGAGCACTTGGACTGCAACCGTTCACTATGAAAAGGTGACAAGCCTGCCCGGCCGATCGAGGCTAACCAACCCGGGGGGCTTACTTGTTACCTCCTATGAAACCTCGGAGGATTCCGTCTCGAACCTGGGGGGCAACTAACCATGACGAAAGAAACGCTGCTCACACTGGCTTGTTTGCTTTTCATCACGCTGGGGGCGCGTGCGGAAGACATTCCTACGGCCGGGAAGCTGGATCCTCGCATGCGCTATCTAGCCTACAACCCAGACCAGGTGGTGCGCCTGTCAACCGCTGTCGGGGCAACTATGGTTGTGACATTTGGAGCGAACGAGACGGTCACAGCCGTCGCCGTTTCCAACAGCAACGACCTCGCAGCCCTTCCGCGCGGTAACTATCTCTTCTTCAAGGCAAGTCGCGTGCTCTCCCCGCAGCCGGTTATTGTGCTCACAGCGAGCGATGCGGGTATGCGGCGATATGTTTTCAGCATCTCCGCCAAGACCATGTCTGGGCTCGACAAAGAGCAGCCTGAGCTCTACTACAGCGTACAATTCGCCTATCCTGGCGATGAGGTTGCGGCTCGGCGCAAGCAAGCGGAACAGAGGTCCGTCGCCTATCGGCTCCGCGCGGAAGCACTGTATCAACGCAGGGCTAAGGATTTATTAGATCAGCCGGCCGCAACCGGCAGTCCCAGCGCCAACAATTGGCATTACGTCGCCCAGGGGGATCGTTCGCTGATGCCCTTGGAAGTTTTTGACAACGGCATCACCACTGTATTCCGCTTCCCAGGCAACGCGCGCATACCATCTATCTATACGATCAATCCAGATGGCAAGGAAGCCACCGCCAATTATTCAGTCAAAGGAGACTATGTCGAGATTTCCTCGGTTGCTCGTGGTTGGCGACTGAGAGATGGAGACACGGTGTTATGCATCTGGAATAGCGCGCACGATCCACTTGGCCGAGATCCCGGCACCGGCACGGTCAGACCAGATGTTTGGCGTGTCTTAAAGGAACCGCGGTGATGAGCGACAACAATCCACAATCCATGCACGATGTGGATGCGACCGGATCCATTGTTTCTGACACACCTCGTCGGCGCCTTTCGGGAACGCAGAAGTTGATGGTCGCAGGCCTAATTCTGGCGTTATCCCTAGGTCTCATCTGGCTGGGTGGTCACTCAAAGGAAGTGGACGGCGCTTCCCTGCCTCAAACAACGATTCTCAGCGCCAACACCGAACCCTTTCGTCCGTCGCCGATTGAAATTGCACCTGATCCCCCGGCAACCCAGAAGCCTGCGCAGCCGACAGGACCTGCGTCAGAGGCGAGCCAGCCGGAAGGCGATGACGGACGGCCTGAGAAAACGCCGATTTTTGCTTATAGCAGCGGTGATCAAGGCATCAGCAGGCCGGCACGACGGCCGGGCATTGGCCACGAACACGAAGACAAGGAACTGGACAGCTCCTTGCCTAACGGCGAAGCTTCAGTGGAGAATGATCTTTCAACGCGGATGAAGCCGACTGTGCTGCAGGCAAGCCGGGCCACACTCTTACCCCACCCTGACCTCATGATCACGCAAGGAACGATTATTCCGTGCATTTTGCAAACAGCGATCGATACCAATTTGGCGGGGTATGTGAAATGCGTATTGCCCCAGGACGTTCGTGGGGAAACCGGCAGCGTTGTGCTCCTAGATCGCGGCACGACCGTGGTTGGCGAAGTCCAGCGTGGCTTGCAACAAGGAGATGCGCGCGTGTTTGTGATCTGGAATCGCGCCGTTACACCAGATCATGCCGTTGTGTCGCTCGCGTCACCAGGAGCTGACGAAGTTGGCCGCTCGGGACTGCCTGGCACGGTCGACAATCACTTCTGGGCGCGCGTTGGAGGGGCAATGCTCTTGAGCGCCGTCCAGGGTGCTTTCCAGGCGGCTAGTGGTTACGCGGGCAGCTCAGGTGCCGGCACTAGCATTAACAGCTTTCAAGGGAACGGAGAACAAAGCGCCAATACGTTGCTAAGGGCGTCGATCAACATTCCACCCACGTTGAAGAAAAACCAGGGGGACGCGGTATCGATATTTGTCGCGCGCGACATCGACTTTTCAGACGTATACGAGCTTCGGACACCCACTGGGGCAACGAAAGCGGGAAATCGGAAAACCTAGCCCCAGGTAGTTCAACGATAACGAAAATCGGAGACCTGAATGCAGACGAAGGCAGATCCTCAATTGCGGTTTCTCCTCAAACCAGTTTTGAGATGGCTTGAGGAGCCAAGGACCGAAGAAGTCGCGATTAATGGACCCGGAGAGGCTTTCGTTCGCCAGGCCGGCGGATATACAAAATATCCGTTATCTCTCACCTACGACGACCTCGAAGACATCGCGATCTTGGCGGGCGCGTTAAGAAAGCAAGATGTTGGGCCACGAAGCCCTCTCTGCGCCACCGAATTGCCAAATGGAGAACGGCTACAAATCTGTTTGCCGCCGGCTGTGCCGTCGGGCACCGTCAGCCTGACAATTCGGCGTCCCAATTCACGTGTTCCGGAGCTCAAGGAAGTCGCGTCGCGGTATGACGCTTCGCGATGGAATCAGTGGCGCTCGCGCGAGCGGCGCCAAGCTGAACAGGACGAACAGATCCTTCAGCATTACGACGGCGGTGATCTGGTGGGATTCCTGCATGCATGCGTGACAGCCCGGCTGACGATGCTGCTGTGCGGGCACACCGGCAGCGGCAAGACGACAATGAGCAAGACTCTGATCAGCGCCATACCGCCGCATGAAAGACTGATCACTATCGAAGACACGCTCGAACTCGTAATTCCGCATGAGAATCACGTCAGGCTACTCTACTCAAAGGATGGGGTGGGCGTAGGTTCGGTCACGGCAGAACAACTGCTACAGGCCAGCCTCCGCATGCGACCGGATCGCATCCTGCTCGGCGAGATGCGCGACGATGCCGCTTGGGCTTATCTCAGCGAGGTAGTTTCCGGCCATCCGGGATCAATCTCCACTATACATGGGGCCGATCCCGCTCAGGCTTGCAAAAAGCTGTTTTCGCTAGTCAAGAGCAGCTCGCAAGGAGCTGCTCTTGAAGACCGCACGCTGATTGATATGCTGTCGGCCGCCATCGATGTCATTGTGCCGTTCCGTACCTATGGCGAGGTCTATGAGGTCGGCGAGATTTGGCTTGCGGCCGACGCCCGCCGACGCGGAGAGACAGTGACCGATCTTCTCAAACAGCATTAGGCATTGTTCCTGGAGCTATCGTTCAGTCGCTACGGGATGCCTATCAAGCCTTTTGCATCGGTATTTGTACGAGCCATGATCTCGGTCATAAGACGACCCGATTTGCCGACACTGTCGTGACGCAACATCGCCGCCATCTCGGGTACGCATACCGACATTCGCCAAGTGGATTGGCGTTGGGGCAGCTGTTGCGTGTAAGGGTAGCCTTTCGGTGCTTGACGAGGGGTCCAGCTGTCGGGCTCGAGTTTGAAAGGTGAGACGTTGAAACATGTTCTTGTCATTGATGACGATGTCGCCATGCGGCACCTCATTGCCGAGTATCTTACAATGCGCGCCTTTAAGGTAACCGCAGTAACGGATAGCTGGCAGTTCAATCGCGTGCTCATGAGTGAGGCGGTCGATCTCGTTGTTGTTGATCTCAATCTAGGTCGTGAGGATGGGCTCGAAATCGTCCGCAATTTGGCAACAAAATCCAATGTTCCCATAATTACCATCAGCGGCGATCGTCTCGAGGAGGCTGAGAAAGTTGTTGCACTGGAGCTTGGAGCAACTGATTTCATAGCTAAGCCTTTTGGAATGCGAGAATTCTTAGCGCGCATCCGAGTAGCCTTGCGCGAGCGCCCGATCAGCCCAAGGGCAAAGGATCGACGATTGTTTCATTTCGCCGGGTGGACGCTCAATGTTAAGCAGCGCCAGCTGATCTCTGAACAGGCTGGCGAGGTCAAGCTGACATCCGGTGAGTTCAACCTTCTAATCGCCTTTCTGGAGAAACCACGCGATGTTTTATCCAGAGAACAGCTTCTGTTTGCGAGCCGAGTGCGTGGAGAGGAGGTATGTGACCGCAGTGTTGACGTTTTCATCCTGCGTTTGCGCCGAAAGCTGGAGGCCGATCCGACTAACCCTCGTCTGATTAAAACATTCCGGGGTGCGGGTTATTTCTTCGATGCCGACGTGGAAATAAGCTACGGCGTCACTTGGCCGGCCTGCTCCCTGACCTCCGTTGACGTTGCCCCCTCCGCACCCGTGTCCCGGCAATCGGGGGGGCGAACCGACCGGAGCGCCCATTCGTTTCCAAACAGGCCGTAAAATACCCGTCCTTCGCAATGTACGCTTCACTACTGCAGTGATCGCCAGCGAGCTGAAGTCGCTTCTGGCCTCCGCGCCGGAGAACCGCATCTAATTCCTTCGTGTCGCTGTGGACATCGGCATTATGAACATTGTTCATAGTTCCATGAAAAATTGCCATTTTCTATTCACGGGCCCGCATGCTAATGGGGCGCCGCAGTTCAAGCAAGATTGGGCCGGTCGGCCGCCCCGGCGGTGAACTGGGCGAGCCATTTTGCCGCTCGAATTAAGTCGAGGCGCGTGTTCTGCTTCTGAACGACAGGATAGTTATGGACACAGAGCTTGATTTATCAGCACGGCTTAGCGACCACGCCTGTTGCACTGCGCGGGGATCGATCTCCTGCCTGTCGAGGCGAGAACAACCCCCGGCGGCCCGGCCGTGAACGAGATGGGCCTCCCCCAAGGCGGATGGTTTCGGCCTCGGCCCATCACGCCCATTGCTCCATGTATGGACTAGCACATGCGTTTTAAGGGCCTGGATCTCAATCTCCTCGTTGCGCTCGACGCTCTGATGACCGAACGCAAGCTCACGGCTGCGGCACGCAGCATCAATCTCAGTCAGCCAGCTATGAGCGCGGCCATCGCCCGGCTACGCACCTATTTCGGCGACGAGTTATTTACAATGCAGGGCCGCGAACTCATCCCAACACCACGTGCTGAAGCCCTTGCTCCCGCAGTCCGCGACGTCCTGCGGCACATCCAGTTTTCCATCATTTCCTGGGACATGTTCAACCCGGCTGCATCGCAGCGCCGTTTCAGGATCATCCTGTCCGATTTCATGACGCTTGTGTTCTTCGAGAAGGTTGTGGAGCGTGTGGCGCGGGAAGCGCCCGGCGTCGGTTTCGAGCTGTTGTCTCTCGATGATGATCCCAATGAGCCGCTGCGACGCGGCGAACTCGATTTTCTGATCATGCCGGAACTGTATATGTCGAACGAGCATCCAAAAGCGGATCTGTTCGAGGAGAGATTCGTGTGCGTCGGCTGCCCCAAGAACCAGCAGCTAATGCGACCGCTTTCCTTCGAAACATATATGTCGATGGGGCATGTTGCAGGCACGTTCGGGTGGACGTTGAAGCCCTCCCTCGAGGAATGGCTATTGCTCGAGCATCGTCTCAAGAGGCGCGTCGAGGTCGCCGCGCCCGGTTTTAGCTTACTACCGTCGTTGCTGTCAGGCACCGAGCGTATCGCGACGATACCCCTTCGGCTCGCCCTTCATCTTGCAAAGACAATGCCGCTACGCATTGTCGAGCTTCCGCTACCGCTTCCAGCATTCACCGAGGCTGTCCAATGGCCCGCCCTCCACAACAGGGATCAGGCAAGCATCTGGATGCGGGAGGTCCTGCTACAGGAGGCTGCCCGATTCGAATCTCCATCCGAGACTTGCTAGCGCAAAAGCAGATCATCCGCCACTTCTAGCGAACGCATGGATCTGCGGGCCCGATCGCCCCGTCAGCACCAGGGGTATAGATAGCGCTCTGGCAAAGCTGGACAGTTCCGACCCAAAAAGCTGGTGTAGCAGGAGCGAGGTGCTCAGGCCGATGCCGAGCAGCGTAGCAGGTCATGCTGCTCACGGATAGAACTTATTCAATCAATCAATTTTACTCAGCGTCTTGAACGCCTTAAAACCGCAGAAGAAGCTAAAGCGGTTAGGTTAGGATCGACACCGTGAGCTGAAGGACGATCGGGGCCATCGGCGAGGCAATGGAGAAGAATGTGTCTGACCCAAATTCGCATGACGTTTTTTTACCCTATCGAGGCCGGCCAGGCAGTTGGATCCCACTATGCTGACTCTGTCAGCTCAGGATGCAGTCGAACTGTATGCTAGGGGTTTACGGCAGCGGCTTAAAACGTGCGCGATGGCGCCTGCGTCGCGCCGTTTTTCTACCGAGAAGGTCCCGCTGAGGAAAGTGTTCTGGTGCCGCATACGATTGTGGCGGTCGTCGACCTCGCCATGAGGTCACCGTCATCGATCATGTATTCTTTGGCGCCCCCTGATTACGAACGAGTTCGGTTTCGATTCAACGTTAAGGTGAGGTGTGTTGTGTATAGCTTCCTGCTTGCGTCCTGGGGGACGTCGGGTAATCTGAGTCCGTTGCTGACTGCGGCTCGACGACTGAAACGACGCGGCCATAACGTCCGCGTCATGGCTGATCCAGCGATGCAGAGTGAAGTGGCTGCGGCGGGTTTCGAGTTCGTGTGCTGGCGGCGTGCGCCGATAGGCATCGACGCTGACCCGACTAATTTTTCGGACATCGGTGACTGGTTCCAAAAGGCGGTGTTCGGCCCCGCGTCGGCCTATGCGGCCGATATCCGGGATGAGATCGGCCGCATCCCGACGGATGCTGTCGTTGCCATCGATCTATTGTTCGGTGCCGTATTGGGCGCCGAAGCTGCGGGCGTGCCCATCGCAATGTTGGCACCCCATGTCAGCCTTCGCCCTCTCCCAGGGACTCCGCCTGTCACCAGCGGGTACGTGCAGCCGCAAACGCCAGAAGAGCGGATCGAGGCGGCGGCAGCGAGGGAAGACTGGGCCTGCTTCCTGAACCAGTTCCTTCCACTTTTAAACGAGGCGCGCGCCGGCCTCGGCCTCTCCGGCTTAGACAAGACGGTGGATTTGTTCGAGTGTGCCGATCGGTACTTGCTCGCGATCAGCGAGACCTTCGACTTTGCAGCCGACGCCCTGCCCGATAATGTTCGCTATGTCGGGCCGCTGCTCGATCAACCGAATTGGTCAAAGGGCTGGAAGGCTCCTTGGCCCGTGGACTCCGATCGACCTCGTGTGCTTGTCGCCTGCAGCACCGGGGCTCAGGGTCAAGACGAGTTGGTTCAGCGGATCATCAGCGCACTGGGTACGCTGGACGTGCAAGCAGTAGCGACCATCGGTCCCCATGTTGACGCGACAAAACTGGTGGCCCCCAGAAACGTGCATCTGCTGCACGGTGCACCGCATGACGTTGTGATGAGGGAAGTCTGCCTCGTCGTGACGCAGGGCGGCTACGGCACCGTCAGCCGGGGATTGATAAACGGTCTGCCGCAATTGGTGCTCCCCAACGGGCGCGACCAAGGCGATAATGCGGCACGAGTTGTGTCGAAGGGAGCTGGCTTACGCCTACCGCCGAGCGCTTGTGAGGCCGAAATCGCCGATGCTGTCAGTCGGCTACTTCAGGAACCGCGTTACCGTGATGCGGCCCGCCTGTTGGGCGATGGTATTAAAGCTGAAATCGCCGCCTCCGGTCTCATTGACGAATTGGAGGCCATGGTGGCAAACAGGCGCGTTGCCTGATCGCCGACTGATGCTAACGGTTCGATCGTGCTCATGCATTCAGATTCTTCAAGTTCACCTTCGGCCCGCGCAGGCATCTTGCCGACTGGCTTTAGGCATCCGCGTCATTTCGCCGATGCTTCTGCACTGGGCCAAGTCGACGTTCATCCCCGGCTTGCTACCTCTCACAGATCGTCGTGTTCCAGCATTATCCAGTTCCTATTTTGCCGAGGCTCAAGACCGACTGATAACGGACTTGCGCTTTCGATCGCACCAGTGTCGTTCAGGAGCAGTCGATCCGGCTAAACCGGCTGGGGAGGATCGGCGAACGCATCGCCTCCGCGATCTGACTGCCGTTCTTTGCCATTCTGCGCGCTGGACCAAATCAACTACCCTTTAGTACAGAGAAAAGGAGCTGACCTTGAGTAACGCAGCCGGATCGAGCCCTATCCTAATGAACCGCGCCGGCGTGTGCCTCGCGCATTTCGAAGCAAAACCGGCTTCACCCCTGGGTCCGCCGCTGGTTTTGATTCACGGTTGGACGGGCGATCACAGGATATTCACGCCGCAGATCGGATATTTCGCCCACAGTCGGCACGTCGTTGCAGTCAATCTTCGCGGTCACGGGGAGAGCGACGCACCGAAGCAGGAGTACACGATAGAGGGTTTTGCGGATGACGTAGCATGGCAATGCGCCGAGCTGAAGCTGGAGAAACCGTTGGTCATCGGTCACAGCTTGGGTGGCTCGGTCGCACTTGAGCTGTGCGGGCGCCATCCGGACCGGGTCTCAGGTCTGGTGATGATCGATTCCATTGTGACGCCAGGATCGACGCTGCGCGAAAGCGCCGACGTCGGTCGGTTGCTGGATGAAATTTCCGGTCCAAACTATCGGGCGGTTTTGCGGAGAAATGCGTTGTCCATGGCCGTCGACTATGACGATGCTGCCAGGCGCGAGAGCATCCACAACATCTACATCCAGCCTTCGTGCGAGAAGACGCCGCAGCATGTGGCCTATTCAGCAATCCGTAACTTCATTGTCAACTATGACGCGTCCCTTGCGGCATCGCGTTGCAAAGTCCCGATGGCCTACATATCGGCGGACGTGCCGCTGGTAAACGCTGCACGGGATCTCGACTGGCTACAGGCTCGCTGCTCACAGCTCATCGTGGCCAAGACGCTGTTAGCTGGTCATTTCAACACCATCGAAGTGGCTGATCAGGTGAATGCAATGCTCGACCGCTTCCTAACAGTCGGCCTCAGACGCCTCGCCACTGCTGGTATATAACGAATGTGCGCATGGACTGCATTCAAGTTAGTGTTTGGGTTCGCTGGGTTTTGATCGCGTTTCGGCCAGTTAAGGCTCGTTCGCAGGGGCGGCCTGGTTTCGTCCTGCGGTCTTTGAGACATTCTCCAATTGTGGCCTTGATGCCGTCTTCGTGCCTTCGACCACATGGCGGCTTTGTTCGGCTCCAGGCTTCCCATACCCCTTAAAAGCGCAGCCTAGGCTTGTCAGGTTCGCTAATCCACTATCAGGACAGCCGGGATTTCGTCGACGACCCGACTTTCTCGCATTGATGCCGCGCCCCCCAGATGCGCGGTTACGTGGATCCGGAAGGCGACCGTCAAACGCTTGCGCGCAAATTGCGACACGCGCCCTTTCGTTCCTTTGACCTTCAGGAGTTGATATTGGGTTCGAAGCTGCGGATCGGGATGCGGCGCGCGATCGCCGCCACGAAAACCAGCGCAGGCACTTATTGCCCCGCTGGATGGCCCCTGGCCTGATCGTTCTTGCCCCTGCTCAAATTAGGGGCAAGACCCGCGTAGACGGCAGGTTGTTCGGCGTGCAGAAGCGATCGATGTCTGAGAACGCTTATACCCGATCCTCAAAGCTGCTTCCCAGTGCGGGAGTTGAGGAGCACGGACGGGTTGCACGAAGCTGACTCGCCGCGCTTATCGCCATTTTCGTAGGGACGAGCATACGTCCCGGCATTAGTGGCGGATTGGGAGCGCAGTGGTATTCCGCGCCCGCGATCTGTTTGGTGCGATAACGCACTTGGGCGATCAATATCTTGCCCACGGCCATCTTGCGGAATGCTGACTGGCCGTTGCCCACGGCCCCGCTCACACTGCCAAGTTCAATCAATGGCGCAGTTCCTACGAACGATCTGCCGGAGGCGTTCCGCTGGCCCGCTATGCTGATTGGTGCGCTGGGTCGCTGGACCAAGTAGCGCTCGACGGGGAGATTACGCGGCGTGCCCGGACCGATGCGCGGCAATTGGCAACGATTCCCGTATGGGTCCGGTAACAACAGCGGCATTGGTCGCGCCGGCGCATGCCGCTGCAAGGCTCCACCGGCGGAAAGCAGAAGCTCGGTGTCACATCGAAGTTGGGCGAACGCTGCGGAGCGCTTGCTTGTCGTACGGGTGAGCGCCATGACGCGCCACGAGGATTGACGCGGCGTTCCTCAAGGATCGTGGCTTGGGAGCTTGCTCATCCGCAAGCCTCGTATGGTTGTGATCGTCCCCTTGCCAAGAAGCTGGCCCGCATCGTTTGGGACCTCATGGCGAAGGACGGCATCGACAGAGCTCCGGCCGCGGCCGGACAGCCGCCTTGCCTGAAGTCGTCGAGCGTGTAGGATGGTCGAAGATTGGTATGGCGCGACAGTCGGTAAGAAACGAGCTCGCAAAGCCAGCTATTTGTGCTCCGATCTAGGAACTCATACAGGCCCGCGGCAAATGAATGGGCGCATCGCAGGCCGGACAGATTTCAGCACCCAATTACGCGTAGCGTTGCCGCTCTTCAAATATTCCTCTTGCACTGACCGGGGTCCACAGCGGTCCCTTTATGGGCTTTTGTGCATCCGGAAGTACGCACTGTGCGGTGCGTTAGGGCGCTTGATGAGCATGTGGTAACAAAAATCAACCATGAGTGAAGTCTGAGTTTAACGCTCAAGTTGACTCTCGAGCTCTTTCAGTCCAAACCATAGATGGCTAAGGGAGGAATTCACAGTGGCTGACGAGAGTAACACGGGACCAGTTGAAGCGGCTGCCGAGATGAAAGCACCGACTGCTAAAAAGCGGAGGTCGCCACGGCGTCAAAAAGCTACCGAACAGGTTAAGGATACAAAGACAACGGCTGCCAAGGCTAAGAAGTATAGCGAACAAGAAAGGGCCGATAAGCTCAAGCTCATTGAGACGGAAGTGGCCCAACACAATAGTACGCTGAAGGACGCCATCAAGCGCGCCGGGATATCGGAGCAAACTTACTATCAGTGGAAACGAGCTGCCAAGCTTGTCGAGCAAAAGGTCGCCATGCCGGAGTCCGCCGGTGATGAGTTGGCAGACCTAGTTCAACTCGAGAAGGAAAATCAGCGGCTTCGCAACCTCTTGGCGGAAAAATTGCGTACGGAAAACGCCGAACTGCGCAAGAGACTTGGGATGGATTGATTAAGGGTCGGAGCTCCGCAGAGCGTCCATAGGCGCTCTGCCCTTTGTGAAAAGCCCACTTGTGGCGATCACTTGAAAAGAGCGGGAAGGGGCTGTATTGGTCCACCCGGCAAGAATGCAGTGGCGCCTATCGGCGTTATGCGGTTGAGACATATGAAAACACCACCACGTAAGTTCATTGTAGAGTTCAAGTCGGCACGGCGGCAGCAGAAGGGGCGGACGAACTCAATGTGGGGGGAGACCGACTTTAAGGCTTTGAACCGCGAAGTGGAAGAGATGGCGCCGCATCTGTTTAGTTCAACAGAAGCTACCGCAATGCCTAAGGCAGATCCCTCCCCGCCGATCGAGCCGATTGACGGTATTGCCGACAAAGATCCAGGAAACGTGGAGATTGGGCAAGCAGCGATAAACTCGGCCGAACCCGTGGAGGTCGAAGTGTCGAAGCTGCAAGAGGGTCGTCGTTCGGCAGCCGACGCTGTCGTGCAATTGGAAGATGCCCCCCCAGTATCGCAGCCTCGGAAAAGCTCCAAAAGCGATGTTTCACACAAGCGCCCTGAACCTATTTCAGTGGACGTGCATGAGGATAAGACGGGCCACGCTAAAGCTGTAGAACGCTCAATTTCCTTCGATGAACTGGCCGCCCTTGAAGCAGAGAATCAGCGGCTCAAGGCTCTCCTCGCTGCACGGATTCACGCAGAGAACCTCCAGCTCAAGAGGATGCTTGAGCGGTTTAAAGTCACGTGAGGCTGGGGCTGGACGAACGACGGCCGCGTCGGAAATCCTGCCAGCAGCGTATGGGTGCTCACATGCGCGCGCTGAGCGGACTGGTAGCGCTTCCCGAATTCATCAACGAGATCGGCACCTTGTTGCCGATGCCACCATGTGGCCGTTCCTCGTTATACAACGGGGCGACAGAACACCCACGGGACGGAGGTTTGCGAGCTCTTATATCCGTGGCTGATCGAAACCAGTCTCGCAAATCACGCGCGCCACGGCCCGCGAACCTCTGTAGCGGTAAATCTCGCGTAAGACCTCCATACGCTGCTGGCGGGTCTGGCGGCGAGTGGCATAGGTGAGAAGTGCGTTAGCCGGGATGCCGAGTTGAGCTCCGATCAAAGATAGGACTTCTTTCGGGATCAATTCGCCGAGCGTGAGCGCACGACCAGGATAGCTGTAAAGCGAACCCGAGCCGGTTCTCCGGTCTACGCCGTTCCCGGATATGTTCAAGGTCTTCGTCGGCCAGCGTATAGTGCTTGAGCAGCGAGAGTTCGTCGATTGGCAGATGGAAGAGTGCCGAGCGTTGTCGCTCGGTGAGAATATGTCGCCTTGGCATGCGGCAACTGTTCCTATTGAAGTATTGTCTGTTTTGGACAACAATCGGCCCATACCAAACCAAGGCCTACCGGCACCAAAATCCACGAGGGTTCAATTAGGATAGCGCGCCGCCATCTACTGCCGCGGTTCGACTGCTGACCAGTCATGCGAGCGCCAAGAACGCGACCTGGCTGCGTTCGCCATTCGCGCAGGTTACGAGGTTGCCGCAATATTCAAGGAGACAGGCTCCGGCGCGAAACTCGACCGTGCCGAGCGACGCAAGGTGATGGCACTGGCCCAAGCTCGTAAGATTGACGCGGTGCTGGTCACCAAGCTTTCTCGCTGGGGCTGCTCCACAGTTGATTTGCTCCACACCCTTCGCGAACTGGAGGTTGGAAAGTCTCCGTCATCGCCCTGAACGGAATGGCGTTCGATCTGTCGTCACCCCATGGGCGCATGCTCGCGACATTCCTCTCTGGCATCGTCGAGTTCGAGCGTGACCTCATCAGTGAGCGTGTCAAGTCCGGGCTCGCCGCTGCAAAGGCGCGGGGCAAAACGCCCGGTCGCCAGACCGCAGAGCGCCCCCAAGTCAGATCGACTCGCGCCGAAGGTCAGGGCCCTGGTTGCTGAAGGTCGCAGCTATCGCTGGATCGCACGCGATCTCGGCATCAGCAAAAACACTGTCGCCGATATTGTGGCGCGCAACCGCCTGGCAGAGGGGGATTTATGTCGATCACCATTAGGAAGATGCGAAAGGCAGATAAAGCGGTCTGGCCGACATGCGTTCAAGCTTGGTTCTTTAAGGAGTTGTTGGCATGCGCGTAAAAAACAATCATCGCGATGTGATCGATGTGTCGGTCGCTCCCACGCAACTTGATAATCTGTCTTCTGCGATTCTGCAGCAGGGGGGGATGGCGCGAGTGTCGCTGCCAGGCGATGTGGTGACCTGGGCGGCAGGCGATCACCAGACGCTCAGGCGGATTCTTTCCGACCAGCGTTTCAACAGGGACTGGCGACAGTGGCGGGCGCTGCAGGACGGCGAGATTCCCGAGGATCATCCGCTGATCGGGATGTGCAAAGTGGACAACATGGTCACGGCGCATGGCGCCGATCACCGGCGCTTGCGCGGCCTGCTGTCCAGGAGCTTCGCGCCCAGTCGTATCGCCTTGCTGGCGCCACGGATCGAACAATGCGTCGATCGACTCCTGGCCGAGATGGCGCAGCGCGGCGGCAGTGCCGATCTGATGTGCGAGTTCGCCGTTCCGCTGCCCACCAACGTTATCGCCGAACTGTTCGGTTTGCCGGACGAACAGCGCGAGGAGATCGTCGCGCTCACCTACAGCCTAGCCAATACCTCCGCCACAGCCGCAGAGGCGCGACAGACGCGGCAGCGCATCCCGGAGTTCTTCCGTCGCCTGATCGCGCTCAAGCGGGGCCAGCTCGACGACGATCTGGCTTCGGCCCTGATCGTCGCGCGCGACAACGGCGAGATCGTTTCTGACACCGAGCTCATCGACATGCTGTTCATGGTGCTCTCTGCGGGCTTCGTGACCACCACCGGCGTCATCGGCAATGGCGTGCTGGCATTGCTGACGCATCCGCAGCAACTGCACCTGGTGCGCAGCGGCCAAGTTCCGTGGTCACATGCGATCGAGGAGATCCTGCGCTGGGGCAGCGCAGTGGCCAATCTGCCGTTCCGCTATGCCACCCAAGACGTGGAGATCGACGGATGCATGGTCCGCCGCGGCGACGCCGTCCTGATGGCGTTCCATGCGGCGAACCGGGACGAAAAGGCCTTCGGTCCCGGCGCCGACAGGTTCGATGTCACCCGGCGGCACAACCCGCACCTGTCGTTCGGCGAGGGGCCGCATTTGTGCTTGGGCGCTGCGCTGGCGCGCCTGGAATTGCGCAGCGCCTTCCCCGCGCTGTTCGGGCAGCTGGAGGATCTGGCGCTGACCATCGCCGCGGAGGACGTCGTCTACATGCCGTCCTACGTCATTCGCTGCCCGCAGCGCCTGCCGGTCACCTTCCGCCCTTCCATCGCTTAGGGAGTGCGGCATTCACCCCGGATTCGGTGATTCTCGGCTCGCCGGGGTGGCTGGTCTCGCACGAGGGGGGCGAGCATGCCCGGTTACGCACGATCGTGGCGCCGGCCTTCAGCGACCGCAGGGTGAAGCTGCAGCTCCAAGGACGGAGTGACCATGGCGTCCTGATCAGGGCGCGGCGGCGTTCCCGAAATCGGAAGAATGATCAGATGGGTTAAACCCTGCTCGTCGTCCCTGATGACCATCGCAAGGCAGACCGGCCTGTCTTTCTCGGCGTTCGTGCGGCCCTTCTCAGCCTGCCACTCCCACAGGTATTCGTACTCGACGATTTCGCCATCATCGAAGACGTTAGTCATTCTGCGGCTCGTCGGACACGTGAGCCAATCGCTTGTCCAATGCGGTCAAGATCATGTCGGCCAATTGGGGCGGGGTCTCACTGGTCCTGTAGACCTTGCGCGGGTCTTCTGAACCCTTTGTCATGCGCTCGAACAGATCGACGGGCACCACGACAACGGAAGCGCGGCCATGTTTGGTAAGCGTGATGGGCTCTCGCATGGCCTCGTCAAGGTAGCGCCCGAAATGCCGAATAAATTCGACGGTGGAAATGGTCTTGGTGGTCATTGAGCTTGCCTCGTTTGATTATTCTGAATAATACAGAAATGCGAGCTTTTTCCGGCTTTAAGTCCTTAGAAGATCAGCTCAATCTGGTCTTCTCTCTCGAGACAATCCGAGTTTCTGGGCCGATGACGCGAGCGCCGACCGCTGCCGAATTATGAATACCGTACTCCGCCGTTTCAGCCTCCGATATCGGACGCGACGACAAGCCGCACCTGGCGTTCTCCTACGGGCCGCACTACTGCATCGGCATGGCGCTGGCCAGGCTGGAACTCAAGGTGGTGTTCGGTTCGATCTTCCAGCGCTTTCCCGCGCTGCGCCTGGCCGTGGCGCCCGAAGAACTGAAGTTGCGCAAGGAGATCATCACTGGCGGGTTCGAGGAGTTTCCGGTGCTCTGGTGATGCGCCGAGGCCGCCTGGGATCGCAATCTTCTCCGCAGTTTATCGGCGCGCGTGGCGCACCCCGGTCAGATCAGCCAGCCAACAGGTAACCAAGATGGACGTGCAAGAAACCACGGCAGCATGCCGAGACGCCTTCGCCGAACTGGCGTCGCCAGCATGCATCCACGACCCGTATCCGTTCATGCGGTGGTTGCGCGAGCACGATCCGGTGCATCGCGCGGCGTCGGGCCTCTTTCTGTTGAGCCGCCACGCCGACATCTACTGGGCGCTCCAGGCCACGGGCGATGCGTTTCGGGGTCCGGCGCCGGGCGAACTGGCGCGCTATTTCCCGCGTGCGGCGACCAGCCTGTCGCTCAATCTGCTGGCGTCCACGCTAGCGATGAAGGAACCACCGACGCATACGCGTCTGCGCCGGCTGATCTCGCGCGACTTCACCATGCGCCGGATCGACAACCTGCGGCCGAGCATCGCGCGCATGGTCGCAACGCTCCTGGACGGCATGGCGCCCGCGCTGGAGCGCGGGGAGGCGGTGGACCTGCATCGGCAATTCGCGCTGGCCTTGCCCATGCTGGTCTTCGCCGAACTGTTCGGCATGCCACAGGACGACATGTTCGGGCTCGCTGCTGTCATCGGCGCCATTCTGGAAGGCTTGAGCCCGCACGCCAGCAATCCCCAGCTCGCCGCGGCGGACGCGGCCAGCGCCAGGGTGCAGGCCTACTTCGGCGACCTCATACAGCGCAAGCGCACCGATCCCCGCCACGACATCGTGTCGATGCTGGTCGGCGCGCACGACGACGATGCCGACACGCTGTCGGATGCGGAGTTGATCAGCATGCTATGGGGCATGATGCTGGGCGGCTTCGCCACCACTGCTGCGACAATCGACCATGCGGTACTGGCGATGCTGGCGTATCCCGACCAGCGGCACTGGCTGCAGGAAGACGCCGTGGGGGTGGAGGCATTCGTCGAAGAAGTCCTGCGCTGCGACGCGCCAGCCATGTTCAGCTCCATTCCGCGTATCGCCCAGCGCGACATCGAACTGGGCGGCGTGGTGATCCCGAAGAACGCGGACGTGCGCGTGCTGATCGCGGCCGGCAATCGCGACCCGCACGCCTTCGCCGATCCCGACCGCTTCGATCCCGCGCGGTTCTACGGCACCAGTCCTGGCATGTCGACCGACGGGAAGATCATGCTGAGCTTCGGCCACGGCATCCACTTCTGCCTCGGTGCGCAACTGGCCCGGGTGCAGTTGGCCGAGAGCCTGCCGCGGATCCAGGCGCGCTTCCCCACGCTGACATTGGCCGAGCAGCCGACCCGGGAGCCCTCCGCGTTCCTTAGGACGTTCCGCGCGCTGCCAGTGCGGCTGCATGCGCAGGGGGGCTGAGATGCGCGTCGTGATCGACCAGGATCTGTGCGGAACCACCGGGCAGTGCGTGCTGACGCTGCCGGGCACCTTTCGCCAGCGCGGACCGGACGGTGTGGCCGAAGTGAGCGTGGTGACGGTCCCGCAGGCGCTGCACGCCGCCGTGCGGCTCGCGGCCCGCCAGTGCCCGGTCGCCGCCATTCGGGTCATCGAAAGCGACGCTGGCGATGACGAGCGCGCCATCGCCGACCCTGCGCCTTGTCCGGCGGACGCCGAGCGGCATGCCGCGAAAGACCAACGCAATCCAGGAGGACACGATGGGACGGTTTGAAGGCAAGGTAGCCGTGGTGACCGGCGCCGGCGCCGGCATCGGGAAGGCATGCGCCCTCGCCATCGCGCGCGAGGGCGGCAAAGTGGTGGTGGCCGACATTGATGGCTCGGCGGCCATCGCCTGCACCGCGCAGATCGCGGCCGAAGCGGGCCACGCGCTGGCCCTGGCCATGGACATCGCCGATGCGCAGGCGGTGGCAGCGTTGTTCGAGAAGGCGGAGCGGCACTTCGGTGGGGTCGACCTGCTGGTGAACAACGCGAGCGCCATGCATCTGACCCCGCGCGACCGCACGATCCTCGACCTGGACTTGGCGGTCTGGGATCAGACCATGGCGACCAATCTGCGCGGCACGCTGCTCTGCTGCCGGCAGGCCATCCCACGGATGATCGCCCGCGGCGGTGGCGCGATCGTCAACATGTCGTCGTGCCAGGGACTCAGCGGTGACACCGCGCAGACGTCCTACGCCGCGTCGAAGGCGGCGATGAACATGCTGTCGGCCTCGCTCGCCACCCAATACGGTCATGCGCAGATCCGCTGCAACGCGGTTGCGCCGGGTCTCATCATGACCGAGCGTCTCCTTACCAAGCTGGACGAGTGGATGCAACGGCATCTACGCCGGCACCAGCTCCTGCCGCGCGTTGGCCGCCCCGAGGACGTGGCCGCGCTGGTGGCGTTCCTCCTCTCCGACGATGCTGCGTTCATCACCGGACAGGTCGTGTGCATCGACGGCGGCATGCTGGCGCATGTGCCGACGTACGCCGACGGCGGCAACAGCCCCGCCGCGCGGCCTGCCGGCGATACCGCCGAAGCGGAGCGCTGCTGATGGACATGCTGCTCAACCTGCTGAACCGTCGGCACCGGCTGCGGTACGACGTCCCGGTCGTGCCCGGCGCTTTCCCCCTTGTCGGGCATCTTCCTGCCATTGTCTGCGACCTGCCGCGCCTGCTGCAGCGCGCGGAACGGATGCTGGGCAGCCATTTCTGGCTGGATTTCGGCCCTGCCGGACACCAGATGACCTGCATGGATCCGGATGCGTTCGCACTGCTCCGGCACAAGGACGCGTCCTCGGCGCTGATCGCAGAGATTGCGCCCGAATTGCTTGGCGGAACGTTGGTCGCCCAGGACGCCGGCCCGCACCGGCAGGCGCGCGATGCAATCAAGGCGGCGTTTCTGCCCAAGGGGCTGACCCAGGGCGGCATCGGCGACCTGTTCGCGCCCGTCATCCGGGCGCGGGTGCAGGCGTGGCGCGACCGCGGCGACATAACCATCCTGCGCGAAACCAGCGACCTGATGCTCAAGCTCATCTTCAGCCTCATGGGAATCCCCGCGCAGACCTGCCGGGATGGCATCGCAAGTACCGGCAACTGCTGCAGTTGATCGTTGCACCCCGGGTCGACCTGCCCGGACTGCCCTTGCGGCGCGGCCGCGCCGCCCGCGACTGGATCGACGCGCAGTTGCGCCAGTTCGTCCGCGACGCACGCGCGCAGGCCGCGCGCACCGGGTTGATCAACGAGATGGTGAGCGCCTTCGATCGCAGCGACGATGCGCTCTCCGATGACGTCCTGGTCGCCAATATCCGCGTGCTGCTGCTTGCCGGTCACGACACCACCGCCTCGACGATGGTCTGGATGGTGATCGAGCTGGCGCGGCAGCCTGTGCTGTGGGACGCCCTGGTCGAGGAGGCGCAACGTGTGGGCGCGGTGCCGACCGAGCACGCGGACCTGGCGCAGTGTCCGGTTGCCGAGGCGCTGTTCCGCGAGACGGTGCGCATGCATCCGGCGGTCACGCTCCTGCCGCGTCGCGCGCTGCAGGAATTGCAACTCGGCCAACGGCGCATTCCCGCGGGCACCGATCTGTGCATCCCGCTGCTGCATTTCTCGACCTCGGCGCTGCTGCACGAGGCGCCTGATCAGTTCCGCCTGGCGCGGTGGCTGCAACGCACGGAGCCGATCCGGCCGGTGGACATGCTGCAGTTCGGTACCGGCCCACACGTCTGTATCGGCTACCACCTGGTATGGCTGGAACTGGTGCAGTTCTGCATCGCCTTGGCGCTGACCATGCACAAGGCCGGGGTGCGGCCGCGGTTGCTGAGCGGCGTCGACAAAGGCCAGCGCTATTACCCGACCGCACATCCGTCCATGACAATCCGCATCGGATTCTCATGAGCTGGCATCTCATGCCCCGTGTGGCGAGGCAGCGGCGCCGGCGAGGCGCGGCATTGCTGCACTCGGCGCGCGCGGTGCGACGCCGGCAACACCGCGGCGGCTCGCCGCTCGCCGTGGCCGTCTCCTGTCAGGTACAAGGACATGGACAACATGCAGACCGATTCCACGCTACACGAAGGCCGAACTAGCGTTTCCGCGCTCGGCGGATTGGGCGCGCAGGCGCGCGGCGCATCCGGCAGACTGCCGCCGGAGATCTGGATGCAGGACGGCGCAAAGCGGGTCGAACAGGCGCTGGCGCGTCTTCTCTGCGCCGAAGACGACGGTGAGTCCGAGCTGATGGCGGCGATGCGCTACGCCACCTTGCATGGCGGGAAGCGCACCCGCGCCTTGCTCTGTCTGGCTGCCGGAGCACTGGCCGATACGCCGGCGCACATGCTCGACGACGTGGGCGCCGCCATCGAGATGATGCACGCCTGTAGCCTGGTCCACGACGACCTGCCCGCGATGGACGACGACGTGCTTCGCCGCGGCCTTCCGACCGTGCACGTCAAGTTCGGCGAAGCCACTGCGATCCTGGTCGGCGATGCGTTGCAGGCGCACGCCTTCCTGACCCTGGCGAGTCTGGATGCGCCGGGCGACAATCGTATCGCGCTCGTGCGCGAACTGGCGCAGGCGGTGTCCGCCGAGGGTGCAGCAGGCGGGCAGGCCATGGATCTGTCGGTGGTCGGAAAGCACGTCGAGCTGGACCGGATCGTGGCGATGCACCGGATGAAGAGCGGAGCGCTCGTGCGCGCGTCCGTTCGCATGGGCGCGCTATGCGCCGTCAAGGAGGATGCCGCGCACGCTGCGCTGTACTGTGCGCTCGATCGCTACAGCGCCTGTTTCGGCCTGGCGTTGCAGGTGGTCGACGACATTCTCGACGTGACAGCGGATATCGCGACGCTGGGCAAGACCCCCGGCAAGGACGCGGCGGCGCAGAAGCCGACCTGCGCGTCGATCATGGGGCTGCAGGCAGCGCGCCAGTTCGCGCTGGATCTGTTGCGCGACGCCGGGGAGGCTATCGCCCCGCTGGGGCCGCGTGCGGAACGGTTGGCGCAGATGGTGCAGCGGGCCAACGCGTATCTGTTCAAGCACGCGCCATGCGCATGAGCGCGCCCGTCCGCATGGAGCCGCCCCTGTGCCGCTGCGATCGGCCGGCGGCCGCGGTGCATGCTGCACTGCGTCCGAGTCCACGGCGTCTGCCCCGATCCTGGTTCTCGTCAACCGTCTGCAGAAGGAACACCCCGCGTGAACGCGCTGTCCGAACAGATCCTTTCCGAATTGCGCCACCTGCTGAGCGGGATGAGCGACGGCGGCAGCGTCGGTCCGTCCGTCTACGACACGGCGCGAGCTCTGCAGTTCCACGGCAACGTCACCGGTCGGCAGGACGCATACGCGTGGCTCATCGCGCAGCAACAGGCCGATGGCGGATGGGGAAGCGCGGACTTCCCGCTGTTCCGCCATGCGCCCACGTGGGCGGCGTTGCTGGCATTGCAGCGTGCCGGTCCTCTTCCCGGCGCTGCCGACGCAGTCCAGGCTGCAACCCGATTCCTCGAGCGCCAGCCCGATCCCTACGCGCATGCGGTGCCGGAAGACGCGCCGATCGGCGCGGAGCTGATCCTGCCGCAGTTGTGCGGCGAGGCGGCATCCTTGCCGGGCGGGCTGGCGTTTCCGCGCCACCCGGCGCTGTTGCCGTTGCGGCAAGCGTGCTTGGTCAAGCTGGGGGCGGTGGCGACGTTGCCTAGCGGCCATCCGTTGCTGCACTCCTGGGAAGCCTGGGGGACGTCACCGACCACCGCGTATCCGGATGACGACGGCAGCATCGGCATCTCTCCGGCGGCCACCGCCGCGTGGCGTGCGCACGCCGTGACACAGGGGAGCACGCCGCAGGTCGGGCTCGCCGACGCGTATCTGCAGGCGGCATCGCGGGCGACGCGCAGCGGCATCGAAGGTGTCGTTCCCAACGTCTGGCCGATCAATGTGTTCGAGCCATGCTGGTCGCTGTACACCCTGCATCTGGCCGGGCTGTTCGCGCATCCCGCGCTCGCCGAGGCGGTGCGCGTGATCGTCGCGCAGCTCGACGCCCGCCTGGGCGTGCGCGGTCTGGGCCCGGCCTTGCACTTCGCGGCCGATGCGGACGACACCGCCGTTGCGTTGTGCGTCCTGCGCCTTGCAGGCCGCGACCCGGCTGTCGATGCGTTGCGCCATTTCGAGATCGGCGAGCTGTTCGTCACCTTCCCCGGCGAGCGCAATGCCTCGGTGTCGACCAACATCCATGCCCTTCATGCGTTGCGACTGTTGGGAAAGCCCGCCGCCGGCACCAGCGCCTACGTCGAGGCCAATCGCAACCCGCACGGTCTATGGGACAACGAAAAATGGCACGTTTCGTGGCTGTATCCCACCGCGCATGCGGTTGCTGCGCTTGCGCAAGGCAAGCCCCAGTGGCGCGACGAGCGCGCGCTGGCGGCGCTGCTGCAGGCGCAGCGCGACGACGGCGGCTGGGGCGCCGGTCGCGCGTCCACCTTCGAGGAAACCGCCTATGCGCTGTTCGCGTTGCACGTGATGGACGGGAGCGAAGAGCCGACGGGGCGCCGGCGCATCGCCCAGGCGGTGGCGCGTGCGCTGGAGTGGATGCTCGCCCGCCATGCGGCGCATGCATTGCCGCAGACGCCGCTGTGGATCGGCAAGGAACTGTATTGCCCCACCCGGGTCGTGCGCGTGGCCGAACTCGCCGGGTTGTGGCTAGCGCTTCGTTGGGGGCGGCACGTCCCGGCCGAGGGAGCAGGAGCGGCGTCATGATCCAGACCGAACGCGCGCTGCAGCAGGTGCTGGAGTGGGGGCGTTCCCTGACCGGGTTCGCCGACGAGCATGCCGTCGAAGCGGTCAGGGGCGGTCAGTACATCCTGCGACGCATCCGCCCGAGCCTGCGCTACACCAGCGCCCGCACCGGCCGCGATCCGCAGGACGAAACGCTGATCGTGGCGTTCTATCGCGAACTGGCGCTGCTGTTCTGGCTCGATGATTGCAACGATCTTGGCCTGATCGCGCCGGAGCAGCTCGCCGGGGTGGAGCAGACGCTGGGGCACGGCGTGCCGTGCGCGCTCCCCGGATTCGAGGGCTGCGCTGTGCTGCGCGCTTCGCTGGCCGCGCTCGCCTACGATCGGCGCGACTATTCTCAGCTTCTCGACGATACCCGGTGCTACTGCGCGGCGCTGCGGGCCGGACACGCGCAGGCGGCAGGGGCGGAACGCTGGTCCTACGCCGAGTACCTGCACAACGGCATCGATTCGATCGGCTACGCGAACGTGTTCTGTTGCCTGTCGTTGCTGTGGGGGCTGGACATGGCGACCTTGCGCGCGCGTCCGGCGTTTCGCCAGGTCCTGCGGCTCATCTGTGCGATAGGCCGCCTGCAAAACGATCTGCATGGACGCGACAAGGACAGGTCGGCCGGCGAGGCCGACAACGCGGCGATCCTGCTGCTGCAGCGCTATCCGGCTATGCCTGTGGTGGAGTTCCTCAACGACGAGCTGGCCGGCCATACGCGCATGCTGCACCGGGTGATGGCGGAAGAACGCTTTCCCGCGCCGTGGGGACCGTTGATCGAGGCCATGGCGGACATCCGCGCGCAGTACTACCAGACCTCGACCAGCCGCTACTGCAGCGACGCTGCGGAGGGGGGCCAGCGTGCGCCGGCGTGAACGCGCGGGAAGCGGCGGCGTGCGCGCTGCCGTCGGTCCGATCCGACGCAACGCCGACGCCGATGCGACGGATGGAGCGAGCATGAGCGACATCGCCCTGAGCCGGCGCAAGGACGACCATCTGGACATCGTGCTGAATCGGCGAACGGCGCCGGTCACGGTCGCCCCCGGCTGGGAGTGCATCCGTTTCGAACACTGCGCATTGCCCGAGTTGGACCTGACGCAGATCGACCTAGCGCGCCTCGCTGCGGGGCAAGACCTTGCGCTGGTCAGCTCCATGACCGGCGGCATGCCACGCGCCGAGGCCATCAACCGGCATCTGAGCGAGACAGCGCAAGCCTTGGGGATCGCCATGTGCGTCGGTTCGCAGCGCGTGAGCCTGCAATCCCGCAACTCCCAGGGCCTGACGCGCGCGCTGCGCCGCCTGGCCACAGACATTCCCTCGCTGGCCAATATCGGCGCCGCGCAACTGCGCGAGGCCGACGGCCTGGACCTGGCGCGCGGGGCGGTGGATGCGCTGGAGGCCAATGGACTCATCGTCCATCTCAATCCGGTGCAGGAAGCGGTACAGCCGGAGGGGGACCGGGACTGACGCGGTGTCCTGGCGCAGATCGCTCGCGCCGCGCGCAGCGTGGGCCTGCCAGCGTCGATATTGGCGAGGGACGTCGCACGATCCTCGACCGGCAGATAAGTCAGGTCGATATCGACCGGCGGGCGTAGAAGGGCTCTTACGAAGAGGTTGATGGCCGTGCCAAGCAAAGATATCCTCCTCAGCAACGAGTGGCAGAACCCGAACGAGGAGGCTGACTTGCGCGCGGTAAGTTTGAGGGGCATCGAGTGCCTCCGGCACAGTGATCTGATATTTGCTGTCCAGCCGACCTCCGACCACGATCTGGCGCTTGCCACGACCAAGACGATACATTCAAGATTGAGCCGGCCGAACCAGGGATGAGCGCCCCGTTCGGCGAACCAGAGAAATAGTCTCTTCACCTTCACGCTACGGCACGCTTTCAGCACTGTCTGAACCCGCGGCGGCATTCCAGGCTTAGGCTAAATCATGAGCCTGATCGCCGTGCCACACTCCCCGAATACATGAAATGAACTTGAGCGATCACCAACAGTGCCGTGGTGACAAGCATCAAGTCATTGATAAAAATGCTCTAGCTCTCCATTAGGGCGTCCCCTCGCAACTTCAGAGTCAGCGCCTTAGGTCAATCCATGATTGACAAAATTGCATTTAAGTAAAGTTTCAGTCGCGTCTGCTTCAAAAATTCTGCCATAGTGGCAAATATGAATGGACAACCAACGACAAAGCTAAAGCAGCTTCTTCAACAAGTTCCCCCCGGTTTTCTCGTGGATTCGGGGTGGATGACCCGTCACGCCATCTCCCGGCAATCCGTCTCAGGGTACATCAAACAGGGCTGGCTCGAGCCGGTCATGCCCGGTGTCTACCGCCGACCGTTCTCGCTGGACGCCACTTCAGAGGCTACCGTCGGCTGGAAGATCCCCCTGCTTTCGGCTGTGTGGCTCATGCAGCACAAATTTCATGTCGGGGGGGCAAGCTCTCTATCCTTGCGAGGGCATGTCCACTACCTTTCCTTAGGCGGCGACTTCACCCTCTATCTCTATGGCTCCGACATCCCGTCATGGCTGCCCAAGTTGCGGACGGACGCCCGAGTGAAGGTCAAAAGCAACGCCCTATTCGGCGACGGAACGACGGGGGTTGAAAACGCCGATTTCGATCTCTCGACCGACGATGATCCAGAGCTGGTGCAGAGCCCGTGGCGCTGGCCAATGCCGATGTCGTCACCTGAACGTGCGATCCTTGAAATGCTTGACGAAATTCCGAAGGGCGAAAGCTTCCACAAGGTCGACGTGACGTTCGAGAGCCTTGGCAATCTCCGTCCGCGGTTGCTGACGACGCTGCTAACCATATGCCGAAGCGTGAAAACCAAACGTCTCTTCTTTGTCTTTGCTGACAAGCACAATCATGCATGGCGCCGACACATCGACATGTCAGCAATCGATCTCGGAAAGGGCGACCGGGCGCTAACACAAGGCGGACGTCTGCACCCCATCTATCGCATCACAATCCCCGCAGAATTGATGCCCACGGAAACCCCGTATGGCACGTGAACAATATATGCGACAGGTCGATCTTCTGGTGCGGACCTTGCCTTTCATCGCCCGCCACGAGGCGTTCGCGCTGAAAGGTGGCACGGCGATCAACCTCTTTTATCGCAATATGCCAAGGCTCTCGATCGACATCGACCTGACCTACCTCCCGATCGAGGATCGCGAAACGACGCTGAAAAACATTGACACGATCCTCGAGAATATTCGCGAGGATCTGCTACGCAATCTCCGCGGCGTCAGCGTCAAGAGGATGGCCGGCGGCGGTAACAACGACACCCGCGTTCTCGTCCGCCAGGGAACCGCCGAGATCAAAATCGAGACATCGCCTGTCGCAAGAGGCACCGTACATGCACCCGAGCGCCGACGTGTCAGCGAGGTCGTGGAGAATACATTCGGCTTTGCCGAAATGCAGATCGTCTCGTTCGAGGATCTGTTCGGTGGAAAACTGCATGCGGCGGTTGATCGCCAGCATCCTCGCGACCTGTTCGATGTGAAGCTGCTATATGAAAACGAAGGACTAACCGATGCCCTGTTCCGGACATTCCTGATCTACGTCGCAAGCTCCGGGCGCCCGCCGCACGAATTGGTCAGGCCCTCGCTCACAGAACTCGATGAGCCCTTCGTGAAGGAATTCGAGGGGATGACGACCGAGCCCGTCAGCCTCGACGATCTGAAAGTAGCGAAGAGCCGGATGACGGCAGATCTTCTTACACGGCTCGACGACAAGGCAATGCGCTTTCTGCTGTCACTCCACGATGGCGAACCGGATTTCGAAGCAATCGGGCTGCCACAAGCGGCCGATCTGCCGGCCGTTCGTTGGAAGATTCTCAACCTCGAGAAGCTGAAGGCGCAGAATCCCAAAAAACAGGCCGAGCAACGGCGAGAGATCGAGGGGCTTCGGTCATATAGCTAGCTCCATCCCCGAAACACGTTAAGCAGCGGAGTATTCAGTGCCATCATGCAGCCGCAACGACATTAGAGGGGACTCTATGGCGGCAGCATTGATCTTGGAGGAGATGACCAAGCTTAATGCGGATACGAGCGGCCGAGAAGCTCGGCCTAGAAACCGGCGGCCATCCAAAAACGGCCATCGGCCGTTTGTTGACTCGCTGTTCGAGCCTGAGCAAGCGGCCACCCGGTCTGCTTAGTGCCCTCAGAGGACCATCGACCTCGCGCGGGATCTCTGCGCATAGCCGACGCGAGCCTCGGGATTGGCTCGATTCAAGGGAGCGCCGTCAGCGGAAGCCCAATAGCGAGCTCAAGTAGAGCAATAAAATCTGAGTCGGGTATTCGCTCTGGCACAGGCAGTCCGCATGGCGTCCCAGTACATAAGGAACTGCCGCAGACGGTTCTCCCATGGTGCTTCGTCCAGACCGTCCACGAGCGCTTCCCTGCGCGCCATCTTTGCGCCGACGATCCAGATTTCACGATCGAAGGACGGATTGCGTCACGACGCGTGGGAACCCTGCTTCAGATGAATGCCTTTTGCGCGTCCGACAACTGCGATGGCGTTATCGTCTTCATTCATTTTCCCAACCAGGGAAACCACCGGAAAACTCTAACCAAAGGGTTCAGATCAATCTGAAACCGCACTGATATGGCCGGGTTGAACACGTCCAAGGAAATGATTGAAACAAGTTTGTAACACGGCTCGCGCATTTCGGAGGCACGCGGTGTTGAGATAGTTCGCGACCCTCCGTTGTAAGCAACTCGTCCTCGAAACAGACCTTTCATCGTGCGGCGGGGCGCAATCATGGCCGCCTCCGCTCATGCTAAGGTTGTGGTTAGTAGTCAGAGCGGAGCCGGCGACGAGATGTCGGTCACGGCGGTTGAAACGCCGCGTCATTATCTTAAGGAAGACGATGGGCGGCGCTGCAACCTGCCGGTCTCTTTTCACTTTACTGAATGAAATCATCTCTATTCTGAGACTCGCGGTCGCCCGTCCGTGCAGGCAGCGCGCTGGTGCCTAAGAAGCCGACGCGAGGAAAGGCAATCGCAACGTCCGGATGAGCGGTCGTATTAACTTTCCGTCACGAACCGAAATCCATGGGCTCCAATGTCCGCAGCCCGGCACCTTGCAGCCGTCCTCGCCGTTGACCGCAGACGAGTCATCAACTGCCGCTTGCGCATTTCCATGGCGTGGATGTTTCGCATTCACAAAATCGATTTTACGTATTTGCGGGTGTACTGCATTAGGAAAATATTACTTTTGACGAACATCAAGCGGGCTGACGGTGAGCGCATTGAGAGACCCATCAGAGTTGGAACGCCTGGCTAGTCGTTGGCTGCATCACGATCGCTGACGGCAGCGTCAGCCAAAACGCCTTCGATCGCGTGGTACGTGTCCCAGGAAAACAGAAAGAAATGAGGAGGTCTTCCGTGTGCTCTCGGGTGCGATGGACGCTGCGGTGGGAAAGTGAATTGCAACTCGACGACCATGTCGAGCTCGCAAGTTTCTTTCGAAAGACTTATGGACCGACTGGCGCCTTTAACGCCAAACCATTCGAAGGCAGTCGCAGTTGGGCCGGAGCCAGGCCTGAGCTGCGAGCAATTGCCTACGACTCGAACGGTGTAGCGGCTCACATGGGCTTGCTGCGTCGGTTCATCAAGGTTGGCGAGGTCGATCTGCTAGTGGCCGAGCTAGGGCTATATGGCGTGCGACCGGACCTTGAGGGACTTGGTATCAGTCACTCACTCCGCGTCATGTACCCAGTCTTGCAGCAACTTCGTGTCCCGTTTGGTTTCGGTGCAGTTCGGCACGCGTTGCAGAAGCACGTCGAAAGATTCGGTCGGCACGTGCCGGCGACCGTTCTGTCGGGGATTCGCGTGCGGTCCACGCTCCCAGATGCGCGTCTCGATCTGCCTCCCACGCGCATTGAGGACGTACTCGTCGTCGTCTTCCCGGTTGAATCGGCCATGTCTGATTGGCCGACCGCCACGTTTATTGATCGCAATGGGCCAGAGCTGTGACACACTTTGACTGCTTATCAAGAGTGTGCAGTACGTGCAGCGACTGCGCTGGTGGCCGCAAGGTCTATCTGACCTTTGACGATGGTCCCAATCCACTTTGCACGCCGGAAATTCTGGACGTGCTGAAACAACACCGTGTGCCGGCGACTTTTTTCGTTATCGGCGCCTACGCGGCAGAACAGCCGGACCTGATCCGGCGAATGATTGCAGAAGGGCACGAAGTCGCTAACCACACCATGACGCATCCAGATCTGTCCAGATGCGAACCTAGCGATGTGCGTCATGAAATACTTGAGGCGAATAGGATCATCAGTATGGCCTGCCCCGAGGCATCGGTCCGGCATGTGCGCGCGCCCTTTGGCATCTGGAGCGAAGAGGTGCTTACGACATCAGCGGTCGCTGGACTGGCGCCCCTCCACTGGTCGGTAGATCCACGGGACTGGTCTCGCCCCGGCGTCGATGCGATTGTCGATGCAGTGCTTGCCTCTGTCCAGCCCGGCGCAATTGTGCTTTTGCACGACGGATGTCCTCCCGACGAGGTCAGGCCGGGCACCAAGGACAGTCTGCGCGACCAAACCGTCGTTGCGCTCACCCGGTTGATTCCAGCGTTACACGAGCGCGGATTTGCAATCTCCTCGCTTCCTCAACATCCCTGAACAAAGTGACATCCCATGGACCTGCTTAACACAATCGGCATTGGCGCTGTCTCCTGTTATGCGCTGCTCTCGACCGCTTATAAAAGCATGCAGACAGTGTACGCTAGGCCGAAAGACCACTCATTGGCTTCAGACGACTTGGTGTTCCACACCCCTCCGCCGAGCGTGGATGTCATTGTCCCCTGCTACAACGAGGATCCGAGCACGCTCTCCGAGTGCCTGGCTTCCATTGCAAATCAGGACTACGCCGGAAAACTGCGCGTCTACGTGGTTGACGACGGTTCTGCCAATCGCGAGAAATTGGCACCTGTACACCACACCTATGTGGGGGACCCGAGATTCAACTTCGTCTTGCTACGCGAGAATGTCGGAAAGCGCAAGGCGCAAATCGCTGCCATACGCCGGTCATCTGGAGACTTGGTGCTCAACGTCGACTCGGACACGACACTAGCGTCCGACGTCGTCACGAAGCTCGCGCTGAAGATGCAAAATCCAGACATCGGTGCGGCCATGGGCCAATTGACCGCCAGCAACCGAAACGACACTTGGTTGGCCAGACTAATCGACATGGAGTACTGGCTCGCCTGCAATGAGGAGCGTGCGGCACAGGCTCGTTTCGGTGCCGTTCTGTGCTGCTGCGGTCCATGTGCTATGTACCGCCGGTCTGCTCTTCTTTTGCTACTTGACCAATACGAGTCGCAATATTTTCGGGGCAAACCAAGCGACTTCGGTGAAGATCGCCACCTCACCATTTTGATGCTGAAGGCAGGTTTTCGCACCGAGTACGTTCCAGACGCGATAGCAGCAACCGTCGTCCCGGATAGGATGGGCCCGTATCTGCGCCAACAACTCCGCTGGGCGCGGAGCACTTTCCGCGACACGTTGCTTGCGTTGCGACTACTACCGGGTCTCAACCACTATATCACGTTGGATGTGGTCGGACAAAATCTAGGGCCGTTACTTCTCGCGCTGACGGTCCTGGCGGGACTCGCGCAAGTCGTGCTGACAGCTACAGTGCCTTGGTGGACAGTCATGATGATTGCCTTCATGACCATGATCCGCTGCAGCGTGGCCTCCTTCCGTGCTCGCCAACTCCGTTTTCTGGCGTTTTCTTTGCATACGCCCATCAACTTGTTTGTCTTGCTCCCTTTGAAGGCCTACGCCCTTTGTACATTGAGCAATAGCGATTGGCTGTCGCGCAACTCTCCTGTGAAGGGGACAGACGCGGGTGGAGAAGTCTTCGTTCCACACCCGAAGAGCGAAACGAGTGCTGGAGCAACGCCGGGATATGCAGCGCCGCTTCGAAGGCTGAACCTTGCACGGGACTCTTCAACCGTGACACCCGCAGGTGTCTGCAGCGACGACTGATCGCGCACGTTGTTTCGGAGGGTGAATTTTGACCAAGGCCAACAACTACCAACTATTGCAAAGTGAGCTGGCGGCGGAGGATCCATGGCGGCTCGACGGCAATGAGTTCGAGCGCGAGCGGCACACGCAGATGCTTCGGATGTCGCTTTGCCAAGGTCCCATCACAAACGCACTTGAAGTCGGGTGCGCGGCCGGCGCATTTACGGAAAAGCTGGCGCCTCATTGCGAACGGCTCACTGTGATTGATGTTGTGCCTCAAGCGATTGCTCGAACGAAGCAACGGATGAAAGAGGCGACACACATCAACTGGATCGTCGCTGACGTTCAACAGTTCTCGACTGAGCAGCTCTTCGATCTGATCGTAGTGGCCGAAGTTCTTTATTACCTTGAGGATGTAGCCGCGATGCGGGTGGCCATTCATAACCTGGTGAGCATGCTTGCGCCGGGTGGGCACCTGGTTTTTGGATCGGCGCGCGATGCAAATTGCCGGCGTTGGGGCCACGTCGCCGGTGCTGAGACCGTCTTGGCGCTGCTGAACGAAACGCTGATCGAGGCGGAGCGGCTTGATTGCCGGGGCGGATCGACCAACGAAGACTGCTTGCTCGCCCGTTTTCGGAATGCCGACGTCTGATTAATCGAATTTGTCCGTCATTATACATGGAGATACTATGCGCATCTGTGGCATCAAGCTGACCCATGATGGGGCTATCGCCCTTGTCGAGGATGGACGGCTCGTCTTCTGCATTGAGCAGGAGAAGCGTGATAACAATCCGCGATATCAAACAATCGAGAATCTCGACGCCGTTGTCACCGCTTTGGCGCAACACGGCCTGAGCGTGCGGGATGTTGATCAGTTTGTTATCGATGGCTGGGACGGCGAGGTCGAGTCGCAGTTCCAGGTCCTCAGTGGGGCGACCGCTCTTACCCTCAAAGGGGCGCCTTACGTCGAACGCTATGCCGAGGGGCTTCTCGACGGGCTCGCCGGCTCAGATCTGACGCTTGACGGGCAGGCTTTTAGCTATAAAAGCTATCCGCATGTGACGAGCCATGTGGCCTCCGCATACTGCACCAGCCCCTTTGCCAAGTCCGGACAAGCTGCATTTTGCTTGGTGTGGGACGGCTGCATATTCCCGCGCCTATATTATGTAGAGGGCAAGGGTGCCCGCTTCGTCAAATCTCTGTTCCCGGTGATCGGCCAAGCCTACGCCGCTGCGGGCCATTTTTTCGGTCCCTATAAGCAGGCGAGTCGCGGCGGTTGGGATCTGGGGGTAGCCGGCAAGCTGATGGCCTATATCGCGCTGGGCTCGATGGATGAACGCATCGTTGCGGTTTTCCAGAAGCTCTACGACGAACGCTTTGCCGGCGATACGGACCTCGCCCTCACCTACCGCGCAAACATCGACAACGCAGAGTCATCGCTTGCGGCTGTACACGATTTTTTCGCTGCCAGCGCGCTCGAATTGGCGGCCGACCTGCCTGAAGATGTGCTTGCATCTTTTCATGTTTTCCTCGAGCGTCTTGTTGTGGATGAAATGGCGATTGCCATGCAGCAGCATTCGTTTCCGGGGCCGCGCAATCTGTGCATAGCCGGTGGCTGCGGGCTCAACATCAAATGGAACAGTGCACTGCGTGAGGCTGGGCTGTTCGATGCAGTCTGGGTGCCGCCCTTCCCGAATGACAGCGGCTCTGCAATTGGTGCAGCTTGCTGTGGGCTCGTGGCAGAGCAAGGTTTCGTGCCGCTGGAGTGGTCAGTCTACAGTGGCCTGACCCTGCAAGTAGGCGATGTGCCGACCGGTTGGGACGCTACGCCGTGCAGCATCCGGGAACTTGCGGCCATCCTCGCCAGCGACAAGCCCGTGGTTTTCCTGTCCGGGCGCGCTGAGCTCGGACCACGGGCGTTGGGAGGAAGAAGCATTCTGGCAGCCGCCACCTCGCCAGAAATGAAGGATTATCTCAACGACATCAAATTTCGTGAACACTTCCGGCCGGTGGCGCCGATATGCCTGGAGGACCGTGCGCCGGAAATATTCAGCCCCGGAACGCCCGATCCATACATGTTATTCGATCACCAGACGAAGAAGGAGTGGCAGGACAAAGTTCCTGCAGTTGTACACCTTGACGGATCTGCGCGGCTACAAACGATTTCCAGGAGCTCTCAGCACAAAGTCGCCGAGGTCCTCATCGAATATGAAAAACTCACGGGCATTCCGCTGCTTTGCAACACGAGTGCCAATTATCATGGGCGTGGCTTCTTCCCAAGCACAGCTGCAGCCTGCGAGTGGGGACGCGTTGAAAACGTATGGTGCGACGGCATGCTGTTCAGGAAAACGCATGTAACTGATCAATCGCCGGGCGTAACCTTCACGGGAAGATGAACGCATGTCGATGTCAGCAATCGACCTTACCGGTGTAAGGAAGAAATATCATGACAAGGTCGTTGTCGACGAGGTGTCGTTCACCGTGGCGGCGGGAGAGTGCTTCGGCCTGCTGGGACCGAACGGTGCCGGCAAAAGCACAATCACGCGCATGGTTCTCGGCATGGCACCACCTGACGCCGGCAAGATCACCGTACTCGGGATGCCCGTACCAGCACGCGCTCGGTTAGCGCGTGGGCGTATCGGCGTGGTCCCGCAGTTCGACAATCTTGATCATGCATTCACGGTGCGCGAGAACCTGTTGGTGTTCGGTCGCTACTTCGGCATGAGCACACGCGAGGTCGAAGCGGCCATCCCGCCGCTGCTTGAGTTCGCCCGCCTTGAGAGCAAGGCGGATTCGCGCGTCGCTGCACTATCCGGCGGGATGAAACGGCGCCTGACGCTCGCGCGTGCGCTGATCAACGACCCGCAACTGCTTGTAATGGATGAGCCGACCACCGGCCTCGATCCACATGCGCGCCACCTGATCTGGGAACGCTTGCGCTTGCTGCTGGCGCGCGGCAAGACAATCATCTTGACGACCCACTTTATGGAAGAGGCTGAACGACTGTGCGACCGCCTGTGCGTGCTCGATGGAGGGCGCATCATCGCTGAGGGCCGCCCACACGCGCTGATCGAGGAGCAGATCGGCTGCCCCGTGCTTGAGATCTACGGCGGCAATCCGCGAGAGCTGCGCGCGCTCATCAGTCCTTACGCGGAGCGTATCGAAGTGAGCGGCGAGACTATCTTTTGCTATGCGGCCGATCCCGAGCAGGTGCGCGTGCAACTTCGCGGGCGCACGGATCTGCGCCTTTTGCAACGTCCCCCGAATCTGGAGGATGTGTTCTTGCGGCTGACCGGGCGCGACATGGAGAAATGAATAATGGTTGAAGGCTGGGCGGCGGCCATGCCCGCCAACGCATGGAATTGGATCGCCGTATGGCGCCGCAACTACCTGGCGTGGAAGAAAATCGCGATCGCGTCTATCCTTGGGAATCTCGCCGATCCGTTGATCTATCTGTTCGCGCTCGGCTTTGGCCTTGGAATAATGGTAGGTCGCGTCGAGGGTGCTTCCTATATTGCTTTTCTCGCAGCCGGCATGGTCGCGGCAAGCGCGATGACCTCGGCGACTTTCGAAACCATTTATGCGGCGTTCGGTCGAATGCATGCTCAGCGAAGCTGGGAAGCAATCCTGTGCACGCAACTCACGCTCGGCGACATCATTCTCGGTGAACTGGCGTGGGCAGCCACTAAGGCTTTCTTAGCGGGCACGGCTATCACGATTGTTGCCAGCGTCCTGGGCTATACGGCCTGGCCATCCGCTCTCTACGCGCTGCCAGTCGTAGCCCTTACCGGGTTCGCCTTCGCGAGCCTGGCGATGGTCGTGACCGCCCTTGCGCCCAGTTACGACTATTTCATCTTTTACCAGACACTCGTCATCACACCGATGTTGTTCCTGGGCGGCGCGGTGTTTCCAGTCTCGCAACTGCCGAGCGCTTTTCAGCAGGTGGGGCGCTTCCTGCCGCTCGCGCATTCAGTGGATCTTCTTCGCCCTGCATTGCTCGGCCGACCGGGTGACAATGTCGCTCTGCACATCGGCGCACTGTGTGTCTTCACAGTATTGCCGTTCTTCCTGTCGGTGGCACTGTTACGCCGGCGCCTCATGCCTTGATGCCACTTACCACCATTTGAGGAAAAGGAGATCCGTGATGCGGCATCTGTTCGCCCCAGTAGAGAGCAGGTCTTTATTATGACCTATCCCGCGGCGCCACCTGAGCCATTTGCAATCCTTGGGATGCCAAGGACCGGCACGCATTACCTGGAAGCATTGTTGAACGAGCATCCGAACGTGTTGAGCAATGGTGAGTTGCTCAATCCATATGATGCGAATTGGCCGGATAAGGATCGCCTTTTGCGCAGCGATCGCGAACTGCTCGAGCTTGCCTACTTGCACAGTACTGCACGCAAGGAGAAAGTGACCCACGTTGGCTGCAAGATCAACGAACCTCAGTTCAAGGAGCGCCCAGGCTTTCTTTGCGAGCTTGCCCGTTGGCCGGGTATCAAAATCATCTTAGTGGCTCGTGAAAACACTTTGGAATCGCTGCGCTCGCTGGTGCAGGCGAGACGTTCCGGGCACTGGCTGAAGTTCAGTTCCGACAAGGATGTGGCTCCGCCGCCCCGCGTCAGACTGTCGATCGCCGAATGCGAGACTTACTTCAAAACCACCGAAGATTTCCACGCCCAGGTCCAAAGCTCGTTTGCGTCTAGCAATACGCTCATGATCGAGTATGAGGGTCTTCTTGGCGACCCAGCCGGACGCCTGGCGACGATTTGCGATTTCCTAGGCGTCGCTCCGCTTCAACATTCTGGTGAGGTCCTGATTGAGCGACAGGAACAGCGGCCGCTGAATGAAACACTCGAGAATTTCCATGAGTTGCGGGTTCACTTTGCCGGAGGGCCCTATGCGAGATTTTTTGAGGTCAGCGATATGCTCGAACGCCCGCAGTAACCGATTATCTCATTAATCTGCGACGGCGTGACGCGGGATAGCACGAGCATCCTGTACGCCCGCTGTAGTCGATTTCACTGGAAAAGATTCCGCGCGCAGGGCGTTTTCAGCGAAGCCGTTCTTTTCGTCCCACGACAGCACAAACGGGGTGGAGATGGAGCAAGATAGCGACAAACTCGTCCTGGCGAAGGCGATAGTCAGCGCTGACATGAACACTTCCCAGCAGCCCCCTCCCAGAAACGTCCGTTGGCATGGCTTGGACGTGAATAAGGCAGCCCGTAGTGCGATCAAGCATCAACGCCCCGCCATTGTTTGGTTCACCGGTTTATCCGGGTCGGGCAAGTCAACAATCGCCAATGCGCTCGACAGATCGTTGCATGCACGTGGCAAGCACACCTATGTGCTAGACGGCGACAATGTGCGTCACGGCCTCAATCGCGATCTTGGTTTTTCCGATGCAGATCGCGTGGAGAATATTCGCCGCGTCGCCGAGATGGCGAAGCTGATGGCCGACGCAGGATTGATCGTGATCGTATCCTTCATTTCGCCCTTCCGAGAAGAGCGGCGTATGGCGCGTGAGATGATGGACGAAGGCGAGTTCATCGAAGTTTTCGTCGACACGCCATTGGAGGAATGCGCGCGGCGCGATCCAAAGGGGCTTTATGAGAAAGCGTTCGCCGGAAAGATCGCGAATTTCACCGGCATCACATCTCCCTACGAGATGCCCCAAAGTCCTGAATTGCATCTCGAAACGGTCGGTTACCAACCGGCCCAGCTGGCGCTTAAAGTGGAAGAGTTCCTCGAGAGGCGAATGGCGGAGAAATGATCACGATTGCCTATATGGCCGCGGCCTTGAAAGCTGCATTCTGGCTATAAAAACGCGGCCGGTAGATCAGAGTCCTTCTTGCAGTCATTGCCTAGAACCGGTGGAAGAGGTCGCATGCCCGCGTCAGCACGCGACCAGTCGGATACGGAAAGCAGCATGATCTTGGGGCATTTGCTGCCGACTTAGGAAGATGGAAGTTCGACATAAAGGTTGCGCAAACGCTGCAGCACAGGAATACCGGTCAGCGCCCACAAAGAAGTGGCAGAATGACATCATTGGAAAACAGCCGTTTGACTGAACCGCCGAAAAACCTGGGTTTTTCGACGGCGCCCGATGGAGGAAATCCTCCGCCCTCCATCGGGCGGCCAGAGCTGCATGATTGGCTGCCGATACATGCAAATCGCACGCGCCCAGTTGGTTGTGGTGCTGGCCCATGAGCGACATCAGCGAAGCCCAGCCGCTCCTCCTCAGGCGGCCCTTCCCAGAGGGGCCATGTGCGACGGTCGTGGGTCGATAGCCACGCGCTCTATCGTTCGACCACTACCGAACGTCCTTCATTCCCCCCCAGAGTTGCCAGGTTCAAGGCGATCCCTTCGGGATCTGTTCTCGTCCCCAACAGCATGTAAGGACCCGCGGTCGATCGCTTAAGGCAGTATTTCGCCACCTCGCGCAAACGCCCCCTGCAGGTCATTGATCAGATTGACGCACCTTTGTCGCTTAAACGGTCTGCGCAACATTCGTCAGGTTGGGCTGAATTGCTCCCTACCGCATCACTGGGCCAAGTTAGCGTACGAACCGGATCTCGATCAGCGACCATCGAATGAAAATTCCCGAAACAAGCCAAGCCGCAATCATGCACTCAAAGCTGCAATTTGAGTTGCAGAAAGTCCAGCGTAACCGCGAAGACCACGGCAATGCAGACGGCGATAACGCCATAGGAGAACCACCGTTTGGAGCGGTCGTAGACGCGTTTCTTGATTGAATCGTGCTCGATCAAGATTAATAGCGCCTTCACCTGACACGCGATACCTGCGGAAAACAAGACGATCGTCGGCAGGTTAACCATCTCCCACAGCAGCGGATTCGCCGCCCACTGCGAGAGGAAACCGAGCGAGAATGACAGAACGATACCAATGACCGTTAATGTGCCGTTGCGGAATACCACCTCAATGAGTTGTTCGTCCTTACCCTCCCCCTTCACTAGGATTTCTCCGCCCACGACAGGGTTGTTAGGGATGATAAAGGCTCGTCGATATCGGCGTGTCCGGTAAGGTTACGCGTTCGAGAGCGTGATCTTTGCAAACAGCGTGCGTTATGGCGAGCTATGCAATCAACTGCGCCTCCGGCTTGGTGTAGCGCGCTGATACCGTCTGGGTAACGAAAAATAATCAACATTTAAATGCATATCCTTCCGCAACCGTGGTCCACCTAACCGCAAAGCCTCACGGCTGAGAGATCGGCCGCATCGAGCGGTCGGTTTTCATCTGCGACTGGCTTCTGGCAAGCGTTGTGACGCAGATTGCATGCCGTCCTTAACAAAGGCAAAGGCCGTCATGCCCTTGCGTGCGCTGTGTTCCTGCAACAGCTTGGTGGAGCTGAGCGATCGGCTTGCCGAAATCATGGCTTATCACGCCTCCGGCCTTAACCTTGTCGTCAATGCCATCATGCTCTGGAACACTGCCCGCTTCGTTCGCGACCAGGGCATCGCAATACCTTTTCAGGACTGAAGTCTGCAAATTCTGGTGTTCCGTGCTCTTATCAGCATGACGCCAAATTAGCCGCTGCACTTCCCTTGTGTTTGCGCTATTTTACTGGTCCGCTTTTTAGTCGCGAAGACATGCGTCTACTAGCTCGGCGGGCAGCCCAAGGTTTCGGCATTGCGCTAGTGCGGACAAGTTTCAGTGCGGTGAACTTTGCCTATCGCACTACTCCGCAAATGCAAGATACCGGCCGTCACGATAAACCAATGAACCACCGTTACCGATGCAAATGCCGACGACGCGGCCAAGCACAATTACATGGCTGTGCCGTTCTATGGCCTCCTCAACCTCGCAGTCTATGGCCGCCGCCGCGTCATGAAGGACCGGCGCACCGCTAATGAGTTGAGTCCACTCGGCACCGCGGTAACGTTCCGCGCCCCTCAGGCCGCCTCGACCTGCGAACTGGTTTGCGAGCATCTCGTGGGTGTGACCCAAGATGTTAACGCAAAAATGGCCGGCGCGCGCAACGGCAGGCCACGTCGAGGAGGAGCGATTGAGGGAAACGAGCATGCACGGTGGCTCAATCGAGAGGGCCGTTGCGGAAGTAACAGTTGCTCCGGTACGCTCTTCGCCCTCCCCTGCGGTGATGATGCTGACGCCACCGCTCATCCTGCGCAAAGCGCACTTCAGGCCGCCCGCGTCCACCGGCGGGTCTTCGCGATCACTGATCAGGACGTAAGGCTGGTTGGGCATCCCTATCACTCCTTCGTCTAGGAATAGATCCCTCTATCAAGCACAGGCCGTGTTCGCACTTAGGTCGGCTGCCCCATTGTCTTTGTCGAGCCGCCTCATCAGGGTGAACGAAACTGCGGGCAAATCGAGTTTATGCAGCACTCGTCGAGATTCTGGAAATCGCTTTTTTGGATAGTTACCATCGGGGCTATGGATACACCAAACCTTTTGCCGCGGTTGGCGTGATCGCAAGCAGTCCTTGAGGAGTAAGCGCAATTTTCCCCGCACGTTGACGCCGGCGATTTCGACGGACCGTCTTGGTGTCGGGAACGGCATCTGGTCAGGCAGTAGCAGTCCGTGTGAAGTTGAAGGGCAACAAATCGTCGATATCAGCATCGCCCGCGCGTTGAGGCAGTTCGGTAAGGACGTAGCGCAACCACGTTAACGGCTCGACGCCGCAGGCACGGCAGGTCAGCATAAGGCTGTAGATGACGGCGCTGGCCTTGGCTCCATCGGCGGTATCGCTGAACAGCCAACTCTTTCTGCCGGTCGCAATGCCCCGTTCATTCTGCCCATGTCGGCGATGAAGTTGAGGTTCATTATCGCTGGCATCCTTATTTTGGCCAGAGGGTTTCCATTCGCCGTGTTGAAGAACGAGCGACAGGCCGGTTTTTGAAGGTTCTGGGGCCGACAGGTGTCGTCATCGCGATCTCAGGGTGGATGATCGATCCCTTGGTTTGCCGCGGCATGACCATGGGAACGCCACGCGTCGATCTTGCGACGCTAATCGAATTGAACAGGCTGGTCTCTGGCGGCACCAAAGCGGCACCCTTCCGAAGTGGACGTAGAATCACTCAGGAGGACCATGATGAGATCCCGCAATACGCTGGTGCCGGCGTCGGGCCGGCAGCTCGACCTGATATTCAAAACCCGGATGCTCGACGGACTGAGCGACAAGGATCGCAAGAAGGCGATTTCAACGCTGGCTTGCCTGCTGATGCAGGCCGCAGGCCTCGTCGTCGAGGAGCTCAACGATGAGCAACACTGATTTGATTCCGACAGCGCTGCTCGCGCGCAAAGCCATCGTCTACGTACGGCAGTCCTCGCAATCGCAGGTCATGACAAATCTGGAAAGCCAGCGACGGCAGTATGATCTTGTTGACGTTGCGCGACAACACGGCTTCAGCGACATCGAGACCATCGACGACGACCTCGGGCGCTCTGCCAGCGGAACTGTCGCGCGCCCTGGTTTCGACCATCTTGTCGCCCTTTTATGCGCTGGCCAAGTTGGTGCTGTTTTATGCTTCGATGCTTCACGGCTTGCGCGCAACGGTCGGGACTGGCATCACCTGCTCGAACTATGCGGCCTGGTCGAAGCCCGCGTCATTGACCATGACGGCGTCTACAATCCGTGTCGACCCAACGATCGGCTGCTGCTGGGAATGAAGGGCAGTATCAGCGAGTTCGAACTGGGCGTGCTGAGAGCCCGGATGCTCGATGCCGCCAGATCGAAGGCGCGCCGTGGCGAACTGCGACTTTCCGTTCCGTTCGGGTACATTTGGCATCGAGAGGCGGGGCTCGGGCTTGATCCGGATTTGCGGTTGCAGGACGTGATCCGGTCCATCTTCGCACGCTTCCGTGAGCTTGGAAGCGCACGCCAGGTGCTATTGTCTATGACACGGGACAATATCCACTTCCCGCGGCCGTCGGACGAAGGTCGCATGACCAGCTTTGTCTGGACGCCAGTCCGTTACCGGAATGTCATCGGCATCCTGAAGAACCCTTTCTATGCCGGCGTCTACGTCTATGGAAAGAGCGAGAAGCGGACAGCCATCGTCGATGGGAGGGCGCGGCGCAGCTACGGGCACGGCAAGCCGGCCGGCACCTGGGAAGTGATGATCCGGGACCATCACGAAGGTTACATCAGTTGGGAAGAGTACGAGCGCAACCAACAGCAATTGGCACTCAACAATTATGGCCGTTCGGGCGGAACCAAATCGGGCCGCGGCGGCAAATCGTTGTTGTCGGGTCTCCTGACTTGCGGACGGTGTGGACGGCGACTGAGTGTTGCCTATACGGGAAATCCACAAAATCCTGTCTATCGCTGCTATAAACAGAACCTGATGATGGGCTTGCCCCGTTGCATGACGTTCGGCGGCTCGAAGGTCGATGCGGCGGTTGCGCGCGAGTTGTTGCGCGCGGTAGAACCACTAGCGATCGAGGCGACTTTTGAAGCAGAGCGGATGCACCGGGAGCGACAGGAAGAACAGCGCCACATTCACGATCTGGAACTACGGCAGGCCCGCTACGAGGCAAGCCTCGCCGAGCGCCGCTATGCGGCATGCGATCCAGACAACCGCCTGATTGCTGCACAGCTTGAGAAGAATTGGGAAACGGCGCTACGCCGCGTCCGTGATCTGGAAGTGCGCAAGCCTGCAGATAGTCCTTCAACCATCGAAGTTGACACAGGCACTTTCGCGAACCTCGCCGACAATCTGCAGGCGGCCTGGGAGTCGCCGGATGTCACCATGCGTGTGCGCCAGCAACTGCTGCGTACATTGATCGCCGACATTGTTGTCGATGTTGACGATGAAGTCCGCGACGTGGTGCTGACAATCCACTGGAAAGGCGGTCAGCACTCGGAACTGAGAGTGCGCAAGCCTCAGAGCGGTGAACACGGTTGCGCCACAACGGAAGATGCTTTGGCAGTGATGCGCAGCATGGCAGGACGCTGGCCCGATGAACATATCGCCGCGTCGCTCAATCGAATGGGTATGCCCACGGGTCAAGGAAAAACCTGGACCGCACACCGTGTCGCTTCCGTAAGGCGGGTCCGTGCCATTCACGCGTACAAATCAGCCGATAAAGAGGGCGAATGGCTTACCATGACAGAGGCGGCGGCGACTTTGGGACGAACCACAGAATACGCCACCTTATCAAGACGAACGTGTTGTCTGCCGAGCAAGTGGTTCCCGGCGCGCCGTATCAAATCCGCGCCAGCGACCTTACTTCTGCGACGGTTCAGGCCGCGATAGCCCGAAAGGGTCGCCCGTGTCGCACCACTGACACGGAGACGCTTCCAATGTTTACAGACACTTAGAGAGGGAGTGCACAATGACTCAGGTCCGCCAAAAACTCTGATGTCGCGCTCCAGGATGTTGTTGTCGATCGGCATTCTGCCGTCTTCGGTGTAGCGCGTCAGATAATCCCACTGGTTCAGGGTGTAGGAGACAGCATCGCCGAGCTTGCTGTCCGGCAAGACCTTTGGGGCGATTTCGTCGAGCCATGTCTTGAGAGCGGTCAGGATGGGAACGCTGTGTTGCTGGCGAAAGCGGCGAATGCTGTCGGCCCGCGTCTCGCCGTCCTCCGGCTTTTTGTCCCGCGCCTGTCTTTCAACCCGGTAGAGCTGTTCGAAGAACCGGAGAGCCTGCTCGGGTGGCCCGCCGGATTTGTTTCTCGTCTTGAGAGCATTGACAAAACGTCGTCTTGAATGGGCCATACATCCAAGGTGGTTCGCGCCCTCCAGCGTGCGCCAGGCGGAATAGCCGTCGCTCATCAAGATGCCGCGGTAATCGCCGAGGAAGGTCTGCGGGTGTATCTGGCCGCGGCCCGGCTGATAATCGAGCAGCACGATCGGCTCGTCACTGTCCTCGCCACTCCGATAGGCCCACATATACGATGTATCGGTGGCCTCTCTATTCTTTTCCTTCAGGACCTGAACCGTCGTCTCGTCGCCATGGATGAGAGGTTGCGATCTGAGCCGCAGTTTCAAGGCGTCATAGATGCGGGAGAGATGTTTTTCGCTCGAGCCGATCACCCAGTGACCCAGAGCGCCACGGCTGACAGGAACCCCGGCGCGCTCGAATGTCTGCGCCAGACGGTAGAGCGGTGTGCCATCGACATATTTGTGAACGAGCGCGAAGGCCAGCGTCGAGGCCGTGGCGATGCTGCCCGGCAAGGGTTGTGCGGGCATCGGCGCGATAATGATTGGCGTGTTGATCCCGGTGCGGTCGCAATGGCGGCAAGCGTATTTGAACCGCACATTCTGCAGGACCTTCGCCTGCACCTCGATATGAAGCTGCTCGGTAACGCTCTCTCCCATGCGATGCATCTGACCATTACAGCAGGGACAAGCCTTCTGATCGTCGGGAAGGTCGTACTCGACGCGCTCGCGCGGGAGGTTTTCCGGCAGCGCTCTGCGGCCGCGCTTCTTTCCCGTCTCGGTTTTGACGGGTGGTAATCCAGTGTTCGGCAGGTCGACGACGTCGCCATCTTCGCCGCCGGCGACATCCTCATCGGCAACCTGTTCGGCTTCATTGAAGAGGCGATCAACGTGTTTTTCGCTACGCGGCGCAAATCGATGCAGCCGCGCCAGCGCCAGCTCTTCCTCGAGTTTGACGACCCGCTGCGAGAGCGCTTCCTTCTCGGCTTTCAGCGCGGCGATTTCGGCAGCATGTGCCGCCAACTGCGCCTTCAACTCTGCAACATCAGGTTCGCCGGTTCGATTCATCGGATTCTTGAATCTGAACCGTACCGCCGCGTCAACCGCGCAATTCAAGAGCCCTCAGCCAGCGACCTGGTATTGCCGCACCGGATGGCGCACCATCGCATCGATATCGATGCCGTCGAGAATCCAGTGCAATTGCTCCGTCGTCAGCCGCATCACCGTTTCCTGACGCCGGGGCTAGCGGAACTTGTCCTCGGCCAGCCGCTTCAGCACCAGCACAAAACCCGACCGATCGAAGAACAACAGTTTCATCCGGTCGCGACGGCGATTGCAGAATGCAAAAACCGCCGGCGCAAACGGATCGAGTGCCATCGTCTCCTGAACCAAGACCGCAAGACTGTTGATGCCGGCCCGAAAGTCGATCGGCTCGCGATGCAGGTAGACCTGAAGGTCAGCGCCCAGCTTGAACATGACCCAACGCTCCGATTATCGCCGCCAACGCATTCGCATCACCGCATTCCAGCGTCAGCCTCACGCCGTTCGGCAGTGACGCGCTCACCTTCGCTGGAGAGGCCAGCGACCCGATCCTCTCTGCCTTCGGCGGCAGCTCTTCACCATCCGTGACAGGCATCTCCAACGCGAACTTGCTGCTCGCCGCGGTGATCTGAACCGGAAGAAAAGCCGATGTCGAAGACGGCGGGAATGGAGGGGCCTGGGTGTGCTTCCTTATCCATTTCCAAACGAGGTTCGCGTTGACCCCGTGTTCGAGCGCAAGTTTCGATACTGATGCGCCAGGTTCAAGGCAAGCCGCAATAAGACGGTCTTTCGATGCCGGATCGAACCGGCGTCGCCCATTCCGACCAACGTGCCGCACGACAAGTTTTTGACCTTCTTCCATCATTTGGTGTCCACCTCCTTTAGGTGGACACCTCATGCCAAAGCTCACTCAATCACAGAAGGTGCGGGGAAATTCGCGCTTACCTTGAGGACGTCATCACCCACGATACAAATAGGTCTTCGTCGTCCCGACCTGCGCGGGCGATGGATGGATACTCGTTCAGGGGACAGCGCTCGCGAGACAGCTGCTATCCTTCTAGGTGTGCTTCAGTCGCCTCATGATACTCATTGTGGTTACACGACCGATTATTCACGCCACCCTTAGTACGCTCCGACACCTCAAGCGGATCCGTTACAACGTTGAGGCACTCCGCGAGAGTTTCAGATGGAATGGCCTTCCTTGCTGCGGCGGTGCGCGCCTATCTGACATTGGAGCGCAGTTTACGCAGTGACGGGCCAATCTATGCATCCCCACTCGTGCCCAGGGACTTGATCAGCTTTACGAGTCGGCCGCGCACATTATTGTCGTCCACGCGGGAAAATGCTCTAATGAGTTCGATCCCTTCCTCGCTTGCAGCGAATTCGATCACTTCGGGCGGGATATCGGCGTGATTGGCGGCTGATTGCCCGTCCGACCAGATTTCGTCAATCGTGCCTTCAAAGAAGTAGGAAGGCTGCACTTTAAGAGCCTTCGAAATCTGCTGGAGTCGGCTCGCGCCGACGCGGTTCATGCCCTTTTCATATTTTTGTACCTGTTGAAACGTCACACCGATAGCATCGCCAAGAGTCGCTTGCGTCATGTTCTGCCATTGACGCCTCTCGCGAATTCGCCGGCCGACATGGGCATCCACAGAGTTTGGCCTACCCCTATTTTTTTTAGAGTTTACACTCAGCACAATCGTCTCCTTATTCCGGCACCTTGTGGCTCTCGGAAGCAATGATATGAGTTCTACATTCCTGACATAGTTCAACTGAAAGTCAGCAACTCAATTGAGGCATCTGGGATCCGCAACCCTACCCTGAGCACATTCGGGTCATGCCTTCACTGAGGACGGGTTAGCGGGTGAGCGTCGATGTGTTTCCCTGAGTAACGCGAAGATCACTCCAGGGTCAAGCAGTATCCTTGCCTTCGTCCGGTCTCGCTCATACAGATTAAACGAAGAGAAGGCATCCGGGCGATCTCGGGACCCGACAGATCGATGAACACGGGCGTGATAAAGACCCCGGCACCCTTGATCTGATCCTCTTCAATCTCGGCCAGGTTCTGCGGAACGTTATAGCCGCTTGAAAGGGTCTCAATGCAGATGGTGCGATCAACCTTGATGTCGGCGATCGGTATCACATGGGTCGGACCAAGGATGTTCCCACAGACTTCATAGGACCGTAGCAACAGGGGCGAGGCAGCCCATAAACTCAAGCGCGTCGTCTTCTTCCACGAGTGGTTTGAAATCCGCGATTCAGTCGTTCGAGAGCCAAGCATTCCGTGCTTCTGGCCTCAATCTCATTGTCAGCGCTATCGTGCACTGGAACAGCGTTTAGTCAGCCGCGCCGTCGCTCGGCAAGAAGGCGGGAATATTCCTGACATCTTGCTGAGTTGTTCCGACCCCTCAGATGGGATCCAGAGCGCCGGTTATTATCGATTAGATGGGATATTCGGCTTTGCGCCTCATCGTTGACCATGGTGGATTGCGGTGCTGCGCTTCTGGCTGATGGTAAAACGAGGTCATGTCTTTCAACAGCCTCAAACATCAAAGGGAGAAGCGCAACATGAAACACTATTGTGCACTGGATGTGTCGGTGAAAGAGACCGCGGTTTGCATTGTTGATGAAACAGGCAAGATTTGCCGGGAGACGAAGGTTGCCACTCACCCTGATGATTTGATCTTGGTGATGAAGGACCCGAAGTGGCAGATTGAGCGGATCGGTCTTGAAGCCGGACCACTGTCGCAATGGCTTTATGAAGGACTTGCGAAGGCAGGATTGCCCGTGATCTGCATCGAGACCAGGCATGCCAAGGCATTTTTGAAAGCTCAACCGAACAAGACGGACCGCAACGACGCGCGTGGCATAGCCCAGATGATGCGCGTCAATCTCTATCGGCCTGTGCATGTGAAGACACTGACGAGCCAGAAGCACCGGGCATTGCTGACCGCGCGCAAACTCTTGCAGGAAAAAGCCATCGCCATCGAGAATGACATTCGCGGATTGTTGCGAAACTTCGGCCTGAAAGTCGGATTGGTCGGCAAGGTCAAATTCGAGGAGCGGATCAAAGAGCTCGTCGAAGACAGACCTGAGCTTCGCGAAATCATGCAGCCTTTGTTGACTGCACGCAAACTGCTGCGTGAAGAGTTCACCAGGCTGCACAAGAAGGTTTTGGATTTGGTCCGTGAAGATGAAGTCTGCCGCCGGTTGACGACGATCCCCGGCGTCGGCCCCGTTGTCGCACTCACCTATACGGCAACCATCGATATTCCTGCGCGGTTTGCACATTCAAAAGCGGTCGGTTCTGTGCTCGGCCTGACGCCGAGACTGAACGAGTCTGGTGAAAGCAAACGGGTCGGGCGAGTATCCTGTTGTGGTGACGCGATGATGCGATCCCTGCTTTACGAAGCAGCGCAAGTCCTGCTGGCAAATGTTAAGAAATGGTCGTGGCTAAGAGCCTGGGCGATGAATATCGCCAAACGCCGCGGCAGGCAAAAGGCGGTTGTCGCCTTGGCCCGACGGCTTGCGGTGATCATGCATCGCAT